>NZ_QGLK01000004.1 GCF_003202755.1 Bifidobacterium asteroides
ATCGAACAGGAACGGGCACCCCTGCAAGACCCCTATTAACAACCCGACCTATTAACAACCACCCAACACGCTTACAGCCACAAGGCCAAACCCCCAACATAAACAACGCGTTTAGTTCCTATAGCCCAGATATGGAAAACCCCGGTTCATGCCGGGGTCAGGTATTTCAGGTATTGGTTGCTGGAATCAGGCCAGCTTGTACTTGGAAATGAGGTCCAGAGCTATGATGATGGCCACCCAGATCAGAGCCACAATAATGGTTAGACGGTTCAGGTTCTTCTCGGCTGCACCCGAGGTGCCAGCGTTGGAGCCGATTCCGCCGCCGAACATATCGGACAGGCCGCCGCCCTTGCCCTTGTGCAACAGAATCAGCATGGTTAGCAGCACGCTGGCAAGAATCACAACGACTTCGAGCACAATCTTGACAATGGTCACGGCATATACCTCCATGTAAGGAACTGGGAACAAGTATACAGATACCCAGCGAAAAACGCATCAGCCCTTGGCGGCCAGTCTCACGATTCGTGCGAACTCCTCCACATCCAGGGAGGCGCCGCCCACCAGAAAGCCGTCCACGTCCGGCTGGCTGATCATCTGGGAGGCGTTCTTGGAGGTGACCGAGCCGCCGTAGAGGATGCGCACGGACTGGCCGGCTGGGTCTCCAAATTTGCTTGAGATGTGGTCGCGGATGGCACGAGCGGCCTGCTGGGCGGTGTCCGGAGTGGCCACCATGCCGGTGCCGATGGCCCAGACTGGTTCATAGGCCACAATCAGGTTGGCCATGTCCTCCTTGGCCAGGTCGCGGGTGACGTCGTTGACTTGGCCCACGGCGAAGTCCAGCTGGATGCCCTGGCGGCGCTCCTCGTAGCTCTCCCCCACACATAGGATGGGTTTCATGTCCGCAGCCAGTACGGCACGGACCTGGTCGACAATGTTGGCATCGTCCTCTGGATGGTACTTGCGCCGCTCGGAGTGCCCCACAATGACGTAGCTGCAGCCCAGCTGGGCCAGCATATCCGCGGACACATCCCCGGTGAAGGCGCCTTGGGTGGTAACGGAAACAGCCTGGGCCCCATATTCAATTGGCAGGTTGTCGGCCTCCACAAGCACCTGGACGGAACGCAGGGCAGTGAAGGCGGGCATGAGAGCCACCTGGCAGCGCCTGCGGTCGAAATGGGCGTCGCGCAGGAGCCAGGCCAGCTTCTGCACGAAATAGGTGGCTTCCAGGTGGTCGAAGTTCATCTTCCAATTGCCGGCCACCAGGGGAATGCGTGCCATACCAGACCTTTCCATCCGCGCAACAACAGCAATGCCGGGCCGCCGGATGCGAAACCCGGTGACCCGGCATTGCCCGTCTGTTTGCCGATTTTACTCCAGCACCTTCAGACCCGGAAGCTCCTTGCCCTCAAGGAATTCCAGAGAAGCGCCGCCGCCGGTGGAAATGTGCGAGAAGCCATCCTCAGGGAAGCCCAGGTTGCGCACGGCCGAGGCAGAGTCGCCGCCGCCGACGATGGTGAAAGCTCCGGCCTTGGTGGCATCGACCAGGCCCTGAGCTACAGCACGGGTGCCATCGGCGAATGCCGGGAACTCGAAGACGCCCATGGGCCCGTTCCAGACCACGGTCTTGGAGTCCACAATCTTGTCGTGGAAGAGCTTCTGGGAGTCAGGACCGATGTCCAGACCCATCTTGTCTGCGGGGATGCCGTCGGCAGGAACTACCTGGTGAGGCGAATCCGCCTTGAACTCGTCAGCCACCACGATGTCGGTGGGCAGGACCAGCTCCACGCCCTTCTCGCGGGCAGTGGCGATGTAGCCCTTGACAGTATCGACCTGATCCTCCTCCAGCAGGGAGGAGCCGACCTCATAGCCCTCGGCCTTCAGGAAGGTGAAGACCATGCCGCCGCCGATGACCAGACGGTCGGCCTTGCTGAGTAGGTTCTCGATGACGCCCAGCTTGTCGGAGACCTTGGAGCCGCCCAGGACCACAGTGAAGGGCCGCTCGGGGTTCTCGGTCGCCTTGGACAGGGCCTTGACCTCCTTCTCGACCAGCAGGCCTACGACAGAGGGCAGGAACTTGGCCACAGAGTAGTTGGAGCCCTGGGCACGGTGGACCACGCCGAAACCGTCGGAGACGAAGACATCGCCCAGGTCGGCGATTTTGCGGGCGTAGGCATCACGCTCGGCCTCATCCTTGCTGGTCTCTTCGGGGTTGTAGCGCACGTTCTGCAGCAGGACCACGTCGCCGTCGTTCATGGCAGCCACCTTGGCATGGGCATCGGGACCATAGGTGTCCTCGGCCAGAGGAACCTGCACGCCCAGCAGCTCGCCCAGGCGTTCGGCCACAGGGGCCAGGCTCAGCTCGGGAACGACCTTGCCCTTGGGGCGACCCAGGTGGGCCATGAGGATGACCTTGGCGCCCTGGCCACGAAGCTGCTCGATGGTTGGCAAGGCTGCGCGGATTCGGCCGTCGTCTGTAATAGTGGTGCCGTCCAGCGGCACGTTGAAGTCCGCGCGGACGAGCACGCGCTTGCCCTTGAGATCACCGAGGCTCTTCAGTGTTTTCATGCGTATCCTTTCTGACTGCGGGTCCATGCGCCCGCTCCCCTGCCATGGTACTCAGGCAGACCGACCTGTGTGAGCTATCTCACTCTTGTTTGGCCTGTTCCTCGGCCCTCTTCTTTTCGACCTTGGTGGCTAGCTGGAGCAGACGGCGGATGCGTCCGGCTATGGCGTCCTTGGTGACCGGTGGATCGGCCAGGCGGCCCAGCTCTTCAAGGGAGGCCTCACGGTGGTCCAGACGAAGCTGGCCGGCCGCACGCAGGTTCTCGGGGATGTCGTCGCCCAGAATTTCGAAGGCCTTGGTGACCTTGGCACTGGCCTCCACAGCTGCCTTGGCGGAGCGGCGCATGTTGGCATCGTCGAAGTTGGCCAGGCGGTTGGCCTTGCCGCGGGATTCACCGTCGCTGCGCTTGCCGGTCCACTCCCTGGAGGACTTGGGGGCGCCCATCAGGTTGAGCATGCGCTCAATCACATCTGGGTCACGCAGGGTTACGCGCTCGGAGCTGCGCACTTGGCGGGCCTTGGCGTTGATGCCCAGACGGCGGGCAGCGCCTACCAGGGCCAAGGCGGCCTCAGATCCGGGGCAGACGATCTCCAGGTAAGAGGCCTTGCCCGGGTCGGACAGCTCGCCATGAGCCAAGAAAGCTCCTCGCCAGGCGGCCTTGATCTGGGCGATATTGCCGGAGACGATGTCGGCGGGAAGACCGCGAACCGGGTGCTTGCGACGGTCCAGCAGTCCGGTCTGCAGGGCCAGGGCACCGCCTGCCCGTAGCACGCGGACCGAGTAGCGGGTCAGGTTGCCGGTGGGGGCCTGTCGCTTGACCTGGATCAGATCGGAATCATGGCCGTAGACGTCCCTGATGGTGTTCTGCAACCACTGCGCTGCTGGAAGGGAGTCAAATTGCGCTTCCACCACAATGTGGCGCTGAATGATGTGCAGACCGCCACCGAAGCGGATCATGGCCGCCGATTGTGCTTTCTTGGCAGAGGGGGGTTCGTTGTCAATCGCGGCCAGCTCGCTTTTGACATCATCAAGTAGGGCCAAGAGCCGTCCTCCTACGAAAAAATACTGAAAAATGAATACTTCTTGGCCGCACGACACACCTGCCATGCCGACCACCGGATTACTGTGATATCGAATATCTTGGACAAATTGCGCCTTTGGCTATCCGCGGGGACGGTGCGGCAGCTCGCGGGCCGAGACGGTCACCTCCATTCCCCGGGACCGCAAACGGGCGGCCAGAGCGTCGGCCATGGCCACTGAGCGGTGCTGTCCGCCAGTACAGCCAAAGGCGATGGTCACATAGTGCTTATCTTCGTGTGCGTAGCCGCTGAGCGCGGTCAGAATGGCGGTCGTGTAGGCATCCAGGAACTCCTTAGCGCCCTTGCTGGCCATCACATAGTCACGGACCGGGCCGTCATGGCCGTTCAGATCACGCAGCTCCGGAACCCAGTAAGGGTTGGGCAGGAAGCGCACGTCAGCTATGAAGTCAGCGTCGATGGGCAGACCGTACTTGAATCCGAAGCTCATGATGTGCACGCCTACGGTGGTCGGTCCGGAGCCCAAGACCATTTCGTAGAGGCGGGTGGAGAGCTGATGGATGCTCAGTTTGGATGTGTCGATGACCATGTCGGCACGCTCCTTGAGTCCGCCCAGCAGGCGGCGCTCCTCGCGAATACCGTCGATCAGGCGGCCGGAGCCCTGTAGAGGGTGGGGTCGGCGAACGGACTCATAGCGCTTGACCAGCACCTGGTCGGAGGCATCCAAAAAGAGGATGCGGCAACGCACGCCCAGGTCGTCCAGATGGCTGAGCACAGCCGACAGGTCGTCGAAGTAGGAGCGTGAACGGACATCGATAACGGCAGCTAGGCGGTGCAGGGAGCTTCCGGCGGAAGTCATCATGTCGACAAGGGGTACAAGTAGACGCGGGGGCATGTTGTCGACCACATACCAGCCCATGTCCTCCATGGAGTCTGCAGCGCGAGTGCGTCCTGCACCGGACATGCCTGTGATCAGCAGTACCTCGAAGCCTGCGAAGGGCGGTTTTTCCGTCGTCATAGTCATGTCTCCCTCAAGGCTTGGTCCATAGCAGCTGCCGGAACAGCGGCCAGGGGTCGGTCGGTCATCAGCGCCACTTGACGCACGGCTTGATACAGCAGCATGCGTTCGCCGCTGATGGCCCGAGCAGCCGGCTGGCGACAGAATGCTTTCATGAGCTGGGTGGGTCGGGGTTCATAGACTACGTCCAGCAGGACTGAGCACAGGCAACTGTCGGCATCGGCCTCTGGACTCCTAGCGGTATTGAGCAGATCGGCCAGGGGATCAGCTGCACCTGAAGGCAGAGTAGAGACGATTATATTGGCCCTTATTAGAGTCCTTTCGGCCTTCCCAGCCTGGTCCATGGCGGTGACGGCCGGCGCAGGCAAGCCCAGCCGCGAGGCGAGGTCCAGCATATGGTCACAGTGCTCCGGATTGCGAGCAAGCAGGTCCACACGCTCGACCCCCAGCGTCTTCAAGGCGCAGAAGGCGGACTCAGCTGTGTTTCCGTTGCCGATGACCAGGGCCCGCGCTCCCCTATACGGTTGGTCGGGAAGCTTGTCCTGCCGACCCTGACCGGCAGCCTCCAGCAGGGCGGCCAGATCGTCAGCGTCTTCATCAGCGCGGCAGCAGCCGGCAGCCTCCAGTAGAGCAGCCACTATCCCCTCTACATCTGTGTTGTACAGAGACAATCCTTTGGCGGGGCCGCTGTGCTCAAAGACTGCTGTATTGGCCACTTCCAGAATCTTAGACCAGTAATCACAAAAATTGCCCAAGGGGCCCACAGCACTCTTCAAGGGCATGGTCAGACTGAGCCCTGCCCAAGACGGGTCAAGGCCGTAGATAAAATTCGCCAGACCGTCAGCGTCCACGCGCGCTCGGTCGTAGTGCCAGTTGTTCAGGCCTAGTGCATCATAGGCTGAACTGTGCAGAAGGGGCGAGAGGGAATGACTGATAGGATCGCCCAAGACGGCACAGCGACGATCAGGTCCATTCATATCTGCAATCACGCACCAATCAATTCAGGGCATGGCCTTTGCCCGCCTCTTGAGCCATTTTATCGCTGGCTGTCCCCGGCCCGATCCTGGTCGCTGTGCAGGGCCTGGTAGATGGCCTCAGCCTTGGCTGAGCCGATGCCCTTGACGGCCTCAAGCTCCTCCTGGGAGGCCTGGCGCATGCGCTTCACTGATCCAAAGTGATTGAGCAGTTTCTTCTGGTAGGCGGGGCCGATGCCTGGAATCTCGTCCAGGGCTGACCGGAGGGCACCCTTGCGTCGGGTTTGCCGATGGTAGGTGATGGCGAACCGATGGGACTCGTCCCTCACGCGCTGCAGCAGGTACATGCCTTCGGACTGGCGTTTGAGGATGATGGGATAGTCATCGTCAGGCACCCAAACTTCCTCCAGGCGCTTAGCCAGACCGCACAGGGCCACATCGTCCACCCCGCAGTCGTGCAGGGCTCGGGCAGCAGCGGTCACCTGGGGCTTGCCGCCATCGACTACGATCAGGTTGGGCTTGTAAGCGAAGTGGCGGGCGGCGGTGTTCTGCTGAACGATGGCCCCCTCCTCCTGCTCCACCAATTCTGGTGCCTTGTCGCTGGCCTTTCGCTCTGCTTCCATGCTGTCACCGCTGTCGCCAGCGATGTTGCCGTGGCGGAAACGACGGGTCAGAGTCTCGTAGATGGCGCTCATGTCGTCCACAGCGCCCTTGCCGTCCTCGCCGCGGATAGCAAATCGACGGTACTCGGACTTCTTGGGGACCGCGTCCTCAAAGACCACCATAGAGGCTACCTGGAACTGGCCGCCTACTGTGTTAGAGATGTCGTAGCATTCGATGCGCAGCGGGGCGCGATCCAGCCCAAGGGCCTTGGCCACGTCGTTCATGGCCTGGGTGCGGGTGCCCATGTCGCTCATGCGGCTGAGCTTGCTGCGCTGCAGGGCCTGGCGGGCGTTGGCGTTGGCCCGGTCCATCAGGGACTTCTTCTCCCCCCGGCTGGCCACTCGGATGGTCACTGCCGACCCGCGCAGCTCCCGCAGCCACTCCTGTAGGTCACCGGTCCGATCGGGCTGGATGGGGACGATGACCTCGGGAGGCACCGGCGAAATGGGGGCCAGCAGGTCGGCACGTCCAGTCTGATCCTGATGTTGGTGTCGACTCCTGGTGGCCTTGGCCCGGGCCTCGGCATCGAGGGCCGTGACCTTCTGGGTGGAGCCCATGGCATCCCTGTCCTGGCTGATGGAGACGGGTGTATCGGAATTCTCGGGCAGCTTGTGCAGTTCGCTGTCGTTCTCATTCATCAGGTCTGAGTAGACCTGTACCAGCAGGTCGCTGATCAACTCGCTGTCGGAGACGTCCTCGACCCGCTCCACACTCCAGTTGCGTTCGCCGCGGATGGCACCCGAGCGCACAAAGAAAGCGTGGACCGATGCCTCCAGTTCGTCAGAGGCCACCCCGAAGACGTCCACATCCACGTTGGAGGCGAAAGCGACGGCATTCTGCTCGATGACCGTGTCCAGCATGGCGATCTGGTCGCGCAGGCGGGCGGCCTTCTCGAAGTCCAGCTCCTTGCTGGCCTCCTGCATGCTTCTGGTCAGCCCTGCCCGGTAGCTTTTGCCCAACCTACCGGTGATGACCCCGGTCAGCTCCGTGCACAGACGCCGATGTTCGCTGGCGCTGATCCGGCCCACGCAGGGGGCTGAGCACTTGCCGATGGATGCCAGCAGGCAAGGGCGGCCGCTGAGCTTGGCCTTGCGGAAGACGCCGGGGGTGCAGGTGCGCACCGGGTAGGTCTTGAGCAAGGCATCCAGGGTGTGCTTCATGTCCCAGACCTTGGCGTAGGGACCAAAGTAGCGAGTGTCGTGCCGCTTGCGCACTCGGGTCATCCATACCCGGGGGAACTCCTCCCCCACGGAGACAGCTAGGTAGGGGTAGGTCTTGTCGTCGCGCAGCTTGACGTTGAAACGTGGGTCGAACTCCTTGATCCAGGTATATTCCAGGGTCAGTGACTCCAGGTCGGTTCCCACCACAGTCCACTCCAGGCTCCGGGCCGTCAGCACCATGGTCTGGGTGCGCGGATGCAAGTTTTCCAGGGGCTGGAAGTAGTTGGTCAGGCGGTTGCGCAGGTTCTTGGCCTTGCCCACATAGATGACCCGGCCGTCGCCGTCCCGCCACTTGTAGACGCCCGGCTGGGCGGGGATGTCGGAGGTTTTAGGGCGGAAAAGGTCCCGGCTGTCTCCCAGCAGGGGCGCGCCGTTCTTGTTGACGCCGGTTATGGTGCCGGTGGCGGACTCTTCTTCCAGGGCTTGGGCGGTGCGTCGCCATACCTGCGGCGTGTGACGCTCGAAGCAGCTGCGGGTCATGATCGTGCAGCCTTGGCTACCTTGGCAGGATCCAGCATGGGCTTCAGATACTTGCCGGTCCAGCTGTTCGGGTTGGCGGCCACCTGCTCAGGAGTGCCCTGAGCCACCACGGTGCCACCGCCGTCTCCACCCTCGGGGCCCAGGTCGATGATCCAGTCGGCGGTCTTGATTACATCCAAGTTGTGTTCGATGACAATGACCGTGTTGCCTTTGTCGACCAGGCCGTGCAGGACTTTGAGCAGCTTGCGGACATCCTCGAAGTGCAGGCCCGTGGTGGGCTCGTCCAGGATGTAGACGGTCTTGCCGTCGGAGCGCCGCTGCAACTCGGTGGCCAGCTTGACCCGCTGGGACTCGCCTCCGGACAGGGTGGGCGCCGGTTGGCCCAGGCGGATGTAGCCCAGACCCACGTCAACCAGGGTGTCCAGGTAGCGGGCGATGGAGGGATAGGCCTTGAAGAAGTGGGAGGCCTCCTCGATGGGCATGTCCAGCACGTCCGAGACGGTCTTGCCGTTGTATGTGACTTCCAGGGTCTCCCTGTTGTAGCGCTTGCCGTGGCAGGTCTCGCACTGGACGTAGACATCGGGCAGGAAGTTCATCTCGATCTTGATGGTTCCGTCACCGTGGCAGGTTTCGCAGCGGCCGCCCTTGACATTGAATGAGAAGCGGCCGGGACCATAGCCGCGCACCTGGGCCTCCGGGGTCTTGGCAAAGAGCTGACGGATCTTGTCCCAGACGCCGGTGTAGGTGGCAGGGTTGGAGCGTGGGGTGCGGCCGATGGGGTTCTGATCCACGTGGATGACCTTGCGCACCTGGTCCACACCCTCCACCCGGATGTGCTTGCCGGGCACGATGCGGGCGTTGTTGAGCTGGTCGGCCAGAACCGGATAGAGGATGGAGTTGACCAGAGTGGACTTGCCTGAGCCGGATACGCCGGTGACCAGGGTCATGACTCCCAGCGGGAAGGATACCTTGAGGTTCTTCAGGTTGTTCTCCCGAGCCCCCACCACGGTCAGCTGGCGGGTCTTGCTGGTCTTGCGGCGGTGCTTGGGCACCTCGATGGAACGGCGTCCGGCGATGTAGTCGGCGGTGATGGAGCGGGAGGCCTTGACCAGGTCCTGCGAGCGCCCGGAGAAGATGACCTCCCCGCCATGTTCGCCAGCTCCAGGGCCGATGTCGACCAGCCAGTCGGCCTGGCGGATGGTGTCCTCGTCATGTTCGACCACAATCAGGGTGTTGCCCAAGTCGCGCAGCCGCTGCAGGGTCTTGATCAGCCGGTCGTTGTCCCGCTGGTGCAGGCCGATGGAGGGCTCGTCCAGCACGTACATAACGCCCACCAGGCCGGATCCGATCTGGGTGGCCAGACGGATGCGCTGGGCCTCGCCGCCGGAGAGGGTTGCTGCCGCCCGAGACAGGGTCAGGTAGTTCAGACCCACGTCGTTGAGGAAGCGCAGGCGGGCGCGGATCTCTTTGAGGACCTCGCCGGCAATCTTGGCCTGAGCGCCCTCCATATGCAGGCCCTCCACCCACTTTAGGCTGGCGGACACGGCCATGTCGCAGACCTGGGCAATAGACAGATCGTCCACGGTCACGGCCAAGACCTCGGGCTTCAGACGCTTGCCGTGGCAAACCTGGCAGGGTACCTCGCGCATGTATGACTCGTAGTACTGCTTCATAGGCTGCGAGTCGGTCTCGTCGTGGCGACGCATCAGGGTGCGGACCACGCCCTCGAACCCGGTGGTGTACTCGCGCAGGCGGCCCCAGCGGTTCCGGTAGGAAACATCCACCTTGAAGTCGTGTCCGTACATGACAGCGTGGCGGACTTCCTCGGGCAGGTCCTTCCAGGGGGTCGATGTGGAGAAGCCCATCTCCTTGGCCAGGCCGTCCAACAGGTGGCCATAGAAGCGCTGCTGGCTCTTGGTGCCGCTCCATGGCTCCACGGCCCCGTCCTTGAGGCTCTTCTCCGGGTCAGGTACTACCAGCTCGGGGTCGATCTCCAAGTTGAATCCCAGACCGGTGCAGGCCGGGCAGGCTCCATAGGGGGCGTTGAAGGAGAAGGTTCGAGGCTCGATCTCGTCCAGTTCCAACTCGTGGCCGTTGGGGCAGGACCGCTTCTCGGAGAAGGGCTGACGACGCTCGGGATCCTTGGCATTCATATCCACAAAGTCGGCCACTACCGTGCCTTTGGCCAGACGCAGGGCCGTCTCCACAGAGTCGGTCAGCCGCTGACGCATGCCCTCGCGGATGACCAGCCTGTCCACCACCACCTCGATGGTGTGCTTCTTCTGCTTGGTCAGCTTGATGGAATCGGACAGCTGGTGCATGTCCCCATCGATGATGGCCCGGGAGTAGCCGTCGGAGCGCAGGAGCTCCAGGGTCTCCACGAACTCACCCTTGCGGCCCTTGACGATGGGTGCCAGCAGCTGGAAGCGAGTTCCCTCGGGCCTGGACATGAGGGTGTCGACGATTTGCTGCGGCGTCTGGGCGCGCACCTCGGCCCCGCAGATCGGACAGTGGGGAATGCCGGTTCTGGCGAAGAGCAGACGCAGGTAATCGTAGACCTCGGTTATGGTGCCCACGGTGGACCGGGGATTACGATTGGTGGTCTTCTGATCGATGGAGACTGCCGGGCTCAGGCCCTCGATGAAGTCCACGTCGGGTTTGTCCATCTGGCCCAGGAACTGGCGGGCGTAGGCGGAGAGGGACTCCACGTAGCGGCGCTGACCCTCGGCGAAGAGGGTGTCGAAGGCCAGGGAGGACTTGCCGGAGCCTGACAGGCCGGTGAAGACCACCATCCGGTTGCGGGGTATGGACAGGTTAACGTTCTTGAGGTTGTGGGCCCGGGCGCCCTGGATGACGATTTTGCGGTCGTTGGGCACCATGGACAGGTCCGCCACCAAGGACCCCTTGGATTCGATCATGCGCGGGTTTTCAATGGCCGCGTCCACTGTCGATTTAGGCTTGTTCTGCTGCTTCACGTGCTTCCCATCCGCTTCCCTGAAGACCCATGGCCAAGGCTGAGGCCAAAGCCTGACCATAATATCGCCGGGGCCGAATAATTCGAACAGGTGTTCGATGACGGCTTAGATGGCCGGGGCTGGAGGATCCAGGGGCGGGCGACCACAGCCATTGAGGAAGCAGTCATGCTGGTGGTCGTTGATTATGCCGGTCGCTTGGAGAAATGAATGGACCGTCACCGGGCCTAGGAAGCGCAAGCCCAGGTCGCGCATGTCCTTGCAGACGATGGCAGACAAGTGGTCGTAGCGCGGTATGGACGGATCGTCCAGGTAGTCGTGGTTGATGGCCAATCCACCGGTGAAGGACCAACAGTAGCGGTCGAATTCCTCACCGGGAAATTGGCGAACGATCAGGGCGGCGTTGGCCACCGTGGCTTCGATCTTGCGTCGATTGCGGATAATGGCAGGGTCGACCATGAGACGGTCGATTCTGTCGGCGTCGAAAGCGGCGACCGCTTGAATATCGAAGTTGTCGAAATCCTTGAAGAGAGCCTGGCGGCGGTGCAGGACCAGCTGCCAGCTGAGCCCGCACTGGAATATCTCCAGGGAGAGCATGGCGAAGAGCCTCTGGGAGCCATGCAAGGGGCGGCCCCACTCGTGATCGTGGTAGCTGCGCATGAGAGGGTCATCCACCTGAGCCCAGTCGCATCGATGTGAAGGTTCGGCCATGCTGCACTCCCCTTTCCGACGTTCGGCTTCAGGCTAGCACCGGCGGCCGTCCGAACTGGGTGGTCAATACCACTGAGCCAGGCTGGCCGCTTTAGAGTTGGAGCAGAGGCCGGTCGGCCATGCCCGGGGCCATCCCCATGGCGGCAGTACGGTTGCGGCCGGCAAGGAGAGGAAGCATGTGCCATGACTGACAAGGACAATCCGCGCAGACTCTGGACCGACGATGAGGACCCGGTCGAGAGGGCCAAGCGCACCTCCCCTGCCATGCAGGGCAGCCAATTAAATTCAGACTCGTCATCGGCAACCGGGGAATCAAGAAATGAAGGTTCGGCATCTTCAGGTGTGTCAGCTTCGAATTCATCGATTCCAAAGTCGTCTACTTCGAATTCATCTAGCTCAGGTTCACCGTCTTCGAATGCCGCAGCCAAGCAGTCTGATGATTCGTCGAAGAAGGCACCGACTGCAAAAACCAGTGCCGAGGAGACCGCCAATGGAGGCAAGAGGCGCTCTGATCGCAGCAGCAATAAAGCAGGGCAGGAATCAAATCAAGCACAAAACCAAGCAAAGGAACAGCAACAAAAGCAGGGTCAGCCTGAAAAGGAGCAGGAATCCTCCAAGGGACGCGGCTGGAAGCTCTTCGAGGATATCGTGCTCTGGGTGGCCTGGGTGGCTATGGTGGGCTTCAACGGCTATGCGGAGGTCTACCACTTCAATGGCACGACCGTGGGCGGCCTGGCCCGCAAGGTCGACCTGTGGATCATGCCCGCCGGCTACGTCTTCGCCATCTGGGGGGTCATCTACATCGCCCTGGCCATCTGGCTTTTCCGCTTCTGCCTGGCCGGCCCCAGTCGCAAACGTCTGGGCTTCCTGCCCTTCACGCTGAGCGGACTGCTCTTCGTGGCCACCTGCTGCCTGAACATCGCCTGGCTGGCCCTGTGGCACATGGAACGCAATTTCTGGGCTTTGGTCATCATCCTCATTCTGACTGTGCTGGCCTGGATGCTCTACGTGCTGGTGCGCAGGGATGCCACCAAGGCCGGGACCCCCACTGCCGCCAAGGCTCTGGACTGGATCCCCCTGTCCATCTACGCCAGCTGGCTGAGCGTTGCCACCCTGGTCAACGCCGGATACATGGTGGCTGCCGGGCACAAGGTCGGCAATGCCGTCCAAGGATTTGCGACCATCATCGTAGTCGGCGCCCTCCTGGCCGTAGCTTATCTGATGAACAGGCATGGCAAGGACTGGATCTTCGGCCTGGTGGTCATCTGGGCCTGCCTGGGCATCGGCATCAGGATATTCTCCTTCGCGGCCGCCATGGGCGTGCTGGTCATCGCGCTGACCGCCGTGGGCGCCTTCCTGGTCTACTTCCCCTGGAGCAAGTTTAGGCTGGTCCGCCGCTGACCCATCCATGATCCATCCATTGCCCCGTCAGCCGAGACGCACTGGCGGGGCTTGCTTCTTGCTACCATGGTCCCTTGCAAGTTTTGAATCCATAAGGAAAGCGGGGTCGGAGGCGGCATGGCTATTGAGGCGCAGGGACTTGAGATCCGAATAGGTGCCCGACTACTCCTGCAAGCCACCGACTTCCATGTGACCAAGGGCGACCGGATCGGCCTGGTGGGCCGCAACGGCGCCGGCAAGACCACGCTGACCAGGGTCATCACCGGCGACATGCTCCCCTCGGCCGGCAAGGTGCGGGTGACCGGACAGCTGGGGTACCTGCCCCAGTCCACCCATGCAGGCGACTCCGAGCAGAGCGCCCTGGATCGAGTCATGAGCGCCAGGGACATCGCATCCATCATCCAACGGATGCGCAAGGCCGAGACCGATATGACCAGTCCCGACCCCAAGGTCATGGAAAAGGCCATGAAGCGTTACGACAAGGCCCAGCAGGACTTCGAGAACGCCGGGGGCTATGCGGCCCAATCGCAGGCCATCGTCATGGGCGAGAGCCTGGGGCTGAGCCAGGAGACCCTGCAGCAGGCACTGGGCACTCTCTCCGGCGGTCAGCGCCGACGGGTTGAGCTGGCCAGAATCCTCTTCTCCGACGCTGACACCCTGATTTTGGACGAGCCCACCAACCATTTGGATGCCGACTCCATCGAATGGCTCAAGGGCTATCTGCGCCGGTTCGAGGGAGGCTTCCTGATCATCTCCCACTCCACCGAGCTGCTGGACGAGACCGTCAACCGCATCTGGCACCTGGACGCCCAACGTTCCTGCATCGACATGTACACCATGGGATGGAAGGCCTACCTGCGCCAGCGGGTGGTGGACGAGGAACGCCGACGCCGCGAACGCGAGGTGGCCGAGAAGAAGGCCGACCGGCTGATGCGGCAGGGCATCCGCCTGCACGCCAAGGCCACCAAGGCCGTGGCCGCCCAGAACATGATGCGCCGCGCCCAGCGTCTGCTGGCCGACACTCAGGAGGCGGAAAAGGCCGAAAAGGTGGCCGACCTGCGCTTCCCGGATCCCGCCCCCTGCGGCCGCACGCCCATCATGGCCGAGGACCTGTCCAAGGCCTACGGCTCCAACATTGTCTTCGCCGGCATCAACCTGGCCATCGACAAGGGCTCCCGGGTGGTCATCCTGGGGTACAACGGCGCTGGCAAGACCACCACCCTGCGGCTGCTTGCCGGCATCGAGCAGCCCGACACGGGCAAGGTGACCCTGGGACATGGGGCCAAGATCGGCTACTTCGCCCAAGAGCACGACACCCTGGATAACGATGTCACCGTTCTGGAGAACCTACAGCATGTGGCTCCGGACCTGGACAACACCCAGGCGCGGACTATCCTGGGCTCCTTCCTCTTCTCAGGGGACGATGCCATGAAGCCCACCAAGGTGCTTTCCGGTGGAGAGAAGACCCGCCTGGCCCTGGCCACCCTAGTGACCAGCCGGGCTAACGTCCTGCTGTTGGACGAGCCCACCAACAACCTGGACCCCGCTTCGCGTGACGAGATACTCAAGGCCATCGCCAAGTACGAGGGAGCCATCGTGCTGGTCACCCACGACGAAGGGGCCGTCAAGGCGCTCAACCCTGAGCGGGTGCTGCTCATGCCCGACGGTGATGAGGACCTCTGGAGCGACGACTATCTGGATCTGGTAGCCGAAGAGTAGGCAACCATCGGTTGGCCCATGCCTGTGGGTCGTCTGTGTCGGTCAGCGGGTCAGTCGTCCTCCCCCAGAACCTCAACCCCTTTGACCCCTGGAGTCTGCCCTATGGATTCGACCAGTTCGGTCACATCCCCCTTGCCCAGCAGGTTGACGGTGACATCGGCGCCCTTCCAGGCATCCCGATGCAGCTCGTGGATGGTCAGCACCCGGGACTCGAAGCCCATGCGGGTGGCCAGCAGCAAGGATTCGCGCAGGCAGCCGTGGCCGTCCTGATATACGATGCGCAGAACTGTGTTCTGCCGGTTGCGCAGGAACCACTTGAGGATGGGCGCGATGACCAGAACGGCCAGAAAGTAGAAGACGACCGCCAGGATGGCGATGGCGAAGAGCTGGACTCCACAGGCCATGCCCACGGCGGCGGCCACCCAGATGGCGCTGGCCGTGGTCAAACCCTTGACAGAATCGTGGTTGAAAAAGATGACGCCAGCACCGATGAAGCCTATGCCGGAGGCCACCCCGGCTGCGATTCGCGAGGCATCCCAGGAGTAGTTGCCTACAGCGGCCTGTATGCCATAGAGGGAGACCATGGTGAACAGGCAGCTGCCCAGACCCACCAGAATGTGAGTGCGGATGCCAGCGTCGTGCTTGAGGAACTCGCGCTCGAAGCCGATCAGACCACAGAGAACCACCGTCAAGACCACCGCCATAATCTGACCTTGGTTCGGCAATGCGAATCCCTGCATGATTTCCCTTCCTGCCTTCTTAAATAGGCAGACCTTATAACGTTTGCAGGACATGGCCATCGGATAGAGTGGAGCCAGCACGTGGCCGGCCACGCCGCCGCACGTGGACCTTTTGAATGAGGGGTGTGATGCCATGAAGCCGTCATCAGATGAGCGCCGCGAAGCCCGCCGGACCCTCGCCACCAGCGCCTATTCCGCCGACATGATCCGATCACTTGAGCAGCCGTTTTTGGATGACGGGGTCCCCTTGATGCGCGTCGCCGCGGGATCCCTGGCCTCCGTGGCCGATGTCATGCTCACCCAGGCCGGGCTGGAGCCTGCAGGCGCCAGAATCGTCCTGCTGGCAGGGGCCGGCAACAACGGCGGCGACGGGCTCTATGCCTCGGCCGATCTGGCCGGGCATGGAGCCGACGTGACTGTGGTGGCCACTGGGCGGAACCTGCATCAGGGTGGGTTGGACGCCCTTCTCCGCGCCGGCGGAGTGGTCACGGCTCTGGATCCTCAAGCAGCCATCCCCGGCTGCGAGACCCCCTCCGGACCGGATCAGGCATCCGAGGATCTGGATCAAGTCTTGGAGCTATGTCGACAGGCGGATCTGATTATCGATGCCATGACGGGTATCGGTCTCAAAGGGGCGTTGCGCGGCATTCCTGCTGCTCTGGCCGCAGAATTGGGCATGGAGACTGGTCTGCCCGACAGACCAGCCTGGCACGACCCCGCCGGTCAGGATAGGCCTTTGGTGCTGGCCGTGGATACCCCCTCCGGTTTGGACGTGGACGAGGGCACCCTGCCTGGGGCCTACATCCCGGCTGATGTGACCGTGACCATGGGGGCCATGAAACCCTGCCTGATGCTGCCCCCGGCCGCCTATGTCTGTGGCAGAATCGTCCTGGTGGACTTCGGTTTTGACACCTCGGCCCTGGTCCCGAGCGTCTCTTGCATGAGCGCTGAGGACTGCGCCAGTCTCCTACGAGCGCCACGGGTGGATGACACCAAGTACAGCCGGGGCGTGGTCGGCCTGGTCACCGGCTCCGCCCTCTACCATGGCGCCGGGCTGCTCTCCAGCAAGGCTGCTGCCAGCAGCAACGTGGGCATGATCCGTTACTGCGGCCCCGAGCAGGTGGGCGACCTGATCCTGCAGGAGCTGCCCGAGACCGTCCTGGGCCGCGGAAGGGTTGAATCCTGGGTTCTGGGCTCTGGTGTACCCACCAGGCAAGCCCAGGAGGCAGCTGGACCCCAGGGTCAGGACGATCAGCGTGGTCTGATTGCCGATATACTCAGCCGTCAGGCCGCCGACCTGGACGAGGATGAGGCAGCAGCTGACCCGCCGGTGGTAGCCGATGCCGGTGCTTTGGATCTGCTGCCGGACCGGTTGGGCCCGCGCACGGTGCTTACCCCACATGCTGGCGAAATGGCCGCACTGCTCAACTCGAATGGCGAGAACGTGGACGGCGACCAGGTCATGGCCGAACCCCTGCACTGGGCAATCCGAGCCTGTCAGCTGACAGGAGCCACCATTCTGCTCAAGGGGGCCATCACATTGGTCGTCGGCGAGGACGGTACCGACCGTCCCCGCGTCATGACCACTGGCTTCGGCCCAGCATGGCTGTCTACAGCCGGATCAGGAGATGTGCTCTCCGGAACCATCGGGGCCATGCTGGCACAAAATGCCGGACTAATCCAGGATGATGCCACGCTGATGGTGGATCTGACGGCTGCTGCGGCCTTCCTGCACGGGCTTGCCGGTTCTCTAGCCAGCGGAGGCAGGCAGACCGGCTGGGAGCAACCGCTGATCTTCGACCCGCGTAAGCCTCAGGATTTTGCTGATCTGGTAGCCCAGGACAGCCAGCAGGAGGGTCACGGGACAGCTTTAGGACTTATGGGGCAGCCGATCCGTGCCAGCCAGGTAGCCGATGCCCTGCCCATGGCTATAGGTCTGGTCATGTCAAGAGCTGAGGGGACTGCTGACCAAATCGACCAATCCGCCCAGGAAGGGGACGATGCTTCCCTCTTCTTTGAAAACAGCTCGCTCTGGTTCTAAAAACGCTTCATCAGAAAAGGAGTCGATTTGATGACCTCGCAGCTTATTGTCATGCGTCACGGAGAAAGCGTCTGGACTCAGAAGTCGGTCAACCGTTTCGCCGGTTGGGTGGACGTGCCTCTGACGGATCGCGGACTGCAACAGGCCCGCCATGCCGGACAGCTGCTCAAGGAATCAGGCCTGCTGCCCGAGCTGGTCTTCACCTCTCTGCTGACCCGCAGCATCGTCACTGCCAACACGGTGCTGGATCTGGTTGATCGGGCCTGGATTCCGGTAGAGCGCACTTGGAGGCTGAACGAGCGCCACTATGGCGCCTTCCAGGGACAGACGCGACCGGCCATGTTGGGACGCTACGGTCAGCAGCAATTCGACATCTACCGACGTTCCTACGATGTTAGGCCGCCGACCATCGAAACCGATTCACCCTACTTTCAGGGACTGGATCCGCGCTATGCCCCGGCCATGAGCGACGGACTGGACAGCCGGAATCCTGCCGAGATCCGCGCCGAGTGCCTCAAGGATCTGCTGCTCCGTCTGCATCCCTACTGGCGAAGCCGAATAGCCCCAAACCTGGCCCAAGGTCGGACTGTGCTCATTGTCACCCATGGTTCCGTGGTCCGGAGCCTGATCAAGGTCCTTGAAGATGTTGATGACAAGGACATCCGGTCTATCAACGTGCCCACAGGCGTTCCCATGGTCTACAACTTCGAGACCGATGAAGATGGCAACCTTCAAGTCCTTGGTCCGGGTCGCTATCTTGATCAGAAGGCCGCGAACCAGGGCATAGCTGAAACCGCGGCCCTGGGCCGATAGGGCCTTGGGTATAGATTTGCTTATATGACACTGCTCCAACTGCGCTACATCGTCAAGATTGTCGAATGCGGCTCCATGAACGAGGCCTCGCACGAGCTCTACATCTCCCAGCCGGCTCTGAGCTCATCGGTCAAGGAGCTGGAAAACGAGCTGGGCATCGAAATCTTTACCCGTCACTCCCAGGGGATTGCTCTGACAGTGGACGGGGCGGAATTCCTTACCTATGCCAGGCAGATTCTGGATCAGACCGACCTGCTGGAGGCCCGCTACCGGCAGGTCAGGCCCCGCAAGCAGCTCTGCCGGGTTTCCACCCAGCACTACATGTTCGCAGTGGAAGCTTTCGTGGAGATGATCAACTCCATCGATTCGGACGAGTACGAATTCACCATACGAGAGACGCGCACCAGGGACATCATCGACCAGGTGGCCACCCTTCAGTCCGAGATAGGCATCATCTACGAGTCCGACTTCAACAAACGGGTCCTGTCCAAGATGCTACGCGAGAAACACCTGGACTTCCATCCCCTTTTCCGTGCAGATCTGCATGTCTTTATCGCCCGGACCAACCCATTGGCTGATCGGGCCATGGTGACCATGAAGGACCTGGAGCCCTACCCCTTCCTGCAGTACGAGCAGGGCGAGGAGGGTTCCTTCTATTTCGCAGAGGAGGCAGTCTGGCCCGACTACTCCCCCAAGCAGATCACCGTGAGCGACCGGGCCACCATGCTCAACTTCATCGTCGGGCTCAACGCCTACACGGTCTGCACCGGCATCGACAACGAGGACCTGAACAACGAGAAGATCGTCAGCGTTCCCCTGGAGTCGGATGAGTCCATGCTGGTGGGCTGGATTGTCAACAGCCGGACCAAGCTGTCCCATGCCGCCGGACTCTACTTGGACAAGCTGCGCCAGGTTGTGTCCAACCACGGATATTCGCTGATCGAACAGGAGCCAAGCGAGTAACAGCCAGGCAAACAAAAGCCGAACCGACCAAGACTAACCCAGCAAACAGCTGATCTGATAACGGCGGTCCTTGAATTTTGCCACAGATCGTAGGCGCTCGGCAGTTGCCGCTTACTCTGCCTTCAGCGCTTTTCCTTGTGCTCCGATGGAGGGCATCTTCCCTTGGTGGCCCACATCCTGCGATTTGAGTCCCAGGGCCTTGAACAGGGCCCGGTCCAGATGTTCCAGGCCTCCCTGGCTCTTTGCAGCTGCGGTCAGATCCCAGACCTTGCCGTTGATCATGATGGTAGGGGTCGAGAACTCCCCCTTGGCGTCCTTGGCGTCCTTGCGGGTGATGGCATAGGCGTTGACCTTGTCCACCCATGGTCTGTAGGTGCCCTGGGCAAAACGGTCTGCCAGGGACCTGGGCACGCCCACCCCCACGGCCTGGTCGGCCAGGCGCGCATCGGAAACGGCCTGATAGGATTTTTCATTGGGCTGGAAGTCGGTATCAAAGATAGCGGCGGCGAAGGCCGGCAGATGGTCCGGATCCTCCTGGGCCACCATGGCCAGGGCGTTGTCCACACGGCTGGAGTACTGGTCGCTGGATGCCGAATCCAGGAAGTTCAAAAAGTTGTAGGTGACGTTGATCTGACCGGCACTGATCATGCGCTGCAGCTGGGGATCGATGACCCGGCCCACCTTGCCGCACCATGGGCACATGGGGTCTATGAATATCTCAAGGGTGGGCGCATCAGCAACCTTCTTCTTACTGCCGACACCCTTGACTGAAACGGTCAGTCCTCCCTGGTCGTCAGCCACCGATGGCTTGACGGTGACCTCTTGCAGAGCCTTATAAGCCTTGGCATCCCCGCTGGGGCCTTGATTGGCTTGGACGGTCGATGTTCCAGATGAAGGCTTTTGGGCTGACTGGTCGTCTCCTGAATGATTAGTCCACAGCATGTAGAAGCCAGCTACAAGCACCAGCACAAGAGCCACCACAACCAGTATCAGCGGCAGCCTCCGAGACCGATGAGCAGGCTGGCCTGCCTCATCCGAAGATTTCTCTGTGTCAATTGCTGTGGCAGAAACGGCAGGCTTGGCCGTTTCCTCTGAATTCGCCTGAGAAGCGGCATTCACCTCGTCGACCTCAGTCTGGTCCGGTTCCTCATGACCTTTCTGCTCCTGCGATTTCGTCATGATCCATGGCCTTCCTTGCGATGATGATCCGTCGGCCTGCCCGTCGGACCTTTACCAATCTACACGAGGGTCATCCGGCAGAATGACCATCCGAAGAATGTGCGTCAATGTGGCCGGTACGCACAATCAACATATCGATATGAGCCAGGCATTTGCTCAGGCACCGTAGCGCGCCAGATAGTTCCTGGCGGCATCGGCCGTGCGCTGGTCCAGAATGGGCGACCCGTCCGGACCCTTCATAGAGGCGGCCGCGCCAAAGATCTGGCGGACGTTGACGATGCTGATAACCGGGAAGTGGAACTCGTCCATGATGGACTCCACGGCCGAGCCTTGGCCCTGTCCGGTGCGCTCCATTCGGTCCACGGAGAGCACTAGGCCGACGATGGTCACATTGGCCTGGGACATGATCTTGGGCACCACCTGTCGGACCGCAGTCCCGGCGGTCATGACATCATCCACCAGCAGCACCCTCATGCCATCCCTGAGCTGGGTGCCGACCATGAGGCCTCCATCGCCATGGTCCTTGACCTCCTTGCGGTCAAAGGTGTAGCCGACCGGCATGCCGTGCGCCCCGCTCAGCGCTATGGCGGTGGAGACGGCCAGGGGAATCCCCTTGTAGGCCGGGCCGAATACCGTGTCGATGTCTGCGGGCAGGGTCCCCTGCTTCACAGCCTGCACAATGGTCCGGGCGTAAAACTCCCCCAGCAGGGCAATCAGCCGTCCGTCATTGAAGGCCCCGGCGTTGATGAAGTAGGGCGAGCGCCGCCCTGACTTCAGGGTGAAGTCACCGAACTTGAGCGCTCCGCTCTGCAGCAGGAAGCTGGTGAAACCCTCCTGGATGCGGCGGGTCTGCTCCAGGGCATCCCCGTCATGGTCGTTGTTTTCTGCTGCGGTTGCGCTCATCGCCAGCACTTCCCTTTCTTGAGCAATTCGGCCAGATCGGGCCGCTCGTCTAAAAGATCATCCAGTTCGCGGGCCACCCTCATGGGCGCCACAGGGTCCACCAGGGCCGCAGCCCCCACCTCCACGGCGTTGGCCCCAGCATAGAGGAATTCCAAGGCCGTGCGTCCCGAGTCGATTCCTCCGATGCCGATGATGGGAATGTCGGGCAATGCCTGGCGCACCCGCCAGACGAAAGACAAAGCGATGGGCAGAATGCAGGGGCCTGAGACACCACCGGTGCCTTGGGCCAGGATAGGCTTGCCTGTATTGATGTCGATGCGCATGCCCACCAGGGTATTGATCAGGCTGAGGGCATCTGCTCCCCCATCAACGGCCGCTCGGGCCACCTCCACAATGTCCGTGACGTTGGGGGTCAGCTTGACCACCATGGGCTTGTCGGTCAGACCCCGCAGCCGGATGATCAACCGTTTCAGAGCCTTGGCATCAGTGCCTACGGACATCCCTCCATGTGAGACGTTGGGGCAGGAGACGTTGATCTCCAACATATCCGCCGGGGAGTCTGCCAGCCGTTCCACAACGATGGCGTAGTCCTCGTCGCTGTGGCCGGCCACGTTGGTGACCACGGTGGCTCCCAGGGCCTTGAGTCTGGGCAGTTCGTCCACCAGATAATGGTCCACGCCCGGGTTCTGTAGGCCAACAGAGTTGACCATGCCGGCTGGGCTCTCGGCGGTCCTTGGCGTTGGGTTGCCTTCCCAGGGAACCGGCGAAACCCCCTTGGTGGAAATGGCGCCCATCTGGGAGACGTCGTAATAACCCCCGCAGGCATCCAGGTTGAATGTGCCCGAGGCGGTACCCACCGGGTTCTTCCAAGGCGTGCCGGCCACAACAGTGCCATGCCGCCAGACGTGCGGCTCCAGAGGATCCATGGCTATGGCCGTCTGCATCTCTGCGATTGTCTGCTGGCTCATCGCGGCATCTCCTTGCTTCCCTCTTCATCCCAGATCAGGCGGTCGGCGGCGAAGACCGGGCCATCCTTGCAGACCTTGAGTCTGCCGTCCACGGTATCGACCACGCAGGCGACGCAGGTACCATAGCCGCAACCCATTCGGGACTCCATGCAGCACTGGGCAGGCAGGCCGGTCTTGCGGGCCCAGGCGGCCACGGCTCGCATCATGGGCAAGGGTCCGCAGGTCAGGATGATGGTCCGTTCGGTATCGATGTCGCCGCTAACCCGATCCAAGAGGGTTATGACATCCCCGGAGGCATTGTCGATGGACTCCAGCCGATCGGTCAGCGAGCCCATGATGGCATCGGCGAACCGATGGTCCCGGTAGCCCAGCAGGGCGGTGGTGCTTACACCGGACCGGCCTTGGAGGCATTGGGCTGCGCGAATCAGCGGAGGAACACCCAAGCCGCCGCCTACCAGCAGATAGTCTGCGGGCTTCTCCAGGTCGAAGCCATGGCCCAGGGGCCCAAGCAGGTCCACAGCCATGCCCGGTTGCAGGAGGGAGAATTCATTGGTCCCTTGGCCAACTACGGCGAAGATAATCTCGATCTGCTCGCCCGCCAGAACCCGGCTGATACCGAAGGGTCTGGGCATCATGGTCATGCGGTCTGCAGAGTAAAGGTTGATGAAGGCTCCTGCAGGGGCATGGGCGGCCAGGTAAGGGTCGCGGATGGTCATTCGCCAGACCTGCCGGTCCAGGGGCTCCATGCCGGTGACCTGGGCAGTACGCCGTCCAGGCAGCCGACCTGCCCGTTCGGCCTGTTCTTCCACCCGACTGGTGGATATAAAGAGGTTGGTTTTCATCGGGCCTCCTTGATCGCCTGATTGAGATCGTCCTTCATAGCCTGCGCAGCTTGGCGGGCATCGCGGGTGACCATGCCCAGGGCCGCCTGAACGCTGAGCCGCGGGCTGTAGTCCGGATCCTTCCGCCAGGCTGCGATGATTCCCCGAGAGGAGTTGACCACAGCGCCGCCGCCGGACTGGTCGAACATGGGCACCACGTCGGCCGCTGAACCGCCCTGCGCTCCGTAACCGGGGACTAGGAAAAAGGTGTGGGGCATGGCCTGCCGCAGAAGTGCGCCATCCTCAGGATGGGTGGCGCCGACCACAGCACCAAGCCTGGAGTAACCCGATTCCCCGATGGAGGATTGTCCCCAGGATTCCACCAGATCTCCCAGGCGCTGATAAATGGTTCCCCCGCCTGAGGCCGTGTCCAGGCCCAGTTCCTGGATTTGGCTGCCCGAGGGATTGGATGTGCGCACCAGGGCGAACAAGTCGCCCTGGATGTGCTCGGCAGCCTGCAGGAAGGGTTCCACCCCGTCGGAGCCCAGGTAGACATTGATGGTCAGGGCATCCTCGTACCAGGGGAATCTCCCGCCACTGTGAGCCGGCCTGTCGATCGTCTGCCCAGGAGTGAAGGGTAGGGGGAGCCCGTCCAGGTGGGCGGCGTAGGCCTCAGCCGTGGAACCGATGTCACCGCGCTTGACATCCCCGATGACATAGAGGCCACGGTCGGCTGCGGCTCGGCAGGTGCCGGTGTAGGCCCTGATGCCCCAAGGTCCCAGTGCCTCGTACATGGCAATCTGAGGCTTGACTGCAGGCACCAGGTCGGCCACGCCTTCCAGAATGGCCAGGTTAAAGCGCAGATAAGCCCTGGCCAGGTGGTCCGCCCAGACAGCCTGAGCCTGTTCGCCCTGGGTCTGCTGCAGGTCCTTAGGGTCCAGGCCCATCTGAGCCATGCTCCCGGCTGCGCGCTGTCTGGCCTGTTCGATCAGCTGGCTGGGCAGCAGTTCCGGTCGCGGATCCAGACCGACCACGGTCGGATTGTTCTTGTCCTGGACGAGCGCAGTCAGTCGGTCCATGCTCGGATCCTTTCCCTGGTGATGACGCGGCTTGCGGGCAGGCGGGAGAATACCAGACGCCCATCCTTTATGGTGGCCATGACCCGTCCGGCCAGCCCTGCTCCGGCGAAAGGGGTGTTCCGTGACTTGGAATGGAAGCGGCTGGGATCTACCTCCCACTTGGCCTCGGGGTCCAAGATGACCAGGTCAACAGGTGGCAGATTGGCATCGCTGTGACGGTCGGCCTCCAGCTGCAGGTGACCGGCTTTATTGACCTTGTTCGCCGTATGCGAGGGCAGGTCTTCGGGCAGGAGCCGACGCATGCCCATGAGCTCGGCTGGAGCCAGAGACATGAGTTCGATCAGGCGGTCATGGCTGACGAGTCCGCTCTCGACCAGGACCTGGTTGCAGACTGCATAGGCAGTTTCCAGACCGATGATGCCGTTGGTGGCATCCTTGAGCCCCAGTGCCTTCTCAGCGCTGGTGTGGGGGGCATGGTCGGTGGCAATCATGTCCACGGTGCCGTCGGCTACGGCCTCAAGTGCAGCCTGCTGGTCAGCGCGGGAGCGCAGTGGAGGGTTCATCTTGGCCATGCTGCCGCAACGCAGCAGGTCCTCGTCGCAGAGGGCCAGATAGTGGGGTGCGGTCTCGCAGGTGACCGGCAACCCACGGGTCTTGGCCCGGCGAACAGCCTCGAATCCCCCGGCAGTGCTGACATGCTGCAGATGCACCCGGGTGCCGGTACGTTCCGCCAGTTCGATGTCCCGATTGATAATGGCGGTCTCGGTGGAGGCGGGAATCCCTTCCAGTCCCAGCCTGCGGCTGACGGCCCCCAGGTTGACCTGACCATGCTCGTGGTGTTCACAGTGATCCAGGATGGGTAGGTCGAATTCTCGGGCATTGGCAGCAACGGCCTCCAGGGTCTGATCGGTTACTGCCGATCCGTCGTCGCTGATGGCCACTACAGGATGGTCGTATCCGTGGCCAGGCAGGTGACTCGACCAGTCGTCTGGGTTTGAGGCCTCCCGGCCGGCCCGGTCCAGAGTGGCCGCCACGCAGAGGTCGTAGTCCACCGGCAGGTTCAGCCCATGGTCCTGCTCGTAGGATTCCAAGTAGTCGATGACCGTACGCCCATCGGCCATCCTCGCCCGGCCGTCCATGGCGGGCTGGGTGTTGGGCATGAGCAGTATCAGCCCGTAGCCCCCGGCGGCTGCGGCAGCCGTGCCGGTGACCATGTCTTCCTTGTTGGTCTGGCCAGGGTCCCGCAGATGGACGTGGGGGTCGACCAGGGCCGGAGCCACCACCAGCCCCGAGGCGTTTATCTGGTCCACATCTGCCGACATGGCGCCGGTCTCGTCAATCAGCGTGCTGTCGACCGTCTGGGGAAGCACCAGATCGACCGTCATGCCGCTACGCCAATCAGTCAACCCCAACAACCGCATGTCAGTCTTCAGCCTTCTCGTCGCAGTAGTCGCAGCGGTAGACCCCAACATCATCCAGGTGGAAGCGTTGGTCCACTCCGGTCTCCACCGTAGTCACGCAACGAGGGTTGACGCAGGTGATGACGTTAATCAGATGGTTGGGTCGGTCCGGCTGATGCTTGCTGACGATCCTGCCTTGCCGGACTACGTCGACGGTGGCCTCGGGGGCGATGAACCCTAAGGCGGTCAGGTCCAAATCCCCGGTTTGCTCGATCTTGATGATGTCCTTGGACCCGTACTTGCGGCTGTCCGTATTCATGATCAGAGCCAGACGGGTCTTCGCCGGGTCCACGCGCAGGTAGTGCAAGACCTTCAGGGCTGTGCCCGCACGAACGTGGTCGATGATGATGCCGTCAACAATGCTGGTGACCTTCATGCCGCCACCTCCTTCTGCTTGCGGTAACCGGGCAGCTCGTCGCCAAGCAAGGCGCTCTCCAGGGCCATTCTGACCAGCATGCCGTTGCGAACCTGTTGGAAGTAAGCTGCACGCGGATCATCGTCCACCTCCACGGCAATTTCGTTGACCCTGGGCAACGGATGGAGGATGGCCATGTCGGGGCGCGCAGCCCGAAGCTTGTCGGCATCCAAAATGTAGGTGTCGCGCAGACGCAGGTAGTCGTCCTCGTTGAAGAAGCGTTCCTGCTGGACGCGGGTCATGTAGAGCACGTCCAAGTCGCCGATGACCCCGTTCAGGTCTCCGGTCTCACGGTAGGTGCAGTCAGCCGATGAGCGGATCCTCTCCAGGACGTATTCGGGGGTGCGCAGCTCGTCGGGGCTTATCAGGACGAAGTCCACGTGGCCCAGGCGACAGAGGGTGGTAATCAGGGAGTGGACCGTGCGGCCGAAGGTCAGGTCCCCGCACAGGCCGATGGTCAGGTGGTTCAGCCGACCCTTGCGGGCACGGATAGTGGCCAGGTCGGTCAGAGTCTGGGTCGGATGCATGTGCCCGCCGTCGCCCGCGTTGATGACCGGGACCGCAGCCGCTTGGGAGGCTACCAGGGCGGCACCCTCCTTGGGGTGGCGGATGGCCACGATGTCGGCGTAGTTGGAGACCGTCTTCAGAGTGTCGCTGATGGACTCCCCTTTGGAAACGCTGGCCAGCTGGGCGCCGGCGAATCCGATGACCTGACCGCCCAGACGGAGCATGGCCGTCTCGAAGCTGAGCCGGGTTCGGGTGCTGGGTTCATAGAAGAGTGTGGCCAGGACCCGGCCGTCGCAGGTGTGGGCCACCTGACGGCGATGGGTGTCGATGTAGGCCGCACGATCCAGCAGGTCCAGGATCTGGGTCATGGGAATGTCGTCGAGAGTAACCACACTTCGCCCACGAAGCGGAACGACGGCAGAAGAGGTGTTGGATGCGTGATCAACTTGTTGGGACAACGGCTCACCTTCCTCAAGGTGGCCACCTTATGTGACCTGAACAAGCATACGACCCCGGATGGACCCAGGATCAGCTCCCGTAGAAGAGTCGTTCCATGACCTGCCTGCAGCGGCGCATGGCCGCCAGCAGCTCGTTGACAAAGCGCTGGCCCCGGTGGGCTGGGTAGCCCAAGCAGACCGCGATGCCTCCCAGAACCTGACCGTCGTCCGGCAGAATGTCCGCCTGGGAGACACGACCGGACCAGAGGAAGTTGGCGTTGCGGGCTGCTGTGCAGAGCACCCAGCTGCGGCGCAGTGCCTTAGCATCCTTGTCCTCGATAAGTCCTGCAACCTCCAGGGCGTCCAAGGCTGTCAAAGTGCCGGTGGCCTGCAGCTGCGGCAGATCGTGGGCGTGGCGCAGCTGGAGAAGCTGAACAGTCCACTCCACGTCAGACAGTCCTCCCCTGCCCAGCTTCAGATGCCGATCCCGACGCACGCCGCGCGGAAGTCGCTCAGCCTCCATTCGGGCCTTTAGACGGCGAATCTGCCCTAGCTCCTCCTCATTGGGCGGCTGCTCGGGGTAGCGAAGCGGATTTGCTATGCCCTCCAGAAAGTCCTTGGCCAAGCCGGCATTCCCAGCTGCGAATCTGGCCCTGATCAAGGCCTGATGTTCCCAGGTCTCCGACCAGTCGCGGTAGTAGTGCTGGTAGGAGTCCAGCGAACGCACCAGAGGCCCCTGACGTCCTTCAGGGCGCAGGTCAAAGTCCAGGTCGATGCCCGGCTCTAGGCTGGCTGGTCCAGCTAGAACAGCCCGCAGGTCCGCAGTCACGCCACGTGCGAATTCAGCCGCCTGGTCCTGGTCGGCGCCTGATGTGGGACGGTAGACCAGCATGATGTCGGCATCTGAGTTGAAGTTGACCTCCCTGCCTCCATAGCGGCCCATAGCAATCAGGGCCATCTCTGCCGGCGCATTAGTCTGTTCCAGACGGTGGTTCACGGCCCAGTCCAGGGCGGCATCGATGGCTGCATCGTAAACATCGGACATGCCCGCCAGGCAGGCCTGCTGATCGTCCACACCGCTCATCCAGCCCAACCCAATCCGCTCGATCTCCTGGCGGCGCATGGTCCGCACTGCGGTGGCGAAATCCTCCAGCGAGTCCGCATGCCGGGTTCGATAAGCTGCGGCGCGCTTGTCCAAGGTGGCTCGATCACGGGGGATCATATCCTGGTCATGGCCCAGCCAGGTCACCGACTGGACGGATTGGGCCAAGGCGCCGGACAGATAGCGCGAGTTGGACAGGACATGGCAGAGGCGGCGGGCGGCCGAGGTGGAGTCCCGTAGGAAGCCCAGGTAAGTGCTCTTGCCGCCGAAGTGCTCCTCCAGGGTTCGCCAGCCCAGAAGACCCATGTCCGGATCCTGCCCCTCCCCCAGCCATTGGAGGACGGCAGGCATGAGAATACGGTTGATCCTCGCCGACCGGGTGACCCCTGTGGTCAGTGCCGTGACGTGGCGGATGGCTGCATCGGGGTCGGCAAAGCCGATGGAGGCGAACCGGGCGCGGGCCGCCTGGGGGCGCAGGCTGACCTCGTCCTCGTCCACCTGGGCGTTGATGGGCAGCATGGGACGGAAGTAGATGGCCTGGTGAAGGTTGCGAACCTCGATTCTGGTGGCCTGGTATCGGGCCAGCATCTGGTCGGCATGCAGTCCGAAGGCACGGGCCAGCCGCCGCAGATCGCGGTTGTTCTCCAGCTCCTCCAGACTGGGCGGCCGTTTGCCGGGGGTGCCTGAACGGTTGATTTTCGGGAAGAGGTGGGTGCGGCGCAGCTGCCACATCTGCAGACGATGTTCCATGACCCGTTCGAACCGATAGTCATGGTCCAGCTGGTCGCCGTGCTTGCGTGAAATGTAACCGCCACGGGACAGGGCCTGCAGGGCATCCAGGGTGGCCGGACAACGCAGAACGTCGTCGCTGGAGCCGTGGACCAGCTGGAGCATCTGGACGGTGAATTCAACATCCCGCAGTCCGCCCTGGCCAAGCTTGATCTCCCGCTCCTTGCGGTTCTCGGGTATCAACCTCTCCACCCGCTGGCGCATCCGCTGGCAGTCGTAGACGAAGTTGGGTCGCTGGCAGGCATCCCAGACCAGGGGCGCGATCATGGCAGAGTAGTCCTGTCCCAGGGCCTTGTCGCCCGCAACCGGACGGGCCTTGAGCAGGGCCTGGAACTCCCAATTCTCGGCCCATTGGGCATAGTAGTCAGCGTAGGAGGCCAGACGACGGACCAGGGGACCGTCACGTCCCTCGGGCCTAAGGGCGGTATCAACCTTCCAGAGCGGCGGCTCGGTCGAACCGGGGATGACCGACTGGCAGACCCGCTGCAGGAGGACGGCCATGGCAGTGCCCACGGCGATGGGATCGGACTGACTGGTGTCCGTCCCCGAGGCCGGCTCCACCACGTACATGAGATCCACATCGGACACGTAGTTGAGCTCCTGGGCGCCCAGCTTGCCCATGCCGATGACCGCCAGACGACATGAATCCGCATCGGGAACCTGACGGCAGGCAATGCTCAGAGCCCCTTGGAGCGCGGCATCGGCCATGTCGGACAGGGCCCGGCTGATTGCCGGCTCCAGCTCCAGAGGATCCTTGGCTGCCAGGTCCCGGGCCATGACTGCAGCCAGCTGCAGCCGGTATTCGAACCGCAGTGCATCGGCGTAGGCCGCCAGCGAGGGCACGGAGTCCGATTTTGCTTCCACCTTATCCAAGGCGTCAAGGACCCGCCTCTGCCTGGTTTCCGCCGGACAGTCAGCCAAGTGCTCCGGATCCAGGGCAGCCGCCTCTACCAACTCCGGCCGCGAGCGCATCAGTCGGCCCATGGCCTCCGAGGCCCCCAGCACCCTGATCAGCGACTGGGCGGCCTCTTGGTTTTCCCGTGGGGACCCGGAAAGAAAGTCCGGCCTGGCTCCCTGCGGATACTGTTCGAGAATTCGCGTCAGCCCCGCAAGGGCTTCGTCCGGATCGCAGGCCTGTCCCAGGGTTTGGACCAGGGTTTGCGCCAGAGTTTGGTCGTCCACCAGACGGGCAAGCCGATCCAGCCGAACCCGGGCCTTGTCCAGGTCGTGCAGCCCAAGGTGGATCAGGGTCGAAGTGGTCGGTCGCACCGGATCTTCCATGACTTATCCCCTGCCTTTCCTCAGCCCCGCAACGGCTCTGATGTCTGCGGAACCGGTACAGGCATTATAGGGGTGACGGGTCGTCAGCCCTTGCAGCCCTCCCGAAAGGCGCAGACGGCACAGTGTACGAAATCATAGTGGGCCATGTCAGCGGCTGCCATCCTGCACAGCCTCAGCCGCGGAAAGGATCTGACGGCCAATGCCGGCTGATCATAGGTGACTCAGCCATCCGCATTGGCAATGCCATGAATCCCGAGGTGGTGGTCCTGGCAGGCATCCTGAACACAACCGAATACGTGTTCTTAGAGCCCCTTCGTGAAACTCTCCGGGGCATGTTTTCCCCCGACACCACAGTCTGCATAAAGGTGCTCCCTGCCCGCTATCTGATTACTGGATCCGCTCTTAAGGCGGCTATGATGGCTGTCAATGGCGTCGACGAGCACATTGATGTGTCCACAAAATTCGCAGGTCGATCATCGTAGAGGAGGTGACGCTGATTGCACGAAACCGCAGTCTTTCCGAAGATGGACGACCCATATGTCAGTTTCAAGTTCGCTGAAGCCCCCAAGCATGTCAAGCTGGATGTCTCCTCTAACCTCTTCTGCGGCGAACAACTGTGCGATCATCACCATTCCCGTGATGACGACAACATGCGTAGACACGCCGGTCAGGCCCTGTAGTTCTTTCCTCCCCGACCCTTACAGACCAACTCTTGCCGAATCTGCCAGTGGGGCAAAACAGACCGTATCAGACAACAGAACCTCAGCAATCATGAACGAAGGAATACTAGAATGCAACTGGCCGATACCCTACTGACCATCGTCTGTGCCCTGATAGGACTGGCATGGGGACTGATATACGGACTTCTTCCCAAGAAAAACGACCGCCTGACCTACAGGCAGCAACGCTGGATACCGGTCTTATCCCTGATCGGCACTGGCCTGGTGGTGATTCTCATTCTGTTGGGACGCGATCTGGTATCCTGGATAACCATCGGAGCGATGGTCCTTGGGCTCGTAATTGGCATAATCCCGCCACTGAACAGAGTTGCGCTCAAGATCTGGCCATGGCTGAGGCCCCGCACCGATGACCAAGGCCTAAAGCGTCGCTGAAAGCCGAAAATCACGCTTTTACAGCCATCGATGCGGGTGCTCCTCCGCCTTTATGCAGTTAGTTTTGGCTATTGACCGGCTCCTCTTTGGTGCCTACCTGCCGGAAAAGGTGGCGTACGTTGTGCCAGATGCGCCGGGTGACACCAGAGTGGTTCATGGAATACAGGTGAATGCCGTCCACCCCATGAGCCACCAGGTCGGCGATCTGCTGTGAGGCGTAGATGATGCCCGCCTCGCGCAAACTGGCCCGATCGTCGCCCCAACGCTCCAGGATGGACTCAACCGCAGCCGGGATTCGCGCCTTGCAGACCTCGCTCATGTGCCGTACCTGGCCCTCGTTGGTGATGGGCATGATGCCGGCCTCGATGGGCACCTGGATGCCGGCTGCCCGTGCCCGGTCCAGGAAGTCCAGAAAATCAGCATTGTCGTAGAAGAGTTGCGAAACCAGATGATCCACTCCGGAATCCACCTTGATTCGCAGATTCTCAATGTCCTCCTCGGGCGAGGCGGCCTCCGGGTGGGTCTCCGGATAACAGGCTCCGTATATCGACAGATTTGGCCGACGGGACCGGATGTAGGCGGCAAGGTCGCTGGCATGTTCGAAGACTCCGGCAGGCTCACGACCCTCCACGCTGTCGCCTCGCAGGGCCAGCACCGCTGCTACACCTGCATCGTCGAACATGTCCAGAGCCTGATCGATCACCTCGCGGTCCGCGTACTGGGCAGTCAAGTGCGCTACAGCAGGGATGCCATATTCGGTATGTATGGTCTTGGCTATGCGGGCCGTGGCCGTGCGGTCCGAGCGCCGACCGGTCCCGTAAGTCACCGAGATGAAGTCGGGCATCAGTCCTTCCAGCCCATCCAGGGTGTCATAGATGGTGCCCACCGGGGCATCGCGCTTGGGGGGAAAGACCTCCAGGGAAAAGATAGGCTCATGCATGATCCGACTCCTGACTGGACGATAGCTCCGCGCGCACCTGATGGGCGGCGGCCACCATGTGCTCCAGGCTGGGCCAGGTCTCCTTATCGCCTCGGGTCTTGAGTCCGCAGTCGGGATTAATCCAGACCTTAGCCGCATCCAGCTTCTTCAGGATAGCGTGGATCCGGTCCACGATCTCCTCGGTGGAGGGGATGCGCGGCGAGTGGATGTCGTAGACTCCGGGGCCTGCCTCGGTCTCGAACTTGGCCTCCTGGATGGCGTCCAGGACGGTCAGGTCGGAGCGGGAGGCTTCGAAGGAGATCACATCGGCGTCCATGGCATCAATGTCCTTGATGATGTCGTTGAACTCCGAGTAGCACATGTGGGTATGAATTTGAGTGGTGGGTTTAACCCCGGAATGAACCAGCCGGAAGGCTGGGATGGCCCAGTCCAGGTATCGGCTGTGCCAGTCGGAGCGCCGCAGCGGCAACTTCTCGCGCAGGGCGGCCTCGTCGATCTGTATGATGCGGATGCCCGCGGCCTCCAGGTCCAGGACCTCGTCACGGATGGCCAGGGCCAGCTGGCGGGTCTGCTGCTTGTGATCGATGTCCTCGCGGGGCCAGGACCAGTTGAGAATGGTCACCGGACCGGTCAGCATCCCCTTGACCACATGGTTGGTGCGGGACTGGGCGTATGAGGACCAGCGCACGGTGATGGGCCGGGCGCGGGAAATGTCCCCCCAGACGATCGGAGGCTTGACGCAACGGGTGCCATAGGACTGGACCCAGGCATTCCGGGTGAACAGGTAGCCCTTGAGGTTCTGGCCGAAGTATTCGACCATGTCGTTGCGCTCGAACTCGCCATGGACCAGAACATCCAGGCCGATCTGCTCCTGGTGGTCGATGACCTGGTCGATTTTGTGGGCGATGAAGCTGTCGTAGTCCTCCTGGCTGATCTCCTTCTTGCGAAGGCGGGCCCGCTCGGCGCGGACCTCGGCGGTCTGGGGGAAGGAGCCGATGGTGGTGGTTGGCAGCAGGGGCAAACCCAGCTCCTGGGCCTGGATCCTCTGGCGCTCGGGCCGAGCCGGGGTGCGTACAAAGTCCTCGTCCTTAAGACCGGCCAGGCGTTGCTGCACCTGGGGGTCGGGCTGTACGCGGCTGCCGTCGAAGAGTCTCTGGTTATCGGCAAGAGCCTTGCTGGAACGGCGTTGGTCCTCGTCGGCATCAGCCAGCTGAGCCAGGTCGTGCAGCTCGCCCAGCTTCTCCAGGGCGAAGGCGAAGTGGGGCCGCACGGTGTCGGCATCCAGCCCATCCTCGTCGGCCACCGTGTAAGGCACGTGCAGGAGGGAACATGCGGTTGACACCACCACATTCGAGGTCACCTGGTGCAGAGCATCCAGGAGGCCCAGGCTGACTGCATAGTCGTTGCGCCAGATGTTGCGGCCGTTGACCAGGCCAGCGAAGATGGTGGTTCCCTCGGGCACGCCGTGCTCCTTGAGGGCCGCCAGATTCTCGTCCCTGCCCTCGACCAGATCCAGGCCGATCCCGTCGAAGCCCAGGTCAGTAAGTTGGTCATAGCAGTCGCCCACATGGCCGAAGTAGGTGTTAAGCAGAATACGGACCTTGCCCTGGTCACTTTGGCGGGCCTTGAGAATGGGCTGGTAGAGGGTATCGAAGAGGTCCTGGTCGCCCGGTTCTTTGTCCAGGACCAGGTAGGGCTCGTCCAGCTGTACCCAGTCGGCGCCCAGTCCGATGAACCGTTCCAGTATGGTCGCATAGGCCTTGGCCAGATCCTGGACCAGTGCCGGGTCAGGATCCAGCAGCTCGCCCTGGGGACCGCGTGCCAGCTTGAGGAAGGTGTATGGTCCGATCAGCACCGGCTTGGCGGCGATGCCCTGCTCGCGCGCCTCCTGGAACTCCTTGAAGGGTTTGTCGCCTTCCAGGGCGATTTTGGCGTCCTGATCGATCTCGGGAACCAGGTAGTGGTAATTGGTGGTGAACCACTTCTTCATGGGCAGGGCGGTCACATCACCCTGCTCCCCTTGGTAACCACGGCCCATGGCGAAGAGGGTGTCCTCGGGGCCCAGGCCCAACTTCCGATAGCGATCGGGCACTACGCCCAGAAGGATGGACGTATCCAAGATCTGGTCGTAGTAGCTGAAGTCATTGACAGGAATCAGGTCGACACCGGCCTCCTGCTGAAGCTGCCAGTGCCTGGCCCGCAGGTCGGCGGCCGTGCGCCGAACCTCGTCCAGATTTCGTTCGCCCTTCCAGTAGCCCTCGATGGCCCTCTTGAGTTCGCGGTGCGCACCGATGCGCGGGAACCCGGACACGGATGTAATCGCTGCCATGAAACCTCCCAGTTTCGTCCTGATGTCTCCGGTCAGCCTATCAGCGGCGGGGGGAGGCGGGTAATTGGTGCAAATAAGGTGTCGCCATAAATTGAATCGATAACGACATGACAGCAGCCAGGGGATTATTGGTCGCTAAGACTGCCTATAGAAGATCGTCTACGGCTTCTTATGCCGGTCAGTCCTCAAGGTCCTGGGGGCCCAGAATGCCAAGCAAACGGGCCTGGTGGGTTCCCCAGTCGGTCAATGGTCGCTCAGATCCCAGCACGACCATGGTGGCCGGCGGCAGTCCAAGATTGAGCAGGTCCAATAGGTCGGGGTCGGAGTTGTCCTCGGCCAGCCACTGTGAGCAGATAGACATGGTGGGCTCATGCCCTAGGATCAGGACCCGGCGGTCACGATCCTCGGTCTGCGCCAGCTCGTCGAAGACCGCCTGCATGCCGGATTCATAGAGGGATTCCCGGTAATCGACCCGCGGCCCGTCTCCCAGGGGCTTGAGCATGCCGTCCAGGGTCTGACGGGCCCGGGGCGCTCCCGAGCAGATGATGCGGTCTGGCACCAGACCCAAAGCGGTCAATCCACGACCCATGATTCGGGCCTGTTTCTGGCCCCGGTCGGTCAGCTGACGGCTGCGATCACCCTGCGACCCCTGGCGTTCGGTCTTGGCATGACGCATGAGCATGAGTGTCCGGCTGCACCTGCGCAGATCCTCGGCCTTCAAACCTTTTCGCAAACCCATGCATACTTCCTTTCCCGGAGTTCCTATCAGGGGTCTTCTCCATTATTACAGAGCTGGCTGAAGGTGCAGATCATGGGCGATCAGCTTTCCTGCTCCTTGCCGCCTTCCAGAGTGCGCACCTGATGGTCCAGGTCACGCAACACCTTGCGCAGCTTACGATCGGAGACCCGGCGCAGCTCCAGATCCTCGAGATCCTCCAGATCCTGCATTTCGTGCTCGTGATTGGAACCGCTGATCTTTGCAGGCCGCCGGCCCTGATCCACGTCAGTCTGGTAGTCCTTGGTGGCCCGGACATGCTTGCGAAGAGCCTGCTGGCCCGGAGCCATGGCTCTGCTAATCAAGAGGAAGCCGGTGTGTCCGATCATCTCATGCTCTGGCCGGACCGCTAGGCCGTCGGCCTTCCAGGAGCGCTCCAGACTCTCCATGATTTCTGGCTCAGTCCACCGTCCGTCGGCGCGCAGGGCCTCGGCCAGCCGGCTGAGCTGGGTGGTGGTGGTCACGTAGGCGGTCAGCACGCCGCCGGGGGCCATGACACGATAGGCCTGTTCCAGACGGTTCCATGGGTCCAGCATGTCCAGAACGATACGGTCGAATCCGTCCTCTGGCAGGTCTGCAGCAATGGCATCAAAGTCGCCGGTACGCAGATCCCACTGGGCTGGGCGCTGCCTAAAGAAGACGGTGGCGTTGCCCATAGCCCCCCGGGCGACCTCCTCCCGCCGTTCAATGCTGGTCAGCTTCCCCTCTGTGCCAATGGCATCCAGAAGACCCAGACTCATGGCCCCTGAGCCGGCTCCTGACTCCAGAACCCTCATGCCGGGACGGATGTCGCCCAGAAGGATGACTCGGGCCACATCCTTGGGGTACATGATCTGAGCGCCCCGAGGCATGGAGAGAATGTAGTCCTCAAGCCGTGGACGCATAACAGTGAAAGCCCATCCCCCGATGCCTCGTGAGGACTTCCAAGGCTTGGCCCTGTCAGGCGCTTCTGTGTCAGTACTGGCATCCTGTTTGTGGCGCATCTGCCGCCACTTGTCGGCCGAGATAGTCACTACCACGGATCCCTCGGGCAGGCCAATCATGGCCTCGTGCGGCAGGAGGCCATGGTCGGTCTGGGTCAAACCGCCTGGTTCCAGCATGACCGTCAGCTTGCGGCCACGCCGGTCGGTCAGCTGGACCCGCTCTCCTACGCTCAGCGGACCGCGTCTAAGGCTCATGCCTCCTCAGCCCTCCTCGCCCTTGGTGAACTGGGAGTTGTAGAGGGATGCATAGGCGCCGCCGCGCTCCAGCAGCTGGTCATGGGTGCCCTGCTCAACCACCGAGCCGTGGTTGACCACCAGAATCAGGTCGGCGTCGCGGATGGTGGACAGCCTGTGCGCTATGACGAAGGAAGTCCTGCCCTTGCGCAGAGTATTCATAGCCTGCTGGACCAGCAGCTCGGTCCTGGTGTCCACCGAGGATGTGGCCTCGTCCAGGATCAGGATGTCTGGGTCGGACAGGAAGGCCCGGCAGATGGTCATCAGCTGACGTTCGCCCTGGCTGAGCTCGCTGCTGTCCTCATTGAGAACGGTGTCGTAGCCCTGAGGCAGCTTGCGGATGAACTCGTCCACGTGAGTCGCCTTGGCGCCATCGATCATGGTCTGCTCTGGGATGGTCTGCCCCTCGTCCAGCCCATAGAGCAGGTTGTCGCGGACGGTCCCGTCGAATAGCCAGGTGTCCTGCAGGACCATGCCGAAATGGCTGCGCAGGTCATGACGGGTCACCCTGGACGTATCCACGCCGTCTATGGTGATGCGTCCGCCCTGGATCTCATAGAAGCGCATGAGCAGGTTGACCAGGGTGGTCTTGCCCGCCCCGGTGGGCCCAACGATGGCGATGGTCTGCCCGGGCTTGGCTTCGATGGACAGATCCTTGATCAATGGCTCGGCCGGATCGTAGGAGAAGCGGACATGGTCGAAGCGGACATGCCCCTCGACCTTGCCTCCGGTCTCCTGGCCCAGATGGTCGGGATGCTCGATGTCCGGCACCTCCTCGGCCTCGTCCAGGAAATCGAAGACCCTGCGGCAGGAGGCCAGGGAAGACTGGAGCATGGTGCCCATGGAGGCCAGCTGACCGATAGGTTGTGAGGCCTGACGGGTGTACTGAGTGAAGGCCTGCAGGCCGCCCAGGCTCATGCTGCCGTTGAGCACATGCACGCCACCGATGATGACCACGATCACGAAGCTCAGGTTGCCGAAGAAGGTAGACATGGGCGTGACCAGGGCGGAGAAGAAGGAGGCCTTGAAGCTGGCCTGGTAGAGCTCCTGGTTGCGCTCCTCGAACTCCTCCTCGGCCTTGCGCTGGTGGCCGAAGGCCCGAACCACCATATGACCGGAGAACATCTCCTCCACATGGCTGTTGACCTGGCCGGTGCGGATCCACTGCCTGGTGAACTGGGGCTGGGTCTTCTTGAGGATGATGCCCGCGCACAGGGCCATGACCGGGATGATGATGAAGGCGATTAGGGTCAGCAGGGGCGAGATGGTCAGCATCATGATGAAGGCGCCGATGATGGAGAAGACCGAGAAGAGCAGTTCTCCCAAAATCTGCTGCAGGGTGCCCGAGATGTTGTCGATGTCGTTGGTGGTCCGGCTCATGACCTCGCCGCGCGGGGTCCGGTCGAAATACTGCAGGGGCAGCCGGTCAAGCTTGTCCTCTATCTGCCTGCGCATGGTGTAGACCGCGTCGGAGACCAGCCGGGTCATCAGGAAGTTCTGCACCAGCCTGACCAGGATGGAGATCAGGTAGATTCCGATGACGAACATGAGGATGGTGCCGAAGCGCCCCCAGTCGATGCCCACGCCCACCTGGACGTTCATGGAGTCGATCATCCGGGCGAACTTGTCCTGCCCACGGGACTGCAGGTAGGTGACCACAGCCTGCTTGGGAGTGTCGGGCTTGGCACCCATCTTGACCAGCATGGAACCCAGCAGCCCCTCGAAGAGGACATTGGTGGCCTCGCCCATAACCTTGGGGCCAATGACGATCATGGCCACGGCGGTCATGCCGGCTAGGACCATGACGATGACCCTCCAGGGACTGGCCAGCAGATAGTGGACCAGCCGGCCCACGGTGTGGCGGCGGCCTCCCACGGCCTGCGAGCCTGTATTCGTGCTCAAGTTCTTAGCCATCTACTCGGCCCTCCCCTCGTCAATGGTGAGCTCTTCCACGTCGGGACCCTGCCCGCCCTGGGACTGGACGATTTCCTGGTAAGTGGGGCAGTCCTCCATGAGCTCGTCGTGGGTGCCTCGGCCGACGATACGACCGCGGTCAAGGACCAGAATCTGATCAGCCTGGCGGATGGATGCCGCCCTCTGGGCTACGACAATCTGGGTTGCCTCGCGGGTGACCGGAACCAGGGCCTCGTGCAGGGCCCGGTCGGTGGTCATGTCCAGTGCGGAGAAGGAATCGTCAAAGGTGTAGATGCGGGGGTTGCGCAGGATGGCCCTGGCCATGCAGAGCCGCTGCTTCTGCCCACCTGAGAAGTTTGTGCCGCCCTCGGCCACGCGGGCATCCAGACCCTCGGGGATCTCCCGCACGAAGTCCTCGGCCTGGGCGATGCGCAGGGCTTGCCAGATGCGGTCGTCGTCAGCGTCGGGGTCACCATAGTGCATGTTGTCGCGGATGGTGCCGGTGAAGAGGGTGGCCTTCTGCGGGACCGGCCCGAAGATCAGGGCCAGCTGGTCGGGGTCGTATTCGCGCACGTCGTGGCCATCCACCAGGACTTGGCCGTCGGTGACATCGAACATGCGGTTAGCCAACCGGATGATGGTGGACTTGCCGGATCCCGTGGCCCCGATGATGGCCGTGGTCGTTCCCGGCCGGGCAGTGAAGGAGATGTCCGAAAGGACCGGGTCCTGGGCGCCCGGGTAGCTGAAGTCCACGTGCTTGAACTCCAGCAGCCCCTGCGGATGCTCGTTGCGGTAGGGATGCTCGGGAGCGGCGATCTCGCTGGTGGCCTCCAGGACCTCGTTGATCCTTCGGGCGGCCACAGCGGCCCTGGGCAGCATGACCGACATCATGGCAGCCATCATCAGGCCTGACAGGATGATCATCAGGTACTGGATGAAAGCCTGCAGGGCACCGATCTGCATGGCCCCGGAGTCGATGCGGCGGCCGCCGAACCACATTATGGCCACGTTGGACATGTTCAGCAGGAACCACATGAGCGGCACCATCATGCTCATCAGCCGACCGGTGGAGATCAGGACGCCGTAGACGTCCCGGTTGGCCTTGTCGAAGCGGGCAGCCTCGGTCTTCTCGCGGACGAAGGCACGGATGACCCGCACCCCGGAGATCTGCTCGCGGACCAGGCGGTTGACCGAGTCCAGCATGTTCTGCAGACGGGTGAACAAGGGTCCCATTTTACCCATGAGCACCAGTGCCACCACCAGGATCAGGGGCACGATGACCGCCAGGGACCAGGTCAGGGGACCGTCCTGGCGCAGGGCCAAAACCAGCCCGCCGATCAGCATGACCGGGGCCTGCAGGATGATCATCAGGGTCTGCATGGTGGTCATCTGCATCTGCTGAACGTCGTTGGTGGTGCGTGTGATCAGGGAACCGGCCGAGAAGCGCTCGATCTCGTTGAGGCTGAAGCCCTCCACCGAGGCGAACAGATCCCTGCGCAGCTCGTAGCCCATCCTCATGGCCAGCCGGGTGGCGCAGTAGACGGCTACCACGTTGGCCACGATTTGGATGGCGGTGATGCCCATCATCTCCCAGCCAATCCTGTAGATAGCATCCTGGTCGCCTACAGCCACGCCCTTGTCGATGATGTCCGCCTGCAGGTTGGGCAGGTAGAGGTTCAAGGCCGTCTGCGCCACCTGAAAGAGCACCAGAACGGCCACCTGGAGCCAGTAAGGCCGCAGGTAGCGGGTCCATATCTTGATCACGTCAACATCCTTCACGCATATAGGTCTGCCGCGGTCCCCGGGCAGACAAACCACCACAGTCTATACCCGTGCCTTGGCCAACGAATTTGCTATTCCTTGAGCTGATACGGGCGTGTCAGAACGGGTCCGCAGGCAGTGAAGTTCAGACGGCAAAGGCACCCCAGCGTCCGTCGCGGTGGACCACGGTCAGGTCCAGACCGAAGAGCTCGCTCAGGCGCGGACCAGTCAGTCCACCCTCCAAGGGGCCCTGGTAGACGATGGTGCCCGGATCCGGGTCGTCGGTGTCTGCAGTGTCGGCAGGACGCCGACCCATCATGGCTATCCGATCGAAGCCCAGAGGAATCTCCTCAAGCCGGTGGGTGACCAGGATGACCGTACGGTCCCTGTCCTCCCGGCCGATGTCGCTCAAGGCCCTGAGCACCAGCTCGCGGCCGCCCAGGTCCAGCCCAGTGGTCGGCTCGTCCAGGATGAGCAGGTCGGGATTGGCCATCAGCGCCCGGCATATCAGTACCCGGCCGCGCTCCCCCTCAGAGAGCCGGTACATGCGCTTGCCTTTGAGGTAGGCGATGCCGAACCGTTCCATCAGGGCCAGGGTAGCCTCTTCCTGCTCAGGCGTGAAGGTCTCCCTCCAGCGGCCGGTGGTGTCGCTGAAGGCGGTCAGCACCACGTCATAGGGATCCTCCTGGGGGCTGATGGTCTTGGCCAGACCAGCCGAGGCCAGACCAATCCGATGCCGGTAGGAGAAGACGTTCACCTTGCCCAGCCGGTTGCCTAGGATCTCTACGCTGCCAGTGCTTGGAAAGCCTCGCGTGCTCATCATGGCTACCAATGTGGATTTGCCCACCCCGTTGGGACCGAAGAGCACCCACTTCTGCCCGCGACCCACCTCAAGGTTCACATCGTCGAGTATGACGCGGCCTTGACGGCGGAATCCCACGTGCTGCATGAGCACGGCCTGCTTTTCTACCACGCTTTCGGTCATGCTCACAGTGCCGTTCCGTAGGAGTCCAGACGGGGATTGTCCCGGTTCCCGCCTACAAGGAAGAGCCCCAGCACGCCCAGGCAGAAGACCGCCGCGATGGCGATAGTGGCCCAGATGGGAACGTGGGGCAGCCACATGCAGACCAAGAAGGCCAGGCCTGAGCAGATAATCAGGGCCCAGACGAGGATTCGCAGCCATTCGCGTAAGCCGCGAGGAGCCTTCAACAGACGAGGGTTGCGGTCGTTAGGGTCGACAGAGTCGTTCTGCACCAGGTCATCGGTGTGCCCGGTGGGCTTCCACTCCGCGTCCTGGCCAGCCTCCAGCCGACGGGATCGCTCCTGCAAGGCCCGTTCATCCATCACTCCGGCCCTGCCCTTGACCGTCATTCTCCGGTCGTCGCTGCCGCCACGGCGGCTCCGCTTGGCCTGCGCCCTACGTTCAGCGCGGTTGGTCATATCCCACTGCCTCCATCCATTCGATCGGCACCATACCTTTTCATATTAGCGTGGGCGCCGGTCGGCCGCGGGCAGGGTCATGGCGCGCTCATCGGCTCGGATGGGGGCGGGCAACTCGGTGGAACCAGTCAGATACCGGTCCACAGCCGCAGCGCAGGAACGGCCTTCGGCCAGGGCCCAGACAACCAGGGACTGGCCGCGTCCGGCATCGCCGCACACGAATATCCCGTCGCGGTCGGTAGCGTAGTCGGCATCCCGGGCCACGTTGCCGCGCCCATCCAACCCTACGCCGGTCTGTCCAGTCAAGGTGGCCGTCTCCGGATGGGCGAAGCCAATGCTGATCAGCACCAGGTCGGCTGGCAGGACCCGCTCGGTATCGGGATGGGGAATGATTCGGTCCTGGTCATCACGGCTGACGTCCACCACGCGAACGCCGCGCACCCGTCCCTCATGGTCCCGGTCAAATCCGGTCGGGGCGCTGGTATGGTCCAGATTGATCCGGTCATCAGACTCAGCACCCAGGTATTCCAGGCTGTCCACGGCGTACTCATAGTAACCGCCCTCCTCCATGGAAGAAGTGGGATTGTAGAGCCGGGCGTAGGTTGGCCAGGGCCGGTTATCGGGCCTGGAAGAGGGCTCCTTGGGACGTATCTGCAGGACGTTGACCGACTTGGCGCCCTCTCGCAGGGCCGTGCCCAGGCAGTCCGACCCGGTGTCGCCGCCGCCGATGATGATGACGTCCTTGCCGGCCGCATCGATCTTGTTGATGGGCTCGCGGCCCATGAGTTTACGTGTGGGATCGGGCAGGAAGTCCATGGCGTAGTGGATGCCCTGCAAATCCCGCCCGGGCAGGTCCACCCGGCGGGGCTCGGTGGAACCGATGGCCACCACCAGGGCGTCATAGCGGGCCCGCAACTGGTCCCAGGTCAGGTCTCGGCCCACCTCAATACCGGTGCGGAATCGGGTCCCTTCGGCCTCCATCTGCTCCAGCCGACGGTCCAACAAGGACTTCTCCAGCTTGAAGGCAGGAATGCCGTAACGCAGGAGGCCGCCTATGGCGTCGGCGCGCTCGTAGACCACCACCGTGTGCCCTGCCCGGGTCAGTTGCTGGGCGCATGCCAGCCCTGCGGGACCGGACCCGACCACGGCCACGGTCATGTCGGTCAGCCGCTGCGGAGGCCGGGGCTTGACCAGACCCAGGGACCAGGCCTGATCGATGATGGTCTGCTCGTCCAGCTTAATAGTGGTGGCCGGCTGGTGGATGGAGAGCACGCAGGAGGACTCGCAGGGAGCCGGGCAGATCCGTCCGGTGAACTCCGGGAAGTTGTTGGTCAGGCTCAGCCGTTCGTAGGCCTCCTCCCAGCGGCCCCGGGACAGCAGGTCGTTGAACTCGGGTATCAGGTTGCCCAGGGGGCATCCGGTCATGCAGAAGGGGGTGCCGCAGTCCATGCAGCGGGCGGCTTGCTCGGCGGTCCAGGGCCCGGGGCCGGTTGACTGATGCACGTCCCGCCAGTCCTTCAGGCGTTCGGCTACCGGGCGCTCGGCCAGCTCGTGCCGGGTACGTACCTTGAGGAATCCCTTGGGGTCGACCATATCAGTGCGCTCCTTCCATGACCTGGGCGTAGGTGGCGTCCCAGACGCCGGGCGCGTTGAAGTCCACCTGCTCGCGCTCGGCCTCTTTCATGGCCTTCTTCATGGCCAGATAACGGCGGGGAACCAGATGGGTGAACCGGGCCAGCGCGCTCGGCCAGTCCTCCAGCAGGGCGGCCGCAGCCTTTGACCCGGTCAGCCGGACATGCTCGGCTATCAGTTCCTTGAGCATGACCGCCTGGTCCTGGTCGGGCTCCAAGGCCAGCAGGGAGCCGTCATTCCAGGCTTCTGGATTGAGCCGTGAGGCATCCATATCCAGCAGGTAGACATCCCCTCCCGAGAAGCCGGCGCCGAAGTTGCGTCCGGTGGAACCCAGAACAACCACCAGGCCGCCAGTCATGTACTCGCAACCGTGGTCGCCCAGGCCCTCGACCACGAAGCGGCCGCCCCCGTTACGGACGGCAAAGCGCTCCCCGGCCCGGCCGGCCACGAACATGTCGCCCGAGGTGGCGCCGAATCCTGCCACGTTGCCGCAGATGACGGTCCGGTGCGGATCGAAGCGAACGCCCGGGGCAGTGTGGAGGATCAGACGGCCCCCGGAAAGCCCCTTGCCTGCATAGTCGTTGGCCTCGCCGATCACCCGGATGGTCTCACCCCTGGGGATGAAGGCACCCAAGGACTGTCCGGCAGAACCTGTGAGCGTAATGTCTACGGTGTTCTGTGGCAGGCCTGCCGCCCCGTATTTACGGGTGATTCTGTAGCCCAGCATGGTGCCCACGCTCCGGTTGACGTTGCGCACGGTTCCTTTGATGGCTACCGGCCGACCCTCGTCCAGGGCATCGACGGCCTGGTTGATCAGATCCACATCCAGGGACTTGTCCAATTCGTGGTCCTGGGCCTGGGTGTGGTGGAGCACAGTGCCGGGGGTAGGGCCCGGCTTGCGCAGGATGGCATCCAAGTCGATACCCTGGCTCTTCCAGGTCTGCACAGAGGGGTCCCGGCGCAGGCACTCCACGTGGCCGACCGCTTCCTCCAGGCTGGCGAAGCCCAGGGAGGCCAGGATCTCCCGCACCTGGCGGGCCATGAACATGAAGAAGTTGATCAGATCCTCAGGCCGACCGGTAAAGCGCGAGCGCAGCTCCGGATCCTGGGTGGCTATGCCCTGGGGACAGGTGTTCTTGTGGCAGGCCCGCATCATGACGCAGCCCTCCACCTGCAAGGCTGTGGTGGCGAAGCCGAACTCCTCGGCCCCCAGAAGGGCGGCTATGACCACGTCGCGGCCGGTCTTGAGCTCCCCGTCGCACTGGACCACAATCCGCGAGCGCAGGTCGTTCATGACCAGGGTCTGCTGGGTCTCGGCCAGGCCCAGCTCCCAGGGGGTGCCCGCGTGCTTGATAGCGTTGAGCGGGGCCGCCCCCGTGCCGCCGTCCTGACCGGAGATGAGGACCACATCGGCATGACACTTGGCCACACCGGCGGCCACCGTTCCCACCCCGTGCTCGGAGACCAGCTTGACGTGAATGCGGGCCCGGGGGTTGGCCATCTTCAGGTCATGGATCAGCTGCTTCAAGTCCTCGATGGAATAGATGTCATGGTGGGGCGGAGGCGAGATGAGCTCGACCCCGGGTGTGGAACGCCTGACCTGGGCTATCCAGGGCGGGACCTTGGCGCCGGGAAGGTGGCCGCCCTCCCCCGGCTTGGCCCCCTGGGCCAGCTTGATCTGCAGGTCGGTCGCCGAGACCAGGTAGTCGCTGGTCACCCCGAACCGGGCCGAGGCCACCTGCTTGATGCGGCTGGTCCGGGCCGGGTCTGCAATCCGGTCCGGGGACTCGCCGCCCTCGCCCGAGTTGGACCGGGCCCCGAGCCGATTCATGACCAGCGCCATGGTCTCATGGGCCTCCTGGGAGATGGACCCGTAGCTCATGGCTCCAGTGGAGAAGCGGGTGACGATGGACTCGGCGGGCTCCACCTGGTCCAGGGGTATGGGCGCCCTGTCGGAGTGCAGCTCCATGAGGCCGCGCAGGGTCATACCGCGCTTGGCCGCCGCGTTCACATGGTCGGTGTAGGCCCTGAAAAGCTCGTAGTCCCCGCGCTTGGTGGACTGCTGGAGCAGGAAGATGGACTCCGGGTCGTTCAGGTGGTCCTCGCCGGTGCGCCGCCAGTGGTAGTTGCCGCCTGTCTCCAGATCATGCCCGGAGCCTGCCGTCCACTCGATCGGGTAGGCCACCCGATGGCGCTGGGCCACCTCGGCGGCGATCTCGTCCAGGCCTATGCCGCCCACCAGGGAGGTGGTGCCGGTGAACCAGCGGTCGATGACCTCCTGGCTCAGCCCGACCGCCTCGAAGAGCTGAGAGCCACGGTAGGACATGATGGTGCTCACACCCATCTTGCTCATGATTTTCAGCACCCCGGTGCTCAGGGCCCGGACCAGGTTGGCGGAGGCCTTTTTGGCATCCACGTGCAGGTCCCCGCTGTTGGCAAGGTTCTCCACGGACTCCAGGGCCAGGTAGGGGTTGACGCAGGCGGCGCCGTAGGCGATCAGCAGGGCCACATGGTGGACCTCGCGCACGTCGCCGGCCTCCACAGCCAGGGAGACCTGGGTGCGGGTGTGTTGGCGGAGCAGGTGGTGCTGGACGGCCCCGGTCAGCAGCAGGGAGGGTATGGGTCCCCAGATGTGGTTGGAGTCCCGGTCGGACAGGACGAGCACATTGCAACCCTCTTCAATGGCCTGATCCACCTCCCCTTCGATGGCCTCCAGACGCTCCTCAAGGGCCTTGCCGCCCCCGGCCACCTGGTAGAGGCCGCGGATCAGACGGGGGCGGAAGCGGCCTTCCAGGACCGGTGCCCGGTCCAGACGCTTGATCTGGGCCATCTGCACGGAATCCACCACAGGCAGGTCGATGTGGATCTTCCAGGCGTGCTCGGGGGTGTCCTCCAGAAGGTTGGGCTCGGGCCCGATGGCCGAGGCGATGCTGGTCACCAGCTCTTCGCGCTCCCAGTCCAGGGGCGGATTGGTGACCTGGGCGAACTTCTGGGTGAAGTAGTCGAAGAGCATGCGGGACCGGCGCGAGAGCACGGCGATGGGCGCGTCATTGCCCATGGACCCGATGGGCTCGCCGCCGGTTTCGGCCATGGGCCCCAGCAGCATGGTCAGGTCCTCCCGGGTGTAGCCGAAGGCCTGCTGCCGACGGTGGACCGAGATGCGCGAGTAGTTGACATGCTCGCGCTCGGGCAGGTCGTCCAGACGGACGGTCCGCTCCGAAACCCACTTCCGGTAGGGGTGCAGACCGGCCAGTTGGTGCTTGATCTCGCTGTCGGGCACTATCCGGCCCTCTTTGGTGTCAGCCAGGAACATGCGTCCCGGCTCCAGCCTGCCCTTGGCGACAATGGATTCCTGGGGCGTATCCTCCAGGACGCCGGCCTCCGAAGCCAGTACCAGGTGGCCGTCATCGGTCAGCTGCCAGCGGCCCGGGCGCAGGCCGTTGCGGTCCAGCTGGGCACCCACCAGGGTCCCGTCGGTGAAGACGATGGCCGCCGGGCCGTCCCAGGGCTCGATCAGGGTGTCGTTGTACTCGTAGAAGGCCTTCAGGTCGGGGTCCATGTCCGGATCCTGCTGCCAGGCCGGAGGCATCATCATGGAGACTGCGTGGGGCAGGGACCGTCCTGCCAGGTGGAGCAACTCCAGAGTCTCGTCGAAGGTGCCCGAGTCCGAGGCTCCAGGGGTGTTGACCGGCAGCAGAGGGGCCATGTCGCCCAGCAGCTCCGAGCTCAGCATTCCTTCTCGGGCTGACATCCAGTTGCGGTTGCCCTGGATGGTGTTGATCTCCCCGTTGTGGGCGATCATCCGGAAAGGCTGGGCCAGAGGCCAGGAGGGGAAGGTGTTGGTGGAGAAGCGGGAGTGGACGATGGCCAGACGGGCCTTCATGGCCGGATCACTCAGGTCCGGGAAGAAGCCCTGCAGCTGCTTGGTGGTCAGCATGCCCTTGTAGGTGATGGTCCGGCAGGACAGGGAGGCAAAGTAGACGCCCAGCTCGTGCTCAGCCCGCTTGCGGACTCGGTAGCCCAGCCGCTCCAGATCCAGGCCTCCGCGGCCTTGATGCCCGGCGTCACAGATGATGGGCATGAGGAAGCGGGGCATGGAAGCCAGAGCCTGCAGACCCAGTCCGTCAGGATTGGTGGGCACTGACCGCCAGGCCAAGACTCGCAGCCCCTCTTGGCCGGCGATCGATGCTATGGCCTCCTCCTGGCTGGCGGCCTGAGCCGGGTCCCTGTCCAGGAAGGCCATGCCCGCCAGATAATGACCGGCTTCGGGCAGATTCCGGTAGACGCGGGTGCGCATGAACCCGTCGGGCATGGAGAGCATGATGCCGGCCCCATCGCCGGTGTTGGGCTCGGCTCCCACGGCCCCTCGGTGGTCCAGGTTGACCAGGACGCGGATGCCCTGCTCGACGATCAGTCTTTCGTCCCGTCGGTTGAGGGTGGCCACCATGCCGAAACCGCAGGCATCGTGTTCCGTATCAGGGTCATAGAGCCCTTGCGGGCCGTGAACGTGCAGATCGAGAGGGGCCGTGAATGACACCGCAATCACCTCATTCGTGGACGGGGGCGGGGCCGGCATGCTCCACCCTTGAGGAGCCTTGTCAATGGTGAATCAACAGGATAATGCATCCACAGGTGACATCCGTGTAACGTTCCGCAGTGTCTAACGAATTCCTACCGCATCCAGGACCTGATCGATGACCAGATCGTTGAGCAGGCGGCCCCGCCGGGTCACCTGGATTCTGTCGCCCACGGGCAGCAGGAGGCCCTGGTCGACCAGATCCTTAAGGATCTTCGGATCTACCGGACGACCCGCCAGCCTGGTCAGCCGATCCAGTCCCAGGCCTTCAGGCAGGCGCAGGGCCAGCATGACCGTCTCCTCAAGGTCCTGCCTCCAGCCCAGGAGCTCGGCATTCTGCCAGGGCACACGTCCGTCATCCATGGCGGCTGCCCAGTCCCTGGGGTGGGCGATGTCCCAGGAGCGGATGGCCCGGGCACGTCGCTCCCCCAGGCCGGGCTCCGGCGAAAGCCACCAGCGTGCCCCAGGATCGACCTCTTCCGTTGCTGCTTTTCCGGTGGCCCTGAACCCCGGCGAGACGGACGGCATAGGTTCCTGTTCCCGGACTTGGTCCACCGGCGCCATCCCCGTGTTCTGGCCATCCAGAGCACGATAATGGGAGTGGGCCCCGGGCCCGATGCCAGCCCAGTCCACGTTGTGCCAGTAGCCCAGGTTGTGGCGGCTCTCCTGGCCGGGACGGGCCCAGTTGGAGATCTCGTACCAGTAGAGGCCCGCCTGGGAGAGCATGTCATCGGCCATCTCGTACTTGGTGGCTTCGTCATCGTCATCGGGGGCGGGCAGCTGGCCCCGGCGCACGGCACGGCCCATCTTGGTGGTGGGTTCCAGGGTCAGGGCGTAGGCGGAGACATGGTCCACACCAAGGTCCAGGGCCGCCTGCAGGCTGGTCCGCCAATCCTCAAGCCGCTCTCCCGGCGTCCCGTAGATCAGGTCCACACTGGCCCTGAGTCCCAGATCCTGAGCAGCGGCCACATCAGTGGTCACATTGGCCGGGGTGTGGGTACGGTCCAGGGTGGCCAGGACGCTGGGCACCGCTGACTGCATGCCGAAGGAGACGCGGTTGATGCCGCCCCGGAGCAGCTGCTCCAGATAGGTCCGATCCACGGTGTCGGGATTGGCCTCGGTGGTGATCTCGGCCCCTGGGGACAGACCCCAGAGGTCGGCCACGGCCTCGACCATGCGCACCAGATCCTGGGCGGGCAGAATGGTCGGGGTGCCTCCGCCGAAGAAGATGGTCGACACGGGCGGCTCTATCAGGCCTCGGGAGGTCTGCCAGTCCCGGACCATGCGCATCTCCTGGATGGCCAGGTCGGCGTAGTGCTCCCGGCTGGCGCCCCCGCCCAGGTCCCGGGCAGTGTAGGTGTTGAAGTCGCAGTAGCCACAGCGGCGCATGCAGAAGGGCACATGGATGTAGACCTGGTAGGATCCCACCCGTTCAGCCCTCCTTCTTGGCGGCGGCCCGGATCTTGTCCTTGGTGTCCCGGTCCTGGGCCTGGCCTGTACTCAGGGCGGCGATGAAGGCCTCCTGAGGTACCTCGACATGTCCCAGCATCTTCATGCGCTTCTTGCCCGCCTTCTGCTTCTCCAGCAGCTTGCGCTTGCGGGTGATGTCGCCTCCGTAGCACTTGGCCAGCACGTCCTTGCGCAGAGCACTGATGGTCTCCCGGGCGATGATTCGCGACCCTATTGCCGCCTGGATGGGGATCTCGAACTGCTGGCGCGGAATCAGCTTGCGCAGCTTCTTGGTCATCATCACCCCGTAGGCGTAGGCCTTGTCCTTATGGACGATGGCCGAGAAGGCGTCGATCTTCTCCCCCTGGATGAGGATGTCCACCTTGACCAGGTCAGCGGACTGGGTGCCGTCGGGCTGGTAGTCCAGGCTGGCGTATCCCTTGGTCCGGCTCTTCAGCTGGTCGAAGAAGTCGAAGACGATCTCGGCCAGGGGCATCCTGTAGTGCATCTCTACGCGCTCGGGACTCAGGTACTCCATGGTTCCCATCTGCCCACGATGGTCCTGGCAGAGCTCCATGACCGGCCCGATGAACTCCTTGGGGGTGATGATGTCGGCACTGACCACCGGCTCTAGAATCTGACGAACCTTGCCGTCGGGGAACTCGCTGGGGTTGGTCACCGTGTGCTCGCTGCCGTCCTCCATGGTCACCTGGTAGGTGACGTTGGGGGCTGTGGCGATCAGATCCATGCCGAACTCCCTGCTCAGGCGTTCGGTGACGATCTCCATGTGCAGCAATCCCAGGAATCCACAGCGGAAGCCGAAGCCCAGGGCCACCGAGGTCTCCGGTTCATAAACCAGGGCGGCATCGTTGAGCTTGAGCTTGTCCAGGGCGTCACGCAGCTCGGGGAACTGGGCGTTGTCGATGGGGAAGAGCCCGGAATAGACCATGGGCTGGGGATCCTGGTAGCCGGGCAGGGGCTCCTTGGCGGGATTGGCCTCGGTAGTGACCGTGTCGCCCACCTTGGACTGGCTGACGTCCTTGACGCCGGTGATCACGTAGCCGACCTCGCCGGCACCCAGGGCCTTGGTGGGTGTCATGTCCGGGCTGATCACGCCCAGCTCGATGGGGTCGTGCACGGTCCCCCGGCCCATCATGCGGATCTTCTGGCGTTCCTTGAGCTCGCCGTCCACCATCCTGATGTAGGTGACTATTCCCCGATAGGAGTCGTAGACCGAATCGAAGATCAGGGCCCGGGCCGGGGCCTTGGGATCCCCCTTGGGGGCCGGTACCTGGTCCACGATACGGTCCACCAGTTCGCGGACCCCCTGGCCGGTCTTGCCTGACACCCGCAGCACCTCGTCCGTGGAGCAGCCGATCAGGTTGGCTATCTCCTCGGCGTGCTTGTCCGGCTCGGCCGAGGGCAGGTCGATCTTATTGAGGACGGGGATGATGGTCAGGTCATCCTCCAGGGCCATATAGAGGTTGGAGAGGGTCTGCGCCTCGATGCCCTGGGTGGCATCCACCAGCAGGACAGCGCCCTCGCAGGCCTCCAGGGCCCGGGAGACCTCGTAGGTGAAGTCCACGTGGCCGGGGGTGTCAATCATGCCCAGGGTGTATTCGACGCCGTCCTTGACCCAGGGCAGGCGGACGGCCTGGGACTTGATGGTGATGCCACGCTCCTGCTCGATGTCCATCCTGTCCAGGAACCGGTCGTGCATCTCGCGCTTGGGCACGATCCCGCTCAGCTGCAGGATCCGGTCGGCCACCGTGGATTTGCCGTGATCGATATGGGCGATGATGCAGAAGTTGCGGATCAGTGATTGGTCGGTGAATCCTGGTTGGTTCTTGGCTTCCTGCACCGGTCTGCTCTCCTCACGTACGTCTGGTCTAACGATTCTAGACGATGCCCTGGGCCGAAGCGCCCGCCCCTGGCGGATTCTTCTCCCGGTCGGGTGCTACTATGGTGGGTTGTCTGTACAGATACATTCATCGTTTGGAGCAACATTGGCAAACATCAAGTCGCAGAAGAAGCGGGTCATCACCAACGAAAAGGCGCACCTGCGCAACAAGGAGGTCAAGAGCGCAATCAAGACCTCCGTGCGTTCCGTGCGCAAGGCCGTGGATGCCGGTGACAAGGAGGCCGCTCAGGCTGCCTACCAGGTGGCCGCCCGCCGTCTGGACAAGGCCGCCGGCAAGGGCGTGATTCACCGCAACCAGGCCGCCAACCGCAAGTCCGGTCTGGCCAACGCCGTCAACGCCCTCTGAACCGGGTGCCCCATTGGGGCCGGTGACCCAAGCGCTTGGGTCACCGGCTCTTTTTGGTATTCGGGTCCTCGTCGGTGTGCTTGATGGTGACACTGATGTTCGACCGGCCACGCATCAGATGACGGATGGCCCTGGCAAGCTGGGCGTCACTGAGTGGGAGTCGGGCCGAGTGCCGGTTCACTGCCCCAGGCACCACGATGTCGAATTTTACCGAGATGATGCGCAGGACGACCACCAGGGCCACGATGGCCAGGTCCAGGATCATGTCGACCCGGGCCGGATAGAGCCCATGCTGCTGGGCGCGCGTGGAGGCCAGGGTCAGCAGGCAACCGATCAGGGAAGGCAACGCGTACCAGTGCTGGTCCTGGATGACCGCCGGCACCTGGTTGAGCAGGATGTCTCGCAGCAGTCCCCCGACCAGGGCCGTTGCCATCCCCATGAAGATGGCCGTCATGCCGCCGGTTCCACACATCAGAGCCTTGGCGGTCCCGTTGACGGCGAAGGATCCCAGGGCCATGGCATCGGTGACCAGCATGGACCAGGTCATACGGCTGATTTCAGGATGGGCGACAGCCACAACCAGGCCGGAAGCCAGGGTGACGATGACCGAGCCCTTGTCGGTGATTCCACTGGGCGGCACCTGACCCAGAAGAACGTCACGGACCACCCCACCGCCCAGGGCGCTGATCCAGGAAACCAAGAGGATGGCGATGATGTCGTAGCCCTTGCGCACGGCAGCCAGACCGCCCGAAAGCCCGCAGCTCAAGATGCCCAGGTACTCGATGACCATGAAGATGAGGTTCCCCTCCAAGGCCGTCTTCATCCCGCGCTTCTCCTCCCGGAATCGTCCCGCACTCAAATCTGTCTATAGATTAGCCAACCCCAAGGCTGAACAGGCCGGGGATGTGTCCAAGGCCACAAAGATGAAGGAAGGCGGCCCAGGGCAAAAAGTCGCCCTGAAGCCGCCTTCCTTTCAAGACCTGTCAGGCAGGAATGGGGTCAGTGCTCAGCAGACCTTCCACATCCAATCGTGCGGATCCTCGATCTCGCCCAGCTGGATGCCCAGGAGCTCGTTGCGCAGGTCCATGGTGACCTTGCCTGAACCACCGTCGGCCACCTGGACGTCGAAGTTCTCGGACTTGAAGCGCCCGATCGGGGTGATGATGGCGGCGGTCCCGCAGGCGAACACCTCGGTGACCTCGCCCGAACGGATGTCGTCCAGCAGGGTGTCCAGACGGATCATGGTCTCCACCACGTCACGACCGTGGTCCTGGGCCAGGGCGATCAGGGAGTTGCGGGTGACGCCGGGCAGAATGGTTCCGGTCAGGCTGGGGGTCTCCAGGTGTCCGTCCTTGTGGACGGTGAACATGTTCATGCCGCCCAGCTCCTCCAGGTAGGTCTTGGTGGCAGCATCGACGAAGCAGACCTGCTCGCAGCCGTGCTCGGCACCACGGTTCTCCCCCAGCAGGGAGGCCGCATAGTTACCGCCGCACTTGGCGAAGCCGGTGCCGCCGGGGCCGGTGCGGAACCACTTGTCCTCCACCCAGATGCTGACCGGCTTGACGCCGCCGGCGAAGTAGGGTCCCGAAGGCGAGGCGATGACGCAATAGTCCACTGCATGCGGGGCGCGCACGCCCAGGAAGGGTTCGGAGGCGAACATGTAGGGGCGCATATAGAGCGTGTACTCGCGCCGCTTCGGCACCCAGGCCGCGTCACGGCGGACCAGGGCCGCGACCGATCCCAGGAAGTCATCGGGCTCGAGCGGGGGCAGGGCCAGACGCTTGGCTGAATTGTAGAAGCGCTGGGCGTTGGCATCGGGTCGGAAGAGCCAGATGGAGCCGTCGTCGTGGTAGTAGGCCTTGAGTCCCTCAAAGGCCTCCTGGGCGTAGTGAAGCACCGAGGCCCCCGGATCTAGGTTAATCGGTCCGTAGGGCTCAACCCTGCGATCCTTCCAGCCGCCTTCCGAAGTCCATCCCATATGGGTCATGTTATCTGAGAAGAGCTGGCCGAAGGCGGGCTTGTCAATCAGCCGGGCACGCTCCTCGTCAGAGGCGGGATGATCGTTGGGAATGACCTTGAAAGCGTCCGCCAACTCATTGAGTGCCTTCGGGTCGTGATGTGATTGCTCTGCCATTATCTACCACTTCTTCTTGCTACTGTATTTGGTTGCTCGGGTGCGATGCTTATGGCGATGCCCGGTACCCGAACTATTGCATAGGCAGGCCTTGACCTGTTCGGCGCATTTCGCATTGTGACCGTCTTAGACAAAAAGGCCGCAGGATCCTGATGATCCCACGGCCTTGCAAATCGAACCTTCGGATTCACTCGCTCTGGGCGTCGGCCTCCGGAGCAGCTTCCGTATCGGCCTGTTCGGTCTCCTCGGTGGGGGTCTCCAGGCTTTCCTCCTTGGGGATCTCAACGGAGACAATGGATTCCTCCATATCGTCGATGATCAGCTCGGAGCCCTCGGGCAGATTGATGTCCTTGGCCAGGATCTTGTCGCCTTCGGCCAGGCCCTCAACGCTGATGTCGATGCGCTCGGGCAGATTGGACACGTCGGCGCGGACCTGCAGGTTCTGGGTGTCGATCAGGGCCACGGCAGCGCCCTTGGTCTCGCCACTGACGAAGACGGGTACCTCCACGGTGACCTTCTCGCCGGCGCGGACCTCATAGAAGTCGATGTGCTCCACCTGGCGCTTGACGGGGTTGCGCTGCACGTCTTTGACCACGGCCGTCTTGGTCTGCCCGCCGAAGCTGATGGAGAAGAGGGCGTTGGCGCGGCGCAGGGCCAGCGTGGTCTCACGCATGGGCAGCTTAATGTAGTCGGGCTGGGCGCCGCCGGCGTAGATGGTGGCTGGAATCTGCTGGGCCACGCGCATACGGCGTGCCGCTCCCTTGCCGAATTGGTCGCGGACTTCGCCCTCGAGCTTAATTGTGTTAGCCATGTTGGCTTCCTTCCTTGAGTGGTTCCTCAAGACCGACCTGGGCCGGTCCTGGCGCATCGCCGCGTCGGATTCCGGACCGCCAAAGGAAAGGCCGCCGATGATCCAGCCGAGTCGATAACGGAGACCGTGCGGTCTCCCTCGCCAAAGCAACGTGCCTACTTTAGCACCGGGCCCGCCCTTCTCCAAGTGGGCGGCTATTCTGGACATATCCCGCGATTATTGAAGGAGACAACGTGTCGTTACTAGCATCGGTCAAATCTTTTGTGACACACCAGGTGGGTCATGGGGAGGGACCGACTGGCGAGGAGGCCGCGGATCCGTCAGGTGCCGCCCAGCAAGCCCTCGCCCTGCCCAATACGCATTTCTGGTCAGCTGACTACGCCACCACCACGCGCATGGATCCTGCCTCGGGACTGCTTTCGGCCACTACCGCCGGCATGGGTCCGGTTCCTGACGACATGACTGTCTACGACATCTACGCTGATCGTGCCCGCCGCACCCCCGACCAGCCGGTTCTGCACTTTGTAGAGAACGGCAGCTGGACCTACCGGACCGGCCGAGAGATCCTGCACGACATCAGGACCACTGCCAAGGGCTTTTTGCACTACGGGCTGAAGAAGGGCGATGCCGTGGCCTTCATGTGCAGGACCAGCTACGAGTGGGACATCGTTGATGCCGCCGTCCTGTCCATCGGCGGGGTCATCGCCACCATCTACGACACCGATTCGGCCGAACAGATCCGATTCATCGTCAACAACTCCGATGCCAGGCTGCTGGTGGTGCAGACCGCCGAGATGCGGGCCAAGGCCGAGGGGGCCGACAAGGAGTGCCCCACCCTGGAGCGGATTGCCTGCCTGGAGTCCGGTGCCCTGCAGGAGCTGCAGGCCTATGGGGAGTCGGTCAGCGACGCCGAACTCGACGAGCGGATCAACTCCATCCGTAAGACCGACCTCTGCTCCATCGTCTACACCTCCGGTTCCACTGCGGCGCCCAAGGGCGTGGAGATGACCCATGAGCATTATTGCCAGCTGGCCAGGAACCTGAACGCCTTCATCCCCAATCTGACCCACGATCCGGATGGCTCCATCCTGCTCTTCCTGCCCCAGGCCCATACCTTCGCCCGGGCCATCAGCTACGGTGTCGTCTACGGGACCATGCACGTCTATATCTCCTCCGGACTGGCCACCCTGCTGTCCGACCTGCAGGAGTCCAAACCCACGGTGATTATCGGCGTACCCAGGGTCTTTGAGAAGGTCTACAACGCCGCCTCCCAAAAGGCCGGGCATGGCATCAAGGGGAGGATCTTCAACGGAGCGGCACGGGCGGCACGCACCTACATGGAGGACATCTCCCGCCAGGGCTGGCCGACCAGGCGCAGTGCCCTGCGGCGAGCCTTCTACGACCCGCTGGTTTATTCCTCCCTGCGCCAGGTCCTGGGCGGACGGGCCAAGTGGATCGTCTCCGGTGGCGCTCCCCTGGACCCGGAGCTGCTGGGGTTCTTCCGCGGATCCAATGTTCCGGTCTATGAGGGATACGGCCTGACCGAGACCACTGCACCCTGCGCCTTCAACCCCCTGGGCACTCCCTACCACAGAGGCTCGGTGGGCATCCCCTTCCCAGGATTCACCATCCGCATCGCATCGGACAGCGAGGTACAGATCAAGGGCGTCTGCGTTTTCCACCGCTATCACAAGAACGAGGAGGCCACCCGCGATTCATTCACCGAGGACGGCTGGTACGCCACCGGCGATCTGGGACGGCTCTCCCGTGACGGCTTCCTCTTCCTGACAGGGCGCAAGAAGGACCTAATCATCACGGCAGGAGGCAAGAACGTCTCACCCAGGCCCATCGAGGAGGTCATTGAGCGTTCCGAGATCGTCTCCCAGGCCCTGGTTCTGGGAGACAAGCGCCCCTTCATTTCAGCACTGGTAACCCTGAATGAGACCGCTTTACGGCCCTGGCTGGCCTCCAAGGGACTGGATCGGAACATGTCGTTGCAGGAGGCGTCGCAGAACGCCGTGGTCCGGGCCGAGGTCCAGGAGTATGTGGACCGGGCCAACGAGGGCGTCTCCCGGGCCGAATCTGTGCGCAAGTTCATCATCCTGCCCGAGGAGTTCACCCAGGACAACGGGCTGATGACACCATCCATGAAGGTGATCCGGCCCAAGGTCATCGAGCGCTACGCCGACCTGCTCAACACCCGGATGTATACAGCCAAGCGCACCCCGGCACCCCGCCGCTGAGCGCGATCAGAACCCCAGGCGCTCCAGTTGCTTGGGGTCGGTCTGCCAGTTGCGGGCCACCTTGACGTGCAGATCCAACCGGACCTTGCGTCCCATGGTCCGGTTGACGGCGGTGCGTAGCTTCTTCTTCACCCGGACCAGGTGCTCGGCTCCCCGCCCGATGACGATGGGCTTCTGCGAATCGCGCTCTACGTAGATACCTATATGGACAGTGTCGCGCCCGCCCTCCGGATCCGGCTCGATGGACTCCACACGGACAGCCAGGGAGTGCGGCAGCTCGTCGTCGAGTTCCTCCAGGTAGGCTCCGCGGACCAGCTCGGCGATCATGTCCTCGGGACGCTCCTCGGTCAGCTGGTCATCCGGGTAGAGCTGAGGACCCTCGGGCATGGCATCCATCAACACCTGGGCCACCTCGTCCACGTTGTCAGCCTCCAGGGCGCTGACCGGAACGATCTGGGAGAAGTCGGCGAAGGCGCCGATCTCCAGGAGCTTGTCCACCAGTTGGCCCTTGCTCAGCTGGTCAATCTTGGTCACTACAGCAATCAAGGGCTTTCGCCAGATCCACTTGCCGTCCTTGTCCTTGCGGGCGAAGTCGGACCGCAGCCGGCTCAAAATGCGACGGTCGCCAGGGCCTATGGCCTGGTCGGCCGGCAACAAAAAGGCAATGGCATCCACATCCGACAGGGAGGCCTCCACCACGTCGTTGAGCCGCTGGCCCAACAGGGTGCGCGGACGGTGAATGCCCGGGGTATCAACTAGGACCACCTGGGCCTCTGGCCGGGTCATGATTCCCCGGATGGCCTTGCGGGTGGTCTCCGGCCGGGAGGAGGCGATGGCGATGGGCCTGCCCACTAGGGCGTTCATGAGCGTGGACTTGCCCACATTGGGCCGGCCCACTACCGCCACGAATCCCGATCGATGGACCGGTGCCTTGGCCTCGCTCTGTTCTTCCTTGGTCATGAGTTCTCCTGACTGTCCTGCTCGGGTTGGTCACTGTCGGCCTGTTCGTCTTCCTGCTCCGCACCGTCCTCCAGGGCGAGGCTGGATCCGTTGGCCGGCTCGACCTCGATGGTGGCGATCTTCTTGCGGCGGCCGACCGCTTCGCCCGCAGTCAGCCTGATTCCCCGGGTCACCGCCGATGAACCTGAGACCGGCACGGAGCCCAGCAGCTTGGTCAACAGGCCATAGACCGTATCCACGTCATCCTCGCCGATGGTGATCTCGTAGAGCTCCTCCAGGTCGGCGATGGGCGTGCGGACCGGCAGTTGCCAGGTGTGCGAGCCGATCTGCTTGGGCTCGTCGTGCTGGACCCGGTCGTGCTCATCCTCCAGCTCGCCCACGATCTGCTCGATGGCATCCTCAATGGTGACCAAACCGGCTATGCCCCCGTACTCGTCCACAACCACAGCCAGGTGGTGGCGTGAGCGTTGCATGTAGTGGAAGAGGTCGTCCACGGGCTTGGACTCTGGCACCAGAACGGGACGACGGATGATGGAGGCAACTGATCTGTCACCCTTGCGGTTGAAGGCCAGGGCACGGACCACGTCCTTCAAATAGACGATACCGACCAGGTCATCCACGTCTTCACCAATGGCGGGAATACGGGAGAATCCCGACCGGGAGAAGAGCTTCAGAGCCGAATCCAAACTGGCATCCTTGGAGATGCAGATCATGTCGGTGCGAGGAACCATGATTTCGCGTGTCAGCGTAGTCGATAGTGTCAGCACATTCTTCAACATCTCGGAGATCTCGGGATCAAAGGCACCGGCCTCCACCAGCTGGTCGACCATGGCCCGACCCTGTTCGATCTGGATCTTCTCCAGTTCCTCGTCGTCGGAAAGTTCGCCGCGAAGGTTTTTGCGGGCACTGGCTTCAGCCTGCCGTCGACGCTTGAAGGGGGTCAACAGAACAGCCATCCCGACCAGGCGCACGTGTTTGAGCAACGCTTCCATGGGCTGACGGGAACGACCACGAGGGCCCAGGGTGACGGAGATGGCAGCCACCAGGATGGCCATGACCACTCCGCACAGCAGCTGCTCCCAGAGAGGCATGCCACCAAGAGCAGCCATGCAGGCCACCAGGACGCCGACCATGATGTCACAGATAATGCGGAAAAAGGCACAGGCGCTTCCAGTCACCTGCCGCTGGGAGATTAGGTTCTGGGCCCGATGAATGCGGTCGATTCGCTTCATCCTGGAGAACTGGCTGAGTTCCTGGTCGGTCTGCAGGCCCAAAATCAAATTGTTGAGACTGGATCGGGTCACTCTGTTGAGCGCCCCCTGGGCCTCGGCCAGCGCCAGGGAGAGTATGACCAAGGCGATAATGGCCAAAGCCATGACCACCATGGCGGCTATGGTCCGCTCATTCATGAGATTTGCCTCTCTGAGAGGCACCACGGCCGTACCGCTCATAGATCTCCAAAGCATTGGTGGCTCCGGCCGGCAGCGCGGCATTCGCAATGGGCCCCTGGCGCAAGGCCAGGAAGGTCAGCAGCAGCTGGCGCTGCAGTCCGAACATCTGCGCCTCCTGCTCCCTGCTGGCGTGGTCGTATCCAAGCAGATGCAGGGTGCCGTGAATCGCCAGCAGCAGCATCTCCTCCATGGTGGAATGACCGGCAGCCAGAGCCTGCTGTGCCGCCACCCAGGGGCAGATGACGATGTCGCCCAGGATGCCCTCCTGCCGATGGTTCTCGTCGCCGGGACGCAGCTCGTCCATAGGGAAGCTCATGACATCAGTAGGGCCGACCAGGTTCATCCAGCGCTCGTGCAGCACCGCCATGGGCTCGGGATCGTTGAAGATGATAGTCATGTCGGACTGGGTGCTCACCCGCATCTGGTCCAGCACCCACACTCCCAGATCGGAGAAGGTTTTGGCATCGATCAGCCATTGGGTCTCGTTGGTCACTTCAACGCTCATGCCTGCTCCCGTCTCCGGCTGCGGGCTTGATCGGCGCGGTCGTAGGCCCGGACAATCTGCCCGACCAGCCGATTGCGCACCACATCGGCCGCCTGCAGGTGCACGAAGGCGATATCGTTGATGCCGTGCAGCACCTGTTCGATAGTCGCAAGACCAGATGCAGGCCCGCCCAAATCCACCTGGGTGACGTCGCCGGTAATGACCATCTTGGTGTTGAAGCCCAGGCGGGTCAGGAACATCTTCATCTGCCTGCGCGTGGTGTTCTGCGCCTCATCCAGAATGACAAAGGCATCGTTCAGGGTGCGCCCACGCATGTAGGCCAGCGGAGCCACCTCGATGGTCTCGTCGGCCAGAAGGCGGTGGAGCCTTGAAGTGCCCAGCATGTCAGCCAGTGCATCGTAGAGGGGCCGCAAGTAGGGGTCGACCTTCTCATTGAGGGTGCCGGGGAGAAAGCCCAGGCTCTCCCCCGCCTCCACGGCAGGCCTGGTCAGAATGATGCGCCCGATACGCCCGGCCCGGAATTCCTGAACGGCCTTGGCCACCGCCAGATAGGTCTTGCCGGTGCCGGCCGGTCCGATGCCAAAGGTGATGGTATGCGTTTCGATGGCGGCCACGTAGGCGGACTGGCCGGCGGTCTTAGGCCTGATCGGACCCTTGGAAGCCTGGGTCAGAGGGCGGCGGCGAACTGCAGCTGGGGCTGCCTGACGTGGTTGGTCAATGCCTTCCAGAGCGTTGTTCCGCTCCGACTCTGCCATAGCTGTCTGCCCATAATCGCGGTCTACAGAAGTATGGTTTATCGTATTGCGATCCTGAGTATTGCGGTCTGTAATTTTCTGCTCTTCCGGATGGGAGTAATCGGCTGCGTCGGCGTTCCCCAAACGGCGGTGGTCCAGTATTCGCCCCACCTGATCGGCATCCACGGGAACCTGATCGGCGTTCTGCATGAGTTCGGTCAGTAGATCCCTGATCTGTGCCGCCTCAACGTCGCCCTGCCGGTCCTGAGCCCGCAGCATAATCCGGTTGCCACGAACCAGGATAGACACTGCCGGGAAGGCACGCTCGATCCTGTCAATGACTGCGTCTTCCGGCCCCAACACCTGAACCGGGTCGATTCCCTCCGGAATCTCCAGGGTTCGCGTAGTTACCGCCACGGATTCCCTTCCTGCACGATGACGATGGTGAACATGGGCTTCACTCGGGCAGCACCTGTCCGGTCAGGACGTGGGCGTGGACATGAAAGACCGATTGGCCGGCATCCTCCCCCGTGTTGAAAATCAGCCGGTAGGCTCCGTGGAAATCCTGGTCGGCGATCTGCTGCGCCACCTGGACGATGTGGGCCAGGGTGTTGGGATCGGCCTTGGCCAATTCCGCCACGGACGCGTAGTGGTGACGCGGGACGATCAGGACATGCACGGCGGCCTTGGGGTTGGCATCCTTGAAAGCGTAGACGGTCTCATCCTCATAGACCTTTTCGCTGGGTACCTCCCCTGCCACAATTCTGCAGAAAATGCAACCCTCCTGCCGGTCGTCATCGCTCATGACCACTCCTCACTGTTTGCTGACAATGCTGTTTTCGTTGTTTCCCATCTTATGGGCGAGGATGTATATTGCGCGCGACTTCATGCGCTGGGCTCAGGGGCTTCCGACTGCCAGCGACCCAGCATGTCCGCCAGCAGGGTCAGGGCCACAGGTCCGGCCAGAGCGGCTCGGAGGATGTTCCCGCCCAACCGGACCGGCAGGGCCCCTTCCCTCATCAAGGCCTGGACCTCCTGATCGGCAATCCCACCCTCAGGACCCACAACTACGGCGACCGAGGAGCCAGCTGGCAACTTGTCGACACGTTTACGAACTGCATCCCATCCAAGGTCGGCATCCTGGTGCAAGACCAGAACCAGGCTTCCCTGACCGGTCGCCTTCCGGCACCAGGAGGCCAGACTATGGCTGTCCACCTTGCTCAACAATCGAGGACGATAGGCCCTCCGGCTCTGCTCGGTGGCCGCATTCAAGGCGGTCAGCCAGTGCCGTTCGTTGCGGCCGGTGCGCCATTTGGCTATGGACCGGTCAGCCTGCCAGGGCATGACCTGATCGACTCCGATCTGGGTGGCCATGTCAATGGCCTGCTCGTCCCTGCCGCCCTTGGCCAAGGCCTGAACAAGAATCAGTTCCTTCTCGGGAGGTGCCTGTCGCCCCACAGCGGTAACCTCCACCAAGCCGGTCGAAGCATCCCTGACCAGAGCGCTGATGCGCAGTCCACTTCCGTCCGATAGATCCAGCTGGTCCCCATTCTTCAGCCTCATGGAGCCCAGGGCATGGCGACGGATGCGCTCGGGCAGGGTCAGGCGCCAGCCTGTATGGAGCTCATCGCTGGCCAATGGGGAATCATCATGGTCGGGATCCAGCAGGAAGAGGGGTGCAGTCATGGTGTTAGGCTACAGCTCGCCACCGAAAAGCACTCTCGATGACGACACGCTCCTCCAATCGCCCAGTGCGCGATGCCGCCCAAGATGCTATGATTATCTCCGTTGCGATTACGCACCTGTCCGGGTGGCGGAATGGTAGACGCGCTAGCTTGAGGTGCTAGTGCCTATATATATACAGGCGTACGGGTTCAACTCCCGTTCCGGACACTCAATCTCCCCTCGATGGGAACTATCAAGGTTCACATCTGTCATGCTTTTTGCTTTTATTGAAAAAAAAAAAATATGTATGCTGACAATCGTTATTTTCACTAGTCCGGCTGACCAATACGGCTCTTTTGGACTCATTATTCGCATTCTTCATCAAAATGACCCATGCTTGATTTTCGGTTGTGCCACCTATGCTGTTGACAGAACAAGGCTCAGTCAGCGGTCCCAGGACCAGAAGGAGGAACGGCAGGCGTGCTCAGGGTGAGAATCGACTCCATCGAGGATGACAGAATCGAGGCTTATACCAGGCTGACCGAGCCGCAACTGCGCAATCGTCTGGAACCAGCTAAGGGCCTGTTCATCGCGGAGTCCCCCAAAGTCATCGCCCGTGCTCTGGATGCCGGGGTTGAGCCCATCTCCTTCCTGGTGGAAGAACCCTGGCTGGAGGGGATGCGTTCAATGTTCGACCAGGTGGACGCAGCCTTCGGACACAACGTTCCCGTCTACGTGGCCAGCCCTGCACAGCTCAAGACCATAACCGGGTACCGGCTTCATCGAGGCGCGCTGGCGGCCATGCGACGCTGGCCTTTGCCCACCGTTGAGCAAATCTGTCGACCGGCAAGGCGAGTGGCCGTCATGGAAAACATAGTTGATCACACCAACATCGGCGCCCTGATGCGTTCTGCGGCAGCCCTGCAGGTGGACGCGGTCCTGGTCACCCCCTCCTGCTCTGACCCCCTTTACCGCAGGGCCGCACGGGTCTCCATGGGCACGGTCTTTCAAGTTCCCTGGACTAGGATCGGCGGCGATGACATCCACGCCTGGCCCGATCAGGGCATGCACCAACTGCATGATCTGGGCTTCACCACGGCGGCCATGGCCCTGAACCGGGATGCCATCAGCCTGGATGAATTGGCTGAACGCCTAGGGCCAGGGCAGGACCAGATCGATCGCCTGGCCCTGATCTTCGGCACAGAAGGCGACGGGCTGAGCCAGAGGACCATCGCCCGGGCGGACCTGACCGTGCGCATCCCCATGAGCCACGACGTGGACAGTCTGAACGTGGCTGCATCAAGCGCCGTGGCTTTCTATGCAACCAGACCCGAACACGATAGCTGAGCCAAGTCTGGCAACTACGCCCAGACAGCCAGTTGAGCTCGTTAACAAACTGACCGAGCCGGCCAACTGATTCCTGCCAACCGACTGAACCCACCTAGCAACTGACCGGGCTAGTGAATTGGACCCATGCTACCTAGCGGATTCGTGGTGTCTCAGCCGCTTCACTCCATGACCGAGTCGAGTACTGAATACCGGACAACCATTGACATTCGGCGATACTTTTCAGCAGGCAACGTTCGAGAATCAGGCAACCACCGAGTGTCGGATGCCGTTGACGCGATCAGCTCTGCTGGGAGGCGACCTGCGAATCCTCATGAATGTAGTCGTCCGGATCGATGGTCCCCCGCCAGCGGCCGACGGCCTTGAGACCGTGGTACATGACCAGAGTGGCGACCGAGCCGATGGCGATGCCGTTGAAGCTGACCCCGGCCACCGCGAAGGTGAAGTCCGCGATGCCCACGATCATGACGACGGCGCCCACGGTCATGTTGACGGACTTACCGAAGTCCACCTTGTTCTCCACCCAGATACGGATGCCCAGCATGCCGATCATGCCATAGAGCATGGTGGTAACCCCGCCCAGAACGCCGGTGGGAATGGTGTTGATGATGGCCCCGAACTTGGGGCACAGGGAGAGCAGGAAGGCAAAGATGGCGGCGCACCAGTAGGCGGCCGTGGAGTAGACCTTGGTGGCGGCCATGACGCCGATGTTCTCTGCGTAAGTAGTGGTGCCCGAGCCTCCGCCCAGCCCGGCCAACGTGGTGCCCAGTCCGTCGGCCATCAGGGCGGTTCCGATCTGATCGTCATAATCACGGCCGGTCATCAGGGCCACAGACTTGACGTGACCGATGTTCTCGGCCACCAAGACCAACACTACCGGGATGAACATGGCCAAGACAGACGGGTCGGCCTGAGGAGTGTGGAAGTGAGGTAGACCGAACCAGGCAGCCTTTTCCACAGCAGCGAAGTCCACCTGGCCCTGGGTGACTGCGAAGATGTAGCCGACAATGACGCCCAAAAGGATGTTGAGACGGCCGATCAGGCCCTTGAAGAGGACGGCTATCAGCATGACAGCCACCAGGGTGATCAGGGCGGTCAGCGGGGCGGATTTGAAGTTCTTCCAAGCCGAAGGGGCCAGGTTGAAGCCGATGATGGCCACAATGGCACCGTTGACCACCGGGGGCATGATCATATCGATCCATCGCGAGCCCGCAAAGTGGACGATCAGGCCGATCAGGAAGAGCAGGGCTCCGGTGACCATGATTCCGAAGGAGGCCACAGCCAGACCCTTATGGGCGGTGGTCACTGCCAGGACCGGGGCGATGAAGCCGAAGGAACTGCCCAGGTAGGAGGGCAGACGGTTGCGGTTGATCAGCAGGAAGAGGGCCGTGGACATGGCCGTGAAGAAGAGGGTGGTTGAGGGGTCGAATCCGGTCAGGATAGGAACCAGGAAGGTGGATCCGAACATGGCGATGACATGCTGGGCACCAATACCCGCTGTCCGTGGCCATGTGAGTCGCTCATCGGGTTCCACAACCTCACCCGGAGCCAATGTTTTCCCGTCGCCGTGCAGTTTCCAGCCCATGGACAATGCCATCTCACTGTGCTTTCTCTCGTGCGCCGTGCCGGTCACGGCGGACCGGAATCATCAGTATATTCGCATGGGAGGACCCGAAGCGACCTATCAGGCAGATGGTCTTACTGATAGGTGGGCATGTTCTCGAAGTTGAAACCGATGGCGGCCAACTGCTCACGACCCTCAGGGGTGATCATGTCCAGGGTCCAGCGCGGCGACCAGGTCCAGTCGATGCGGAACTCCTCGACCAGGCCCGCCAGAACGCTGGCGCACTGATCCTCGATCAGGTCAGTCAGTGGGCAGGCTGGCGTGGTCAGGGTCATGGTGATGATGGCCCTTCCCAGTTCGTCGATTTCGATGCCATAGACCAGTCCCAGATCAACCACGTCAATACCCAGCTCGGGATCGATGACCTGGTGCAGGGCCTCTCTGACATCCTCGGCTGTGGCCCGACCGATGTCGTCGACGGCCTTGAGGGGGATGGCCTCCTCAGCGGCGGCCTCAGCATCAGCGGCATTCTGGTCTGCAGTTTTCTCGCTACCGGCAACCGACGCACTGGCCGAGGTTTGGTTATTCGAACCCTGGTCCGCAGACGCATCTTCAGGGGAAACTTCTGATGTAGCTTCTTGAGCATGCTGATCGTCGGACTTGGTCATATCGGGCTTCTTGTCCGCCTGGCCATCGACCTGACGCATGGAACCACCCTCGGCCGACTTCAGAACTGTTTCAGCACCCAAAGGATTACTGGCCAGCGCCTGTGCCGTGCCGGGATCGCTGATGGCTCTGCCCACTGAGGCCAGGATAGAGTCCTCGGGTTCGGGCACCAGATTCGTATTATCGCTCATACCTGCTCCTCCTTCTCACCTTTGTCGCCTTCTTTTCCAGCTGACAGGGCTTGGGCTACTGAGGCCTTCATGCCTTCCCAGCCCAATAGGGCGCACTTGATTCGCATGGGGTACTTTGACACGCCCTGGAAGACCATGGCATCGCCAAGAGCGTCCTGGGCCTGCTCGTCCTCGAGTCCAGCTCCACGCGATTCCATGAGCTTGCGGAAGTCAGCAGCCAGGTCCATGGCATGATCAACGGTCTGCCCCTGGACCAAATCCACCATGATGGACAGACTGGCCTGGCTGATTGAACAGCCTGAACCCTGCCAGACGATTCTCTGGATGAGGTCGGGGCCTCCCTGCTCGCCTTGCGCCACCTCCACATGGATGGTTGCCTGATCCCCGCAGGTGGGATTGAACTGATGGGACTCGGCAGCCAAGCAGGCCTCGTGCTCCACCCTGATGGTCACGCCGTCGCCATCCGGGTCCTCCCCCGCATCAGCCTGATCTCCTACACGTCCGTGAGGTTTCCGGGCGGCGTCCAGGATCACCTCCTGGTACATCTGCTCCAGTTCCTCGTCATCCATCCCGAAATCCGCCATGTTCTTAAACCTACCAGTATGTCCTTGCTAAATCCGTCTATGCGCTGCCGGTGAATGCCCTCAGGCCACTCGGAAGAACTTGCGGACTCCAGAGACGGCATCCAGCAGGGCATCCGTGTCGGCCACGGTATTGTAAACGCCGGTCGAGGCCCGGTTGGATGCCATCAAGCCAAAGTGACGATGCACCGGTTGGGCGCAGTGGTGCCCTACGCGGATGGCAATGCCGCGCGAATCCACATACTGGCCCACGTCATGGGGATGAACACCTTGCACATCAAAGGCGACCGTGCCGATCCGGTCCTCTGGGGTGGTCGGTCCTAGGATGCGTACTCCGTCCAACTCCCCCAGCCTCAACAGACCGGCGGTGATGGCCTTCTCGTGTTCGGCCATGTTCTCCATGCCCAGATCCATCAGCCAATCGGCGGCTACCCCAGCACCGATCATCTGAGCCACCGGCTGGGTGCCGGCCTCGAACCGGGCTGGAGGATCCATGTAGCTGGCTGGGCGGTCCAGATAGGCCAGCTCCACCATGGATCCGCCGAACGAAGCAGGAGGCAGGGCCTCCAGCAACTCACGGCGGCCATAGAGGAAGCCTACGCCGGTGGGACCATACATCTTGTGGGCACTCCAGGCGGCGAAGTCCACGTCCATGGCGTGCAGGTCCACAGGCAGATGAGGCACCGACTGGCAAACGTCCAACACCACTAGGGCGCCCACCTGGTGGGCACGGCGGACGAGGGGTTTGATGTCTGTGATGGCACCGGTCACATTGCTGACGTGGGTGACGGCGACCACCTTGGTCCGCTCCGTAATGACCTGATCGGCAGTATCGGCCAGAACGCGGCCCTCCGGATCCAGATCAAAGTACCTGAGGACCGCCCCGGTCCGGTAGCAAAGCTCCTGGAAGGGCAGGAGGACCGAGTGATGCTCAGCCTTGCTGACCACGACCTCATCCCCGGGCTTCAGAGCGAATCGACGGGCCGCTTTGCCTCCGCGACCCAGGCTGGCATTGCCGAAGGCAGTGGCCAGCAGGTTCAGGGCGGCAGTGGCCCCGGCAGTGACCACGATCTCCTCGCCGCCCTCCTGGCTCTCCGCGCCGACCAGGGCGGCCACGCGGGAGCGGGCATGTTCGAAGGCCATGGTGCTGCGGGCTGCCAACTCATGAGCCCCCCGGTGCACCCCGGCGTTGTCCTTCAAGTAGAAGTCCCGAACGGCATCGATGACCGCCAGGGGCTTCTGAGCCGTTGCGGCCGAATCCAGATAGACCAGAGGGTGGCCATGCACCTGCTGGTCCAGAATCGGAAACTGCTGCCGAATGCTGTCATCAATGACCATTGCGGACCTTTTCTCTTATCTTCTCTTATCCTCAGGCCAGGGCTGATTCAGAGTCGGCGCCCTCGGGCAGGTACTGGTCGTACCCGGTCTCCTCCAGGGTGTCGGCCAGCTCAGGGCCACCGGTCTTCACAAAGCGGCCATCGGCGAAAACGTGGACGATGTCAGGCTTGATGTACTTGAGAATCCTGGTGTAGTGGGTAACCATGAGCACACCCATGCCGGTATTCTCCTTGGCCCTGTTGACCCCTTCGGAGACGATGCGCAGGGCATCCACGTCCAGACCGGAGTCGGTTTCGTCCAGGATGGCGAACTTAGGCTTGAGCAGCTCCAGCTGCAGGACCTCGGCACGCTTCTTCTCGCCGCCTGAGAAGCCCTCGTTGACCGAGCGCTGGGCAAACTTGGGATCCATGCGTAGCCGCTTCATGGCTTCATTCAGATCCTTGGTCCACTGACGGATGGCCGGGGCCTTGCCGTCGACCTCGGTCTTGGCGGTACGCAGGAAGTTGGTCATGGATACACCGGGCACCTCGACCGGGTACTGCATGGCCAGGAAGAGCCCGGCCTTGGCTCGCTCGTCTGGGGTCATCTTGAGCAGATCCTGCCCATCCAGCAGGGCCTGGCCTGAATCCACCTCGTACTTGGGATGCCCGGCCAGGGTGTAGGCCAGGGTGGACTTCCCCGACCCGTTGGGACCCATGATGGCGTGGGTCTCGCCGGAGTGGACGGTCAGCGTGGCCCCCTTGAGGATCTGCTTGCGACCCTCCTTGGTCTCCACCGAGACGTGCAGATCCTTGATTTCCAATGTGGACATGTCAGTTCTCCTCCAAAACGTGCTGCATCTCTTGATCCTCGCCGGCCGCCAGCCTGCGGTCGATGACCCCCATCAGGTGCCCGGAGACGCTGGGGACGTCGATCTCCTCCACCAGTTCGCCGAAGAAGCCCCGGACCACCAGCTTGCGGGCCTCCTGCTCGGGGATGCCTCGGGACTGCAAGTAGAAGAGCTCCTCGTCATCGAAGCGTCCAACCGAGCTCGCATGGCCCGCCCCGATGATGTCGCCGTTCTCGATTTCAAGGTTCGGCTCGGAATCGGCGATGGCCCCAGGGGTCAGAACCAGGTTCCGGTTGAGCTCGTATGAGTCGGTTCCAGGCGCAGTCGGCTGAATGAGCGCGTTGCCCACCCAGGTGGTGTGCGCGCCGATTCCGTCCAGGGCTCCCTTATAAACCACACGGGACTTGCAGTTGGGATGGTTGTGCACCACCATGGTCCGGTGTTCCATGTGCTGGCCGGGATCGACGAAGTAGATGCCCAGCATGTTCAAGTCGCCCTGCTCGCCGCCGAAGTCCTGGTCCATGCGCAGCCGCACGACATCGCCGCCCAGACTGACCACAGAGTGGCGTAGGGAGGCCTCGGCGCCCAGGTGAATGCGGTGGTTGCCTACATGCTTGCTGCTCTTGTCCCACTCCTGGATGAAGGTGGTCGACATCTGCGAATTGTCACCGATGTCGATTTCAACGCCCTCGGCCAAACGTGCCTGGCCCTGGTGCTCGACAACCAAATCGGCCTTGGTGCCAGCCTCTGCCTTGATGACCAGGTGGAAGGCGTCCAGTTCAGGGCCGCCTCCGTTGACACGGACCAGCACAGGCTGATCCAGGGTGCCTTTGAGGTTGACCACAGTCGCCTGTTTGCCGCTTGCCCATTCCACAGCGGCTGCGCGGTCGCTGGGCTTGAGGACGGTGCCGCAGGGGGCCTGATCCATGGGAATCTGGCTGTAGCTGACCTGATCTGAGGGCGGTTCAGACCCGTCGATCATGGAGACCGAGACCTTGGTCAGCCCGCTGGGTTTGAAGACGGTGAAGAACTCTTCCATCCGGTCGATAGGGGTGAACCGCCAGTCATCCTGCTTGCGGGTGGGCATGGGGAAGTCATCAGGGTTGAAGGAACGTGGCTCCTTGTCGGCGCTGGATGGCATCGTAGCCGGGAAAGCATAGGGATCCTTAGGATCCGCATGCGGAATGGTTATTTCGCTGTTTTGTGACATCAGCCTACCGAACCCTCCATCTGCAATTCGACCAAGCGGTTGAGCTCCAACGCGTACTCCATGGGCAGCTGCCGGGAGATGGGCTCTACGAACCCACGCACAATCATGCCCATTGCCTCCTTCTCCTCCAGGCCGCGGCTCATCAGGTAGAAGAGCTGGTCCTCGGAGACCTTGGAGACGGTGGCCTCGTGGGCCATGGAGACGTCGTCCTCGCGAACGTCCACGTGCGGGTAGGTGTCCGAGCGGGAGTAGTCGTCCACCAGCAGGGCGTCGCAGACCACCGAGGAGGAGGACTTCTCAGCCCCCTTGATGATCTTGACCAGGCCCCGGTATGCGGCCCTTCCACCGTTGCGGGAGATTGACTTGGAGACGATGGTGGAGGAGGTGTGGGGTGCCAGGTGGATCATCTTGGCGCCCGTGTCCTGGTACTGTCCCTTGCCGGCGAAGCCCAGGGAGAGGGTCTCGGCCTTGGCATAGGGCTCGGCCAGGATGCAGGCAGGGTACTTCATGGTCGCCTTGGACCCGATGTTGCCGTCCACCCATTCCATGGTGCCGCCCTCGCGCACGTAGGCACGCTGGGTGACCAGGTTGTAGACATTGTTGGACCAGTTCTGGACCGTGGTGTAACGCACACGGGCGTGAGGCTCTACCACAATCTCCACGTTGGCCGCATGCAGGGAATCAGTGGAGTAGATGGGTGCCGTGCAGCCCTCCACATAATGAACGTAGGAGCCCTCGTCGGCGATGATCAGCGTGCGCTCGAACTGGCCCATGTTGGGTGTGTTGATGCGGAAGTAGGCCTGTAGGGGGATGTCCACATGGACCCCCTTGGGCACGTAGACGAAGGAGCCACCCGACCATGCCGCCGTGTTCAGTGCGGCGAACTTATTGTCATCCGGAGGGATGACCGTGGCGAAGTACTTGCGGAAGAGCTCCGGGTACTCTTTTAGGGCCGTGTCAGTATCCAAGAAGATGACCCCCTGCTTGCGCAGATCTTCACGGATTGAGTTGTAAATGACCTCTGACTCGTACTGGGCGGCAACGCCGGAGACCAGCCGCTTCTTCTCGGCCTCGGGGATGCCCAGCCGGTCATAGGTGGTGCGGATGTCGTCGGGCAGGTCCTTCCAGTCCTTGGCCTGCTCTTTCAGAGGCTTGACGTAGTACTTGAAGTCGTCGGCATCGAACCCGCTCAAATCCACGCCCCACTTGGGCATGGGCTTCTCCATGAAGGCCCGATACCCCTTGAGGCGCATCTGCAGCATCCAGTCAGGCTCGCCCTTGTCGGCCGAGATGGCCCGGACCACATCCTCGTCAATGCCCTTGTGGGCGTTGCGCCCGGCATCGTCGGAGTCATGCCAGCCATAGGTATAGTCGCCGAACTCGGAGATGATCTGGTCGTCTTTTTTGATTTTTTCTTCGTTGACGCGGGAGCGGTCAGCCACGTATTGGCTCATTTCCACATCCCGCGATGTGTCTGTCCGCTGCGAGGTGCTGTCCACGAGCTGAGACCTCCTAACACACGCACGGCCGCCATATGCGGCCGTTCACACCATTACAGGATAACCGGGACCGTAGTGAACCGCCAGACCTGGGCTTACGCTCTCTAAGGAATCCGGCCCTTCCTCTTGACAGCAGTACCGATACGGACAATCGCCCGCTTCCCATAAGAGGGAAACGGGCGATCATAGTCAACGTTTTGAAAACGGATTGACCTCAGGCGGCCTCCTGGCCTCCGTGCTCCAGGCTGGCCTTGACCAGGCCGGCGAAGAGGGGGTGCGGCTTGGTGGGCCGGGACTTGAACTCCGGGTGGGCCTGGGTGCCCACATAGAAGGGATGCTGGTCCTGGGAGAGCTCTACGAACTCGGTCAGCTGCCCGTCCGGGCTGGTGCCCGAGATGTGCAGGCCGGCCTTGTCCAGCCGCTCCTTGTAGGCCACGTTGACCTCATAGCGGTGGCGATGACGCTCGGAAATCTCGGTGGAGCCATAGAGCCGGGCTACCAGGGAGTCGGGCTTGAGCACTGCCGGGTAGGCGCCCAGCCGCATGGTGTGGCCCATATCGCCATGGCCGGCCACGATGTCCTTCTGTTCCTCCATGGTGGCGATGACCGGGTTTTCGCAGTCAGGCTCGAACTCCGAGGAGTTGGCGTCCTCCAGCCCCAGGACGTGGCGGGCGAACTCGATGACCATGGACTGCAGACCCAGGCAGAGTCCCAGGGCAGGCAGGCCAGTCTCGCGGGCGTAGCGAAGGGCGCCAATCTTGCCCTCGATGCCGCGGATGCCGAAGCCGCCGGGGACCACGATTCCATCCACGCCCTCCAGGGCCTTGCGGGCACCATCCATGGTCTCGCAGGTGTCGGCTGCCACCAGCTTGACCTGGACCTGGGAACGGTTGGCGAAGCCGCCGGCCTTCAGCGCCTCGATAACCGACAGGTAGGCGTCAGGCAGGTCGATGTACTTGCCCACGATGGCGATGGCCACCTTGGTACGGGGATTGTGGACTCGGTCCAGCAGGTCCTCCCACTCGTTCCAGTCGACGTCGTGGAAGGGCAGCCCCAGCTTGCGCACCACGTAGGTATCCAGACCCTCCTTGTAGAGGATCTTGGGCACGTCGTAGATGCTGGGCGCATCCACGCAGTTGACCACGCCCTCGGCATCCACATCGCACATCAGGGAGATCTTGTCCTTGATGCCCTGGTTGAGCGGCCGGTCCGAGCGCAGCACCAGGGCATCTGGGGCGATGCCCAGCTGGCGCAGGGCCATGACCGAGTGCTGGGTGGGCTTGGTCTTGAGCTCGTGGGCGGCGGCCACGTAGGGCACCAGGGAGACATGGACGAACATGCAGTTGTCCGGGCCGATGTCCCGACGCACCTCGCGGGCGGCCTCCATGAAGGGCTGGGACTCGATGTCGCCCACAGTCCCGCCGATCTCGGTGATGATCACGTCCACATCATCGCTGGCCTGGGCCCGCATGCGGCTCTTGATCTCGTTGGTCACGTGGGGGATGACCTGGACGCACTGGCCCAGGTACTCCCCCGCCCGCTCCTTGCGCAGAACGGACTGGTAAATCTGACCGGTGGTCACGTTGGCCTTCTGGGAGAGGAAGACGTCGGTGAAACGCTCATAGTGGCCGATGTCCAGATCGGTTTCGGCCCCGTCCTCGGTCACGTAAACTTCGCCGTGTTGGAAGGGGTTCATGGTCCCCGGATCGACGTTGATGTAGGGATCCAGCTTCTGTTGAAGAACGCGGATTCCGCGGCTTCTCAGCAGTCGGCCCAGAGATGATGCGGTCAATCCCTTGCCCAGTGAAGAGACCACGCCGCCGGTAACGAAAATGTGTTTGGTGATATGCCCTTGCGAATTTCCATGTTCTCTGACCATGGAACTTCAGCCTATCAGGCAGGAACGACCAGAAAGCTGCCAACACTCGAGGAGGAGGGACGAATTCAGGCACGCTTCAGATGCAGGTGGTCGGCCAGGTAGCGGCCGGTCACCGAATCCGGGTTGCGGGCCACTGATTCAGGGTCGCCCTGGGCCACGATTCTTCCGCCACGATCGCCACCGCCCGGGCCCATGTCGACCACATGGTCGGCGTTGGCGATCATGTCCAGATCGTGCTCGATGAAGACCACCGTGGCCCCCTTGCTGACCAGGCGCTCCAGCACCCCGATCAGGACGCGCACATCCAAGGGATGCAGGCCTGTGGTGGGCTCGTCCAGGACGAACATGGAGCCATTCTGCCTGCGGCCCAGCTCGTTGGACAGCTTCAGACGCTGGGCCTCCCCGCCAGACAGGGAGGGGGTGTCCTCCCCCAGGGTCAGGTAGTCCAGGCCCAGGTCCTTCAGTGTCTGCAGGCCTCGGCGGATGGCCGTGTACTCGCGGCCCTGCGCGAAGACCTCCAGGACCCGGCCCACCTCCATGGCCAGCAGATCGGGCAGGCTCATCGGCTCCGGGTGTGCCGGCGTGGACAGACGGTAGTGCTCGGCCTCCGGGCAGTATCGACGACCATGGCAACTGGGGCAGGTGATGGGGATGTCCGGCAGGAACTGCACATCCAGGCTGATCTGGCCGGTGCCGTCGCACTGGGGACAGCGCAGCGATCCTGTGTTGTAGGAGAAAGCCGAAATGCCCAGCTTCTCCTTTTTCGCCTGGTCAGTGGCCGCGAAGAGGCGGCGCAGCCGGTCCATGAGCCCCGAGTAGGTGGCCACCGTGGAGCGCACGTTGATGCCAATGGGCGAGGAGTCCACCAGGCGAACCCTGTCGATGCCGGCCGGGTCCAGACTGTGCACATGCTTGGGCATGGGGTCGCCCTGGATCCGGGCCTGCAGGGCCGGGACCAGGGACTCCAGGATCATGGTGGTCTTGCCTGAGCCGGAAACGCCGGTCACAGCCGTCATACACCCACGCGGAATGGCCAGGTCCAGAGGATGGACCGTGTGAATGGGCCCTGACTGCATGCGGATCCACTCATCCTCTGCAGGCATGGGATACCGGTCCCGTACCAAAACGGATTCGCGTCCATCCAAAAAGCCGGCGATGCGTGAGTCCGAATTAGCGGCGATCTGTTCAGGGGCCCCCTGGGACAGAATCCTGCCGCCGCACTCCCCAGCTCCGGGACCCATTTCGATCAGATAATCGGCTGATTCCAGAACCTTGACGTCGTGGTCTACGAAAACCACCGAATTGCCGTCGGCCAGCAGATCGCGCATGACCCCTATCAGCCCCTCCAGATTGGCGGGATGCAGGCCGGTCGAGGGCTCATCCAGCACATAGAGCACGCCTGTGGTCTCATTGCGCACGGCCCTGGCCAGTTGGGCCCGTTGCCGCTCACCTGTGGACAGGGAGGCGCTGGAGCGGTCCAGGGTCAGATAGCTCAGTCCCAACTGAATCAACCGTCTGCCCATCTCATCCAGGGTCTTGCAGAGGGCCGAAGCCATGGGCCGCATTGGTCCGAGCAACGTGGGCGGCAGCTTCCGACTCCAGTCCAGCACCTTATCCAGGGGCCAGGAGGTGACCGTGGCCAGATTGTCACCGTTGATCTCGGGCATACGCGCCCGCTGGTTGAGCCGGGTGCCCTTGCAGTCCGGGCAGGTCCGTTCGGTCAGGAACTTGGCCACCTTGGCCAGTCGCTTGTCGTCGTTGGCCCTCTTGAGCTCCTCGGTCACAGTCAGCCGTGCGTTGCGGAAGGTGAAGTCCAGCTCGTGGACACCCTTGATTGAAGTAATGGTGATGTGCTTCTTCTCAGCCGGCCCCTCGAAGACGATCTTCCGCTCCCGATCGGTCAGATCCCGCCAGGGCACGTCGGTGCGGACTCCGAACTCACGCACGATGTCGGGCTGGACGTTGAAGCCGAAGGTCCGCCAGGGCACCACGGCCCCCTGGTCGATGGTCAGGCTGTCATCGGGAACCAGGGTGGCATCGTCCACCTCGCGCACGGTCCCGGTCCCCTGGCAGGTGGGGCAGGCCCCAAGAGAGTTGAAGGCCAGCTCCTCGGCGCTGGGGGGATCCACCTTAGCGCCACAGACCGGGCAGTCGATGGGCATCTCAGCCGCCACTGCCAGGGTGGGCTCCTGACGATGACCATTGGGGCAGACGTGGCTGGCCAGACGGGAGAACATCAGCCTGAGCACGTTGAGCAGCTCGGTGGCGGTGCCGAAGGTGGAGCGCATGCCGCCCACGCCCGGCCGTTGACGTAGAGCTAAAGCCGGCGGCAGGAAACGCACAGAGTCCACCTGGGGACGCTGGGCCTGGGTCATCCGCCTCCTGGTATAGGTGGACAGGGATTCCAAATAACGCCGGGACCCCTCGGCATAGAGGACCCCCAGAGCCAGGGAGGACTTGCCGGAGCCCGAGACCCCGGCAATGCCCACCAAGTGATTCAAAGGAATGTCGACATCCAGATTGCGCAGGTTGTGGACCCTGGCGCCGCGGACAAGGATGGCCTTGGGCGGTGCGGAGAGTTTCTTGCCGGTCTCTCCGCTCTCACTCATGCGCTCTCCAACAGGTGGGCCACTGCTTCCAAAGCTAGCCGGTAGCCATAGAAGCCCATGCCTGTGATGGTGCCGGTGGCCACCGGTGAGATGACGCTACGTCGGCGGAAGGCCTCCCTGGATGCAGGATTGGAAATGTGGACCTCCATGAGCGGCAGCCCTGCCTGGGTAACCTGAACGGCGGCATCGGACAGCCCATAACTGTAGTGGGTGAAGGCGGCCGGGTTGAGCACCACTGCACTGCCCTGGTCCACCGCCTGATGCATCCAGCGAATGACCTGGCCCTCGTCGTCCGATTGTAGCACCTGAACATCCAGGCCCAGCTGCTGACCCCAGTTTTTGCAGTCCCGGGTCAGAGTCTCAAGATCCTGACGACCGTAGACATCAGGGTCGCGCACTCCCAGCCGACCCAGGTTGGGTCCGTTGACCACCAGAACCGTCTGCCTGCCCTTGTCGGCATCCGCCATCTGTCATTCCTCCTTGCGTATGGCCTGGAAGGCCTCCTTGAGCGCCGAAACCGGCGGGTCGTCCAGGTGGGTGGGTTTGCCCAAACCATCAAGAATGATAAACCGCAACTTGTTGCCGCGGGCCTTTTTGTCCCGATGCATGAGGGCCAGCACCTGGTCGAAGTCTCCCCCATTCCACCAGGTTCGCAAGCCTAAGGAGGAAAGAAGCTGCCGGTGGTAGTCGACCTCCTCCTGATCCAGGTGGCCGGTGATCCTGGCCAGCTCGGCTGCGAAGACCATGCCTACAGACACGGCCTGGCCATGCCGCCAGGTGAAGTGTTCGATCTTCTCAATGGCGTGGCCCAGGGTGTGACCATAGTTCAGGAACTCCCGCAAGCCGGATTCCTTGAGGTCCACTGAGACGTGCCGGGCCTTGACCTCTACGGTACGTTCGATCAGTTCCTGGACAACCGTGCCGAGCCACTGGTCGGACTCCCGTCCGTCGAAGGCGCGCAGGGACTCGGCCCGCTCCTCCAGCTCACGCAGGATGCCGCCGTCCATGATGAATCCGGACTTGGCCACCTCGCCCAGACCCTCTACAAAGATCTCATTGGGCAGGGTCCGCAGGGTCCGCAGGTCAGCCAGGACGCCGGCAGGGGTATAGAAGCTGCCGACCAGATTCTTGCCCTGCTCGAGGTTGATGCCGGTTTTGCCGCCGGTGGAGGCATCGACCATGGCCAGCAGGGAGGTGGGGCAGTTCACATAGCGAATGCCGCGCATCCAGGTGGCGGCGATGAACCCGGCCTGGTCTGTGGCCGCTCCCCCGCCCAGTCCCACAACCGCGTCGGAACGGGTGAAGCCCTCGGTGGCCAGACGTTCCCAGATGCCCTGGCTGACCTGGATGGTCTTGCCGGCCTCCGCGTCGGGAATGGTCAGATCCACCACCTGATACCCTGCCTGGCGAAGCAGGGCCCGGGCATGGTCGGAATGGCGCTGGACCGGCTGGGTGTGAATCAGGGCCACCCTCATGGTCTGGTCGCCGAGCAGCTCATGCAGTCGCCCGGTCACCCCGGCGCCGATCCTCACATCGTAGGGATCGGGACCGCTGACGTGAACCACCCGCTCAGTCAAGGCATCGGCCAGCCTTCGGGCCAGGGCACGGGGGGTGGTGTTCCTGGATTTGAGGGTGATGGTGGCCAGCTCCTGGTAGACGCTGCGCCGCTCGCGATAGAGGGCCATCCAGCGCTCCGATGCGCCGCCGCGAAGAAGGGGGCGGTGATCCGAGCGAGCCGCCCGGCTTACGCCCTCCTCAGGGTCGATCTGCAGGTAGACCACAGCACCGCCTGCCCGCCGATAGTCCTGGAGCGCCTGGAAGACACCGGTACTCATGGGTGCGCCTCCACCCAGGGACAGGATGCCGCCGGGGAAATCCTTCAGGAGGTCCAGGACCGCCCGGGTCTCCATGTCACGGAAAGCCTGCTCACCCTGAGTGTCGAAGATCTCACTGACCGACCGACCTGCTTCTTCCTCGATGCACTGGTCCGTATCCCGGAAGGGCGCCTTGATCAGGGCGGCCGTCTCCCTGCCCAGACGGGTCTTGCCCGCGCCGGGCATGCCGATGACGACGGCCTTGGGCATACTGCTGCTTTCAATCATGCAAGACCGCCCCTCACCGCAGATGCTCGGGCCAGGACTGGAGGTAGGCCTGGGCGTTGCGCCGAACCTCCTCGAGCGAGTCGCCGCCGAACTTCTCCAAAGCGAATCGGGCCAGGGTCAGGTTCATCATGGCTTCGCCGATCACTGCGGCGGCAGGCACGGCGGTCACATCGGAACGCTGATGGATGGCCTGGGCAGGCTGGCCGGTGGCCACATCCACCGTGCGCAGGGCCCGCGGCACCGAGGAGATGGGCTTCATGGCGGCCCTCACCCTGATGGGCTGGCCGTTGGAGGTGCCGCCCTCCAGCCCGCCTGCGTGGTTGCTGAGCCTGCGGATCGTGCCGTCCGGACCGGGCTCCATCTCGTCATGGGCCTGTGAACCAGGGCGATCAGCCTCCCTGAATCCGTCGCCGATCTCCACGCCCTTGATGGCCTGAATGCCCATGAAGGCGGCGGCCAGGGCCGCATCCAGACGCCGGTCGTCCTCCACATAGGTGCCCAGGCCTGCAGGCACGCCATAGGCGATGACCTCGAAGACCCCGCCGGCGGTGTCGCCGTCCTTCTTGATCTGGTCGATCCTGGCCATCATCCGCTTTTCGGCGTCCTTGTCCAGGGTCCTGACCGGCGAGGCATCCAGAGCTGGCCCGTCTTCAGGACCGGGCGTGGCTTCATGACCTTCCAGGCCGACACCGGCGATGGAGATGACATGGGAGACGGTCCGTATTCCCAGGGCCTGCCGCAGGAAGTCGGCGGCCACCGACCCCAGGGCCACCCGGGAGGCGGTCTCCCTGGCTGAAGAGCGTTCAAGGACGGGACGCGCATCCGTAAATCCGTACTTGCGCATGCCGGTCAGATCGGCGTGGCCGGGCCTGGGCCTGGTCAGCGGGGCGTTGCGACCGGTCGCCGGGGGCTCCTGATCGGCGGGCAGCTCGTCCACGCTCATGATCCGCTCCCACTTGGGCCACTCCGTGTTGCCGATCTCGATGGCCACCGGTGAACCGAGCGTCCGTCCATGCCTGACACCGGTTAGCAGACGAACCTTGTCCTGCTCAAAGCCCATCCTGGCCCCGCGACCATAGCCCAACCGACGACGGGCCAGAGCCGATTCGATGTCCTTAGTGGACACGGCGACCCCTGCGGGCAGACCCTCCATCATGGCCACCAGGGCCTGTCCGTGGGATTCCCCTGCCGTCTGCCAGCGCAACATATTCAAGCTCCTCGTTCGTTCCTCGTTTGCCAGGTTAGGGCTACGTATGATTATCTTAGGAGATGGTCTACCTCATCCCAGCGCCGGGACTGCTGACTGCGCTCCTCCTGGCCCTGATCGACATCCGCTCCCGGCGAGTCCCGCGTCTTTTGGTGCTCTTGGGACTGGCGTTGCAGACCATAACGCTGCTGGTCTTTTCCCTGATCCAGGCCCGGCCGATGCTACTCGCGCAGTGCCTGTTGCTGACTCTGGCCTCTGCAGGCCTTCAGCTTCTGCTGGCCCTGGTCCGACCCGGCGCGCTGGGACTGGGCGACGTGACCGCTACGGGTCTGGTCGCCCTGACTCTATCAGTTCTGGGGTGGACAGCCATCCTCATCTGGTGGCTGATGATGGGCCTGCTGGGGCTGGTTGCACTCGCTCTGGTCTGGTTGGCTCGTCGCCGTAGACCCGACAGAACGAACAACCCTCTCTCACTGGCCTACGTCCCGGTCATCCTCGTCGCAGCGGTGGTGACCCTGATCATTGATGCCCTCTAGGACCGGCAACTGAGTTCCAGGGAAAAGGCACTACTGGCTCTGCTGGTTGTGCTTGGACTCCCAGGCCTTGTACTCCTTGACATCGCGGTTGAACTGATCAGGGTTGTCGCTGAACCTGGTCTCTCCCGTGTCCATGTTGACGGTCACGAAATAGAGCCAGTCACCCGACTCAGGATGCATGACCGCCTGGATAGCCTCGTCCCCAGGGCTACCGATGGGGCCTGGTGGCAGACCCTGGTGGATCCTGGTGTTGTAGGGGTCGTTGGCATTCTTCAGCATGGCATCGGTCAGCTTCAAGGCCGAGACATTGTTGGAGTAGGCCACGGTGCTGTCCATGCCCAAGGGCATTCCCTTGGCCAATCGGTTTTCGATGACCCTTGCCACCTTGCTGTAGTATTCCGACTTGTTGACCTCGGCCTCGGTGATGGAGGCCGTGTTCAGTATGGTCTGCCGATCCTGGCCGCCGGGCACGCCCAACTGGTTCAGGTGCTCGATCCGCTTGGAGACCAGATTGCTCAGAATGGCCTTGGCCGACCCAGCCTTGCGCACATCGTACTCGCCAGGTTGCAGCCATCCCTCAAAATTACCCTGTGCCTCCTGTGGCAGGATGTCTTCGCCCTTGGCTTGGATCAAGGCGTCGAATTCGCTCTGCGGAACTCCGGAAAGTTGAGCGGCCCGGACGACCACATCGCGGACCCGTTCGCCCGCCCTCACCTGCAGGAAGCCTCCGGCCTTGCTCCGGTCGGTCAAAATGGCCACCACATCCGAGGCCTTCATCCGGAGCCGCAGATCGAAAGTGCCAGGCAGGAGCCTTGATTCGGACTGGGTGCTGGTTATGGCGTGCAGGAAGGCAGCCGTGGACTTAACCACTCCAGCCTTGACTAGATTGGCACCCACCTGATCAGCCCCCTGGCCGCTCTCGACTGTGAACTCCAAGGGCTGTCCGCCGGGACCTGGATAGTCGGGAGCGACCTCCTTGGTGGCTACGATTCTAGGGGCGCCATGGCGCAGCCCGCCTACCAGAATCACCACGCAGGAGGTGGCCAGCGCAACAGCCAGGGCGATGATGACGATCATGATCTGCTTGCGATGCTTGCGCCTTTCGCGCCGACGGCGCATCTCACGACGTGAACGGGGAGGACGCGGCGGCATAGCAGAAACCGGGGCCTGCCCATCGGCAACCCATTGGACTTTATCCTGGAAGAATTCCTGCATGTTGTCGGCCAATTAGCACTCCTTGTCGGCACGTTGATCGTCCAAGGCTGACTGCAACAGCACAACAGCGGACTGCTGATCGACCATGGGACGATGTCTTCGCCCGTCCACGCGGGCATCGTAGAGCTGACGATGGGCGCTGACGGTCGTCAGTCGTTCGTCTCGCAATACTACACTTGGCAGCTGCTCTGGAGCAATTTCGATATCCTGGGCAGCTTCCTGCAGGCGTCCAGTCAGGGCACGCACCCAACGGGCCGCCTTTTTGGCACTGCGTCCAGCCTGACCGCTCAGAAGCAAGGGGTGGCCGACTACGACTCGGGACACGCACTTGTCCATAATCAGGTCTTCCACCTGGTCCAGGGCTTGAAAGTAGTCGCCCTGAACCCTGATGTTGCCAGCGGGGAAGGCCAGAGTCAGCCCAGGGTCCGACAGGGCCAGACCCACCCTGGCTTCACCAAGATCCACCCCCAGCCACACAGCTGTCTGTGATCCCACGGGAAGCTCAGCCTTCTTGGACCTGATCGCTCAGGGCGTTCAGGGCCCGATCAATGGCCGAAGCATCCTGGCCGCCGCCCTGGGCAAAGTCAAACTTGCCGCCGCCGCCGCCTCCCAGGACCTTGGAGGCCGTCCTGACCAGGTCGCCGGCCCTGAGACCGCGGTCACGGGCCGCCTGGTTGGTGGCTACGAAGATGACCGGCTTGTCATCCTCGCTGACACCGGCCAGAGCAACTACTACCGGGTATTCATCGCCCATGCGGGCCCGCAGATCGGTCACCGCCTTGCGCAGCGCATCGACCGAGCCGAAATGTCCCATATTACGGGATGCAACCTTGACCTCACCCGGGGCATGCAGGGCCTGGTTAGCCAGCTCGGGCACAGCCTGGGCCATCTGCCGCTCATAGGTCGCCGCCAGCCGACGGTCGGACTCCTTGAGCTTGGCCAGCAGGGTCGAGATCCTGGACTCAAGCTCGTCAGGGCGGGCGTTGAGTTTGTCGGAAAGCTGGGAGACCAGGGCATGCTCACGGGCGTTGTACTCGTAGGCTCCCTGGCCTACAACGGCATCAACACGACGAACGCCAGTGCCTACCGAAGCCTCGGACATGATGGAGACCGCACCGATCTTGCCCACGTGGTCCACATGAGTTCCCCCGCACAGCTCCCGGCTCCAGCCGTCCTCGCCAATGGAGACCACACGGACCACATCGCCGTACTTCTCGCCGAACAAGTGCATGGCACCCAGGGCGATGGCGTCGTCGTATTTCATCTCCTGAGCGGTCACGGCAAGGTTGTCGCGTAGGCGGTCATTGACACGGGATTCCACCGCATCCATGGCCTGTCGGCTGGGTGCCTGTGACCACTGGAAGTCGAAGCGCAGCCTGTTGGGCGCATCCTCGGAACCGCGCTGCGTAGCCTGGGGACCCAGCTCCTCACGCAGGGCCTTGTGGACCATGTGTGTGGCGGTGTGCGAGCGGGCGATGGCCCCGCGCCGGTTTCTGTCGATGGTGGCCGTGACCTTGGCCTGCAGGGTCAGCGTTCCCTCAGTCAGCCGGCAGCGGTGGATGGTCAGCCCCTTGATGGGCTTCTGCACATCATCCACCTCTAGGACGGCACCATCATCGGTCAGTATCTCCCCCTGATCGGCCAGCTGACCACCGGCCTCGGCGTAGAAGGGCGTGCGGTCCAGAATCACCTCAACCTGAGCAGGCGCCTTGACGGCCGGAACCGCTCCTTTGCCCTCTTGGATGATGCCCAGGACGGTCGAACGACTGGAGAAGTCGGTGTAGCCGAGAAAGACCTGAGGCTCGTCCAGGCTCTTGCGCATATCGTCGTAGACGCTCAGGTCCACGTTGTGCCGTTTCTTCATGGCATCGGCGCGGGCCCTGGACTTCTGCTCGTTCATGAGCTTTCGGAACTCGGCCTGATCCACCTTGACGCCCTGCTCGGCGGCCATCTCCAGGGTCAGTTCGATGGGGAACCCATAAGTGTCATGCAAGGTGAAGGCATCCTTGCCGGAGACCTCGGGATCGCCCTTGCCTTTCTTGGCCTTCTTGACGGCCGTGTCCAGGATGGTGGTTCCCTTGTCCAGGGTCCGGCGAAAGGCCAGCTCCTCACCATAGGCGGCTTCGGCAACATCAGAGAAGGTGTCGTTCAGCTCTGGGTAGCTGGGAGCCATGGCATCCTTGGAAACCGGGAAGAGCTGGGGCAGAACCTCCTGGTCCACGCCCAGCATCTTCATGGAACGGATGGTCCGGCGCAGCAGACGACGCAGCACGTAGCCGCGACCGACGTTGCTGGGGCGGACGCCGTCACTCATGATCATCAGGGCCGAGCGGACATGGTCGGCCACCACACGGAAGCGCACGTCATCCTGGGCATCGTCGCCGTAATGTCGCCCAGACAGGACCTCTGCAGCCTGGATGACGGGATAGACCTCGTCGGTTTCATAGATGTTCTGCTTGCCTTGGAGCAGGTAAGCCAGACGCTCCAGTCCGGCGCCGGTGTCGATGTTCTTATGCTCCAGCTCGCCCACGATGTGCAGGTCGGTCTTGGAGCGGACGTTGTCCACCTCGTAATTCTCGAAGACCAGATCCCAGATCTCGATGTACCGGTTCTCGTCGGCCGAGGGGCCGCCCTCCTTGCCGTAGGCAGGGCCGCGATCCACGTAGATCTCAGAGCAGGGACCGCCGGGACCGGGACCGCCGGTGGTCCAGAAGTTGTCCTCCATGCCCAGGATTTCCATATGCTCGGGGTCGAAGCCCTCGTTCTTCCACAGGGAGCGGGCCTCGTCATCGTCGGTGTAGGTGGTCACCCAGATTGTTTCGGGATCGAAACCGTAGCCGCCCTGGTCCTGGGGCTTGGTCAGCAGGTCCCAGGCATAGTGGATGGCCTCCTCCTTGAAGTAGTCCCCGAAGGAGAAGTTGCCCAGCATCTGGAAGAAGGTGCCGTGACGGGTGGTCTTTCCAACCTCATCGATGTCCAGGGTACGCACGCACTTCTGGTTGCTAGCCATCCGGCTCTTGGGCGGGGTCTGCTCCCCCAGCAGGTAGGGGATGAAGGGGACCATGCCGGCGATGGTGAAGAGCGTGGTGGGATTGGGCGAGATCAGGGAGGCGGAGGGAACCACCAGATGATCCTTGTCCTGGAAATAATCGAGGAAACGCTTGGCGATTTCCGATGTGCGCATGCTGCTTCTGCTCCTTCAGACCCGGTGAACGCCGACTGGATTGCGGGTTGTCCAAATGACTCGGTTGTCCGGGGGTGCGAACAGGTCGCCCACACTCCGGACTGATAGCTGAATATGGTGATTTTACATCGGCCAGACGCATCTGTCCTGGCCTGTCCGCCCCAGGCTCAGCCCTGGAAACGGTCCAAATAGCGGCGGTCCAGCTCGTCCTGCCGCTGGTGCATTGTCTGGGTGAACTGGCGTACCAGTCCGGACAGGGTCCGTGAGGCCACCTGATCCTGGTCCTCGCCCAGCACGAATTCCCTCGCACGCTTGGGGGTATTGGCCCTCACATAGGCCTCGGCCTTGGTCACCAGGACCACGCCTGCCGTGACGCCCAGACCCATCCAGAAGATCCGTTTGAACATCAGCGGGTCCCCCCCTCGTTCCCTTGGCCGTCATCGGCCTTTTTTGCTGTGGAGGGCTTGGATTCGGCGCTGTCGCGACCTCCTGAAAGGAATGACGAGATCGTCTTGCGCAGGGCATAGAGGAAGGCTGCCACTTTGATGACCGGCTTGCCCAGCATCGATCCGTACAGATCGGTCAGGGCGCCGACGTTGCCTGCTGTGGTTGAGGCCGCTGCGGAGATGCGATTGACGTCGGTCAGGGTCTGGTTGAGCTGGGTGACCGTGCTGGCGGACTCGTCCAAGGTAGGCACGACATGGTCGCCCGCCTGCTTGATGGTCTGCGCCAGCTGATCGAAGAGCTTCCCCAGACGAATCAGGGGATAGATCAGAAACCCCGCCAGGATAGCGAAGGCAATGGCCGCTATCAGGCCGGCAATCTGTCCTACGTCCATCTGCTACCTCTCTTCCATTGGTACGATACTGGGGACAACGCTAGCACGCGCTGTCTATCAGTCCAGGCCATGACCGGCCTGTTGAAGCCGGCTCATTGATTAAAAGACCGAACCTGCAGGGTGCGCTCAAAAGGGGCCTCCGTATCGAAGTCGAATATGGTGACGCTTCCGTTGCTCGGGCGGCTGCTGGTGTCATAACGCCCGCCGCCGAATCGGTTGACCAGGCTGAGCAGGGTGTTGCCGTGCGAGATCAGCAGGACACGGTCGCCATCTTTCAGATGCGGGTCGGCGGCAATCAGTGCGAATCCGCCGGCAATGCGCGTCCAGTACTCGCTGTCGGACTCCGCATCACCGAAGGGATCGGCCTCCTTGAGGAAGTCCCTGGTGGCGGACAGACCGAACTGGTCCACAATCTGTTGGTAGGTGCCTGCTCCATGGGGCGCGCCTGCAGCCCACCAGGCCATGGCCATGTCCTGCCCCTCGAAGTAGCCGTAGAACTGCTCTCGAAAGTGGCTGTCGCTGACCGGTTCAGGCTTGTTCTCAGACTGGTTCTGGGCCAGGATCCTGCGGACTGTCTCCTGGGCCCGGGTGGTGTCCGAGCAGTAGGCTGCCGCGAAGCTCACCTTGGTTAATTTACGACCTGCACGGTCGGCATCCTCCAGCCCCGATGAAGTCAAGGGCGAGTTGGACCAGCCCTGAAGACGGTTGTAGCGATTGAAATAGGTCTGCCCATGGCGGACGGCATACAGATGGAGCAACATGCCCCTATTATCCCACCCATACCCCAGTAGGGGCGGCAGATCCTGACATGCAAAGGGCCCCGGACGAACCGGGGCCCCAAAGTTCCTAGTACTCAGCGAGCGTAGAACTCGACCACGTACTGGATGTTGATCTGAACCGGGATCTCCTCCGGCTCGGGCTTGCGGACCAGGCTGGCCTTCAGGGAGGCCAGGTCCACATCCAGGTAGCCGGGGACTGCGGGCAGCACATCCCGGTGGACGCCTTCGGCGGCAATCTGGAAGGGTACCATGGTCTGGCTCTTGGGCTTGACCTGAATGGTCTGGCCGGGCTTGACCCTGTAGGAGGGACGGTCCACGATGTTGCCATCGACCAGGATGTGGCGGTGAACCACGTACTGACGGGCCTGGGCGGTGGTACGGGCGATGCCGGCGCGCAGGACCAGGTTGTCCAGGCGGCACTCCAGCTCACGAAGCATGGCGGCACCGGTCTGGCCGGACTCGTGGGTGCCCCGCTCATAGGCGGCACGCAGCTGCTTCTCGGAAACGCCGTACTGGGCGCGCAGCCTCTGCTTCTCACGCAGACGGACGGCGTAGTCGGACTCGGTGCGACGGCGGCTGCGGCCGTGCTCGCCGGGGCCATAGGGGCGCTTCTCGAACAGGCGCTGGGCCTTGGGAGTCAGGGCGATGCCCAGAGCGCGGGACAGGCGAACCTGGCGACGCGCACGCTGAATGTTAGTCATTGATGCAATCCTTACTTGCTTCTGTCGTTATCTGAACGAAGACGGCCGAAACCGTCGAGTCAGGCCTCTCCAATGCTTCACCGTGCCAAGCACGAACGACCTTGCGGCCGCCGACCCATTGATGGGCTGAGACTCCAGATAGGTTCGCGCACAGATGCGCAAACCAAGTGTTTATTAAACCACATGAGCGCGACCTACAGCAGAGCGTATGTTGTGATATATTCATACCAACGGTCGGTATGTAATTGATCCAAGGCATGAAGACTCCCCCAACCGATCAATGACGATTCAACTCAGCGACCTGAAAGGAAGACGACCATGGCCCGCAACGCACACCCCGAGCTGACCCAGGAGCGGATCATCAAAGCCGCCACTGAGCTCTTCACCAGCCAGGGCTACGACAAAACCAGCATGCAGGACATCATCAATGCGACAGCAGGCTTGAGCAAGGGAGCCGTCTACCATCACTTCCGGTCCAAGGAAGATCTCTTCGACGCCGTGGCCAATAGGTTGATGAACACCATGAGCGAGGCGACCGGCAAAGGCCAAACCCCGTCGAAGCAAGGCACGGCTTTGGAGCAGCTGCAGTCGCTCTTCTCCCCTGAGCGAGCGCGAAAGAGACTGGAGGCCGCGGATCTGATGTTCCGCAAATTCAATCCAAAAGCCAATCCCAAGATGATCGGCATGGAATTCACCGCCGTGGTGGACGAGCGGGACGACTTTGTCGACCTCTTGGAACAGGGCAACCAGGACGGCTCACTGCATGTGGAACACGTCGAACAAGCCGCAGAGATCCTCCGCCTACTGGCCAACATGTGGCTGCTGCCCTTCTTTCGCCGGGGCGCGCAGGCAGAACTGCGCACCAGAGCCGCCTGTTTCTTCTCGATCATGCAAGGCTTGGGCATCCCCCTGCAAGATCAGGGATTCTCCGACCTATTGGCCTCCTTCGGCACCGACACCAAGGGCAACAAGAAGGAAAAGACCGAAAGCGAAGTCGCGATATGAACCCGCCCGCTCACGACCAAGACTCAGGTAGGGGCCGCTCCAAGGGCAGGGGGCTGCTGACACTGCCGTTCATTGCTCTTCTGACGACTGAGATTCTCTCCAATCTAGGGCAAACATGCTTGGTCTTCGCCCTGCCGCTTCACCTGCTCAATATTTCAGGATCGGCATCCCTCTATGGCATGGCATCCGCTCTGGCAGTCCTTCCATCCATACTCCTGACCCCTCTGGGCGGAGCTCTGGCCGACCGGCTGCACAAGCAGTCCACCATGGCGGTTTTGGACATTCTGTCGGCATTGACAGCACTCTTGTACATCCTGATCAGCCGCAAGATCGACCCGGTTTTTTTGACCGTGGCTTGCATGATGCTGGTCAATGCCTATAGGGCCTGTTACAGCCCAACGGTGCAAGCAGCCCTCCACTGCCTGGTAGACAAAAAAGACTTGACCCGCGCATCAGCCCTGGTGTCCCAGGCGATCTCCCTAGTAGGAATGATCGGACCAGTATTGGCCGGCATGGTCATGGGATTATTCGGAATCATGCAAGTGGTCGGGGTTGCCGCCTTGGTCTGTCTTCTTTCTGCCGTCTGGATCAAAATCGCCGTCAGGATTCCCGAACCAGCGCAGGGCCCCTCACAAGGCCCAAGAGCGCTGGTTAGCCACCTGGCCGAGGACACCAAAGCCGCTGCACAATTTCTGGTCAGACATGGCAACCTCAAAGTGGTCATAGGACTCAGCCTGGCGGCCAACCTGATCTTTGCCTCCTACATCAACGTGGCCTTGCCATATATGGTCACTCGCACGCTGGGTCTGAGCAATGCCATGCAGGGGCTGGCCGAAGGAATACTGGCCTGCGGGAGCCTGCTTGGAGCCATCTTGGTTTCCATCCGTCCAAACTGGTTCTATCTGCAACGGATACCCATACTGCTCTCGAGCAGCGCCCTGGTTCTCCTGCCCATTGCGGCAGGACTGCTTTTGCATCTGCATACATATGCCCTCTTCGCCCTGGTAACCGGGTGCATGGCTCTGGCTGCGGGAATAGTGCAGACGGTCAACATCACTTCCATGTCCTATGAGCAGATTCATACCCCTGCAATGCTGATAGGCAAGGTGATAGGGTTGACCAACAGTCTATGCATGTGTGCGATTCCGCTGGGACAGGCCGCCTTCGGCCCACTAATCGACCACTGCCCCATGACCTTGATCATCACTGGTGTTGTCATGGTGACACTGCTGACATGTCTGATTGCCAGACTGGCCATGAAGCCGGATGAATAATCAAGGAGGCAAAGGCCTTTTGAATGCCGCGCCGGCGCTTTTTCGCCATTGACGACCAAGGATCCATCGCTTAGCGGCATAGACACAAAAGCGTCTCGATAAAGCTGACAGGCCTTACTTTGCTGAGGGGACTGTCTCGCAAATCCTCCGAGTGAAGGCTTGGCGGCGTTCAGGCGTATCAACCTTCGAGTCGATGCGGCCCAGAATGCTGGCTCCAGTGAATTTGATACCGCAGAATTTTAGGATGGAGTACTTCCATCGGGTCACAGTGGAACCATACATCTTGGAGACGAAGGCCGGGCCATGACTGCTGCTGATGATTTGTGCGGTCTTGCCCTTGAGCAGCCCCTCCGATTTGAGGCTGCTCTCATACCGATAGGCAAATTGTGGCGTGAGTACCCTATCCACCCAGCCCTTGAGGATGGCCGGCTCACCCGCCCACCAAATGGGAAAACAAAGACCAGATGATCGGCTCGGGCGACCATACCTTGATAACGCTTGGGGGCTGATTCGTCCTCCATGTGCTTGGCGTAGCCGTAGCGAAGCACCGGGTCAAAGTCTTCCTGGCTGAGGTCGATCATTTCGACCTTGTGACCCTTGCGCCGGGCGGCTTGTGCATAAGCCTGGGCGTTGGCATGGCTAAAACTACCGCCATAGGGTGATCCTTGAATAACAAGTATGTTCATATCATTTACTTCTTCAGTTATGCCGCATTTGGTTTTATCTATTGTCCAAAATAGTTTTATATTCGATAGATTACCGTATGCAAAACCGCTGACAGAAAGATGATATGAATACAGGAAAGCTACCCGATCATACTGGGGTCGGAGCTGACAGGAGCGACCAGGGTGGCCCGGGTGCGTGTCAGGCGGGAGACCATGAGACCGACACAGGCATAAGCCAGAGCGAACAAGGCAACCACAGTCAGCGGAAGGCCCCAGGAGGCCAAACCTGTTGTGCTTGAATCCATGATTGATTGGACTGCAGTGTTGTACCACCAACCCGGCGTCAGTTTGCCGATGGTCTGCATGACCGGAGGCAGCAAGCCGCCGGAACTGGACCCGGAGGTGAACATAACCACCAGGCCGAAGATGACCCCTACCGAGTTTATGAGCGAAGAGGAGGGATTGAACTGGGCAAGCATGAATCCAAAGGATGCCGCCGACAAAGCGAATACCAGCATGGCGAAAAAGCTCAGCAGTACCCTTCCCCAGCCCAGTGACGCCAGGGAAACCCCCGATGCCGCCATGCTGAAGGCAACGAGTGCCACATAGTATGCCCAGGAGATGCCTGCCAGAATGAGGGCTGCCATGAGCTCCTGTATATTCAGGCTGCTTGATCGCATTGGAGAGGCAAGCAGGCGTCGATGTCGGTCAGGAGAAATGAAAGCTCCGAAGAGCGTGGCAACGCAGACCGTCAATGCCGTCATTAAGGGAAAAGCAGCCAGGCCGACTGTCGTAGCGAAGCCTTTCAACAGGGCTCCGTGGCCATCAGTCTTCGGGCTGGCATGGATGCCCACATGTGGCTGGTTACCGGAATAGTGGGCCACTGCATAAGCAGCAGCATCCTTAACCGCCGTAGACGAATGCAGATCCATCGAACCGTTTTGGCCCAGACCCGTAAGCAAGGCAGTACGAAGAGCATCAAAATAACTGTCCACCTGCAATTGTGCCAGACTGCCACGGCTGGAATTATAGGAGGCAGCCGTTTCAACTTTAGGAAAATCAGACGTCTTACCGCCGCTGTGAGCTTGGGCAGCAGTGTCTTCAAGCGCCACAAGGAACCGTTGTCCATATCCCTTAGGAATGATGACAGTTAAATCACTTTTGCCGGATACGTTGGCATCCTGCAGAGCCTGAGGTTTATCTTCGACTGTCTCCAGATGGGCCGACTTGCCCAGATACTTCTTCAGACCCTGGCCCAGCTCGCAACCAGCCTGGTTACCGCTATCCCTATTGATGACGACCACCTTCGCACGTGCGGGTTCAAAACGACCAACCGAGCTTGAGGCATTGGCACGCACCGCGGCCTGCATATTCGCGGAACCGACGACAATCATGATCAGGCTCATGCCCACCAGGTACAGGAGGAGGTAGAACTTATGTGCCCAGATGACGCGCAGTGCAGTTTTACAAGTATTCATACCGTTGTTTCCTTAGGAGCAGACCACAGGTGGTCAGGAAGAGGGCGGCCATAATGGCCAGGATGCCGCAGGTGCGGGCGAAGGGTGCCAGGCTGTCGTAGTAGACAATGTCGTAGAAGAGGTTGGAGACCTGCTTGACTGGGTTGAGCAGGTGAAGGATAGGAGCATGCTCCTGGATGGCGTTGTTGAGATCCATAGTCATGCTGCCGTAGAGGCCGATAAAGGTACTCAGGGTGCAGTCGATGCCTATGACCAGGCCAACCTTCGTTTCGGTGGGGAGTTTGGGAATCGCGCCCATCATAGAGCCGAAAGCGGTGGCCATAAAGGTGCCCACGGCGATGGCTATGAGGGCTATTAGGTCACGACCACCGGTTTGCACGCCGCAAACTGTGCGGACGAAGATGTAGGCGACCAGGAGGCTGACTGCGGAGACGAGCCAGGAGGCCAGGAAGGCGCCCGCTGCCTGCCTCCACTTGGGGCTGGGCGAGCTGGCCCGTCGGGCTCCTAGGGCTGAAAGGTTGGGCTGAGTCTTGGCTATCATCTCGGCGGCGGTGCTGGCACCGATAAGGCAGGCCATAGCGAGCACAGCGAAGAAGTAGGGTGCAGTCATTGAAGGGTGGATGTGCGTCAGGCGGATCTGCTTTGTGTAGATTTGCCCGCCGGATTGCAGCAGAATTTGGTTGCTTGGTGAGGCAATGGCTGCCCTTGCGGAGTTGGCCTGGTTGAAGCTGCCCAGCGAGGCGGACAAAATGGAGACCGCGATGCCTTCGGAGGCGGTTGCATCGGATTGGATACTGGCGGCTTCGCGGTCGGACAGGACCATGTTGACCAGTCCGTCAGGGCCCGCGTACAGGTAGCCAATATCCTTCCGGCTATCCAGACGCGTATTTGCTTCGTCCCGGGAAGCTACTGTCGTCGGGACAAGCAGCTGAGTGTCCTCGGATCCTGCCTTGGGTTTCTTCGATAGTGAGGAAACCAACTCGTCAGTACCTGGGTTGGCTTTCCAGTTAGCGTCCGAAACAATGGCGAAGTGCTGTGCCTCGGCGGTGTAACTGTCTTGCAGATTGCCCATGATGCCCAGCATCAGAGCGGCCAGAATGACTGGGAAGGCCAGGACCCAGAAGAGAGAGGAAGTGTTGCGTATCGAGGTCTTGACGTTGATCAGGAATGAGTTCCACATAGATAGGTGCTCCTTACGGCAATTGAGCCTTGGGACCGCGCTCAGTCGCGCAGTTCCTTGCCGGTCAGTTCCAGGAACACGTCGTTCAGGGATGGCGGACGACTGGTCAGGTGGCCGTAGCTGGTCTTGGTGGATTCCAGGACCGTCAGCACGTCCTGAAGGTTGTGCTCGCCCTGGCGACAGTGGATGACCAGTTCCTTGCCGTCATAGTCGACGGATTGGGTCAGGGGCAGGGCACGAATCCGGGCTAGGGTGGAGTCCTGCAGATCCAGAGTCTCGACGGTGACCTGCTCGCCGACCTGGACCATGCCTTTGAGCTCCTCGGCAGTGCCCAGGGCAATTTGACGACCGTGGTCCATGATCATGATGCGCGTACAGATCTCCTCCACCTCTTCCATGTAATGGCTGGTGTAAACCACCGTGGCCCCTTGGGCGTTCAGCCGTTCGATGCCTTCCAGGATGGCGTTGCGGCTCTGGGGGTCAACGGCGACGGTGGGCTCGTCGAAAAAGATGAGGTCGGGCTGATGGGCGATGCCACAGGCGATGTTGAGCCTGCGCAGCAGACCGCCCGACAATTTGCCGGGACGGAACTTTCGAAAGTCGCCCAGTCCCACGAAGTCAATGGCCTGCTCAACCAGATCCTTGCGGTCGGCCTTCTTGGGCACATAGAGGGAGCAGAAATAGTCGATGTTCTCCTGCACGCTCAGTTCGTTGAAGACGGCCACATTCTGTGGAACCACGCCTATATGACTTTTAAGGTCGTAGGAGGTCGGGGTCATCTCCTGCCCGAATATCCGAACCGTCCCCGATTCAAAGCTGAGCAGGGCCAGTATGCAGTTGATGGCGGTTGACTTGCCTGAACCATTGGGGCCAAGCAGTCCAAATACCTCACCTCGGCTGACTTCCATGTCGAAGTGGTCCAAGGCCACCATGTCGCCGTAGCGCTTCACCAATGCGCTGACCTGCAAGGCTGGCTCTTGCTCACGTGAACTGTTCATGATTCCATCATCCCAGCTAGGGCTGGCCCAACACCATGACAGCCGTCATCAATGTTGTAGACGGTCAAATCACAACTTATGACATTTGTCATGGGTAGTCTTGCCTGCGCTTAGGCTCAGGAACGGGTAGCCCGACAATTACTATTTGAGACAATAGAGCAACAGGGCGAGGAGACATTCATGGGCAGGATAGCTGGCTGGCTGGTCCTGCTTGGCCTGGGGACCTTATGCGGATCATGGTATGGTTCAGGGGTATCAGGCACCCTGATCGCTGGCCTTTTGGCCTCAGTAGCCGCAGGAGCCCTGTGTGAATGGCTGCTGCCTGCGCCAGGTTCCATGTGGGGCGGCGCTCTGGTATCGCTTTTGGCAACGTTCATACCAGACTGGCTCTTCTTCCTGCCAGCCCTGGCCTTTGAGGCGGGCGTCGGACTCGGAACCATGGTTCCAGTCACCAGGTCAGTCGGCATGAAAGATCCCCAAGCCAAGAACTCCGGACTGGCCTGGCCCAGGCTGCTCTTGGCCTTGTTGCCGTCATTCTTTTGGTTGATACCTGCCATGGCCGACCTCATACTCTTCAGAGGCCTCCCCCAACGCTATGCCCTGCTGGCTTTATTAACCTCGGCACTGGCGCAAGGCGGCGGACTGACTTGTGCACACTTGGCCGTGGCCAAGTGTCGCGTATGGCAGATTGAAGACACCGAGCGCTACAGGATTCGCCAACTGCATGGCCGCATCAGCGATCTGGACGAGGAGAGAGCCCAGGCGACCCGGATGGCGCACTTATCGGAGCGGACCCGGATCGCCCGAGATATTCATGACAATGTGGGCCACCTGCTCACCCGAGCCATCATGCAGACCCAGGCTGGCCGGGTGGTTGCTCAGAGCAAGGGCGATCAGAGTACCGAGCAAGTCTTTGATAGTGTCGGAAAGACTTTAGACGAAGCCATGACCACAATTCGTCGTTCGGTGCATGACTTGGAGGATGAGGGCACCGACTTCGCATCCCAGATGGAAGCTGCCAGCTCCGAGGCTTCTATGGGGCAGCTACAGGTCGATCTGAACAACGGCATTGAGACAGCGCCTGCACCAGTGTGCCGTTGCCTGACCAGCATTGTTCGCGAGGCCCTTACCAATACGGTCCGCCATTCTTCAGCAAGGTCGGCACAGGTCATTCTGCGCGATCTACCGGCCTTCTGGCAGATGGTGGTGCAGGATGACGGTGGAATTCAGCACTCGCAGCCTGACAGCTCGCGTCATAAGAAACCAGAGCTCCAGCGCGGCATGGGGCTGGCCGATATAGAGGCCAGGGCCAGAGCCCTGGGCGGCACAACCAACAGCGGACCCAATCGAAAAGGATGGAAGGTCTTCGTATCCTTGCCAAAGGAGCCCTGGTTCAACCGCAGTGCAACTGAGCACGTAGAGGATAGGAAGGTAATGGCATGAAAGTCGCTATCGCTGATGACGATCCGATCGTCTGCTCGTCCCTGTCAACGATTCTGACCGCAACCGGCACTGCAGACGTGCTCTGGACCGCCAGTGACGGCCAGTCAACCCTGGATTGTTACCAGGCCGCTGGTGGCAGGCCTGACGTACTGCTGCTTGACGTGCAGATGCCTGGTATGGACGGCCTGGAGGCGGCGGAGCGCATCATCGCCATGGATTCGACTGCCCGTGTACTCTTTCTGACCACCTTTGCCGACAAGGAGTATATTTCCCGTGCCTTGGCCTTGGGTGCCAAGGGCTATGTAATCAAGCAGGACGTGGCTTCTGTGGTGCCGGCCCTGCAAGCTGTGATGGCTGGGCAGACGGTTCTTGGCGCTGAAGCAGTGGCTAATCTCTCACTTGGCAAGCAGGAGGAGCAGACACGAAAAGACCCAGCAGAACCTGTTACCCGGCGCTTCCAAACACTGACCGACCGCGAACAGGAAATCGTCGCTCTGGTGGCCGACGGCCTCGACAACCAGGCCATCGCCAGGCGGCTCTATCTCAGTGAGGGCACCGTCCGCAATCACATCTCAGCCATCCTGGCCAAGACCAACCTGGCCAACCGCACCCAACTCGCCGTGGAATGGCTGTCCTCGCAAGAGTCGTGAGCATACAGCTTTTGGAGTCTCGATCGTTCAGAGCTTTTCGATCGGAGCCAAGCGCAGCATCAGCCTCTTGGTCCCCTCGGAGCCAAAGTCCACTGTCAGAACCGAGTTGTGACCCTTGTCCTGAATGTCAACAACCTTGCCCAGGCCATACTGATCGTGGGCCACCCTGTCTCCCAGGGAGAAATCCTGAATGGACAGGCCATTCGACTTGGGCTGGGCCGAGGCCCTGCCAGCGTGTGCGGAGGACGATGAGCTTGCTGTGCTCCTCCTGGTTGTAACTCTTCCGCTTCTGGAGGAGGAGTTACGAGAGCCGTACCCGGAAGAACCGAATGACCGCTGTGCGGAGGCCCGCGAACGCCCATACCCATTGCGGGAAGAGCCAAAACCGCCGAATGAACGGTGACCGAATGCGCGGCCATCGCTTTCATCCTCGAAGCCTCCGAATTCGTCCTCGTCGCCACCCAGGTCCCAGCCTGCGCGCATCCGCTCGTTGCCGGCCTGCCGACGCTTCCAGTCGATCAGATCGTCAGGGATGTCATCCAGGAACTGGCTGGGCAGCATCTCATTGACCTGCCCCCATTGAGACCGGACGGCCGCCCGGGTCAGGTAGAGACGCCTCTTGGCACGGGTTACGCCCACATAGGCCAGTCGACGCTCCTCCTGCATCTCATCGGCATCCTCCAGGCAGCGGGAGTGAGGGAAGGTCCCCTGCTCCATGCCGGTCAGGAAGACCACCGGATACTCCAGGCCCTTGGCCGTGTGCAGGGTCATCAGCGTCACCTTGCCTGAGTCGTCCCCCAGGCCCGGCAGCTGGTCCGAGTCGGCCACCAGTGCCGTGGTCTCCAGGAAACCGGCCAGCGTAGCGTCGGGAGTCTTCTGCTCGAATTCGGCAGCCACGGACTGCAGCTGGCCAAGGTTCTCCAGTCGGGAGGCATCCTGCGGATCGACCGACTTGCGAAGCTCATCCAGCATGCCGGATTCCTCCAGCACCTTCTCAACAATCTGAGACGGCTTGGTATTGTGCTCTGCGGCAAAGTCGGTCAAAGAGGCAATCAGATCCCTGAAGGCCTTCATCCGCTTGACCATCAGCGTGGAGGCCCCGGGTACCTCCTCAATATGCTGCACGCCCTCCCAGAAGGAGACCTGATGAAGATCCGCATAGGAGGTCGCCGCCGCCTCGGCGCGTGCGGCCAGGCCGCGCTTGGGCACGTTGAGTATCCGGCGCATGTTCACGTCGTCCTGGGGATTGGCGATGGCGTGCAGGTAGGCCAGGGCGTCCTTGATCTCCTTACGCTCGTAGAAGCGGGTCCCGCCCACCAGCTGATAAGGCAGACCGGCGTTGATCAGCCCCTCCTCCAGGGCGCGGGACTGGGCGTTGGCCCGGTACATGATGGCCATGTCGGAGTATGGAATGCCCTCCTCGCTGCGCAGTCGGGCGATCTCGGTGGCAATCCAGGCGGCCTCCTGCTGGGCGTTGTCGGCTGCATAGCCCACGATGGGCTCCCCCTTGCCCAGTGCGGTCCAGAGTTTCTTGGGCTTGCGGCCCTCGTTCTTGACGATGATGGCATTGGCCGCATCCAGAATGGTCTGGGTGGAACGGTAGTTCTGCTCCAGAAGGATGGTCCGGGCTCCGGGGAAGTCCTTCTCGAAGTCCCTGATGTTGCTGATGTCGGCCCCTCGGAAGGCATAGATGGATTGGTCCGAATCGCCCACCACGGTGATCCAGGCCTGGTCCTGTTTGCCGGCATCTGCACCGGCCAGCTCGCGCATGAGCACGTACTGGGCATGGTTGGTGTCCTGGTACTCGTCCACCAGCACGTAGCGGAAGCGATGGTGGTAATACTGCGCCACCATCGGGGACTGCTGGAGCAACTGGACCGTACGTACGATCAGATCGTCGAAATCGACAGCATTGGCCTGAGCCAGCCGATGCTCATACTCGGCGTAGATTACGGAGTAGAGCTCCTCCTCGTTGCCGAAGCGGGCGGTGATCTGCTGGCCGCGCTGACCGGGCCGGTAGTCGGGGGCGTACTCCTGCAGCTGCGTGCGCCAATCCTGCAGGTTGTTCTTGTAGTCAGATATATGGCTCAGAATGTTTCTTGGGGTGTAGCGCTTCAGATCGATGTTGAGATCCTTGCCGATCAGCTTGATCAGGCGCTCGGAATCGGCCGTGTCATAGATGGTGAAGCCCGACCGCAAGCCGATCTCCTTGCCGTCCCGCCTCAGAATACGCACGCAGGCCGAGTGGAAGGTAGACACCCACATGCGGTCGGCCACGGGCCCAATCAACCTGCGCAGACGTTCGCGCATCTCAGAAGCCGCCTTGTTGGTGAAGGTGATGGCCAGAATCTGACTGGGCCAGGCGCCAAACTGACTGAGGATCCAGGCGATTCTGCGGGTCAGCACCCTGGTCTTGCCCGAGCCTGCGCCTGCTCCGATCAGCAGGGCCTGCCCCTGGTATTGCACTGCCTCGGCCTGCCGATCGTTGAGTCCCTTGAGCAGTTCCTTGGCGCTGCGCTGGATCAAGTCCGGTTCCTCGTTCACAAGCCACCTCTTGCCATCTGGTCTCGGTCACCGTCACAGGCCGGATGGCGCACACCCGGCAACCAACCATTTCTACCACAAAGAGGTGTCATCGACCTTGGCTCACGGGTTAGCCAGCAGACATAAAAGACCCCGCCCGCTTCTGAGAGGGAAAGCGAACGGGGTTTAGTCGGGGAAGTCGAGATGACCCAGTCAGTTGCGCACTTGATCCTTGGCGTTGTTGACAGCCTCGGTGGCGCCCTGCTCAGCCTTGGCCTTGCCGACCTTTGCATCGGCCTTGGCCTGGTCCATCTTGTCGGAGGCGGCGTCCTTGGCGTCACCCAGCTTGTCCTGGGCAGCGTCCTTTGCATCGCCCATCTTGTCGGCAACGGCGTCCTTGGCATCGGATGCCTTGTCCATAACGGTGTCTTTTACATCGCCTGCGACGTCGGAAATCTTCTCGCCGGCAGACTTCATGGCATCCTTTGCATCATCCAGAATCCCCATATGGTCCTCCTTAGGTCCTTTAACGCACCGCGACGATGCGTGACCATTGCGGTCAATTTTCACTGTAACAGTCAGGGCCTTGAATCCGCGGATTGACGGGCTGACACGCCAGGAAGACACTCCAATCCGCTGGCGGTGAAACCTGACGGATCAGAGCAGTCTGACGACAGTCGCTGAACCGGGTTATCTTGGTTTTTATCCGTCGGGACCATAGGGGCCCCGCTTTCATGACGACGAGGACGATGACATGCAGGAACTTGAGGAGCGAATCCGCCGCCAGGGCACGGTCAAGCCTGGCAATGTACTCAAGGTGGACGCCTTCCTCAACCATCAGTGCGACGTGCGGCTCTTCGACCACATGGGCGCTGAATGGGCCCGCCTGTTCGCCGGTCACCAAATTGACAAGATTCTGACCATCGAGGCATCCGGCATCGGCATCGCCTGCCTGGCCGCCCGTCACTTCGGCGACGTCCCAGTGGTCTTCGCCAAAAAGACCCAGTCCATCAACCTTGACGGCGACCAGTACACAGCCCGTATCTACTCCTTCACCAAGCAGCGGGAGTACCCCGTCATCGTGGCTAAGCGCTTTCTCAAGGAAGGCGAGCATGTGCTGATCCTTGACGACTTTCTGGCCAAGGGCAACGCCCTGCACGGTCTGATTGACATCTGCCAGGACGCCAAAGTCATCGTAGAGGGCATCGGCATCGCCGTGGAGAAGGGCTTCCAGGAGGGTGGCCGCACCCTGCGCAAAGAGGGCTACAACCTCAAATCTTTGGCCATCGTGGAAAGCATGGACCCGGACCAGGGCACCATCACCTTTGCTCACAATCCCGCCTGAGAAGGTCGACGCCCGGTCCGGGTCACAGGAACAATAGCGTCAGTCTACCTGATGCTCGCTAGTGCCGCCCTCCAGGATGGCCTTTACATCGTTCAGGGAGATGTTGACCATGGCGGTCACGGCGGCATCGGTGTAGAAGCCGATGTGAGGCGAGACCTCCACGTTGGGCATGGCCTTGAGGGTCTCCAGGGCCTGGTTGTCGACCTTGGTCCCGCTCAGATTCTTTTCGAAGATGCCGGCCTCCCCTTCGATGGTGTCGATGGCAGCACCGGCGATGGACTTGGTCTGCAGGGCCTCAATCAGGGCCAGTGTGTCCACAATAGGGCCGCGGGCGGCGTTGATCAGGAAGGCCGAGGGCTTCATGGCATCCAGTGTCTGGGCATTGATCAGATGATGGGTGGTATCGTCCAGCGGCGTATGAACGGTGACGATGTCGGCCCGCTTCAAAAGGGTGGGCAGATCCACGTAATCCAGGGTGTCTGCCAGCTCGGGGCGATGGACCGGATCGTTGGCGATGACGGTGGAGCCCAGGGCCCGGAAGATTCTGGCCACGGCCGATCCAATCTTGCCGGCTCCGATGATCCCCACGGTCAGGTTGTGGATCTCGTGGGCCTGAAGCCCATCCCAGGTATAGTCGTCCTTGGCCTCGCGAGCGCTGGCCTCCCCCAAATGCCGAACCAGACGCATGACCTGGGCCAGAACCAGTTCGGAGACCGACCGGGGCGAGTAGGCAGGTACGTTGGTGACGACCAACCCGTTCTCCCGAGCGGCCTGCAGATTGACGATGTCATACCCGGTGATTCGCAGGGTCAGTTGCTTGAGACCATACTCCTTGAGCCGCTGGTAGAGCTCAGGCTCGGGCAGAGCCGCGCGCTGCTGGATGACGATTCCGTCGTATCCCTTGATCATGTCAACAGTGTTCATCCCCAGATCGTGGTCAGTGGTATCCACTTGAATGTCATTGGCTTGCGCCCAGGCCTGAATGGCCTCCTGCTCGTCGGGACGTACTGAATACATAAGAATGCTGGTCATTTTTCCTGTCCTTGGTAACTGTCTTCATTGATGGTTTTTGCCGGCTGTCGGATGAATCGCCAGATGAGTCATCCGCGATTCTGACGCATATAGTCGCCGATCCGCTCCACGGCGGTGTGCAGGTCCTCCATGGAGGCCGCGTAGGAGATGCGGACGTAGCCCTCGCCCCCGGGCCCAAAGCTTGCCCCGGGGATTACAGCCACCTTGGCCTTGCGAGCCAGGTCATAGACGAAGCTCCAGCTGTCGCGCATGCCCTCGGGCAGCTGGGCGAAGATATAGAAGGCGCCCTTGGGATCAATGACGTCCAGCCCGACCTCAGGCAGGGCCTTGACCAGATAGTCCCGCCGTTTACGATATGCTTCGCGCATTGGGTCCGTGTCATTCATACCCTTGGTCAGAGCCTCCTGGGCCGCATACTGGGCGTTGGTGGTCACCGAGGTAATAGTGAACTCGTTGACCTTGCTGATCTGATCAATCACGTCGGCGGGGCCAGCGGCGATGCCGACCCGCCATCCAGTCATGGCGTGGGACTTGGAAACCCCGCCAAGAACGATCGTCTGCTCGGGAAGGATAGTGCCCATGGATACATGAGTGCCCTGGTAGGTAAGCTCGGCGTAGATCTCATCGCTGAGCACGAAGAAGCCATGCTTGCGTGCCACCTGGGCCAGGGCCTCCAGATCCTCTCGGGCATAGGTCACGCCAGTAGGGTTGGTCGGATAGTTGAGCACCAGGGCCTTGACTGGACCATCACTGTTTTCGATGGCGGCCTCCAGCTTGTTCGGCTTAAGAATGAAGCCGTCATCGGATGTGTCGACGAAGACGGTCTTGGCGCCGCTCAGCTGGGCGATTGGAATATAGAGAGGGAAAATAGGCGTTGGCAGAATGACCGTATCACCCGGGTTGATCATGGCGGTAAGGCCCGAGAAGATGCCCCCTGTGGCCCCGGCTGTGATCACAATCTGGCTGTCAGGGTTGTAGTCCAGCCCGTACTTGGCGTGAAGATAGTCGGCAGCCGCCTTACGAAGACTGGGCATGCCGCGACTCTCGGTGTAATGACTGTGGTTGTCTTGGATGGCCTGGATACCCGCCTGCTTGACGTGCTCTGGGGTGAAGAAGTCAGGCTCACCAAGAGTCAGCTTCACGATGCCGTCTATTCCGGCGATCTCCTTGTTGAACTCGAGTATGTCGCTCGGCGCCAGAGCTTTGACCCTGGCATTCATATGATCCGCCAATGTCATTGGCTTGTCCTTTCCCATGCGGTTACTACAACCACTGTTGTTGGTGCTGCCTTACCGACTATGCGGTGACGATGCATGGGAAATGCTGTCGACGACTGCAGGGCCGGTGGGTTCCGATCCGTGCAACCGTTCCTACAAGGCACCCGGCGTCACAGATCGAATCCGTGCCACCAATAGGTAAATCGCGTGCCCTGCATGCTGAAACCTCCTGTGGAATCTACAATCAGCATTGGTAATAAGCGTACAGCGAAGCTCCAGCAATCCAATGAACGCGACCACTATTTGACCAGGTTCTTCCATTTGCGGACGCCACAAGCATCCAAAATAAACGTGCCTATGGCAAGACAGGCGAAGCCAGACGAGATTGATCTCAAATTTTCCGAGATTTATCTTGAGGTTCCTTTGGGATGTTTCCTCGAATCGCTCATTCACCATCCTAGCGAATCGCAACCCACGAATCCGTAATCAGCATATTCAGATAGCCCCCCCTACAAGCTTCCATTCCATCCCGAAGCTTTGCTCGCTTGTATCCTAAGCTCAATCTCTTCACTACTGTCTGCAAGATATGGTCGGCAAGGACGAATTCAGGTTAAAGTCTTGTCAAAGTTGTGTCGCAAAACCAAACTCGGACGCGAGATTGGCATTATCCGACTGTTGCGCCCATGCATTGAGGTCTCTGTCATATACTTTGCCTCAAAGACAAGCAAGAGACAGAATTCTTGGATGTGTCGGCCAAAAGGGGTGAGGAAATGACTAATCGAGTAGCACTCGTCACTGGAGCCACCAGCGGCATAGGGTATGAAACTACTCGACTTCTCGCCGACCGTGGATACCAGGTATATGCGGTAGGACGACGTGTCGAACGACTGAAGCAGCTTGGCAACAAGGGGGTGACGGCTGTGCAGATGGATCTGACCGATTCTGCATCCATCGAGAAGGCTGTCGCACGAATTCTGCAGAAGGAACAGCGCGTCGACCTGCTGGTCAACAACGCCGGCTACGGCTCCTATGGCCCGGTCGAGCAGGTCTCCATCGAAGAGGTCCGTCGGCAATTCGAGGTCAACCTCTTCGGCCTTGCCCGCTTGACCCAGCTGGTACTGCCCGCCATGCGCCGAGCCAGACGCGGCCGGGTCGTCAACACCTCATCCATGGCGGGCCGGATGGTCACCTATATGGGTGCCTGGTACCATGCCACCAAGTATGCCCTTGAAGCCTTCAGCGACGCATTGCGTATGGAGATGCGGCCCTTCGGCATCGACGTGATCTTGATCGAGCCTGGGGCCATCGCCACCAACTGGGGTGCGATCGCCGCCGACCATCTTCAGTCAGTCACCCGCAAAAGCGCCTATCAAAAGTCGGGGTTTCGAGCTGCTAACGGACTGCGCAAGCTCTATTGCAGCAGACATTTGACCCAGCCATCCGTTATCGCCAGGGCCATTGTCCATGCCTCGATAGTACGCCATCCTCGTCCACGCTACCTTCTGGGCTTCGGAGCCAAACCCTTGATCGCCCTTCATTCCCTGCTCCCCACCCGTGCCTGGGACTACCTGATGGTCCATGCCAAGGACCTCTAACGCTAAACTATATGCCAGAGCGGTACACAATTAAAGCCAGATGTGCGCAAGGAAGTTTAAGTTTAGTGAGATAAAATTCTGACCTAGCTACTGTGGAATACCAAGAGTCTGATATACCTCACTTTCCTTGCCTAAGGCTGCTGTTGATGAGGGCAGCCGTGTGAACGACGTTGGGTTGGGGTATTGCAAGTACTTTGCCGTGCCAATTCGCTGATATTTGTCTTAGTTACTGACTTCCCCCAAACAAAGCAATTGCTTTAAGTGCCTTTGAGCAATGGACGGTTATAATCTAATTAATTATCGTCAGTTATTAGCGTGCAGCCGGCATGTCTTTCGATAGGGGGTTTCGTTGAAGCCTGAAGAATCTGAGTTCAGCGCCGATCCGGACTCGCCCTTGGCATTTTTCCGGAACGGAATAAGGAATGGCATCTCTAAAAGCAATACCGCCATTAAAGACATGGTTCATGCACTGGAACGTGAATCCTCCGAATTTGCCTTGGCTCATAAAGCCATGAATAACGATTTTCGTCTGGTGGTAGATGTTCCAAAAAATACTCTCGATGCCATCGCTAATGGTGACATCAAGCTAACTACCGATAGAGCAGGCAACACCTTTGCCCAACTTTTAGATCCTAACGGGCGATATGGAAAGAAATTGCCCATCAAGCGCGAGGATTTCAGCGAGGGAGTTGATCCCTTTCAAGCGGCGAACGCAATACAACTCAGGGCAATTCAAGGTCAGCTTGAAGACATCGCCCGCCAAATTGCAGTCATAGATGTGCGCGTGCAGGAAGTTCTCGAGGGGCAACAGAACGACAGGCTCGGCATCCTACAGAGCGGTATGCGCCTTTATCTGCAAGCCCGTGAAGTTGACGATGAAACTCTTAGAAAGCTCCTTATATCTCAGGCCTTGCGCGCTCTATCGGACGCAGAGGCCCAACTCGAGTTGGAAATGGAGTCTGACGTAAAATATCTCGCTAATGGCGACTACGAGCATGAAAAAGGCAGACGTACAAAACTCATCGATGAAAGAATGGAGAGCATCAACGGTTGCTTTCCTGCCATACACAAGGCGTCAATTGCCAGAGCAGCCATTTTTTGCGAGCAAGGAGAGCCCAAGGCCATGGCGAAAGCCTTGGAAACATATTCGCACTTTATCAAGTCGACTGTGGGAGACAATGCCGGCCTTCTAGCAGAATGCGATCGCTCCGATACAGGAACAGAACAGGGAATTTGGCGATCTCGAGCCGCACTTCAACTTGACGTTTCCAATCTAAGCAAATCCCTAGCATTGCCCGAGAAGCACTTGTACCTTAAGTTATCTGCTGAAACGGATGAGATCCATGAAGAGCGTTAGAGGTTGCACCAACCAGGAATGTGACTCTTACAAAGAGAACGTCCATTATAAAAAAGACTTCGATTACTGTCCGAAATGCGGCTCACAACTGATGGCCGTATGCAGATCCCGTAGTTGCCACACTTTCCTCGATAACCCGGATGGTATTTACTGTGCTCGCTGTCTAGCAAAAAGAAAAGACAGCGCAGATCATGCGAAGAAAAACATCACCGCCATCGGCGGAGGCTTGTTGGTAGCTGGTAGTTTCGTCGCAAAAAATAGCAAGACAATTATTTCAGTTGCAGCGAAAGCGATCAAATTTCTTCCAAAATAAGGGTTCACGCAAACACGGTATTCGTCAAACATCTGCTTTCACAGTTGTCAAAGTACCGCTATAAGTATGACTGAACCTATAACCTGTATAAACCCCCAAACACAGAAGTCCCACTTTGTGAAGTCGCCAAGACTGTGAAGCTAAACAAGTAGCTAGCCAAGGGACCTTGTCGGACGGGAATGGTATCCATTCGACAAGGTTCCTTGGCTGATTCATAGAATTCCGATTCCTTAGGCCTCCAAAGCTCGCGCTCCCAGTAGTGCTTGCTCAGCAGCCATGGGAACTCGTCCCAATCCATCCAGACCGACGTTGAGCAGATAGTTGATGCCGTACTTGTTCAGATGGGCCTTGTAATCGTGAATGGTCTGCGGGCTCTTCCAGTTTTGGTCATGATATGAGAATCCCCAGGAATCGTTGATGGTCCCGGCGGTCTCGTAGAGGTCAAGCTTTGAGGGCTTGAATCCTTCGATCGAGTTGTAATCGACATTTCCATCCGAGACGGCCTTGTCGCTGGCATCCGAATCTTCAGGAATCTCGTTGTCCCCCAAAGAGACATAGTCATAGCGGCCGTTGCCCAGCCTGGAATTGATCAGACAGTCGGGCTGCAGGCGCTTGACTGTATCGTAGATGGTCTGGCTCTGCTCGTCGCTGAGGGTCATGGGAACATCAAACCAGGCAACCGATATCTCTCCATAGTTGCTCATGATCTCTTCGATCTGGGGCATGATCTTGTGTTCGAATGCCCGGTCGTAGTTCTTCTCCCCTGTGAAGTCCCAGCTGTTGTCCCAGGTGGTGCCCGCCGTCTCGATGTCGTTTGAGAGGTATCCGCCGCCATCCGGTTCGTGCCAGTCCAGGTCCTGCGAATAGTAGAGACCAAATCGCAGACCAGCCTCGCGGCAGGCCAATGACAGCTCGCCGATCACATCCCTGTGGAAGGGCGTCGCATCATAGACATTGTAAGGATCCACCAGCGACCGGTACATGGCGAAGCCGTCATGGTGCTTTGTTGTGACGACCAGGTACTGCATGCCGCAGCGCTTGGCCAGGTCAACTATGGCATCCGCGTCGAAATAAATGGGGTTGAAGGCCTGGGTCAGGCGTTCGTACTCCTTGTTGGGGATCTGGAGCTTGGATTGGATCCATTCCGCATAGTTGCTAGACGACTTCCCCTGGTACTCCCCTCCCAGGAGTGAATAGAGACCCCAGTGAATCATCATTCCGTACTTGGCTTGCTTGAACCATTCCACGGTATCGCTCATTATTTACCTCTGTTTCTGTTGATTGATACGAGTCGCAATGACCACTCTCAGATGGTCAGCTTGTCCTTCTTGACGACGAAGGCATCATAAAGGGCCAGAATCACGTAGCAGATACCTGCGCACATGATCATGAAACCTGGGTCTTTATTGCCAAGCACCCCGCCCAAGGCTTGGAAAAAGTAGGGAGCCACCAGGGAGCCGATGTTGATGCCGATTAGGATGATCGAAGTGGTCAGGTTCATGGAGCCCTTGGGCGAATAGGCCACCATGCGGGCAGTCAGAGCTGGATTGATGATGCCATTGCAGAACCCTGCCACCAGGACCAGAACCAGCAAGATCGGAATGGAGTTGGTGAAGGGCATAGCGATCATGACCACTGCCGTCAGAACCTCGAAGATGAAGACGGTGTATCGTCCGCACCACTTGGCGAGCTGTTCGAAGGCGATGCCTGAGATGATCGAGCAGAGTACCAGGAAGCCGAAGATCCTGGTGGCATCAGCTGCAGAGCCTATGTGTGAATCGACCATATGGCTGGCCAGTTTCAGGGAGATAGCCGAATAGAAGAGGCAGACGAAGAGGAAGAGGATGGCCAGCTGGATGACGCCGCCGTTGGTAGACGGCTTGATGGAAGTGTCTTCCTCAACCTCCTTGCCATCCTCCACGATGACTCGGTCAAGCCGCTTGGGGACGAAAAGGGAGACGAGGACGATTGGAACGATCAGGAAGAGGAAGACCAGATAAGTGGCATGCCAGGAGATATTGATCAGGAATCCTGCAATGAAGAGCATGATCGAATCGCCGATGGCGCCGACGGAGTTCCTCCAACCCAAAAGCCTGTTCCTGATTTTCTCAGGGAAGACATCAGTGATGTAGGAGACGCTTAGCGGGGTGAAGATGCCCATGCCCACGCCGAACATGGCCCTCGACAGGAAAATGGCTGGGTAGTTGTAGAAGAAAGCAGGGATGACTCCGAAGACCAAGGAGACGATGAGCCCCAAAAGGACCGTGTACTTCTTGCCCAGCTTGTTGGATATGAGGCCGCTGACCACTGTTCCCAGCAGGACGCCTCCCGTGGGGATGACGACCAATAGCTCTACGTTGGCCTCCGAGATGTTGGAGAAGTACTCCTTCATCAGCGGGATGGTCCCCGAGACGGCGTTCGAAACCGACATCAGGAATGATATGGATAAGATGCCCAACATCAAAATCGGTGAACTGGTGTTCACCTGTTTCTCTTTTGACTCCATGAAAGTCCCTTCCTCGGAACTGTCATCGCATTCGCATTTACGATGGCGAGCACTTGATTAACTCATGTACTGCACACAACTAGATTCAATGAACCATCTTGGTCCCGAACTATTTCAATAGATAATAGTTTGTTAATAGTATATATCAAATTGGAAACTGTACATGCCGAAGGTGTTGCGTCACGCAGAATCGGCCGGATCTGCCATCCAGCGTTCACCAAACAAATTGTTGGAACTCGGCCTTTTAAGCCTGCCTTAAGGTATGTACGCAAAAGCTGATGCTGATAAAACAATAGGAGCGCTGGCAAGACATTCCGAAACAAAAGTATCTTTATTAATTATCATTGACAGAAGAGATAAGGCAGAGGACATCGTTGCTGTCTGCATGCGGGCGAGGTAAGCCCGCTACTGACGGCTGTCCCCTCAGGAGCATGGTCCATCAGCTCGATCATTCATCGACCGGCTGAGGTCTCGCCTGCTCTTCTGCTTAAAAACAGTTTTTGTGATCCACCCAAGAGCAGTCAACGACCGCACCGATAGAAAGAACCAAGGAAATGAGTGATTCATCCTCACAGATAGTCAGCCACGATCAATCCACATGGGCCTCTATTGCCACATGGCGGATGGCCTATGAAGGGATGGTCAAGTCAAATTCCGATCTTGAAGAGGATGGCCATGCGGGCGATGCTGTTGAGACACTGATCCGTGAGGTTGAGGCCAACCCCGATTACACCTCCGTCGGTTATGGTGCTTTGCCCAATCGGGAAGGTGAGATGGAGATGGACGCCGCCTTCATGGACGGGAACAGCATGGCTTTGGGAGCCGTGGCCGGCATCCAGCATGTACTCCACCCCATATCCGTGGCCAGGCAGCTGAGTCGACGCCATACCAGCAGCTTTCTGGTCGGGCAGGGGGCGACTCGTTACGCCCAGGTCAGCGGGTTCGAAATGCGCAATATGCTGACGGACAGGGCCAGAAAGCGCTGGGAGCTGGAAGCCGCCAAGACCACAACACCGGAGTCTGCCGGCCCCTATCGAGGGCACGATACGGTCGGGGCCATCTCCTTGGATACGCAGGGTTCTATGGCTGCTGGCACATCGACATCAGGTCTCTTTATGAAGGAGCCGGGCAGAGTAGGCGATTCTCCCCTACCCGGCTCTGGCTTCTACGTGGACAGTGCCATCGGGGGGGCAGCCGCCACCGGGCTGGGAGAAGACATCATGAAAGGGTGCCTCTCCTATCGGATCGTCGCCCTGATGGGAAGCGGCTTGAGCCCGCAGGAAGCCTGCGATTCTGCAGTCTACAAATTTGACGACCTCCTGAGGAACCGCTACGGCAAAGTAGGCGAGATCTCAATGATCGCTCTCAACAAGAGAGGGGAATGGGGGGTCGCCACAAACGTAGAATTCACCTTCTGCACAGCTAAGAAAGACGAGCAAATACGAATACTCATGGCCAATCCGGACGGCGAGGGCGGAACACGAATCGAACCAGTGACCAAGGAATGGTTGCAGGAATATGAACGCTCGCTCAAGGCGTCCATCAAATAACCATTTATCATTCTTGACTGATTAGTCAATTAATACTATCTTGACGGGCATGGGTCGCAAGAGAAGTTTCGATGATGATGAGGTACTTGCCCGTGCCCGCGAGGTTTTCCTGGAGCATGGCTATGAGGGCACATCGATTGATGCTCTCGTCAAGGCCACGGGTCTGCTCCGGGGCAGTCTCTACGGTGCCTTCGGCAGCAAGCGCGGCATGTTCGTGGCTGCGTTACGTGATGCAACGGATTCTGAGTCGGGCGATTCAGGAGTGCTCAATCTGGTATTGGTGGCACTCATGGAGCTGTCAGATCATGATCTTGAGGTTCGTGGGCTGGTCAGGGATTACCTTGCGAAGCTGTCCAGCTCGGGATATGACGATACTAATGCTGTGGCCCTTGATATCGCCACGCTCCTTGGCGAGACGCTGCTGCAGCGTGCACATATTCGTCTGCAGCCTGATGACGAAAGAAGATAAGTCATGAACAACAAGGTGGCAATTGTCGGGCGGACGCTGGAAGTTGAACCGCAGGGTTTGGATAAGATGTGGTCGTTCACAGGGAAACTGGTGGTGCCGCTCGAGCATGTTCTGGGTGCGAGCGAGGATCCGGGCATTCTTGATGATGCCAAAGGCCTGCGTGCGCCCGGCCTTCATGTTCCCGGTAAATGGGCCGGCACATACATTGAGCATGGGGAAAAGACATTCTGGAATGTCACCAGACCGGAAAGCCCCATTGTCATCCAACTCAAGGGTGAGCGCTATGACCGACTGGTGCTCGGGGTGGAACAACCCCGCGAGCTGGTCAACCAGATTAACGCGGCCATCACAAAGCAGTAAACCACAAAGCAGTAAACAATGAATTGCAGCACCTGAGTTCTTCTATCGACTATCTGAATTCAATAGCCCGAGAACCAAATAACTGGGCCGACAAGTCATATGTGACTATACTGTCTTCGACGTATTGCCATATGGCTTGTCGGCCTAGATGCTCACTCCCACTCGATGGTTGCCGGCGGCTTGGATGTGCAATCCAGGACCACACGGTTGATGCCCGGGCACTCGTTGGTAATGCGTGTGGAAATAGTGGCCAGCACGTCATAGGGCAGACGTGTCCAGTCGGCAGTCATGGCATCCTCAGAGGAAACCGGACGCAGCACGATCGGCGAGCCATAGGTGCGCTCGTCGCCCTGCACACCTACCGAATGCACATTGGCCAGCAGCACCACCGGGCACTGCCAGATCTGCCGGTCCAGCCCAGCCTTGGACAGCTCTTCGCGGGCAATGGCGTCCGCCTCGCGCAGGGTCTCCAGACGTTCCCGGGTAATCTCGCCGATGATGCGGATTCCCAGACCAGGGCCGGGGAAGGGTTGACGCCAGACAATCTGGTCAGGCAGGCCCAGTTCGGTACCGATGGCCCGTACCTCATCCTTGAAGAGGGTGCGCAGAGGCTCGATCAGCTGGAACTTGACGTCCTTGGGCAGACCGCCCACATTGTGGTGGGACTTGATATTGGCCGCTCCATCTCCGCCGCCCGACTCGACCACGTCAGGGTAGAGTGTGCCCTGCACAAGGAACTTGACTTCCTTGCCGGTCTTGCCTGCCTCCTCAATCACCTGCCGCTGGGCTTTTTCAAAAGTGCGGATAAACTTCTCGCCGATGATCTTGCGCTTGCGCTCGGGCTCGGAAACGCCCTTGAGGGCGGTCAGGAAATCCTGCGAGGCATCCACGGCTATCAGCTTGATGCCAGTGGCGGCCACAAAATCATGCTTGACCTGCTCGGCCTCCCCCTTGCGCAACAGGCCATGATCTACGAAGACGCAAGTCAGCTGGTCCCCGACGGCCCTGTGGACCAGAGCGGCCGCCACAGCTGAATCAACGCCGCCTGACAGGCCACAAATGACCTGGTCGTCACCCACCGTGCGACGGATCTTCTCCACCTGTTGCCCGATGATGCCTGAGGCGTTCCAGTCCGACGGCAGTCCGGCGCACTGGTGCAGGAAGCGGTCAATCAGATCCTGTCCCAAAGGGGTGTTGGTCACCTCGGGATGCCACTGGACTCCGTACAGCCCCCGGGAAGGATCCTGCATGGCCGCCACCGGAGCACCTTCGGTATGCGCCAGAACCTCAAAGCCCTTAGGCGCACGATTGACGGCAACGCCATGGCTCATCCATACATCCTGACGGTCGGGCGAATCCTGTAGTATTCCCTTAGCGCTGTCGATGAAGGCCTCGGTCTTGCCGTACTCCCCCAGAGCCGCCTTGTCCACCTCACCGCCCAGCTCATGGGCCATGACCTGGAAGCCGTAGCAGATGCCCAGAACGGGCACCCCCGCCTCGAAAATTCTCTTATCTATGTTGGGCGCCCCGTCCACGTAGACAGAGGCCGGGCCGCCGGAAAGAATGACCGCCTTGGGATCCTTAGCCAGCATCTGGTCCAAGCTCATCGAATGAGGCACCAGCTCGGAGTAGACCCCCGCCTCCCTGACTCGACGAGCGATCAGCTGGGCGTACTGTGCACCGAAATCGACCACCAGGACGGGACCCTGTGCCATAAGACTCCTTATATGTATGCTGTATCTGCCATGGATGCCCGAGAGCGACGATTCGAGGCCCTCGAACAAGTCCAGTATGGTTGCAGTTTTCGACAATGCTACCGTCATTGAGCCCAGATCGGCAGCCCCAATGGAAGTTCATATCTGCAAGCAGACAATTCCCTCGCATTTTCTCACAAGAGCGAACACACACTGCAAGAAAACGTTCAGAAAAGTCTGCTCGTTCACGTACCATGTAGGCATTGGGTACGGACCCGACAGATGCCTGGAATGACACTGTACAAGCCCGTAACCGAGGTAAATAAACAATCGCACTAAAGTGCAGGAGTACACATGACGAATCCTGTTATCGGCACCCCTTGGGCGAAGCTGGAGACCCCAATCGCCGAGGAGACCCTCGAGGCCGTCGACAAGTATTGGCGGGCGGCCAACTATCTTTCCATCGGACAGATTTATCTTCGCAGCAACCCCCTGATGAAGGAGCCCTTCACTCGGGAGGATGTCAAGCATCGTCTGGTCGGCCACTGGGGCACCACCCCCGGCCTGAACTTCCTGCTGGGCCATATCAACCGTCTGATCGCCGACCATCAACAGAACACCGTGATCATCATGGGCCCCGGCCACGGCGGCCCCGCCGGCACTTCGCAGTCCTACCTGGATGGCACCTACAGCGAGTACTACCCCAAGATCACCAACGATGAGGCTGGCCTGCAGAAGTTCTTCCGCCAGTTCTCTTACCCGGGCGGCATCCCCTCCCACTTCGCGCCTGAGACCCCCGGGTCCATCCACGAGGGCGGCGAGCTGGGCTATGCCCTCTCCCACGCTTATGGCGCCATCATGAACAACCCCAGCCTCTTCGTGCCCTGCATCGTGGGCGACGGCGAGGCCGAGACCGGCCCTCTGGCCACCGGCTGGCAGTCCAACAAGCTGGTCAACCCCCGCACCGACGGCATCGTCCTGCCCATCCTGCACCTGAACGGCTACAAGATCGCCAACCCGACCATTCTCTCGCGCATCTCTGACGAAGAGCTGCATGAGTACTTCCATGGCATGGGTTATGAGCCCTTCGAGTTCGTTGCCGGATTCGACGACGAGGATCATCTGTCCATCCACCGCCGCTTCGCCGACATGCTGGAGACCGTCTTCGACAAGATCTGCGACATCAAGGCCCGGGCCGAAACCGACGACATGACTCGTCCCTTCTACCCCATGATCATCTTCCGCACACCCAAGGGCTGGACCTGCCCCAAGTTCATCGACGGCAAGAAGACCGAGGGATCCTGGCGCGCCCACCAGGTGCCGCTGACCTCCGCCCGCGACACCGAGGCCCACTTCCAGATCCTCAAGAACTGGTTGGCCTCCTACAAGCCCGAGGAGCTCTTCGACGAGAAGGGCGCCGTGCGTCCCGAGGTCACCAGCTTCATGCCCAAGGGCGACCTACGCATCGGCGAGAACCCCAACGCCAATGGCGGCCGGCTGCTCAAGCCCCTGGAGCTGCCCGACATCCACGACTACGAGATCGACATCAAGAAGCACGGCCACGGCTGGGGCGCCACCGAGGCCACCCGCGTCCTGGGCTACTACACCCGCGACGTACTGGCCAAGAACCCCACCGACTTCCGCATCTTCGGACCTGACGAGACGGCCTCCAACCGTCTGGCCGCCGCCTATGAGGTGACCAACAAGCAGTGGGATGCCGACTACCTGTCGGAGCTGACCGACGAGCACATGGCCCACACCGGCCAGGTCATCGAGCAGCTCTCCGAGCACCAGATGGAAGGCTTCCTGGAGGGCTACCTGCTGACCGGACGCCACGGCATCTGGAGCTCCTATGAGTCCTTCGTGCACGTCATCGACTCCATGATCAATCAGCACGCCAAGTGGCTGGAGGCCACCGTCCGCGAGATCCCGTGGCGCAAGCCCATCGCCGGACTGAACCTCCTGGTCACCTCGCACGTCTGGCGTCAGGACCACAACGGGTTCTCCCACCAGGATCCCGGCTTCGTCGACATCCTGCTGAACAAGAACTTCAACAACGATCACGTGGTCAACATCTACTTCCCCGCCGATGCCAACATGCTGCTGAACGTGGGCGAGCGTTGCTACAAGTCGACCAACTGCATCAACGCCATCTTCGCCGGCAAGCAGCCCGCCGCCACCTATCAGAGCGTGGACGAGGCCGCCGCCGAGTTGGAGAAGGGGGCCGCCCGCTGGGATTGGGCCTCCAACGCCAAGAATGCCGAGGATGCTGATGTCGTCATCGCCACTGCAGGCGACATCCCCACCCAAGAGGCCCTGGCCGCCGACGACATGCTGCAGAAGCTGGGCGTGAAGGTCCAGTTCGTCAACGTGGTCGACCTGTTGAAGATCCAGGACACCGAGGAAAACGATCAGGCCCTGTCCGATGAGGAGTTCACCGAGCTCTTCAGCAAGGACAAGCCGGTCCTGTTCGCCTTCCACGCATACCCCGGCTCCATCTACCGCCTGATCCACGGACGTCCCAACCACGACAACTTCTCCGTGCACGGCTACGAGGAGCAGGGCTCCACCACCACGCCGTTCGACATGGTGCGCGTCAACAACATGGATCGCTGGTGCCTGGCCGCCTCCGCCCTGAAGCTGGTGGATGCCGGCAAGTACGCCGACCAGATCGACAAGTGGACCAAGTTCCGCGACGAGGCCTTCCAGTTCGCCGTGGACAAGGGCTACGACCACCCCGATTACACCGATTGGGTCTGGCCCGATGCCAACCGCGCCGGCCAGGAGACCATCTCCGCCACCGCCGCGACCGCCGGAGACAACGAGTGATACGCTGATCCGACCCTGAAACCGCCCGTCATGCGCAGCCCGCATGGCGGGCGGTTTCTGTATACTGGACAAGGTTGTGAACAAAGCAGTCATCAAGCCAACCAAGTCCGGACAGGAGAAGACACAGTGAGTCTTGCAAGCATCACCATCATCAGCCCAGAAGCCGCCAACGGCCGCAACGTCGTGGCCTACGGCCTGACCAGGGCCTTGAGCGCCAAAGCCAAAACGGCCGTATTCAGACCAATCGCCTGCAGGAAGCACCCATTGACCCCGGAACTGGTTGCAGCCAGTTCATTCCCGGATATGGATCCGGAAATCTGCCGCGGCAAGTGCCCCGGTCAAGCTACTGAGGACCCCATGCAGACCCGGGCCGATGTCCTCAACGCCTATGACGAGCTGGTGGAGGCCACCCATCCCGAGCGTGTCCTGGTTGTGGGAAGCGATGCCTCAAAGCTCTTTGACCCAGGTCTGTTTGCTCTGAATGCACAGATCGCGGCGGACCTGAGGTCCCCGGTCATGCTGGCCGTCTGCACCATCGGCAGGGAACCCGGCCAGGTCATGAAGACCGTGGCCGCCTGCCGACGAACCATCGAGGCCCAGGGAGCCGTACTTGCCGGTGTCTTCATCACCGGATGCCAGCCCGAGCAGAAAGCGCCACTTACCGAGGCCTTCCAGGAATACGACCTGCCGACCTGGACCGTCTCCAAGATGGACTTCGACACGGATCCGTCCGCCGATCAGGCCCGCCAGGCCACCAGCCAGACATTTCAGCAGGAGGTGGATGTCGACCAGGTGCTGAAGGCCGCCGAAGCCGCCAGCCCCAAGGCCACCACGCCTGTGGCCTTCCAGAACGATCTGCTGGCCAAAGCCAAGGCTGACAAGAAGACCATAGTTCTGCCCGAGGGTGGCGAGGACCGCATCATCAAGGCTGCCGACTACCTGCTGGAACGCGACATCGTCGACCTGATCATCGTAGGCGACAAGGATTCCATTCTGGCGCGGGGCAAGGAGCTTGGCCTCAACAACTTGGGTAAGGCCTCCTTCCAGCCCATGGATGACGAGCAGGTGCTGGTCCCCATGGTCGATCGCCTCTGCCAGCTGCGCGCCAAGAAGGGCATGACCCCGGAGCAGGCACGCAAGCAGCTGGCGGATCCTTCATACTTCGGCACCATGCTGGTGGTGTTGGGCAAGGCCGACGGCCTGGTATCCGGCTCGATCAACTCCACAGCCAACACGGTCCGTCCCGCTCTTCAGGTGATCAAGACCAAGCCGGGTGCCTCGCTGGTCTCCGGAGCCTTCCTCATGTGCTTCCCTGACCATGTGGCGGTCTTCGCCGACTGCGCTATCAACCTCAACCCGTCCTCGGAACAACTGGCAGACATTGCTATTCAGTCAGCCCAAACCGCTCGCTCCTTCGGCGTGGACGCGCGCGTGGGCATGCTCTCCTACTCCACCTTGGGCTCAGGCAAGGGCCCGGATGTCGACCTGGTCGAAGAGGCCACCCGCTTGGCCAAGGAGAAGGCGCCGGACCTGCCCATCGTGGGCCCCATTCAATTCGACGCAGCCTGGTCCCCCACTGTGGCAGCCACCAAGGCCAAAGGCGATCCGGTTGCCGGAAAGGTCAATGTATTCGTCTTCCCCAGCCTGAGCGCAGGCAACATCGGCTATAAGGCCGTACAGCGCACCTCGGGCGCCCTAGCCATCGGACCTGTCCTGCAGGGTCTGAACAAGCCGGTCAACGACCTCTCACGCGGCGCCCTGGTGGCCGACATCATCAACACGGTGGCCCTGACCGCCGTCGAGGCCCAGGACTGATCACCGTCCCTATAACGTCTATATAAACCTCTGGGGCTGCTGCTGGATCCTATCTCCAAAACCGATCCAGTAGCAGCCCCAAAATCATGTCGGCCTGGCAATATACCGCGCCTTGTAAGGGCCGACGAGTAATCTTGAAGACTGATTGAGGAGCGCAGGCTCTATACAAGCACATCAGGAGGATGCCCCAATGGCGAAAACCGTCCTAGTCATCAATTCGGGTTCAAGCTCGATCAAGTACCAGCTGGTCGATCTGGAGACCAGCCAGAGCCTGGCCTCGGGTCTGGTCGAGAAGATCGGTGAGCCCACCGACGGCCATTACAAGCACGAGGTCAACGGCGAGAAGCATGAGCTTGAGGAGCCCATCCACGATCATGAGGTCGGGCTCAAGCGTGTCCTGGGTTTCTTCAAGGAGTATGGTCCTGATTTGGACAAGGCCGGCATCATCGCCGTTGGCCACCGTGTCGTCCAGGGTGGAGCCATCTTCCCCAAGCCTGCACTCCTGACTAAGAAGACCCTGAGTCAGGTTAAGGATCTGGCTGTGCTGGCCCCTCTGCACAACGGACCAGAGGCAGAGGGCGCCGAAGTCATGAGCCGGCTGATGCCCCAGACCCCGCAGGTCTTCGTCTTCGACTCCTCCTTCTTCTTCGAACTGCCCAAGAAGGCCTCCACTTACGCTCTCAACAAGGACATTGCCAAGCAGTACCATATCCGTCGTTACGGCGCCCACGGCACCAGCCACCAGTATGTGGGCCAGCTGGTTCCCGGTCTGCTGGGCAAGCCTGCAGAAGGTCTGCGGCAGATCGTCCTACACATCGGCAACGGTGCTTCCGCTTCAGCGCAGGTCTCCGGGCATCCCGTCGAGACCTCCATGGGTCTGACCCCACTGGAGGGCCTGGTCATGGGCGGCCGCACCGGCGACATCGACCCTGCCGTTGTCTTCCACCTGATCCGCAACGCCCACATGAGCGTGGATGAGCTGGACACCCTCTTCAACAAGCGTTCCGGCATGACCGGCCTGACCGGACATGGCGACATGCGCGAGGTCCATAAGCTGATCGCCGAGGGCGATGAGGACGCCAAGCTGGCCCTGGATATCTACATCCACCGCATCGTCGGCTACATCGGCAACTACACGGCCCAGATGGGCGGCCTGGACGCTATCACCTTCACGGCCGGCGTTGGAGAGAATGATGAAATCGTGCGTCGCCGGGTCATCGAGCAGTTGGAGTCCTTCGGTGTGAAACTGGACCAGGAGAAGAACGACCAGCGGTCCAAGGAGGCCCGAATCATCTCCACCCCCGACAGCACGGTCGCCGTCTGCGTCATCCCCACCAACGAGGAACTCTCCATCGCGCGTCAGGCCGAGGTCGTCGCCAACCAGGGCGACGCCTACGGCAACAAGTTCCAGGCCTGACCGCTGACTTTACCTATCCTCAAAAATTTGAATAACGATTGCAGGATGGATGATTGTGATTGGGGTCTGGTTCTAAGAACTTGCTCTCGAAACGAAGAAGGTCGGTGACCACAGCAATGCATGTGGTCACCGACCTTCTTGTATATGTCAATCCCCGAGGGCCGCCAAGGCCTCCTTGTGCAGAAGACTGTTGCTGGCCAGACCATTGCCTCCCCAGGGACCCTGGTTGCCTGCCAGGTCGGTGAAGCTGCCCCCTGCCTCGGTCACGATGGGGACCAGCGCACCCATGTCGTAGAGGTCCAGTTCCGGCTCGGCCGCCAGGTCGATGGCCCCCTGGGCCAGGAGCATGTACTGCCAGAAGTCGCCGAATCCACGCAGGCGCCAGATCCGATCGGTCAGGTCCAGAAGCCGCTCCCGTCGGCCTATGGCCTTCCAGCCGGTCAGCGATGACAAGGACATGGAAGCGTCTTCCATCCGGTCCACTCCTGATACGTGGATGACCTTGGGGGCTTCGCCCTGACGCGCCATGTAGGCTCCCTGACCCTGTGCAGCGTACCAGCGTGTGCCCAGCATAGGGGCCGATACCGCGCCGACCACCATCTGATGGTCTGCCTCCAAGCCGATCAGGGTCGCCCAGACGGGGACTCCGCGCACATAGTTCTTGGTCCCGTCAATCGGATCGATGATCCACCGTCTGCCGTTGGACTCCTGCTTTCCCAACTCCTCGGCATAGATGGTATCGTTCGGTCTAGCTCGGGCAAGGACGCGACGAATTACCGCCTCCGCCTCTTTGTCGGCCTGGGTGACCGGGGTATTGTCCGCCTTGCGTTCCACCTTAAGATCTGGCGACTTGAAGTAACCCATGGTGACCTGATCGGCCTGATCGGCCATGGCGATGGCCAGATCCAGATCCTCCTGCCAGGTCTGCCTTTCATCCTCGATGCTCATAACACGGCTCCTTTCGCTTGAATCGCTCTGGTTCAGCCTTGAACCTCGCCTGCCAGCATTCGCTTCCACATTCCCGGGAAGTCAGGCATGGTCTTGGCCGTGGTACCGATGTTACGCACCCGGATGCCGGGTATCTTAAGACCAATCATGGCGGCGAAAGTAGCCATGCGATGGTCGGCATAGGTCTCCATGACGGCCCCGTGCATACGCTGAGTCGGCACAGGCTCAATGGCCAGGCCATCATCCAGTTCGCGGGCTCGACCTCCTATTCTGGTGATTTCCGTGGCCAGCGCCTTCAGCCGGTTGGTCTCATGACCACGCAGGTGGCCGATGCCGTGCAGGCGACTGGGCCCGTCCGCAAAAACCAGGATGGCTGCAATAGATGGCACAATCTCCCCCGCGGGAGACAGATCGAAGTCGCCGAGTCCATGGATGGCCTCCCCGCCGGTCACCCTGCATGTGGCGCTACCCTGCACGTCGCGAACCCTGTTTACCTTCGCGCCCATAATCTCCAGATACCTGGGCAGCAAGCCACCTGGCTGTGTGGTCCGGTCTGGCCAGTTGGGCACACTGACTTGCCCACCTCCTATCAAAGCCGCTCCCAGGAAAGGGGCCGCATTTGACAGGTCGGGCTCCACCTGGACCTGATCAGGCAGCTGCGTCCCACCAGTTCCTCTACCTTCAACGCTCCACCTGCAGCGGTCGGGATTGGCCTGAACCTGGACTCCGGCCTGACGTAGGTCTTCAACGGTCATGGCAATATGAGGAAGACTGGGGAGATGCTGGCCAGAGTGAACGATGGTCATAGTGCCATCAGCCCTGGCAGCCAGCAGCAGAAGGCCAGAAATGAACTGCGAGGATGCCGAGGAGTCTATGGTCACCTCTCTGCCAACTAGATGAGTCGGCGGCGTGAGCACAAAGGGCAGGAAGCCCTCTTGGCCCAGGTACTCGATCCTGGCTCCCAGCTGGGTCAGGCCGTCCAACAGGGGCCTCATAGGGCGCCGATAGGCCTGCTGGTCTCCGTAGAAGTGTGTGGGGCCGTCAGCCAGCATGGCCAGGCCCGGCACGAAACGCATGACGGTTCCAGCCAGTCCGCAGTCCACCCGGGCGCTGCCGCGGAAACGGCCACCTGCCGGTGGAATGACCGTTACATTCGTAGGGTCGTCCAAATCAACCCGACAGTCCACGCCGAGAGCCTCCAGGGCCCCGATCATCAGGTCCGTATCACGCGACCTGAGCAGACCGGTCAGCCTGACGGGGCGGCTTCCCAGGGCCGCCAGAATCAGATACCTGTTCGAGAGGGACTTGCTTCCCGGTATGGTCACCGTTGCATCCAAGGGGCCATCGGCTTGCGGCGCCGCCCATATCTCTTCCACTGTCATGGTCACCATGGTAACCGCAGGCGCAGAGCTGTTTCCGCTCCCTGCTCACCCCTAGAGGTCCAGTGGGGACCCGACCCTGTGCTATATTGATACATTGTGCCCATACGGTGATACTGATGGGCGCCGGGCTATAGCGCAGCTTGGTAGCGCGCCTGCTTTGGGTGCAGGATGTCGCCGGTTCAAATCCGGCTAGCCCGACTTTTGCTTTTAGCCCATTCGGGAGTCGGATCCTTGGCGTTCATGCCCAGCAATCCCATAAGAAAAATCACGAGAGCCAGAAGGCCGGTAAGGCTCGCATAAATCGACATGGTGATGGCGATGCCGACCAGATTTCCCAGCGTTAGAAAAAACATCTGCCCCAGAGGCGCCCCTATCATCATGACAGTCTGTACCACTCCCATAGTTGCAGCCAGGTGGTCCTCACCCACTGTGCTGATGAGCATGGTCATGAACCGAGGGTTGATCTTGCCCAAAAGATAGTTCATGACCAGGAGCGGAAGGAAGAGCAGTGCAGGAATGTGCAGCCAGACCAAGTTGACCCCCACCATGGCGGCTGCGACCATGACTCCGGTCAGCAGGTGTGCCATGGGCAACCGCCGGAGCGGATCTGCGGCGAGAAGTGCACCGAGGATGAGTCCCAGGGAAGAGATGCCGTTGACAGCGGCTATGGTCGTGCCATAGCTTCCCCACCAGACCCCAGGCATGGAGATAAGCCCCAGATTGAGCAGGGGCTGCAGAGCTGTCCCCAGAAGGTTGACCAGACAGCCGAAGCCCACCATCAGGACCAGGAATGTAGAGCTGCGGAACTCCCCCAAGGCCATACGGAGGCTGGATGCCAGGCCCGAAGGCTTGTCTGCCGGTGAACCATTGCTCGCAACCTCAACCCTCGTGAATTCTCGATAGCCGATGGCCACCAGAATCCCCGCCAGAAGGAAGGTGGCGGCGTTGATCAGCGCAAATACAGCGAATCTGTTGCCCAGGAGGGCAATCAACACTGCGCCTCCGCCTGCACTGATGACGGCCGCAACACTGGAGGCGGCCGAGGTGATCGAAGTAGCCTGGTGAAGCTGGCCAGGCAGGACCAGATGTTTGAGGACAGGCATCCACAGACTGCCTGCATACCCCTCCAGCATGGAGGATGCCATGTCCATGGCTACCAACAGCAGAAAGACAGGCAGGCTCTTGGACCTGCCAATCGTCATGGCCATGACAAGATAGACACATACCTGAATCAGCTTGATCACCAGCTGCATCCGCGTCTTGTGCACGGTCCTGTCGGCCAGGTATCCGGTCAGGATGGCCGTCAGGGCTGGAGCCACCCAGGCCATTGAGGCTATGGAGACAGCCAGTCCGGCAAAGGGCATGGTCTGGGCATAGACGATGAAGACGATGTTGAAGAGCTCGCCTCCGGCCGTATTCAACAGACTGGCCAGAACCATGGTCACAAAGGGCTTGTTCTTCAGAAGCTCCTGCATGGTCAGCCCCCGATCAGGGCAGTTCAATATTCATAAGGGTGCGGTGAAGCAGCCACCAGGCCGGCAGAGAGGCCAGAAAGATGATCAGCAGCACCAGCGCAGACAACAACGGGGAGAGGGAGAGCAGGTTGCTAACCACAGCGTCAAGCAAGAGCAGGACTGTAAACATGATAGGCAGCGAGCGCTTCCAGAAGCCTATAGAAAGGGCTATGCCTACAAGCCCCACCAGTCCCGCAAGACTGATAACCATCATGAGGAGAACCCGTCCGAACAGACTGCCTGGCGAACCCATCCCGAGCGAACCCACAAGGCGGTCGACCAGCAGCAAGACGGTCAGGGTAATGGCCGTCCCCGCCAGGTAGGACAGGGACGTGAAGAAGCCGACGAAGATCAGCTTGGCCAGCAGGATTCGGTCCCGCGAAATAGGGCACGACAGGGTGAGCGCCAGATTCCTCCCCGTGTAGGGGTCAATGAAGACCAGGTTGCAGAGGGCAGCGGCCACCAAAGAGAAACCCACCAGAAGGATGACCATGGTCATCTGCAGCACGAAGGCCAGGCTGGACAGTCGAGGATCAGATCGGCCGCTCGTGTGGCCAATGGCCAGGAACATGCCTCCCAGGGCCAAGGCTGCGGCTACAACTGCCAGCCCTCCAAGGATGCAGGGCCAGAGTCTCGTCTTTTTCAGCTCCAATTTCAGCAGCGTTTTCATATCAGCTCTCCATAGCCTTGATCAAGGTCTGCTCGGCACTCTCCTGGCCCTTACTGAGGAGCTCCGGTACGCTGGCCCGCAGGCTTACCCTGCCGCCCGCTATGACCATGACACGGTCGGCAGTGTGCAACACCTCGGAGAGGATGTGGCTGGAAAAGAGGATTGCACTCCCCTGGGCAGCCAGATTTCGCAGGCTGTCTCGCAGCTGTCCGATAGCTATCGGGTCCAGCCCATTGAGCGGCTCGTCCAGTAGATAAAGGTCGGGATGATGGCCCATGCATCTGGCCAGGGCCAGCCTCTGCCTCATACCCGTGGAATACCTGCCAACGGGCGTGGCTGAATCTGCAGTCAATCCAACCTTCTCCAAAAGTTGGCTGACCCCGGTGATCTCGGCGGCCCTACGCCCCCCGTCTGCCAGCGCGAGGTAGGCCAGATCAATCTCCAGGTTCTCCCTGGCATTGAGGGACTCGTAGAAGACGGGCCCGTTGATGGACACCCCCATCCTGGCAAGGATGCCCGGGTAGCCTTCGCTAAGAGGCTTGCCCAGAAAGCGGACCCGACCGCCGACGGGCCTTTGCATTCCGGTCAGGATCTTCAAGAGCGTGGACTTACCGGCCCCGTTGGCACCCAACAAGCCCAGAACCTCGCCCTGCACCAGGGTCAGGTCCAGTCCGGACAGCACCTCCCTGCCTTCGAATACTTGGACGATACCGTCCGCCTCCAGCACTTTCATGAAACTCCTTTCAAAAATACCACTGGTATGTTTGATGGAAACAAAAATCATACACTCGTTGAGTGCCCGAATCTTGCCAGTAGCCGGAGCCCTCTTGCCTTAAGAAATCCATCGGCTCTAAGCGACCCTTTGATCCTGATTCAGGTCAGATTCCACTTGCGTGGACTCCCCACCGGTCGCAGTCAGAGGATTGCTCTTCAGATGTGCATGCAAGTGCACAGCTGCGCGAATGACCCGATGATCGATGACCGGAGCCCCTATTCCCTTGAGCATATCGGCCAGCAGGGTGAACTTGGAGACCACCTGGTCCCGGGTCATGGTAGAGAATCGGATCCCTATCCACATGTTGAGCAGGATGTAGAGCACTTGGGCCAGATCCTCGGGATTGCAAGGGGCGATGGAACCGTCCTCCACACCTTCCCGGACGTAGGGGGTAATCACGTCCACAATCCTGTCCATGGATTTCAGGTACATCTCCCCTACCATGCGGGGACTCTTCAACAGGGTTCTGGCTGAAAAGGTCACATCGAGACGCGAGTAGGCCGACAGGGAGGCGATCAGCTCGTTGCGCAGCTTGTCCAGGCCAGTTTTCCCGGGCCATTGCCCCAGCCAGTCCCCCTGGGATGAGGAGGAAGCCATGCGCTCGGTAACCGCACGGAAAATGGCCGTCTTGGAAGGAAAATGGTAGTAGACCGCCCCCTTCGTCATACCGCCCAGACCATCGACGATGTCCTGGATGCTTGTCCCGTCATATCCCTTTTCCAGGAAGAGCCGCTGGGCCACATCAAGGATCTGATTGCGATGCCCTTCGGGATCCTTCGGCGTGCCCATATGGTGCTCCCCTTCCTGTCGGCGCATCAAAGCTTGACCATCCTGGCCCGACCATCCTGTCCGACAAAAAGCTATCATACCACTGGTATGTTCTGCTTAGCCAATCGGGAACTTTATGCCTTGACCTTAATTCTTCTGCAGGCGACGGATGGCCTCATGCTGGATGGCCACCACAGCCTTGGCATCGGCGACTCCAGCTGCACAAAGCTCCTGCCAGGAGACCCAGGCCGACTGGATATGCTCGCCCGGGTCAAAGTCGGTGGGCCCCTGATGCCAACGACGCAGATGTAGGACCATGATGTGTCCAAGCTCGTCGCTCATGCCCAGGGAGGAGTAGACATCGGGAGCGGCATCGATCCAGCCGTCCGCCGGATCCAGATGGCTTTCGCAACCCCGAGCGCCCTCGGGCCCGGGCACCAGACCCGTCTCTTCACGCAACTCGCGCAGGACGGCCTTGACCGGGCTCTCCCCCGGGTCGATGAAGCCGGCTGGCAGGCCGAAGACGTAGGCCTGGGCGCCCACCCGGTACTCGCGGGTCAGCAGATAGGCATCGGCAGCGCAGTCGTGCACCAGCATGACCACGCAGGGTGCGTGGCGGATGAGCTGCCTATCGATGGTTTCCTTGGAACCGTCGCGCCGGAACATAGCCACCTGCTGCTGGTCGATAACGAATATCGGGCCACGGAAGACCTCCCTGTCATCCATCAGCTCGGGAGCGCGGGTCATATCGATGCCCTTGGGCCCCTGACCATCCCGGCCTGCCAGTCTGGCGGCCAATCGTGCCTGCAGATCCTGTGCTTCGTCGCTCATGCAATCATTCCTCCTCAACCACCGACCCTCGGCAGTCAGCGCACCACCATGATCCAGGGATCGGTGACGATGGATGAGACCTCCACCTGTGGACGAACACCGGTAGCCGTCTCCAGGGCCCTGGCAATATCCCCCTTGGCGTAACGGAACCAGAGGCTCTCGATGGCCGAGTGCGGGGTGTTGATCAGCATGGGTCTGGGCTGATTGGGCCGACCGGTCATCCTGGCCTCGTAGAGGGCCTGCTGGTAGGCATCCGTGGCAGGGTGATGGCGCAAATCGCTGGTGATGTAGACATCGGCCCCCGTGGATCGAACCAGATCGAACTCGGAGTCCCCCGAGCCAGGCAGCAGGGCGACTGTGGAGACCATGGCCCCGGACGGACCGACCGCCTGAACACCCAGAGTCGTCCTGGGCAAGAGGCCCGCCACTGTATGGACCAAATCCTCAAAAGGCGTGGGCTTGGGAAGCCTTCCCCAACGACCCAGGCCTACCTGAATCCCCTGATCGGCATGCAGGTCGCGCCTAGAGACCGGCTGAGGAGCCAACGGTCTCGCATCCTGCAGGTCCAGGGCATCGGCAGCCGCCTGGGCCACGCCACGGTAGGCGGCATCAGCGTTGGTATGCCCCACCCAGAGCCCGCAGTGGCACTCGATCAGCCTGGTTATCATGTCCCCCCGGAAGTCCAGGCCGGAGACCTGGTGGACCGACCTGAAGAAGAGCGGATGATGGGTGATCAGTAGGTCGGCCTTGTGGTCCAGAGCCTCCTGGACCACATCGGGCCTAGGGTCCACAGCGCACCAGATCCGCCTAACCGGCCAGGACGGATCCCCCGCCACCAGACCCGGATGGTCCCAGTCCTCCGCGTAATCCAGAGGGTAGAGCCCCTCCAGCAGATCCACCACCTGACCCAGGAGCACTGAACGCCCCTGAACCTCATCCTGTCGGTCAGACATGACGATCCCTCCTCGGATCCTGCTGGTCCCGGGCCACTCCATGTCAGGTCAGTGAGCAGCCAGCTCCCAGTCCTGGCCGATGCCGGTGGATACGTCCAGGGGCACAGCCAATTCAACGGCATGTTCCATGGAATCCTTGACCAGTTTGGTGGCCTTGTCGGTCTCTCCGGGAGCTATTTCCACCAGCAGTTCATCGTGAATCTGCAGGGAGATGCGGCTCTTCAGCCCCTGGTCGGACAAGGCACGGCTGGCCTTGATCATGGCGATCTTCATGATGTCCGCAGCCGATCCCTGGATGGGCGCGTTGAGGGCGGCCCTCTCGGCGGCCTCGCGGGTGGGACGACGCTTGGAGCGCAGCCCAGGGAAGTAGCGCCTCCGGCCGAACATGGTCTCGGTGTAGCCCTTCTCACGGGCATCGGCCACCAGGGACTCCAAGTACTCATGGACCTTACCGAAGGTGGCGAAGTACTTGGCGCGCAGAACGTCAGCCGCAGCCGGGCTGATCTTGAGTTGCTGGGCCAGGCCATATGTGCTCAGTCCATAGGCCAGGCCGTAGCTCATGGCCTTCACGTGGGAACGCTGGTCCCCGGTGACCTCCTCCATGGGGATGTCGTAGACCAGGCTGGCCACGTACCGATGGAAGTCGGCGCCCGACTTGAAGGCGTCGATCAGGGCCTGGTCCCCGGAAAGATGGGCCATGATCCGCAACTCAACCTGGGAGTAGTCCGAGGAGAGCAGCGCCTCATACCCGCTGCCGGGCACGAAGGCCGAGCGGATCTCGCGGCCCCGGGCATCCCGGTTGGGTATGTTCTGCAGGTTGGGATCGACCGAGCTCAGCCGGCCGGTGGCGGCCACGGTCTGCTCGTAGGTGGTGTGCAGCCGCCCATCCCGGGGGTTGACGGCCTCGCGCAGGGTCTGCACGATCTGCTTGAGCTTGTTGGTCTCCCTGTGTTTGAGCAGGGCGCCCAGGAAGTCGTTGGCCCGCTCGTTGTTGACCGATTTGATGTAGAGGTCCTGCAGGACCGAAACGTTGGTCGAATAGGACCCGGTCTTGGTCCTGTGGGTGGGCACCAGGCCCATGTCATCGAAGAGCACCTTGCTCAGTTGCTTGGGGCTCTGCAAATTGACACGGCTGCCGGCCCTGTCCCAGGCGATTTCCTGAGCCTGGCGGGCCTCGGCGGCGAACCTGTCGTGCATCTCCTTGAGACGGGCATCATCCACCTTGGCGCCCTCGGTCTCCATCTGCGCCAGGACTGCGGAGGTGGGCAGCTCTATGGTGCGCAGCAGGCCGTACTGGTGGCGCTCGTCCATGAGCTCCTGCAGACGCTCGGAGACCATCATGACGTACTGCGCCTGGCGAAGGATCCGGGTCCCCCGCCGACGTTCGTCCTCATCCTCTCGCCCGTCCAAGGCCAGGGCCCCCTGTGTGGCCTCTGGCTCCTCCTCTACGGGGATGGCCAGGAAGTGGGCTACGGCCTGTTCCAGATTGTCGGCATGGAAATCAGGCTCAGCCAGATAGCCTGCCAGCTTGGTGTCGAACAGGGGCAGGGGCATGTGCAGCCCCTGGCTCTCCAAGAAGTGCAGATGCTCCTTGTAGCCATGGACCACACAGGTGCCGATCCGCTGGTCAATCAGCTCCTGGATGGCCGCACGCATGTCTTCGTCAATGTCTTCCGCCATGAGGACCAGCCCGTGACCATCCATGGAGAGAATGGCCAGCTCCTCCAGGCCATAGTCGCCGTGCTTGGCCCAGCCGATGGCGTGGAGAACCCAGTGCTCCTTCATGGCCTCGCTGCAGCGCATGGCATTCTGGTCGGTATCGCCGATGTCCTTGACATTATCCAGGGAATCGGCCATGGCCTTGACATGGTCCGCCGACTGTCGGCAAAGGGCCTTATCCGGCAGATGATTCTCGCACCAGTCCCGCAGCTGGTCGGCCGACTCCGCCTTATCGCGCTCGGGCTGGGTGAACTCCTCCTGCTTGTTGCTGACATCGACCAGTGCCGAGGCTGGAGAGTAATCGTAATCGGCTACCGTGTTGAATCCGCGCAGGATCTTCTTGCGGGTCTGCGGGCCAAACTGCAGCTGCTCAAAGATGGGCAGAACCTGATCCGTATGGATTGTGCCGAAACGCAGATCCTCGACCTTAACGCCCAGATCCAGGTCGCGCACCAGGGCATTGACCTTTCGGTTGAGCCGCACCTGGTCGGCATTATCCGCCAAGGCCTGGCCCTTCTTGCCGCCGATCTCGTCAGCGTGCTCCAGAATGGAATCAAGCGATCCATACTTGTTGATCCACTTGGCGGCATAACCGTCACCCACGCCCGGCACACCGGGGATGTTGTCGGCTCCCTCGCCGCGCATGGCGGCCAGATCCGGGTACTGCTCCGGGGTCACCTTATAGCGGTCCATGATGGCCTGGGGCGTCATGTGCTTGAGGTTCTTGAAGTGGTGGCCTGGATAGAGCACAGTGATGTCGTCGTCCACCAGCTGGAAAGCATCTCGGTCACCCGACAGGACTAGGGTCTTGAAACCGGCCTGCTCCCCCATGGTTGCCAGCGTGCCGATGATGTCGTCGCCCTCATAACCCGGCTTTTCAATATAGGTAATACCCAGGCCTTTGAGCAAGTCCTGGATCAGAGGCAGCTGGCTCAGCAGTTCCTTGGGAGCGGCCTCACGGGTGCCCTTGTACTGGGGCAGCATGGCGTTGCGGAAGGTGCCGCCCTTGACGTCAAAGGCCACTCCCATGTGGGTGGGCTTCTCCTTGGCCATGACATCCGCCAGCATGGTGGCAAAGCCCCATACCGCGTTGGTGGGCTGCCCTGTCGAGGTAGTGAAGCTCTCGACGGGAAGGGCATAGAAGGCCCGGAAGGCCAGCGAATGTCCATCGACGACCAGCAGGGTGCGGCCGTCCTTGTCCTGCTTCTTCGTCTGGTCTTCCATAGAAGGACTAACGGTCGTTCTGATTGGCCACGTTGTTGATGACCACGTCGGCCACCTCCTGCATGGTCAGCCTGCGGTCCATGGAGGTCTTCTGGATCCAGCGGAAGGCCTCGGACTCGGTCATGCCCATGTTCTCCATGAGCAGACCCTTGGCCCGGTCCACACGCTTGCGGGCTTCGAAACGGGCCTTCATGTCGGTAACTTCGTCCTTCAGGGCGTTGATCTGGTCAAAGCGAGAGATGGCCACCTCAAGGGCCGGCAACAGCTTTTCCGGAGCGAAGGGTTTGACGACGTAGGCCATGGCCCCAGCATCAGCCGCCTTCTCGACCAAGCTCTGCTGGGAGAACGCCGTCAGCATAACCACAGGAGCCAGATTCTCCTTGCCGATCTCAGTGGCGGCGGTAATGCCATCAGTGCCGGGCATCTTCACGTCCATAACGACTACATCGGGCCTCAGCTCGCGAGTCAGATCAATGGCCTCCTGGCCGCTGGCCGCCTGACCTACCACGTCATAGCCGGCATCCTCGAGAGCTTCGACGGTATCGAGCCTGATCAAAGCCTCATCTTCCGCCACAACCACGGTCCGCCCTTCTGGGGAATCGCTGCGGTTCTTACTCTCTGAAGCCACTTTCAACCTCGTTTCCTGAAAGTCCATCCTGGCTTCACCGAAAACCGATGAGTGACGGATGGGGTTCGCTTTATCGTGCCCCCGGTGAGACTCGAACTCACACTGCACGGATTTTGAGGCCGTTTCCTCTACCAATTGGGATACGGGGGCTTTTCGTTACCACAGAGAATCTACCATACTTTGGCGACGACGCAAGGTTATCCGTGTTGAATCTGCCTTAGAATGAAGACAGTTATGTATACAGGCACATCAGCAGTCGAAGGAGAGCATGATGACCACTCAGATCTATCGACGGTTCGATCCTTGGCGCACCTCCCCCGTCCAGGAGAAAGCCCGCAAGCAAATTATGGACAGCCACTACTTCAGCGTCGACAGGGTCACCTTTGAATCCAGCGACAATCAGACCTTCGACCGCAGCATCGTCAGCGAGAAGCATGGAGACACCATCGCCGTCCTGGCCATCACCGACGACGGACGGATACCACTGGTCGAGCAGTATCGTCTGCCCACCCACCGCTGGACCCTTGAATTGCCGGCCGGCCATCCGCTCAACGACAAGGAAGCCCCCATCGATGTAGCCACCAGACGACTGCGCGAAGAGGCCGGATACAAGGCTGCCTCCTTTAACCAGTTCGCAAGGTTTATCAACACCCCCAGCTTTTCCACCCAACACACCACCCTCTTCTATGCCGAGGGCCTTACCCCGGTCCAGCCGGCCAGCCTGGCTCCAGAGACCCCACACCAGAATGTGCGACTTTTCACTGTGGCTGAGGCCTACGACATGGTGATCGCAGGGACCATACTGGATGCCAAGACCACCATCGCCATCCTGCGGGCCAAGATTGGACTGTCCGACCTGCACTGAGGCTGTTCCTGCGACAGCTGACTGCAGTCGATGCGGCTTAAACAGCTAGCCGACTGGCACAGGAACCTTCCTCGCATAGTGAACCGGTGGCCTCTCCACTACCCTGTCAGGCAGGCAAAGACCACCGGTTCGTTGTGCATTGGTGCCGAGCGAAGCTAACGGCTAGCCGCCCGGCTGACTCAGTCGACAGTCAGGCGGTAGGCCGGAAAATCAGTCGTTGGCGCCAACGGTGTGGACGTAGATGCAGTCGGTGTTTCCTGGCTCATACTCACCCTGGGCACTGCTGAGCACCACTAGGCAGTCGCCGTCGGAGACCTTGCCCTGCTTCTTCAAAGTGGAGTCCACGAAGGCCATGAGGCCTGCACGGTTGAAGTCGTGGTAATCCTGCATGCACATGAATGCCTCGGTGCCCCAGCTCAGTGCCAGCCAATGATAAGTGTGCTCATCGGTGGTCAGCGCATAGATGGGGGCGGCCGGACGCTCTCGGGAGACGCGGTGCACGGTATTGCCGGTCTGAGTGAAAGCCACGATGGCCTTGGCGTTGATCTTGTCAGCCAGGTCCACAGCTGCGGAGGAGACAGCACCAGAGTTGGACATGTCCAGGTTGTGCATATCCGGAATACGGTCAAACCCGTGGGTGGTGGCGTACTCGGAGATTCGGGCCATGGTGGAGACCGTGGTGTCTGGGTAGTCGCCCACGGCGGTCTCGTTGGAGGTCATGGTTGCGTCGGCACCGTCCAGAACAGCGTTGGCGCAGTCGGAAGCCTCGGCGCGGCTGGGGATGGGCGAATGAACCATAGAACCCAGGACCTCAGTGGCGACGATGACTGGCTTGGCGTACTGACGGGCCAGTTCGATGCAACGCTTGGTCACCAGAGGGACCTGCTCGAAGGGCATCTCCACAGCCATGTCGCCGCGGGCCACCATGATGCCATCAAAAGCCTTGACAATCTCCTCCAGGTTCTCAACGGCCTGGGGCTTCTCAATCTTGGCCACGATGGGGATGCGACGACCCTCCTCGTCCATGATCTCGTGGGCGCGGTCGATGTCTGTGGCGAAGCGGACGAAGGACATGGCAATGATGTCGGCGCCGGTGCGGATGCCCCAGCGCAGATCCTCTTCGTCCTTGGGGGTAAGTGCCGGCAGGCTCACGGCCACGCCGGGCAGGTTGATGCCCTTGTGGGAGGAGACCGGGCCGGCCACGACCACCTTGGTGTGGACCTGGTTGCCCTCGACCTTGGTGACCTCCAGACGGACCTTGCCGTCATCGATCAGGATGGGATCGCCGGGGTGGCAGTCCCCGGGCAGACCCTTGAAGGTGGTGGAGGTCATGTGCTCGTCACCCTCGACATCGTCGGTGGTGATAGTGAACTCCTGGCCCTCCTTGAGGATGACCTTGTCTTCGCCCTGCTCGTTCTTCTTGAACCAACCGCAACGAATCTTGGGACCCTGCAGATCGACCAGGGCCGCCACGTTGCGCCCAGTCTCCTTGCTGGCCTGACGCACGTTGTTGTAAACCTTGAGGTGATCTTCGGGGGTGCCATGGGACCGGTTGAGCCTGGCCACATCCATGCCGGCCTTGACCAGCTTGGTTATGTTCTCAAGCGACTCCGAAGCCGGCCCGATGGTATCGACGATCTTGGCTTTGCGCATATGCTACCTGCCTGTTCTTTTTCTTACTTACCGTTCCATTGTACAGACTCGGTCTGAAGGAAACCAGTATTTCCCGTTAGCGCTAACAATCCTTGTGACTCACGGGGTTGCTCATTGTTTCGTTCTCCGTGGGGCGGATTCAGACGACACCCGACGACTCTTGAGCACTGAAGCCAGAGCGGCGATGCCTACGGCCAAGACGATGACCAGCAGGGACGCCCAAGTCGGTATGTCCGGTACGACTTCCACGGGCTGTCCGCCGTTGATGAAGGGCAGCGTGTTGCCGTGCAGAGCCTCCATGATCAGCTTGACCCCGATGAAGGCCAGGACCACAGCCAGCCCCAGGGGCAGATACTCCAGCTTGTCCAGCAGGGATCCCAACAGGAAGTAAAGCTGCTGAAGGCCCAGCAGGGCGAAGACGTTGGAGGTGAAGACGATGAAGGGGTCCTTGGTCAGTCCGAAGATGGCCGGAATGGAGTCAAAGGCGAACATGACATCGGTGGTGCCGATGGCCAGGAAGACCACCAGCATGGGCGTGAAGTAGCGCTTGCCTTCGAAGGTGGTCCGCAGGTGCTCACCGTCATAGTGGCTGGTGATGGGGATGACCCGGCGCAGGACCCTGATAAGCCCGTTCTCGTGGTACTCCTCCTGCTTGCCTCGGCTGGAGACCATGTTCCAGGCGGTGTAGAGCAGGAAGAAGCCGAAGATGAAGAAGACCCAGGTGAAGCGGGTGATCAGCGCCGTTCCGGCCAGGATGAAGATGCCGCGCAGCAGCAGGGCGATGGTGATGCCGACGCTGAGTACATAACGCTGAAGACGCAAGGGCACAGCGAAGTTGCCCATGATGATGACAAAAACGAAGAGGTTGTCGATACTGAGCGAGTACTCGGTCAGCCAGCCCGAGTAGAACTCGATGGCCGGCTTGGATCCGGCCACCTTCCAGATCAGCGCACCAAAAATCAGGGCCATCACCACGAAGAACCCGATGTGCCGCACGCATTCGCCGGTCGAGGGCACATGTGGCCGCCGCCCGATCACCAGAAGATCGACCACAAAGAAGACGGCCAGCACAACCAGGCTTACAACCATGAACGGCAGAGGTGTCTCGGACATATCACCAGACTTTAGCGGCAAGATATGACGTGCTCATCTCCCCCGCCTGCACGTCAGAACATCCTCACAGAAGGCGCTCTGCAGATCGGGCCTGCAATGTCTTGCCTGACATCACAGACCTGCAACCTGGCCGGAGCGGGCCACTGGCCAATAGTAAAGAGCCGAGGGCCAAAACTTACTTTTTGGCCTCGGTCATCTGCCGCAGCTCCTTCTTCAGATCCTTGATCTCATCGCGCAAACGGGCCGCGAGCTCGAACTGCAGCTGTTGCGCAGCCGTGTGCATCTGGTCGCTTAACTGACGGATCAGGTCAGCAAGGTCCTGCGCCGGCAGACCAGCCTGGAGGATCTCCTGATGCCGCTTGTCGGCCTCCTCCTTGTCGTAGAGAGGCACGCCCAGATGGGAATTGCCGGCCTTGTTGGCGTTGCGGTAGCCGCCCGCCAACAGGGTCTGGGTATCCACATCCTCCTTGGCTAGCATGTCGTTGACGTCGCTGATCTTCTTGATCAACGGCTTGGGATCCACGCCGTGCTCCTTGTTGTAGGCGATCTGCTTGGCTCGGCGACGGTTGGTCTCGCTGATGGCTTTGTTCATGGAGTCAGTGACCTCGTCGGCGTACATGATGACCTTGCCGGACACATTTCTGGCGGCACGGCCGATGGTCTGGATCAGTGAGCGGTAGGAACGCAGGAAGCCCTCCTTGTCCGCATCCAGAATGGCCACCAGGGAGACCTCGGGCAGGTCTAGCCCCTCACGCAAGAGGTTGATGCCCACGATGACGTCGATCTTGCCCTCGCGCAGTTCGCGTAGGAGTTCCACCCTCCTCAGGGTGTCTACGTCAGAGTGCAGGTATTCCACCTTGATGTCGCGCTCAAGCAGATAGTCGGTCAGGTCCTCGGCCATCTTCTTGGTCAGCGTGGTCACCAAGACCCGCTCATGACGATCCACCCGGGTCTTGATCTCGTCCAGAAGGTCGTCCACCTGGCCCTTGACATGCCTTACCTCCACCTCGGGATCCAGCAGACCGGTGGGCCGTATGACCTGCTCTACTACCCCGTCAGACAGGCCCATCTCATAGTCGCCCGGTGTTGCTGACAAGTAGACGGTCTGGCCCACCTTGTCCAGAAACTCGGGCCACTTCAGCGGACGGTTGTCCATAGCCGAGGGCAGACGGAAGCCGTGCTCCACCAGGGTCCGCTTGCGGCTGGCATCCCCCTCATACATGGCTCCGATCTGGGGGACGGTCACATGGGACTCATCAATGACCAGCAGGAAGTCGTCAGGAAAGAAGTCCAGCAGGGTGTGGGGCGGTGTCCCAGGTTCGCGCCCGTCGAAGTGACGGGAGTAGTTCTCCACTCCGGAGCAAGTGCCGATCTGGGTGAGCATCTCCAGATCGTAGGTGGTGCGCATGGTCAGCCTCTGGGCCTCCAGCTCCTTGCCCTGCTTGCGTAGCTGGCCCACACGCCAGTCCAGCTCCTCCTTGATGGTCTTCAGGGCGCGCTCCATCCGCTCGGGACCGGCCACATAGTGGGATGCGGGGAAGATGTGCACTGAGGTCTCATGGGCAATCTCGTCCCCGGTCAGCGGGTGCAGAGTGGAGATGCGATCGATCTCGTCACCAAAGAATTCGATGCGGACGGCCAGCTCCTCATAGACGGGGATGATCTCGACCGTGTCGCCGCGCACGCGGAAGGTACCTCGGGTGAAGGCGATGTCGTTGCGCTTGTACTGCATGTCCACGAACTTGCGCAGTAGGTCATCCCGGTTGATCCGGTCCCCCTCGTGCAGGAAGAGCATGCGTCCGGCATACTCCTCGGGCGTGCCCAAGCCGTAGATGCAGGAGACGGTAGCCACCACCACGCAGTCGCGCCTGGTCAGCAGGTTGGCCGTGGCGGCGTGCCGGAGCCGCTCCACGTCGTCGTTGATGTTCGAGTCCTTCTCGATATAGGTATCCGTCTGGGGGATGTAGGCCTCAGGCTGGTAGTAGTCGTAATAGGAAACGAAATAGGAGACCGCATTGTCGGGCATGAGCTCCCTGAACTCGGCGCAGAGCTGGGCTGCCAGGGTCTTGTTGGGCTCCAGAATCAGAGTGGGCCGCTGCAGACGCTCGATTAGCCAGGCTGTGGTCGCGGTCTTGCCGGTGCCGGTGGCGCCCATGAGCACCACATCGTTCTCGCCATTCTCGATCCGCGTAGCCAGCTCCTCAATGGCCTCTGGCTGGTCGCCGGAGGGCTTGTAGGGAGACTTGACCACGAAGGGCTTATTGGTCCGCTCAATGTTGAACCCCATGAAACTCCCTTCCAGGATGCGTCATTCGCCAAGGCCGTCAGTCACGGTGCGAGGATCCCTTGGCCAAGGCCTTCAATTCTTTATATATTCTATCAACAGACTCGAACATTTGTTCGATAGGCTGGGACCCGTTCACCAGCAGATCGGCCTGAGCGCGTCGCGCACTGCTGTTGGTCTGAGAGCCGATGCGCTCAACAGCCTGACTCGTGGTCATATGCCGCTGATTCACCATGCGCGCAATCCTCACCTGGCTGGGGGCCTCTACCAGCAGAACCTTGTTGAAATGAAAAGGAATGGCAGAGCGCACCTCGGTCAGCAAAGGCACCTCATGGACCACCACCTCGGAACCTTCCAGCCAGGGCTGCTCGGCCTTGGCGGCCAGGTCATAGACCAGCGGATGAATGATCTCGTCCAGGTCCTTGCGGTCCCAGTCAGCCGTCGGCCCTCCGAAGACCCGTGCAGCCAGGGCTGACCTGTCCACTCCCCCATGGCCGTCCCCGCAGTCTGCTCCGAATCGCTCCAGGACCGGCCCGACACCAGGTCCGCCCGGAGCGATGACCTCATGGGAGAGCCTGTCGTAGTCGATGACCCTGGCCCCGTCCTGAGCCAGCCGAGCCGCCACCGTGCTCTTGCCGGCCGCTATCCCACCGGTCAATCCCACACGTATCATCCCGACCTCCCACATATACCTTATGGCGGCAGATACAAATGGAGGGGCCCGACCGAGGCCGGACCCCTCCATTCACTACTTAATGCTCACTTCTTTTCCTTGAGCAGCTGCTCGCGCAGGGCGGCCAGCTGGTCGTCGGAGGCCAAGGTGCCCTCGGAGCTGGACTCCGAGCTGTAGTTGGTAGTCTCCTCGGAGCTCTGACGGTGGGAGTGAGAACCGGCGGCAGGCGCCTGGGAGGACCGGCTGTCCTCGGCGGCCGAAGCCTCGGCGTTCTCCAGCTCCTTGGCCACGAAGGCCTTGTGCTGCTCCCAGAGGTCGTGGGCAGCCGCATACTGGGACTCCCACTCCTCCCGCTGCTTCTCGTAGCCGGCGATCCACTCGTTGGTCTCGGGGTCGAAGCCCTCGGGGTACTTGTAGTTGCCGTCCTCGTCGTACTCGGCAGGCATGCCGTAGATGGCCGGATCGAAGTCCTCGGAGGTCGGATCGACGGAGTCATCGGCCTGCTTGAGGGACAGGGAGATACGGCGGCGATCCAGGTCGACGTCGATGACCTTGACGAAGATCTCCTCGCCCTGCTTGACGACGGTCTCGGGGTTCTCCACGTGGCGGTTGGCCAGCTCGGAGATGTGGACCAGGCCCTCGATACCGTCCTCGACGGAGACGAAGACGCCGAACTGCACAATCTTGGTGACCTTGCCCTTGACGATCTGTCCGGGCACATGGGTCCGGGCAAAGCGCTGCCAAGGATCTTCCTGGGTGGCCTTGAGGGACAGCGAGATGCGCTCGCGGTCCATATCGACATCCAGCACCTCGACGGTGACCTTGTCGCCCACCTTGACAACTTCACTGGGGTGATCGATGTGCTTCCAGGAGAGCTCGGAGACGTGGATCAGGCCGTCCACACCGCCCAGGTCGACGAAGGCGCCGAAGTTGACGATGGAGCTGACCGTGCCCTCGCGGATCTGGCCCTTCTTGAGCTGGGCCATGAAGGTCTCGCGCACCTCGGACTGGGTCTCCTCCAGGTACTGGCGGCGGGAGAGGACCACGTTGTTGCGGTTCTTGTCCAGCTCCAGGATCTTGGCCTTGATCTTCTGCCCGATGTAGGGAGACAGGTCGCGCACGCGACGCATCTCGACCAGGGATGCGGGCAGGAAGCCACGCAGGCCGATGTCGACGATGAGTCCGCCCTTGACGGCCTCGATGACGGTGCCCTCGACGACCCCGTCAGCCTCCTTGATCTTCTCGATGTCGCCCCAGGCACGCTCGTACTGAGCACGCTTCTTGGACAGGATCAGACGACCTTCCTTGTCCTCCTTGGTGACGACCAGAGCCTCGATGGTGTCACCGACCTGGACCACGTCGTCGGGATCGACATCCTTCTTGATGGAAAGCTCGCGGGAGGGAATCACACCCTCGGTCTTGTAGCCGATGTCCAGCAGAACCTCGTCATGGTCGATCTTAACGACCGTCCCCTCGACCAGATCCCCATCGTCGAAGTTCTTGATGGTGGAATCGACTGCCTTGATGAAGTCTTCCTCGGATCCGATGTCATTGACCGCGACCTGGGGGACTTCCTTCTTGTTCTCTGCCATTAATTAAATTGTTTCTTGTATAGTTGGTGGATATTTTTACCGTATTGAGTTATGCGTTCCCGCCGGCGGGCGCGAACATTCCCTATGATAGGAGACACCACGGTCATTGTCGCCGGGGAGCCTCGGGCGTGTCGCAGGCAGGGATTACTGCGGCTCGCTCAGCGGATTCGACCACATTGACCAGAAGCATGGCCCGGGTCATGGGTCCCACGCCGCCGGGATTAGGTGTATAGGCGGCTGCAGACAGTTTGGCTGACGGATCGATATCGCCCTTGATCCGCCAGCGCCCCTCCTGCTGATCCCAGATCCGGGAAACGCCTACATCAACCAGAACAGCACCTTGGCGAACCTGGTCTGGGCCAACCAGCCCGGCTCGGCCCACGGCCGCGATAATCACATCAGCCCTGCGCAGATGGGCATCAACGTCCCTGGTACGGGTATGACAGAGGGTCACGGTAGCATCCACCCCGCGGTTGGTCAGAAGCAACCCGATGGTGCGGCCCACGGTCAATCCTCGGCCCAGCACGCAGACATCCTTGCCGGCCAGGTCAATCCCGTAATGGTCCAGCAGGTACAGGATCCCCCTTGGGGTGCAGGGCAGGGGGGTCCGTACCTGGCCGTCGGTATGCAGGACCAGCTGGCCCAGGTTGTAGGGATGCATGCCGTCGGCGTCCTTGGCCGGATCGATGCGATCGATGATCTCAGTAGGATCCACGCCATCGGGCAGGGGCAGCTGGACGATGTAGCCGGTGCAGTCAGGATCCTGGTTGAGCTGATCTACTGCAGCAAGAATCCGCTCCTTGCCGGCATCGGCAGGCAAATCCACACGGATGGACCGGATGCCTACCTGGCTGCAGTCCCGGTGCTTGCCCTCTACATACTTGAGCGAACCGGGGTCATCCCCCACCAGAATGGTCCCCAGGCCAGGAGTGCGTCCCATGGCCGTCAGCCTCGCCACACGAGCGCGCAGGTCCTCCTTGAGTTCCGCAGCCGCCGCTTTTCCGTCCAGTTTCACTGCAGTCAATACATCTCCATCATCCAAGCGGGCACAAACCCTTGTCGAAGTCGTCTGAGCCAGACTAGCGCAGATTCCTCCCCGACTGGAACCACCGTCCAGGAGCCGGTACGGGAGGACTTGGCTGATCAGGTTGCGCGCTGTCCCATCCCCAGCGATAATGAGAATCATGCTCAATAAGAGCAGGATTGCCGTTTTGAATCCTTGGTTGTATTGCGGATCCCTGCCGGAAAGGACGTCATGGATACGGACACGGATAGAACATCCACGCAGGCCTGCATCGTCTTTGACCATGCCGCCATCCGCCGATCCGGGCGGCTGATCTGGTCGGAGGGAACTTTCGCCATTCCATCGGGGACCGTGACCGCCATTGTGGGCACCAACGGAACTGGCAAGACCAGCATGATGCAGGCCGAGCTGGGTCTGCTCCCCCTGGATGCCGGCAGTCTGCAGGTCCTGGGGCAGCCGGCCGGCCAGGCCAACGACCGCATCGGCTACGTACCCCAGAGCTACACCTCGGATATCGACTCCAACCTTACGGCCGAGCAATCCGTTCTGCTGGGGCTGACCGGCACCCGGTTCGGCATTCACCCCGTCACCAGGCAGGACCGCGAGCGCGCTAGAAAGGCCATGTGCTTCGTCGGCGTGGAGGATAGGGCCCACCTGCGCCTCTCCCAGCTCTCCGGCGGCCTGCGCCAGCGGGTGGCCATCGCCCAGGCCCTGGTCTGTGATCCTGATCTGCTCATGCTTGATGAGCCCTTGGCCAATCTGGACCTGGCCGGTCAACGCGCCACCGTCCATCTGCTGGCACAGCTCAACAGCCGTCTGGGCATGACCATCCAGGTGGTGGCCCATGATCTGAACATGCTGCTGCCTGTACTGACCGGGGCAGTCTACCTGCTGGATGGGCACCCCCACTACGCCCGCATGGACGACGTGCTGGACTCGAACCTGCTCACCCACCTCTACGGCACCAAGGTGGAGGTGGTCACCACTCCCCAGGGGGACATATTCGTGGCCCCCGACATGGATGAGCCGATCGGACCCGTCCACAATCGCTATCAACCCAGCCAGGTGGCCCGCCTACACGGGACGGACCGGGAAAGGACCTCATGACCACACCAGTCTTCGACTCCCATTGGATAGAGATCCTCGCCGCCCCCTTCATGCACAACGCCATGGTTGCTGGACTGTGCATCGCCGTGGCCGCCGGAGCCATGGGCTACTTCACCATCGCCAGGCACTCAACCTTCGCCGCCCATGCCCTGGCCCACATCGGTCTGCCTGGCGCCACGGGGGCCGTTTTGCTGGGGCTGCCGGTCTCTGCCGGCATGGGCCTGTTCGCCCTGGGTGGGGCGCTGGTCATCGGAGCCCTGGGCAAACGGGCTTCCCAGCGGGAGATCGCCACGGGCACGGTCCTGGCCTTCGCCACCGGTCTGGGACTCTTCTTCGCCAGGATGTCCAGCTCGGCCTCCCAGCAGATGCAGGCCATCCTCTTCGGATCCATCCTAACCATCACCCGAGGGCAGGTCATCGGCTTCCTGATCTTCGATGCAATCCTGCTGATCCTGCTGGCCCTGATCTACCGGCCCCTGCTCTTCAGCTCTCTTGATGAGCAAGTGGCCCAGGCCCGCGGCGTGCCCGTCGGGCTGATGAACCTGACCTTCATGGCCATCATGGCCGGGGTCATCACCATCGCCGTCCCTGCAGTGGGGACCCTGCTCATCTTCGCCCTGGTCGTCACCCCGGCGGCCACGGCCAACATCCTGGTGGCCTCTCCCCTGCGGGCCATGCTCCTGTCAGGACTGATCTGCCTGGCTTCCATCTGGGGAGGCCTGGTGATTTCGGCCATGGTACCGGCCCCTCCAAGCTTCATCATCGTAACCCTGTCCACCCTCTTCTGGGCGCTGGCCAAGGGATGGGCGGCCCTGCGCGCCTGATGCCGGTCAGTCCACCAGGGCGGTGGCTATGACGGCAATGCCCTCGTCGTGACCAGTAAAACCCATGCCATCAGTGGTGGTAGCGGTCAGCCGAACCGGTGCCCCGACGGCCTGGCTCATGGCTTGCTGGGCCAGGTGACGGCGTGAGGAAATTCTGGGGCGCTGGCCGACTATGACCAGGGAGGCGTTAAGCAACCTGCGACCGTGCTCATGCAGGTAGTCCATGGTCTCCTCCAGCATGGCCGCCCCGTGCATGCCCGCCCCGGGAGCCTGTGCTCCCAGGCCGAATAAAGTGCCGATATCGCCCAGGTCGGCAGCTGACAAGATGGCATCAATCAGGGCATGGGCAGCCGCATCGCCGTCAGAATCACCCAGCAGGCCGGGGGTTCCGTCATTCCAGAACAGACATGCCAGCCAGAGGGGGCGCCCGCCAGTCGGGTCGAATCGATGGGCGTCAAAGCCCAGTCCGACGCTTGGATGACCCATGACCGGCTCCGGCCTCAGCGCTTGGCCTTGGTCTTACCCTTGCCCTTGTTCTTGGCAGCCTCCTGGGCCACCCGTGCCAGGGTCTTGGAAGCCGGCTCCTTGGGGGACTTGGTATGGTGCTTGTCGTCACCGGGCATGGGGTCTGCATAGCCCAGGTTGACGTCCAGCAGGCGCTGGGCCTCGTCCTCGTCCAGCTTCTCGGACAGGGCGATCTCGGAGGTCAGGATCTTGCGGGCCTTGATCAGCATCCGCTTCTCGCCCGCCGACAGCCCGTGCTCGTCCACGTCGCGCTGGGAAAGGTCACGCACCACCTCGGCGATCTTGTTGACCTCGCCGGTGGCGATCTTCTCCACGTTCAGCTTGTAGCGGCGGGACCAGTTCATCTCCTTCTCCTCGACCACCGGAGTGCGCAGGATCTCGAAGACCTTGGCCACCGCCTTGGCATCGACGATGTCCCTGACGCCCACCTTGGCTGCGTTCTCGACGGGGACGTTGATGACCAGCCCATCAGAGGAGAGCACGGACAGCTGCAGGTACTTGCGGGTGACGCCCTTGACGGTCCGTTCGGTGATGGCGTCCACCCTGGCGGCCCCATGACGCGGATAGACGACCATGTCACCGACCTTGTAACCCATATGTCCTCCAGAACGAGTCGATAAAATACCATATAATAATGTCATTGCGCATGGACTTGCCGACGGGGACTCGGAGACGACGCGATTCTCTGCGAGCACACTTCCCCTGGAGGCTCTGAAGACTATTCTGGAAGAAACGACGGTGGTGGAACGAATGCCGGCAAGGCTCCACCCCGCATGACGAGCATCGTTTTGCGGATCAGTGATCGAAGACAGAGGTAGGCATGATCAAAAACACAAGCCGCTACACTACACCCAGCACCATCCTGGTGGTTGAGGATGAACCCACCCTGGCCACCGCCATCGCCCAGCGCATCACCGCCGAAGGGTGGACGGCCCGGGTGGCCTCGGACGGTGCCAGCGCCGTGCAGGCCGCATCCCAGATCAAACCCGACCTGGTCATCATGGATATCATGCTGCCCGTCATGGACGGCTTGGAGGCCACCAAGCGGATCGTGGCCGAGCGGCCGGTGCCTGTGCTGATTCTGACCGCCCGGGACGACGAGGCCGACAAGGTGACCGGTCTGGGCGCCGGTGCCGACGACTACATGACCAAGCCCTTCTCCATGCGCGAGCTGATCGCCCGCTGCAAGGCCCTTCTACGCCGGGTGGAGCGAGCCAAAGTCATCGCCAAGAACTCCGAGAACGAAAAGGTGCTGGACTTCGGATCCCTGGTCATCGACCCGGCCCAGCGCATCGTGACCCTGCGCGGGGAGCAGATCCATCTGACCCCCACTGAATTCGACCTGCTGGCCACGCTGGCCCGTCGGCCCAAGTCTGTGCTCACCCGCGAGAAGCTGCTGGAGGAGGTCTGGGACTGGGTGGATGCCTCGGGCACCAGGACGGTGGATTCCCACGTCAAAGCCCTGCGCCACAAGCTGGGCTCGCAGATGATCCGCACCGTGCATGGAGTGGGATACGCCTTCGAGCCGCCCGAGGATCAGGAACAGGATCAGCGGTAACGACCGCGGATGCACGCCATGAGCAAGGACGGCAGAAGCCGGCGCAAGGGACCTAGTCTGAGTGCGCGAGTGGATCGCGAACGGCCTATCGGATCCTTCGCCTCATTGAAGGTGGAGCTGAGCGTCCTGATCATCATCTCCACAGCCATCGCTTTTGTCATGGCCTGGTTCTTGCTGAAGATGGGCTGGAGCGGCTGGATTGCCATGCCGCTGACCCTGGTGGTGGCCCTGGGAATTACCTACTTCTTCTCCCGAGGGCTCACCGCTCCCCTGCGGCAGATGCGGGATGCGGCCGAAGCCATGGCCGACGGGGACTACACGGTCCGGGTCCACGCCACGACGACCAGCCATGACGAAGTGGGACTTCTGGCCCAGTCCTTCAACGAGATGGCCGAAGAACTCCAGCACGCCGATCAGATGCGCCGGGACATGGTCGCCAATGTCAGCCACGAGCTGCGCACCCCCGTCTCGGCCCTGCAGGCCATGGTGGAGAACATGGCGGACGGGGTGACCGAGCCCACGCCAGCCAACCTGGAGGGAATTCTGGAGCAGACCCACCGCCTGTCCGACCTGATCGCCTTCCTGCTGGACCTGTCGCGGATGGAGGCCGGTGCCGCCAGCCTGCAGATCGAGGACTTCGACTTCGGGGACTTCATTGACGAGACCCTTCAGCCTCTGGCCATAGCCGACGCCGGGCACGCCCACGACATCCAGGTGGACCTGGAGAAGGGGCTGAGAATGGAGGGCGACCAGGACCGGTTGCGTCAGCTCTTCACCAACGTCATCAGCAACGCCCTGAAGCACTCGGCCGACGGCACCACGGTGCTGATCCAGGCCCACGAAGATCGGCAGCAGGAGACCATAGTCACCAACGTGGTCAACTTCGGCTCGCAGATACCCCCCGAAGCCCGCACCGACATCTTCCGGCGCTTCGTCAAGGGCAAGGCCGGACCAGGCACCGAGTCGGGAGGCACCGGGCTGGGGCTGTCCATCGCACGCTGGGCGGCCCAACTGCATGGAGGCCAGGTGCAGGTGGTAGACGATCCGCGCGGAGCGGACTTCGAAATCACCTTGCCCAGATACCACCGCGATCCCGATGAGGACGAGGGGGATGGGGGCCGCTCCGGCAGGTCCGACGCGCCGCATTGACGGGCAGGCGCTCGTCGACTCATAATGAAATCGAACATTTGTTCGAATGTCATCGAGTTCGAGGTGTGCCATGGTCGCTACCATCCATGGGTCGCCAGATGCGGCCCCTGCTTCCCTGCCAGAGTGCCGGGTCGATGCCCTGAGCCTCTTTCGAGGGCACCCTAGCCCCGTCCCCCAGGCCCTGGAGGCCGTCCACGCCGGCTTCCCCTCAGTGGCCCAGGACTACTTCAGCGGTGACTTCAGCTTCGACCAGAACGTCATTGTCCACCCCGACGCTACTTTCATCATCCACGTGGCCGGCGATTCTATGACCGGTGCCGGCATCTTCGATGGGGACCTGCTGGTGGTCGACCGTTCCCTGGAGCCGCGTGAGGGGGACATCGTCATCGCCATCCTGGACGACGAGCTGCTGGTCAAGCGGCTGGCCAGGCGCAAGGGACGGACCATGCTGCGGGCCGAGAACCCTGCCTACCCCGACTTCATGCCCCAGGAGGGCGAGGAACTGGTCATCTGGGGGGTAGTCATCGGCAACTACCACTGGCAGCGGGTAGACACCAAAGGCGAATCCCGGAGCAGTTCTCCCCTACCTCAGGTCACCTATCCCGGACACACCCAGCAAGGATGCAGGCGCACAGGAAGCCAAGACCGGAAACCCACCTACCCTTCTACGGGCTGGGGGTCGGCATGAGCGCGCAGAGACCGGCCGATCCTGCATCCGGAACCGCTCTGACAAGCCGGATAGTCCTGGCTGATGCCAATTCTTTCTTTGCCTCTTGCGAGGCCGTCTTCGATCCTTCCCTGGCTGACCGTCCGGTGGTCGTGCTGTCCAACAACGACGGCTGCGTAGTGGCCCGCAACCGTCCGGCCAAGGCCCTGGGCATCACCAACGGCACACCCTGGTTTACCATTCGTGAACGGGCTTTGCAGGACGGGGTGGTGGCCCGCAGCTCCAACTATGAGCTCTACGCCAGCCTCTCCAGGCGCATGATGGCCATCATGGCCCAATTTCTGCCCAACCAGGAAGTCTACTCCATCGACGAGTGCTTCATGGACAGCATCTGGAACGACAAATGCACTGTCAAGATCTGCCGGGAGCTGCGTGCCGCAGTCCTGCGATCCACCGGCATTCCCGTTAGCGTGGGTGTGGCACCTACCAAGACCCTAGCCAAGGTAGCCAACCACTGGGCCAAGGACCATCCCTCGACCGAGGGGATCACCCTCTGGAGCCAGGTGGAGTCCCAGTATGGCGACCAGGCTCTGGCATCAGTGCCCGTTGACCAGGTCTGGGGGGTGGGCCGACGGCTGACCGGCAGACTTATGGGCATGGGCATCACCACTGCCCTGGATCTGCGCGACGCTGATCCCTCCCTAATCCGGCACCGGTTCTCCGTCATGCTGCAGCGCACCGTCCTGGAATTGAGGGAACAGCCCTGCATCGAGCCCGAAACGGATGCCGCCAGGGGCGTGCGCACCGATCAGATTCTGTGCTCGCGCATGTTCTCCCACCCCATCGAGGGCTACGCCACCCTGGCCCAGGCGTTGAGCATCTATGCCCAGAAGGCCTGTCGCCGTCTGCGTCGGCAGCACGGCCTCTGTGGCAAAGTGCGGGTCTTCTGCTCCACCAGCCCCTATGCGCCCCAGCAGTTCTGCACAGCCGGCCGGACTGTCGTCCTGGAGGATCCCAGCGACGACCCCCTGGTCATCGCCGGCGCAGCCAGCCGGGCACTCAAGGGCCGAGTAGATCCGCACGCCCGCTGGATCCGGGCCGGGGTGGTTCTGCTGGACCTGACCAATGCTGACCATTTCCACACCTTGGAAGGTCTGGACGCAGCCCGGGACACCCATGGTCTGGGAAATGTCCTGGAGGATGCCACCCGTCGTTTCGGTCCCTTCCGGGTGGGCGTAGGCTACGGAGGCATCCGCGGCCAGGGCCGGAGCGACGAGGATACGGGGGCCGACTGGGCCATGAACCGGGGCATGCTCTCCCCTCGGGCCACCACCCGCTGGGACGAGATGGCCGTGGCCCAGGCCCGCTAGAGATCCTCATGGCCTGGAGGAACGGCCGCCAGAGCCAAGGCAGCCAACGGCAGGGCGCCTGCAGTCTCCAGGGCACGAGCACACTGGCGGATGGTGGATCCTGTGGTGATGATGTCATCCACCACCAGGACAGGATGGTCGGCCAGGCGTGAGGGATCTGCAACTGCGATCCGGCCCGCCAGCCGACGTGAACGGTTCCGACGGCCGCCCGCCTGGACGGACTTGGTTCTAACGGAGTTCATGATCAGCGCCGGTTCCACACGGACAGTCAGACCCTGCTGCTGCAGGGACTGGACCAGAGACAGAAGGATCGGCTGCAGATGAACCCTCCCCCGCCTGCGTAGGGAGGTGGACGAGGATGGAGCGGGAACCACCAGGATCGCCTTCGCAGGCTTGGACCGAAGCAGAGGATCGATCAGTCTAGCCAGGACCGGAGCAAGATCGGCCATGACCTGGCCCAAAGGTACGTCCAAGGGCCGGTTGTCGTGGTCCTTCCAGGCTAGAATGATCCGCCTGACAGATCCTCGATATGGAGCACAGGCCAGGGCCAGGTCTATAGCATAGGCGGGCGCAGGCACCGATAGGGGCCGGAAGAGCAGAGATCTGCAAGTGGGGCATAGCAGAAGATCAGGGCGGCCACAGCCGGCGCAGGCTCGAGGAGCCAGCAGGTCTAGGGCCGAGCTTGCCAAGGCTGAGGCGACAGCACAAGCGGCCTGTCGGAACCGGCCGGATGCCGATGAAAGGTTGCGCATAACGCCTAGCCAACCCTCAAACATTGAGGATAGGAAAGCAAGACAGAGCCATGTGCATGAACAGACCATCCGTCCACAGGATTGTCTGCGGACAGGTTCAGTAGGTTCAGGCCAGATCTGCCTCCAGAGCCCGGATCAGGTCCAGGGCATCGGCCGGATTATGCACACGCAGAGCCATGGCCCCGGCCAGAGCAGCTGGATAATCGTTGCCGTCTGGATCCATCCGGTCTCCCACGAAGGCGATCTGGCCGACATCCACGCCCAGTATCTTAGCCAAGGAGGTCATGGCATAGGCCTTGTCAATGCCCTTGGCTGAGATGTCCACGCTGGTGGAGCCGCCGGATCGCACCTGCAGGTGGGGCAGGTCGGCAGCCACGGCCCGGGCCAGAGCATCCTTGCGGCTGTTGTCCGGATCCCAGGCCTCCTTGGATTGGACGGGGGCCTGCTGGCCCAGGGCGGAGAAGGTTATCTGGCTGCCGCGATCCTCAATGCGAGGACCCCAGACCTCCTCCTCCCAGTCGCCCAGCTGCTTGGCCCTGCGCTCAAGGCTGGCCTCAGCGGCCTGCCGGTCCTGGGCGCTCAGGTCGTGGGCGTAGACGCAATTCCAGCTTCCGTCCTGCCAGCGATAGTAGCGGGTGCCGCTGGTGGGCATCAGATGCAGCTGGTCGAAACGGGTATCGTCGGGCAGGACGTCCAGCACTTGGTCGCGGAACTGGCTGAACCGCCCGCCCGAGACGATGGCCACGGGCCGGAGCTGGGTCAGGGTGGCGAAATGGATGGCCATGGTCCGGTCCATGCGGGTCTTGGACAGCGCCAGGGTGTTGTCCAGATCGAAGGCCAGCACCCGTGCCCGTGCGCAAATGAACCTTAAGTCTTGGCTGCCCCACCAGGCCACGTTCACCGCACCATCCTCCGCCATGATTGCTCCCATCCGCTTGTCGATCATCGCTCCATGCTACAAGACACCCTGAATCGAAAAATGCCTCCAAGTCGGAGGCTATGGTGAGTGTCATGATCAACGATCAGCCGCCTTGGTCCCGCAGCGTCTACCGGGACAGTCATGGCCGGGGGGTTCGTCGGCCCACCTTCGGCACCCGCTTGCCCCGCTATCGCACCAGATGCGGGATCTTCGACGATCTGACCGCAGCCCAGATTCGCCGGCTGGGCGCCGGCTGGCCACAACTGGTCAAGCCCGTCCAATTCGCGGTCGAGGATGTGCCACCCTCCGACCCCACCCCCTGGGAGGACAGGTCGGACTTCTTCTCACGCAGTTTTCCGGCGGGCCGCGGCATCCCCGCCAGGATCGTTCTCTACCGGATGCCCATCCAGAGCAAGACCCGGGACCGCACGGAGCTGGAGCTGATCATCCGTGACGAGCTTGTCCTGCAGCTGGCTGACCTCTACGGGCGCGACCCCGAGGAAATCGACCCCATGTGGGGACGCTGAAATCCGGATCTCAGGGCAGGACGGTGGAGTCGGGGCCGGAGCGGATCACAGTGGTGGTGGGCATGAGCCCGTCAGGAGCCATGACCGCCAGACCAGCCAGGCCAGCCTGGTTGACTGCGTCAACGCTCAAGCGAGCGTTCCAAACCAGTCGGGAAGAGCCATGCCCAGAGTCCTCATTCAGCCGCACGGCGGCCACATGGTCGCCCAAATCGTGAGTCGAAAGCTCATTGGCTTGACCTGCCTCAATAGTCAGCGAGCGCTCCCCCAGCTTGTTGCCCTTCTCGTCGAATCCAACCAGTTCGGCCTTAATCGGATCCGCCGATGGGTTGACCAGGGTCAGCGCAGCCTGGGCGGGCTGGGATATGGTAAGGGCCGAAGAGGCGGCAGCAATTCCCGCAGGAATCAGAGCCAGATCGGACTGCGACTGGTCCTGGCTGCTCTGGCCGGTCACCTGCAGGACAGCGCGGACAGGCCGGTCGGCATGCACCTGCAGGGCCAGCTTGCCATCAGGCACACCACCCAGGTTCACCGCCGTGGCCTGAGAGCCTTGCAGATCCACCCGCCGCAAGGATTGCTGACCGCCTTTATCCACCCAGGACAGGTCTACCGCCGTGGCATGGGAGCCCTGTAGAAGCAGAGTGGCCTGGTCTGCACCTCGCAGGCCGGCAATGACCAGATCACGGCCGGGAGCCCGCAAGGCGGCCACCTGATCCGATCCGCGTGGATCAAGCCCAGACATGACATTAACGGAGACCGACATAGCCACCGGGGCCTGGGAGCTGCGAGCCCGGACGTAAATAGCCTGCTGGCCAGGGGCCGCAGCGGACAGGTCGTATGCGGCATGGCCGCCAGGCGCCACGGTCATGGTCTTGCCGGTCTCCAGAGACAAGTGGCCAGAGGAGTGCGAACCCTGGACCTCAAGACTGATTACCGTGGCTTTGGATGACGGATTGTAGGCCACTAGCCGCTGGGTAGTCCCCCTGCTGGTGGCGGGCAGCAGGAAGTCCGCATTCATGACGGCCCGGGGGCAGGCCAGCGCCTGAATCCCTCTAAGATCCCCCTTGGTGGCCCATGAGACCATGCCGGCGGCAGCCCCCGTACCGGGCTGGGATTTGAGCATCCGGGAATCGAAGGCAGTGGCCGAAGCGCCAGGGTCGAGCGAAGCGGCCATGACCTTCTGCCCGTCCAAGAGATCGGGATCAGTCACCATGGTGCGTCGCCCACCTCCCATTGGGGTCAGGCTGGAACTACCAATGGATCCGAAGGCGGCGGCCGTGACACGGGAGCTCAGATCACCCTCCGATGCCTTAAACTGGTCATCGCCGACCTTATCCTCGTCCGCTACCGCCATGCGAGCCGGGCAGTAGGCCGCCACCTCCCGCTGGCTGACCCGGTTGGAAACGACTGCCGCCCCTTGGGCACCATCAGCCAGTGAGGCCGGAGGCGCCCAGATCAGCAGAGTGACAATCAGGACCGCCACTAGGGGCGCCGTAACCAGAGCGGCCACCAGGGATCCCTTGCTTCGTGCACTCATAGCTGCTCCCCTCCAAAGTAGCCCGGACGCGGCAGAGCCACCAGGCAGTATCCCAGCAGGACCAGGCCCAGGGTCCACAGCCAGACCCTCCTCCAAGTGCTGGCTTCTGCTTGACTGACTCCGGTCATGTCAACACCCACATCCTTGCCGGACTGCGAGCTCAAACGGAAATAGGCTCCCTGGACGTTGGCCACCACCTGCTGAGCGCCATCGCTGGCGGTGATGTTGGACACCAGGTCGTCGTTGGGTGTAGACCCCAAGCCCGCTGCTCCTGAACGGTCGACAGGCACATAGATTCCACCGAAACCCAGGTCGGTCACTGCGGCTACGGCCTTGGAGTCGGCATTGGCCATTAGGGCCGCCGCCGCATGCGAGAGGACATCCTCGCCGGCCATCTTCCTGCCGTTCACCCGCTGGGCACGCAAGGCAGGCGAGGCATCGATCAGCTCTCCTCGTGTGGTGTGCAGACCGGTGTAGGCCACGCGGCCATGGGAGGGCGAGGTCAGCACCAGCACCCGATGGGATGGATCCTTATCCAGGTAGTCCACCGCCACAGCCGGAAGCTGACGGCCATCCGCTGACAGAGGGCCGCCGACAGGCGCCGCCAGACCGACCACTGCCACTCCAACAGTGACCAGGGCTAGAACCAAGCCCAACAAGAGCCTCAAAACCCGTCCGTCGCCATCAACCGCAACTGTGGAGGTTGAGGAGGACTGCGCAGGAGGCAGAGGCGGGCGATCAGCCTCGCCATCATCATGCCCGGGAGCAAGAGGTGAGAAGGGACGGACGGCCCTGCCAGCCAGTAGACCCAGACAAGTCAGCAGTCCCATGAAGGCCATCATCATGCCGGGCAGGACCGAACCGGCCACCGGACCGGTCTGGTCCAGGCCCGTGCAGACTGCCTGCGAGACCAGCGCCAGGATCAGACCCAGCAAGACCGTGATCCAAAGAATCCTGGCCGCCCTGAGCACCCGAGGCACAACCAGAGCAACAAAGGCCAGCAGGGCTACCGCCAGCAGGCAACAGGCCAGCGTGGCCGGACGCCAGAGTTCAGGTCTCCACCTGACAGGCCACAGGGCCGAAACATCCATGCCCAGCAGTCGGGCCAGCAGTTCCCCCAAGCTCCCGGTCCTGGGCTTGCCGGTCAGGTCTGCCGAAGGAACCATCAGGTCTGCGAAAATCTGCTTCCAAAGCCCCTGATTGGCATGATGCAGGGAGTTAACCAGGGTGGGCATCAAGGACAGCACCGAAGGAAGGGGCATCAGCAGCAGCATGATCCGATGGGCTGGCACCAGGCAGATCGCCATGATGAAGAGTGGAATTATAGCCAGCATGAGCTGGGGTTCGGCTGCCAGGACCGGCAGGAAGCAGACGGAGGCCAGAGCCGCCTGCTGCACCGAAGCCTTGGGGTGCACGGGAGCCTCGGTCTGATACAGCCCCACGGCCTTGAAAACGAAGGCAAAGGCGGCAGGCATGAAGGCCATGACCGTCAGCATGGGCAGCTGCAGACCATCTACAATGCCCAGGGCGAATGCCAGGCAAGCCCAGAGCAGCCCCAGCAGGACGCGGATGGGATTGGACCTGGTGACCACGCCGGCCAGAGCCCAAAAAGACAGAGCGGCCAGTCCCATCTCCGTTAGGAGCATCAGGGCCATGGCCTGGGCCACATGACCGCCGGTCAGCAGAGCGAAGGGCAGAAGGACCAGAAGGAATGGAGCAGGAACGGCGGGCTGTCCTACGCCCCCCGCCCATGACCAAGAGGTGGTGGCTGCCGCCAGCAATTGGGACCAGTCGGCTCCTGACGAGGGCAGGAAGGGCGCATGAATAGCCCCTCCCGAGAAGATGGAACGGCACAAGGGCCAGTGGGTGGCCACCAAGGCCACTAAGACCGCTATGGTCATCCCTGAAGCCCAGGCCAGGCGACGCAGGAACTGCTGGCGCAGATGAGCCAGGGCCAGGTGGCTGAGCATGGGATGCTCCTGTTGGTCGTGGAAGGCCTGCCTGCGCTGACGCCACTGCCGGATCTGCTGACCGTTGGCCTGAAGAACGTCCAATCGACGGGGACCGCCATGACAGGCGGAAGTCAGACGGCGACGCATGGTCAGCAAGGCTGCAGGACGGGCGAGGATCCGCCAGGGCGCGCACAGACGGCAGAGGGCCCTGTAGGGCCGCTTGCCGATAAGGTCAACGGCCATGAACCAGAGCGCCGCCAGGACCCGCCAGAGCCAGACCAGCAACCACCAAGGCAGGGCAAAATCGGTCAGCAGGTAGCGCTCGCGAGCCAGTATGGGGCCCATGGAGGCATCCAAGGGACGGTCGGGCTGCACCGGCCGTCCATTTCGGTCGCGCAATCCGTTCATCCGAGCACTGGCATGGGCCATCCGGACGCTGGGCACCACTACCACACGTCCCCCTGACAGGCATATGCGGCGGCAAAGGTCGTCGGCTTGGCCAAAAGTGCTCGCCCATGCGCCTGGTCCACCCAGGTCCTTCATGGTCTGCATGGGCACCAGGGCACCAGCCAGACTCACCGCAAAGACATCCTGGCGTGCGTCATACTGCTCCTGGTCGGGCTCGCTGTCCACTACCAGGCTCACCGTTCGGTGATGATAGGCATACCGACCCACATCCCGTAGTCCCTCGCCCTGCCAGTCATACTGCTTGGCACCCAACAGGGAAGCAGTGGGATTACTGTGCCAGGTGTCCACCAGCTTGTCCAGGCAATGCTTATCCATCGGACGGCAGTCGTCGTGCAGAAGCCAAAGAGCGCGAATCCGACCAGGCAGACGGGCATAGCCAAGCGCCTTGCCCACGGCATCGCCGAAGGAGGAAGCGCCTCGGGCGCGAACCACCTGCACTTCCACCCGCGCTGACCCGTCTACCGGGAACTGCGCATAGAGAGGCTCCACAGTGGCCCCCGAGCAGTCCGCAATAACTAGGATCCTGGGCAAGAGGCTCTGTCGCAAGAGGGCACGAAGGGTGTCTGGTAGATAGGTCAGGTCATGCTCGACCGTGATCACCGCCGCCACAGCATCCTCAACATGAGGACTGGCGGCAGGTGAACATTCGTTCATGACTGCAGAGAGGACCTGCCGAACATCCTGGACTTGAGGCGCGACGAAACTCATGCGTTCCAGTCTACGCAATCCAGGTCACCGGAGCCTCGCTCGGGCACTTGCGGCGATTCAGACCTGACGCTGCGCGCGCATCCTCTTCTTGTAACGGCGGCGCTCCCGTTCACTCATGCCGCCCCAGATGCCAAAGCGCTCGTCGTGTTCGACCGCCCAGTCCAAGCATTGCTTCCGGACCGTGCAGTCGGCGCAAACCCGTTTAGCCTCCTGAGTGGAGCCTCCCTTGCCTGGGAAGAATGCTTCCGGGTCGGTCTGTGCACAGAGCGCCTCGCTTCGCCAGGATGGTCCGATGTTGACTTCGAACCATTGCATTAGCGGCGTCAGCCTGTTTTTAGTTGTACTGCTGTATCGAGTGTCTATAAAACCACTCATAGCGACCCCCCAGTCCCTAGTGTGTTTACACACTTTTATTACAGCCGCTACGGAGGTCTTCTGTCAACCCCTAAATGACTGCAAGCGCAACTGAGCAACACGTCGAGGAGGCCGTATCGCCCGAAGAGGAGCTGCGGATGGGGGTCAGACTATACTGTGACTGGTTCAAGCACGCGTCACCGCCATCCCGGTTCTTCCCGCCGGAATGACCCCTACAGCGACAGCCGATGAGGAAGGCATAACCATTGACGTCCCCAACCAGAAAGATGGGTCTGCCCAACATCAAGGCGGGCAGGAACGGCAAGCCCCAGCACAGCGACGGGTTCCGCAGCAGCCACTCCCTGCGTACGGGCATCTGTCTGGCCCTCACCTTCGTTCTTTGCTTCCTTGCCTCAACGGTGGCAGCCTTCTGGACCGACATCAACGGGCATATGCACGTGCTCGAACCCATCAACCTGACCCAAGCGCACAAGGCCCCGGAAGACATCTACAAGGGCAAAACCCTAAATGTTCTGGTGCTGGGCCAGGACACACGCGACGGCAAGGGCAATTCCGAAGTGGGCGGCAGCGGGGATGGTCTGGAGGAGAACCACCAGTCTGACACGGCCATGGTGGTCCAGATCGCCGCCAACCGCTCCTATGTGAACGTGGTCTCCATCCCCAGGGACTCCATCGTGAATGCGCCGGCCTGCGTCACCAGCAATGGCAAGACCATCCCAGCCCGACGCCACGTAATGTTCAACTCCATTTTCGCTGAGGGCTACAACCAAGGAGGCGACGCGAACTCAGCCGCCAGCTGCTCCCTGGCTGCGGTACGGTCCCTGACCGGCCTTGACATCCAGCAGTTCGTGGTGGCCGACTTCAATGGATTCAAATCCATCATCGACGCCCTGGGCGGGGTTGATGTGTGCATCCCTAAGGACACCTGGGACGGCTACACCGGCATCAATCTGAAGCGCGGGCTGCACCACCTGGACGGGACCCAGGCCACTGAGTACGCCCGCATGCGACATGGGACCGGCGCCGACGGATCGGACATCATGCGCACCACCCGCCAGCAGTACCTGATCAAGAGCCTGGTTAACGAGGCAAAGACCGTTGATATTTATTCCGACCTGCCCAAGGCCTACCGCCTTGCCACCACATCCATGTCGACCCTACAGCTGAGCGAAGGCCTGGGCAGCTTCCAGACATTGCTAGGCCTGGGCAACTCGCTCAAGCATATAGACACCGCGCACATCTACGCCCGGACCATACCTGTCGAGGAATGGTCCCAAGACAGAAACCGGGTGGTATGGACCGAGCAGGCCGAAACCATCTGGCACCTGCTGCGTCAGGGCAAGCCACTAACTCAGGCCAATGAGGAAGCCGAGTCAGCATCTTCGTCGCGCACCTCATCATCAGACACATCTTCGTCAGACACTCAAGCGAACAACGAGCAGAAGCCCCAAGACACCCAAAGTGCGCGGGACAATACTCAAACCCCTAGCAAGAGCTCTGTAAGTGGGGCCGCCACCCAGACTCCATCTGCCTCCGCCAGCGCTCTGCCTGAGCCGGATCCACGCACGGGACTGATCACCATGCCCGACAAGACTCTGATCGATCCAAGCACAGGTGGAATCGTGGATCCGAACGACGGGACCATCAAGGATGCGAACACCGGGCAATACATTGGCATGGCCGATCGCTACCTGTTCGCCACAGTCTGTGCGGTTCCGGCGCAGAGATAGCCGATAGACCCACTTGGGTCGTTCAGGCATGCTATTGCTTGCCTAGTCGGTCAAAGCTATGGAGGTCGAAGGCATGCAGACTGGAACAGACCAAGGCGGACAGGAACAGGAGCCACCCAGCTTCATGCCCTCCAGGCATCGTCGTCCTGAAGCCGCCCCTAGCGCTCCTGCATCCCCGGCTAGACGCAGCGGCAGGCAGCAGGAGCTTCCTACTTTCTCGCCCTCCTCAGGGACCAGCACGACCCGAACAGCCAGACGCACCAGCGGCTCCTCACGGACCACACGCAGGCCAGTGGCCCAGGCTGCTCCCAGCGGGAATGGCTGGGGCAATGGCAGCAACCGAAGCAATCGTGGCATGCTGTCCGGTGCTGCCCTAACCCGCAGGCATCCAGTGCGCAGGTTCGTAGCCATACTGCTCCTGGTCATCCTGCTTGCCCTGGTCGTACTGGCGGGCTGCGGATGGTTCTGGATCAATGCCAAGCTCACTCATGAGCAAATGCTGACGGACGCCCCAGGTTCAGGGGCCACCACCTGGCTGCTGCTGGGGTCAGACCAGCGTGACGGCTCCCCGGGAGCCGGCCAGGACACCAGCATCACCGGTTTCCGGACCGACACCATTCTGGTGCTGACCAAGCCCAAGCAAGGAGCTGCTTCCCTGATTTCCGTCCCCCGCGACTCTCTGGTCAAACAGGATGGGAAATACATGAAGATCAACGCCGTGGCATACACATCGGGCTACCCCTCCCTGACCAGCCAGATAGAGGACATCACAGGCCATAAGGTCGACCATGTTGCTCTGATCCGCTTCGGGGGTCTCAGCAAGGTAGTCGATGCCATAGGTGGCATTAACCTCTGCTATGACGCGGACGTTAATGACCCACAATCCGGCATGGTCTGGTCCAAGGGCTGCCATCAGGCCGATGGCGGCATGGCCTTGGCTTTCACTCGCATGCGTTACTCGGACCCCAAGGGTGACTTCGGGCGGGCAGAGCGGCAGCGTCAGACCATTTCGGCCATCACCTCCAAGGTCCTGCAACCTTCGATCTTGCTCAATCCCCCCGCAGCTGGCAAGGTCCTTTCGGCTGGCTTGGATTCCTTGATCGTGGATGAGCGAACCAACGCCATAGACCTGGTGCGCATGCTTTTGGCCTTCCGCAGCGCCAGTGGTGGAAAGGGCATCACCGGAAGCCTGTATTGGACAAACCCCAACTACTACCCAAACTGGCGCGTCGGTTCCACCGTGCTGCTAGACCAGGCCCGCAACACTGACCTGTTTGAACAGCTGGTCCAGGGCAGTCACGCTCCCGGCACCGTAGGCGGCATCTGACAGCAACATCCGACAGGTGTTTCTCGAGTCCTTTCAGACCCATCCATATTCGACCACATGCCAGATTCGCCTTTGCAATCAGCAGCAGGATCTTTCATGCTGAAAGCATGACCAAAGCCCCTTCACTCACAGCTGCACCCCCCGCAGGGGTGAAGGTCGGCCCAGAGACCTTGAACGAGACTGAGAATGACCATCCGCACCCTGCCAACAAGGGCAGAACACAGGTCTTTCTGACCCTTGTTGCACAGACGGCTCCGGTTCTGGCACAGGCGGGCATGATCTGGTACGTGGTCGCCCAGGGCCGTTGGATGCTGCTTCTCTTCTTGCTGCCCAGCCTGACGGGCACTCTGGCCATGGTGCTTTTAAGCCTGCTGCGAGCGCATCGTCAGCCACCGTCCGCTTCACCGGCCCGAGCGCAAGTGGAATACAACACAGCATCGGGTCGTGCATTCCCATCGACGACCACAGAGGACCAAATCCGCCAGGAGATGACCCAGTTGGCATCCTACCCAGGCCCTCAGCTGGAGTCCCGGCTCTTGGGATCAGGGGCTTCGGGAGCACATGGCCAGCTTTGGCAGAGCATCGTCCACACCTGGCTTGCCGCATCAGGTTCTACAGCCCCGGCAGTCATCGGTATCCGTCCTGATCACAGTCCGCTGGTCATCGATCTACCCAGCGACGGACCCCACGCCCTGGTAGCAGGCACCACCGGATCAGGCAAATCGGTCTTCCTGCAGACCTGGTGTCTGGCCTTGGCCGCCAGTCAGCCGCCGGACCGCCTCAATCTGGTCCTGTTGGACTTCAAGGGCGGTGCCGGGTTCGGTCTGCTGGCACGACTGCCTCACACCGTGGGCTGCGTGACCAATCTGGATCTGGACCGGGCCGTGCGCGCGCTGAACGGTCTTCAGCGGGAGTTGGAGCGACGTCAGCGCCTGGTTGCCGGAGCAGGAGTGGAGAATACTGCCCTTATGGCTGACCCACCGGCACGACTGGTGGTGGTTATTGACGAGTTCCAGGCCCTGCGCCAACTTCTGCCTGACTATCTGGACAGGCTGACCTCGCTGGCCTCCCAGGGCAGGTCTCTGGGTATGAATCTGGTGGCCTGCACCCAGCAGACCATGGGACAGGTCAGCGCTCAGATGCGGGCCAATATGAACCTAGGCATCTGCCTGCGAGTGCGGGACCCCCTGCAGTCCAGGGAGCTGCTGGGCTCCTCCTGCGCCACGGCAATCGACCCAGCCTGTCCAGGTCAGGGCTTTCTGGAGCGGGGACGGGGTCCACAAGCCTTCCGCACCTGCCCAGCAGCTGACCCGCAGGCCCTGATAGACCAGATCATCAAGGCCAGTCGCTTCTGCGGCAGCCGACCGCCTGCACCGCTCTTCTCGCCTCCCCTGCCTGAACACGATCCAGCCTACGGACAGATCCTCTGGCAGTCAGGATGGCCCCTGATACCTCTGGGACGCATCGACGACGGGGTCCTGCTCCACCTCTATCGCCTGCCGCTTAAAGGTCATACGGCCCTGATCGGAACTCGAGGCCGTGGCAAGAGCAACCTGCTGGCCCTGCTGGCTCGTTCCCTGCTACCCCTGATGAAGCCGGAAGCCCGGCCAGAGTCAAGCTTCGATCTGCGCATAACGCGGCGAACAGGCCACGGCTACAGCAGCAGGGACTTTACAGGTACAGTGCCAGCACCGCCTCATAGTCGTCAGAATAGCAAGCGTCGGCTGGTCTGGATTCTTGACGATGCCCAGGATCTGCTGGATCCCCTCAGTCGGGATCCTCTGGCCCCGCTGCTGCAGGAGGCTCTGGGACAGGAGGGAACCAGCGTGGTCCTGGCTGTGGATACGACCAGCGCTCTGCGCAGACTGGAGCGTTTCAGCCGTCGTCTGGTGTTCCCCTGTGGCGAACGGGGGGCCGATCTGGCAGCTGGCATCCCTGCCGATCAGCTTGCCACCCTATCCTCCCGAGCCGGCACCATTCCTGGACGGTGTCTGGTTCTGGAGGCAGGTCTCGCCATTCCGCTACAGGTGTTCTCTTTAGCCGTAAAACAAACGGACCCTTGAAAAAAGTCACTCATCGTGCTTATCTTGCTTAGGGTAGTGATAAAGCACCGATAAAAACTTCTTGGAGGCTTAGGTAGATGAGTAATGCGTTTGATTGGCGCGCCAAGGCTGCTTGCCGTGATAAGGACCCTGAGCTGTTCTTCCCCGTTGGCAACACAGGTGCAGCCTATCAGCAGATCGAGGAGGCCAAGGCCGTGTGCCGGACCTGCAAGGTCATTGACGCCTGTCTGAAGTGCGCGCTGGACACCAATCAGGATTACGGCGTCTGGGGTGGACTGAGCGAGGACGAACGCAGGGCTCTGAAGCGCCGGGCCATGCGTGCGCGCAGGTCCCAGGCCATGCAGATGCAGTCCTGACTTTTTCCGATTGCGTCAAATAGAGAGGGGCGACGGCTTGATGCCGTCGCCCCTCTCTATTTCTGAAGAACACCCTTCACTACAGGATTCCGAGCTACAAGGTTCAGGACATCACACGTCCTGGGCCACGCGCAGCTTAATGTTGATGACCACCCGGGTGCCACCATCCCGACGAGGCTCCCACTTGACCGTGCCGCCAAAGTCGTTGGTGACGAAGGTGTTGATGATCTGCGTGCCCAGCCCAGACCCGGTGGAACGAGCCTGTCCCTGATCTGACTCGGTGCTGTAGCCGTTGCCGTCATCCTCGACCACCACATTGAGGTTGTTGCCGCCCCGGCCTACCGATATGGTGATATGCCCCTCGTCACGGCCCTCAAAACCGTGTTCGACAGCGTTGTTGACCAGCTCGGTCAGCACCAGGGACAGGGGTGTTGCATCCTGGGCGGGCATCATCCCGAACTTGCCTACATAGGAGATGGTGATGTGCTGGTCGCTGGTGGTAGCCAAGTCCACGCTCATCTTCAGCAGGTTGGCAATCACTTTGTCGAAGTCCACAATCTCGTCGGCGGTTTGGCTGAGGCCCTCGTGAACCACGGCTATGGTCTGGACGCGGCGCTGGGCCTCCTCTAGCTCCTTGCGGACCTCGTCGGACTTGGTGCGCCTGGCCTGCAGCCGCAGCAGGGCTGACACTGCCTGAAGGTTGTTCTTGACCCGGTGATGAATCTCAGAGATGGTGGCATCCTTGGTCTGAAGCTCCTTCTCCCGGCGACGGAGCTCGGTCACGTCCCGGCAGAGAACGATGGCGCCCGTCCTGCCTTGCTTGCCATACAGGGGCAGGGAACGCATGGAGACAGCCGACCCGTTGGCATCTAGCTCCGAGTCCACAGCCGCCTTGCCCGACAAGACCAACGGCAGAGAGTCGGGAACGGGATCGTTCTCCTTAAGCAGGGAGGTGCCGATCTCGCTTAGGTACTGGCCAATCATGGTCTCCACTGAGCCCAGCCGGCGGAAGCAGCTGATGGCGTTGGGTGAGGCGTAACGCACTACGCCACTTGCCGTCAGCACAAAGAAACCGTCGGCCACCCTGGCGTTGTGCCGCTGGTTGAGCACCGAATCCGCGTAGGGGAACTCGCCGCGGGTGATCATCTCGAAGAGTTCTTTGCCCGCGTTGATGCTCTCGCTCTCGTAACGGCCGTTGGACTCGCGCGTGGCCATGTTGGTTTCGCGGACCACCAGGCCCAGGGTTTTGCCCTGGTGACGGATAGGGGCATAGACATCGCAGACCGTGGCGCGGCCGATGGTCCGCAACTTGGTGGATCTTAGCACCCCCTTGGACTGCATGGCCGCCTCCAGCTCCTCGCTGCGATCAGACGGGAAATGCTCTCCGACCACGTCTTCGGTGCGCAGAGACATGACCGTAGAGGGTCGGCACTGCTCGGCCACAGTGAACTCCCCCTCGCCGGTGCGCAGCAGAAGCAGCAAGTCGGCAAAGCTTAGATCGGCGATGACCTGCCAGTCGGCCACCAGGTGGTGGAGCCACTCGCGGTCCTCCTCATTGCAGTCGTCGCAGGATGCCAGAATCTCGGAAAAATCAGCCATGCCCTCCATCATACAAAGGGCCCGCGGAAGCAGACAGGCGGGTCATGCCCAAGGCGATGATGACATGCACGTCCAATACACAGGTCTGGGGTAGGGTAGTTCACGGATGTTTCGCCCCAGCTACCGGACCCTACAGGCCCGGACCAGTCAAGGGGCCAAGGGAGGGCCATGGCAACCAGGACCAGCGAGGACGGCAGACCGCCTGAGGACCAGGAGGTCGATCCTGATCTCGAGCGCCGTCGCCAGCAGCGCCGCCAGGAGCTGACCTACCTGCGCAGGGACGCAGAGGTGGCCCATGAGGCCCATCTGCAGGCCAGGGCCGATGCGGTGCGCGCCAAAGCCAAGGCCAAGGCTGCACGGATCATGGCCAAGGCCGAGATCAAAGCCTCACGAATCGAGGGCATCCCCGACATGGAGATCGAGCGCAAGGTCCGCCTGGATGTCCACGGCCGCCCCAAGCCACTACTGCGCGGCTGGATCCACGCTGTGGCCACCCCTTTGGCCCTAGCCGCAGGCATCGTCCTGATCTGCCTAGCCCACGGCACTGGCCTCAAACTGGCCTGCGCGGTCTTCATGGTCGCCTCACTGGCCCTCTTCGGCAACTCGGCCCTCTACCATCTGGGCGACTGGACCCCAGGTACCACAGACGTGCTACGCCGCTTGGACCACGTCAACATCTTCCTTCTCATCGCCGGCACCTACACGCCGATTTCCTTTGCACTGGACCCCTTCTGGCGGCGGGTCATCATCCTGGGCATGTGGGGGGCCAGCCTGGTGGCCATGATCGTCCACGTCTTCTGGATCGATGCTCCCCGCTGGCTCTACACCCTGGTCTACGTGGTCTTCGGAGTCTCGGGAGTGGGCTTCCTGAAACTCTTCTGGGACTCCCCCATGGCCGGTCCGCCGGTGGTCTGGCTGATCATGGCCGGCGGCCTGGCCTACATCCTAGGGGCGATTGTCTACGGTCTGCGTCGGCCGGACCCCTGGCCCCGGGTATTCGGCTTCCATGAGATCTTCCACTGCGGCACGGTCATCGGCTACGCCTGCCACATCGTGGCCATCTACCTGGTGGTCTGCAACCTACGCTGAGCGGCTCTCCGGTCGAACCGCCCTTTCAACAAAGACCATCGGCCTGCCTTATGAACCAAGTGGTCATTCATAGAGCAGTCACCTATAGATGAAGCCGCCCCCCGCCAATCATGGGGAGGAGCGGTTTCATTCAGGCCGGACTGGGACAATGAGGGGTCGTCCCGCTACTTGAGAGGCTGGGCATCCTTGACGGTGACCGAGATGTCCTTACCATTGGGAGCCTTGTAGGTCACGGTCTGACCCTTCTTGGCGCCCATGAGGGCCGCGCCGATGGGCGACTCGGGGCTGATGACGTCGTAATCCGTGGCCACGGTCAGGTCCCTGGAGCCCAGCACATAAACCATTTCGTTGCCGGCCATGGTCAGGGTCACCAAGGAGCCATTGCCCACCGTGCCCGCCTTGGGGGCCTTGAGGATCTTGGCGTTGCGAAGCTTGACGATCAGCTCGTTGATCCGCCCCTCGTTCTTGCCCTGCTCCTCGCGGGCAGCCTGGTAGCCGCCGTTCTCGCTCAGATCGCCCTCGGCCCGAGCCGCCGCGATACGTTCAGTAATCTCGTCGCGGTACTCGCCCTGACGGTGGTCAAGCTCCTCCTTCAGCTTGTCGTAAGCGGCCTGTGTCAGCAGAATCGTCTTTTCCTCAGCCATGTGATTCCTCCTTGTTTGATGCACTTGTCTCGTGGCCCGACCTGAACTGCAAAGTCAAGGGTATGAAAAAGGCGCCGGCCCTCACCGGCGCCTGGAGACCCTTGTCTACCGTGTCGATATGATGTCGATCACGAAAACCAGGGTATCGTCGCCGCCGATGCCTGCCTGGGGCATTCCCTGACGACCATATCCGTACTCCGGCGGAATGGAGACCACCAATCTGGACCCCACGTTGTGGCCGGGCACCGTCTGGTCCCAGCCGCGAATGACCTGCCCCACGCCAATGCCGAAGCTGGCCGGCTGATGACGCTGAAAGCTGGAGTCGAAGACCTGATCCGAACCCCAAACGACACCATGATAATTGACGGTGACGGTATCGCCCTTGCGGACGACTGGCCCGTCCCCCTCGACCAGCTCCACGGCGCGCAGCCCGCTGGGCGCCGGACCATGGAAGGTTATGGTCGGCGTAGCGCCGAATTCGGCGTTCACCTCGGGCATGGATTGGTCACTCATAACAACTCCTTTGGTTTTCTTGCGTACCAGAGTATCGGTTCGTCGGTCGGGTGACAAGTTGCGACACTGCCGTCCAAGCCGATGAGGCCTTGGTGCCCCGGGTGGGAATCGAACCCACAAGCCGGTGAAGGCGGCGGATTTTAAGTCCGATGCGTATACCATTTCGCCACCGGGGCCATAACCCATAACGCCTTAGTATATCATTCACGCAGGAGGGTCCGACCATAGTCCATGACCAGACCGTCCAGGAGGCCGTGCTCGCTGGCCACATAGGTTCCCGAAGCCAGCGCACTCGGACTGGCCTGGCCCAGACGTTCCAGCAGACGGCTCCAGATCAGGGCGCCACCGCCGATCACATCAACACGACCGGGGTGGATGGTCTTGAGTCCCCGACGCTCCTGCCGGCTCATGTTCAACACCTTGTCGTCAACCCGGCGAGCCGCTTCGACATATATGGACTGACCATCGACGGCATGGCGATCGTAAACCTGGCATCCCAGGGCCAGAGCGCTCATGGTGGTGACCGTGCCGGAGACTCCGATCACACTGCCTACCCCAGCTACAGGGACCTTGTCGAAGGCCCGGTCGATCCAGCTGTCAACATCCTCAAGCGCCTGGCCGATCTGCACCTGGCTGGGCGGATCATCCAGCAGATGGCGCTCGGTCATCCGTACGGAGCCGATGTTCATTGAGTAGGAGGCCCTGACATGGTCAACAGGCAGATCGCTCCCGTCCCCGCCCAGGACCAGCTCGGTGGAGCCACCGCCTAGGTCAACCACCAGGTATGGCGCAGGAGGCATGCCGTCGCTGCCCCGCTGCTCCAGCACACTGACCGCTCCCAAAAAACTCAGCGAAGCCTCCTGGGAACCGCTGATGACCTCGGGCGTGACCCCCAGGATGGAGCGCACCCCCTCTTCGAAACTTTCCCGGTTGTCGGCATCCCTGGTGGCCGAAGTGGCCACAAAGCGCAGGCCATCCACCGGGTGCTCCTGCAGTTGCTGGGCGAAGAGCCGACAGGCCTCAAAGGCCCGCTCCAAGGCCTGATCGGAGAAGCGATGATTGCGGTCCACGCCCTCCCCCAGTCGGATGACGCGCATCAGCCTGGGAGCCACTGGATGGAGCCCCTGCCGGTCTACCTGGGCTATCAGCAGACGTATGGAGTTGGTGCCACAATCCACGCCCGCCACTGTTACCTGATCCATGGAAGCCCCCTTCATTGGTTCTCTTGCTGGTTCTCTTGTATGGATGCCTCGGCCCAGGGCTGGGCGCACCTGCAGACCTGCGGATCGAACACCGGACGCACCAGGCCTAGAACCCGGTCACCCAGTGGATTGACCCCAGGGCCCATAACCAGAGACTGAGCGGTCAGAGCATGCAGACACTTGACCCTCTTGGGCATGCCCCCGGCCGAGATTCCGACTATGTGACTCTCGTCGTCGCTCAGCCGCTGAGCCAGGGCAGAGCGGAAGGCCAGATAGAGCTCGTGGGCCCTACAATAGGCGCTGGCCAGATCCGGATCCGAACCAAGCTCGGTATTCCAGTCGGACATGATGCCGTCGGCCTCCAACCGTGAGACGGCCTTGACAGCCTCGGGGCTGGTCAAATAGCAGGTGGTCGGAAAGGGTGTGCCATCCTCCAGCTGAGGCCGGGTAACCACAGCCAGAGGGTTGCCACAGACGCAGCGGGCGCCCACGGCCACCATGCCCCGCGCAAAACGGCCCAGTTGCTGGTTAACGGCGGCTATCTGATCCGGTGTGGCCGGCGTCGCCAGAAGCTCCTGGACTCGATCTCTTACCATGGTCAGGTCCCGGTCAGTAACCAGGCTGGATGCTTTAGATTCGACCCGGACCTTGTCTACGGCTTGAGATTCCACTGCTGCCTGGGGCCTTTCCTGGGCCTTGATCACGCTGTCCTCATCTTTCCTGATTGTTTGCTGCTGCTAAGTTCATTAACCATTGGCGCGGCGAAATCCGAACCTTCGGAGTTCACTGCGTTCCCCCGCCCTTGAATGGAGAGGGACTATCAGATCCACCTGGACTGTTGGAACCAGTTGGACTGGCGGACCCATTCGGACTGGCTCCGTCGCCTGGTTGCTGACCTGTGCTCCCCTTGTTCCCATTGGCCGCCGGGTCCTGGTCGGCCTTGGCAAAGGAGTAGGCCATCTCCTGATACCAGGGCAGGGAGTTCTTCCTAGGGGCCCGGACCCCCTTGCTTCCGGCCTGGTCCTTGTCCTTGCTGCCCGTGACCGCCTCCGGATGCAAGACCCGGATGGCCTCCTCGTCGGGGAAGACGAATCCCAGCCGATCCCTGGCCTGGGCAGTTACATAGGCTTTGTCGTCCCAGCGCCGGATCTGGTTCTCCAAGTCACGCTTATGCTCGACTAGCTGGGCCTGCTGGTTGCGCAGGCCGTTGAGTTCGGAAAGATTAATGGCGTAGGCGTGGAAGGTGGAGACCAGCTGAATCAGCCCCAGGGCCACGATGATGACCGCCACAAAGAAGGTGATGGGTCCCGATGACCGCCTGCTTGTCCGCCGGTCGCCGCCGTCACGTTTGTTCTTGGCCATACCCATAAAAATACCCGTGGCAGCCGACGCGGACCGCCACGGGTGAAAGACTGTACGGCCGGGTCAAAACCTGCAAAGGCTTAAGCCCGGCCAGCAAGGCCTTACTTGGTGTATTTCTTGCAGGCCTTGAAGGCGCTGTAGCCGGCGTACTCGGCGGTGGAGCCCAGCTCCTCCTCGATCTCCAGCAGACGGTTGTACTTGGCGATGCGCTCACCACGGGCCGGAGCACCGGTCTTGATCTGGCGGGTGTTCTTAGCCACGGCCAGGTCGGCGATGGTGGTGTCAGAGGTCTCGCCGGAACGGTGGGAAACCATGGAGGTGAACCCGTTGGCGGTGGCCAGCTCGATGGCGTCCAGGGTCTCGGTCACGGTGCCGATCTGGTTGAGCTTGACCAGCAGGGAGTTGGCGGCCTTCAGGTCGATGCCCTTCTGCAGCCTCTTGGGGTTGGTCACCAGCAGGTCGTCGCCCACGAACTGCAGGCGGTCGCCCATGGCGGCGGTGATCTTCTGCCAGGCGCCCCAGTCCTCCTCAGCGAAGGGATCCTCAATGGAAACCAGCGGGTACTTCTCGACCAGGCCCTGGTAATAGTCCAGCATGTAGTCAGCGTCGCGGTCCTCGCCGTCGAAGTGGTACTTGTCGGTGTCCTTGTTGTAGAACTCCGAAGAGGCCACGTCCAGGCAGAGGCCGATCTGCTTGCCAGGCTCGTAGCCGGCAGCCTGAATGGCGTCGACGATGTACTTCAGGGAGTCCTCGTTGGACTTCATCTTGGGGGCAAAGCCGCCCTCGTCGCCCAGGCCAGTCTCATGGCCATCCTTCTTCAGGATGCCCTTGAGGGTGTGGTAGACCTCGACGCCGGCGCGCAGGGCCTCCCGGTATGAGTCGAAGCCGTAGGGGGAGATCATGTACTCCTGGATGTCAGTGGCGAAGTCAGCATGGGCGCCGCCGTTCATGATGTTCATGTTGGGCACGGGCAGGATGTGGCCGTTGGTGCCGCCTAGGTAACGGTAGAGAGGCAGTTCGGCGGACTCAGCAGCCGCATAGAGCGCAGCCAGGGAGACGCCCAGAATGGCATTAGCGCCCAGCTTGCCCTTGTTGGGGGTACCGTCCAGATCAATCATGGTTTCGTCCAGGGCACGCTGATCGGTGGCGTCCATACCAATGACGTTGGGAGCGATGGTCTCATTGACCGCCTTGACGGCGTCCAGCACACCCTTGCCCTGATAGCGCTTCTTGTCGCCATCCCGACGTTCCCAGGCCTCGGCCTCGCCGGTGGAAGCACCGGAAGGAACCAGACCACGCCCCTCGGCGCCGTCCTCAGTCTGCAGAACGACCTCGACTGTCGGGTTGCCACGGGAATCAAGAATTTCGCGCGCGAACACGCTTTCAATTGCTGCCACAACTGCTCCTTCAATAAGTTGTTGTGATGTCTCTTACAGGATACTAGTTTTGTTGGACGGGCGCGGGACCCGCTGGCGTGCCATCGTCGGAGGACTTGGGCAGCCCCCAGGCCAAGTCGTCCAGCAGGGTGTCCACCCAGGCGGTCATGGCCGCCGAATCCATGGGTCCCGAACCCAGGGAGCCCGCGAAGGGCGCCGGGATCAGCAGGGTCTGCGTCACCGGGCGGTACTGGCTGCCCTTGTAGATGCGTGCGATCCTGGCCTGGAGGGAGTCGGGCATGGTTACGGGCCTGATCCGCACTCGAGAGCCTTGGGAGGCAATCTCCGCAATGCCCAGGGAGCGAGCCTTGGCCCGCAGCCTGGCTACTGCGAAGAGGGTGTCGAACTGGGCCGGCGGCCGTCCGTATCGGTCGGTCAGCTCCTCGTGCAGATCGCGCAGATCCTGCTCGTTGCGGGCCGAGGCCAGCTTGCGGTAGGCCTCCAGCCGCAGCTTGTCCGAATCAATGTAGTCCACCGGAATAGAAGCTTCCAAGGGTAGATCGATGCTGACAGTTACCGGCTCGGTCCGTCCAGGCTCCTTGTACTCTTCCACCGCCTCGGAGACCATGCGCACGTAGAGGTCGAAGCCGACCCCCTCGATATGGCCGGACTGCTCGTCGCCCAAAAGGTTGCCGGTGCCGCGCAGCTCCAGATCCTTCATGGCCACGTCGTAGCCGGACCCCAGGGCCGTATTCTGGGCAATGGTGGCCAGCCGGTCGTGGGCGGTCTGAGTCATGGGCTTGCTGGGGTCGTAGAGGAAGTAGGCGTAAGCGCGCTCACGGCCTCGCCCCACACGGCCTCGCAGCTGGTGGAGCTGGGAGAGGCCGAAGCGGTCGGCCCGGTCCACAATCAAGGTGTTGGCGTTGGGTATATCCAGGCCGGTCTCGACGATGGTCGTGCAGACCAGCACATCGATGTCACGGTGCCAGAAGTCCCGGATGACCCCGTCCAGCTGCTTCTCCCCCATCTTGCCATGGGCCACGCCCACCTTGGCTTCGGGGACCAGCGTCTGCACCTTGGCCGAAACCTTGCTGATGTCCTCCACTCGATTGTGGATGTAGAAGATCTGGCCCCCGCGCAGGAGCTCGCGGCGAATGGCCGCAGTCACCTGAGCATCCTCGTAAGCACCCACATAGGTCAGTACAGGCAGACGATCCTCGGGGGGCGTAGCCAAAGTGGACATCTCCCGAATGCCGGTCACAGCCATCTCCAGGGTGCGCGGAATGGGCGTAGCAGACAGGGACAGGACGTCCACGTTGGTCCGCATGGCCTTGAGGGTCTCCTTGGCTTCCACGCCGAAGCGCTGCTCCTCGTCCACGATCATCAGGCCCAGATCCTTGAAGCGGATACGCGGGTTGAGCAGCTTGTGGGTGCCGATGACCACGTCTACGGCCCCGCTGGCCAGGCCCTCCATGGTGGCCTGGTTCTCCTTGGCGGTCTGGAAGCGGCTCATGGCGGCCACGTCCACCGGGAAGCCTTCGAAGCGCTCGGTAAAGGTCTGATAGTGCTGCTGAACCAGTAGGGTCGTGGGCACCAGAACCACCACCTGCTTGCCGTCCTGGACGGCCTTGAAGGCGGCACGGATGGCTATCTCGGTCTTGCCGAAGCCCACATCCCCGCAGATCAGCCGGTCCATGGGCACCGGCTTCTCCATATCAGCCTTGACATCGTCGATGGCGGTCAGCTGGTCGGGGGTCTCCTGGTAGGGGAAGGCATCCTCCAGCTCCTTCTGCCAGGGGGTGTCTGGGCTGAAGGCGAAGCCCTTGGTGCGCTGCCTGGCCGAGTAGAGCTTGACCAGTCCCTGGGCAATCTTGTGGACGTGCTTGCGGGCTTTGGCCTTGGTGGCCGACCAATCGGATCCGCCCAGCTTGTTGAGTCTGGGGATCTCGGCACCGATGTAGCGGCTGACCTGGTCCAGCTGGTCGGCAGGCACAAAGAGCTTGTCTGGCGGGGCGTTGCGCTTAGAGGGGGCGTACTCCAGGACCAGATACTCCCGGCTGCCCTTGCTGGGGCCCACGCCCACGCTGCGCTGACGCATGCCCAGGAAGCGGCCGATGCCGTGCTGGTCGTGGACCACATAGTCACCGGGCTTGAGCTCGTCCAGGTCGATGGCCTTGCGCCGACGGTTGGAGGTCTTGCTTCCGGCAGCCACGCTGGTGCGCCCGGTCAGGTCACGCTCGGTCAGCAGGGCCAGATGGGCGGACTGGTCCACAAAGCCGTCCACAGCCAGGGAGCGGTGGTACTCCAGCCCGGTGATTCCCGTGGTCTGCACGGCCCGACGTAGACGGCTCAGCGTCCCTTGGGCCGGAGCGGTCACCACAACCCGGTCGCCACGCTCCAGCAGAGAGGCGATGCCCGAGGCGGCCCGATCCTCGTCGCCGCGATACTGGTCCGGGGCCAGGGCATCCAGACGCTCGGTCCCCTCCCGGTCCGGGTCCACCGACAAGTCGGTCAGCTTCCAGACCTCCCCTTTGCGGTACTCCAGGGATGAGATGACCTCGTCGTAGTCCAGGAAACTGGCCCTGTCGAAGCTGATAGGCGCGCCCGAACCCTGCCCGGAGGCTGCCACATGCCAGCTGGCGGCCAGGAACTCGTTGGCGGTCTTGACCAGGTCCTGAGCGGAGCGAGCCAGCAGCTGCGGCTCCGACAGCAGAATCAGAGCGCCCTCGGGCAGCATGGACCCTACTGGCACCAGGTCGTCGACCAGGGCAGGCAGGAGGGATTCCATGCCTTCGACAGGAATGGCCTGGGCGATGGACTCCAGCATGTCATCGGCGTTGGGAATGTTCCCGATCAGGGAACGTGCGCGGACGCGGACCTGGTCGGTCAGCTGCAGCTCGCGGCAGGGCGGCGCCCATATCCGGTCCAGGTCGGGACCGTAGGTGCGCTGGTCGGAGGCGTGGAAGCTGCGGATGGTGTCCACCTCGTCGCCGAAGAACTCGATGCGCACCGGGTGAGCCATGGTGGGGACAAAGACATCCAGAATGCCACCTCGGACAGCGAATTGGCCGCGCTCCATGACCAGGTCCACCCGGGTGTAGGCGTTGCGGACCAGAGCTTCGACCGCCTGGTCCAGTGGCAGCTCCTGGCCGCGCAGAAAGACCAGAGGCTCCACATCCTGCAGGCCCTTGACCACGGGCTGCAACAGGGAGCGCACGGGCATGACCAGAATGCGGATGGGCCCGAAGTCAGGATCGTCCTGGACCGGATGAGCCAGCCGCCTGAAGACGGCCATCCTGGAGGCCACGGTGTCTGCACGAGGCGAGAGCCGCTCATGAGGCAGGGTCTCCCAGGAGCGCAACAGGGCCACGTCACCCGGGTCGCCCTCATACCAGGAGCGGATGGCGCCGGTCATTTCCTGGGCGTCACGCTCGGAGGGGACCACCAGAACCACCGGAGCCCGACCGGCTGCAGCGGCTGCAAGGGCCGGCCTGATGCCCTGGGGAGCCTGGACCATAAGGGAGGTGTCGGTGTCAGCCGCAGGTTCGGAGTCTCCTTGGACCAACCTCTTGAAGGCAGCATCCGCCTGCAGGTCGTCCAGGAGAGGACGCAGGGACCCGTTCAGCGATTCCTGGGGTTCCGCCTTCTGTGTATGCTCATCGACCATTGAACTGCTCCTGAGCCTGGCTGAGGCCCTTGGTGATCACGATTTCCGCGGCATCTGCGCCGTCGGCCAGGAACTCAGGCAGGCGTTTGCGCTGATCGCCGACAAAGGTGCCCAAAACCCAGTCCACAGTGCGGCGGTGGGCGTCAGGACCTCTCCGGGCATGACCCACGCCCATGCGGACCCGTGCGTAGGCGTTGCTGCCCAGGGAACGGTCTATGGAACGGATGCCATTATGCCCGCCCGAGGACCCGCCGGCCTTGACCTTGATCCGGCCGAAATCCAGGTCCATGTCGTCATGGATGACCACGACCCGGCCAACAGGTATGTGGTAGTAGGAGCAGATGGAGGCCAGGGCATCGCCGGAGTCGTTCATGAAGGTCAGCGGCTTGGCCAGGAAGAAGGGTATGCGGCGTCCGTCAAGATCCAGGGTGCCCCTGCCCAGCTGGGCCAGACCCTTGTGGTCGCGCAGGTTGACCGACCAGCGTTCGGCCAGCAGATCGGCGCACATGAAGCCCATGTTGTGCCTGGTGCCCTTATACTCGTCACCCGGGTTGCCCAGTCCGGCTATCAGCCAGAAATCGGATGCCATGTAGGTGATACCTCCTGCTCTCAAACGGGACGGTGAGATTCTACACAGGCTCCCCGACCCCGTTTCGCTCAAGGGACAGGCTCCAGTAGGAGACATCATGCAGGACGAACCGGTCCCAGGCGGCCTGGGGCAGGAGGCCGAAGCGGCTGAAACCGAACCGGCGCAGCAGGGCCTCGGAAGCCGAATTGTCATCGAAGATGATCGCCACGGCCAGACGCATGCCCACCTGCCGGGCGCGCTCCAGCAGGGAATGGACCATCAGGGCGCCCAGACCCCGTCCACGACTGTCGCGATCCACGTAATAGCTGAGCTCGCAGGTCTCCTGGTAGCCGGGCCGGTCGTAATAGGCCGACAGGGAGCCGAAGGCCAGCACCTTGCCCTCCTGCTCCAGGACCAGGACCGGATGGCCCTGGTCAGGATCGTGGTCCAGCCACCATTGCAGGCGCTGGTCCAGGCTGACCGGGGCCGTATCCGCCGTGGAACCACCGTCCATGACCGCCTGGTTGTAGATGGCGGTGACCGCCTCCAGGTCCCCGCGACGGCAGAGCCGGATACGCGGGGTGGCGCTCACTTGTTGCCGCCCTCCTGGTCGGAGGCCTCCTTGAGGGCTTCACGCAGACGGTTCTGAGCCTCGCCGTAGGCGCTGAAGTCGCCCTTCTTCAGGGCGGCATCCCCGTCGCTCATGGCCTGGTTGGCCTTGTCCAAGGCCTGTTTCAGGGCCTGTCCTCCTGTGGTCGATGCCCCGCCGGACCCGGCGGTCTTACCTGGAGCCTTATCGGATTGCTTGCTCTGGTCAGCATTGGAATTAGTGCGTCCAGTGTTGTCGGCATCGCCTGCCGATGCGCCCGAGTTGCCCTGGAAGGTCTTGTCAAGAGCCGCATCCAAGGTCGCTGAGGAAGAAACCTTGTCTCCGAAGGCCACCAAAACCCGCTTGAGCAGGGGGAAGCTGGTGGCACCGCTGGACTGGACGTATACCGGCTGGATGTAGATCAGTCCGCCGCCAATTGGCAGAGTCAGCAGGTTGCCGCGTTTGACCTTGGTGGATCCGGACTGGAGCAGGTTGAGCTCGGTCGAGACCGCAGCATCCGAGTTGAAGTTGTTCTGGGCCTGCCCAGGGCCGGGCACATTGGAATTCTTGGGCAGCTCCATCAGCCGGATGGTCCCGTAGTCCGGGCCTATCACCCCCTTGGTCGACCCGGCGTCGGAATCCACGGACAGGAACCCGGTAAGGATCTCCCTGGTGGAGGTGCCGGCGGGAATGAAGGTGGAGGTCAGCGAGAAGGCGGGCTTGTCGGTCCCCGGGGTCTGCAGGGTCAGATAGTAGGGAGGCTGCTTGATCCCGGCCTTCTGCTCCTTGCTGGTCCCGGTCGGATCCACGGGGGTCTGCCAGAAGTCTTCGCCGGAGAAGAACTGGCTGGCCGAGTTGACGTGGTACTGGGACAGGAGCTGGCGCTGTACCTTGAACAGGCTCTCCGGGTAGCGCATGTGGCTCATCAGGTCGCCCGAGATGGATGAGAGCGGCTTGAACTGGCCGGGGAAGACCTTCTGCCAGGCCTTGAGCACAGGATCCTTGGCATCCCAGGCATACAGATCCACCGAGCCGTCGTAGGCATCGACCGTAGCCTTGACGGAGTTGCGGATGTAGTTGGCCTTTTGGGAACCCAGGCCCTTGACGGCTTCGGAGCTCAGAGTGGTCGTGTCCTGGGTGATGGGACCCAGGTCGACCTTCTGCGAGTAGGGATAGGCATCAGATGTGGTATAGCCGTCGACGATCCACTTAACCCTGCCGTCCACCACAGCCGGATAGACGCGCCCGTCCAGGGTCAGATAGGGGGCGATCTGGGCCACGCGCTCCTTGGGCGAGCGGTTGTAAAGGATCTGGGAATCGGGCGTGACGCGGTCCGAGAAGAGGATCTGGTCGGATCCAAAGCGGATGGCGTAGAGGACCCGGGCCAGGAAGTTGCCCACCGAGGGGCCGCCGTTGCCCTTGAAGGTGTTGGTGGCTCCCTTGGAGCCGGTGGGATAGTCGAACTCCCAGCCCGATGAGCCCTGGGGGGCGCCGACGATGGAGTACTCGGGCGCGTTGGGCGAGAAGTAGATTCGCGGCTCATAGTGCTGGCTGTCGGTCAGCTTGCCCTTGGTTGGGATGTCCTGCTCGAAGAATTCGGGCTGCCCGTCCGGGGTGACCTTGTTGCCGTAGGCGGCCACAATGCCGTAGCCGTGGGTGAAGACCGTATGGTCGTTGACCCAGTTGCGGTTGTCGTTGCCCTCCAGGTCCAGCTCGCGAGCGCCGATGACCGTATCCTGGCTGACTCCATCGATGTCGTACTTGTCGACGGCCAGGGTGTCCTCGAAGGTGTAGTACTGCTTGGACTGCTGCAGCTGCCGGAAGGTGGGCGAGACCACCTGGGGATCCAACAGACGAATCTGGGCTGTGGTCTCCGCATCACGGGAGAGTGCGCCCGACTGGACCTCGGTGGTGGCGTCATAGGCCTCGGTCTTGAGCTTGTCCAGCCCATAGGCGTTGGTGGTGGCGGCGATGTTGCGCTGGATGTAGGCGGACTCCATCTCCTGGGCGTTGGGGTTGACCCGGAAGCGCTGGACCAGTGCCGGCCAGAAGACGGTCAACAGCAGGGACAGAACGATAGTAACGGCTACAGCCAGAGCGGGAATCCTCCACTGCTTGACGGCCGAACCCAGGGATCCTGCATGGACACGACCGGGTTCCAGGGTGGGCGACCTCAGAATCCAGACGGCCAGGATTATGCCCAGCAGGGCTATGATCACGGCCATGATCAGAGTCACTGGGATGGCCGCTTTGACCGAGGTGTAGGAGGCGCCGGTGATCCGATCACCCTCCTCGGTCAGCCTGCCGAAGACGCCCAGGGCGGTGTCACCCGCCCAGACCAGCATGAACAGGACCAGCCAGAGGGCCACCTGGCGGCGGGCGGGACGGGTCATCTCCAAAATGCCGTGTCCATGCACGGGCATGGTCAAGCGAATGCCACCCATGAGGAAGTTGGTGACCAGGCTGAATATCGTGGCCGCCAGCAGCATCATCAGCAGGGAGGAGACCAGCAGCTGCAGGCCAGGCAAGATGAAGACATAGAAGCCGTTGTCCAGGCCAAACTGGGGGTCGCGCACCCCGAAGGACTGGGCGTTGAAAAGTAGGAGTACCTGCTTCCAGTCGGCGTTGAACTGGAAGCCGAAGAAGACGCCGACGACCAGGGAGACCACCACGGCCACCTTGAGCGCCGTGCGTGAAGAGACTCCCTTGCCCACCTCGATCAGATCGCCCCTGACTCTGATAGTAGACCCGTCAGGCGAATCGGGGCGGCTGTGGATGGCCAGGATGGCCGAGAGCAGGGTCACCGCAGCCAGCAGCAGTGCATAGGCCAGCCACAGACCCACCTTGATGCCCAGCTGGGTCCAGACGATCTGTGCCGCTCCCAGCTGGGAGAACCACATGACATCGGTGATGAAGCGACTGAGCGCGAACAGGAGCAGGAAGACGACCAGGACGACGGCCACAACCACGGCTAGGATCCTCGAGCCCCGGGAAGGCCCTTGATTGCCCTTCTTACGGGAAGTCAGCCGGGGGTCACCTGGTCCGGGGAAGCGGAAACGGGGTGTACCGCTGCCCCCCTGGTCAGAACCCTCCCCATCGGTTTGCACGTGCAGGATGACCGGGTCGTCTTCATTGCGACGCCGACCTGGTCCGCCTGGACCGCCCTCAGGGTCGAACATGGAGCCGAAGAAATCAAAGAATGACATGTACCTAGCCTACATGAGACGCCGGTCTTGAATGGCTTGCCTGTAGACCTCCTCCACTTGATCGACCACGGTGGTCACATCGTAGCGGTCCAAGAGCGCAAGCTGGTCATGGCGCACCTTCCGCCTCCAGGAAGGGTCCCCCAGAGCCTGGGCAACTCGCCGGGCCAGCAGTTCCGGGGTGTTGGGCGAGTCGACGGGCATCAGAGCCCGCTCATCACCCATCAGTGTGGATCGGTAGCCGGGATTGTCCCCGGCCAGCACAGGAGCCGTGCCCGAGGCGATGGCCTCCAGCAGGACGATGCCGAAAGACTCGCCCCCGGTAGAGGGAAAGACGGTCAGGTCGGATGAGGCCAGCAGGGCGGGCTTGTCCTTCTCGTCCACAAAGCCGGGGAAGGCCACCGGGGTGCGCAGGGTGGCGGCCTTTCGACGGCAGTCCTCCAGCAGCGGACCCTTGCCGGCCATGGTCACATGCAGGCCTTCGGGCAGGATGCCGGACCGCTCCCCCGCCTGAAGGGCCGAAAGCAGGATCCCTGCCCCCTTGCGGGCCACGAACCTTCCCAGAAAAACCAGATGCGGCCCCTGGCCGTGCAGGCGTGCCACCTCCTGGTCGCCAGCGGCCTGTCGGGCCCGACGCAGGGCAGCCACGTCCACGGGATTGGCCACCACCCTGCTGGTCACACCGGCAGTCTGCCGGGCGTAACTAGCCGCCACAGGCGAGACCGCGATGACCCTGTCGATGCGTCTATGGGTCTTGCGGTTGATCATCCCCAGAAGCCGACCGCTCAGCAGCTGCAGGTTTCCCGTGGGGGCGATGTGGTAGGTGGCCACCAGGGCCGTTGCCGGGTTCGCGGCCCGGATGACCCGACCGGCCAGGAAGGGGCTGTAAGGGGCTTGGACGTGCAGGAGATCGAAGTGTCCGGCCTCCAGGACCCGGCGGATGGGCGCCTTGGGTGCAGGCAGAGGTATGCGCATCCTGTTGCCGTTGAAGGAGACCATGACGTTGCGGGACAAGGAGTGAACCCCATCAACGGGGGGATGGGCGGTCTGACCGACCAGGTACTGGACCCTATGGCCCCGCCTGCCCAGCTCACGTCCCAGGGTCAGAATGTGCTGCTGGACCCCGTCAAACACATCCAGGGTGTCATCGAAGACGAACCCAATGCTGAGCGTCACTGAGCGTCCTGGCCTGCTTCAGGTTCGGTCCCTGCGGCCAGCTGGCGACCCTTGAGGGCCAAGGCCACCAGGTGCCGGTCGGCTGCCTCGCGCGCCTGCTGCTCGTCGTTGCCCGAATCCAGATTGTCCACATAGATGGTCTCCACCTGCGCGACCTCGCAGTACTTGAGGAAGGTCTGCCTGCACAGCTGGTTGTCCAGGGCCTCTCCGATGCCGCTGGACTGGTACCATTCCTTTTCCCCGCCGGTTAGCATGACCAGCTCCACCCGGCGCCCGGCCAGGGCCCCGGGGGTTCCATCAGCGTTATAGGCGAAACCTCGGCAGATGACCCGGTCAATGAAGCCTTTCATGATTGCCGGCATGCTGTACCAGTAGACAGGGAAGACCAGGGCCAGCACATCCGCATCCTTGATGCGCTCCTGCATGGCCTGGGCATCCTCGGGCATGGGTCCCTGGCCCAGGTAGTGGGTCCTGTCCTCCATGCCGAAGACGGGATTGAACCCCTCGGCGCAAAGGTCGATCAACTCGGTGCGAGCCCCGCCCTCGGCCGCCCCGTCCAGTAGGGCATTGCCCGCCGCATCGGTCAGGCTCTTGGGTTCGGGGTTGGCCGTGACTGCCACGATCTTCATGGGGATTCGCTCCTTACATTCCATTTCGCGCCTGCACCGACTGCGTGCAGACCCTTGTCATTGTCAGTCCTGGCAAGGACGGCAACACTGGTTCGGCAAATGCTTGACACTGCTCCTGGGCCCATCTATGTTATTGGGTGGTCGGTAGGTGAAGCTACCGCATGGACAAGGCATGCTGCCGCAAAGTGGTGGAGACACCCCGCGCAGGTCAACAGTCCCCGTCGGATCAAGGCAGGGACTAATGCAGGGCCAAATACCATGCGAAGCCGAAGCTTGAACGATGACAATGGTCGGCCCATGGCCGACCGCCACGCCGTCTTCGAGGCTGCCGACAGGGATGTTCCGCACCTTGAAGGGAGGCCATCGTGAATACTGTCGCACTGCCAGGAATGACCCGTTCTCCACTGAACGACGACCGCAGCCAGGCATCGCGCTCCACCCGCATATGGACGGGCCTGGCTGTAGCCATAGGCGCATTGGTCCTGCTGGGGGCCCTGGCCTATCTGCTGCCTGCCTTGGGCGCCCCCATAGGCCCCGCTGGAGTTCCCTCGCACGTCTCCACCGACCCGACCAACCTGCCCTATTATGCGCTGCGCTCCCTCTTCCGCATGTTCACGGCCCTGATCATCTCCCTGGTCTTCGCCTTCCTCTTCGGACTGGCCGCCGCACGATCCCGTCGTCTAGGCGCCGTGCTCATCCCCCTTCTGGACATCCTGCAGTCGGTGCCCGTCCTGGGCTTTCTGTCGGCCACCATCTCCATCTGGCTGGTCCTATTCCCCGGGTCCATCATGGGCGTGGAAGCGGCCTCCATCTTTGCCATCTTCACCAGCCAGGCCTGGAACATGGCCTTCTCCTTCTATAACTCCCTGACCAGCGAGCCCGCTGACCTGGACGAGGCGGTGAGGCTGATGCGCCTGACCCGTTGGCAGCGCTTCTGGAAGCTGGACGTGCCCAACTCCATGATCCCCCTGCTCTGGAACTGCATGATGAGCATGGGCGGCGGCTGGTTCTTCCTGACTGCCTCCGAGATGATCTCAGTCAACAACAGGACCCTGGCCCTGCCAGGCATCGGCTCCTTCGTGGAGGAGGCCACCGCCGAGCAGGATCTGGGCAAGGTGGGCCTGGCCATCTTGACCATGATCGTAGTGGTCCTGCTGATTGACTTCCTGCTCTGGAAGCCGCTGACCGCCTGGGCAGAGAAGTTCCGCTACACCAGCAGCCAGTCCACCGAGCCCCGGCGCAGCCTGGTGCTGACGGTCATCCGCCTGTCCGGAGTCAAGGACCTATTGGGCCTGGTGGGCCACCCCCTGGCCGACCTGCTGGACCGGATCACCCGCCCCTTGGGCCGTACCGGGGCACGTTGGAGCCGTGGAGGCGGACGCAGGCGGGCAAGCGACCTGGTCTGGTGGACCTGCCTGGCCCTGATCGGCCTGTGGGGTCTCTGGCAGCTGGACCGTATGGTCATCCATCCTCTGGGCCTGGGCGAGGTCGGGCACGTCTTCCAGCTAGGTTTGCTGACCTTCCTGCGAGTGCTGATCCTGATGGTGGTCTGCACCATCGTCTGGGTCCCGATAGGTGCTCTGATCGGCATGAATCCGCGCATCTCCCGCTACCTGCAGCCCCTGGTGCAGATCCTGGCCTCCTTCCCGGCCAACTTCATCTTCCCCTTCGTCACCATGGTTTTCATCATCTGGCGGATCGACATCAACTGGGGCAGCATCCTGCTCATGGCCCTGGGCACCCAGTGGTACATCCTCTTCAACGTCATCGCCGGGGCCTCGGCCATCCCCGACGACCTGCTGGAGATGTCTCGCAGCCTGGGCCAGAACCGCTGGCAACGATGGAAGACCCTGATCCTGCCTGCACTGTTCGGCTCATGGTGCACCGGCGGCATCACAGCGGCCGGCGGGGCCTGGAACGCCTCCATCGTCTCCGAGGTGGTCTCCTACGGCAAAACCGAACTGACGGCCCGAGGCCTGGGTGCCTACATCGCCCAGGTGACCGCCACCGGCGACACTCCGCGCATCATCCTTGGTGTGGCCGTGATGAGCATCTTCGTGGTCCTGGCCGACCGGTTCTTCTGGTCTCCCCTGCAATCACTGGCACAACGGCGCTATTCCCTGACATGAGAAGTCTGAAAGGTTCGACAATGACCAAGATCAATTCCAACGGGATCATCACGGCCGAGCACGTGACCAAGACCTACCAGTCTGACAAGGGCGCGGAGCTGACCGTCCTGGACAACATCGACTTCACCCTGCACGAGGGCGAGGTGGTGGCCATCCTGGGCCGTTCCGGTGCTGGCAAGTCCACCCTGCTGCGCATCCTGGCCGGCCTGGTCCCGGCCAGCAAGGGCAGCGTCGAATACCGGGGCAAGCAGCTGGACGGGCCCAACCCCGGCGTGGCCCTGGTCTTCCAGAGCTTCGCCCTGATGCCCTGGCTGACCGTCAAGGACAACGTCGAGCTGGGCCTGCAGGCCCGTGGCGTGCCCAAGAAGGAGCGCGAGAAACTCTCCCTGGCCGCCATCGACGCCATCGGCCTGGACGGCTTCGAGAGCGCCTACCCCAAGGAGCTATCCGGCGGCATGCGCCAGCGTGTGGGCATCGCCCGGGCCCTGGTCCTCAAGCCTGATGCCCTCTTCATGGACGAGCCCTTCTCGGCCCTGGACGTGCTGACCGCCGAGAATCTTCGCCAGGAGGTCCTCAAGGTCTGGTCCGAGGAGGCAGGCAGCGTCAAGTCGGTCCTGATCGTCACCCACAACATCGAGGAGGCGGTGGAGATGGCCGACCGGGTCCTGGTCTTGGACTCGCATCCCGGCCGGGTCATCGCCAACGTGCCCATCAACCTGGACAGGCCTCGGGACAAGCAGTCCGACCTCTTCCAGTCCTGCGTGGACTACCTCTACTCCATCCTGACCGGCCAGCGCGACAGCGAGGATATCCGCCGCCGCCTGCAGACCAAGGTGCGCAATCGTCAGGCCGTGCGAGACTCGGTGCGGGACGAGGAGACCGCCGAGCGCAACCTGCCCGACGCAACCCCCGGCGGCCTTGCCGGTCTGGCCGATGTCATGGTCAACCAGCCCAACGGCATGGACCTGGCCGACCTGGCCGCCAAGCTCTCCTTCGAAGTGGACGACCTTTTCCCCCTGATCGACGCCGGACTCATGCTGGGCATCTTCCAGGCGGACAACGGGCACGTCAGGCTGACCGACCAAGGCCGGGCCTGGCACGATGCCGACATCCTGGAGAGCAAGGAGATGTTCTCACGCATGCTGATGGATCATGTTCCGCTGATCCGCATCATCGACCGGGCCCTGAAGAATAGTGACGACAAGAGTCTGCACGGCTCTCTTATCCTGGACCTGCTGCGGGCCCACCACTCGGACAAGGAGGCCGTCCAGCAGTTCGACACCGCCATCACCTGGGGCCGTTACGGCGAGCTCTTCGACTACGATGCCGACGACGACCGGCTGACGCTGGACCCGGAGAACCACACCGAGTGAGTAGTCGCGGCAGCTACGGTCCCCTTCCACTCCTAGAATGTGCTCCGGGCGATGGAACCCGCCCGGGGCTTGAGCCCCGAACCGCAAACTGCTGATAGTTCCTGCACCATGATTCGACGACCCCGTCTGCGGGCTGGGTGCAGGTGCATGCCATTAAGCCCGACCCTGCGGACGCTGATCCGTCGGGAACCGAGGCCTCCAATGACCAAACCCCCTACCGGACCTGACATGGCCACAACCCTGGTGGTGATGCTGGGCGGAACCCTGGGCACCGGCTGCCGGTACGCCCTGAGCCTGCTGCCGGGCCAGAGCGGCCCGCTGCATCCGGGAACCCTCCTGGCCAACCTAATCGCCTGCGCAGGCTACGCCCTGCTGACCGCCTTCCTGGCCGGGCTGCCCAAAAGCGCACACGCGCGCCAAAGGCAACTGACCAACAGGGGCCTGGGCATGGGCCTGTGCGGAGGGCTGTCGACCATGTCCACCCTCTCGCTGGAATTGGTCCAAGGCCTATCGGGCGGTCAAATCCAGGCAACCCTTGCCTACCTGCTGGTCTCCTTTGCCGGAGGCCTGATGGTCTCCTGGGCTATGGCCGCGCTGGGAGCACGTCTGGCCGCACACATCCAGGCGGGTGTGCGATGACCATTGCATTTACATTGCTGATCTGCCTGTGCGGCGGCCTGGGTGCCGGACTTCGCTACCTGTTGGATACCCTGGTCAAGGCCCGCTGGCAGGTGGACCTGCCCCTCTCGACCATGATCATCAACCTGTCGACCATGATCATCAACCTGCTGGCCGGATTGGCTGCAGGACTGGTGGCCGCCCTGGCCGCCTTCCACGGACTGCCCGCCTGGGGACGGCTGCTGCTGGCCACAGGACTGCTGGGCGGCTTCTCCACCTTCTCGACAGCGGTCAACGAAGTGTTGGCCCTGACCCGGCAGAGACGGCATCTGGCGGCTCTTGGCTATCTGGCAGCCTCAATGCTCCTGCCGCCCCTGCTGACAGCCCTGGGTTTCCTGCTGGCCGGACCGGGCATGTAGCAGATCCAGCCAGCAATCGAGGAGCTGCGGAACCTAGGCGCGAGCCGGTTCCGGACGACCCTGGGCGGAGTCGGCGGCAATCCCCAGACGGTCGTCATGCCGACGCCACCAGGCGGACAGCACCGAGCCGGAGATGTTGTGCCAGACGCTGAAGAAGGTGGAGGGTATGGCCACAATCGGGTCGGCGGCGAAGGCCTGCAGGGCCAGGGTCGCGCCCAGTCCAGAATCCTGCATGCCCACCTCGAAGGTGATGGCCTTCTGCTGGGCGTAGCGGAACCCCTTGGGGTAGATGCGGTACATGAGCCGGCTGAAGAGGAAGCCCAGCCCATACCCGCACAGGTTGTGGAGCATGACCACCGGCAGTACCAAGGCGGTAGCAGCGGTGAAGAGCTTGGCATGGTTGACGGAGACTACCACGCCGATGATGATCAGGATGGCGATCTGCGAGACTGCCGGCAGGGCCACGGTCACCTTCTGCACCTTCTCCTTGAAGAAGGCGTGGACGGCCAGGCCCAGGGCGATGGGGATGAGCACCACCTCGAGGGCGGTCAGGAAGAGCTGCTTGGTGGGGATGGCCACATACTGGCTGGCCAGCAGGTTCATCAGCATGGGGATCATGAAGGGTGCACACAGTGTGGAAAGCAAGCCTATGGACACGTCCAGGGCAACGTCGCCACGCGACAGGTAAGACATGACGTTGGATGAGGTTCCCGAGGGGCAGCAGCCCACCAGGATGACTCCCACGGCGATCATGCCGTCCAGCCGGAAGATGCGGCAGAGCAGCACGGCCAGCAGGGGCATGATCAGGTAGTGGGCCACGGTGCCGACGATGACCATGAGCGGCATTTTGACGATTCGCTTGAAGTCGTCCAGGCTCAGGGTCAGCCCCATGCCGAAGAGAATAATGCTCAGGAAGTAGTTGGTGTAGCTGCGGGCCCAAATGCTAATCTGCGGGACAAAGAAGTTGATGGCAGCCCACGCTAGGACCACCAGGATAAACCACTTAGTCAACCAGTCACTGAACCGCTGCACCTTTTGCATGATTCCTGACCACTTCCTCTCGATTGTTCTCTCTGTGGTAGGGGCAAAATTAGGAAACCCAAGGCGTGTGCGCAGGTGAATGGTCACATTTTGGACGTGCTGAAATTCACTTGACCAAGACGGGCGTACCGGTGGGCACATACTGCATGATCCATCGAGCGTCGGGCACCGTCAGTCGGATGCAACCGTGGGAGCTGGGTCGGACGCCCAACAGGTCGGCTTCCTCCTTGATGTAGCTGCCGCTGGAATCAGTGGGAACCGAGTGGAAGAGGAAGACCCCGTGGTTCAAAAAACTGGTGTAGTAACGGGCGCCCATCCCCTCACTGGGATTGTAGAAGTGGTCGCCACGTTCGGCTTGGATGCGGAAGCTTCCCCTGGGCGTGGAGTCACCCATGCCCGACGAGGCATACATGGTGTAGAGCAGTTCGGACCCGTCGCGCACATAAACCCGCTGGTCCTGAAGGCTGACCTCCAGGGAGAGGCCAGGATGGGCTGCAGAATCCGGGTAATCGATCTGCTGCGAAGGCTTGAGCCAATCGACAGGTTGGGTGGAGGTACCAGCAGGGTCTGTCCTCTGAACCTTTGTCTGCTCATTCGCCTGAACCCTTGCGGCTGATGAAGAGGAATTAGGTTTGCTGTGATGATGCACCTCGGGGAACCGTCTCACCGAAACGGTGGATGCGCTAGAAGCACTCGCATCTGCTGATCGTTCTGCATGAGCCGCATCCACCGGCTGGATTAGGTTGACGATCAGGACTGTTAGCAACAGCGCCAGTAGTGCGCTTGTCACTACCACAGGCGTGCGACGAACAGGGTCCAGCAGCCAACGGAGCATGGCAAGCACACGCTGCTTAAGGCGTTTGCTATCCAATCCCCAGACAGCCATGTCCTTCCCTTTCGTCGCCATTGAACGCACCTGTACGCACAGTTCATTTTAGCGGCAGAAGGACACAGGGCTGACTCAGCCTTTCAGCACCTGTCTGGCCCAGTCATCCAGCAGGCCGCAAACCAAGGTGGTCTGCTCAATCTGCACATTGTGGCCGGACCGGTCCAGCACCGAGTAGGAGGCCCGGGGGAAACGGCAGGCCAGGTCGAACTGGTCCAGGTAGCCCACACGGTCGTCCTGGCGGCCGCAGACGAAGAGCACAGGGGCTATGAACCCGGACCAGACCTGGTCGAAGTCCATATCCAGCTGGTAGCGCACCTCCATTCGAGCCACCGTATCGGCATCGGCAGAACGAATGCCGGGCATGATGGTGCGTTGGTAGGCCTCAAGATGCTCCCGGGACTCCACCACGGCCATCTGCCGGTAGGCATGCCTGGTGAACTCGTCCACGTCGGCCAGGCCCTGGTCGTCCCGGACCAGCACCTGACGCGGGGGCAGACGCCTGTGGGCGGTCACCGGGTCGACCACCGAGGAGAGCAGGGCCATCCCCCGGCAACGGTCCAGACGCCCGGCGGCGGCATGGCGGCTGAGCAGCCCGCCCAGGGAGTTGCCCACCAGGGCGAAGGGGCCGCCGCCGCTGAAAATATCCACCTGCTCATCCAGCCACCGGGCCAGGCCGTCCAGGTCGAGAATGGACGGGTCGGGCGGCGTGCGGCCGAAGCCGGGCTGGTCCAGGTAGATCCGCTTGAATCCGCCCACCCGCTCGAAGACGGGGTCCAGGTCATCGAAGATGTGGTGGTCCACGCCGGACCCGTGCACGAAGATCAGCGGCAGCCCATGACCCCGGCGAATGGCGAACCCGGGACGGGCGCTCACTTCTTGGAGCCGGAGGGGATGCCGGTCTTGAACTCCACGATGTCGCCGTCCTGCATGACGTAGTCCTTGCCCTCAAGGCGCATCTTGCCCTCCTCGCGCACCTTGGCGTAGGAGCCGTCGGCGGCCACGAAGTCGTCGTAGGAGACCACCTCGGCCTTGATAAAGCCCTTCTCGAAGTCGGTGTGGATGACCCCGGCGGCCTGGGGGGCGGTCCAGCCCTTGTGGATCTGCCAGGCGCGCACCTCCTTGACCCCGGCGGTCAGGAAGGTCTGCAGGCCGAGGATATCGAAGCCCACCCGGGCCAGCTGGTCCAGGCCGGACTCCTTGAGCCCGGCATCGGTCAGCATCTCGCGGGCGTCGGCCTCGTCCAGCTCGGTCAGCTCGGACTCGAACTGGGCGTTGAGGAAGATGGCGGGAGCGGGAGCCACGGAGTCGGCCAGCTGCTTCTTCAAGTCCTCATTCTGCAGTTCGTCGTCATCCACGTTGAAGACGTAGATAAAAGGCTTGGCAGTCATCAGATGCAGGTCGTAGAGCTCATCCTTGTCGATGTCCCCGGCCTGGGCCGCCTGGTCGATGGTCCGCCCCTGTCCAAGAATCTCCTTGGCCTTGCGGACGGTGTCCAGGTAGGCGGGCTTGATCTTGCCCCCACGCTGATCCTTCTCCAGCTTGGGCAGGGCCTTGTCGATGGTCTGCATGTCGGCCAGAATCAGCTCGGTGTTGATGGTGTCGATGTCGTCGGCCGGATCCACCTTGCCGTTGACGTGCACGATGTCGTCGTCATTGAAGGCGCGGACCACCTCGCAGATGGCGTCGGCCTCGCGGATGTTGGCCAAGAACTGGTTGCCCAGCCCTTCCCCCTCCGAGGCCCCCTTGACGATGCCGGCGATGTCCACGAAGGTGACCGTGGCGGGTACGATCTTGTCCGTGTGGACCAGCTTGGCCAGAACAGGCAGCCGGTCGTCGGGCAGGGGCACGATGCCAGTGTTGGGCTCTATGGTGGCGAAGGGGTAGTTCTCCGCCAGAACATTGTTGCGGGTGAGGGCGTTGAAGAGTGTGGACTTGCCAACGTTGGGCAGCCCGACGATTCCTATGGTTAACGACATATCCACCAGTCTATTGCCCGGACTGCCCCGGCGTGGCTCCCCATAGAGCGGCAGGCTCAGTCGCCGCGCTCCACCGCATCAATAGCCTCAATAACCGCTCCACGGAAGCCGTGCTTCTCCAAGGATGCAACACCCTTGATTGTGGTTCCGCCCGGTGAGCAGACCGCGTCCTTCATGGCCCCGGGGTTGGTGCCGGTGGCCAGGTAGAGGGCTCCAGTCCCCTCCACCATTCGCGCCGCCAGCCGGTAGGCCGCCTGCCTGGGCAGCCCATGCTCCACCCCAGCGTCAGCCAGAGCCTCCATATACATGGCCGTGTAGGCGGGCGCACATCCGGCGATGGTCGTCCCCACCGAGACCAGCTCCCGGGGCAAACGCTCGATCATGGCCACCGGGTCAAAGACCTGGGTGAAGAGCTCCCGTTGCTGGTCGGTCAGGGTATCGTCCTCCTGAGTGACCAGAATCCCCTGCCCCACTGAAATGGGGGTGTTGGGGATGGCGCAGATCAGGTGGGTGCCCTCCTCCAGGATGTCGGCATAGTCCTCAAGGGTCATGCCGCCCACCACGGACAGGACCATGCGGTCCGGATCAGCCAGCTCATGGCGGATGGGCTCGCAGACCTGGGCCACCTGCCCCGGCTTGACGGCCAGAATCACAAGGTCGGCAGCCGCGGCCACCTCGGTGCCGGAGTGCATGGGCCGCACACCTAGCTGAGCCGTCCGCTCCACTAGCCGGTCATAGTGGGCTGCGCAAGCCACAATCCGGCCGCCGGGCAGCACACCCGCGTCGACAAGCCCCTGGGCCATGGCTTGGGCCATGTTGCCGTATCCGATGAATCCAAGAGTCAATGAGTCCGTGTTCATGTCCTCAAGTCTAGCCGCGCGCCAGGAAGAGCCCCTCCAGATCGCCGCGCTCCAGGGCCAGCCTGTAGAGGTGGGCGAAGACCCTGTCCCCGTGCATGCCGTCGTGCTCGAACTCGTTGGTCACCCAGGCATGGGCGTGGCCCACACGCGAGAGGGTGTCCAGCTGGAGCTCGGAGGGCACGTAGAGGTCGTCGGCGTAGACCACGGCCTGTAGGGGAACCTGATTGTCAGCCAGACGGTCGGGATCGTAAAGGTGGCCCCAGGAGCCCTCCTCCATGAGCAGGCTGACCGCCGGACCGAAGGGACGCAGGGCGGACTCCTGCTCGAACATCCAAGGGAAGATCGCCTCCCCGGTGAACATGAGCGGTCGGGCAGCAGTATCGAATTCGGGTCGGGCATCGCGCACCCGCTGCCCTGCCCAGTGCAGGGGGCCGCAGTCCCCGTCGGCGTAGATAAACTCTTGCAAGGGCCAGTAGAGCGGGCTGACCGAGGTAGCCGCCCGCACCCCTTCCAGGAAGGTCTGCGAGAGGGTGGCTCGGGAGCTGCTAGCTCCGGAAGCGGGCAGGCTGCCGTCGCCGTCCAGGAAGGCCGTGTCCAACAGCCAGTGGAGACGTTCGAACCCGCCGCTCTTGCCCAGGTCGACGCCCAGGGTCTGCAGCCGCTCCACGCTCAAAGGGTCGCCGCCGGGCAGGACCACATCACCCTGGGCCAGCCGGTCGGCAATGGCCGCCACACGGTCTTGATCCCTCGGATAGCGCTGGTAGAAGGCCTGGGACCGCTGAGCCATTTTGGTGAAGGTATGAGAGAATAGCTCGTAGGCATCAGTGGGGATATGAGGCACGCCCCCGGCGGTGAAGGCCGCAGCCAGCCCCTGGGGGAAGTTCGACAGGTAGGCCAGGGTCAGATAGCCGCCGAAACTCTGACCCAAGGCCACCCAGGGACAGCCAGCGAAGACCGTGCGACGCAGGTGCTCGAAGTCCCGGATGATGGAGTCCGCCAGAAAATGCTTCAGATAATCGGCCTGGGCACGGGGCTCTCCTATGGATGCCATGGTGGTTCCGTCGATGGCGCTGGACCGACCTGTACCCCTTTGATCGGGCAGGACAATGCGGAAGTGGCGCAGGGCCTCGGCCATCCACCCGTCGGCAGCGGCGCTCAGCGGCCGTGGAGCCCCATACCCGGGTCCGCCTTGCAGGTAGACCAGCAGCGGTAGGTCGTCGTGAATGTGCTCAGGGGCGCAGACTACGCGGTAGAAGCAACGGAGGACCGCCTGATCCGAATTAACTTCGACTCGCCAGACGCCAGGTTCACTGCCCGCCCAATCCAGAGGAACGGGGATGGACCCCTCACTCACGCAGAGTCCCGGCAGATAGTATCCCTGGTTGGTCATACCCTGGCTCCTTTCCTATAGGTCAGTCGGGTTCATTGTCGCCGGGCGGTTGGACCTGGATTGTGTGTTGTCTGTGGGCTGGGTGGTAGGGTGAGAGGCAGGGGACGTCGGGAAGCCGGCTGGCTTCCTCTATGATTCGCGCAATCTGTTGCGCGGACTGGCGTTGAGGTATTGGTAGCTTCCCGACAGGAAGAACCTTATTCTGCAAGCGGCGTTTGCCCTGCTTGGTGTTCGGTGAAGGGGTTTCGGTTTCATGCATCTGGGTACCCGGCTGCGTCGCATCCTGGCGATGATGCTCGTCCTGCTGGGCCTGCTGGCAGGCCTGGGCGTCGCATCCGCCCAAGAGGACGCTCCTATCCTTGATCTTCGGACCCCTCGCGTAGCTGACGGAACCCCCGGCACTCTCCCTAGCAACGCAACAGACACTCCACTGTCCTCACCATCGCCAATACAAACCACCACACCATTAAGCCCCACGCCCAGCACCCTGTCGTCGACGGCGGGCACGCCTGACAGCACAGCCCCCGCTCCGGCTGAATCGGCCGACAAGACGGAAGATCAGGCTTCGCACACGGTGCTTTTCGACCCGGCCGACAGCAGCAAGCCCACCCAGGCGAGCGTGAAGACCGGCACCCTCGCTGCTGCCCCGCAACAGAATCCACAGCGTGAGGGCTTCCGGTTCGAGGGTTGGACGCTTGACGGCCGGCCCTATGATTTCCAAACCCCCGTCCTCCAGGACACGACCCTGAAAGCCCGGTGGACGAAGGTCACGGACTGGACGCTGAGCCCGGATCACGGGCCCGCCACAGGGGCGCGGCTGACCATCAGCCCGCCCGACAGGCAGGAACCTCAAATCGCCAGCATCCAAGCCGCAGGAAACCAGATTGCCGGCCTGACCGGCGACGGCCGCATCTACACCTGGACGCAGGACAGCACACCTGTGCAATTTCCTCTCCCCACCCATGCTGCCGACGGGTTCCGCTACCTGCAGGCCGCAGCCGGCAGCCACCGGCAGGCCGCCTTGGGATCCGACCAGCGGATCTACACCTGGAACAGCAGTCAAGCGACGCCCACGATCCTCGACACCGGACAGGACACCAGGTTCACCAGCATCGGCATGAACGATAATCGACTCCTGGCCGTGGACCAGCAGGGACAGGCCCACGCCTATCAGACCAGGGATGCCGGCAGCCAGGAGCCGAACCCGAAATTCACAAAACAAGCCGAGACCAGCCTGCCCGGAAAGGCGCAGGCCGTGACCGCCATCGCCTCCCCCGGCCGGATCCTCATCGTGGACGCTGACGGGCAGGCCTGGACCTGGGAGACGGCCAATACCGGAAGCGTCAAGCCCGCGTGCATCAAGCAGGACCCGGGAATGCGCATCATCCAGGCCCATGCCCTCAACCAGGGGTTCCTCCTCCTGGACACGGAAAGGCGGATCCATTACCTGGCCGACAACACGACCAGTCCCACAGCCGTCAACCTGCCGGCAAACATGAAAACCAACTCGATTACAGCCAATGATAGCCAGGCCGTTATCACCGACACGGAGGGCCACGTATGGTCCTGGCAGCCCGGCGAAGCACCCATGCGCGCGGACGACGGGAACAAGCGGTACATGCAGGCCGCAAGCACCGGCAGCAGGATCACCGCCATTGACCGGCAAGGCAGCATGTTCACGTGGGACGTGGACGGGCAGGGACAGCCCGGCAAGCCAGCAAGAGTCAGCATCACCACAGCGTCCATCCTGGAGTCAGCCAGCCTGAACGGCCAGCCGCTCAATCTCACCAAGAACAACGACGCCTGGCAGACAGACATGCCCGCCAGCAAGCCGGGACCAACCACTGTTCTCATCGTCGGCAGACAGGACGGCCAACCCTTCACCAAAAACCTCAACTACACGGTCGACCAGCCGCTGACACGAGGCGCCGAACCAAGATCCACGTTCACGGTCCACTTCGATACGGGCGGGGGAAACCCCGAACCAGCAGACCAGAACGTCTCCACTCCAAACGGCAGGGTGAAACGACCCTCCCCCGACCCTGCGCGTGAAGGCTACCTGTTCGACGGATGGTTCACCGGGGAAGTCGCCTACGACTTCAGCAAGCCCGTCACCAAGAGCCTCACCCTCACCGCCAGATGGACATTCAAAGACCCCGACAACACGTGGAAAATCAACCCCGACCAGGGTAGCCGGCTCGGCAACGAAACCACCACCATCACCCCGCCAGACACCAGCCGAGGCATTAGGTTCACCCAGGTCAGCGGATCAATGTACGACAGTTCGATCAGCTATGGCTTTTCATTGGCTGTGGGCAGCGACGGCAACGCCTGGGCATGGGGAAGCAACTACTATGGCCAGCTCGGCATCGACAAGCCCGACCAGCGGAACACGCCCGCCCCGGTGCCGAAGCCTGCAGACACACCTATGGATTTCACCTACGTGCAGGTCAGCGCCGGAAGTCGGCATTCGCTGGCCCTGGGCAGCGACGGCAACGCCTACGCATGGGGAGAAAACAGCAAAGGCCAGATCGGCGACGGGACGGACAACACTCCCCCCCGGACGACACCGGTCAAAGTGAAGAAGCCTGCAGGCACGCCCGCGGACTTCACCTACACACAGGTCAGCGCCGGAGCCTATCATTCGCTGGCCGTGGGCAGCGACGGCAACGCCTACGCATGGGGAGAAAACTACTCCGGCCAGATCGGCGACGGGACGAGAACCCGCCGGACTACGCCGGTCAAAGTGAAGAAGCCTGCAGGCACGCCCGCGGACTTCACCTACACACAGGTCAGCGGCGGAGGCCATTATTCGCTGGCCGTGGGCAGCGACGGCAAGGCCTACACATGGGGAGAAAACGACAAAGGCCAGATCGGCGACGGGACGACAACCCGCCGGACTACGCCGGTCAAAGTCATGTCGCCTGCAGACACTTCCGCGGACTTCACCTACACACAGGTCAGCGCCGGAGGCTATCATGCGCTGGCCGTGGGCAGCGACGGCAACGCCTACGCATGGGGATATAACGACACTGGCCAGATCGGCGACGGGACGACCGATAAGCGGACTACGCCGGTCAAAGTCATGTCGCCTGCAGACACTTCCGCGGACTTCACCTACACACAGGTCAGCGGCGGGAACAATTATTCGCTGGCCGTGGGCAGCGACGGCAACGCCTACGCATGGGGGAGCAACCAGAAGGGCGTGCTCGGCAACAACATCGCCATCTGGTGGGGTGACACGAATCCTGTTCCTATGCGCGTGCGCGACCCCTCCAGCCCCAAGGACAAGAGCAAAGGACTGCAAGCCGAACAGATCAGCGCCGGATACCAGCATTCGCTAGCCGTAGGCAGCGACGGCAACGCCTACGCTTGGGGGAACAACGAGAATGGCCAGCTCGGCAACGACAGCATTCCCACAGGGCAATATAACAGTAAAGCTCAGAGTCCTGCTCCTGTGCCGGTGTCGTTCAACCTGCAGCTGGTGATCACCGGGGTCAGATTCGACCAGACCCCCGCATCAGGGCTGACGCGCGGCGATGGCAGCAGCGTGACCGTGACCACGTCCGCACACGCGCCGGGCACGGTCACGGTCAACGTGGACTACACGCTGGGCGGCGCACCCAAAACGCCGGACACCTCCCTCCAATACACGTACCTTCCCGCAGGTGTGCTCCCCAATGCTGGGGGGGAAGGCATCCTGCTCGCCCTGGCCACCGGCATGACCGGCATGGGCGGGGTCCTGGCATCACGCCGCCACCGGAGGGAAACACATATTCTCTCACTTGCTTCGCACGGGTGAGAACGGCCGGGGGCGGCGTATCAATCCCCCCGCCCCCGGCCCATATATGGGGAGCGGGGAGGAAAAGTGTCACTTAAGGCTCAAACCCCAAGAGAGCCAACACTTCCCTCCCGCGCCTCACCACACTTCCGCAGGCGGAAACCGAGGGCAGGCATGCACGCCCCCGCCCCTGCCTGGCAGAGGAGGAAACACGGCCAGGTCGGTCAGGAGGCTTAACAGCCCCCAGCCAGCCCGGCCGCTGTTCATCTCCCTACCCCAGCATAATCGCGCAAACAACAGCCTCATCCTCGAGCATTCAGCCTCGCCCGCCTTCACTCATAGCCAAGCCTTGACGGGCCATGCTGTAAAAGTTGCGGTATCGTTACCGCACTGATATAACTGAAGGCTGTCAGAACCGTTCGCCTGCCCATGGCGGCGGTCAGGCAACCGCCGAGGTAGGCAGTCCGGCCCGGCGGCCGACCACTTCGACGAAAGGCCATGATGGCGTACGCGACGATCAGGGATGTGGCCCAACGGGCCGGTGTCTCCGTATCGACGGTCTCCCGAGCCCTTAACGACTCCGGGCGCATCTCCCCTGCCACTCGACAGCGCATCAACCAGGTCATCCACGACCTGCACTATGTGCCGGACTCCCGAGCCCGATCCATGCACTCCGCCCACTCGCGCACCATCGGCCTGCTCATCCCCGACATCCGCAACTCCTACTTCGCAGACCTGGCCTATCTGATCCAGGGCCAGCTGCTCAACCATGGCTTCCAGACCCTGATCTGCACCTCAATCCAGGGCGACCCCGGCGAGGACCGGGCCCAGGTGCGCAACCTGCTGGGCCAGCACATTGACGGAGCCATCATCGTGCCCGGGCCGCGTTCCTCACACACTCTGGAAGAGCTGACCAGACGCGGACTGCCCCTGGTCTGCGTGGACCGTGCCGCCGAGGGTGCCGCCGGTCGCGACGGGCGGACCATCCCCTGCGTGGACGCCGACCCCGAACCCGGCCTGTGGCAGGCCCTTGAGGATCTGCACACCCAGGGCCACCGACGCATCACCCTGGTGCCTGGGCCCCTCAAGGAATCGGCCACCTTCCGGGAACGCCTGGACGTATACCGCAACCTGCTGGCAGGCATCGAGAGCATGGACGACCCCCTCACCGACCAGGTAGAGCCCGGCACTTTCGACCCCGATATGATCGACCTCTGGGTCCGGCAGGGAATCACCGGCGTGCTCTTCGGGTCCTCCCTGGATGCCATACGCGCCATCAAAACGGCCCAGTCCCGAGGAATCAGCATCGGCTCGGACCTGTCCATGATCACCTTCGACGACCTGCCCGTCTTCCGCATCCTAACCCCGGCAGTGTCGACCATCTCCCAGCAAATCGACACCATGGGGACCCGCTGCGTGGACATGCTCCTGCAGCTGATGGCAGGCTCGCCCGTGCGGTCGGTCCGGCTGCAGACCAGCTACCGCCACTGCGCCTCGGTGGGGCGCTCGCCCGCGCACACCGGCCAGGATCCCTGAACCTCCACAGCGTGATCATCAAGGCGGACAAGCTCATCAAGGAACGGAGAAACATGATTCAAGATATGGCGGCGGCACCCGACCAGGTGCTCAAGGGACTGGATACCATCACGGGGTCCATCTCGGTGGTCGGGTCCATGAATGCGGACTACACCGTCAACACCGACCGGCTGCCCAAGCCAGGCGAGACCATAAACGGCGGTCCCCTGCAGGTGCTTCCCGGGGGCAAGTCGGCCAACCAGGCAGCGACCGCAGCCCGCATCGGCGCCCAGGTCAGGCTCTTCGGGGCCGTGGGATCCGACTCTAACGCCGACTTCCTGTTGGGACAGCTGGGCAACGCCGGAGTGGATGTCTCCCATGTGATGACCGTGCCAGGAGCCAGCGGAACCACAGTCATCACTGTGGATGCGCGCGGTGAGAACACCATCGTCTACTCCCCCGGCTCCAACGGCAAGGTGGATGTGGACTACGCCCACCGCTCCCGCCAGGCCCTTACCTCGGCCAAGGTGCTGGGCTTGTGCCTGGAGAGCCCCATCGAGACGGTCACCGAGGCCGCGCGAATGGGCCACGAGGCCGGCATGACCGTGCTGCTCAACGACTCCCCATTCCGCGCCGACCTGCCCGCCGACCTGATCGCCAACTCCGACCTGATCCTGGTCAACGAGCATGAGATGGCCCAGCTTCTGGGCATCGACGAACCCGAGGACGGCGACTGGCTGGGGGCCGACTGGGACCAGATCAACCAGACCATGCAGGACTTCGGCTTCCACCGGGCCATTGTCACCCTGGGCGGCGAAGGATCCATGGTGCTGGACCATGGCCAGACCTACCGGATTCACGCCGTGCATGTGGACGCCGTGGACACCACTGGCTGCGGGGACGCCTTCATGGGTACCGTGCTAGCTGGCCTTGCCTCCGACATGACCCTGGTGCAGGCCGCCCAGCTGGCCTCCTACGTCTCCGCCTACGCTGCCACCGGGCAGGGGGCGCAGGCCTCCTACGGCACGGCCGAGCAGATTCGGCTACGTTTCTCCTGAGTCTGAACGTTCGAGGTCGGAGCCATCAAGGTCGAGCCGTCAGAACCCTGACCACCGGGGTCTTGTGACCGGGGTTCGTTGGTCAGGGTCCAACGATTAGACAGGTAGAGCGCTGCTGACTCCCTCCCCTGCGTTGTCAGGCCGATGAACCGTTGCGAATTGCACGACGGTTTGTCGGCCTGACTGGTATCTGTGCAATAGAGGCTGGATGGATGAATATGGGATGCATACTTGTTGCCAGTTGAGTGCAAATGTGGAATTTAGACTCATTGCCAACTGAGAGCAAGTCCGAAATCCGCTTTTGTTGCCAACTGAATTCAAGCACGGAATCTGTTATTAGCGCCAGTTAAATGCATCTAAGGATCGGACGGGCATTGGAGAGTACGCGCGTGTCTTGGACGCGCAAGCTATGCAGAGAGCCATTCGATGCGAGAATTCGTAAACAGCACCTCGACAAGGAGCGGCAACAAGTCTCTCCAAGCGTTAGACAGCTGACCACCAATCGTCATATGCAAGGCCGCCATCTTTTGACTCACCACTAGGCGCCCATTCCCGATTACAACTGCTCAGGCTCATCCACCTTGCGAGAGCCTGGGACCACGTTTGACCTCATCATCCCTCGGACTGATAGCACCTCCCGCTGTCCCCGAATATTGTTGATTCCATGAACACAGTCAGTCAAACAGCGCAGCGACCAATCACCAGGTCCAATAATCGAATGCTACTGACTGACGCCCTCTTCGCCATCCTTTTGTTTCTGCTGGTGAGCGGCTCCAGCGCCAATCTACGAGATGGGGCCCTGATCCCCTTGCAGGAAAATCTAATCCTGATGTGGACAGTCCTGCTCATAGCCCCTGTCGTTATCCGTCGCCGATTCCCGGACGTAGCAGCCGGGCTCTTCGTCGCTGTGGCTCTGGCTCAGCTCCTGTTGGGGCCTGCCATCATGCTCTCCGATGCAGTCTGCCTGGTGATGGTCTATTCCTGTCTGCTCTACGGACGTCCATCTTGGCGTCGACTCTATCTGACCGTGGCCTGGGTCATGACGCCCCTTTCCTGCCTTATCTTCACATTGGTCGATTTGGGATTTCTGCCTCCGGGCAAGACGTGGCCGGACCACATCTCAATGTTGCCGACCTCATTCAAAGATTTGGCAATCACCTTCCTATCGAATTTTCTGATCGAGGGGCTTCTGCTGCTCATCGCCATCGTTGCAGCCTACTGGACGCGAACCAGACGGGATGCCATTGATGAGGCCCGGCGACGCAACCACGCCTTGGCCCTGCAGACAGAGCAAAGCGCGGCACTGTCTGCCAGCGCTGAGCGGGCCCGCATAGCGCGTGACATGCACGATGTCGTCGCACACACTCTGTCTATCGTCATCGTGCAGGCAGATGCCGGCAGATACGCAGCCACTACCGATGCGGACCTTGCTCTCAAGACCATGCGCACCATTGATCAAGAGAGCCGTCGCGCCCTACGTGAGCTGAGCTCGCTCTTCGGCAAACTCAAGGCTCCAACCAACCCGGCACCCGAAACCAGCCAAAAAACAGCGGATTCTCTTCCAGGCCAACCCTCTTCTTCCCCACCACCAACGAACCCAGCCCATATCCAGCCGCCTCACCAATCTCAAGCAACTGCCCACACGAATTCCGCTATTCAATCCGGGAACGCTCGTAATATGAATCCGGCCGGAACAGATTGCACTCAGCCGAGCCAAGCCAGCGGCCATCTTCCCACAATCAAAGAGAATCCAGCTGCCAACACTGCTAAGACCAACGTTGATACGCCCGACAATGCGCGTATCTGGCCTTCGGTTGCCACCTCTTCAAACAATCCGCCGACCAGCTACGGATCATGGTCAGAACTGATAGATGCCGCCCGACTTGCTCAGCCAGAATCCCAATTCAGCCGACGCATTGAAGGCCGACCCTGCCCAGAAAAGCTGGATCGCAGCCGCACCATAACTGCTTACCGGGTGTTGCAAGAAGCATTGACCAATGTTCGCAAGCATGCCGCTCCGGCTTCGGCTGTGCTAGTTGAAGAACAGTGGCTCACGGACGGTTTGTGTCTAACCATTGACGACCGCCCATTTGACCATGCCTCTACCAATTCAGATTCTCCGCTACAGATGGACCGACCTGCGCATTCAGGTTTCGGTCTTTTAGGGATGCGCGAACGACTGACTTCTCTTGGAGGCGACCTTCAAACAGGTTCCGAACCAGAAGGCGGTTACCACCTCCAAGCGTGGATTCCTTTTGCCGCTCCGCCAAAATACGACTCTGAAGCGGGGATACGTGCAAATCGACAAGCTCAATGGTCCCTGCGCGCGATTGTCTCCACACTCTTCGTCTGGTTTCAACGCCATCCATTGACGACCGACCTGGGTTTGGTAATCGGACTCGTATTGATAGAGAATCCAGGTCAAGCTCTTGCTATAGCACCTGTCACGCGACAATATGATCCGGGCCGACCAGTAAGAATCATCGCCACGCTAGGTATTGCTTTGCCTCTGATTGTGCGCAGGGTCCGTCCCGGCATTTGCGCCGCCATAGTATCTGCAGTTGCCGCCCTGCTGCTGCTCTTCTCGCCCTGGCTGCCAGAAGCTGCAGTCTTATCCCCAGTCGCCGTCTATTCAGCAATGGTTTACGGTAAATACACCACCAGGCGGTGGGTTCCGTTGGTGGTCATCGCGGATACGGTTTTATGGGCTGTCAGATGTGTAGCCAATAACCAAGGGTGTCCAACCATTCTGGCCTACATGATAGAAGGCCCGGCAGAATCATCTTTCTCTGAATCCCATTTAACACTTTTCATAGTGATGGCCGCACCGGCCTTGATCTGTCTGCTGACCATGCTGATTGCCTCACGCCGACGTACTCGTGGTTCAGTCCTGCTCCTCCAGCAGGAACGCGAGCGCGCGCTAAACCAGACCCTGCAGGAAAGCCAGGCTCTGGCAGCCAATCAAGAGCGCGAACTCATTGGCTCTACCATGCAGGTAGAAGTGGCTGCAACCCTGAATACAGTTATTGCATCCACTACCAAAGCCATCTCCGAGTTGAACCATTACCAAGTCAAGGGGGTGAACCCTCCCCCAGAGCAGGTAGCGCAAGCCTTCGGCGACATTGCTTCTCAAGGACGCCAGGCCCTGGCTCGCATGCGACAACTGCTCACCGTCCTGCGTCACAGTTCCAGCACCGGTTTGCGCTCAAACACTGACACCGCCGATTCCCCAAACAAGAGCCTCAACTCAGACAGGAACCATATTGGCGAGCCCACCCGTAAAAACCCACATATACCAGCTCTTCACCCAGCTAAACCCCTGCCAGTAGATCTTGATGATCAGCTTGACAACTATTCGCAACAATCGCAACAGGATAAGGAACCAGAGCATGCCCAATCAGACCAACAGGACCACCCAGACTCCAGGCGTGAGCGTTCTTTATGATGAGCACCTCCTATGGATAGCAAACAGGAAAATGACCATATCAGGTAATCAGCACAATCGGAAAATTGAGCACTCCATATATCACGCACCCGAAGATTAGCCACTCCGGGAATCGATTGCCGACGAGCATAACTTCACCAGTTGAAAGTCTCTCCGACGACAGTCGCTTAGCCAACAATTACTCAATCAGCAATCAACCAGACAGCGATTACACTGGCTCCAAATTAAATCCATTTGTAATTTCAAGCAACACTCAACTCAGATAAAATTGGATGGTGGCGCTGGCCACCATATAGCGGAAAGAAGCAGGCAGTCATGGAACGGACCGAACCCATCAGCGTTGCCATCGTGGACGACCAGGATCTGGTCCGAGCTGGCTTTGCCATGGTCATCGGCTCCCAGGATGACATGACCGTGGTCGGCCAAGGCGCGGACGGCGAGCAAGCAGTGGATCTGGCCTCACGCCTGCGGCCCGATGTGATCCTCATGGATGTCCGCATGCCCGGCATGGACGGTTTAACAGCCACCCGCCGGATCACTGCTTTGTCACCTGACCGCCCTGAGCCCAGGGTCATTGTGCTAACCACCTTCGATCTTGACGAATACGTCATGGCGGCTATAAAAGCCGGCGCATCAGGATTTCTGCTCAAGGATACCGAGCCTGAAGCCCTCCTGACCTCCATCCGTACAGTTCACCAGGGCAATGCGATCATCGCTCCTTCGGCTACAAAACGCCTGATCGAACATATGGCCCATGACATGCCTGCGACCGGGTCCATGCCATCGGGATCGATCTATCGCGATCCCGAGGCGGACCTGCTCACTGATCGTGAGCTGCAGGTCCTGGTTCACATAGCCCAGGGCCTGAGCAACCAGGAGATCGCCGACAATCTGGGGATTTCACTGCCCACAGTGAAAACTCATGTAACTCACATTCTTCAGAAGATCAATGCCCGCGACCGCGTCCAGGCGGTGGTCTTCGCTTACGAAAACCATCTGGTATGAACCGGCCGTCGGGCGGTATCAATCGTCACTGAGCGCCTCAATGGGTGAAACCTTGACTGCCTCCCTGGCTGGCAGCACACTAGCTACCACCGCAGCCAGCAAGGCCACTGGCAGTATCAGCGCAAAAGCCGACCACGGCACGGTAAAGGTTACGGACCCTAAGGACACAAAGACCTGATAAGCTCCTATCCACCCGAATAGCGTTCCTAGAACGATTCCAGCCAGACTGGCTCCTAGGGCAATCATGCAGGCCTCGACTCCCAAGGATCGGCGAACCTGGACACTGCTCATGCCGATTGCTCTGAGCGTGGCAGTCTCACGACGGCGCTCCAGCACCGACATCATCAAAGTGTTGGAGACCCCTATCAGGGCGATAATGACGGCAACGCCCAGCAATGCCACCATGATCGCCAACAAGGAATCGATCCTTTCGCCCCATATCCTCTTCTGCGTCAGCCCTCCGCTCATAGCCATGTCGTCATGCTCTCCAACAGCCTGACGTATGTCATCCAAGAGCAGTGCAGCATCGCGATCTCCCTGCGTTCTGATCCAGATTTCATGCGTCTTGGTGTCAATCCCGGCAACATTTTGAGAGTCCGTGATTGCATAGACGCCACTGGTATCCAGCCCGCCGAATCCAGCAAAGACCCCAGTCAGTGTTCTTCTTGCATCTGTCTCTTTTCCACGTTCATCGTCCGTCTGAGGATCAGCTATCAACAACTTCAACTGACTTCCATCCCGGTAACCGGAATGCTTGGAAATCGTTCTGGTCGACACCAACAACGCATCAGACCTTTGCATACCTGGACCCAGATCGCCATGAAGCACACGCCTAATCCGTGGAGTATCCAAGGCATAGACAGTCATGGAATCTTGTGAGGGGCCACCTGACTCGACCTCGGCATTGAACCGCTGCACCAGCTCTGCATCAGCAACACCTTGGATACGCTGAATGGCCCGCACATTATTCTTGTTCAGCCCCTGACCGGATATTTCAATATCCAAGGAATAACGCTGATCAATATCCTTGGCCAAGGTCCGTTTAGTGGTTACCGCACCTGTAGCCAGAGTGGAAACCAAGGTTACGCCGATCAGCAGAGCAACACCTGTGGCAGCGACTCGTGAGGGATTTCGAGCGATATTCGCCACTCCGACCCTGCAAGATGGTCCAATCCGGGACACAGGTCCACCCAGGCAACGCAGAAGAGCCGGAATCCATCGACGCGCACCCATCAGGGCACCCAGGAAAATCAGCAAAACACCCAATACCGCAAGACCTAGCAATAGTTCCTGCTGATTACTGGTCTGGACTGTATCGCCAGAGTTTGTCCTGACCAGCTCTGTGACGCGCCAAGAGGACCAGATCACGAATACCAAGCCGCTGGCTGCCAGCAGGATGCTGATCCACAAACCGGTCCGCTTCCTGCTGCCTTGTTCCTGATGATCCACTGGTTGCAGGGCTTCGAGCGGTCTGACTCTGATAGCCGTACGAGTAGACCCAAAGGCAGCCACCAAGGTTGCCAGAACGCCGAGCACAAACGGAACCAGAAGGGCTGTAGGTGTAAGCAGAAGTTCAAGCTTCATGGTGCCCGAATGCAAACCAAGGCAACGGGCAAGGCCCATCAATCCCATAGCCAACAAGATGCCGACCAGGGAAGATATAACGCCAAGGAACAGGGCCTGCTGCAACACGCCTGCCCTGATTTGCCATCGATCAGCACCAACAACCCTCAGCAGGGCCAGATACCTGCGCTGTCTGGCCACCATGATCTGGAAGGTGTTGGCAATCACCAAGGCAGCCACCACCATGGCCAGCACACCGAAAGTCATGAGGAAAACAGTCATGATGTTCACACCATTGCCGGTCTGCTCACTGAGCAGTCTGTCCTCCATGGCACGACGGTCCTCCAGCTGGTATCCGTCGGGAACGTCTCGACTGATATTTTGCAGAGTGTTCTGGAGTTCCTTGCCTTGTCCATCAACCTGAAGATAGATGTTTCCCACAGGAAGGGACTCCGGCCCAACCATTCCCGCCATACTCAGCAGGCGTTCAATCCGAGAACCCGTCAGCACCACAGCTCCGCCGAAATCGTCGTACTTTCCCCCATGGCTCTTGCTGGTGCCTGAGATGGTCAAGTCCACAGTGCCTCGGTCGACAAGGCGTTCTTTACTTGAAGAATCCTGAGCACTATCACTACCTGGCAGCATCAGCGGGGACAGATGGAGGCGCACCTTATCGCCCAGACCAGCCTGGAGCCTGTTGGCGACGGAATGCGGCAGCACAACCTGATCGTCTGAATCAGGCCATTGCCCCCGAGCCAGATCGACAGGCATAAGCTCCTGCCTGGCACTCACAATGGCCAGAATTCCCTTGCTGGACTGACCGTTTGCTTCCGTATCCACCATAAGGTCGACATCAGGGCGCAAACCACTAACACCGCGCAGTTTCGACAGCCCCTTGCCATCGAATTCGTCAAGCAGAATCGGCTTGTCCTGATCCCTTCTGGATGTCACAGCATAGTTGGCTTGACCTGCATCCATGCTGATTTCGCGACGCATGGAGGCATTCGCCACGTTGCCAAAAAGGAGCGTCAGGCACATAAAGAGGGTGCCGATAACGATGGCCAGACCAGCCGGCATCATCATACGTGCATCGCGCTTCATCATCGTACGAGTTATCCGCCACACAATGCACCCCTTAGTCCCGGAACTGGGAATCGCCAGTAGTGCCAGCCGAGACTTGTTCAGCCAGAAGATCGTTCATGACTTTCACTGTCGGATCTTTTCGCTCCGAAACAATCCGTCCGTCGGCAAAGACAAGCGCACGATCTGCGTAGGATGCGGCATAGGCATCATGAGTGACCATGATGACGGTCTGATTCAGCTCGCGCACGGAATCGCGCAGGAACTTCAGAACACCAGTGCTGGCGGCCAGATCCAGGTTCCCCGTCGGTTCGTCCGCAAAGACCAGACCGGGTTTGGTTATCAGCGCTCTGGCGATGGCGACCCGTTGCTGCTGCCCCCCGGATAATTCACCGGGAAGATGGTCCAGCCTCTCCGACAAACCGAGGGTCTCTACCAGTTGCTCCATCCACGAGCTGTCAGGCCGAACGCCGTCCAGTACCAGCGGCATGAGGATATTCTGTTTGGCAGTGAACATAGGCAACAGGTTGAAGCTCTGGAAGATGAATCCCAGATGCCTCCGCCTGATCAGAGTCAGCTGACGGTCGTCCAGTCGTGTCAGGTCAACTCGGCCGGCCTGATCAATCGATGGATGGTGACGATCTCCGCTCTTCGAATGCAGAAGATCAGCGGCCATATAGACATGGCCAGAGGTGACAGTATCCAGACCAGCCAGGACGTGCATAAGTGTTGATTTGCCCGAACCTGAAGGGCCCATGATGGCAGTGAACCGACCTTGCTCAAAATTCACGTCAATTCCGCGCAGGGCATGGACGGCGTTCGAACCTTGCCCATAATCCTTGGTCAGCTGTCTGGCACTGACGGCAGGCGGTCCCGCGACACCCGAGACTGCTCTGTCGATTAAACCTTGTGAAGACGAAGTATCCGCTTTGTTCTGCATGGTGCTCCTTTATCCGCGAGGAAGCCTTTTTCCCGTCAGCTTCCGACCGTATCCGGCTATCGGCTGCAGCGATATGCTCCCTAGGAGCGATGAAGATAATCATCCTTACGGATGAGTGCACTGAAGAACTCTTCCTGTTAGGCTGGCACCATCCAAATCAACGCGGGCGACGGGGATGGACTCTGCGGAGATGAAGCAAATCATGTTCAGCACAAAAGACATGAGCCTAAAGACATGGATCCATCAGACCAGAGGATTGAAACACTTGCCTCAATCCCCTTAATCGACTACGAGAATAACGAGGTCCCCGCGATCAAGCCGGCTCGCTTCCAAGCAGCCTCAAGAAAACATCATCTGGCAGAATAAATCATTCATTCCCGGTGCCAACCAAGGTGCGCCTTGGTGAAAGTTGGCTGGCTCTGATGCGATCTGACTGCTGGTCGTCATTCCTCTGCTAGAGCCACGACCGGTGGAGTCCGGTTGACGCGCCTTGCAGGCAGGACGCTTGCCAGAATCGCCGCTACGAGCGCCACCAGCAGAATCACCAGGCCAATGGACCAAGGAATCGGGAAAGCTACCGTCCCCAGAGAAGAGAAGATCTCATAGGCTGCAGCCCAGCCGAAGAGCAGGCCCAGGACCATGCCGGACAAGGACGACCCCAGGGCTATCAGCCCTGACTCCACAGCCAGGGAACGTCTGATCTGCTTGCGGGTCATCCCGATGGCCCTCAGGGTGGCAGACTCCCGCCGACGTTCCAACACCGACAGGGAAAGCGTGTTGGCTACGCCGATCAGGGCGATGGCCACTGCAACCGCAAGCAGGCCCAGGATAATCATGAGCAGGCTGTCGATGGTCCGATCCCACTGCTGCTTTTCAGCCAACCCACCCTTCACGGAAACAGCCGAATATCCAGAAAGCGCACTCTTCACCTTGTCCATAAACGTCGAGACTGTTGGCGAGCCATCAACCTTGGCCCAGATCTGCACGGTCTGAGGCTGAACGCCATTTAGCAAGGATGAGTCGGTCATGCCATATAAATTGCTGGCATCAATCCCCTGGTAGGGCGCATAGAGGCTAGTTACGAAGAGTCTTTGAGCCACCGACGTGGATCCGCCATGAGCGTCGCCTTGAATCGGGCTGAGAATATTGAGCCCAAGATTCCCGCCGTTGTGAAAATCCTTCTGTTTGTCCATGAGGTTTTCTGGAAGCAGCAGGGCATCCGGTCCGGAAAGATCCTTGCCGACCTTGGAGTTCAGAAGGCGATCGATCTTATGCGCATCCAGGGCGAAAATAGTCATTCCCGCCCCGTTCTCCCCGCCTGATTTGACCATGGCTGCATACTGGGGCACCAGCTCGGCCTGTGCAACCCCGTCGATCCGTCGAATGTCGTTCAGAGCCTTGGCATCCAGACCATCAGCGCTGATCTGCAAATCGACCGAATAGTGCTCATCCAGCATGTCGGCCATAGTCTGCTTGGCGCTAGCGGCGCCTGTGACCAGCGTGGCGACCAGTGTCACGCCGATCAGGAGGGCGGTACCTGTTGCCGCCACACGGGAATGATTCCGCGCGATGTTAGCCACGGCGATTGTGGACGAGGGCCCAACCCGCGAAACCAGGGATCCGATTCCCTTGAGCATGAAAGGAATCCAACGATTGGCACTGAGCAAAATGCCCAGGAAGGCAAGGATAATGCCGACGACAGCTATGACAGCAACAATATTCGGCCCGTCTCCAGATGCCTTGCCGGCCTTGTCTCCCGTGACATTGAGCCTGACCTGCCAGAGAGACCAGACAGTCATGGTAATGCCCGACAGAATCATGACAACGCTGAAAAACAGACGTATCCTGCTCGTCTGTTTGTTCTCCAGAAGATCAGCAGGCCTCAGCGCCTCCAAAGGACTGACTCTGGTGGCGGCCCATGAAGAGTTGAGGGAGGCCAAGACCGTAACGACGATGCCGAAAACGAGAGGCACCAGGATAACCGCCGGAGTCAGCTTCAATTGGAAGTAGAGGGAATTCGTATGAGCCTTAACTGCACCCAGAATAGCCATGATGCCAATGGCGGCGCCGACCCCGATCAAGGATGCCACAGCGCCCAGGATGATGGAACGAATCAGGACGCTGGCCCTGACCTGGCTCTTATTGGCGCCTATAGTCCTCAGGAGGGCCAGGTAGCGACGTTGCCGAGCAACCATGACCTGGAAGGTGTTGGCGATGACGGTGGCAGCCACGAACATGGCCAGTGTGCCAAAGACAAGAAGGAAAGTGGTCACGGGGTTTTGGGAACCACCGAGCGCGGTCTTGACCAGTCGGTCCTCCATGGTGTGACGGTCTTCAAGGGAATAGCCGGAAGGCATGAGCCTGCGCAGAGAAGCCAGACTCCCATCAAGGTCGCTTCCCTGCCCGCCAACATTCAGGTAAACGTTCTGGGCATACAGGTTACCCATTTCACCAAGACCTGCTGTAGCCATAAAAGCATCTATGATCTTGGGGGTCAGCACGATTGCGCCGCCCGACTCGCCAAACTCGCCGCCCTCGTTGCCCTGGTTCGAACTGACGCCCGACAAGGTCAGGGGCTTCGATATGAATCTGCCCGCAACCTGGTCAGCGCTGGCCTGCCCTTTCTGCCCAAGATCCTCGGAAATATACAGCATATTAGGCGACAGATTCAGACTCACCTTGTCACCCAGGGAGAGCTTGAGTCTGGAAACAGTCGGCCCGGGTAAAACCACTTGGTCATCAGCGCTGGGCCAGGATCCCTTGGACAAACCGACCGGCATCAGCGATGAATCCGCCATAGGAATGGCAATCACGCTCTCGCTTTTGATCTTGCCGGCGCGAACATCCACCATGAGCTGCGTGTCTGATCTGACTCCGTGAAGGCCTGGGACTTTTGCCAGCTCCTCGGTTTTGAAGTCCTTCACCCTCTTCTGATCGGGATGGCTCCCTTCCGCAGGGATGATGGCGTAGTTGGCCTGAGCAGCATCGGATGAGACCATCCGCCGCATGGAAACGTCCATGGTATTTCCGAAGAGGAAGGTCATGGCAATAAACAGTGTTCCGACGACAATGGCAATGCCCGCGGGAATCATCATGCCCAGGTCATGCCGCATCATTTTTCTGGCAACGAACAACATAAACATTACCCTCAGCGATGAGCAGCCGAGTCAGCTGTAGCCGCGGAGGCCATGACCTCCTCGGAGAGCAGTGCGTTCATAGAATCCACAGTGGGTCTGTCCTGGTCTGCCACGATTCGCCCATCCGCAAAGACCAAAGCGCGGTCGGCAAAGGAGGCCGCAAAAACATCATGTGTGACCATGATGATGGTCTGTCCCAGCTCGCGGACCGAGTCCCTCAGGAAGCTGAGGACCTCCGTCGAGGAGGCTGTGTCCAAGTTTCCGGTGGGTTCGTCCGCAAAGACAATGGAAGGTTTGGTAATGAGGGCCCTGGCGATGGCCACACGTTGCTGCTGACCGCCCGAAAGCTCGCTGGGCCGGTGGCTCAGCCTCTCCTCCAAGCCCAGGGTCTTGGCCAGAACCTCCAGCCAGGCTGTGTCTGGCTTGGCCCCATCCAGGATCAGAGGCATGAGGATGTTCTGCTTGGCCGTAAACATGGGCAGGAGGTTGAAGCTTTGGAAAATAAAGCCCAGGCTCTGGCGCCTCAAGAGAGTCAGCTGATTGTCGTTGAGCTTGGTCAGGTCGACCACTCCCCTCCGCCCTCCATGGCGGCTGGCTCGACTGCCCTTCACCCCGGCAGCATCGGTCCCGTTCAGGTAGACATGTCCGGAGGTAACGGTGTCCAAGCCGGCCAAGGTATGCATGAGAGTGGACTTGCCCGACCCGGAGGGACCCATGATGACTGTGAACCTGCCCCGTTCGAATTCGACATCAACACCCCGTAGGGCATGGACCAGGTTCTCCCCACTCCCATAGTCCTTGGTCAGTCCCTTGGCCTTGATGGCCACCTGGGCGATCTGCCTCGGTTTCCCCGCACCGGACGACAAATCAGAAGACGTCCTCGTCTTTGCTCCATGTTTCATGCTTCCATTTTACCCACCACAATATTTCCGCCTGACCAGTCAGATGCTGTCCGCCACTGGAGAGGGGAAGAGGGAAACATATACAAAAGTGCCCATCGAAACGTAATGAGGTTTCGACAGGCACCTTGTGCTTCTTCCTCTTCTCGGTCATATATCACGCGGATACGGCACCGAGAAGGAAGTGTGATTGTCGGCTACTTGGCCAGACCGGACTCCTTCAATGCCCGGAAGGCACCCTTGAGGTCATCCAGAATGTCCTCGATGTTCTCCGTGCCGATGGAGAGCCTGATGGTACCGGGATGGATTGCCTGATCCTCCAGCTCCTCCGGTGTCTCCTGGGAGTGGGTGGTCGATGCTGGATGGATGGCCAGCGACTTCACATCAGCCACGTTGGCCAGAAGGGAGAAGAGATGCAGGTTGTTGATGAAAACCCTGGCCGCATCCTTGCCGCCCTTCAGATCGAAGGTGAAGATGGAGCCGGCGCCGTTCGGGAAGTAGCGCTTGTAGAGCTCGTGGTCGGGGCGCCCCTCAATGGCCGGGTGGCTGACCGACTCCACCTCCGGCACGGTCTGCAGGTAGTCCACTACCTTCAGGGCGTTCTCAACGTGGCGCTCAACCCTCAGCGAGAGCGTCTCGGTCCCTTGCAGGAGGAGGAAGGCTGCGAAGGGCGAGATGACGGCGCCAGTGTCGCGCAGGAGGATGGCACGAATGCGGGTGACGAAGGCCGCAGAACCCAGATCCTGGTAGAAGCGGAGACCGTGGTAGCTGGGGTCAGGCTCAGTCAGGGTGGGGAACTTGCCGGGCACTGCCGCCCAGTCGAACTTGCCGCCTTCCACGACTACCCCGCCCAAGGTGGTGCCATGGCCACCGATGAACTTGGTGGCCGATTCCACGACGATGTCAGCGCCGTGCTCCAGCGGACGGAACAGGTAAGGAGTGGCGAATGTATTGTCGACAATCACCGGCAGGTTGTGGTCATGAGCGATCTTGGAGATGGCCTCGAAATCGGGCAGGTCGGCGTTGGGGTTGCCGAAGGTCTCGAAGAAGACCAGCTTGGTGTTCTCCTTGATGGCCGACTCGAAGTTGGATGGGTCCGAAGGATCCACGAAGGTGGTCTCCACACCATCGCGGGGCAAAGTGTGCTTGAGGAGGTTGAAGGTTCCGCCGTAGATGTTCTTGGAGGACACGATATGGTCTCCGGTCTGGGTGATGTTCCGGAAGGCATACTCCACTGCGGCTGCTCCCGATGCCACGGCCAAGCCGGCAGTGCCGTTCTCCAAGGCGGCGATCCTGTCCTCGAAGACCCCCTGGGTGGAGTTGGTCAGACGGCCGTAGATGTTGCCCGGATCCTTCAGCGCGAACCGAGCTTCGGCGTGGTCGAAGTCGTGGAAGACGTAGCTGGTGGTGGCGTAGATGGGCACGGCCCGGGAATCAGTGGCGGGGTCGGCCTGCTCCTGGCCCACGTGGAGCTGAAGCGTCTCGAAATGGTACTTGTGCGGGTTCTGGTCGGTCATGTCGATTCCTATCTGTTGGTGACGTGCGTCCTCTTGTAAGTTCTTGAATGTGACCATAAGCGGCCCAAGCCCACCTGTTCAAGCCAAAAAGGACTTTTCGGTATCGTCCTTTTTTATAACAGCTTCCAAAAGGTTGAAAGCGGGCCTTTTTGTCTCGACATTGCACACGCGGCAGTACCCGTTTAATCCCTCCGCTGTAGAGTCGAGTAAGCAACGGAAAAAGCTTCGATGCGAACAGCCTCAGCAGGCATGAAGGAGTTCAAAAGATGGCCGGACAGACGGACGATCAGAACAGGCTCTACCAGCGCGACAGCAAGTACATCCCCCGAGTCGCCGCTGTGCATGACATGTGCGGGTATGGCAAGTGCTCGCTGACGGCCGCCATCCCCATTCTTTCGGCGGCCGGATGCGACGTTTGCCCGGTGCCTACAGCCCTGTTCAGCGCGCACACCATGTTCAAGGACTACACCTTCCACGACACCACCGAGATGCTGCCGGGATACCTGGATGCCTGGCAGAAGGAGGGTGTCGACCTGGACGGGATCTACAGCGGGTTCCTGGGCAGCGCCGAACAGGTTGACATTATTCAGCGCATGTATCGGGAATACCCCAAGGCCCTGAGGCTGGTCGACCCGGTTATGGGCGACGGCGGATCAATGTATCCCACCTACACCGAGGAGATGTGCCGGGCCGTGACCAATCTGGTTGATGGAGCCGACCTGCTCATGCCCAACTTGACCGAGGTCAGTCTGCTGACCGGCATCGACTACGAAGGCCAGGACCTCGACGATGCCCAGGTTGGTGAGCGTCTGGGCCGTCTGCTGGACATGGGCGCGAAAAACGTCATCATCAAGGGCATTGACCGGAAGGACGGCAAGCTGCGCAACTTTGTGGCCTCGGCAAATCATGGCGGAGTCAGCGAGCGCACCGAGCTGGTCCATGACAAGCTGCCTTTCATGATTCACGGGACCGGTGATGCCTTCGCCTCCAGCCTCTGCGGGGCGCTCTTTGCAGGACGAGGCTTGGCCGATGCCGCCCGAATCGCCGGCGAATTCGTCCGCTCGGCCATGCAGCACACACGCAATCAGCCCGACTATCAGCAACGCGGGGTCAGTTTTGAGCTGGACCTGGGGCAGATGACTGCTCTGGTGCAGGAGCTGTGAGCCCAAGGTCGCGAAAGCGGCATAGGAGTCTGGGCATTTGTCAAACGTTGAAGACCAAGGTGGATGAATAAAACCTAGACCGCCTTAATCGGCGCATTTTTGCCGGCCAGATACGTGGTCAACAATGTGACAAATCAGTCATAGAGCGACCCGGGCACAGCAGACCGGAAGGCGTTGCCAGCGAATTCGCCGGCGGTACCTTCCGGTCTCTGTTATCTCTTTATTCCTGGTTTCTTAGTTGCCTGATGCTCTGCTCCCTTCGCTTATTTCTCTCTATGTGTATCGTGCGTTTCTGTTTCCTTGGTTTCTGCTTTACTTAGTTCCGCTTTGCTTGCTTACGCTTTCTTTCGCTTCTGTTTCAGCTCTCCTTGCCTCTGCCGACTCTTCCTGGTGTAGAGATGAATGCAATCGATACAGCATCAGCATCGGGAATCCACTCGTTCATCCACTTTCGTGCGTGCGCAGGATCATTCGACCACATGCCTGGTTCGGCTAGTCACCGACTTCCTTCCAGTGGTCTCCTAGAAACATGGACACACAAGAACTGACTAGACCAAATAATCTGCGCACAGCCATAAACGACAGGGGTGGCAGAACTGACGCCGATGTTATGATCACAGACCCATTGGTCGCGCGACCCATAAGAGCTCTGCCCGATTCCAAGAGATCCTTCGACAACCCAGAAAACACACGAACTAGTGGAGCAAGGTTTAGTACGAACAACGATGAATCCATCGACATAGAACTGGCAGATATTGAACGACAGATCAGAATCAGTGGCATAAACAGCCGAGAGCTCGGACGTTTGGGCGAGGATTACGCCTGCCAGTGGCTGCGGCAACGAAACTGGAAGATTCTAGCCCGCAATTGGAGAAGCAGATTCGGCGAGTTGGACATCATCGCTCTGGATCCCGAGGCGACTCTGGTATTCGTAGAGGTCAAGACCAGGCGCACCGGTCGGTTCGGATCCCCAGAACAGGCTGTCGGCCCGCGCAAGCAGACCCACCTGCGTCACGCAGCAGTCCAATGGCTGATAAGCCACGACCGAGAACCCAACGCACGGCATCGCAGCACCCGATTCGATGTCATCAGCCTGTCAGTCAAGTCCGACCCTGGCAGAAGCATGTATTCCGAGGGTGCCCATCCCCTGGCTTCCTGTCAGACATCCGCCGAGACCGTCAGAGGATCCAACCATTCGGGCAGGGGCGGATGGAAACCGGGATCAGTCTTCCTCAGGCACACCAAAGAGGCCTTCTGATGCGTCTTGGATCTGCTGAATCCGTAGGATTGATAGGGCTCAAGGCCTTTCTCATTCACGTGCAGTCCTTCATCTCCCCAGGGCTGCCCTACTTCTCCATCATCGGGCTGCCGGATGCCTCCTTGTCGGAGTCGCGGGAACGGGTCAAATCCGCCTGCTCGGCCTGCGGATTTCGGTGGCCGCAGACCAGAGTCACCGTCAACATGTCCCCTGCTTCAAAACCTAAACACGGCTCCTCACACGACCTGGCCATTGCGACCAGCGTCCTAGAAGCCGGCGGTGCGCTGCCGACGGAAGGCCTGGATCATACAGTCATCTTGGGCGAGCTTAACTTGGATGGCACGATTCTGCCTATCAACGGTCTGCTGCCCATCCTGACGCAGGTCAGAGCTCAGGGAATCACGCGAGCCTTCGTCCCCGCAGACAACCTTGACGAGGCCCGTCTGGTTCCCGATATTGAGGTTGTCGGACTGCGTCACCTGGGTCAGCTCATTCAGGCCTTGGGCGGGCGAAGCAGAATCGCCGTCCCTGAAGCAGACGGCCATAAGAAAGCCGACGAGCCAACCGCCATAGCGAGTGTGCACACTAGGAACTCAGCTCGTAATGTCAACTCCCCCGCCAATGCCGAACCAGCTCCACCGAAGCCGGACATGGCTGACGTGATTGGCCAGGAGGAGACCAAGTGGGCCATGATGGTGGCTGCAGCCGGCGGCCACCACATGCTCATGGTCGGTCCTCCAGGAGCCGGCAAGAGCATGCTTGCGGAACGGCTTCCCAGCATCATGCCCGCTCTGGATGCTGTTCAACAGCTGGAGGTGGCTTCCATCCGATCCCTATGTGGCACGCTGAGCCAGTATGGGATTACCAATGTGCCACCCTTCGAGGCCCCTCATCATACGATCTCCATGGCGGCCATGGTCGGGGGCGGGGCCGGACTGGCCACCCCTGGCGCCATCACCCGTGCCCATCGCGGAGTCCTCTTTATGGATGAGGCGCCGGAATTCTCTCCAAGGGTGATCCAATCCCTACGCGAGCCTCTGGAGATCGGGCGGATCTTCTTGTCCCGGGCCAAGGGCAGCACCACCTTCCCGGCTCGTTTCCAACTGGTCATGGCCGCCAACCCCTGTCCTTGCGGGTACGGATACGGCACAGGCGAGCGCTGCACCTGCACACCCCGCGAGCGCCTCCGCTATTGGAACAGGCTGTCAGGGCCCATCATAGACCGCATCGACATCCAGGCCACGGTCCCTCCAGTGACCGACCCGGGATTCGACGATCACCGTCCACGCCAGCACAGCGCCCAGATACGCAAACGTGTGACCCGCGCCCGCCAGACGGCAAAAGAGCGTTTTCACAAGGAAGGCTGGACCTGCAACGCCCAGATCAACGGCGAATGGCTGCGCCAGAACACATCATCCAAGGCGCGTTCGGTCGTGGACCAAGCCCTGCGCAGACAGCGAATCAGCCTGCGCGGGGCCGACCGGACCATGCGCCTGGCATGGACTCTGGCAGACCTGGACGGACGGCCCAGCCCCGGTGCCGACGATGTGACCACCGGCATCCTGCTCAGGACAAGGGCCGTCTGAGATGTCCAAACCCTTGATGAAAACCATGCCCACAGGCCGATCACGACCGATGACCATGGTAGAAAGTGACTGGCTTGCCAGAACTGTGCTGACCCTGGCTGCAGACGGTCCGGATGCCTTCATGATCGCGTGCCTGCTGGGCTCGGACCAGTCGACCGACCTTTGTCGAAATCTGATCGAGCTAAGGGCGCCGGACCAGTCAGATAGCGACGGCACTCATGATGCTGCTCGCACTAGACTAGACGAACGCTTTCTGAAGGGGACGGCTCGATGGGGACGACAAACGAGCCCTGAAGACCTAACTCGGTTCCACAAGATCAGCGACTCCTGGCGAAGACGCCTAACACCTTTGCTGGCCATGGACACTGACCAGGTGCGGACCATGATGACTGGTGGAGGTCGATTCTGGGTGATGACCCCTGGCGACCCCTGCTGGCCAGGCCAGGTGGGTGACCTGGCACGTCGCTCTGATTGGGCCCCTCCCCTCTGCCTTTGGGGACAAGGCAATCCTGAAGCTTTGATTTGCTGTGACCATCCCTTGGCCGTAGTCGGATCAAGGACATGCGACGAGTATGGCCGGTCCACCGCTCACCAGATAGCCAGACAGGCTGCTGGCAAAGGCCACCTGGTCGTCTCCGGCGGGGCCATGGGCACGGATGCCGCCGCCCACTGGGGAGCCCTGGCTGCTGGTGGCGGACGCACGGTCGCAGTTTTTGCTGGAGGCTTGCTGCATATGGGTCCCAAACGCAACAGCCGTCTGTTTGAGAACATTGGGGCAGATGGCGGCGCACTGATCAGCGAGCTGCCGCCCGCCACCATCCCCGAGGCGCGTCGGTTCCTGCTGCGCAACCGGATCATCGCCGCTCTAGCCTCCGAGATTGTAGTGGCACAGGCTCGACACCGGTCCGGCGCACTTAACACCGCCAACTGGGGCGTGGAATTGGGTCGCCGAGTACTGGCCGCTCCTGGCAGGATTGACCAGCCAGAAAACACCGGCTGCAACCGACTGATCCATGAGGGCAAGGCGGAGCTACTCCTGTCGGCATCCGACATCCGAGACATCTGCCATCCGGCCCATGGACCTGCCCACCCTGACAAGTCTGTCCAACAAAGAACCGGCGTTTCAGTCAGCGCCACCGAAGATCATGAATACCAAGCAAGTAGGCAGCCCACACAGCGCATACCGCCACTTGGCTCCGATCGTCCGACCCAGACCAGCCATGTCAGTCAACCACCCTCAACCACCCTCAAACAATCTCGAACAGATAGAGACAGGCTTTCGGCCCGCTCCAAGGACAAAAAGGATTCTTCAACCCCGCCATCAAATCCAGCTATGGACCATGAATGCGGAAAAGCCAACGATGAGCGCCTAACCAAGGCAGAGACCACAGTGCTGGTGGCGATCCGCAACTGTCAGCGTCAGAATGATCCACCCATGACGGGACAGCTTCGCGCTCAGCTGGCCAATCAGGGACATGAGCTCTCCGTCAGGCAACTGACGCAGCTGCTGGGATCCCTAGAAATTCGTGGTCTGATCAGTCTGCAGGACGGATGCGTGGTAGCTGAAGACCCGAAGAGTCAGGCCTTCCAGCGACAGCGATCCAAATCCACCACCCAACCGTCGGCACCAGCTGATTCGTCACTATGGGGAGGAATAAAGTGAACACCCTCATCCTCCAGCAGCTGACGCTGACGCTCCGGACCACCAAAGGCGAATCCTGGCGCCAAAGAACCATCACGAAAGACCACGCGATGACAGGGAATCACCCCGGGTTCGGGGTTGTCGTGAAGCGCATAACCTACGAACCTGGCATTGCGCGGGTGACCAGTCAGAGAGGCGACCTGACCATAGGTGGCCACCTTGCCGCGAGGAATCCGCCTGACGACCTGATAAACCTGCTGGGAGAAGGAAAGCTCAGTCATAAGACCCATTCTGCCCGCGTCAACAGACATAGACCGGATGGGGCGCCGCTATCAATAGGTCGTGACAGTATCGTTGTTATGAATCCCCAGAAGGTCAGAAACCGCTATGATGCCGTCATCGTCGGAGCCGGAGCGGCCGGGTTGTCAACAGCTCTGGGCCTGTACAGAGCTTTAGAGAACAAAAATAGCAAGAGTGGCTTATCTCCAAAGGTCTTGGTCGTCTCTAAGCTTCAGCCCCTGCGCTCCCACACCGGCTCAGCAGAAGGCGGCATTGCGGCCAGTCTGGGCAACCAGGAAAAGGATGACTGGCATTGGCACTACTACGACACCGTCAAGGGCAGCGACTGGCTGGCTGACCAGGATGCCGTGCGGATTTTGGCCGAGCAGGCCCCGGGAATCATCGTTGAGTTGGAGCATGACGGAGTGGCCTTCTCAAGGACGGAAGATGGGCATATCGCCCAGCGGAAGTTCGGCGGCCATACCGCCGATTACGGCGGCCATCCAGTCAGGAGAGCAGCCTATGCAGCCGATCGCATCGGCCACCAGATCCTGCACGCCCTTTGGCAACAGTGCCTGCGTCATGGAGTCGAGTTTGCAGAGGAATGGTATGTAACCGATCTGGTCGTTGACCCACCTACCGATGATGAATCCGGCGGCCATGCCCGAGGATTGATAGTCCTAGACACCCACGTCGGCGAGTTGCAGGCCATCCAAGCTGACAATATCGTCCTATGCACGGGCGGGGCCGGTCGACTCTTCCATACGACTTCCAACTCCTGGGATCTGACCGGAGACGGCATGGCACTCGCCCTACAGGCTGGTCTGCAGCTGGAGGATGTGGAATTCATCCAATTCCATCCCACCGGCCTAGGCCACACTGGCATCCTGCTTTCAGAGGCCTCCCGCGCAGAAGGCGGCGTGCTCAGAAACAGTCAGGGACGGGCTTTCATGCAGGACTACGCGCCAGGACATGGCGACCTGGCCGCCAGGGATGTGGTAAGCCGTTCCATCATGGCCGAGATTGATGCAGGCCGGGGAGTGGCCGATCCATCGGACCCGGCCGGGCCTCATGATTGCGTCTGGCTGGACCTGACCGGCATTGACAGCCAGCGCATGGCTACTCTGCTCCCCCAGGTCACCGAGACCATCCATCGATACGCCCACCTGGATCCCACTGTGGACATGGTTCCTGTCAAACCCACCGCCCACTACACCATGGGAGGCATTCCCATCACCGATCGTGGCCGCGTCTATCGTTGGCAGGATGGCCGCCGCAGAGTCGTTGATGGGCTGTACGCCGCCGGGGAATGCTCCTGTGTCAGCGTTCACGGAGCAAACCGGCTAGGCGGCAACTCCCTGCTGGATGCCTGCCTCTTCGGGACCAGGACAGGACAGGCCATCGCCGCCGTCATGGCCAATGCCGGCAAGCCAAACGACATGGCCGATGCGTCTGCGCTCACACATGCACTGCAAAAGCGTCAGGCCTTCATGGACGAGTTACTTTCTGGCGCAAGTAAAACCGACCCCTCGGAACCAGCATTGGCTAACGACCTTGACGAAGCATCCGACCCCGATGACAGTGCCAGCCCAAACAACCCTTACGCACTGATGGGTCAACTGGGACGGCTGATGGAGGAGGCCGTTGCCGTCCGATGCAATCAAAGCAGCATAGAAAAGGGTTTGCACGGCCTAGATCAACTGGATGCCGATGCCAAGCAGTTGCGTGCGCACAGTGGCACAGCAGTGCTCAACCAGGAGGTGACCGCCATCATGGAGGTAGACAACCTGCTGATCCTGGCCCGAGCCGTGCTGAATGCCAGCCTAAAGCGTCAGGAATCTCGTGGCGCCCTGTACCGGAGCGATTATCCCCAACGCGATGACGAACGCTACTTAGCTCACACTATGATTGATGCCAAGGAAGTTGTCTCCTGGCAGCCTGTTCATATCGTCGACATGCCTCCCGAGGGCCGTAACTACTGATGTATCCTGAGTCCAATCTGGTCAGACATGCACCTGTTCAAAACCTATCCCGGTCAGGCAGGGATTAGGATGGAGTCCGCACATATCAGTGGGCATCGGGCCACATCCCGAGCAAGGACAGGAGCAACCGTGACATCACAGTCCACCGTCTCAGTCGGGTCAAAGGCATCCGCATCGGACCGCGATCCCCGTCCGGTAACTTTCCGAATAGCCCGGTTCACTCCACGACCTCAATCAGAACGTCCAGTACGAACCAACCCATTCGCCAAAAGTAATCCTTTCGCCACAACAGGCAGCCGAAGGGGTCGAGGCCGTCGTTGGACGCAGGAGTACACCATTCACATTGCCCCGCAGCGCACGGTCTTGGATGCTCTTCTACAAATCAAGCGAGAGGTGGATCCCACACTGAACTTCCGGTACTCCTGTGGACATGGCATGTGCGGATCGGATGCCGTGCTCATCAATGGCCGTCCGGATCTGCTGTGCACAGCCACCATCGCCAACTGCTTGTCCGCCTCCGAGACCATGCCGAAGGCGTACGCAACACCCGGTATTGTTAATGGAAGTCCACAGGTTCAGCAGCCTCCTGCTTTCCGTCGCACCGGCACGGCGACCACCACAACGGCCACACCTTCGTCGGCATTACACTCAGATTCGGGCATAGACTCTAGAACCATAGGCCCTAAAGCCACAGATCCTTCTGGAGCCTCAGACCATACAGAAACCACAAACCATAAAGCCAGCACACACCTTACAAAAACTTCAGACTCTAACAAATCTTCAGTGGTAGAGATCCGTCCCCTCCCGGGCTTCACCCCACTCAGAGACCTGATAGTGGACACCGACACCATGTTTGAGCAGATTCGACGATTCAAGCCTTATCTGCTCCACGACGATTCCTTTGCCGAGAGCAACCACAATCGCTGTGAATCCGATCAGCAGCAAATGCATGATTCTGCCCAGGACCCGTTAGCGAAGGCCACCAGTCAAGCAGCCCAGACTAAGGCAGCCAACGCAGAACCAGCGTCAGAATACCGGCAAACTCCCGAAGAGCTGGCCCGGTATGAACTGCTCAGCACTTGCATCGCCTGCGGACTCTGCCAGGGCGCCTGTCCAATTTATGCGGGTGGTGAGGCCTTCGCCGGCCCGGCAGCCATGATTGCAGCGGCTCGATTCATCAACGATTCCCGTGACAGCCATCGGCAGGAACGACTTGAAGCCATTGACCAAGTGGACGGAATCCAGGCGTGCCAGTCCATACGGGCCTGCACCCGACCCTGTCCCAGAGGCATCGACGTGGGTGAAGAGATGTGGAAGCTAGTCGAAGCCGTCAAGGAGTAGTCAGACTCGTACGCACACAGGTCAGCATGAGCATTCGACAGGCTTGTGCCCTCTGGTCGTTACCATGGTTAGCATGGATAAAACCTCGTACAACAACATCGCCAGAGGATGGGAATTCGCCGAGGCAAGCGTTCTGAACGTCGAATCCGACAAGTTGCAGACCTTGCGAGACAAGGCTTCGGAGGCCGGATTCGCACAGTGTTCCCGGTCCCAAGGCGCCTTTCTGCAGTTTTTGGCTGGCCGGAACGCTCCGGCATCCATCATCCTGGTCGGCAACGGCTCCGTGGTCGAAGCCCTGCGCCTGATGACGGGCCTGCATGGTCATGGCCAGTTCACCGCCGTCGACTCAACAGCCCAAGGCACTTCCTTGGTAAAAAAAATATTCGCGGGCATGGAGAAGGCCCACCCAGGCATGAGGCTACGAGCGGTCAACTCGGCTGCCAGAACCTACTTCCCCAGGCTCAACCCCAGCGACTACGACCTTATCGTCGTCTCAGGCAATGGGGACAACTACCAACAGGTCATGGACCAGGCTCCGCGCCTACTCAAGGACCGAGGACAGCTGATTTTCACGGATGCCTTCAATCTGCTGGAGGACCCAGACAAGGGTGGCATACTCAACCCGGCCAACAGATCCGCCAAAACCACCACCTTACGGACCATCATAGAGGCCATAAGCAAAGACGATGCCTGGGAATCATGTCTGCTGCCCATCGGCACAGGTATGATCATGGCCACGCGCGCCCGCTGACCACTGCTCGCCTTTTATTCTCAGCCACAATGGCGCAGGATGACTTCGACAGCCTCATCAGGATCATCAGTGCGGATGACCAGATCGGGGTCCAGCTCAGAAATCATGCCCCGCTGCCTCACCGTGTCCGAAAACCAGTCAAAGAGCCCTTGCCAATAGGCCCTGTCGAAGAGGACAATGGGCATGCTGGGTGCCTTATGGGTTTGGACCAGGGTCAGCACTTCGAACATCTCGTCCAGGGTACCGAACCCACCGGGGCAGACGATGATGCCTGAGGAGTATTTCATGAACATCATCTTGCGTACGAAGAAGTAACGGAAAGTGATGCCCAGATTTACCCAGCGGTTGAGTCCCTGCTCCATGGGCAATTCGATGCCCAGACCGACGGACTTGCCCCCGACCTCAGCAGCGCCCTGGTTGGCCGCCTCCATGATACCAGGCCCTCCCCCGGTGATGACCGCCATACCGGCCTTGGCCAGGTCGCCGCCCATCTTGCGCGCAGCAGCATAGGTGGGATCATCCCTGCCGGTCCGCGCTGAGCCAAAGATGGCGGCTGCCGGACCCAGCTCCGCCAGCGCACCGAACCCGTCAACGAACTCAGCCTGGATGCGTAGCACCCGCCAGGGGTCCATATGCAGCCAGTTCGTATCGCCGCCTGATGAGAGCAGACCAGCGTTGGCATCCGCCTCGGGAATCATGGGCCCGCGCATGATGACCGGACCGCTGTGGTAGGTCCTGCCCAGGTCCGGGCCTTCATCGTCATTGTGATTGTCAACCATATCCGCCATGTACGCATTCCTTCATCGGGCCCCGATCCGAAGGACCCGCTCGATTCTGTTCCGGCTCTCATGATAGCGGCCCCCGCCGCCCGGCTGACAGCAAGGTAGCCATCGGCACTCGACTATTCAAAATGCTGTCTGTCTAGGCAGAGCTCACACGGAATACGAACTATTGAGCCAAGTTTCTTGCTTCCTTGCTTTACGGTTCTGTTCGATAACTATCAAGGCAGATCTGAATATTTGGCTACATCTCAAACTTCATCTGCGCCGAACCAGTCATATCAACTTTCTTCAGTGAAGCTGTTTGCGCGAATTGGCTCAATTCCATCTCGGCATGGGCATAGGGGAATGAGACCCGCAACTGGCAGGTTCCCCTTTTAGTTCTCACGCCGAAATGTGCGTACGATACGCCGCCTTCAGGCGGAACCTGGCGGTAATGGCGTGATGTCTGCAATACGGTGAGACATCCCGCATATTCTCCGTCAAGCCAGACTTGGATTGTCGGCCAACCTTTGTACTTACCTGTTTCAATGAATCCATGCAGCAATCTCACCCAGACCTCGTCACTGGTGGAGAATCGGTTAAACAGATCCTGATGCTTTGCCGCACCCGACACACCAACGGTCTGCCACTTATCTATACCCTCTACGATGCACTGACCATCGGGACGCTGATTGCATGGGCGATGCACACCCCTTCCCTTGAAACGCCGGGACTGCCTAGGCTGCTTCAAAACCGTAGAAGCACTGGATGAAGAATCTGACGATTTGAAGATAGTAGTGAACCCTCTACCTAGTTCGCTCATATACCGGCGCATCCATTCAAAGCACTCCTGCGTCTGCGCGGCGTCAGACAATGCACGATGCTCCTCGTTCTCTGCGATGCCGAATCTGCGAATAAGATCCTGCAGCCGATGGTGCTTCTCCTGTGGAAACAAAGCTCGGCTCATTTGCAAGGTATCCATGCACACTGGGCCGGGCATGGTATACCCCATTCGTGCACTCTCAGCTTCGAAAAACCTCATATCGAAGCGCAGATTATGACCTACAACAGGGTCGTCGCCGACCCAGGACCAGAACAAAGGCAACACATCGCCGATCTTCGGCTGACCCTCCAGCATGGCATCAGTAATGCCGGTCAATTCGACAATCCTGCTGTCCAAACTCCTGCCGGGATCGACCAAGGTATCGAAACTGTCGACGATGCTCCGGCCGCGAACCTTCACTGCCCCGATCTCGATGATCTGATCCATCTGTGCACGCAGACCCGTCGTCTCGGTATCAAGCGCCACATAATCCGCAGGCAAGCCGTCATCGTTGTCAGCAGGTTTCATATTACCGTTCAAAGGAACTAGCTCGTCAGCGGGCCGTTTTGCATGTTTTCCTCTCGGACCATGCCTTTTCTTAGCAGTTGGGCTTATATGCTCATTTCCGAGGTCTTGAGTCTTCTGTTTATGCGCCATCGCATACAGCACTACCAACAGAATGATAACCGCAATAATGATTCCTGAGATCACCGGATGCATGATGATCACGCCAAGCACTGCAAGAATGACAATACCCAGCAACGTGCCCTTGTCATTCTTCCTCTTCCTCACGATTGATAAGCTACACCCAGCCTGGAAACCCATCAACATTATTCGGATTCCCTCTATCAGTGCGTGTAAACATCAGCGGACACCTTTGCAGGGAACGAAGAGCATGACTCATGCAAGGTCCAGTGTGGATATATCGCTTTCTGCATAAGTTCGCTCACTTACAACATGCCATAATCAAGTAACTCGGCAAGACGATACTGAACATCGACCGGCAGTAACTGATGCGTCGCTTATATGTCTTCGCTATGACTGCTGAAAACAAACTTACCTTTGAAACAAATTCTTGAACATTCCCATTGCTTTCCCAGTCCGCTATAACTTCTGCAGCAGAAGATGTGGGGGGGGGGGGGGGAAAATATATAATGCGGCGTGACTCTGCATCAAACCTTAAACATATTGAATACAGTACTTTTCGTATATTCTGACCCAGTAAGCAGCAAGCGCTCTGAAAACGGGCTTTATGGTAAATGCGCGTACTTACGGTAAAAAGCCCAGATAGGCTTGACCTTAATGTCACAGCAGACATATGAATCCTGCCACGCAAACACCTCTTTGATGAAAAAGACTCGATCTATCGTCTGATGACTTTCCCATTCAAGCATCTGATCAACAACATCGTCTGCTCTTCAAATAACTGACAGATTGACAGCACATTGACTCTGCAAAAGTATAAGCACGAATCACGCTTAAACTTTCGAGCAAGCGGACCCTATTCTGCAACTTATCAATCCAATCAAATACCTGTCCATAGGAGCTATGTACAAAAGCAACGCTAACGAATTGTTTCCAAACTTGGAGCCGTTTTCCACAGCATTCGATTAGCATCGTAAACCCGTCATCTCTGTGACCTACAGGGTGGGGGGCTGATATGAATGCCAACTTCAATCTCGATTAGGCCTGCATGATATTCTATTGCCGTTCACTGAAGACGAGAGGAAGCACAAATGCGTAAGGGCATCGCGGCTACAGTTGCCGCAATAGTCATGTTGATGGGCTTGTCATCCTGCGGAGGAAATTCTTCAACAAGCTCGGATGCAGGAAAGCAAACGACCAGTTCACAAGGGGAGCCTAAGAAAACGAACAAAGCTCCACAACCGGCCGATCTAACAGGGACATGGAAGCAGACAAACGGTTCCGATAAAGACCACTACCAGCAGGCAACGGTGACCGCTGATAGCATAGAAATCAATTGGGTGAGCCCCGACACCACCAGCCTATATTGGTCCGGCAGCTTCACCCCGCCCACCACCGCCGGCGGCTACTCTTGGACCAGCCAGGGAAACAAGGACAAAATGTCGCAGAGCTTGCTCGCCTCACAGGACGACACCAAAGATTTCAAATATGAAAACGGTGAAATCACCTACAAGGCCAGCGCGATGGGCACCACAACCACCGTTCACCTCAAGAAGCAGTAAAAATCATCCGTATAATCCCCCCCCCCGAGGGGGGTGGGCATTGTTTTTGAGAACTCCTACCCAAGAAATGTTATACAGAAACGCATTTCTAAGGTGCGATCTGCTTTTCCGATGCAAGTCAGGTCATGCCAAAGATGTGAATCAGAATCCAGACGATACCTGCACCTAGAGAGAATCCAACGGCAGAAGTCACACAGAAATGGATGACCGGCCCCACAATCGGATGGGACTTGAACGCCTGGCTGTAGTATTGATTTCCGGGCATGACCCACTTTCGTTCAAAGTGGCTTCGTTTACTGCGGTCCACTTCTTCGCCCGACAGAAAGGCCTTGATCTCCCGATAGGTCTGTACATTATTGCGGGCTTTAATCTGCTCGATGTACGCGGCAGCTATGATATCCAAAATGCCCGTTATCAGAGCCAAGGCAAGCATGGTATACAGAATCACATCTGACTTATTCAACTTCAAATAGAGAGCAAATCCGACGATAAGGGTCAAAAAGATGAAGAACGTGAGAATTCCACAGACCAAGCCGAGTCGGCGAAGGTTTTTGGTTTCCGAATCAATGCTCTTATCCATGGTGTCGAGGTCTCCTTTGATCAGCTGGTCGATGGTCACGTCGAAGAGGTTGGACAGGAGGAGCAGATTCTGCACGTCCGGGTAGGTGCGGTCGTTCTCCCAGTTGGAAATGGTCTGGCGGGACACGAATATCCTGCCGGCAAGATCATCCTGGGACATGCCCCGCTCCGAGCGATACCGGCGAATCTGACTGCCGAGTTCCATACCCCTGCCACCCGCCTTCCCCGGCCATCGTCCGCCGGCCGATCGTTGGTTGATGACTATGTGGTTGCATCATCGAGGCCTGCGCAAGTCCGACCCCCTCAAGCTATCAACCCAACCCCTCACCCAGCAAAAATTTCCCTGCCAAAAGTCTTTGACACCCTCATTTTCAAGGGTTATCAGCATAACTCAGCCAGAATGTAGGTTGAAGAAACACCCCCGGACAGGTCATCAGCGCAGCACCAATCACATTCGCCTCCCATTGCCAAGCCCAGATCATGCAATGATGCGATACAAGAATAAGAAGGTATAGCCAGCGGGCGAAGACCCCGTCATACACCGTAGAATGCATGAGGCGCATCGGGAGGATTAAGCCAGCGGATGCGCTTTACACTTGGAAATCAACTCTGGCCACCGCAAAGACGTGAAGGATCCGGTTCATGGATAGTCATAGGCATAAATTTCAAAGGCTGGCTCATGGGAATGGTGGTCATCTTCAAAAGCGACCTTAAGGAGGGCAGCTCGGGTGAGGGCTTATACACCACGCCATCACACCGACATCAGACAATCCGATAAGTGAGCTCAGAACTGCCAGGAGTTGACTATGGAGTGGACGGAAATCAACGGCTACTTCTGTATGGACAGCCAATTGCTCGACACCATGGGGTCCAGAAACCTCGACCGGGGCCTGCCCTGTTTAATTTCACTGACACAGGCTCCTAGGGTCGAAAGATTATTGCAGCAGCACGTTTCACAGTTTGTGCCAGATGCTCGAATGCCTCAGAATACGACGGAGTATCCTCCCTTGAAGGTCGGATTCAGGAAGAAATTGCAGGACACGAATACGCTCCAGGTTGACTTGGCACAGGCAACCGCTCAAGAAAACTAGTTGGTGGCATCCAGGACAGCAACACTGCCCAGCTCGTGATCCCGCCCCAAATACCAAGAAATGCTCATGCATATCCATCCCTTATCTTCACTTACTGCCCTTTGCTCTCAATGCCATCAATCAGTAGGACATCGAGCCGTAGGGCGGGGAGATCCTCTGCCTTCTCAGAGACGGGTGAATACAGGCCAAACCGCGACAACCGTCCTTCCATGCCAGCCGGGACAGGACATCCGCATCGGATAATGCAGTAGCGCCAACGGCCGATCCACGCCGCGGGGAACGGCAGGACGAACAATATCAGAGCCCCCCGCCTGTCGCCAGTAGCCAGCATCAGCCAATAGACTGTATCCAAGATGCTTCAACTACCCGATATGCGCCCATGAAACGCTGCAGGGGAAGATGTCCAAAACTACGAAGCACAGGTATCAAAGCTTGTTGTTTGGCTCCCCCCTCAGTCATTCGCAAGTGTTACAAAGCCAAACCTTTCTCATCATTGGCGTTCTATGATTCGTAGGGCCAATCACGAGAGGTCGTCGGCATGTCGCAATGCCTCACATGATGTGGATGCGCAACAATCCGTTGGAATGCTGGGTTGGTCAGGAGTGGTTGAGGATGTGGTCCAGATCCTTGACTATTTGCTGGTTGCCGCCGGACTTTCGCATGTCCTCGCTAATTCTGTTGACATTGTCAGCGATTTGTTTGTCTGCCAGGATCATCGAGGCTGCACGCCCAGCGTCTGCCCGTTGATCTTTTCGCGCCTCACCACCGTTCCCAGCTCGAGTTCAACGATTCCCGCCCCTACCGCCAGCTCATCGTCGACCATGGGAACCACCACCATGGGCACCTTTTAGTAAAGATCTTCGTTCACGCTGCTCATGCCGCCATGCGTGATGAACAGGTCGCCCTCTCAAGGACGGCCAGCTGGTCTACAGACCGGTGGATGAAAATGTTCTGAGGAATCCGCCCCAATTTTGTCCGGTCGAAATCACGGCCCACCGACATCACCACCGTGACATCATTGTCCCCCGAACGCTGCCACCACCGCCCGGTAAAACGACATAAAGGTATCGAAAATCATACCCAAGGAGGCGTAGATGACAGGCCGTCCACCGCCTTTGTTGAGCTCATCATCCAGGCGAGAGTCTCTGGCATGCGCTGCTCTGCCGTCCAGAGAGGGGGCGATGAACTTGAATTGCTCATCCGAAAACGCTTCATTGCCAAGCTGGAAAGACCGAAACGCGTAGACATAGGTAGGTGTCGGATTGTTGTAGACCATCTCGGTGACGAAACCATCGGTTTGGATGCGCCCATGCCGCTGCATCGAAAGCGATATCAGTTCACAACGGCAGGAGACTTCAGAAGACTGCTTACGTGCAGCCCGCCCGTATCAGACAGCTTGGCAAGAATCGACGGATTGTAAGCAAAGGCAGAGGACAGGCGGATAGAGGTTACGCCGATTTGATCAGCAAGGCACTTGCCCGACAGCAACAGACCTTCATACACGTAAGCATCGTACTGCTTCTCGGCTGCCAAACGCCGGGCTGTCTCTATCGCATAACCCCCGCCACGAAGACTCTGCACCTTGTTCGGCTGCTCAGGATAATCATCATAGGGAACAAACAACGCACCCGAATCTTCTATCTAATTTCGCCATCGTAGATCGAGACCGAATAACCGGTCTCCACCAAAAGACACACAGTTCCCAAGGTCGGATTGATATGACCTTGATAGGGCATATTCAGCATGAGAAGGGCACCCCTCGTATGCATGAAGCCATATCACGCCGCCCCGGAACAGCACCCTCCCTTATCCATTACCGTCCCTCCCTTTACTGAACCCGCATCCAAACCACCACATGACGGACATCACAACATTCAGGAAAGTCCCAGCCTTTTATGCGCACTGTGCCTCTTGAACACACGCCTTTCAATGCTTCTTAATTTAGTCCAATACTGGCAATCCAGAATCTCTAGGGTTGTCCTAATAATCTCAACTCACTCAGCTCAGAACTCGCAACAAGCGGTGCATACTGCCTAGGAATATGACAATGCACTAATCCAGATACAAACAGAAAAAGCTGATGGATCATCACCACCCAGTCGGCATATGATCAGGCAGCCGCCACATCGTCCAAGGACAAGCCATAGCGTTTCCTAACAGCTCTGATGAACTTCTCCTGATCGGAGCTGTGCACCTCCAAGGCCGGTACAGGCGAGGGGTTGAAGTTCTCATCCACTGCAATAAAGACAAAGACGCCCTCCCCTACAGTGACTGGTTGCCGCCCGAAACCGAGCATCAGTACGTTCACGTAAAAGGTCATGGTATGAGTACTGGTGGCGATCATAGTAACTTCGAAATCTATCCGATCGCCAACATGAGTCCGTTGCTTAAAGGAGAAGTCCCTGATGGACACAGTCAAAACACGCCCATTCACATACTTTTCAGCCAAAAGACCCAGAGCGGAGTCGCACTCGCGGATCATGGCTCCCCCATGGGTGATTCTCAAATGGTTGAGCATCCTCGGCTCAACGAAAAAATCGCCGATATGCACCTTATAAATGCTCTCGGTCACCGGTCACCTTCTTTCCTCAGCCTCTATCGATACGGTTGTTGTTTTTACGACGGGGCGATAGGGGAAGACTAAAAACACCATGTTGAGCACAGTGCAGGTACAGGACAAATCCGTTCTTGCACTTGAAGACGCACTCCTCACAAGGATCCTTGTCACAGTAAACGTAGGCGTCATCGTCAGCCAAAGCAAAAACATAGCCAGACTTATCTGGTCGCAGATAAGTGATCTGACAGCCTGTGAAAGTGAGCAGCGCGATCCAGTCCAGGTCGTGCTGCTCTCTGTCTATATCGCCTACCTCAACAGTGATTGCATTGGAATTAAATCCACCCACGATGGCATATGAGAACTGATGATCCTGGTCAAGAGGGAGCGCAGAAACCTCTTCATACAAATCCTCGCTTGCTTTGCTAAGGCTCTGGACCACACCAGGCACATCCCCATCCGATGTCTGAACATCTTGGCCGCTTTCTCGGACAAGGTCGTGGAGACCACTGGACCGGGTCGAATCAGCATTTGAGGTTCGATCCAGGTCCATGTCCAAGAAGATTGAGGAGTCGGCCTGTCTGTAAAAGGCCAACCTCTTTCGCATCATGCGGGGTTTACGACGGGCATGCGACCTGGTCGGACTGAAGGTTAACGATCCATGTTCATTGGTCTCGACCATGACAACCTCTTTCATGCCGTCAGGAAAGCAGATACTTCTTGATCTTGCCGGAACTAGTTCTGGGCAGAGACTTGCGCACTTTCAAAACTTCGGGCCAGAACTTCTTGATTACTCCACGCGAGGCCAGATACTCTTTGACCTGTTCCAATTCAAGCGGTCGTTTACCCGTTTTCATGACTATAAATGCACCTATTCGCTCACCCAGACGGGGATCATCAACACCGACCACGGCCGCCTCTGCTATATCTGGGTGCCCCAGCAGATAGCTCTCCACCAGGCCAGTTGAAATATTCTCGCCTCCTCTGATGACCATGTCCTTAAGCCTGTCATCCATGACAAGAGCTCCGTCCGGCGTCATATGCCCCTGGTCCCCAGTGGAGAACCAACCATCGCTGGTGAGAACCTTATGGGTCTCTTTTGGATTTCGGTAATACCCTTGAAAGACCGTGGGCCCTTGTACCAGGATCTGGCCAGACCGGCCCCATTCCCTCACCTGTCTACCTGTCTTGTCGACCAGCCTAATCTTGGTTCCGCATATCGGAAAACCTGCAGTGGTCATCCCCTCATGAGCACGGTAATAGGCCGGCGTTGTACAGGAAAAGGGGGCGCACTCGGTCAAACCATATATGTTGTAAAGGGGAAGTCCTGATTTCCAAGCCATACCCAGCATGTCCTGTGACAGAGGCGCGCCTCCGGAGATGACCCGTTTCAGGGGGTCACCCGGCCTATACCAAGCAAGCAGGTCATAGACGACGGTGGGCACGGTGACCGTGTATGTACAACAGTACCGTCTGGTCAATTCCATCATGGCCTGGCTGCTGTATCGACCAAGAAGCACCATGGATCCACCAGCAAGAAATGTCGATACGATGCCGTGATGGAAGCCTATGGCATGGTAGAAGCCTGAGGCTAGGATCAATCGATCCTTGTCGGTAATTTCGTAGATTTGATTGAACGAAATTTCACTGGCGAGAATATTCTTATTCGAAAGCAGACACCCTTTGGTGTAGCTGGTCGTGCCCGAGGTGCAGAGAATGGCGGCTGGGCGGTTGGATGCAGACAGGGAGTCGTAACCAGATTCCGCAGGAGATGCGGACAGAGACAGACGGCGCTGGATGAATAGAGTCCGCTGATTTAGCTGGACCTTCCCGCCACTATAATTGTGAGCCCTATCCCTGCAGGCCATGGCCAGAGGACCTTGATCATGGTCCATAACCAGCAGAGATGGCTTCATCTGCTCGACCAGGTAGCAAGCCTCGTCTGGATTGAGACGGGGACTAAGTGGCATGGTCAGCAATTCCGCCTTGAAACATGCGATGAGCATGATCACATAGGTCAGATTCGTCTCCATCTGCAAGCCCACGACATCGCCACGACGCACATGGCATTGATTAAGAATGGAGATGGCCAGGTCGGCCATTCGGTCAGCCTCGGCATAGGTCAGCTCCCTTTCTTCACTAATCAGGAAAACGGATCCTGGCGTCGAACGGCATCGCCTTCTCCAACGTTCGCCGAGCGAATCCCCCGACAACACAGAGCGGGACACGACCTGATCTGTTTCGGCTGCAGCCTCCATATTCATCTCCAGACCACCTTGATCAGTTCGATTCTTCAGCAGATCCTGGCGCTGCAGTCTTCTCAATAAGTTCTGTCAGCGCCTGACGAGCATCAGCCACCAAGCCATAGTCAGCCAGATCGAAGATGGGCGCCTCGGCATCGGTGTTTATAGCTACCACACACTTGGACTTATCCATCCCGACAGTGTGCTGAATCGTTCCGGAAATCCCGGCGGCCAGATAGAGATCGGGGGCAACAGTCTTCCCTGATTGACCTACCATTGTGGAAGTAGCGAACCACCCGGCATCGACCGCAGCCCTTGATGCGCCAACGGCACCATTCAGCTGCTCCGCCAAACTGTTAACCAGTGCGGCCCCATCCTTATCCTGAAGTCCACGACCGCCAGCTACGACCAATCTGGCTGTGGACAGGTCTGGCCCCTGATTTTGATCAGAGAGCGTGAACTGAGCATCATTGTCATCGACGGTAGCTTCCTTATGAATCACTGGAATTGCTTCGTCTCTCTCTGCAGGAGGTACAGCCGTAAGATCAACAGTGAATACTGCAGGCACATTGCACCGGTAGCCCTGGATCAAAGAGCCCGAATACACTTTTTTATGTACGGTGAGTATTGAAGCTTTCTTTGAAAGATCGATGACATGGGTCACGGCCGGTACTCCCATGATGGCTGCGAGACGGACAGCGATTTGCTGGGAGAATCTGGTGTCATCAAAGAGCACAAGAGCATCAGATTGCTCTTTGATATAGTCAGCCACGGCCTGAGCGGCACCATCGGGATTGGCTGGCCCAAGTGCCTGGCTCTCCAGAACAGTGACCTGGTCAAGTCCCTTGTAGCGGGCATCGCCCTGATCAGGCAGGACCAATGCCTCCAATTTCGAACCCAGATCCGCACGAAGAGCAAAGGAAGTCAAACTCCCAGCTGATTCATCAAGAGAAAGACCGGGTAAGACCAGGAATACGGTATCGAATTGCATGATCACTCCTTCTTCAGTCGAATGCCAACCTGGTCCAAAGCACGGATCAGGTCATCGACAGAGTCCACCATTATGACCTCCTTGCTGGAGGCTGGAACCTCTTCCATCTCCAATTTTTCAAGAGGATCCTTTTGGCTCGATTCCGCTTGGAACTCCTTGATCTGATAACGTTTGGCCGCCATCTTCAAACGAAAACTGGGCAGACGCGGCTTGTTGATGGTGTCGAGGACCGAAACCACTGCTGGAAGCTGAACGGTGCCTTTCACCGCCCCCTTGTCCAGAAGGGACGTGTAGCAAAGACGAGGTCCAACGAACCCTAAAGCATCCACTGCATCCACTAAGGGCCAACCGAGGGCGGCAGCCAGTTGGGCAGGAAGGACACCCTGGCTGTCATCCGTAGCCTGATCCCCGCAAAGAACCAGATCGAATGGCCCTTCCTTGTTGACAGCCTGGGCAAGAATGTCAGCCAGCCCGGCGTTTTCCTGATCCGTCTTGACCTCAATAGCATCCTGAGCACCTAAGGCCAACGCATCCCTTAGTGCCGTCTCAGAATCCGGACCTACGGAAGCCGCAGTCACGCTACCCTGGTCATCCTGATCCTGAGCCAGCTGAAGACCCGCTTCGAGCGCATACTTGCCATAATGATCCAGAACTACGTCTCCGCTGGTGAGACGACCTTCAGAAAGAGAAGGCTGGGGACCAGGATCAACCACCCCCTTGACCAATACAAGCACCTTCATCGCCCCACCTCCTTGCCTGCATACTCCTTGTCAAGTTCGTTGGCGATGGTCACACGTTGAATCTGGTTGGTCCCCTCGAAAATCTGAAAGACCTTGCTGTCGCGCATGAGTTTTTCTACGGGATAGGCCTTGGAGACTCCGTACCCACCAAAGACCTGGACCGCATCGGTAACCACGCGTTGCAAAGCGTCGGTCACATAGGTCTTGGTCATCGCCCCTTCCTTGCGCACGAGGTTGCCCTGATCCATCATGGTCATGGTGTTGTGGATCAGCACTTGTGAGGTCTCCAGTGCGATTGCCATATCGGCCAGCATCTCCTGCACGGCCTCGAATCGAATGATGGGCCTCTTGAACTGACTGCGAATACGGGCGTATGAGACAGATTCGTCAAGCGCACGTTGCATGATGCCGGCAGCCAGTGTGGCCACAAACGCCCGAGACAGATTAAGACTGTTCATAGCCACCTTGAAGCCAGCTCCCTCGTCCCCCAGACGGTTGCTTGCCGGCACACGGACATGATCGAAGTTGACAGTGGAGGTGTCAGACAGGCGCAAGCCCATCTTATCTTCATGAGCGCCCACACTGATGCCTTCACGAGAACGCTCGATCATGAAGGCGCTAAGCCCCTTGTTTCCGGTGTCAGCCGTACGGAAGATACCTACATAGACATTGGCGATGCTGCCGTTGGTGATGAATGTCTTTTCGCCAGTGAGAATGTAATCATCCCCATCACGGGTGGCCGTGGATTTGACTGATCCCGCATCCGTGCCTGCATCAGACTCGCTCAGCGCGAAAGCTGCGAAAGCACCTGGTTCGATGATGTCGGCAAAACGCCGGGCCTGGTCCGCGCTGCCTGCAAGCATGACTGAGCGAAGTGCCACGAAGGTCGAAACCAAGGTGATGGCGTATCCAGCATCATACTCGGCCAGTTTTGAGAAGACCATAGCAGTGGTGGAATAAGGCAAACCTGCACCGCCATATTCCTCGGGTATCTCCAGCATGTGCAGACCCATGTCGAAAGCGGGCTTGAAGAGTTCCACCGGGCATTGCCCCAAGTGGTCGTACTTGCTGACGACCTCTGGGGTCAATGTCTGGTCAGCAAACTCCTGAACCATTCTAATGAATTCACGTTGTTCTTGCGTATACAGTAAAGCCAATGTCCTCTCCTTATTTCCTTCCCTTAATGGATGGGAATCAAATTGGATCGCCGATGTGCCTGGTAGAAGCCGCCGCCCCGTCCAAGACCATCTGACGGATTTGCTCATCCGTATAGCCGGCTTCGCGCAGTACTGACTCGGTGTCGCTTCCTTGGGCACGCGAAGGTCTGAGCTCGGGCTTGCCTAGTGAGGCGAATTTGACAGGATTGGTCGGGATGAACCGCTCCTGTCCGGAGGGGAAACGCATCTTCCTGACCTCGTCATTGTCCAGAGCCTCATTATCGGTATAGATTTCGGTTGGCAGGTAGCAAGCCTCCAAGGGCAGATCCTCTTTCTTGAAAGCATCAAGCCAATGCTGAAGTGGCCTCTTGCGGAATTCCCCATCCAGAATGCTAATGAACTCCCGGTTGAGTCCCTCGGCATTGATCTTGTCTATATCCCTGTATCTGGGATCATCCAGCAGATCTTCACGCCCCAGCAGAGTCATGACCTTGTTGTAGTCCCTGTTGAATACCGGCACACACATGACAAACCACCGGTCGTCGCTGGTCTGGTAACAATTGTTGAACGGGTTGGAAACCTCCATGCGTGTCTTGGGATAGGGATTGCCATACTGGGCTGAAACCATGGCAACGTTCTGCATGAAAATGGCCGCATGATGCAGAGCCACAGTGATCCTGTCGCCCTTTCCGGTTCTGGCCTGTCTGATCAGAGCGGCACAGATGCCGGCTGTCAGACACATAGCTACTTGAAAGTCGCCATAGCCATTGGGCGGATTCATAGGGCTGGTGCCCTTCTCCATAGTGGTGGCCAGAACACCGCCGCGCGCCATATAGCTGGTGGCATCGTAACCTGCCGTGTTCTTGTTGGGCCCGTCCTCCCCATAACCGGAACACTGAGCGTAGACCAGCTTGGGGAATCGATCCTTGAGGGAGTCATAATCAATGCCCAGGTGTTCGAGTGACTTGCTTCTCAGGTTGGTCAGAAAGACATCCGCCCCCTCCAACAGCTTCATGAAAGCCTTCAGGCCATCCTCCTTCCGCAAGTTGAGTGTTACAAAACGCTTGTTGAGGTTGGAGATATCGAAACCCAAATTCTCGTCATCCGCGTAGGGCATGTTGAAGACAGCTCCCTGAGTACGCTCAGCATCGCCTTTGGGAGGCTCCACCTTGATCACGTCAGCACCCCACTCGCCCATGATCCTGGCGACCGTCGGTGCAGCCAGGAATGTGGTCATGTCAACGATGCGGATGCCACTTAAAACCTTGTCAGTCATAAAATTTGCCTTTTCCACATGATCCGCCGACGGTTCATCACCGCCGGCGAAAGCTTGTGTCACTTGATGATGCCGTTGTCTGCTATCAGCTTGCGAGAGGCCGTCAAGCGCTGAACCGTGCGCGGGCCCTCCTCCAGCCACATAGCACGGCAATCACGGTACATGCGTTCTACAGGACCATAGGGGTTGTCCTCGAAGTAACCAATGCCCCCGAAGATTTCGAAGCAGTAGTCAGAGACCAGCTTGACCGTATCTATGCTGAAGAGCTTGCACATGGCAGCTTTCTCCTCGATGTCCTCCCCCCTGTCATACTGCTCAGCCAGGTCGGTCAGCATGCAACGCAGAGCGAAGATGTGGGTACCCATATCGGCGATCATCTGCTGGATAGCTTGACGCTTGGCCAGGGGCTTACCGAAGGTAACGCGGTCCTTTGCTCGGGCAATGGCCATCTCCAGGAAGCGCTGGCTCATACCGAGATTGGAAACGGCGATGTGAGCGCGAGAGATGGATAGAGATGCTATCGCCACATGGAGGCCATCACCTTCCTCGCCCAGTTGGAATCGCTTGTTGACGCGCATATTGGTGAAGCGCAGCCCGGCATGTCCTGCACCCCTGCAGCCCATCATGTGGGGCATGGGAACAATCTCATATCCCGGTGTGTCAACAGGCACATAGAAAGCAGTAAGGCGCTCGGGACCTGGCTTGTCGGGATCGGTCACAGCAAAGACATAGGCCGCGTCCGAACAGTCGGTATGAGAAATCAAGGTCTTTTCGCCGTTGAGAATGAAGTCATCGCCATCCCTGACGGCAGAGGTATGCAGATCGGCGCCCGTTCCACCAGTTTCCTCAGTCAGGGCAAAGCAGGTGAAGATGCTTTTGTCCTGAAGCTTGGGCATGACCTCGGCCTTGAGCTCGGGCTGCCCGAACTCATTCATGATCCTCCAGTTCAAATCAGCGGCATAATGCAGGTGCATTCTCATGCCGCCGGGTCCACGGGAGAAACGCTCCTGGACTTGGAAGATCTGATGGCAGTTCAGACCGAAACCACCATACTTCAGCGGAAGCGCAAACCTATATAGATCATTGTCAATAGCCAGTCGGAAGAACTCCTTGGGGAAGGTATTGGTAACTTCCACCTCCTTCTGCATTTCATCAAATTCGTTCTCTGCAAGGTGCTGGATCTGCTTCAGATAGAGTTGGAACTCATCATCAGTCATTTTGGTTCCGGGTTGAGTATGCACCAGCTTTTGTGTTGGTTCCATTACTTACTGCTCCTTTTCTTTTGTGCCAATCTTTTTGGCAATCAGAAATACATCAATGACCAGTCCGACCAGGGCCACACAAATAGCCACCATGTAGGCACCGCGATAGGCCCCCACACCTGCCGACTGGTCTATAAAACGCGCTGCGATCTGAGGACCCAGGAGTGCACCAATGGCATAGCCGAAGAACATGATGCCGTAGTTGGTACCGGAGTGGGTTTGGCCAAAGACGCTACTTGTCAGGGTCGGGTAAACCACCAAGACGCCACCGAAGGAGGCTCCCAGCAGAATGAGGAAAATTGCAAAAAACCAAACATTGTGGGCTACGCTCAGGCCACCCAAACCCACCATGGTCAGGATAAGAATCAGAGCCAGGGTCTTGGTCTGACCCAGCTTGTCGGTCAAGCGCCCAGTAATTAGACGGCCGCAGAAGTTGGCCAAGGTATTTATGACAACCATATTGGCTGCCGTTATCGGAGTCATGCTGAGCTGGACCTGGGCAATGGGCGACAAGGAGCCGATCAGCATGATGCCTGCTGTGCAGGAGATGGCGAACAGGGCCAGCATGAGCCAAAAGCGACCGGTCTTGAGCATCTGTCCAGGGGTGTAATCGTTGGACTCTACAGTCGCCGTTGTCGCTGTGCCCGTGTTATCCACCTGCTCGGGTGAATCCATAAGCCAACCGACAGCCCAGCAAATGATGAGGTAGGCCAGACCAATAGGAATGAAGCCGTTCATCCCAAACTTGTCACAGAGGACAGCACCGACCTTAGCCAGGACCAGAGGCCCCAATGAAGCGGCAGCGAGCAGGAAGCCGGAAATGGTGCCTCGCTTCTCAGGGAACCACTTCAAAGCAGTCAATAGAGCAGGGTTGTACATGATTCCATTGCCGGCGCCCGCCATCAAACCTACTGTCAGGTAAAGGAGCGGAAGGCTGTGGACAAACGCCGTCAGGCCCCATCCCAGCCCAAAAACGAGTCCTCCCACATACATGAGCTTCTTGGCCCCGAATCTGTCCATGATCCAGCCGGAGGCTACCCCAAAGCAGGCCATGAAGAACTGGTAGAGGGTCAATGTGAAGGCAACCTGCGAGGCGGTGCCATTTACAGCCTTGCGTAGGGGTTCAGCGAAGACGGAAAACGCTGACGACGCGGCACAACAGAAAATAATTAAGAAAGCCGCTGTGAAAACAAACCAACGGTTTCTGTTTTTCCCAGTGACAGCTTCTACCATTTGGCCTCCTTGCCCGATGAGTATCTGTCAATCTGTCTGCACAACTAGGCCTCACGATAGTGACGCAATTCACATATTCCCAATACAAAATAGGAATGATTTAATAGGGCAACAAAGTATAATCAGCAACTTTGCCAACAAGAAACTCACAAAACAGATCATCAAGGTTGCTCTGTATTAAAAATACATATAGACCCATAGCGAGTCATTATTTAATTTGTTGGATTTTTTTTCATACGATGGGAATGAATCGCAAGGAAGAGATCATATTCATACATGACTGCCGGGGCTAGATAAATTCCTCATGCAGCTTGAAGAAAAGAAGGTACGACCAGTGAATCTCCATCAGCTCAGTTACTTTCGAACATTGGTTGAATACAGACAATTCACCATAGCGGCAGAGGAATTGCATATCAGTCAGCCGACACTCAGCAATTCCATCAAATCCATGGAGAAGGAGCTGGGATGCCTGCTGGTCAAGCGGAGTGGACATCAGATAGAACTTACCGAATATGGCAAAATGTTCTACAACACTGCATGCTCCACTCTGACTGTATTCGATCAAGGGGTCAAAGCACTCCATGACAAGGTTCAGAGTGATGCCGACTATGTGAATCTAGCCTGCATTCCCACTTTCATCGGCACCTATCTTCCCCGCGCCATAAAGGCCTTCCAGGAAATGAATGGGGGAATGCCCAAGTTCATACTGGCCAACCAGATCTCCCTGCCCATTCTGGAAGGGCTGGTCTCCGATAAATACAAGATGGGAATCTGCTCCTACGACCCGAGATTCGAAGAACTCAACTTCATTCCTCTCTATGGCGAACGGTTCGTGGTCGCGGTTCCGCCGGGCCACCCCCTGGCTGCGTTCGAGACCATTAATCCCTACATGCTAACCTCATACAACTTAATCACCTACGGGGATGACACCCCTATTGGGCGCGAGATTCGAGAAAGCCTTGCCGATATCTGGGCGGATCTGCACATAGCCGACACCCTGGATGGGGAGATCACGATAGCAGGCGAAGCCTTGGCCAACGATGCCGTTGCTGTGGTAGCAGACACTATCCTTCTGGATTCCTTCGAGCTGCGACGAATACCACTCAATGTCAGCAAGGACACCCACAAAGTCTATATCGTCTACGATCCGCGCCGTCAGCTTTCCCACTGGTACAAGGAATTCGGGCTCTTCCTGCAGAAGGACTTGGGAAAGGGACTGAACCCAAGACTGAACATGCTCCGATCCTCCAGCTAACCATCAAGGATCACAGATTACGCCACTGGCCTACACAGTGACAGGGCAAATCATTCTGCATAAAGCAACGACATGAAAAGACAACATACCCGTGAAAGGAATGAGGTAATGGACAATATCAATCCAACACAGTCTGCTCAGTTCTCGCAGACCAGCATGGACCCAGTGAAGTCGGATCGGATCGAAGGGGCCCTGGAGGAACTGAAAGAACACTTTGGCCCGGATGCACTCAAATCAGGAAGCGAAATCAACTCTGACTACGGGCACGATGAGATGGAAACCGTCTTCCACCTGCCCGATATTCTGATTACGCCGACCTGTACCGAGGATGTCTCCCAGGTCTTGAGAATAGCCGATCGCTACGAGATTCCCGTAGTTGCCAGAGGCGGGGGAACCGGTCTGGTCGGAGGTTCGGTGGCCGTCGAGGGTGGAATCATGATTGACCTGGCCGGCATGAACAAGATCATCGGAATTGACGTGACCAATGCCATGCTGATCACCCAGCCCGGTGTTCTTCTTAAGGATGTAGCGGCCTATGCCAAGGACCACGGTTTCCTCTATGCACCGGACCCTGGTGAAAAAACAGCCACCATCGGCGGGAACATATCTACTAACGCTGGCGGCATGAGAGCAGTAAAATACGGAGTGACCAGAAATTCGGTAGAAGCCATAACCGTGGTAACAGCCCCCGGCGATATCGTCAACTTAGGCGGCATCGTCAGCAAGAACAGCTCTGGTTTCGATCTGAAGGACCTGATCATAGGATCCGAAGGCACCTTGGCAATCGTCACCGAAGCCCGACTCAAGCTCTTCCCACTGCCCAAATTCAGCACCAGCCTGCTCATCCCATTCAACGACTATCATGCAGCTATTTCAAACGTTCCCAGAATTTTAGCCACTGGAATCAGACCCACTGCTCTGGAGTTTTTTGAGGAGGACTCTATTGCCCTCTGGGAGAACTACGCCCACGATTCCTTCCCTGAAAAAGGATTCAAGGCCTACCTTCTCCTGACTTTCGATGGAGCCAGTCAGCAAGCCATCGAGGAGGCCTATGAGGAAACGGCTGAACTCTGCCTGGCCCATGAGGCCGCCGATGTATTCGTTCTGGATGACCAATCTCTCTCTGACCAAGTGTGGCGAGCGCGGGACTCCTTCCTCGAGGCCTTCAAAAACTCGACATCGCAAATGGACGAGATTGACGCTGTGGTTCCGGTAGGATCTTTGGCAGACATGGTGGACTTCACGCACTCCTATTCCGAAAATAACGGAATCAGAATAGGCGGGTTCGGGCACGCCGGAAACGGAAACCTTCACCTCTACATATGCCGAGACGACCTGAACGATCGTGATTGGCGAACCAAATTGCGTCTGGCCTTCGACGCTCTGTATGGCAAAGCATACGAGCTTCAAGGAAAGATCTCTGGTGAACACGGGATCGGTTACGCTAAGCGCGACTATCTGGTTGCCACAACCCAGCCTCAGGTTCTCACCATGATGCGTGCTGTGAAGCGGGCCTTGGACCCCAAGAACATTCTCAACCCTCAGAAAGTTATCTGATCGCAACCAGTATCCCACAACATTGCCTGGAAAATTAACGATCCTGGCGAACCGTCCGGGAGCCTGACCGGTCTTAGGTTCCCGGACGCATATTTCATTTTTTTTAGGGAGGAATCCTTAACTATGTCCACTCAAAACCCAGGGTCAGTCATGAAGAAACCCAAGCAGTCCAAATATGCTTTCCTGATCGTTCTTTCCGGCATCATTTTCACCGGTGTGCCTGGGGCTATGATCTACAGTTGCGCTGGCATCTTCTTCTCACCCGTTTCGGAGTACTTCCATGTTTCCAAGGCAGCCGTGGCAGGATACTTCAGCGCCTTGAACATCACCATGATGGTGGCCCTGCCCATAGCAGGCAAGTTGATGAGCAAGTTCGACCTTCGCATCGTTTTAACATGCTGCGCACTCCTGTCGGGGATGGGATGCCTCTCCATATCTTTCATGTCGGCCGTCTGGCAATTCTACATAGCGGGAGTCGTCATGGGAATCGGTTTGCCGGCCCTCCTTTACCTGGCTGTACCCGCCATGATCAATGCCTGGTTCAAAGTCAAGGTAGGTTTTCTGACGGGGCTCTGCATGGCTTTCACCGGCATCGGCGGGGTCATCTTCAACCAGTTGGGTACTGTACTGATCAGAACAGGGCATGATGGATGGCGCCGTGGATACCTGGTATTCGGACTCATCATATTAGTGGTCACTCTCCCATTCACCATTTTTATCGTCCGTTCCGATCCCTCAGAAAAGGGTTTGGCCCCCTACGGCTCTGAACGGACAGAAGCCGATAATGAACCTGAGCTTCAAACCAAAGGCGTTATGGCGTCGAGGGCTATGAGAACCAGCGCCTTCATCGCCCTGGCAGGTTTCTGCGGCATTATTACCATGAACCAAACCGTCTATCAGTTCCTGCCATCCTATGCTCATTCATTCCAGAACAGTGCACCACAGATTGCCACCCTGACGGGTCTGATAGCATCCTGCTGCATGGCCGGACAGGCCATAGGCAAGGTCTTCTTGGGAGCTGCCAACGACAGAAGCATCATCGGTGGCATGGGGATGGGCATCGGCTGCGGCATTCTGGGTGTGGCGCTGATGGCCTTGATGCCTACGATCGCTCCTGTGCTTTTACTTGGATCCTTTGCCTTCGGATTCGCCTATGCTTTCCCCTCGGTTCAGACGCCACTTCTGGTTCGCGCTGTATTCGGATCCAAGGACTACACCAACATTTACTCCAGAGTTCAGATGGTCGGAGTCCTGGCCTCAGCCTTTGCTGCCCTCTTCTGGGGAACCATAGTGGACATGCCCCACGGGTACGCCATCATGTTTGCACTTAGCGCAGTTTGCATGATCATTACTTTCGTCCTCGGGGCTTGGGCGCTGAAGCAGCGTCCCAAGCTCAAGGCACTCATGGAGTGATCCTGCTCTAATCCAGAAACCCACGTTCTGAGCCTTTTGTTGAAGTTTGGCGATTCGATCAGGTTGGTCAGTCAGTGAGGCATCGTGCGTAATGATGACGATTGTGGAACCCGAATCGTAGAATCTTTGACCTGTTCTCAAAATCGAGAGCGACAGAGGGCTCGTCAGCAAGAACACCCTCGGGATTCATGACGACGGCCCGTGCGAAGACGGCTCATGCTTTTCCTCACTAGATCATTCAAGCGGTTTTTGCCACGATAGGCCCGATGTCCAGAGAGCGTCGACAACTGGTCAGATCTTCCGGAATTTCCCTTGCCGGGTGTCCGTACGTGGAGCAGGAGCAGCTTGACGTTGTCCACTATGCTTAAGGGAGCTGATGAGCGCAGATTCCTGCAGCACGAACCCGATTTTCTAGTTCCTCCATGCGGCAGATTCCAGGTCTGACAGCATGCACGCGGATCTGCCTAGCAGCATGTATCGAGCAGGCCGAGGATGTTCAGCAATGCTCTCTTGCCAACACCAGGCTCTCCTATGATGGCGACCTTCTCGCCCTCTGCAACCGTCAGCGAGCGATGTTCAAAAAGAGTGACTCTTGCGTAAACTGGTAGCACGGGATTGGAGATCGTCAATGTAAGTGAGACAGGTAGATAATACGTAAACACTGTCCCTTCCCGCACCAACCAGGCAACATCGAAGAATCGATTCAATCCCTCTCCCTACAAGGTCCAATCTGCGCTCTCCCCCTGCAAACGAACCATCCGCGCAAACTCACCATCTGCGGTCATGAGTTCCTGCGGGGAGCCCTGTTCGACCACGCGCCCATGGTCCAGAACCACAATCTTGTCGGCCTGCTCGACAGTGCGCATCCGGTGGGCGATGACCATGACGGTCTTCCCCACCAGCAGTTGTGACAAGGCTTCCTGCACCTGCGTCTCGTTCTCTACATCCAGGGAGGCGGTAGCCTCGTCAAGCAAGACAATCGGTGCATTCTTGAGGATGGCTCTGGCAATGGAGATTCGTTGCCGCTCGCCCCCGGAAAGTCTGGAGCCGTTTTCACCAATCATCGTCTGGTACCCCTGTGGCAGGCACGAGACGAACTGGTCGCAGTTGGCGGCCCTGGCTGCAGCCAACACTTCCTCATCAGTTGCACCGTTCCGACCCATCCGTATATTGCCCATGACCGTGTCATCAAAGAGCATCACGTCCTGGAAAACCACGGCATAGTCGCGCAGAAGAACCTCCGGATCCACTTGGCTCACATCCACTCCTCCTACGGTAATGGAGCCTGCAGCAGCATCCCAGAAGCGAGCCGCCAGCCGAGCACAGGTCGATTTCCCGGAACCCGAAGGGCCGACCAGGGCCGTGACCTCCCCCTCCCGGGCGGTGAAACTCACATCTTCGAGAACCGGCTCGCCTACCGTCTTACCCGCAAGCGCGGGATAGGAAAAGGCAACGTGGTCGAAGACGATATCGTGCCCATCGGGGTGGAATTCCTCACTCCCCTCGGCCACAGTTTCCTCAGTGATGGAGCGGATCCGCCGTGCCGAACTCTGGGACTGGAAGAGCTCAGAAACCAGCATCAGCGCCTGATCAAACGGGGAATAGATCCGTGAGACCATCAGGAGGAAAAGAAACATGACCATGAAGTCGATCCTGCCCTCAATGATCAACCCGGCAGCCACCAGGAAGGTCGTTGCCACACCCAACCTCAAAACCACCATGGCAGAGTTCAATATGAGGCCATTGGTCATCTCGGTTCGGACTGTAATGGCTTCGGTGTCATCGATGGTCGAGAAGAGCCTGTCCAGATACCTGTCTTCTTGGTTAGTGGCGTGAATCTCCCGAACACAGTCGAGCGCCTCCTGAATGCCATCACTGACTCTAATTTGAGCCTGCCTCGTGCGCCGTGACGAAGCTTCAACGAATCGTCGAGTGGCAAAGATGATAGCGAAGGCCACTGGCACACTCCAGAAGGCAGCCAAGTCAAGAGCCCAATTGATGGGCAGAAGGGACAGGAATATCAGGACGGATGAGACGACTGCACCATAGAGCTGGCTCAAGGCATGGGCGTAGGCATGCTCCATGGTGGCCACGTCACCCAGAATGGTATCGGTCAGATCAGCCAGGTCACGCCGCCCGAAAAAGGAGAGCGGCAGTTTGCGCAGTCTCTCGGCCAGGTCGATCCGCTGCTTTCCGGTCTGGCTGAAGACCGCGCCATAGGAATAACTGTATTGAAACCAGGAGGAGCAAAAGAGAATCAAGGCAAAAGCCAGGAGACCAGCCAGGTAGGGCAAGATCTCCGGCAGGGGCGCCCCTGCCGTCAGGTGCTCAACAAAAACCTTCATGACCAGCAGAAGGAAGGCCGTTCCCGCCATGATGATCAGATTGGTCAGCGTGGTCCACAGCGTTCCCAGAACCACGATCTTCATGCCTTGGTCGGACAGGGCATACTTCTTCTTGAATGAGGCGAACACTTATGCCTCACCTCCTTCCCTCTTAGTGGCGGAATCACCGGTCGACATGTACGCAACGAATGGATCCGTACCGGGAACGGTGCGATCCTCAACCACAGTGAAGCCTGCGGGGTTTTGATCCGCTTTGTCGGCAGCCTTCGAAGAGTTGTCGACCTTCCAGGAGACCGCCCGCTCGTAATCAGACCAGAGACGGGCATAGGTACCCTGCGCATCAAGAAGCTGGCGATGAGTGCCCTGCTCAACCAGGCGGCCCCCATCCAGCACCAGAATTTGATCGGCATGCGCCACAGTCGACAGACGGTGGGCAATCATAAGAACGGTTCGCCGCCGACCCCCTTCATCCTGGGTCAGCTTGGTCAGCGCCTTCTGTATCAGGACCTCGTTCTCGGGATCGGCAAAAGCGGTCGCCTCATCCAGGACCACAATGGGAGACTCCTTGAGGATCGCCCTGGCCAGGGCCACACGCTGGACCTCTCCCCCGGAAAGATAGGTTCCCCCGGAGCCGAGCATGGTATCCAGCCCCTGGGGGAGCTTGTCCACGATGTCCGTGCACTGAGCCGCTCTCAATGCGTCCAGGACCTGCTCGGCAGTCGCTTCCGGCCTGGCTGCGCGGACGTTTTCGAGCAGGGTCGCGGAAAAGAGCCTGTTTGTTTGGAAGACAAAGGCGATCTGCCCCATCAGATTGTGGGGATCCATGGATCTGACATCAATGCCGCCCACAGCGACCCTGCCTGAGTTCACATCCCAAAAGCGCGGCACCAGGCTGGCACAGGTCGATTTTCCTCCTCCCGAGGGACCGACCAGGGCCACCATTCCACCCTCCGGCACCTTGAAGTCAATCCGGTCCAGTGCCGGACGATTGGCACCCGGATAGGTATATGACGCCTGATCCAGAGACACATCCGCTGACTTCGGGTGTTTCGGTTGAGCAGCTACCGTCAGGGGATCAATACTGAGCACGCCGGTGATTCTGTTTAAGGCATCGTCGGCCTTACTGAAGGACTCACTGGAGAACTGCAGACGGGTCATGGCTGTGGGAACCATGCCCGAGAAGACGGCATAGAAGGCGAAACCGGTCAGGTAAGAGGTGAAGTCACTCTGCCCTGGAGCCAGCAGGATGGCTACAGGAACAAGGAAAACCGCAGTCCCGTTCAGGGCCGTCATCTGAATGGCCTGAGGCAGGTGACAGATTTTCATGGCATAGTTCCTGGCTATTCTGCTGTAATGCTCGATGGCCTCATGGAAGGCCTTGAAGGAATAAACCGTCTGCTGGAAGACCTTGACCACCGGAATGCCACGGACATATTCGGTTCCCGTCTTGGACATTCGCACCAGGGCATCCTGGTATTCCTTCATAAAGGACTGTCCCTGATCGTTCATCATGACACGGATGCAGACCAGGGCAATCAGGATGGGGAAGAGACAGGCCAGGCCCATACGCCAGTCGAAAATCAGCATCAGTATCGGCATACCCAGAATCATGGCGAAGGAGCCGGCTGCATCAGGGAGTATATGGGCAAGCAGATTCTCGGTATCGCCCGCCGAGCCATCAATGGTGCGACGCAACTCCCCTGAAGCATGGAGGTCGAAATAACCCAGAGGCAGGCTCATCAGGTGGCTTATGGCCTCTTTACGCATGTTGGAGGCACTCCGAAAAGCTGCCAGATGCGCCATCAACAGTCCTGCACAGTACAGAATGACGGAAGCCGCCGCAAACCCCAATCCGGCCCATCCGTATATGGCGATTCCCGTGGCCTGGGACCACTTAGGCGCTACGGCGAGGAGGTCTTTTACCGCCAGCCATATGCAGATATAGGGTCCAAGGCCGGCAATCGTGGAGAGGGCGGACAGACCACAGCCGAGATAGGAAAACACCTTACGAGGGCCAGCGAAATCAAGCAGCCGCATTAATGAACTACGCCCATGCGACCTCTCCTGTCCAGGCCAGCCTCCACCACCCTGAGCTTTACTTTCTATAGGATCCGGTTTGCTTCCCGAATCCACCTGGTCTGTGGTCATCCCTTTCCTCCTGATTTTCATCCAAAGCCTTGTCGTTCGTTGCCATCGAACGTAATCTGAGAAGCCAACGGCTGGAAGACCGTCACAGAGCAACGGATGAATCCATAAAAGGTGCGAACGAAAACGAAAGTCTATCGAGATCGCTGCAAGGCCGGCAGCATGAAACCAGGTGCGCAATGACAGACCACGAGATACGCTCCGAATCCCGCGAGATACAGACCCTGTATCGCCCCCAGGTGGAGCAACTCGGCATGGAGCTCCACCACCGGTCGGGTGGACTGGAAGGGCATGTCGATGGTGACATCTGTCGGGGAAGATTCCAAGCTAATCCGGCGGGTCCTTATTGCTTGGTCATATGGCACGACATCACCTTCATGCGCGAGATGAACTTCAGCGAGTACGCCATGACCGACTACGCCTGCCTGACCCTGGATGAAAGCCCGGCATCCAACCCTGCTTCTTACGGGTTGCAGCCATGTACGATGCAGGAGGGCAATATGGCCTCCCTTGTCCAGCGGGCAGGATCGGTCACCAACCGTATGCCGGCAGGCTCCCGCTCACGGACCCGGAGCATCTGCATCCTACCCGACTATTTCATGGAGTTGGAAAACCAATGGCCTGGCCAGATCAAGGGACTCTTTGACGCCTTCTGCCAACCCTGGCCACCCGGTATTGCCCTGGCCGCTTTAACCGCCATGTCAAAGTTGCCCCCCTGAAGGCCGGGCCAGACGGAGTTCCTCATCAAAGCACACATCGACCTCCTCATAGCAATGTTGGCTCAGGCTTCCTCTGCACCTGAACAGAGCCACGAACCGTCACTCGACCACGACCTAGTCCAGCAGGTCAAAACTCACATCCAATCCCATCTTGGCGGCGACCTCTCCATCGATCAGATAGCCCAATCCCTGTATGTGGGACGCACACGTTTATGCCTCGCCTTCAGACGTCAGACCGGTACAAGTCTGGCCAGGTACATCAGAAAGCAAAGAATGGACCGGGCCCGCCACCTTCTCTCGTCAACCACGGAGGACATTGCCTGGATTGGCAGGCAGGTCGGATATACGCATCTCAGTTCATTCAGCGCGGCTTTCACCAGAGAAACCGGGATCGCTCCAATCTCTTGGCGCAAGCAAAGCAAGCGTATCGAATAAGCTCGCTGCAATTTATACGTCCGCAATTGCGAAAGTCAAGTAGACGGTCACAGAACCGAGGACTATGACCTTATGAACGTTCCCCTAGCTGAGATCCTTGTCAGATTTTGGCGTCCTGGCAGAGGAGCCGTATGAAGCGATGGTGATGTTTCCGTCCTGACAGAAGGGAACCAGCTCACGTTGCTCCTCACATATAGATCAGGTCCATATGGCTCTGCATCGAAACTAAGGAGCCTATCCGCGGCTTGCCGCCACGTGTCGTTATTTCTAGAACTTTCAGGCGTAGATGGCGCTTGCTCCCGGGTAATGTACTTTTCCCGCTTTCACCAGATTGTGCAGAGCATCCATTTCTCTTCGATGATGCGAGGTATTCCCAGCGGTGACTGATATAGAAGTCTACGTAGACTATTCCCAAACGTTCCAGGCTATAGTCGATTTGCTGCATGATAGGCTAACGGGAATGCACGCGCTAGTTGGAGTGATCCGACGGGGAGGAAGAAGACTTTGGTGGCAACGGGGATTCCGTCCTACTTCGCTACTTCTTCAGGCCCTGGCCCAGGTATCGTCCAGAATTCCTATACGGATAAGCACTGGCAATGTCAAAAAGCTGGATGGGTCTTCGAGTAACAAAATATGCTTCTTAGCGTTAATCTACGATAACCGAAAGCAGCTCCTGTCAGGCTTTCGCGCTTTTCAAGATAAGCGCACGACCGGAGAAGCTTGACCAAAATTTGGTCCGCTCTACTTCATCGACAGTGGCTCTTAGGTTGAAGGATCATCGCAGCAACAGGCTTCACCTATGTGCTAGACGCCCGAGTGCCACGAAATACGACCAAGTGGCCGCAAGTTGCAGGATACAGAGACTATAGGAGCAACGTGGACTGCGGGTAGACCTTCTAGAAAACCGATTATGGCTTCGGGAAAAACCTCACCATCCAAGCCAAAGGAACGTCCCATTTCAAGAAGACCCTCAATATCCACCCTTTGGCAACATCGTAGGCTCCGCTCTCAATCCTCTCAGCCAACAAAGTGTCGAGAGTCTGTACAGGAAGTCCTTCGGCATCCAGAATCGACTGGATGCATGCCGGACCGCAACAGTTGTCCTCCCACTCCACCCGCGGCAAGGTCGTTCCATCGGGCAAGACGAGGTCCTGGAGCAAAGCATGTTGCGGATATCGATGAGACTCTATCAAGGTACCGGGTATGGTCACTTTGCACTCTTTCGCTGAGTTTCATCTTTTCCATACAGTATTTACGGAAAATGTGGCGCGCCAGCATCAGGCAACAACGAGCACACTTTCCAGAAGTTCCTCTTCACTAAACCGGAACTAACATGCAAATAAACCTGTACAATACTGAAGACATGACATGGATGTCCAAACCGGTCGACAGTTGTCGCCGGTCCCAATCTCAGAGCGTGGCGGGCCATTTCGCCAAGCGGATCGAAGCGGGTGAACCGCTGAACGGTGATCGACCCTCCTTGAAACTTCAACTTGTTCAAAAGTCGGGCATAACACCAGCCATCATTTGGTGCACCGTAGCGCCCAGGCGCTGCTCATATTTCTTCGGTCTCACCCGAGCTCGAGACAGCTCACAACGATTTTCGATGCCTCACCAGTGTTTGGTCAGGCAGAAGATACGGCTCTGCAGGCCCTGGTGGACCACTCCCACATTTGGTCCTCCAGCCATGGTGAGGTACCTATCATCGCGTAGAAAGTTGGTATGGAATAACCGGCTAATACAGGCGAAACAGAAGACGGCGGCACAGTTGCCTTCCCGCAACTATGCCAAACCCTTGACTCGACTCTGATTGTGCAGATCGGTCCTTACGGTTCCCAGCTCTGTCTGGGCAGCTAGGTCCGAGACATCCTTGGCCCCCCCTCATCCCTCTGGATACCAAAAGGCAGGCGACTGCCATACATAGGTTGCTCTGCACTAAACCATCCAAGTGCTGCCCCGACCCGAAACAAACTCTTACGCCAAACCGGCCGCATCCTTGTCTGTGACAAAAGCCGATCCGGCCACCCGCTCGCACCACAGAAAATCCAAGACTTTACCAACACCAACATGGCGTTCGTCCAAAATCCGTCAACGAGCGCCACAAGATATGAGGAATCAACATGAATGAGCACAGTGCATCCAAAGAAGGAACCGGCAAAGGCTCAGTCCTGAGCGTTGAGGCCCAAGGCATCGACACCATTGCCGAGTCTGAGCGTAAGGGCAAGCCATCAAGTCTCTTCTGGCCATGGTTCTCCGCCAATATCTCAGTGCTGGCCATGTCCTATGGCGCCTGGGCGCTAGGATTCGGCATCTCCTTCTGGCAGGCTACATTTACCACCATCGCAGGTGTCGTCATCTCATTCCTGCTTGTTGGCATCATCTCCATCGCAGGCAAGCGCGGCAACGCCCCAACCATGGTCCTCACCCGGGCAATTTTCGGCGTGGAGGGCGCCAAAGTACCGGCCGCCATGTCTTGGATAGCCACACTAGGGTGGGAGATATCCCTAACGACCACGGCCGTATTGGCAGCGTCTTCGACCATCGAAAAACTCGGCTGGGGATCAGGCGCAAGCCCCAAAATCATCTCTACCTTGATAATCATCGGGCTGGTTGTAGTTGCCGGCATTTACGGCTACGACCTGATCATGCGCCTCCAACAGATCATCACCATCGTCACCGCGATCGTAATTGCAGGTTTCTTCATCATCGGCTGGGGCAATATCGACTTCTCCGCCATCTCCTCCGCCCACTCCGGTTCCTTGCCAGCCATGCTGGGCTGCTGCTTCTTCGTGATGACAGGCTTTGGCCTGGGATGGGTCAACATCGCAGCGGACTACTCGCGATACCTGCCCCACAGCGCCTCCAAAACAGGAATCGTTTTCTGGACCACCTTCAGCGCCTCCATCGCCAACATCTTCCTTATCGTCTACGGCCTGCTTCTGGCCGTCTCCAACAAAGGCCTGGCCGAAAACGTAGGCAACGACCCCATCGGAGCCATGGCCAGCATATTGCCTACCTGGTATCTGGTTCCATTCACCATTGTTGCGGTGCTGGAGTTGATAGCTGGGGCCATCATGGACAACTACTCCAATGGTCTGGCCCTGCTCTCCTTCGGCATCAAGCTCCCGCGGACACTCGCAGCGGCCATCACCGCCGTGCTGACCGTAATCGGAGTAGTCTATGTAACCTTCTTCTCCTCCACATTCATCGGCCCCTTCCAAGGCTTCCTGATTACGCTCGGCGTACCCATGGCCGCTTGGGCGGGCATGTTCGTAGCCGACATCCTGCTTCGCCGGAAGGACTATGACACCACCGACCTCTATCAATCCGAGGGACGATATGGTTCCTGGAACATCACCGCTTTTGCCATCCTTACCATCGCCACCTTCCTTGGCTGGGGACTGGTCGTGAACTCCTCCGCCAACTGGCTCAACTGGCAGGGATACCTACTGGGCCCCATCGGAGGTAAGTACGGGACCTGGGCGGCAGCAAATCTGGGTGTCATCATAGCCCTGGCTGTCGGAATCCTCGGAACGATTTTCTTCCAGAAGGGCGATATCCGTCGTCAGGAGAGCATCAACTGAAATCGCAAGGAGCGCAGAGGGATGCGCTCCACGGTCCACAACAGGAAAGGAAATTATCATGATCAACGATGATGAATGGCTAGTGGTGATTGACCGCCAGGAGGTATTCGCCCACAACGAGTGGTCCCGTTGGGCCTGCTCCGACGGCACCTACTATCAGACCAACAAGAACTACATCCGTCTCGCCAAGGCATACGGCGACCGCGTTGCTTACACCAGATACATTGCGCCGCAGCCGCCAAAAGGCGTATGGGTGGAATATATGAACGAATGGCCGGAATTCCAGGTCCCCTCCGACGATCCCATGTATGACCTCACACCAGAGACCGCCGAGCTCGCCAAGGGGCATCCAATTGTCTCGCTCAGCACTTTCGGCAAGTGGGGGCCGGAATTGCAGGCGGCAATAAAGGGATCCCAGAAGATAGCCCTGTGCGGTGTCGCCACCGATGCCTGTGTGTTGCAGACCGCCTTGGCGGCTGCAGACCAAGGTATCGCCGTTCGATTGGCAGCAGATGTCTGCGCTGGATCCACACCGGAAAACCACAAACTGGCAATCGATACGATGGCCCTGTTCACACCACTCATCACCATCACCGACACCGGTTCACTGCTAGTAAGCCACAAAGCAGACTAGTCATCATTATTTCAATATATATTTAACTTGAAGGTGGTTCTTCTCTTACAAACCGAAGAACCACCTACAGCATAAATCAATGATACGTTGAGTACTTTGAGCGTCTGCTGATCACCTGATTACACGTTACCTATAGTATTTAACTGCCACACGTATCGTTAAGTGAATTGCCGATCAACCAAATGGCAGAAGGTAAAATACAACAGACCCCCAGCGAAGTGCGCCCGTTAGTGCATAAATAACATACACAGACATCAAAAGAATGTATGAAAAATATAAGAGCTATACGAGGTGTACACACGGTAATACAACGTGTCAAAAGCAATGGCTTACTCACTGCTCCACTGGCATACGTAAGAAGCTAACGAACCCCAAATCCATGCGCCAAAATTGCACTCAAGAAGCTGGCTATCAATGAAGTCCCAGTCAAAGCAGTAGTCAACGACGCACGCAAAGCAGCCCCTGAGTTGCATTTGTTTTAGAAAACTGTCGCTTTGTAGGTCGATGCACTATAGCATGCCCTGAAAACTCCGTGGAAATTGGATCGATAGCTTTATCAAAGCATCCCGCCCCTATCTCAGATATAACTATTCTCTTTAACGATAAAGTCCTCATGGATATCTTTCACGCTGAAACTAATCGTTATGCACCCTCACAAAAGTCATCAACAGTATACCTACTATTGAGACTACGAAAAGTTCAACCGCTGATATTCCGATACCTAATCTTGAACCTATCTTATTGGCAACAAATCCGCCAAGTAAATAGCCTATAGAATTCACACCGATTAGAACTGCCTTGTATATACTCGTGACCCTACCAAGGTATTCTTGCCCAACTTCATTCTGTCGATTCGTGATTATACTGATATTGAGAATCGACTCATTAATCGCAATGCATGCAATAGAAGAAACTAAAATTACTAAATTCGTGCTTAATGCAAATACTGTCCGAAATAGAGATCCAGCAATAATCGACAGTACCAATAGTTTACCAAACTCGATTTTTTTATTTAACCAATTTACTACGACTGTTCCGATTAGGGCACTGACTGCTGCGATGGACAAAATCAAACCAATTTGGTCAGAAGAAAGACCTATTTGTTGACGTAAGACGATCAGACTATCGTTCTGAAAGTTAGCCGATGCCATATTAACCAAGGCGGCAAGCACAAGAGGGTACAGAACAGCGCGAATTTTAGCAGTGTATCGCACCCCATCCTTTATATCTGTGAATACTACATTTATACTGTACTTAACAGAGGATAACCTTGCAGAAGGGTCGCTCTGGGATACCAGAATTATATTATTCACCAGCAATAGGCTAATTAAATAGAAAACCGCGCAAATTGCAGTCAGCAAACTGTGAGGAAAATATTTATACAGCACTCCCCCTAGTATGGGTAAAGCGAAATTGACACCATACTGTATTCCGTAAACCGTACTGTTTAATTTCGAAAAATCCTCTTTTTTGACTAAGAATGAAACAAAAGTAATTTCCGACACTGTACTTAAAATATTCATAACACTTACTGCAAGCGAAACTATGTAAATGACAAAAATCATAAATGCTGACGGTATTTTCAACGCCAATGCGAGAGCAAGAACCGAATAACTCAGCAACCTGATCAAATCACTAAAGACGATGATCTTCTTTACATCTAATCTATCTATTATCGCACCTATCGGAAGACCCAAGATAAGGAACGGTATTGTTTCGATTGCAGAGATAAATGACAGATGTATTCCGCTACCTGTTATATCCAGTACCATGAGAGGTAACGCAAACATCATTAAAGAACTCCCAAAGTTATCTGTAACTACTGAGGAAAGATATAATCTGTTGTTCCTATTCTTTAATAAATTGTCCATGAAAATATCCGAGGCCTTTATCTCCGATTAGTATTACTTTATATGAGTGAACGTCTCGTTCTAGAGCGACAGCATCCATACAAATTACGACTATTTAATCTAAATCTACTAGTTTCTCCACCATTAGCTCGTCCATAGTGTTATTCGATACAGTCAAATAGTAGCAATTGTATATGTCATAATTTATTTAAAATCTTGATCAACCACGGGAGATAAACGGATATAAATGACTAACAAAATCATTATTACCCTCTTGTATCGAACCAATTCTGCAAGTTGGGCATGACCGGGGAATGAGTGAGGGTTCCCCGTCAGTTGCTGCCCCCCCCCCGCAAGCGTGGTACCGGGCGACAGGGGGGGGGGGGCATTTTTGCTCAAAAGAATTGATGGTTTGGGTCTGCCGAACATGTTTTGTATAGAATTCCAAGGTGTCACCTAAAGTTGATAGATCAATTGAATCTCTGGGTTGAGATCTGGATAGTTGCTCTAAATGATCAACTTACGTTAACGATTTTTACCTCAAATTAGAGACAATCGTCATATGCTGTCCATCGGTAATCCTTATCTGCTTCAAAAAAAAATTAAACTGTCTGTTTACCCGAGTAACGCAAAAGTCTCTCTCGTTCTCCTGGATTTTGCACAAACGAACAGCTGACGTATGAAGAAGTAAAATTGTTAAAATACTATAGTTCAACAACTACTAATCTATAGTTTTGAATTTGCCAGTAATAATAGGACCACTTCGGAGCACAAAGGTAACGGCCTTATCAGAAAAATGATAAATAATTTGCATATCATTTTTCGAAGATTGCAGACATCAAACTTTTATCCAATACAGGATGGTTATTAACAATTCCACGGTCAATCCCTTGACCGTACCAGGCTGACCCTGCTGCCACAGGTCTGTGACCTTGCTGAAAAGCCTTCAGGAATATCGGAGATCCGCGCATCGGTTCGAACATATTCGGTTCTCAACTCCTATGAACATCTCATCGTCTGCGTGCCATCGTTCAGAGAGCACCAATCCGACAAACCATTAAGAACCATCACGAACACTTACAGTGAAGACCAAATCCATTCAATGACATGGTTCATCCGGCTTCAGATAAGAAGAACAATGATCAAGATTCCGGAGAACATCACGTCGAACCGGAACCCGCTTAAGGTCTCAAATACAAAAGTCTTAGCCAGCTACGATCCTGCCATATCTGCATCATGCCCTGCTTCGAATATTGCCTCAGCATTAGTGAACCACCTATTCCTATGACGCATCCCAAGCGTAGCTCTTTGTCACTAGAGCTTGAAGCCATCTTGATGCGAATCAACTGGATTGAACGACATTGTATTAGGCGAAGGATCAACGCTCCGTATTTACCACACAGTGTAGGGTTTATACGAAGGCGAATATAGAAAACCTGATTGAAATTGCAGACTCATTCGTAGGTCCAACCGTGAGCGTTTTTGGATACACTCACGATACGGAAAAGTGACCGGATAAATTATATTCTCCATCAGCCCAAGAAAGAGAATTATAATAAAATAAGAACGAGTTCAACTGCAAGATTGGCAGTGAAAAGGTCTAGAGGTCTTTCCACGATAGCATGTGGCCAAATTGCTTCTGTCCTTATTTTTTATACTCCTGTAAGTGCTGTCCTCCTTACCTCCAGAGGCCTAGACTACTCAGAGATTTTCACGCTGGAAAGCGTGCTCCTCCTCTCAATATTGTTAGTCGAGATGCCCTCTGGTGTTTGGCGGATAAAGTTGATAGAAAGCGCCGATTATATTGGGTTTGCGCTTAGTGCTGTTTCAAATATAGTCTATGCACTAGGCCAGGGCTTTGCTTGGTATGCGGTGTCCTACAGCATGAGTGGTTTCAGCATTGCGCTACTCTCAGGCATATTAGAAGCATACGTTTACGGATCTCTTGATAAGGATGCAGACAAGCTTGCAACAGGGATCTTCGGCTTCTATAAATCACTGGAACTCATAAGTGGCGTGCTTGCCTCATTGTGCGGATCATACCTCGCTCACCTAAATATCTCGTTTCCCGCATATACAACCGCTATGGTCTCGTTCATCGGGTTCTTATTCATGCTTAGACTGCCTTCTATTCCTGTGAGCAATCGCAAACACAGTACAAGCAAGAGGTCATTTCTGCAGGATTTGATGAAGGGAGCAAACGTATTGATAAGAAGGCCTGTTCTCGCTTTCGTTAGCATCACATCTAACGCTTCGTTCGTGCTTTTCAACGCTGTTTATGCGTTAAATCAACCCTAAAATGAACATACGAATTTGCCTATGTCATACTGGGGCTTGCTGTCATCCACTGCTCTTATTTTAGCCGCAGTTTATAGCTACCTTTCTGACAAGCTTGAGGTATATCTGGGAAGATCAAAAGCTCTCTTTTTAGCCTTTACTATAGGGGGCAGCTGGTTTCGCGCTCATGGCAGTTCCTTCACCAATCGTTGTAGCGATCGGATTCCTGCTTGTCGTAATGGGTATGAATGGAAGGGGACCCATAACTTCGGCAGTTGCGAATAGTCTGATTCCGTCTGATCAGCGCTCCACTGTTCTTAATATTCCGAGCTCGCTAGGTGCTTGATTGGCATGGTCTGCAACTCGATCATAGGTTGGAGTGCGGATCGAAATACCGCAATCACTACTATTGGAATCGCCGGGATTTTAGTTCTGATTGCGAACAAATATATGAAGAATACCTAATGGCTGTACGCATATCGAGCAGTAGCACCAACATGGGAAATCTGATATATAAATGCCGCAAAGATGCAGCATATCGTTTTCAAGAAGACAAGATTTGATTAAGAAGTCCCCGAAGCACTTGAACCTAAACTCGTGGAGCATAAAATACGGTACTGAGCCGAAGCGCGAATTTTACTAGACCCAAATCGGCCATTTTAAAATCAGAGATAAACAAATCACGGAAGGCATAATATTATTTATTAAGGAATTTGAATTCCACACGATGAAATCCTTGAAGGTTAACAACATTCTGCTGACTGAGCCATAAGTAGACGAAGGATGTATGCCACATGTTAAGTAAAGCAGCGACAACATTCGTAGCCCTCAAAGACGTTTTGAGACACAAACCATTGGTTACATTATCGCTTGGTGCTTTCTTTACCAGTCTTGTCGGTGGAATCGTTAATCTCTTACTGACCATTCATGTATACGATATTTCGGGATCGTCGCCACTAGCGGTCAGTGCCCTTTTTTTAGTTACCTTTATGCCAAATTTAATCGTAGCTCCGCTGTTTTCTGGTATAGCTGACAAATATAATCGCAGAATTGTTTTAGCAGTGGGCGGAACGCTACGAGCTCTTTGTTGTTTGTTGCTCGCATTTAACCATAACATTGCTGTTTCATTTATTCTTGCTTTTGTTATAACAAGTATAGCTGCGGTTATGAAGCCAGCGCGATATGCAAAAGCTGCTGAACTAGTTTCAGATTCAAAACTGTCAGTTCTCAATTCTGTTTTATCTTTCATGATCAATGCTGCAGGTATCGCCTCAGGCGCCCTTGCCGGTTTGCTCACCAATTTCAACAGTAGCGCTGCATTTGCGGTTGCTGCTTTTGGTAGCTTAATTGCTGCTTCACTTGACGGTTGCTATTCACATGAGGAGCATAATTCGAAGCGAACTGTCGATTCACACAATGATTTTCGGGAAAGTCATAGTATTTCCTTCTGGGTTAAGTTAAAAAGGATAATTTCTTCAACCAACATTCGATTGAAAAATGTTTTAGGCCTTATCAAAAAGGAACGACTTCTTGCTGCCCTGTCCATTGTTGTTCTTGCACTTTGGTTCGGCCTCGGACTACAAGAAACTCTACTCGTTGTTTTCACCCGTACGGTGTTACATGCTCCAAACTCTGTTTACGGGTATTTGAACACAATTGGATCCATTGGGGCACTTATCGGAGCAGCACTAGCTGCACCTTTTTCCTCAAATACCCGATCAGCAATAAAAAGTTTGCCAATGTCCCTCATCGCTTCTGGAATAGCCTTCTGCGCGTTTGCATTGAGCGGTCAATCTCTGATTTTCGCTTTCTGCAGCTTTTTTGTATTTTCTTTATTCTATACAATTGCCAATGTAATTGAAGAATTACTTGAGCAAGTTCTCTCCCCCAATGAATACAGAGCTTCTGTGATGTCCACTATAGGCGCGGTAGGTACGGTCGGATATCTAATCGGAGGATCTCTAACCGGCTGGTTATCAGACTTAGTCGGTCCTACGAATACCGCAATTCTAGCGGCAGCTAGTCTAATAGGCGCAGGAATTTTTGCGGGATTGACTATGATTCGACATCGAGTAGAAAAGGTTTAGCCTTATGCTGCCTGGTGAGAAACAGCATTTAGTCGATAATCATAATTCAGTTTTAAAACCGTGGGATCAATATAATGTCCACCAAGGGTACTTGCATCCATTTAGAAGTTCATTTGGATTGAAGCTGGACTGCAAAAGAAGGAAAATATAGATTTCTCTCCAGTGAGAATCATTCAGATTGGTTCGACTCAGAAGAAGAGATAGTTTCTTATATCAATATGAGGGTTCTACAGATATTCTAACTGGTTATATTTTGCTATATAAGTAGGTCATGTTTCGAAACTATATTGGGTGGTTCCAGACGGAATTTAGTTCTCATCTCCTGTGTCATTCATGTCATTGCTCGAAAAACAGGCTGGAACAATAAGCGTTAGCTCACTACTAAGGTTTTTGCTCAGAGGCCCATACTTATTTGAGCTGAATCACTGTACTGTGATTGTGGGCGAGCTTAAGGATCTTCCCGAGTTTAACGAAAACGATAGAGTTTTACTAGATATTGGTCTTGATTTCTTTTCAAATTACCTGAAGAAAGCCAATATCAATGATTTGTGATGTCCATGCTTCTCGTTATTAGATTTCGAAGTATTTGAATAACTTATTATGCAATGATTATTTCTATTTGTTTCTCAAAACAGCGGATACGCATCTGCTGAACTGACAGAAAAGTTGGATTTTGTATATCGTAATTTTGACACATTCCCCTCTGGACTAGATTTGCAAGCTACCCATCCCCTCGATAAAGGGCTCATACCTAAGCTATAAGCACGCCTGCGCAACGTTGCACAGATGGGATTCTGGGGGGATTTATAGTTGGGAGTTACTGTCGTTCCTATCGTTTACCTTCTTACAGATGTGAGTAACACAACCTTGGCGTCGGCCCAGGAGCCAACAGGACCTCACATGGAGACTTGACAACCATAGCGGATTCTTCCTATATCTGCCATATGGGCGTTCATCCGTCAGGCCCCAATCCGACAGGCTCGCTTGATCCAGCTCAAGCTCGCATGATAGAGGAGCCACCCAGCTATCGACCACATGACTAGCATAGACATGGAGCGAGTGTGCAAGGCGCACACATATGAACAAGGAGGTCAACCATGGCACGACTGGACGGTAAAGTGGCAATTATTACTGGAGGAGCCAAGGGCTTCGGTCTGTCAACTGCACAACTGTTCGTGCAGGAGGGAGCCAAGGTGGTCATCACCGATCTGGATGAGCAAGGTGGTCAGAAGGCCCTAGACACCATAGGCAGGGACAAGGCAGCTTTCGTAGCCCAAGATGTCGCAAAGGAGGACAGCTGGGAGCCTGTCTTCAATGCCGCACGCGACAAGTTTGGCGAAGCCAATGTACTGGTCAACAATGCGGGCATCCTCTTCTTTGACGACGCTGAGCATATTGAAATGGACGAATGGCATAAAATTCTATCTGTGGATTTGGATGGGGTCATGCTGGGCGTCAAACATGCTATCGCGCACATGAAGGAGCATGGCGGCTCCATCATTAATATGTGCTCTATTGCAGGATTGATTGGCATAGCCAATCTGTACGCATACAACGCCGCCAAAGGCGCGGTACGGCTGCTGACCAAGTCGGCCGCCCTCTATTGCGCTCAGCAGGGATACCCAATCCGGGTCAACTCCATTCATCCCGGATACGCCCACACTCCCATGGTCGATGCCTATCCCCAGATGCGCAGCGATCTAGAGAAGCTGCACCCCATGGGTCGACTGGGTTCAGCCCGCGAAATAGCCAATATGGCCCTATACCTCGCCAGTGATGATTCTTCCTTCTCAACTGGATCCGAGTTCGTTGTTGATGGCGGGTATACGGCGCAATAACAAGTACACTCTGCTCCAGAGTAATCTGAGCAGCGGCCGCCCAGATTATGATGAAACGCTGGACGGCCGGGCACCTATTACAGCACACCTTTCCTGTGCTTATCCAAATTCCCAGAAGGAACTCTCTTCGGCCATATGATATTGATGATCTGTAAATTATGAGCACTACCAGCAGTCTTGAAACGTCACCGACAAGAACGGGAAGCGGCAAAACACTGAGTGCTTCGCAAAAGTCCCGCAGCAGAGCATCCGGCCACTGTGACACCGAAAAATCCGCCAGGCCCAATGCTGCTCATATTGCGGAGCTGCTTGCCATTGACATTATCGAGGGACGCTGGCCGCCTACAACGAGCATTACCCTGGCAGACATACAGCAACGTTTTTCGGTCTCCCGAACTATAGCCAGAGAGACAGCACAAACGTCGCAATCCGTGCAAGCTGTGAATATTAGAAAAAGGGTGGGGCTCATTGCCAAGAGCCTTGATCAAGGGAATTCATTGGACACGCAAATCATGTGTTGGGAATTACATTCCTCTCATCGTAAGGAACAGCTGCTTTCCCTAACTGAACTACGCTTGGCAGTGGAACCGATAGCTGCAGAAGATGCCGCACGAAGGGCTCCGACTGAAGTTCGTGCCTTGATGCCGGTTCTTGCAATGAAAATGCACAAAGACGGGAAATCCGGAAATTAGAGGAATTTCACCAGCTCGATATCCGATTTCACGATGAAATCCTCAAATACAGCGGCAACGAATTGTTCGCCTCGCTTTCACCGCTGGTCAACACCATGCTCTCCAGCAGGGTCGAACTAGGCATGTACCCAGCCAAGCCCAGACCGGAAGCCTTGGAGGCACATGATCAGGTGGCAGAAGCGATATGGAAGGGAGAACCTGACCTTGACAGAGAGGCCATGACTCGTATCGTCGACGAAGTATGGACCACAACTGAACAGGCCTGAACCTTGAAACTCTGCAAATGAATGAAGAAGCTGCAATTATGGCATAAACAGGTGCAGGCACCTGTTTATGCAGGTTAGCCCGCACCTGATAATGACCCGTTGGGTATTCGAGATTCCAGAATGTCTAATCAGACCCAGCCCAGGGCGCTAGCTCCGCAAAGCACAGCGAAACCGATGATTCCCCCCAAGGCATTCAGTGTGGTCAGATATTTGAGACCCTGTTTGGTGTTGAGATTGAACAGCGAAGTCATCATCCAGAAGCCGCTGCAATTGACGTGCCAGAATACCATGGAGCCGCAGCCGATAGCAAGAGTTGCGACGACCGGAGACAATCCCAAAGCGCCCATCATAGGGTTGACCAGTGATGCAGAGATCATGACTGCAATGGTCATCGAACCTGTGGCTCCCATCATCACTGCCGCCAGCACAAAGGGAATGATGACCGCAGGAACGCTGAGGTTGACAATCATGGCGCCTAGTTGCTTGACCATAGCATTATCTTGAAGGATCCCGCCCAAGGCTCCTCCCATGCCAATCATGATCAATGGGTCGATGGCGGTCTTCATGGCGCGACCCACCCAGCTGTTCATAGTGATCTCCAAGGCAGAAGACTTGTCGGACAAGGATGCATCGCTTTTGCGAGCGCTGGCGAGCACCTTGTTCTTGCGCCCGACAACCAGCAGAGCAACCAGGACGACCCCTACGAAAAGGGCAAATGTGGTGTTGCCTAGGGAATTGAAAACTGCATATGCTGTGCTGCCTTTCTTCACGCCAAGGGTTCCCAAGGATCCGGCGGCTATCAGAACCAGTGGCACAATCAGAGGCATGAAAGACCAGAAGGTCGAAGGAGTGCCTTCTTCCTTGATGTAGAGCTGATCGAGCGGGGCGTTTTCCGGCGCCTCCTCATAGCCAGCCGCGAATTCAGGATTTGGCGCGATGTATTCTCTGCCCAAGAAGGGTCTGCTGATGAGATAAGAGGCAACGAAAGCGATGAAACTGATGATGATGCCCCATACCATCACCTTGCCGATGTTGGCCTTGAACATGATGCTCACTGCTAGAATCCCCGGATGTGTCGGAACAAGTCCGTGGGTCAGTGTCAATCCCAAACAGACCAGAGGCGCAATCAGCGCCATAGTGATCTTCTTGCGCTTGGCTATGATGGCAGAAATCGGCGCGGTCAGGACCTCGGAAATATTTCCAAACACTGCCAACGTCATTACGAAAGCAGCCGAGGATGGCGCAAGCTCAAGGTGCTTGCCTCGGAAGATTCGTATGAAGAAATTAGTAATTTTTGTGGCTGCACCAGTGTCCTGGATACCCATGGCGATAATGGCGCCGAAGATGATGACAATGGCGATGCCCGCCAGAGTGGATCCGAAGTATTTATTGATCTTGTCCATGGTGTCGCCAAGAGAGCCGCCGAGCACCAAACCCAGTATTACGGCTATGACGAACAGGGAAATGACCGGATGAATCTTCAGCTTGATGGTGGTGTAGACAAGCAGTGCGACTGCTAGCACCAAAACTATAAGAAAAATTGTCGGTGTCAACGGTGTACCTCCTGGTATGTTGACGTTCTTGTCCCCTCTAAAGATGCGGTCAGCAATCGACGGCATAGTCGCATTTCCTGCTCACCGCATCGTTAGCTGGTATTGCTAGAAGACGATACCTGCCTTCTGCATCATTGATCGAGTGGACTGATAGGCATTATCCACCACCCACTGCGGCGAACGACTCCAATACTCGGGCCGGAATGTCTCGATGGATACATTGCCCTGGTAATCGAGGCGTTGAAGTACACGAAGGAAGTCCATCAGATCTATATTTCCTTCTCCGCAGAAGACCCTGTTGGATTGCATCAATCCTTGCATGGGAGAATCATCCGCGTCATTGATGTGCACGTCGAAGATCTTCTCCGGATTCACCAACTCCATTACAGAAAAATCCTGAAGATGATGATAAAGATAAAGGTTGCATGCATCAAAGCAAAGACCGACATTGCTCATATCGACTGCTTTGACAATGTCCCAAGCCCGTTCTACCGTCCTAACGGCGCTGTATTCGTGTCCAACCAATTCCAGGCACAGATTCACCTTGAATGGCGCAGCCATCTGCCCTAGGGTCATCAGAATTCGAACGCAGTTGGAGAATACCTCTGGCCACGGCTCATCATAAGGGCCTTCAAGGTCCGGCTTTCTATGCAGAGGCACCACCACGATCAGATATCTGGAACCGATATGCTGGGCTGCACGACAGGCCAGATTGAAATCGTTCATGGCGGTTTCTCGCTCGGATGGATCATCGTCTTGCGCGAATAGCTTCTCATACAGATAGAGGGCATTCATTGCATGAGGCTTCAGATGGCTCGTAGCGAAGAAATCTGATAGCTCATCAAGGTCGTGATCCTTCATGTAGTTCCTGAGCATGTCCAAACGGATTTCAATGGAATCAAAACCTGCGCGTTCGCATAATTTCAAATCAGTTGATAAATCAGAACAATCTCTAGAAGTTGCTTCGTTAAATCCAAGTTTCATAACCGATCACCGATCCTGACTGGCATGCAGGGGAAACTTGATGACAGCATCGTCCTTGGTACTCCGGTAGATGGCGGTAAACAGCTCGACCGTTCGGCGTCCTTCATATCCATCGACTAAGGGCGTGCCGTCTTCGATGACAGCCTTGAGGAAGTCCTCGACCTGCAGCTGATGATAATAGTGCATAGAATCCACGCTATTGAAGAAGTCGCTGTCCTCTTTCTTCCAAGATTCCAATTTATCGGCCTCGTCTTCAACGGTCCATAAATCGTTGTACGGGGGTTCAGTGATCGTTGACATTCCAGCGATGAACATTGCTCCCCCATCGGTCTGCACGCCGACCCCTGCGCCGTTGTCGCCATACACGTGCACCTTGCCGTACAACGCGGGATTTTGGGAATTGCTGACTACAACATTTCCTAAAGCGCCATTTTTGAACTTGATCACGGCGACGGCTGTGTCCTCTACCTCAATATAAGGGTGATTGAAATTGCGCCAAACGCCATAGACCTCATCAACCTCACCCATGTACCAAAGCAGCAGATCAAGTTGGTGCGGAGCTTGGTTCACCAGAACACCGCCACCTTCGCCATCCCAAGTTCCCCGCCATGGATCACTGTCGTAGTATGGCTTGTCTCTCCATCCAAGCATACGAACCGCGCCAAGCACTGGTTTGCCGATCTTCCCTGCATCAATCGCCTGCTTAATGCGCATACATGGTCTATAGAATCTACGCTGCGAAATTACTCCGACTTTCTTGTGCTCCTGTTCAGCCACAGCCAACATGGCATCACAATCCTCCAAAGACGAAGCCATCGGTTTTTCAACGAGAATATGCGCACCGGCCTTCATAGCTTCAATCGCCGGCGCCGCATGGGCCGGATGGGGTGTACAGATGCTGACAACATCTATATGCTCTTTGCTGATCATCGCCCGAATGTCATCGTAAGCGTGAACCTTGTACGGTTCAGCGAATTTCTGGGCTCTTTGAAGATTGCGATCGTACACTGCCACGAATTGCGAATCAGGCAGGTTTACGAAGGCCTTAGCGTGAAAGTCGGCGACTTTGCCGCAACCGATGATAGCTGTTCTTAATGTAGTCATTATTGACTCCCTTGTCAGAGTATATTGCCAATACTTTTTATGGACATCATCCATGTATTTCATCATGTCTGCATCATTTTGATTACTTTGTTTTCCTTTCTGTAGAGATGTCGTATTATTTGAACTTCATTTACTTGGCGGTAGCCACCCCCGGAGGGCGCCATAAATGAGGTCGCGTTCACATCACAAGTTTCAATGTTTCCGATCTGCATCAGTTCCTTCTGATACACGACGGTATTCATCAATGACATCAACGACGTGGTCTGCAACCTCATCCGCTGTACCGTCAATTGATACAGTGCTGCCCGTTTCATCAGCCTCCAACGCTTCTAGGTCAGCAAACTGACTGGGCAGCAAGGATGCGGGCATGTAATGGCCAGTCCGTTTGGCGAGCCTGTCGGCAATCAGCTGCGAAGATCCTGACAAATGCACAAAAAGCACCGGAACGTCATTTCGAAGAATGTCACGATAGGCACGCTTAAGAGCCGAACAGGAGACCACAGTTGATTTTCCTTGAGTATCGCAACGAATCATCCACCGGTTGATGGCCCTCAACCAAGGCCAACGATCCTCATCTGTGAGTGGAATGCCACGACTCATTTTCTCAATGTTGGCTTGAGAATGAAAATCATCACCTTCTGCCATGACAAAGCCTAATCGATTGCTCACAGCCTCACCTGTCGTGGTCTTACCGCAACCTGCAACACCCATGATGACGACGTGTACAACCATACTTCTCCTTGCGACCTTGCAATGGCCTTTCATAATTAAGAGAATACATATGTCATACGAATATGTCAAAAGACGATTATATAGAATACAGATAGGATTTAAATATATGAAATCATCACATTTGTGAGGCAATAAATTCATGCAGGCAATCAGAAGACCGGTATAAATGCTAGGATCAAGCTACTTTGGATAAAAAATCTTCTCGTTGTTCAATGTGCTTTTACTCTTATCTGCACGAACGAACTTCATCAGCTCCTAAATGCAGGATCAACACTTCTCTGTCTCTTTAGCGGAAATGGTTGATATGATAAGCAGGCACAAGGGTTTCCTGGTGGGGATGCTAGTCCTATCTTTTTCCGCACGGATTGCTGGGTTGGGTTGGTCAGGTTTGGTTGGGGATGTGGTCCAGATCTTTGACTATTTGTTCGTTGCCGCCGGACTTTCGCATGTCCTCGCTGATACTGTTGACATTGTCGGCAATTTGTTTGTCTACCAGAATCTTCGAGGCGGCACGCCCTAGTGTCTGCCCGTTGATCTTTCTTCGGCTCACGACCGTTCCCAGCCCGAGCTCAGCGATTCTCGCCCCTACCATCGGCTGATCATCGGCCATGGGAACGACCGCCATGGGCATCGTGTAGCAAAGAGCCTCGTTCACGCTGTTCATGCCGCCATGCGTGATGAACAGGTCAGCCCTCTCAAGGACCGCCAGCTGGTCTACAGACTGGTGGATGAATATATTCTCAGGAATCCGCCCCAACTTTGCCTGGTCGAAATCACGGCCAACCAACAGCACCACTGTGACATCTCTATCTCCGAACGCTTCCACTACCGCCTGATAAAAGGCATGAAGGTATTGAAGATCTTGCCCAAAGATGCATATCCCCAAGCTGGATGATGCCTAATCATAGAGGGATGCAGTCGAAGGGGATCTGAGAAGCGGCAAGTACGTACCGGACACACTCAGAAGAATTACTTTCAGGGAGGCAGCCAAGGACTAGCTGAGTTCGAAGCATAACCTGAAGGCATCAAGCATCAATCGATATTGTCGGCGAACAGAAGAAGTATATGCTTCCACGATGCAGCAACGTGCAGTGAACGCCGTAACGGAGACGGACATAAACACCTGGATCGAGGATCTCAACAAAGGCGAAATCCCTTGCGAGTTCAGTACCACCCACAAACCCCAAGCCACTGTCACCCAACAGCATTCCCAGCACAGCGGAAGTTACTTTCGGCAGCGTGCTACGGTATACGGTAGCTCCTAAACGCCGGTGGCTTACCATCGACCCACTGTCAGGAATCACACTCCCTCGCAAGCAGGTCACAGTCGAACAGATATATCTGACCTATGCGAAAGTAGAAAACCTGGCAGAGGAAGCAGACAAGATTGATCCAGCCATATCAAGTACTCTAGTTCGATTCCTCGCATATGTGGGTCCGCGGATCGGCGAGGTAACAGCGCTGAGAGTCTCAGATAAGGACTTTGAGAAGCGGCGGGCCAGTGTCCTACGAACCTGGAAGGAAGATGACAAAGGCAAACCGGTCCTAGCTAGGATCTTCGAAAACTTGGGAACACAGGCGTGTTGCGATTTCCAGTTTCTTCGTCTTCCCCCTCAAAAGGGTCTGTTCAGGGCTACCACCAGATGCCTTCGTTTTCCTCCCCAAACGCGGAGAGCACATCAACATAAAGAACTGGTATAACCGCATCTGGGTGAAAGCGGTGGCCAGGAACGGACTTGAGCTACCTGGGCTCACGATACATAAGTCTCGGCCACACTTTCGCATCTCTATCCATCGCTGCAGGGGCAGACGTGAAAACGGTCCAAAACACCTGGAATCATGCGGATGCCAGCATACTTTGAATGTGTATGCGTCGCTCTGGCCTGACCGTCTGGATGAAGTAGCCGAGATCATGGAACAACAGCGAGACAGGCCACTGAACTAAAGCACTTTCACCCATCGTGTCTAATCGTGTCTGAAGGGGAATGACCCGGATATTAAATAACCTCTGGAAGCTAATGCTTCCAGAGGCTCTCGGTGCGCCAGACAGGATTCGAACCTGCAACCTGCTGATCCGTAGTCAGCTGCTCTAATCCGTTGGGCTACTGGCGCATGTCATCTTGACGAGGAACTCGTTTTGACAACTCATTTATACTACCGCAATTGTGGATTCTGTCCAGTCTGGTGTGTCGCACAGGAAGCAGGAAACCATAGGCTTTAGGCCGACTGTGGCCAAGACAGCCAGAGCAAATATTCCACGTTGCCATGGGCTCCTGTTATGGGCGATGGCATGGTAGCACGAATAACGAATCCATGCTCACGTGCACAGGCCAAGACACGTTCCAGAGCCTCTTGTCTGCGGTCTTCGTCCGTCACAATGCCATGATGGCCCAGAAGGCTACGTCCGACCTCGAACTGGGGCTTAACCAGCAACAGACAGTTGGCAGCATGCGCCAGCAAGGCAGGCAGGACAGGAATGACATAGGTCAGTGAGATGAAGGACACATCCGAGACCACATATTCCGGGCGATAAGGCAGGTCCCCCGGCTGGACTTCGCGTATGTTGACACCACTCATGTCAATCACTTTAGGATCAGCAGCAATCCTTTTCAGCAGCTGTCCGTGGCCCACATCAAGGGCGACAACACGCCTCGCGCCACGTCTGAGCAGAACATCAGTGAAACCGCCCGTAGATGCCCCGATATCGAGGCAGAGCCTGTCACGCGGACCAGGCATCCCCAGCGCCGCAAAAGTAGTCAGGGCACCCTCCAGCTTCAACGCCCCCCGTGAGGCATAGTCATCGCCCGGATTCAGAAGAATCACATCGCCTGGCTGGACGCTCTGAGCAGGCCTTGATGCCAAATGATCATTGACCGTAACCCGGCCCTGTCGAATCAGCGCCTGGGCTCTGGCCCGCGAATCCGTCAACCCCTGTGCAGGCAGGATGCGATCAAGCCGGTCGCGGGCAAGAACCACGGTTCTTCTGCGACCAGCCCCAGCGCTGACGACCGTATCCTCATCGTTCACTTGCCCTCCCGGTTCAGGTCCTCCTGAAGCCCGGTCAGCACCTTGCCGAGCAGCTCGATCTGTTGGGCATCGTCCAGATCGTCCAATTTCGCTAAATCAGGAAAACGCTCCAAAATAGGGGCCATGGCTTGTTTATCCATGGGCTCTTCAGGTTCTGACACAGTTGTATTCTCGTCTTCTGTCTGTGAGAATCGTTCAGAATGCCCAGACTCTACAGGCTGCTCAACCTGGCCGGACTGCTCAGATAGCCCGTAGTCAATGGAACCTTGCGAAGATCCACTCACTCCAAGCTGTCCTGACTTGACCTCTTCCAACATGGGCGCTACGCCCCGACGACAAAGGCAGGCAGATCCAGCGAATCCATATCTCCACCACGATCCTGATACTCCCAGATCGCACAGGCGCAGGCCCGCACAGCATCCAGATCAGATATGGGGTCGCTGCCGTCCTCAAGAGCACGCAGGGTGACATGCCCGTCATCATCCACCTTTGCGGTTTGGTCTCCGCAGTGCCAGGTCTGGTCGGCCTCCTTACTAGGCTGCGGTTGCGACTCGGCCAAGCCACGCAGGTCTTCAGCCAGATAGGTCGGCCGCCACTTGGCTGGTGCAGTCAGAATAGCGGGTGTTCGGGCCACACCCGTCAGTACGAGCATAGAGTCGTATCCGCCCCGGTTGGCTGCCTCAATGTCAGTGTCCAGACGATCGCCCACAGGCAGGCATCGGTCAATGTCCAGGATCTTCTCCTGGCTGCCAGCCAAGAGCTGCCGAGCCTCATCGTACATGGCCGATTCCGGCTTGCCCGCCGAGTCCTCCGGTTGCTTGCCAGTGGCCAAAATCACCGGTTGGAGCATGGCCCCATTGCCGGGCGCCATACCGCCCTCTCGGGGCAGGGTCTGATCCTTGTTGGTGGTGAAGTAACGTGCACCATTTTCAATGGCAAAGGCGGCCTGGGCCAGGTCTTGCCAGCTCAGTTCGGGATACCAAGCCTGAATAACAGCATCTGGCTGGTCTGCAGCCTTATCCACGGGCACCATCCCGTTGATGCGGATCTGCTCGCGCAAATGGTCTGAACCGATGACCAGCACCCGGGCGCCCTCCGGCAGATATCGGCGCAACATTCGTGCGGCGACGACGGCTGAGGTAATGACCTGGCCATCCTCCAGGGTCAGCCCAAACCCGCGCAGCTGATCGGCCACCACATGGGGAAACCGGGATGCGTTGTTGGTGGTATAGGCCATGCGCATGCCAAGCGTCTGGGCGCGGTCGATGCCCTCGGCCGCATGCTCAACAGGGTCAGCGCCCCGGTAGACCACTCCGTCCAGATCCAGTAGAGCCAGACTGTAGATCTTTGCCGGGGCTTCTTCAGTTCCTTTGAGGAAGACGGTCATGATTCGGCCCTGGCTTCATCAGACGTATCCGACTCCTTGACCTGCACATCCTTGGACTGTTCATTTTGATGATCGGCAGTATCGGCTTCGGATCCTGCGTCCTTGCCAGACAGATCACCATCATCAGCAGCCGGTTCATCGGCAACAGTCATGTCGGTTTCGTCGCCAGTCTGGTCACTTTGAGAGCCATCCCCCGAAGCTTCCACATCAAGGCGAGAAGGCTCTCCCTCGGATTGCTTCACAGCATCCGATGATTCCTGCATTCCGGATTCGGACATTGCGGATGAATCAGCCGACTCAGTTGAATCAGCTGAATCAACTGTGTCAGTCGAGTCCGCTGAATCGTTCGAAGCTACTGATTCAGGAGATTCCTCAACCTGGCTTTCATCGGCACTCTGTACCGATTCGTCAGTGACATCAGACTCGGCATCTTCGGTCTCAGCCTCATCCGAGTCTTCCTCGCCACCATCCGGGTCAATGGAGAGATCCTCCATCATGGCCGGATCCAGGTGCTCCAGGTCGTAGTCGATCAGGATCTCCTCGGACTGTCCGTCCTTCTGGCCATCCTCGTCCTCATCCTCGTCGGCATACTCCGCTTCCAGCCGATCCAGCAGGGGTTCCAGCTCCAGGGCCTCCTGGCTGCGACCAGCCTGTTCGAGGAAGTTCTGCTCGGCCTGCACGGCACGCATCCGGTAGTCGCCGCTGAGCCCACGAGCCTTGGCCAGGGCCTGAACGGTCTCGATGGCCTTGTCCCACAGGCCCAGATCGCCCAAGGCTCCGGCATAGACCAGGAACATCTCCGCCTTGGACTCGCCCTGGAGCTGGCTGCCCTCCTCAGAGGTGGCCTCCTCAATGGCCTTGCGGGGATTGCCCAGACCACGCTCGCAGTCGGCGATGAAGGGCAGGTAATCGGAATAGCCGTTCATGCGGTGTGCAGTGCGGAACTCCTTCAAGGCAAGCTTGTAGTCGCCCTGACGGTAGGCCACCAGGGCCAGCGTCTCACGAGCGAGATCGATCCGCGAGGCCTGCCGGGCAGCCCACTTGGCATGAGCCAGAGCCCCCTGGGGATCGGTCTCCTCCAGCGCGTAGGCGGCCAGGATGTGCAGTCCGATGTTCTCCGCGTGCTCCTTGCTCAGCCCGCGCAGGCGCAGACGGTCATCCTTGGAGAGCATGGACCATTCAAGGCCCTTGGGCATCTTGGGCTCGCCAGGCCGGCGATCCGTGTAGGGGTTCTGCGAGGGATAGGAGATAGTCCCGTCTGAGTTGCGGCGACCGCGGTCATAGCCATTCTGGCGGTCACGCTGATAGGTCCCGCGGCGGTCGTCATGGCGACGGTCATCGCGGCCACGCTGGCCCTGGTAGCGGTCACCATGGTAGCGGTCGCCACGATAGCCGCCTTGACGATGGTCATCACGGGAACGGTCGCCGTAGGGACGGTCCCCATGTGAACGGTCTTGACGTGGACGGTCGCCACGGGAACGGTTGTTCCATGGACGATCCCCGCCGGACCGCTCATCCTGCCGACGATCAAACCTCCGGTCGTCACCCCGACGGCGGTCTCCGTGGAAGCCCTGACCACGATCACGGTCACGGTCATGCCGCTGGTAGCCGCGACCGGAACGACGATCGCCATACCCCGACCTACCGCGGTCGTTGTCATGATCACGATGCCCGTATCCGCCATGCCCATTGGCATGGAAATCGCGACGTGGACGGTCGCCATCCTGTCGACGGCCGTGGCGATCCTGGTCGGAATCCCTGCGGAAGCCGCCGTGGCCATCCTGACGGTCATGCCTGTATCCGCGATGGTCGCGGTCGAACCGGTCGTGCCCGCGCCCGCGGAAGGGCCGCTGTCCATTCCTGCCCTCGTAACGACGCTCTTCGCCGCCCTCGCCGTCATGGTTGTGGAAGTTGCCGGAACGGTGACCCCCCGAACGATAGCCTCCGGAGCGGTATCCGCCCGAGTGCGAACTGCCCTTGTGGAAGCCCGAAGAGCGACGACCGCCCGACCGGAATCCGCCCGGACGCGAACCTCCCCGGCCCCGTCCGCGATCGCCCCGGGAATGATTGTGTTCTTCTGCCATCAGTGTCCTTAATTTCTACGTTCCTACTTGCCGGCCCGACGCTCAAGTGCGCCCAGGGCCTTCTTTCCTCTGCGAACCAGGGCGAAGCGCCCATGCAGAAAGTCCTTGTTCTCCAAAACCTGATCCGGATCCTCGACCCGCTGGTTATTCAGGTAGAAACCGCCCGATGCCACAGTCTTGCGCGCCTCGGAGACCGAGCGGAAGAGTCCAGCCGCAACCCCGGCTTCTACCAGACGCTGGCCCTCGCTGGCCGCGGGCAGAACTCGCCCGCCTTGACCATCATCGACTTTGAGGCCGTCGAGTGCGGAATCCAGCACATCCTCGTCCAGCTCCTCCAGAGTCTTACCGCGACCAAAGAGGGCACCAGAGGCATCAATGGCCCCTTGGGCGGCATGCTCGCCGTGCACATAGGAGGTCACCTGCCAGGCCAGCACCTTCTGGGCCTCGCGCGCCCCCGGATCCTGGGCGGTCCTCTCCTCCAGACGCTCGATCTCGGCCTTGGGCAGGAAGGTGAAGGTCTTCAGCAGCTTGACCACCTGGTCGTCAGGCTGGTTGAACCAGAACTGGTAGAAGCGATAGGGGCTGAACATGGTGGGATCCAGCCAGACTGCGTTGCCCTCGGACTTGCCGAACTTCTTGCCCTGGGAGTCAGTAATCAACGGGCTGGTCATCACATTGACTGACGCGTTGCGCACCTTGCGGATCAGGTCCAGACCACTGGTCAGGTTCCCCCACTGGTCGCTGCCGCCAAGCTGCAGACTGCATCCGTAACGGTCGAAAAGCTCAAGGAAGTCGTTGCCCTGAAGCACCTGGTAGCTGAACTCGGTAAAGGAGATGCCCTCGTCGGAGTCTAAGCGGCGGGCCACCGTGTCCTTGGCCAGCATGGTGCCCATGCGGAAGTTCTTGCCCACATCGCGCAGGAAGTCGATGGTGCTCATGGAACCGGTCCACTCGTAGTTGTTGACGAACCGGACGGGGTTGTCCCCCTCGGTGTCCAGGAAGCGCCCGATCTGGCCACGCAGACGCTCGGTCCATTCAGCCACGGTCTGCTTGGGATTCAGAGTGCGCTCCCCCGACTGCCGAGGATCACCGATAAGCCCGGTGGCACCGCCCACAACGGCGATGGGATGCAGACCGGCCGCCTGCAGGTGACGCATGTTGAGCAGCTGGACCAGATTGCCCACGTGCAGTGAGGGGGCTGTGGGGTCAAATCCGCAATAATAGGTCACCGAGGGGTCGGCCAGCACCTTCCTGAGCTCGGACTCGTCCGTGCACTGCGCAATGAGACCGCGCCACTTGAGTTCGTCGAAAAGCGAGTCGAAACCCGCCTGCCTGAAATCGGTGACCTGCGACATGAGAGGCTACTCCCTATCGAATATTTGATGAACATATGCTAAACCCTACTATTCTTGCAACAGATACCGACACGGCAGAGCCCCGAACCACTGCAGACAAGGCCGCACCAAGCCGGAATCACCAAGGCCTGAAGGCGAACTTATTATTCATTGCGAATCAACCGCTGTCGATTGACTATTGACCGCTGACTGTCTCGCTAAGGCAGGGCCACCAGAAGGAGCCTCTCAGCGTAATTGCTGCATTCAAGTCAGGAATGTACAGACACAGATAACTTATTAATCAAGTCTTGGGGAATGTGGTCGACCACACAGGCGGCCATGCGCTGGTACCCTTGGACTCCCGGATGAAAGTGGTCAATACCCCAGAAGTCGGGTCGGTCGGTGCCAACGTCGTCGCGGGTGGCATCCACGAAAGGCACCGAGGCGTCTTGACAGATCTGACGGCTGGTCTGTGTCTGACGGGTTATCCGACGCTCCACCTCGGCCCTGAGCGCCCGGCCCAGGGCTGGATCCCGATAGAGCTGACCGGAGCTGAGGACCAGCACCTGACGGCCTTTATCTTTAGCCAGCTCGATGCTGGCTGCCAGGTCATCCCGCCATTGCTCATCGGTGCGGTTGGCCATGATGTCATTGGAACCTGCACACAGGACCAGCAGATCAGGATGGTCCTGCAGAGCGGGCAGGAACCTATAGCGCACCCTGCGAATGGTGGCCCCGAGCCGACCCTGGGTCGACCAGGATACCGGGCGCCCCAGCCGAGTGGCCAGACAAGCGGCTATGTCAGGGACGAAGCCCTGGCTCTGGTCCTCTACCCCGCAGCCGACCGCCATGGAGTCGCCCACCACCAGCATGGTCAGCGGCTCCAGGTCGCGGCCTTTGTCCGGAGGCGAACACAGCCCACGGCGTGAGCCGGGCGGCTCTTTTGCCAGGGTGATGTGCTGCTTGGCCCACCAAGCCTGGACCAGTGCCACCGGATTCATGCTCGCCGCCACCTTTCGCTGTTTGCCGTCCCCTTTGGGGAATTGCCGTTCGGAATTTTAACGCGGCCACCGGCCTGGCGGAAATCAGAAAGCTCACCTGGACGGACGGTAGGCAGGCCCATCAGACTGCGAGTCAGCGAAAGTCTTCAGCTCCTCCAGCGCATGCGCAGCCTGGTCCATCTGCTCCTTGACCCTCTCCGGTGCGGTTCCACCTTGACCCTGGCGAGCGCGAACGGCTCCACCGGCGGTCAGAACCGAACGAACTTCAGGAGCCCTCTCGACGGGCACCCAGTCAGCAAAGACCCTGACGAAATCGTCATCATCCAAGTCGGCCAGTTCGCAACCACGACCCTCGGCCAGCTTGACGCAGGCCCCGGAGAGCTCATGGGCATGACGGAAGGGCACCCCTTGTCTGACCAGCCACTCGGCCAGGTCGGTGGCCAAAGCAAAGCCTGTGGGAGCCTGCTCCTCCAGGCGATCCTTGTTGAAGGTCAAGGTGGCGACCATGCCGGCAAAGGCGGGCAACAAGACCTCCAAGGTATCCACCTGATCGAAGACCGCCTCCTTGTCCTCCTGCAGGTCGCGCGCATAGGCTGTCGGCAGCCCCTTGAGAGTGGTCAATAGGCCAGTCAGATCCCCAACCAGTCGGCCAGCCTTGCCGCGAGCCAGCTCAGCCACGTCCGGATTCTTCTTCTGAGGCATGATGGAGGAACCGGTCGAGTAGCCGTCGTCCAGGCGAACGAAGGCGAACTCCTGGGTGTTCCAGATGATGATCTCCTCAGCCAGCCTGGACAGATCCACGCCGATCATGGCGGCGACAAAGGCGAACTCGGCCACCACATCCCTTGCTGCAGTCCCATCGATGGAGTTGGCGCAGACCCGACTAAAGCCCAGATCCCGTGCCACCGGCAATGGGTCCAAACCCAGAGTGGTGCCGGCGAGCGCGCCAGATCCATATGGACTGGCATCGGCACGCTGGTCCCAGTCCCTCAGGCGTTCCAGGTCACGGATCAGGGGCCAGACATGGGCCATAAGCTGGTGAGCCAGCAAGACAGGCTGGGCGTGCTGCATATGGGTGCGGCCAGGCATGACCGTAGTTCCCGCCGCACGGGCCTGATCCATCAGAGCCTGTGCTGTACGCAGCAGATCCTTGGCCAGCACCCGGGCGTGACGACGCAGCCAGATCCGAATCAGGGTGGCGATCTGATCATTGCGCGAACGCCCGGCCCTCAACTTGCCGCCCAGCTGATCCCCCGCTATGTCGATCAGGCCCCGCTCCAATGCTGTGGCCTCGTCCTCATCGCCAGGTTCAGGGGCGAAGGCGCCGGAATCCACCTGGTCCTGGAGCTCATTCAGGGCCTTCTCCATGCGTGCCAGTTCGTCATCATCCAGCAACCCAGCACGGTTGAGAGCCCGAGCGTGGGCCCGGGAACCGGCCAGGTCGTCATCGGCCAGTCGCCAATCAAACTGGGTGGACCGGCTCAGCTCGACCAGCGCCGGCGAGGGACCACCGCTGAAGCGCCCGCCCCAGAGAGCCATAGGCTTGTCGCCGGTGCTCACTGCTCTTGTCCGTCCTGCGCGATGCCGTTGCCGAAGCGCATATCACGGGCGGCGGCCACCTTGTCGGCCAGGCCATAGATGGCGATGAACCCGTTGGAGGCGTTCTGGTCGAAGCTGTCGCCGGACTCATAGGTGGCCAGGCTGTAGTCGTAGAGGGAGCTGTCGGAGTGCCGGCCGGTGACCACGGCCCGTCCTCCGTGCATGACCATGCGGATGCGACCGGAGACATAGCGTTGGGTCTCTTCGATGAAGGCGTTCAGTGAACGGACGGCAGGCGAGTACCACTGGGCGTCGTAGACAAGTTCGCCCCAGCGCTTGTCGATGTCGCGCTTGATCCGGTGCTGTTCGCGCTCCAGGCAGCAGTTCTCCAACTCCTGGTGGGCGGTGATCAGAGCCACAGCCCCCGGAGCCTCGTAGAGCTCGCGGGACTTGATGCCCACCAACCTGTCCTCAATCAGATCCACACGTCCGATCCCCTGGGCTCCGGCGCGGCGGTTCATCTCCTCGATGGCCTCCAGAGGGGTGACGGCCCTGCCGTCGATGCGCACGGGAATGCCCTGCTCGAAGTCGATGGTCACCTCGTCCTCGACCGGCGGGAAGGCTGGATCGTCGGTGTAGGAGTAGACATCCTTGGTAGGCCCATTCCAGGGATCCTCCAGGTAGCCGGTCTCGATGGCCCGTCCCCAGACGTTCTGGTCGATGGAATAGGGGCTCTCCTCAGTCTGCTCGATGGGCAGATGGTGCTCCTTGGCGTAGGCGATCTCCACATCCCGCATCAATCCCAGATCACGGATGGGGCTGATGGCCTTCAGCGTGGGGTCGATGGACATGATGGAGACCTCGAAACGGACCTGGTCGTTGCCCTTGCCGGTGCAACCGTGGGCTATGGTGTCGGCACCGTACCGGTGGGCCGCCTGAACCAGATGCTTGGTGATCAGCGGCCTTGAGATGGCTGATACCAGCGGGTAGACGCCCTCGTACATGGCATTGGCCTTGAGCGCCAGCATGCAGTAGTCCCTGGCGAACTCGTCCCGGGCATCCACCACGACGGACTCGACGGCCCCGCAGTCCAAGGCACGCTGGCGGATGGTCTGCAGACGCTCCCCGCCCTGCCCCACATCCAGGGAGACGGCCACCACATCCTTGCCGGTGCGCTCCTTGAGGTAGGGAATGGACACCGAAGTGTCCAGGCCGCCCGAGTAGGCCAGCACGATGCGATTGTTTTCGGTCATGGCGATCCTCTTTCCTTCTAATTTCACACTTGTCAATATTCAGTTCGTTCTTCCAGCGATCATCGGGCCTTGGCATCCTCCTGGCCGGAGATTATGGTCATGAGCCAGTCGGCCCGGGATGAAGCCGATTCATCGTCTGCAGCGATGATCAGAATCGTGTCGTCCCCGGCTATGGTGCCCAGGATTCCATTGATGGGCTGGCGGTCCAAGGCGGAGGCTGCATATTGGGCGGCACCGGCCGGGGTTCTGACCACCAGCAGGTTGCGGGCCCGTGCCACCGAGGTGATCAGCCCGGTCAGAATCTTGGCCAGGTAGGCATCGGTCTTGTTCTCCCCTTCGACCTCAGGCCCCTCGGCGGCAGCGGCCTCCATGGCCTGCTGATCGGTGGTGGCGGGAATCCAGTAGGCCATGCTGCCGTCTGCATACCGCAGTTTGGTGGCGTGCAGGTCGTCCAAGTCCCGGCTCAGGGTGGCCTGGGTCACCTCGATGCCCTGCTCCGCCAGCAAGGCTGACAGCTGCTGCTGGGAATTGACACGATGTCGGTTCAGGGCCTGACGGATGGCATCCAGCCGGGCCACCTTGGTCGTCGGACGCATCAGCACACCCCTTGCAGGAGTGACTCATCGCCCCTGGAGCGGGCTACCAGCCAGGTCATCAGTGCCTTCTGGGCGTGCAGTCGGTTTTCGGCCTCATCCCAGACCACGGACTGGGGGCCGTCAATGACCTCAGCCGTCACCTCTCGACCCCTGTATGCAGGCAGGCAGTGCTGGAAGAGGGCATCCGGGCGGGCATGGGTCATAAGTGCGGCGTTGACCTGATAGGGCATGAATGGGTGGGAGCGAATTTCATACTGATCCTCCTCGCCCATGGAGACCCAGGTGTCAGTGAAGACACAATCAGCGTCCTCCACAGCCTGAACAGGATCCGTGGTGACCAGAATGGATCCGCCGTTTTCAGTGGCCAGAGTCTGCGCCTGATTCACCAGGCTCGGATCGGGCAGAAAGCCGTGGGGGCCGGCAATCCGCACGTTCATACCGGCTACTGCCCCGCCCAGCAGATAGGAGTTGGCCATGTTGTTGGCTGCGTCTCCCAGGTAGGCGATGGTCATGCCAGCCAGGGCATCGACCCCACCCCGATGCTGTGCCAGGGTCAGGAAGTCGGCCAGAACCTGGCAGGGATGGAAGGAATCGGTCAGCGCGTTGATGACGGGCACGGTGGCATGGGCAGCCATGGTCTCCACCCGATCCTGGCCAAAGGTGCGCCAGACTATGGTGGATGTCATCCGTGTCAACACGTTAGCGGTGTCCGCCACAGGCTCGCCACGGCCCAGCTGCGAGCCTGAGCTGTCAATGACCATGGGATAGCCACCCAGCTGGGCCACGCCTACGCAGAAGCTTGTCCTGGTTCGCGTGCTGGGCTTATCGAAGATGATCGCCACGGCCTGAGGCCCATGGTAAGGCTGGGACAAATAGGGATTGGTCCTGAAGGCCATGCCTAGTCGAAGCACCTCCAGTTGCTCCTCGTGGTTGAGGTCGTCGTCACGCAGCATGTGCCGCAAACCGTTGCTCATCTCTGCCTCCCTATCGCTATGATTACGCACGTCATTGATGGCTGATCTCACTGATCATCCTGCCCCAAGCCCTTCCCGAGACTGACCGGAGCCTTAGACAGGATATCCACGGCCAGGTCGATCTGGTCGGCTTCGATGATCAGGGGCGGAGCCAGCCGCAGGGCATCAGGGGCCACTGCATTGACGATCAGCCCATGGTCCAAAGCCCAGGAGGCCAGATCCCCGGCACAGGGAGCACTCAGCTGAACCGCATCCAGCAGCCCCCTGCCTCTGACCTGGTTATAAAGGGGATTGCCGCAATCAGTAAGGCCAGCACGCAGCCTCTCCCCCATCTGCCGCGCCCGTTCCAGCAGACCCTCCCGCTGGATGGTCTCCAAGGTGGTCAGTGCCAGGGCCGATCCCAGAGGATTGCCACCGAAGGTGGACCCGTGCATGCCAGGGGTCAGCAGACCTGATGGCCCAGAGCCGAAGGTGATCATCCCGCCCATGGGGAATCCGCCTGCGACCCCCTTGGCGAAGGTGAGCACGTCTGGGCAGGCTCCCCCAGACAGGCTCTGATCCTGAAAGGCGAACCAGTGACCGGTCCTGCCCATGCCGGTCTGCACTTCGTCCAAAATCATCAGGGCCCCATACCGGCTACAGAGCTCGCGCACCTCACGAACATAGTCAGGATTCAGCGGTAGCACCCCGGCCTCTCCCTGGATGAGCTCCAGAATGACGGCAGCCACCGGCTCTCCTGAGGTCTCCCCCTGTGCAAAGGCCTTCTCTATAGCATCGCCGTCTTCTGCCGGCAGGAAGCCCATACCCGGGACCAGGGGTTGGAAGGGCTCACGGATGGCCGGCTTCCATGTCAGGCTCAAGGAGCCCATGCTGCGGCCGTGGAAACTATGGGTCAGAGCCAGGATCCGGCCAGGGTGACCGCCCATGCGAGCGCCATGCAGCCGGGCAAGCTTGATGGCCGCCTCATTGGCCTCGGTTCCCGAGTTGGCGAAGAAGACGCGGGACCCCTCCGGAGCCTGTGCCAGGTCCAGCAATCGTTCGGCCAGCTCGATCTGAGGCTGGGAGGCGAAGAAGTTGCTGATGTGGGCCATCTTTCCTGCCTGCTCAGCCAGTGCCTTGTTCCAGGCAGGATGGGCGTAACCCAGAGCATTGACCGCAATTCCGGCCATCATGTCCAGATAGCGGTTGCCGTCCAGGTCCCAGATCCAGGCGCCTCGGCCATGGTCCATGACTCTGCCCGGGCGTCCGAAGACCTTCATGTGAACGCGGTCATAGCGGTCTGCCCATTGACTGCTCTGCGGCCCTTCGGGAGTCCTCATAGGCTCAGCAGTTTCGGCAGTGGGCGCATCAGCCTTCGTCATGGCTCCTCCTCATGATCATGTCCCGGCCCGGCACGACCACCGTGCCGATGCCGTTGCGGGTGAATATCTCGTTGAGCATGGAATGCGGTCGCCGTCCGTCGATGACGTGCGCCTCGCCCACCCCGGAGCGCACGGCCTGCAGGCAGGCTTCCATCTTGGGGCGCATCCCCTCATGCATGTCCTCCAACATATCCTCAAGTCGGTCCACGCCGATGCTGGAGACCAGTGAATCGGCCTGGGGCCAGTTGGCGTACAATCCCTCCACGTCGGTGAGAATGACCAGTTTCCGGGCCCCCAGAGCTACTGCCAGAGCAGATGCGGCCGCGTCGGCATTCACGTTGAGCACCTGGGTGGGATCCTGCTCGTCAGGAGCCACGGAGGAGACGACAGGGATCCGCCCGGCATCAATCAGGTCTTCGACGGCCGAAGCATCCACGCCCACGACCTCACCCACCAGACCCAGATCAACCGGCTGGCCATCCGCCATGCCGGTACGGCGAGCCGCACTGAACAGGCCGGCATCTTCCCCTGACAGGCCGACAGCCATGGGACCGTGAGCATTGATGGCGCCGACAAGATCTCTGCCCACCTGTCCGGTTAGCACCATGCGAACCACCTTCATGGTTTCCGGGGTCGTTACCCTCAGGCCGCCACGGAAGACTGAGGGAATCCCAAGGGCCTGGAGCATGTGGGATATTTGCGGGCCGCCACCGTGCACCACCACCGGATGCATGCCCACCTGCCTCAGGAAGACCATATCCTGGGCGAAGCACTGGCGCAGATGGTCGTCCACCATGGCATGGCCGCCGTATTTGACTACGATTCGCTGGCCGGCGAACTCCTCCAGCCAGGGCAGGGCCTCGATGAGCACCTGGGCCTTGCGGGCGTCGTCCAAGGCCTTTTCAGCTTCGGCATCCTGCTCGTCATCCGCCATCCTCTTCCCCTTCCTTATGACCATCTTCCGATTGCTGCCGCTCCTGGCACTGCGTCCGATCAGACTTCCTATCAGGTGTGGTAGTCGGCATTGATGGTCACGTATTCGTGGGTCAGATCATCGGTCCATACCGTGGCCTGGCTGTCGCCCTGACCAAGGTCGATGTCGATGTGAACCTCGGGAACGTGCAGATCGACCAGCTCCGGGTCCTGTCCGGGACGGCCTCCCTGGCAGACCTTGATGCCGTTGAAGCTGACATCCACATGGGCCGGATCATAGGCCGCCGTAGAAACAGGCACAGTGCCCAGGGAAGACACCACTCGACCCCAGTTAGGGTCTTCCCCGGCCACAGCGCATTTGAGCAGCGTGGATCCGGAGACCGCCCGGGCGCAGGCAAGGGCTGCACCCTCGCTCTCGGCACCGTCCACACGGATGCGGATCCGATGCCTGCTGCCCTCACCATCAGCCACGATCCGATGGGCTAGATCCGTGCATGCCTGACCGAGCTTCTCCTGGAACTGCTCGGAGTCGGGCCGTACACCAGAGGCCCCGGAGGCCATCAGCAGGACGGTGTCATTGGTGGACATACACCCGTCCACGTCGATCCGATTGAAGCTGAGTCGGCAAGCCTCGGATAGGGCTTGACGTGCCTGTTCCGGCTCCAAAATGGCGTCAGTAGTGATTACACAGATCATGGTGGCCAGCTGCGGGGCAATCATCCCGGAACCCTTGACCATGCCCCCCAGCCGCCAGCCAGACCCGTCCACGGCCACTGTCTTGGTGCAGGTGTCGGTGGTCAATATGGCCTTGGCGGCCTCTTCACCAGCCTCCTGACTGGACGACATCCCCTGGGCAGCTTGGTCGATGCCAGTCAATATGGAATCCAGATGGAGCAGATGACCGATAATCCCGGTGGAGCAGACAGCGACCCGATTGCTCGGCAGGCCTAGTTTCTCTCCTGTCCGCTCGGCCATGGCTCTGGCCTGGTCCAGGCCCTCAGGACCAGTACAGGCGTTGGCATTACCAGAGTTGATGACCACGGCTCCGGCACGGCCTTCTTCAAGGATCTTGCTGGTCCAGATAACCGGAGCGGCCCGGAAACGATTAGGTGTGAAGACCCCCACAGCCGTGTCCATGGGTCCGCTGTTGACGACCAGGGCCAGATTGCGGCGCTGTGAGCCTCCCGGACGGTGGGCGATAGCGGTGCCGGTCCGGAAGCCTGCAGGGTAGGTGATGCTCATGGTGCCACTCCTATAGTTGTCAGTCCGGTCTCCTCAGGTAGGCCCAAGGCCAGATTTACGGCCTGGAGAGCCTGGCCTGCGGTGCCCCGGGTCAGGTTGTCGATGGCTGCAAAAGCGTAGAGGCGGTCAGCGCGCTGGTCCACAGCTACCTGGACCTGGGCCCGGTTGGAGCCGTAGACATCGGCCGTGGAGGGAAGCCTGCCCTCGGGGAGCAGATCGACAAACTGCTCCCCGGCATAGACCTCTTTCCAGATTCCGCGAACATCAGACACCCCCATGCTCCGTCCACGCGTGCTCAGCTTGGCTGAGACCACTGCCAGAATCCCCCTCGACATGGGGACCAGTATAGGGGTCAGCCCCATGCGGATGGGTTGTTTCCCAAGACCCCCTATGCTCGGGTTCGCAGCTGCGGCCTTACGCAGATTTTGCAGAATCTCAGGGATATGCCGGTGGGTGCCTCCGACCGAGTAGGGATGGGCTGAATTGATGGCCTGGGCTGCCAGCAGGTCCATTCTGCCGCCTGAGCGTCCGGCGCCCGAGTAGCCGACCGCCAGGTCAGCAACCAGATCATCGATCTGCACCAGTCCGGCGGCTAAAGCAGGCTGGAAGGCCAGAGTGACTGCCGTGACATTGCAGCCAGGACCAGCGATCCGCCGAGTCTGTCCAAGCAGCTGACGCTGGCGACCGCCACCCGGATTGAGCAGCTCAGGCATCCCGTAGGTCCACGGGCTTGAGAAAGGCCCGCCGTAGTAGTCTTGCCAGTCGCCCGGATCCTCCAGCCGGTGATCAGCACCCAGGTCGACCATCAGCGATTGCGGATCCAGCTGCTCTGCCAGGGGACCTGAAGCCCCGTGAGGCAGTGCCAGAACCACCAGATCGTGGCCGGCCAAGATCTTTGGATCGGTATCCTGAATCTGCAGCGAGGCTATCGACTCCGGGAGGTTGGGCGAGAACTCCCCCAGCAGCCGGCCAGCCGAGCCATGACCGGTGACCGTGCAAACCTGAAAGGCTGGATGGGCCGCCAATAGACGGATCATCTCCGAGCCGGCATACCCCGAAGCTCCCGCTACAGCCACCGTGTATTGCCGCATGAGTGCTCCCTTCATCGGGCACCATCATACATACTCATGCAGTAAAACGCATATTTATGCAATTCGGCGTGTCGCTATATATCTGCTCTAGCTGTGCAACGCTTCCAACTATGCGAAGGGGTCATAACCGGAGTCTCTGTTGCGGATATATTCCATTTGCCTGCTGGCCTTTTCCGCAGCCTCGGACCCGCACGCCTCCTCTACAAAGGCCAAGGCCATATCGATGCCGGCCGAGATACCCGAAGATGTACGAAACTTGCCATCGACCACCCAGCGCGCATCCTTGATCCAGTCCACACGCTTCCCTGTGCTGACGACCCAGTCAAAGGCCAAGTCATTTGAGGTCGCACGCCGACCGTCGAGCACACCAGCGGCAGCCAAGAGAGCCGAGCCTGTGCAGACCGTCATTACCTGCGGCGACCTGGCGGCCAAGCTTGCCAGCTGCCCTGTCCATTGGTCGTCCCCAACCAGAGTTCGAGTACCGGACCCGCCGGGTATCAGCAGAACCCCTTGGGAATTGATATCTTCTGGCCCTACAGTTTCGACCCTGACACCGCCCTCACCGACTTTCATGCCGGACCCGTCAAGAGAGAAAAGCCGCACTCGGGCACCATCAGTATTGATGAAAACCTCAAAGGGGCCAAAAACATCCAAGGGTTCAAACCCGTCGAATACGACGATATTGACATCCAAACCCATCTGATCGAACATCCCCTCGTAGATCTCTATATCCCAAGGCTGACAGCATATGCACAAACATGAATTCCGGCTCATGCAAATGCATAATCGCATCCAGACATCCAGAAGGAGCCAGTGCCTTGAGTTTTCAGGCGCTGACGCCACCTGAGCCGGATCCGCCGCCCGTCGAAGGCGATGGCATCATCTGCTGGTAGAAATCATTCAGGGAGATGCCGTTGACCAGCAGCCAGATCCAGGCAAGCGTGAAGAGCAGGTTGATGATCAGGGCCGCCATGGCCAATCCATAGCCCTTCATATGCAGTCGGCGGGTCCGATACATGGAAACGCCACCCAGCAGAGCGGGAATCACAGGCATGGGCAAGAAGAGGGCCATAAGGAAGGCGATGATGGCGCAGGGATCCCAGTGGCCGTAGGCCGGATTTTGGGAGGGGTCGTTCAGATCGGGCATGCCCTGAGGAGGCCAGACCGGAGCGCCGGGACGGGCTTGAGGATTCCCAGGGTTTTCGCCACGACCGGGACCCGGCTGCCCCGCCATGTGCATAGGACGGTTGGCGGGGTTGCCTTGTGACGAATCGGATTCCTTGGCCTTGGGCTCAGGGTCTGGGCGACCGTATATGTACGGATTCCACCCTGGATAACGATCGGCGCGTGCGCCGTACAAAGGCTGGTCGCCCCCATCATGATCCTGGCGGTCAGGTCCACCGGCTGTGCCCTGTTCTTGAGAATCCGTCATGTCCCTCGGCCCCCTTGTGATGCCCGGTCAAGCGCGCAGTACGGCGCCCAGACCCGCAGTCTTGTCAACGATGGCCTGACGCAGGGATTCGCTGTCCTCGGACGTCAAGGTGCGGTCCGGGGCGCGGAAGGTGACTGCGAAGGCCAGTGATTTTGCATGCTCACCGATCTGATCGCCAGTGAAAACGTCGAACAGCTCGATGGATTCAAGACTAGACCCAGCCGCTTCTCTGATGGCGGAAGTCAGATCAGCTGCCGAGACCGTGTCCGGCACAGTGAAGGCCAGATCCTGACGGACCGGCGGGAAGGTCGAGACCGGCTTGGCCTGCAGGGGTGTGTAATCCAGGTGGTCCAGCACCATGTCCAGGCTCAGCTCGAAAGCGGCAGAATGGGCAGGGAAACCCAGAGCCTGATCAACCCGAGGATGCAGCTCGCCCACCATGCCGACGAGCGTGCCGTCATCCAGGACCAGCCTGGCGGTGCGGCCCGGATGCCACTGGTCAGGCACCTGCTCGGCTGAGGGTTGCTCCAGCCGATAATCGGCACCCAGCCTGTCCAAAACCCGGCGAGCCGATTCGACTGCATCAGTCCAGTCCACATCCCTGCTGTCCTTAAGCCAGCCGTCTTCCTGGGCCCGGCCTGTCAGCAAGGCCGCCACATGCAGCCGTTGCTCTGGCAGACCCTGGTCCAGGCGAGCCAAATCCTCGTCGCTGGGCCGCACGCCGCCCGGAAGTGTAGGTACCGCAGGAGCCTTGGGGTCGCGACGGAAGACATAGCCGATCTCGAAGAGACGCACATCAGTGTTGCCACGTCGCAGGTTGCGGCCCACGGTGTTGGCCAGTGGCAGCAGCAGGCTCTGCCTCAGATAGGGCCTATCAGCGGCCATGGGGTTGGCCAGCTCCACGCTGTTGATATGGACCTCATCAGGATCCATGCCGAAGGCCTTGAAATCATTGTCACCGACAAATGGATAGTCCAGAACCTCGGTCAGCCCATACTCGGCCAGGGTGTCCGCCGCCCAACGGCGACGCTGCTGGCGATCGGTCAGACCAATTGCTCCGGAAACCTTGGGTGATGGCACGGTGACGGGGATACGGTCGTAGCCCACCAGGCGGGCCACCTCTTCGACCAGGTCGCAGCCCTCGCCCAGGTCGGGCCTCCAGGTTGGCGGAGTCACGGACAGCCGGTCCTGAGGATCGCCTTGGACCGTGCAGCCTATGTCGCGCAGAATGGCCACAATGCGCTGGGGTTCCACATCCAGTCCAGTCAGCCTGGCCACCTCGCTGACAGTAAAGTCGATGACTGACATGGGCTTGGTCTGGTTCATATCCAGCGGAGCATCCAGGTCCTGGCCACCGGCAAGGCGATGCAGCAGGTCAGCGGCCATAGCCGCGGCAGCCGGCTGCATCTGCGGATCGACCCCGCGCTCAAAGCGCTTGGAAGCCTCGGAGGGCAGCTTGTGGCGACGTGCGGTCCTGGCGATGGTCACCTGGTCGAAGTGGGCGGACTCAATCAGAATATTCCGCGTCTGATCGGTCACCTCTCCATACAGACCACCCATGACTCCGGCCAGACCCAAGATACGGGATCCCTCTTGCCCCTCGGGCGAGTCGGTAATGAGCAGATCCTCGGTGCTGAGCTCGCGATCCTTGCCATCCAGAGTGGTCAGGTGCTCACCCTGCCTGGCCCTACGGACTACGATGGGCCCGCTGAGCTTGTCCAGATCATAGGCGTGCAGGGGCTGGCCCAGATCCAGCATGACATAGTTGGTGATGTCCACCGGCAGACTGATGGAGCGCATGCCGGCACGTACCAACCGCCGACGCATCCAGCTGGGAGTGGCCGCCTTGGGGTCACACCCGGTCAAGGCACGCAGGTAGTACCGATCACAGCCTGGCTGACCGTGAATAGGGTTCTCGTCCTGAATGCGCACGGCCAGCGGAGCCTGATCCTCCTGAGCTGCGGGGGCCGGCACTGTCTTGTTCAGCTCAATCACCGGATCCGTGTACTCAGCACCCGTGGAGTGGTGGTATTCCCTGGCAACCCCCCGGTAGGAGAAGGCATAGCCGCGGTCGGGTGTGATGTTGATCTCAAGAACAGGCCTGTTCATATGGAGCAGAGCTATGGCATCGTCACCTGGCTTGAGCTGCTCGTACTGCTCGGGGGTGAACCCGTAATTGCGCAGCAGGATGATGCCCTGATGGTCCGAGCCCAGCCCCAGCTCACGCTCTGAGGCGCACATGCCGTCCGAGATGTGGCCATAGGTCTTGCGCGGTTCGATACGGAAGTCCCCAGGCAGGACGGCCCCTGGCAGGGTCACCACCACCTTTTCGCCCGCAGCCATGTTTGGGGCCCCGCAGACTATGCCTCTAGGCACCTTGTGACCCTGGTCGTCCACAGCGTTGTACTGCTCGCCCACATCCACATGGCACCAGTTGATCGTCTTGCCGTTCTTCTGAGGTTCAGGCTCAGCATCCACCACATAGCCGACCACGATAGGACCGGTCACCGTGGACTCATGAATGTCCTCTTCCTCCAGACCGACCCGAACCAAGTCCTTGGCCAGCTGTTCATAGGTCAGATCCTCAGGGACCTGCACATGCTCCTTGAGCCAGTCGATATCTACCATTGGCATCTGACGGTCACTCCCCCATCTCGAACTGCTGACTGAACCGCACGTCACCCTCGACCAGGTCGTGCATATCGTTGATGTCGTGGCGCAGGAGCAGGGTGCGCTCCATGCCCACGCCGAAGGCGAAGCCTGAATAACGCTGCGGATCCACGCCGGCCGACCTCAGAACGTTGGGATTGACCATGCCGCAGCCTCCCCATTCGATCCATCCAGGGCCGCCCTTCTTGTCGGGGAACCAGAGGTCCATCTCGGCGCTGGGCTCGGTGAAGGGGAAGTATGAGGGACGCAGTCTGGTCCGGGCCTCGGGACCGAACATGGCAACGGCGAGCTTGTCCAGGGTGCCCTTGAGGTCGGCCATGGTCAGATGCTCGTCGACGGCGATGGCCTCGCACTGGTGAAAGACCGGGGTGTGGGTGGCATCCAGTTCGTCGGTGCGGAAGACCCTGCCCGTGCAAGCCACATAGAGCGGCACGCCGCGGGTTATCAGAGAACGGGCCTGGTCGGGCGAAGTATGGGTGCGCATGACCATGTTGGAGCCGACGAAACCGGCGGCGTCCCTGGCCTGGCTGCCCTTGACATAGAAGGTATCCTGCATCTGGCGGGCAGGATGGTCAGGGCCGAAGTTAAGGGCATCGAAGTTGTACCACTCGGCTTCCAGCTCGGGGCCCTGGGCGATGCTCCAACCCATGGAGACGAAGAAGTCCTCTACGTCCTCCATGAGCTTGGACAGTGGATGCCGAGCACCCTGCGGATGGCGGTTGACCGGCAGGGTCATATCCACCTGCTCGGCAGCCAGACGGCGGGATTCCTCCTCCTGGCGCAACTGCCGCTCCTTGAGCCCGTAGGCGCGGCCAAAGTCAGCCTTGAGCTTGCCAGCTAGGCGGCCGGCGGTTTTCTTCTGATCCGCTGGCAACGTACCGATAATCCGACCGGATCCGGCCAGGGCTGAACCTGTCCCCGCATACCGGGCCTTGATCGCCTTGAGCTCCTCCAGATCAGAGGCCTCGCGAATCCTGCCGATGCCCTCGTTGACCTCGTCGGTCATCGCCGCGGGGTCGAATTCTTCCTGTGCCACCATGGACCTTTCCACTGTTGCCAATGCCGTATCCGGGCCGCAAATCAGCGGAAATCCCGGTCGTTGACGCCTTCACATTCTTTCAATACGACTCGACATGGCCATGGCGTAGAGCAGCACCGCCGCCGAGGTGGCCAGGTTGAGGGATTCAGCCCGCCCATATAGAGGAATGCGGACGATCTGATCCATGGATTGCAACAACTCCTTGGGCAGTCCGCGTGCCTCATTGCCGAAGAGCAGAACCATGGGCCGACCCGCCGAGTCTGGCCTGGTCAGGGCTCCGCTCGCCATCAGATCAGCCAGGGAGCGGACGGGCTTATCCGGTGTTCCATAGACATCGGCCGCCACCATGGTCCGACCCTGCCGTCTGCACAGGGCCAGGAAGTCCTCGGTGCTCATGGTCATCAGGGGTATGTGAAAGGCCGATCCAGCCGTGGAGCGAATGACCTTAGGATTGGTGAGTTCCACGCACTGGTCCACCAGGATGACTGCCTTGCAGCCAGCGGCATCGGCAGTGCGGATCACAGTGCCAGCATTGCCCGGGTCACGAATCTGCCAGAAAGCTGCCACCAGGTCGGGCCCCTCTTTCGTCAGGCGCTGGGGATCCTCGAAGTCCATCGATTGTGTCAGAAATCCGTCCGTACGCGCCTGGGCCACGATCCCCTGTGCATTGCCGCTGATGGCACGCATGACCCTGGCGGAGACGAAATGTCCGTAGCAGTCAGGCAGCTCCCGAGCCTGCTCCACGATGGCGCCCACAGTCTCGTTGAACGGCCGTGGATGACCGCCCCGGGCTGCAGGAGAGGATTCGTCCGACTGAATATAGAGGTCAGTCAGCAGGTCAGAACGCCAGCGGACCGCCTCGCGCACACTCTGCGGCCCCTCTATGAGGAAGCGGCCATGACGCTGCCGTGCCCGCCGATCCTGCAGTTCAGCCAGGCGACGAATTCGTTGGGCACGGGGATTGTCGAGAATGGAATCATCAAAGGGCATGGGCATAACTCTAGCCTCGACAGTCGAGAGCTCTGAGATCGGACCTCAATCGGCCTACATCTGTGGGAAAGTTCACTGAAAGAAAGGCCTGCGCCCCTTGTGCTCGCCGGACAAGGGGCTAGGGTAAAAGAACCGGTCGGGTCGACCACGTCCACAGCTGGTATGGCGCAGACCGACCATGGCACATCTGGCTTGGCCAGAATCATTGTGAGGAGACGATATGCCCGTATACACACTTCCCGATCTGCCCTACGACTACTCGGCGCTGGAGCCGTACGTGTCCGGCAAGATCATGGAGCTGCACCATGATAAGCACCATCAGGCTTACGTGAACGGTGCCAACAAGGCCCTGGAGCAGATCCACGACGCGGCCGAGTCCGGCAACGTGGCTCAGTCCAACCTGCTGGAGAAGAACCTGGCCTTCAACCTGGCCGGGCACAAGAACCACTCCATCTTCTGGAAGAACATGGCCCCAGCCATCGGCCAGGAGCCCACTGGCGAGCTCAAGGCCGCCATCGAGGACCAGTTCGGGTCCTTCCAGGGCTTCCAGACCTACTTCGAGTCCATGTGCGCAGGCATCCAGGGCTCCGGCTGGGCCGTCCTTGCCTGGGATACGCTGGGTGAGCGCCTGGTCACCCTGCAGATGTACGACCACCAGGGCAACCTGCCAGTCACCATCTTCCCGCTGGTCCTGCTGGACCTCTGGGAGCACGCCTACTACCTGGAGTACCTGAACGACCGGGCCAGCTACGTCAAGGCCTGGTGGCACATCGTCAACTGGGAGGACGCCTCCAAGCGGTTCGACGAGGTGCGCAACATCAACACCACTCTGGCCAGGTAAAAGACCGGCGCTTCCAACCACAGGCGGACCCCGGTCCTTTCCCCTCTCTGCGGGAGGTGGAAAGGACCGGGGTCCCTCCATATCCGGAGTCTGCTGCGGAAAACCCTGACAGTCAGTTGCCGAAGAAGGCGATGGAACCGGTCAGCGCAGCCACGGTAAGGGAAATCGCGGGCACAGCCAAGCATATGAGCAGGAAGCCCACATCACGAAGACTGACCTGGGAGACCCGGGCATGGGTGCGTGGTGTGCTGCCGCCGAAGCCCCTGGCCTCCATAGCCGTGGCCAAGGTCGTCGAACGCCTGATGGACAGGACCAACAGGGCGAAAGCCTGTGGCATAAAGGCCTTGAAACGGTTCTCATCGCCCAGTCCACGGCTGCGGCGCGAGGCGGTCAGGGCCGACCAATCATCCTTGAGAACAGTGAAGAGCCGCATACCGGCCAGCCCCCCGTAGACGAAGCGATCAGGCAGGTGGAGCACCTGGCTGAAGGCGTCGGCCAGGTCGGTGGCGTCTATTCCCAGTACGGTGATGATGGCGGGGATTCCGATGGCCAGGATTCGCAAGGCAGTGGCCAGGGCCAGATCCAGCGAGCGCTGGGTGATGTGGATCATTCCCCACTGCCAGAAGGTGGCGCCGCCGCTCTTGCCATAGAGGATGATCGCCAGGGCCGAGCCTGGCGCCCCCAGGAAGATGGGCCAGGTGGATCTGACCACGCGCAGGGGCGTGAAGCCTGCCGCACCCAGCAGCAGGAACTCCAGGATCAGGGCCGTCGTGGCCGAGACCGAGTCCAGACTGATCAGCAGGGGCAGAGCCGCCAGAAAGGCCCCTATCAGGCGAAAGGCCGGATTGATGGAGGCTATGTATGGCGACCGGCTGGCCGGTTTGACCGGTTCATCCCGCTGATCCATGGGTGTGACGGTCAGCCTGGTGGCAACGGTCTCCTGACGAGTCTGCAGCCTTGACCCGGCTATAGGCCAGACGGCTTTCTTGTTTCCCGGTGGCGTCATTTCCACCAGACGGGCATCCAGGGCCTGGACCAGCTCCCGGTCGTGGGTGACCAGGATGATGCAGGCTCCCTGGTCGCGCAGGTCTACAATCAGCTGGGCCATACTGACCCAGGTGTTCCTGTCCTGGCCGAAGGTGGGCTCGTCAAGAATCAGCATCTGGGGTGCTGCCGCCAGGGCCGAGGCCACCGTGAGACGCCGTTTCTCGCCGCCCGAGAGCGTGTAAGGGTTGGCGTGCGCGTACTGCCTCAGCCTGAAACTGTCCAACAGCTCAAGCGCACGGGCCTGGGCCTGGTCCTCGGTCATGCCGGTGCGGATGGGGGCCAGTTTGACCTCATCCAGGACCGTGCCCCTGGCGAACTGATGTTCAGGATTCTGAAAAACATAGGCAATGCGCGCGGCCAGTTGGGATGAGGTCCACCGGATGGGCTCAGGCTCGGCAGGCGTCTGCCCTTGGGTTTCCCGAAGCAGGCGATCCTGGGCAAGGACTGAACCGGCCACCGGCTCCAGCAGACCAGCCAAGGTCATGGCCAGAGTGGACTTGCCAGCCCCATTGGCCCCGACCAGGGCGGTGACCTGACCGGCCCTGAATTCCAGATCGATATGCTCGGCCACTGCCTTGTCCTGACGACCCACCGCCAGATCCTGGGCAGCCAGCAGAACGGGATGTTCATCCTGGCCGATGTCGGATTGCCGATGTCTGCTCCTGTCCTGACCAAGCGCAGGAAGCGAATCCTTGGCGCTCCTATAGGCTTCCGGAACCCAGATGCCCAGGGCGGCCAGATCCAGTCCAGGATCAGTGAAGACCTCCTGGGGGCTCCCGTCGGCCATGATCACAGTCTTGCGATAGGCCGCAGCACCCGATCCTTCAGTGCCGCCTTCAACCTCACCCAGCCCAAGCACGATGACCCGGTCGATCATGTCCATCCAAGGCCCTGCCCGGTGCTCGACCAGAATCATAGTGGAGCCTTGCCGATCCAGGACCTTTCTGACGGCATCGACAATCTGCTCGACGCCGACCGGGTCCAGATTGGCCGTGGGCTCGTCCAGCAGGAGCAGCCCAGGCTGCATGGCCAGGGCACCAGCCAAGGCGAGGCGCTGCATCTGTCCTCCACTGAGATGCATGGTGGGCCGGGTCAGCTGCAGGTCGGCCAAACCCACCTCGGCCATGGCCTGACGCACCCGTGGCCAGATCTCATCTCGTGGCAGCCCCATGTTCTCTGGTCCGAAGGCCACATTGTCTCCAAGGCGCTGAAAGATGGCCTGAGCATCCGGGTCCTGAAGGACCAGTCCCACACGCCCCCGGCTGGAGACGGCGGGATTGCCGTCGATCAGGACCTGGCCCTGGGTCACCCCGCCCTCGTCATCCTCGACCTGGTCCTGGCCGCTCTGCGGTGCATGATCGCCCAGCAGACCGGCCACACCTTCAAGGATGGTCGACTTGCCAATGCCCGAGGCTCCCAGCAGAAGCACCCGCTGACCTGCAGGAATGCGTAGGGAAAGATCCCTGACGGCGAAGTGGTTCCGATAGGCATGCCGGTACCCCCAGCCGCGCAGTTCCAAGGCTGCGGGTCGATAGGAATTGTCCTGGATGCTCTGGTCCACTCCCGAGCCTCTACTTCCCGGCCATGCGAATATCGCGGCCGGAGGCGAAGCGGTCCAGGGCCCCGGTCGCGGCGATGGCCTTGTAGAGGTACCAGACCAGCACTCCGGCGATCAGCGCGCCTGAAATCAGGGTGGCTATCAGATAGATCACCCCGTAGGGGCCGGTCAGGTTGATGGCCTGCAGGTGCGTGCAGAAGGAGTATAGCCAGCAGCCGAAACCAGCTGCCGCACCGGACAGCGCCACCGTGGGCATGTTCCAACGCCGATAACGCAGCAGTATGAAGACCAGCTCGGCCATGAAGCCCTGAAGCAGACCGATCAGTATGGTCTCCACAGGCACCCATTGGCTGCCCAGCAGCGACTCCAGGATGGCTGCCACCAGCTCGGCGTAGACGGCAGCCCCCGGCTTGCGTACGATGACCAAAGCCAGGGGCCCGGCAAATAGGTAGAGGCCGTTGAGGATACCTCCCAGACCGGGCACAACCCCATCCAGGAAGGACCAGGGAATGGTGGTCACCATGGCGACCACCCAGTAGATGACGGCGGAGGCCACCCCGATGACCGAGGCGACGGCGATATCCACCACCCTCCACCGTTTGGAGGGGATCCTGACCTGGGAGGGGGTCCGCTCAGACTCCGGCTCCGATCCGGAAACAGTATTGTTCATGAAATGACCATCGGTCATGATCTTGTGCCTTTCCTCGGGGCGCTCCCTATGAGCGCCATCCCGTTCAGGCACGGGTCCAGTGACATCCGTGCGCCGGCATTACCCGGTAAACGTTCGTCCGGTTGAGGCTGAGCCTCCTCTCAGCCGCACGCCCTCAGGCATACGGCCCCCGTGTCACCTATAACCCTAGAACACACCGTGGCCAAAAAGTCAGTTCTGACCCGCGCCCAGGGAATCCAGCAGGAGGGCCTCGGTGATGATGTTGTCGACCAGCCCCTGCAGGGAGATGGACTCGTTCGGACTGTGGGCGTTGGACTGGGGATCCTCGGGGCCGGTCACCAGAACCTGAGCCTCAGGGAAGAGCCGCTTGAGTTCGGGAATGAAGGGGATAGATCCGCCCTCGCCCTTGTTGACCGGGTCGCGTCCGAAGGCCTGCCGCATGGCCTCCTCGGCCTGCCGGACCACCGGGCTGTCGGCATCCATGGCCCATCCCATGCCCATGTCGCCGGGCGTGACCTCCACCCTGGCCCCTTGAGGAGCATGGGCGATCAGGAAATCGGCCAGTGCCTGCGCGGCCTGCTCAGGACGCTGGGTGGGCGCGGTGCGCAGGGAAATGCGGAAGCGGGTCTTGTCGGCCAGCACGTTGAAGGAGCCCTCCACCGGGTGGGCATCGAAGCCAATCACCGCCGCTGCCGGCTTGGTCCAGAGACGGGATGCCAGGGAGTCGGTTCCGGCCAGCCGGTAGGAGTACACCACACCGGCATCTGAACGCAGCTGGGCCTGGTCCAGGTCACGCTGCAGGCCGCCGATAGGCTGGTCGCTCTCCAGGCCGGGCACCGCAAGCTGACCCTGGTCGTCATACATGGAGGCAATCAGCATGGCAGCCAAAGTGTTGGCATCCAAAATAGGCCCGCCGAACTGGCCGGAGTGGACCGGATGCTCCAGGGCTGTGACCGTGACATCCAGGTCCGCATTCCCTCGCAGAGAGGTGGTCAGGCTTGGGGTGTCCGCCGACCAGTTGCCCGAGTCAGCCACGATGATCAGATCCGAGGCGAAGTCGTCCCGATGAGCCTGAAGGAAGGGGATGAAGCTTTGCGAGCCCATCTCCTCCTCCCCCTCAATAAAGACCTTGACGTTGACGCGCAGGTCCTTGCCCAAGGCATGCAAGGCACCCGAGTGGATGGCAATACCGCCTCCGTCGTCGGCCGACCCACGTCCGTAGAGCCGTCCCTCCTTCTCCACACCGGTAAAGGGATCAGTGGACCACTGGGAGGGATCGGGCACCGGCTGCACATCGTGATGAGCATAGAGCAGAACAGTCGGAGCATTGGGATCCACTTGACGGGATCCGATGACCTCGAAGGCACCAGGGGTCCCGTCAGGATTGGTGGCCTGGACCACATGGGCGTCCACACCCACCTGCCGCAGCTGTCCGGCCACATAGTCGGCTGAGCGCCGCATGTGATCCCCGGTGATTCCCTTGGCTGAGACCGAGGCCAGGGCGATCTTGTCCTTGAGCAGATCGACGACCCGGCTCTCATCGTCCTGAACACGTGTGCGGATCGTTTCCAGGCCCAGCTTTGCCATCGCTACCTCCTGTGATTGCTTGTGAATCAATGCTTGCGAGTCTAGGCGTCACCGTAACCTGTTCGCATGACATGGAACCCCTTCTCACGCAAGGATCGACGGGACAAAGATGCGGAGGCGGACCAGACGGCCTCCGCTGAAGAGGTACGAGGCAAGGGACGCCCCACACCCAAGCGCAAGCAGGCCGAGGCCCGGAACCTGCGTCCGCTGGTCCCCAAGGACCGCAAGGCCTCGCGCAAGGCCGCCAAGGCCCGGATCCGAGCCCGTGAGGATGCCCAGTACGAGGCCATGAGGACCGGCGACATCGACCACATGCCCAAGTCGGAGCGCCTGCCTTGGAGGATCTACATCCGCGACTATGTGGATGCTCGCTTCAACCTGCTGGAATGGATCTTCCCGGCCATCATCCTCATGTTCGTGGCCACCCTGATGGGCATGTTCGTGGGTCCGCAGCATTACGCCACCTTCACCATGGTGGTGACCATCCTTCTCTATGGCTACCTGATCGTGGCCCTGGTCGACACCTGGCTGATGTGGCGCAAACTCAAGCGCCTGCTGATCGACAAGTTCGGCGAGCGCTCGGTGGCCAAGGGTTCCCGCTCGGCCTCCTATGCCTGGCAACGGGCCATGATGGTCCGGCGCTGGCGGGTCCCCAAGCCCAGCCAAAGCAAGCGTGGGCACTGGCCCAAGTGACAGCCGGTTGTCCTGACTTACCGACCCATCGATTAGCCGCGCCGCCCGGTTCCACTTGAGGTTCCGGGCGTTCTTCGTATTCACTCCACATTCTGCTGATGGTCTTCATTCTCCCAGCCTCTACGGCTAGCATTGATTGTTATGCAGCAATCGATCAACCAACCCGGTACGCAGTCCCTGGACCCCTGGGATGCCAACAGCCGCCAGTACGACACCGTCATCATCGGATCCGGCCCAGGCGGCTATGCCACGGCCCTTCGCACGGCAGAACTGGGCGGAAGGGTGGCCCTGGTCGAGCAGGACCCTGTTGTTGGCGGTGTCTGTCTGAACCGGGGATGCATCCCCACCAAGGCCCTGCTGACCGCCACCCAGGTTCTCGAACAGGCCGACCTCGGGGCCGCCATGGGCATCAACATCAAGTCGGCCGATATCGACTACCGGAAGCTCCAGGATTATCAGGACCGGATGGTTGATGCCATGACCGGAGGCCTGTCGAGCCTGCTGAAGCAGCGTGGCATCACCGTGGTGCACGGCCATGGCACCATCGTCGGCGACGGCCTGGTGGAGGTGACCGATGCTGACGGCAATCAAACCCGCCTGACCACCTGCGACACCATCCTGGCCACCGGGTCTCATGCCAGGGCCCTGGAGGAACTCCCCTTCGATGATCTTGTCATCGACACCGACCGGGCCCTGACCCTCAAGCCCTTCCCCCGCCGGGCACTGATCATCGGCTCAGGTGCGGTGGCCCTGGAATTCGCCACCATTTGGAATCAAGCCGGCTGCCAAGTGACCCTGATGGTCAGGCGGGACCGGGTCCTCTCCCACTGGGGGCGGCGGACCGGTCAGATCCTGACCCGGGAGCTGGAGCGTCAGGGAATTCGGATCATCACCCATGCCCGTTGTTCGGGCGGGCACCGTCTACCCGCTGATGGAGGCATCCAGGTCGACTACCAGCCAACGGACGACAAGGGCCAGGCGGGAACGATCGAGACTGATCTGGTCCTGGTAGCCATCGGCAGGGACCCCAACACCGATCCCAGGCACATGAAGGAGCTGGGCATCGACCTGGACGAACATGGCCAGGTCCTGACCGACTCCCAGGGACGCACCAGCCGCGACCGGGTCTGGGCCCTGGGCGACATCACCCCGGGTCACCACCTGGCCCACAGGGCCTTCCAGCAGGGCATCACCCTGGCCGATGCCGCCTCCGGTCTGGACCCCGAGCCGGTCAACGAGGCCACCATCCCCCGCGTGGTCTTCTCCTCCCCCCAGGCCGCAGCTGTGGGCTTCAGCCGTCAGGAGGCCGAGGACGATCCATCACTGAATCAGGTCAAGGAGACCATCTACCCCATGATGTCCAACTCGCGCATGCGCATGAGCGGCATGCAGGGCACCCTCAGTCTGATCACCGCCTGCCAAGCCACCGACATGGAGAAGCAGATAGTGGTCGGTCTGGAGATGGTATCCCCCCAGGCTTCGGAAAACATCGCCGAGGCCCAGCAGCTGGTGGGCAACCAGATCCCCCTGCACCGGGCGGCCGGGCTCATCCACCCCCATCCCACCTTCTCGGAAGCCATTGGAGAGGCCCTGCTCAAGGCTGACGGCAGACCCCTGAACATGCGGTAGGCATGCGGTAGACTGGTCAACCAGTGAACGTTTCCGAGTGAGGATGGCATGGCTACAGAGGACACCAAGGGCAAAAAAGCAAAAAAGAAGACCAGTACGATCAGCCAGATCGTCAAGATCTACCAATTCACTTATGAAGAGGACAAGGCCCTTCCCTGGCTGCTGGCCGCAGCCATTCTGGTGCCCACACTGATAGCAGTGGTGATCTGCCTGCTGGCCCACTTCAGCTGGCTGTCCTGGATACTGACCGTGCTTCTGGGCATCATGGTCGGCCTGCTTCTGGCCACCATGACCCTGACCAGGCGATCAGACCGTGTCGGTTACGCCAAGATGGAGGGTCGTCCAGGCGCTGCCGCCGCCGTCCTGAGCAGCATCTCCAAGGCAGGTTTCTCCTTCCCCCAGGAACCCGTCTGGATTGACGCCAAGACCAAGGATGCCATCTGGAGGGGCACCGGTCGCACCGGGGTCTATCTGATAGCCGAGGGCGACTACAACCGCGTCAATAAGGCCATGAACCGCGAGGAGGAGAAGATCCGCCGCATCACCCGCGGGTCGGCCATCCCCATCTACCGGATCAGCGTGGGCCACGGTCCAGACCAGGTCCCGCTCAACAAGCTCCAGCGCACTGTGATCAAGAAGAAGGTCAAGCTGACCGCCACCGAACTGGAGACGCTGAACGACCGGCTGGTCACCCTGCAAAAGCGGCAGAGCGCCCTGGGGATGCCCAAGGGCATTGATCCGACCAAGATACACGTCAGCCGCAAAGCCATGCGCGGGCGCTGATGTTTCCCAAGGTCCCGACATCTCCCTCAGGGAGGTGCCGGGACCTTCGCATGAAACACCCCCGTAACCTCAGTGGCGCATTGCCGAAAAAACCGGTCCCCTAGACTGGGTGACCGTTACGGTTTCCACGAAAGGAGCAGTTCAGTGAGCGAACTTAAGTCAAAGGCCGATTGCGAAGCTCTGATAAACCAGGAGGGCGTGGAATATGTCTCAGTCAGGTTCACGGACCTGATCGGGGTCCAGCAGCACTTCACCGTCCCCGCCAGCGAATTCCTCAAGGACGCCTTCACGGACGGCATGGCCTTCGACGGCTCCTCCGTCCAAGGCTTCCAAGCCATCAACGAGTCCGACATGAAGCTGATTCCGGATCCTGAAACAGCTTATCTGGATCCCTTCCGCCGCCACCGCACCTTGAATGTGGCCTTCTCCATCGTGGACCCGGTGACCGACGAACCTTACTCGCGCGACCCCCGGCAGATCGCCTCCAAGGCCGAGGCCTACCTGCGGTCCACCGGCATCGCCGACACGGCCTCCTTCGCTCCCGAGGCCGAGTTCTTCATCTTCGACAAGGTTCGCTTCGAGAACAGCATGCAACGCTCCTTCTATGAGGTCGACTCCATCGAAGCCCCCTGGAACTCGGGCGTGGATGTCGAAGAGGACGGCTCCGACAACATCGGTTTCAAGAACCGGGTCAAGAGGGGCTACTTCCCTGTACCGCCCATCGACCACTATCAGGATCTGCGCGACGACATGGTGGCCAACCTGCAAAAAGTGGGCCTGATTCTGGAGCGCTCCCATCACGAGGTGGGCGGCGCTGGCCAGCAGGAGATCAACTATCGCTTCAACACCCTGCTGCACGCTGGCGACGACCTGATGAAGTACAAGTACGTGGTCCACGAGACCGCCGCTCTGGCTGGCAAGGCCGCTACTTTCATGCCTAAGCCCATCGCCGGGGATAACGGGACAGGCATGCACTGCCACCAGTCCCTCTGGAAGGATGGCAAGCCCCTCTTCTATGACGAGAATGGCTACGGCGGACTCTCCGACATCGCCCGCTGGTATGTGGGCGGCCTAATTGAGCATGCCTCGTCCGTCCTGGCCTTCACCAACCCCTCCACCAACTCCTACAAGCGGCTGGTGCCCGGCTATGAGGCCCCGGTCAACCTGGTCTACTCGGCCCGGAACCGTTCGGCAGCCATCCGCATCCCCCTGGCCGGCACCTCGCCTGCTGCCAAGAGGATCGAGTTCCGCGCGCCCGACCCCTCCTGCAACCCATTCCTGGCCTTCTCGGCTCAGCTTATGGCAGGACTGGACGGCATCCTCAACCACACCGAGCCCCCGGCCCCCATTGACAAGGACCTCTATGAGCTGCCTCCGGAGGAGCACGCCCAGATCAAGCAGGTGCCGGGCTCCCTGGAGGAGGCCCTGAACGCTCTGGAGGAGGACCACGACTTCCTGAGCGAAGGCGACGTCTTCACCGACGATCTAATCCAGACCTGGCTGGACTTGAAGCGCGGTGAACTGGACCAAACCCGTCTGGCTCCCACCCCTCTGGAGTATGAGCTCTACTTCCACATCTGAGCCATGGTTAATAAAAGTTGGGGCTCCATCCTTTACGATGGAGCCCCAACTGTATCCGATTACAGTTACATCAATCCAGTTTGAAAGCCTTATCTGCCGGTATTCTTACGCACCCTAAAGAAAGAGGTGACAACGGCCAATACAGAGGCCAGCGCGAAAAGGACTATGGCAATCAAGGCACTCTGCAAATCAGCCATATTCTGCGCATTTTGCTCGAAAGTCATGATGCTGGCAAAGCCATTGATCCGACTTGTCAGAAAACTCACCATACTCAGTACGAGCAGTACGGCTGCTAAGCAAAGAGCTATATCGCGAGCCAAGGCTAACCATCTGCTGCCTTGATAGACCTGCCCGGAGACAAGGACGAAAATCTCTGACGCCATAGCTACGATGGCACAAGCCAAGACACTTGGCTCGACTCCCAAATTTTGGAAGTAAGCTGTTTTCCCGTTAATTTCAGCATAAATCAAGGCAGCCAAAGTGACAATGAAGGTTAGGGTGCCCATATAGAAACCGATTGATTGACGCTTGAAAAAATCCATGATCTCCACCTTTCAGATTGACCTGTAATAACGGCGACGACTGACCATGTACATGACCAAGCTCAAAAGGGTCAGCAGAGCCGTACCCGCCGTCGACCACATCAGAACTTTGTCGTACCAAGTGCGGATAGTCTCCAAATGTGACTTCGCATCCAAACCGTCCATTACATTGGAGTTCGCATAGGCGTAATTCTGCCAAGTCATGTTCCTTTTCAAGTCACTCATGAGCTGGGCGTCCTTGCTGACATTCTTCAGGTTCCACTCTGGCCACTTTCTTGATACGGCATCCAGGCTGTCATTTCCGGTACTGGTCAGCATGGTTACTCCGTTATGGGCAGAAGCCGGTAGATTTTGATATTCGGTATCCATGATGAAGTCCTGGGAAAGCACACCTTTAAAGCCCCACTCCTTACGGAGTATGTTCATGAGCAGTCCAGTATGGGCATTGACAGCCACCACACCAATCCGGTTAAATCCGGTCATCATACCCAAGGCTCCGGCATCTTCGACTATGCTCTGGTTAGCTCTAAGCTCGCCCTCACGCGCCTTCTGCTCAGTCATGAAAACAGCTATGCCCGTGCGATTGATCTCTGTGTCGTTGAAAGCAAAATGCTTGGGCGCCAAAATACAGCCGTACTTTCTGGCTTGGCGGACGGAGGAAGCCGCTTGATAGGCAGTCAGCATAGGATCCTCGGAATAGTATTCATGGTTCCGGGCATTGTACGCGGTGCGATGAAGATTGGTGCCGACACCCCAGATAAGCGCAGTGTTGGCCCAGATCGAATAATTACCCAGGGCCTTACCCCACTGACCTGCCAAGTCCTTGCTGAATGTCTGGCCGATAACGGTTTCCACGGCCATGACCCCCATGGTATAGGAAAGGTTGTGATCCGTCCCGTCAACCGCATAAGGATCACCTGATTGCTTGTCCTTGTTGGCATACTGCCCTAAAGGATAAGAAGCAAATCCATTGGGACCGTCGTTCTGAACTACTTCAGGTGAGCTGATGGAACGAATGGGCTTGGTCGAAGTTCCTCCGAAAGCGGTCCTGATCATGGCTTCCGGCAAGGTCAACTGATCCATGAGCTTGGACCATCGCTTATCTTTGATGTCTGTAACACCCTTCAGCTGGGCCAAGGTCATCCCATTATTGGCACCGAACTTTACCGACTTAGGATCGCCTTGGGATTTTATCTGGTAAGTCTGATTGGTCAGACCCTGCTTGAGCATACTGGAGCTCGCCGTCAACCCCTTATAAGTTTTGGGCCAAGTGCTTTCCCAATCGCTTCTGCTCAGGTTAGTGACCGAACCTGGCTTGTAGAAGTTCAAGTCTGCATTCGCTAGCTGGTTGGTCACTTTGGCACCTGTCTTGCTGACTGCGTAACGACTGGTGTCGCGCTGCGCCAGATTCCAGCTTGCCACCTGATCCATCATGCCATCTGCAGATGCGCCCTTGGCCTTAAGGACATTTTCCACAGCTTGGTGGGCATCATCTCCCAAAGCGAAGTAATAGTCCCCAGCATCCAGGACATAACCCCCTTTACGTCCGTGATTGCCAAGAGTGGAATCCCAGCTGGCCATATACTGGGCATCCGCTTTGATCGTTAAGGTCTGCGATTGACCGGGCTGAAGCAAATCGGTTTTGCCATAGTCCAACAACTGGACCTCGGATTTTTCAACATGATGCTCACGGTCATAGTCGGTATAAGGAGTGCTTACGTAGAACTGTGCAACATCCTTGCCGGCCACCTTACCAGTGTTAGTCACTTGGATGCGCGCGGTTACTGTGCCCTCTTTCATATCTACTGCTACTTGGTCCAATGTTTGACGAAAGCTGGTGTAAGAGAGACCATAACCGAACGGATAGGTTACTTCCCTGTTGTAATCCCAGGCATCGCCAGTAGTCGAACCAACCTTGGCATCTGCTTTGCCCTGACCCAGCACCTTATCGGCATATCTGGTCTCATAATACTTATAGCCGGTGTAGATGCCTTCAGCTTCGACGATTTCGGAGTTAATGCTGTGGGCAGGATCCGCATTAGTCCAACTGTAGTTTCCGTAGTTGTTGACTGCCGGAGCGCTGGTGTTGTTGGCAGCCCAGGTATCTGTCAAGCGTCCGGATGGATTCTCTCTGCCACAGAGAAGATCAGCAACACCATTGAAGCCATAAGCGCCTGGCAGGCCCACCTGCATGATGGCGTCTACTCCATCTTGATTTGCCAGCTCTTGAATCTGCATGGGATTAACGCTATTGATAAGAATGATCACCTTGCCATGATTGGTCTGCTTGGCTTTGACTGCAGCGTCGATCAACTGGCGCTCATCGTCCGAAAGTCCCAAGGGATCACGTTGATCGAGGTGCTGTTTGCTGTCCACCCCGTCCTTGCCTGGCGTATAGTTTCTATTCTCTCCCGAAGCCCTTGCCAAGGTTACAATCATTACATTGTCCTTATCCAAACTCGACCGCCAATCAGGCCGTGCCTGATCCATCTGGGATTGGGAGAGCTCCTTGCTAGAGAACCGTTCACCGATAAGGGGCGCCGTAATACGTGTGACCTTGCTTTTATGACCGAAATTATTGATTTCTGTCGAGAATTCATCTTTTTTAGACTGATAAAGCTGCTGAAGCGTTGAGTTGATGTCAAACTGCCTCGAGCGAAGAGCGGCTATCAAGTCAACCGTGTCGGCATCCGTACCCTTGTTCATACTCACAGAAGAACCCATGTCGCCGCCCAGGACCGGGTAATAGCTCGAGAATCCCAAAAGGGAGACTCGATGGGTTTCTTTCTCCGTCAAGGGCAAAGCTCCGTTGTTTTTTAAGAGAACAGAGCCCTCTGCGCTCATTCGTCTACCCAAATCAGCCACCGATGTCAACAATTCCTTAGTACTTGAGTAATCAGAACGGTAGGTGTAAGCCTTCCTGGCATCCTTGCCCTGGGCTGTGACGAAACGTGAGCTTTTGGTTCCCAGAAACTTATCAATATCCGTGCGAAAACCATTGACGGCCCCTGTAACTGAAAGAGACAAGGCCAGCAATGATGCAAAAACCGTTGTCATCCCCCTCCAGGCCTGTATACGACGATCATTTCTCATGACACAACCTCCTCGTTGTTTGTGCGACTTTGATGCTTGATGAACAAGCACCGAGTCTTGCTTCTCTACCCCCTGCTGCTACTGCTCAAGATGGAGCTTGCGCTTCCAACTCAGCAGAATTTTTTGTCTATCCTGATACTTGGATTCCTCCTTTTCGAAGTCCAGCCCTTTCCTGACGCATCGTTGGCGTAGTTCTTCCTGTCTTACGGATTCGGCCTTTCTATCCGCCTCATCCTGTTCCCGTTGCAGACGGACGGAAGGGTCCAACCACTCTCCACCTGCCGCCAAAACCTTCTCTTTCTGATGCCTGAGAATCAAGGCATGGTCCTCGTCCGAATGGCGTTCCACATTGAGAAAAATCATGAGAACCGCGATGGCCGCATAACAGACCAATTCGAAACCTATGTAGCAGACAACCAGCACTGACTGGACTGTTCTGTTCTGTCGAGGCAGAGAAGGGTCATAACCTGACGCGGTGAGAAGCATATTGATCAGACCGCTGCCTAAGCCAGTCATTCCAACCATGATCGCCCCATAGACGGCCATGGTGAATCCATCCGAACGGAACCCGTTTTTAGCCTCCAAGTGGTCCAGTACATCGGAAAGAAGAGCCAAAGTCACATACATGGCAGGAATGGAGCCGACCCCCTTCAAGGCGACACCTATGCAGACCATTTTCAGGCTATGAACGTCAATAAGGCTGAATGATCCTCCGATGACGGCAATGACCATCCCCCAGGCCACAGCTTTCCTCTTGCCCAGCTTATTGGCGATCGGCCAAGCCAGGACCATGCCAATAGCAGTGGGGATGCCGCCGATCAGACCAAGAGCGCTCATAGCCCCGCCTGCGGCTCCCTCCCCGGTCACATCGTTGAACATCCACCGGCTGTAGTAGCTCATAGAACCGTTTTTGACCATGCCGGAAAGCTGGAATAGAAGGAAATATAGGATGATGACCCACCAGAAAGGTTCAGTCATGCAGGCTTTGACCTGTCTTGCCATGGGTAACTTTGTCTCTTTGATCTTGAGCTTGAGATTCTCTTCGGTTATCCGTTCACGGGTGAAGTAGTACTCGCAGAGAATACCGAGAAAAGTGATCAGACAGAGGACTAAAATTACCACCTTCCAGTGATTGTATGAGGCCTGTGTATCAATGACCCCCCCATGATCTACGAACAGAAAACCCTGAAGGAGGACCGGCACCAGTATGCTGGCGCCGATACCAACTGCAGCCACGCCTGCTGCGTTGGACAAAGTGGCCAGGAGCCCCCGCTGATTGGTGTTGCGGGTAGAAAGATTGACCATAGAACTGTGAGCCGTATAGAACATAGGGTATGCCAACGCGTAGTAAAGGTTATAGGAGACGCAAATCCAGACCATCTGCATCGTCGGCGAGGAGTTCCTAGGAGTCATGAAAAGGCCGATGATGGCAACCATAAGAATCGGAGCCGACAAAAGAAGATAAGGCCTTGCCTTGCCCTGAGGGGTTCTGGTCAAATCCATCATTCGTCCCACCAGAAGATTACCCAGAACCACGACTATGACGGAGACCATTGGCATAAAGGTTGCAAAGAGACCGAATTTGCTCTTATCGGTCCAGTGGAGAATATCCGAATAGTACCTGTTCAGATAAGAGGCGAAGATGGCATTCGAGATAAGGGCGCACAATGGTCCTACAAGATAACCGAGAACCATTTCCTTGATCTGGACATTGGCCGAGGTGATGCGGGTGCGCAACCAGCTCGAAGAAAAGAACTGTTCTAATAGATTTATTTTCTGCTGAGCCATCAGTTTTTGTCCTCTTCTTGCCTTGTTCCCAAGTTGATGGTCTGATTAACCTGGTGATCACCAGGACAGAGATCTTGTGTCTGCCCCCCCTGCAATTCCAGGCGACAACGTGTCCCTATAGGAACATGGACACGAACGGCAAGAAGGGAATCCTCAACCTTCCAGGAGGCACTAATAGTGCCGTAGGGAGTCTGAACGTGTCCCTTGGCCCAGTTCAGGCTGGAGTGAATAATGGGTTTAAATCTGAAGGTACGATATCCTGGATCGATCATCTCAATTCCGAGTACGCGACGGTAGAGGAAGTCTCCCACGGCACCTGATGCATAATGGTTGTAGGAAATCATCAGATCAGTGCCGTCATCACCGATAGGACACTGACCGGATTCGTCAAGGCCATCCCAGCGTTCCCATATCGTTGTGGCGCCCATTTTCACCTCGTAAAGCCAAGATGGACAGGTATCGTTCAACAGCATCCGATACGCAGCATCTACTTGTCCGTTATCAGCCAGAGCAAAGAGGATATAAGGCGTCCCAGGAAATCCGGTGCCGATTCGGTACCCATTCTCTTTTACCAGCTCGGCCAGGCGAGCTGCTGCTTCTTTTCTTTCTTCCCCTTTGAACATGTGCAAGTAGAGAGGGAGGACATACGCTGTCTGGAATTCTTTTTTCAGATGCCCCCGTCCATCAGTAAAAACCGATATGTAAGCATCAGCCACCTTGTCGGCCAACAGGTCGTACTCCTGTGCCTCACGATCCTTGCCTAGCTCTCTTGCCACTTTTGCCAGGGTCCGGCTGGTGTTGTTGAGACTTGCTGTGGCTGTCCAAGGACTCCGGGCCTGCCATTGAGACATTTTGGGAAGGTCAGGTGCCACCCAATCGCCGAAATGAACCACTGCTGGGGTGTGCCAGATGTATCGCCTCTTACCTATACCCCAAAGCCCAGCCCAGAACCGGCAGGCACGAACATAGCGTTGCATTACCGGATACATCCGTTCCAGGAGATCAATATTGCCTCGAGCCTGATATTCGGCCCACGGTACCAAGACACAGGCATCTCCCCACCAGTCAACGGCCATCGTGGGCATCGTGTCCGGGAATCCGAACCCCTGCGCTGGCACTGTGTTCGGTATTCCGCCAGTCCGCGCTTGCTCATCGGCTACATCCTTCAGCCATTTGTCAAGGAATCGACTCATATCGAAGTTGTAGCAGGCTGTTGGAGCGAAGACTGCGATATCGCCTGTCCACCCCATACGTTCGTCCCTTTGGGGACAGTCTGTTGGTATATCCATCAAGTTGGATTTGGCACCCCAGACAATATTGCTCTGCAAACGGTTCAGCCTGGGTTCTGAACATGAAAAATCCCCGGTCACAGGCATATCTGAGTAGAGAGCCAGACCTTCAACTTGGATCCTGCCAGCTGATATGCCGCTGACGGAAACGTACCTGAACCCCATATATGTAAAGCGAGGGGAATAAACCTGGCGGCCCTGGCGACAGATATAGGTCAAGGTCGCTTTGGCCGTACGAAGGAACCGGGTGTTGAGGCTGCCATCCGGGTTGAGGATTTCGGAGTGACGGACCTTGATGATCTGCCCTTCTTTCCCATCGATGGTCAGCCTAACCACACCCGCAAAATTTTGACCCATATCATAAACCAGCTCATTAGAGGAGAGTCTGGATACGCTAATAGGCTTCAAGACTTCGTGGGGCCGAACCGGACTACCATAGTCAGCAACCAGAAGAGGATGGATTTTCGGCTTCTCAATAGCTGCAGGGTGCCAGTCAGGACCCATTTGCGACTCACTCAAATCGATCCTGGCATCGTAGGTCTCACCGTCATACAGGTCAGCCATCCGGCAGGGACCGTTCAAAGTGACTGACCAATCCTTATCAGTGCCAATGATCTGACTGGTGCCATCTTCGAACTCAATCCGAAGCTCGGCCAAGAGCGCCTGACGGTCTGCGCTAATCCTGTTTTTCCTAGTAAAGGAAAAGGATCCTACAGCCCACCCACCGGCCACCACGGCTGTGATCTCCTTCTGACCGCCACCGGCCAGAAGATTTGTGACATCGTAAGTCTGGTACTGGAGCTTGGAGGCATAGGATGTGAAGCCGGGGGCGAAATACCGATCGGAGACCTCCTTGCCATTTATGGTGAAGTCGTAGATACCCAAAGCAGTGGTATAAAGACGTGCCCTGATGACCTTCCCCTCCTTCAAGGAGCAAACTCTCCGAAAAACCATAGGGGAAGGCGAAACCTTCTTTTCATGAAACCTATAGGTGCCGTCCGTGATCCATTTGGCCTGCCAAGGGGTTCCCATGCGTCCGGTTTCGAATTGGGCAACGGCAAAGGCAGACTGACCGAGCGTATCCCTGACGTTCAAGTCGAGGTTGTAGCTGGTGAAGGGCTTTAAATCAGGACCCCCATATCTGATAGACATATCATCGCCAGGATTACCCACCCATGAATTCACCTTGAGGGTGGCTGATTCCATGCGATCATCCTGACAGTCACTGTCAAGATTGAAAGTGAAAAGGGGATGAACTGAATCAGTGACGCAGCCCTCGGTCATATTCTCAACAGCAAGACGGCCCACCGTCAGCATCTTTGCCTCTTCTCGATTACTACGGCGAGAGGGTCACCTTAAGCTGCCCGCGGTCTCGTCGTTTCTTTGTCGAATACCCTCTAAGGCTCTCGCATGAGAAGTGAGCGACCAAGCTGCATGACACGAAAGGTTCTTTTAGATACACGAAATGAATTCAGGGTACAGGAAGAAGGATATTAAGTCGGAAAATCCCCTGCGAGTCATCAACCACCATATACCCCTTATAACGCGTCACGATCATACGCATGGAACGCATGCCAAACCCGTGATAGCGCGCATCAGATTTGGTGGTGACCGGCAGATCGTCTTTGAAAATCAGCCTTCCCTTGTAGGGGTTCTCCAAGTGGATCACCGCCATTCCTTTGTCAGGATGCACAATCAACCTGATGTACTTATCTGTCATGACATCCAGGGAATCCGTAGCCTCTATGGCGTTGTCCATGGCATTGGCAAACAGGGAATATACGTCCCCCTGCCTCATAAAGTCCAGGCAAGAACCATCTATCATACGGTCGAATTGAATGCCACGCTTTTGACAGAGCAGGGCTTTACCAGCCAACAGTATTTCCAGCGCTTCATTCCCAGCCTTGACTTTGGTGTCATAGACATCAATCAAAGTATTAAGGTCCTTGATCTCATCCTTATCCAAGGCAGTTCCCAGATCGTTGATCTCTTTCTTGATGTCATGGGCTTTGATGTTGATGAGATCGACTGTTTCTTTGTCGTGCTGCATCTGCTGCTCCTGCTGTGCCAGAAGACGCTGCAGCATGAGCCCATCCTGCTCGGCCGCCCTGCGACCAGATATCTCATCAAGCAAGACCAGAATGAAAATGCACGTGATCAAACGGGTGAGTGTGAACATCAGATAAGCCAGAACTGGGATGCGGGTGTTTCCTACAAGTTCATCGAAAAGACAGGCAAAGACGTTTACACACAACATCACGCCAACAAGTATGAGCGGAATGTGCTTGCTGACCGTGCTGGGTGGTGCATGTTCGACTATGGAACGCGCAAAGACCCTATATACGACAGGCAGGAGAGCCAGGAAGATCACCGGATAAACCAAATAGGACAGCATGTCGCCACGCATATCTGTGAAGCTTTTCAGCAGGGAAACAATGATCTGGGCGCCGCAATAGATCAAATGCTGAGTAGCTACGCCCGCCACCAGGTAAAAGACAGCCTGTCCCGTGCTCAAGCACAGGCATATCTTCATGGCAGCCAGACACATAGCATAGAAAACGGTGACCCTAAGGATGAGGGTATAAGGGTTCTGATGTACAAGTTCTGCCCAAACAAGGCAGATGATCAACATGAGCGTCAATGATAGACCCATCCGGAAAAAGATCGGAGGACGACGATCCAACTTCCATGTATAGAGACCGATTGAGAGAATCAGCTCAAATAAGAATCCCGACGACTGGAAGAACCAAAGAACGGTCTCAATCGGGTCTTCAGATAACATGGTCATTGCCGATGCAAGTGACGAGTTGAGCCATGAAAGTCTTACGGTAGACTCGGCCGATAGTTAAAACAGACCCATTTAGGAGGGTGATCTCCTCCCCCTTTACCAGACGTATATAACGCTGATTGACTAGAAAGGACTTAGATGAGCGAATAAAACCATGTCCCTGGAGCATGTCTTCCACTTCTTGAAGACTGCCCACCCCATGTATCAGACCCTTGTCGGTATGGAAATCCAACTGATGGCGTCGAACCTCGATGTAGGCCAAGTCCCGCAGGAAAATACGTTGACCCTTTGACCTGTATCTTATGGTAATGGTATCAGCTTGCTGCCGACACAGGGACACGGCCCTGTCCATTTTCCTATTGAAATCCTCTTTAGTAAAGGGTTTTACAATATAGTCTAAAGCCGAAACTTCATATCCTTTGACTGCATATTGAGCCATATTGGTCACGAAGATAATAATGACTTTCTGATCCATGTGCCTTATTCGCCTGGCAGCTTCGAGCCCATTCATATTGGGCAGATCAATATCCATGAAAATCAGGTCGTACCGAATCCGATACGGCTCAACTAAGGCCGTGGGCTCACGAAAATCGGTTATTTCGATCCTCGCCTTTGTCTTGTCCATGTAATCATCCAGACAGCGGTGCAACCAGGCTGTGGCGGGCTCATCATCCTCGACAAGGGCTACCGTCAACATTCAGCACTCCTTCTCGACCTATCAATCCTGAGCATACAGTATGGCGTTGGAAAGTTAATGGTCGATCTTGCCGCAAATAGTCATGCCTCCGATTACCATCAACATTAATATTGTCCGTAATTATGCCTTATATAGGGCCAAAGTCAGGGGTGGTGAAGTGCGCTGGCTGCGTGAGTTCATGGAGTTGCCCGTATATTTGCGAGCCATGCTCATCGTAGACCTCATGTGCAACTTCGGCATCGGCCTGGTCATGCCCATCGAGCTGCTCTTCGCCACCCATTCCCTGGGCGCGACCATGAGCGAGGCAGCGCTCCTCGTGACCATCAGCTCTGTAGGGTCCCTGATCTCCAATCCCATCATCGGCTGGGTCTCGGACCGTCACTCCTCATGGCTGGCCATGCACACAGCCATGATCTTCTCGGTCATCGGCCCCCTGATCTTCACCATGGCCCACGACTATCGTGCGGCAGTGGCGGGAGCCTTCGTATCAGGCCTAGGGATGGGCATGCAGACCTCCTGGGCCAGCATTCTGACGCAGATCTCCACCAGGAAGCAGCACCGAATCGTCTACGGCATCAACCAGGCCGAACTAAACCTGGGCATCGGCCTTGGAGCGGCCGTTGGCGGACTGCTGGCCGCCGGTGGTCAGGACTTTCTCTATCGGCTCGGCTTCGGCGGTAGGGCCCTGGGATTCGCCCTGCTCAGTCTGTCCCTGCTGGTCATCGAACGACACTGGCAGCTGCGACGATTGACGGCTGAGCTCAAGGCCAAGGCGGAACAGGAGGTCGTCCAGGAATCCGTACAGTCCACCAATGCTCTGCAGGCCAGCCGATCGGACAGCACAGAAAGCAAGACCGTCAACGGCACCTTTGGAGGGCGGACCAGCTCCCTGACCAGGGTGCTGGCCTCCATGATCCTGCTGACCCTCGGCACCTTCTTCATGGATCTGTTCGGCTACTCCCAGTTCGACGCCGGCCTGGTCACCACCCTGATTTCGGATCCGCACATCCCACGCTGGTCTCTTTCGGTGGTGGATGTGGTCAATACCTTCTCGGTGGTCATCATGAACATCGTGCTGCTACCCCGGCTCAAAGATGCCAACCATGTGCGCCTGCTGCGCACCGTGCCGGTCTTCTGGGCTGCGGCCTGGATGATTATCGTCCTGGGCCTGCGCCTGGATTCCACCCCCGGCGCTCTGAGCGTCGCCTCCCTGGGCATCACCATCTTCGGACTGGGCGAGGTCATGATGGGCATCTCCCAGCCGGTGGTGGCCGCTGAGCTGGCCGGACCATCGTTCAGCGGACGCATGTTCGGCCTGCTCAACACGGCCGCCTCCCTGGGCTACATCGTGGGACCCATGTTCGCCTCCTACATCCTGGCAGGCCATGAGGTCATTCCCTTCCTGGCCATGTGCGCCATCGGCCTGGTCCTGCTGGCAGTCCCCTGGTTCCTGGCCATCCCCTCGCGACAGATCACCAGCCGGAAGAGCCCGGCCGGCGTCTAGCTTCAGACAAAACGCGGCACCGGATTAAAACTCCAAGGTTGGCTAAATTCGGAGGATGGCCGAGAAGGCATACCCACAGTGGCCAGTCCAGCGGACTGAGTCATCTCTCTAAAGTCGGTCCTCGTTGAGAGTCAGTCCTCACCAGCGGCCCGACGGGCATCGCCGGGCTCCGAACCCTCCATCAGGGTCTTGGCCAGGTCCACAAATCGCATGGTCAGCGGCGAATCATCCAGGGAGCCATCCGGTCTGAGTACGGCCGGCCGGCCGGACTCCCCCGATTCGCGCAGGTCGGTCTGCAGGGGCAACTGCTCCAGCAGGGGCACCTGATACCCCAGATCCCGGGTCAGCTGATCAGCCACACGCTGGCCGCCTCCCTGCCCGAAAATGCGCAGCCGCTCGCCATTGTGCTCGTACCAGGACATGTTTTCAATCACACCCTGGACCTTGGTGGGCAGCTGGAGGGCCACCAGCCCTGAACGCACGGCCACCTGCGAGGCCGAGGGCTGAGGGGTGGTGACCACGATCAGCCGGCTGTTGGGCAGGGCCTGGGCCACCGATAGGGCCATGTCCCCGGTACCTGGGGCCAGATCCAACAAAAGCACATCGGGGTCTCCCCACCAGACATCGGAAAGGAATTGCTCCAGCGAGCGCTGTAGGCGTGGACCCCTCCAGAGAATGGCCCGGTCCGACCCGGCGAACATGCCGATGGAAATCAGCTTGACCCCCCATGCGGTGACCGGCATCAGCATGCCGTGCAGATTGGTGGGCCGGCTGTGTACACCGAAGAGCCCAGGCAGGGAGAATCCGTAGATGTCCGCGTCGATGGCAGCCGTGTCATAGCCTAGGGCAGCCAGCGTGGCCGCAAGATTGACCGTCACCGAGGACTTGCCCACGCCGCCCTTGCCCGAGGCAATGGCGAAGATGCGGGTGCCCACGCCGGGCTTGGAGAAGGGGTTGCTGCGCCGGGCGGCCTTGAGGTCGGCTACCAGGTTGTCCAGCTTTTCCCGGCTCATGGAGGAGACATCGATATGCGGGCGCAGCCGGGCTCGCGGATAGGAAGTCACGGTCCCGTTGATCTGGTTGGTGATGGTGGCCGACAGCGGGCATCCCTTGATGGTCAGCTCCACCCGCACGGTCACCTCATAATCGGCCTGGGCATCCCTGGCTGGCTCGACAATGATGTCGGTGATCATGCCCAAATCGGTAATGGACCGTCCCAGCTCTGGATCGATGACCCGACTGAGCCGCTCATAGACCTCCCCCTTGATTCTTCGAGGCAGCTCCTCCAGATCCCGGGTCCCTTCCTTGCGATGCTCTACTTGTTCCATGCCGTCACCATATCGCGCCCAGCCATCGGCTGCTAGGGCGCGGCTGGTCGGATATTGCGAATGTCACAATCAACCTTGGGCTGGGCTGGGATCGCCAGTGTCAAGCAGGCGGTGGAAGGCCGCCTCGTCCAGGATTGGCAGGCCCAGGCTCTCAGCCTTTTCGGCCTTGGATCCCGGGTTGGCGCCCACCACCACATAGGTGGTCTTTTTACTTACGGATCCTGAGGCCTTGCCGCCGCGCTCCACGATGGCCTCCTTGGCGGAGTCCCTGGAGAAGTCCTCCAGGCTGCCAGTGACCACAACGGTCATGCCCTTTAGAGTCTGTGGCTTAGTGCTGCGCTCGACATGAGCGCCCACGCCAGCTGCCTGCCAGGCATCCAGGATGCGTCCACGCCAGTCGTCGGGCTGCCGAGCACCCTGGAACCAGTCGTGGATGGAATGCGCGATCTCGGGGCCCACGCCGTCCAGCTCGGACAGGTCCTCCACGCTGGCTTCCTCCACGGCCTTGAGCGACGGGAAGCGGGTGGCGATGGCCCGGGCCGAGGTCGGTCCCAGGTGTCGGATGGACAGGGCCACCAGGACCCTCCACAGGTCGGCATGCTTGGCTTTGTCGATCTCTTCAAGCATCTGCAGGGTGTTCCTGGAGGGTTGGGCGTCGGCACTGCCCAGGGCGGCCTCCTGGACCTGGGTCTCATGGCTGTTCATAGCCCGCTCGCCCTGGCCAGCCTGGGCGCTCTTGGGCAGGTTGTAGAAGGCAGGCACCCGGTACCAGAGACCGCTGCCGCCAGTCCGGCGCTTGGTTGTGGCACGTCCCTGCCGGCCTTCGACCTCCGCCTGCTCCATCAGGGGAACCTCACGCCAGACATAGACCTGGCGCAAATCCTCCACCTTCAAGTCGAAGAGACCCGCCTCGCTGGTCAGGACAGGTTCCTGACGAGGCGGAAGCTTCAGGTCCGGGTCCGGCTGATACTGGGCTGCCTGGCCGCCTTGGTCGACCAGGACCTCACGCAGTCCGGGAGCGTAGACCTCCACGGAACCGGGCCGGTTCTCATCGGGGTTGGTCAGGGCTATGGCGCTCTGCTCCCCCAGATGCTCGATGTCCAGAGCCTTTCGCGAGGCCATGTGGATGATCCGCTCGGTCAGCTGGGCCGGGCAGGACTCCACATTGGGGCAGCGGATGTCCACATCACCCTCCTTGGCCGGGGCCAGCCGGGCACCGCAGCTGGGGCAGGTCTCGGGCATGATGAAGGGTCTCAATTCCTTTTCGCGCCCCTTCCTGGCCTCGACGACCGGTCCGACCAGCTCGGGGATGACATCGCCCGCCTTGCGAACCACGACCGTGTCCCCGATCAGAATGCCCTTGCGCTTGATCTCAGAGGCGTTGTGAAGGGTGGTCCTGGAGACCGTGGATCCTGCAACAGTGACCGGAGTGAGAACAGCCACCGGGGTGATTCGCCCGGTCCGGCCCACCTGGACGGTGATATCCAGAAGCCGGGTATTGACCTCCTCCGGCGGGTACTTGTAGGCAACGGCCCAGCGAGGGGCACGGGAGGTAGCTCCCAGCCTGCGCTGGAGATCCCGATCCTGGAGCTTGACGACGATGCCGTCCAGGGCGTGTTCAATGTCATTGCGGTGCTGGCCGTAATAGTCGATCATGTCCAGGATCTGGTCGAATGAGGTAACAACCCGGTTGTGGGGAGAGACCGGAATCCCCCATTGCTTATAAAGGTCGTAGGCCTGGGACTGGTCGATGACCTCGTCGTGGGTCCCCTTGGGATGTGCCGGGCCCCACGTCAAGGAGCCCAATCCATGGGCATAGAAGCTCAGACGGCGGCTGGCCGTGATGCGCGGATCCTTTTGCCTCAGGGATCCAGCGGCGGCGTTGCGAGGGTTGGCGAAGGGCGCCTTTCCCTCCTGCTCCTGCTGCTCATTCAGGGCTTTGAAGTCGTCGAACCGCATGAAGACCTCACCACGGACCTCCACGAACTCGGGAATATCACTGGCAGGCCCAGACAGGTTCTGCGGAATGCTCGAAATGGTCCTGACGTTCAGGGTGATGTCCTCCCCGGTAACGCCGTCTCCCCTGGTCAGGCCCTGCTCCAGAACCCCGTTGCGGTAGAGAAGGTTGAGGGCCAGGCCGTCAATCTTGACCTCGCTGGTCATAGGCAGGGCCTTGTCCCGCGGCCAGTCGAGCTCGCTGCGAAGCCCCTCATACCACTGGCGCAGCTCGGCGACACTGAAAACGTCATCCAGGCTGAGCATCTGGGAGGGATGGCGAACGGAGGCGAAGTCGTTGGAGAAAGTCCCTCCGACCCGGTGCGTCGGCGACTGGGGTGTGTCCAAGCTGGGGAAGCGGGACTCCAGCTCCTGCAGGCAGCGCATCCTGGCATCATATGCCGCGTCGGAGGAGACCGGCGCATCGTCTATGTAGTAGGCAACCTGGTCGGACTCCACCCAGGCAGCCAGTCTGGACCAGAGACGCTGGGCCTGTTGGGCTCCCAGAGAGTCAAGGTCCAACTCCCCCAGTCGCATGGCATCAGCATCGTCGGGCTGCAGGGAGGCTATCCATCGGTCAGTGCCCGGCCTGGGCCTGGACTCGGCACCCCCGTCCTCATCACGGGTTTGCTGGATATCTTCCTGAGCTGTTTTGTCATGCATTGAGCGACCTCATGAACTGTGCCTGTACCACATCAACACCTTCATTATCGTCGTCGTTCATCCTTGCGGCCGCCATTGACAGTGTTCGGGCCGGGACGAAGAGCCCACCGTCCACACAGATGCGCGCGGCCTGGCGCACTATCGAAGCCACCTCGGTGTGAGGCCAGACCGGCAGGCCGTGTTCTGCCAGCACCCGGCGGGCCTGCCTGTGGTCTTCGGGCAGGACCACGCACTGGGAGCGGGCCCTGGCCTGCAGCTCGGCAAGCTCGCTCTTGAGGGCTGGTATCCGATCGGGACTGATGTGCTCGCTCATCAGGTAGGCCGCTGCAGCCACGTCAAACTCGTCGCGCATCCATGAGGCATAGGCCAGGCGATAGTAGGCGAAGGAGGCGTCGTCCCGATCCAAAGCCACCCGCAGGGCGTTGAGCGTGGCAGCCCGTGCCGAATCCCAGTCCTCCCGGTTAGCCAGCATGACCGCCAGCTTCAGGTGGGAAAGCGGATAGGCGGGCGCATAGGCCACCATGGCGTTCAGATGCTTGAGGGCCGCCTGGTCCTCCTTGATCTGGGCCAGCAGGTCAGCTATCTCCAAGTGGGCATAGAAGAGGTTGTCAGGAATGAGCAGGGTCCGCTCTCCCGGTGTGGCGAAGAGGCGGTTGTAGACCACCCGCTCGGCATAGGAGTTGAAGTAGCGGGGTACCTGGCCTTCGGCCGCAAAGACGGCATCCAGATGAGCGATAGCGTCTTGTTCAACCTGTATGCCCTGGGCTGCCCCACCGGAGAAGAGCAGATCACGGGCTTTGACGCGCTCCTTGTCTAGTTGGGAGGACAGGGAGAAGTCAAAGTCTGGAACAGGGGTGCCATCGATCATGGCACTGGCAACCTGGGGGGCCAGCTGTTCCAGCTCCGGGTCGCCAATACTCTGGATGATGCCTGTGGCCGCCTGGGCCTTGGCCGCTGATGTCATGGTCCGGTCCGAGGCCAGCTGGTGGAAACCGCCTACAGCCCTCTGCAACAGGTCGGCACGCTGGATGGACAGATCCACGGCCTTATGTGCGCCCAGGGCCTTGGCAGACTTATCAGCAAAGGCCACCTCGGAGAACTCGGGTTCCTCCTGACTGCCATGGGGGCTGAAGCGGTCATCGCGCATGTCAAACTCAGCCTCAGTAGGCTTGAGCCCGCCTTGGGGATCCACCTGCATGGCCGCGTCGAAGAAGCGGTAGATGGCACGTGGATCCTTCAAACCCTGTGAACGGATGCGGGAGAGGAAGAGTTCCCTGCTGAAGACCACCGAGACCAGGGTGCGGATGGTCGGATTGCTCTGCAGGGCGCTGAGCGGATTCTGGGATTCGTTGCTGGCATCATTCGATGCATCATCAGAAGTCGACTCATCCGCGTCGGAATCATTGGCTGACGACGGCGGCGCAAAAGTAGCAGAGTCAAGGTCCACGCCCTGCATGAGATCCTTGAACTCACGATCCACAGATTCCTTTTCACCCTGATCCTCGGCCTTGTCCTCCTCGTTCCCCTCTTGCTGCTCCGGGGCCATCCGAGAGGCAATGGGCTTGGTGGGATCGCCGTGCACGTCGCCATCCTTGGGATCAGCCTTGGACCCGGTGGGGGCCACCTCGCCTGAACGCATGCGCTCAAATGCCTCCAGGGCCTGTCCCATCATGGTCCTGATCGCCGAGTTCTGCTGGTCGACAGCCTCTTCCAGACCGATGGAGTCGATCTGCAGGCTGACCTCGCGCACGGCCGGATCCACCCCGAAGGCCAGGGCAGCCATCATCAGCCCGACGCGCAGGTTGTAGTCAGCGCTCATGGCGGATCGCTCGCCGTCGTCCAGGTCCCGCCAGGCCCGCGACTGGTCCTCATAGCGGCTGGAAGGCATCATCGTGCGTCCTGCTGCAGTGAAGGCCAGGGCCACCTGTCCTTGGGAGAGGTTGGACCTGAACTCCACATCGAAGCGGAAGGGCAGCCGGAGGGAACGCATCAGCATGGACAGCGTCTGCCTGTAGACCCACTCGGAACGCACCGGCTCCTGACCCTGGCCGTCCGCTCGCACAGGCAGAGCCTGGGGAGCCTGTTGACGCACCATGACGGCGGTCGCCGCAGCCTTGTCGACCATGGCATTGATGGCAGTCCGCCCGTCGTCCTCCAGGGGGTCGAAACGAATCGGATAGTCCCCCGGGCGCAGCAAGGCGACAATGGCAGGATCATCCAAAAGTGCCTGGTCCAGCCGGGTTGCCTGGACGCGGTTGATTGAGTCCTCGGTGGGCAGCGTTCCCAGGCGGGCATTGCGCTCCAGCCAGGCGCTGACGGCGGCGAACCTGTTGAGATTGCCCTCGATGCGCAGGGCCGCAAGGGCGGCAGTGAACTCCAGCCCATTGTCCCAGCTCAGGAAGTAGGCGCCCGAATAAGAAGAAGCATACAGATGCAGGGGCTCCGCCCCATGAACGGCCTCAAGGCCTGAGACGGGCGATAGGGCCCCAGCCTCGCGCATCAGGTCGGCGAACAAATCCTCCAGACCGGAGACCCGCTGTCCATGGGAGCGCGCTTGGATCATGTCGCCCACGCTGCGTCGGATGGCTCCCATGGGCGCCTCCCGGTTGAGCCGGTAGAAGATGTTGCCCGAGCCGAACCCAGTGAAGGTTCCCTGGATGCGCGGCAGCAGGTAAGCAGCGAAGAAGGCAATGGCCACGGCATCCCTATACTCCAGGTCCAGGCGCATCTCAGGAGGCAGGAGCGGACGCAGCTGCTCAAGTGAATAGCGACCATCGGCTCGCAGCCAGGAGGCCAGCCAACGCATGTGGCCGGCATCGTCACGGCCTGCTACAGCACCCTGCAGGGCGCGGACCGGCCCCGAATCCTGACCTGGATCGCGGCCCAGCCGACGACCGTCGGCCAGGGTCACCTCCTCCTCCCGGCCCAGCAAGAAGGCAGGTTCCATGTTCTGTAAGTCCATCCGGCTCTGCTCGCCGATGAAGACCCGGCCATGGTCGTCGGCCAGAGCAATCTGGGCGAAGTGACGACGATCGGTGAAGATACCCAGCGCGAAGCCGCGGCCTGGTGCATCAGACCATTGGACCCAGCCAAGCGTCAGACCATCGGGAACGCCCTGCAGGCGCGGAAAAAGCCGACGCTTGACGGCGATGCCCAGAACACGGCTGTGGGAGGCCAGAAATTCGCGCATCTGCCGATCATCTGGGTGGTGCCCTGTCCGGTTGATCAGATCGACCATGTCGGCCACCGAAGAATCCAGGGGACGATCCCCGCGACTCCCAGCAGTCGGACGAGAGGAGCCGACCAGTCCCTCCAGTGAGGAAAGAATGGAACGGCCCAGGCCGGACAGATCCCCGAACCCCCGGGACTTCTTCGCGTTCTTGGACATACCTTTGATTGTCCCAATCCAGCCCGACATGTCGCCGTTAGAATAAAACCGTGATGACTCTGCCAGCCCTGAGACGCCCCACCCCGGCCAGGGGCGCAGCCATCCGCCTGCTGCTGGCACTTTTTGTTGTGCTCACCCTGGAACTGGGGGTCTTCAATCTGGCCCATTGGCAGTCGCTGTCGGGTTCATCCTCAAACTCTCCGACAAGGACTGCTGGCCACGTCGCCTCACAATCGCGCCAGCTGGGACCAGGACTGTCCCCGTTGCCGGGCGGAGGACTGAAAGTCACCGATCCAGCTGATGCCTGGATGGACGTCCCTGTCGCCGATGGACGGGCATCCTTCCTTCAGGCTCAGCTGGCAGAAGACATCAAGGGTTCACCCTTGTCGCAGATTCATGTACGTCTGGACCTGCACCTGGCCGGCGACAAGGGTTGGACCCAGGGCACCCGAGGGCTGATCTGCCCCGGTCAGGCCCGTAGCCACTATCTACGCATCAGAGGCAATCCCAACGGCGGTCGGATCCAGGCCATGCGACTGTGGATACAGGAGCCCGTCGGATCTCAGCTGGAGCTGACCGGAATGACTCCGGCCGATGTGGTACCCCTGGAACTCAACCCAGCGCGGATACTGATGCTGGCCTGTCTGGCGGCGCTGATCCTAGGCTACCTACCCGGCTCGGTCCTCTGGCGGACCCGGCTGGATACGGGTTCGATAAGCCAGCGCCTGGCACTGGTCCTGATTTTGGCTCCGCTTGCAGTCTGGTCCTGCTGGAGCATCCAGTATGATCTGTCCACCTTTACCCCCGTGGCCTACCATCACCCGCAGGCCTACGTCTACGACTTCAACCAGTACGATCATGTGGCGCAGGCCCTTCTGCATGGACGCCCTTGGCTGGATCTGGGCCAGGCGCCGGGTCTGTCCAAGGCAGCCAACCCCTTTGACATAGCCACCCGCAACGCACTGCTGGCCCAGGACCAGCAACCCATATATTGGGACTATGTCTATCACAATGGCCACTGGTACTCATACTTCGGTGTCCTGCCGGTACTGCTGCTCTTTCTGCCTTACAGGGCGGTGACCAGCCTGGCGCATCCGGGCGGGTATGCCCTGCCCACCAGTTCGGCTGCCGCCCTGCTGGTCACGGCGGCCACCATCATGACCGCCCTGGCCACCATCCGCCTGCTGGCCCGATGGTTCCCCCGGGTCAACCTGGCCGTGGTCGGCATGGCTCTTACAACCATGCTGGAAGGATCCGGCATGGTCTACCTCTGGTGCCGCCGCAACTTCTATACGATTCCCTTCGATGCCTCCATATTGGCGGTCATGACTGGACTCTGGCTCTGGATGGGGGCCAGACGGGTCCATCGACAGCCTGCAGATGCCAGTAAGCATTCGGATCGTGGATCAACGCGGATGTGGACCGTGGAGGACGGGGACCAACCATGGCAACTGTCCAGACCTCGACTTTTTTTGGGTTCGCTGTCAATAGCTGCCACCCTGGGCTGCCGACCCACCTTCTTGGCTGCCGGACTACTGGCGCTACCCCTGTTTGCCAAAGAAATAAGGGCAGTCATCAACACCCTGTTCGCTCGCAGGAGCCATCCTGCCGACCTGTCTAGGAAACGGGCGCTGTCGCTGCTGGTCTGTGGCCTGTTGCCAGTCATCCTGGTAGCCGCTCCCCTGCTCTGGTACAACCGCTGGCGCTTCGGGGCCCTGCTGGACTTCGGCAACAGATATCAAATGACCGTCCTGGACCTGACCAACTATCATCCTGGCACCCAAGGTCTGCTTCAGATTTTTGACTACTACCTTCTGCAGCCGTTGACCGCCCTGCCGGTCTTCCCCTACCTGCAATTCTCCCCCGCTCCCATGCGGGTCTGGCACTTCACCGAGCCTGGCCTGGGCGGGCTGTTAGTCACCACCCCGGTACTCGTACTGGCCCTTGTCCTTATCGTCCTGCCCCGAGTGCGAAAAGAACTGCAGCGCCGAGGATGGATGCCCGCCTTGATCCTGGCCCTGGCCTTAGCGGCTCTGGTTATGGCTGCAGACTCCTATGTTGGCGGGTTCTCGGTGCGCTACACCATCGACTTCGCCTGGCTGATCTGCCTGGCTGCTGTTGTAATCATGGCCGCCGCATCCTCGGCATACGAAGGCGGCCGCTCCAGAGCGGGAGCGGCCGTCATGAGCCTACTGACACTAACCTGTCTGGCTGGCCTGGTCCTGACCTTGATCAACGCCATGGTCCTGCTGGAGCACTTCGACCCCAGTCAGGCCATGAACGTAGCCGTCTGGTTCCTAGCACCCTGAGCCCAGCCGACAGTGATGTCAGGAGTCCAGGCCCTGCTGCTTGAGGGCTTGGTGATACCGGTCGACCATGTCAGCCACGATGCCATTGCCATCGCCGCCTGACAAGGTGATGACCGATGCCAGAGGCATGGTATCGAAAAGCTGAGCCGTATTGGGATCGTCAGGCAGCGGTATGCCATCCTGATCGATACGATCGCGCAAGATGGGCCCGCCAATCGAATTCTCGCGCCACTCGGCCATGGTCGATTCGGCATTCAACGGAATGAACCTGCCGTCGCCATCCACCTGCAGGTCCTCTTCTGCAACCAGATCTCGGCTGGAAGTACCCACCTGGATGCGGTAAGTGCCCGCCTCCACATGCCAGGTATCCATGGCTGTGGACCAGTAGGCGAAGTCGCGTTCAGTCAGGTCCATGCTCACTCGGCGGGACTGCCCGGCCTTCAGGAAGACCTTGGCGAAGGCCTTGAGCTCATGGCTGGGCCGGTTCACCCGGCTGGCGCAGGGGGCCACATAGACCTGCACGGTCTGAGCGCCGTCCACCTGCGAGGTGTTGGTCACCGTCACCTCCACCCGAGCCGAGTTGGCTCCGGTCTTGGTCACCGCAACCTGATCCAGGTCAAAGTCGGCATAGGACAGCCCGAACCCGAAGGGGAAGGCCACCGGACGCTGGAAGGTGTCGTAGTAGCGGTAGCCCACGTAGACGCCCTCGCCATAGCGGGAGTGACCCTCCTCGCCGGGGAAGGAGGTGATGGTGGGGTTGTCCTCCAGCCGGACCGGAATGGTTTCAGGCAGATGTCCCGAGGGATTGGCGGCGCCGGTCAGCACATCCACCACGGCGCGTCCTCCCTCCTGGCCCAGCAGCCAGGTCTCCAACAGACCCTTGGTCTTGTCCATCCAGTCGGCAACTGTCACCACGGCTCCATTGGAGAGGACGGCGACCACCCGGTCGTTGACCTCGGAGACAGCCTTGAGCAGAGCCACCTGCTTGTCAGGAAGATCCATGCTGGTGCGGTCAAAGCCCTCGGACTCGGCATCTTCAGGCAACCCCAGGAAGAGCACCACAGTGTCGGCTCCGCGCGCGACCTCAAGCGCCTGCTGGGTCAGAGCAGGATCCTGCTCCTTGTCGTTAAACGTGAACCCGGGCGCGAAGTCCACATTCATTCCGGCCTCTTTGAAGCCATCCAGAGCCGAGGAGACCTCGGTGGGCGTGATGTGCGAGGAGCCTCCGCCCTGGTAGCGCGGAGTCCGGGCGAATTCGCCGATAACGGCGACCTTCTCCTGGTGGTCAAGAGGAAGAATCCGATCTTCGTTGCGCAAGAGGACGATGGACTCCTGAGCCGCTCGACGAGCCATGTCGTTGTGCGCCTGAACATCGTAGCGATACCCCAGCTGTGACATGGCCGGACGGGCCTTGTCGATCAGGTCCAAGATCCCCTGGGCCATCCGGTCCAGTTGCTCCTTGCCCAACTTGCCAGCCTGCACGGCCTGAACCACCTGGTCGTCAGTGTGGGAGGGCGGCATCTCCAGATTGAGCCCGGCCTGCAGGGCATTGACCCTGTTGTGGACGGCCCCCCAGTCGGACATGACCATGCCCTGGTAGCCCCACTCGCCGCGCAGAACCTCCGTTAACAGCCAGCGGTTCTCCGAGCTGAAGACCCCGTTGAGCTTGTTGTAAGCGCACATGATGGTCCAGGGCTTGGCATTCCTGACCACGTATTCAAAGGCCGGCAGATAGATCTCGCGCAAAGTGCGCTCGTCCACGTCAGAGCTGACCCTGAGCCTGTCGGTCTCCTGGTTGTTGGCTGCAAAGTGTTTCAGAGAGGTTCCCACGCCCTTGGACTGGACCCCTTCGACCAGACCAGCGGCTTCATGCCCAGCCAGGACCGGATCCTCCGAGTAAAACTCGAAGTTGCGGCCGCCCAGCGGGCTGCGCTTGATGTTGATGCCGGGGCCCAGAATCACGGCCACCCTCTCCTGGATGCACTCCTCGCCCATGGCCTGGCCCACCTGGTAGGTCAGATCAGGATTCCATGAGGAGGCCAACCCAGCGGTCGGAGGGAAGCAGGTGGCCGGAACCGATCCGTAGACGTCGGAGCCTGTGGCCTTGCGCAAGCCATAAGGGCCGTCGGTGATCATATAGCCTTCATAGCCCTTGTCGGGAAGTCCCTGCAGGTGCCAGGAGTCGGATCCCGAGGTCAGCGAGGCCTCCTCTTGCAGATCCAAATCCTTGGCTTTGGTATGCGATTTTTCCGTCATGTCTATTTTCCTTTCGGATTCGATTGGCCGGGCCGCTGCTCAGCACAGGTCCGGATTACAGGTTTTCAGACTCACTTGACCTTGCGGATCATCATGATGAAGAAAGTCCCCGCCAGCAAGCAAACGATGGCAACGGGGAAGATCATCCTATACCCGCCAAAGATACCGATGACCAGGGTGGTGCACCCGGGGGCGATCACCTGACCAATGGTATTGGCCAGGTTGAGGATGCCCAGGTCCTTGCCGGCCTCCTTGGCATTCGGCAACACATCGACATTCAGCGCCTGGTCCACTGACATGTAGCAACCGTTGCCGATTCCGGCCAAGGCGGCATAAATGTACATGCCCGTTGCGGTCGGCATCAGGAAGGGGAAAACCATCCCGAGAGCAATGATCAGACAGCTGATGGCCACAATCACTTTCCGCTTCTGCAGGAAGTCCGAGAGAGGGCCCGAGACCACAGCGGCCAGGATGGTGGTGATCACCGAGAGCAGAGCCATGATCTTGAGTGTGGATGCAGCCTGGTCATCACTCAAACGGCAGTACTTCTGCAGAATGTAGAGTTGGTAGCCCTGGATCATGTAACATCCGACGATGAAAGTGAACCTGCCCAGAAGCGCCATGTAGAAGTCCCGGCTGTTCTTGGTGGGCGGTATGAAGGACCGGCCGACGTCAGCCCAAGTCCGTTCCACGACTGTGTTTGCAGCTGACTTCTCGCGCGGCCAGATCAACACGGTGAGGATTCCAGAGAAGAGGAAGATGATCATGCCGACTATCAGGCCCGTACGGATGTTGGCTATGAACGAGCTGCCGATGATGTTTCCCAGTTGCTGGCCAACCACCTGGCTGGCACCATACAGAGCCGAGTAGGTTCCCCTAGTCGATTCGGGAATCCTGTCTGAGAGGACCGCCACAGCCGGGGCTATCAGGCAGTTGATGCCCACCTGGACGATGCACCAGCCAAAGATGATCATGAAAAGGGTATGCGACTGGATGATCATCAGAAAACCAAGGGCGCCGATAATACCGCCCAGCACGATCCAGGGGGTGCGCTTGCCGACGCGGAACCTGGACATATCAGAGAGAGCGCCGAAAACAACGTTGGCCACCAAGGCGAATACGCAACCAATCGAATTCATCGTCCCTAGGGCCGCTTCGGCGCTGACCCCGTGCAGGGTATTGAAGATCTGAGGCAGAAGAACCCCCGAACCCATGGAAAAGGGCGCGGCCCAGAGCAAGGATACCAGGGCGAACCCAATGGCGAAACGGACCTTCTCCTTGCTGTTGAGCTTTCTGCCAGTATCCGGAGCCAGGCTCGCATCCATGCCTTGGTCTGCGACGGCATCTCCGGTCTCATCTGCAGAGGCCATGGCTTTGATGTCCTCTCCGACTCGTGCACCAACCCCCTCGACCGGGTCTTCCCTTCGATCCTTGTTTCCGTTCCCCATCGTTACTGCTCCTTCGTGTGCAACCTTGCAATCAGTGGCTCATCATCGAGCCCCACCAACCTCCCCCTTCCATGACGGGTGATCATTCCGAATTCATTATCGGAGCAAACCAGGAAAGAGGAGGGTTTTCTTCACAGCATTTTTTCGATAGCTGAGACGACTGAACCTACATTTCGGCGGAATTCCAAGGTTTCCGGAAGAAGCGACAGGGCCAGGTATCCGTTGCCTGGCATGTCGAAAAAGTATCCGGGCTGGCCAGTCAACCCGTAGGACCCAATCAGGCGGAGAATCAATTTCTCCTCGTCGATGACCTGGGGAAAGCGCAGCAGAACGTTCCAGCCTCCCTCGGGCCTGAGCAGGGAGACGCTGGACTGTTTTTGGCCCAATATCCGTCTAAGGCTTTCAAGATTACCCCTGACGCGCTCCCCCACTCGGCTGGTCTGACTGGGAATATTTGCCAGCATGGCTTCCATATCCCTGGTGATCAGAAGACTCATGGGCAGGTAATCATCGGCTATCAGGTCGAGCTGGCGCTTGGCCTGGGCAACCTGGTCGGCTGGCCCGGAAACCTGGATCCAGCCCACCTTGGCATGGGGAGCTGCCAGGCTCTTCGAGAACCCGTCCAGGGCGAAGGTCAGCACCTGCTTCTCACCAGCCAACCGGGCACGACCCGGCAGAGGATCCAGAGGATAGTCGAAGAAGACCTCGTCCGCTATGATGGCCACCCCATGCCCTTGGCAGAGATCCAGCAGTGACTGGCGTTCTTCAGGATGAATGTAGGAGCCTATGGGATTGTTGGGGTTGATAAGGACCAGGGCACGGATACGGTCGCCATCCGGTCCCTCCAAGGCCTGCCTGACCGTGGCCAGGTCAAGGACCCAGGATCCGTCGTAGGACAGGCGGTATGGGATTGTTCGGACGCACTCCAGTCCGGCGATGGATTCTATGAGAGGATATCCAGGCCTGGGTTCCAGAATGGCGTTGCCCGGATCGCAGAGAAGCTTCATCAGCCAGGAATAAGCCTGGGATGTGGAGGAGAGCAGATAGATGTCATCAGGATTGACCGCTGCGGCGCCCTCATTCTCATCCAATTCTTTACGCCTGGTCAGAAACTCAGCCAGGGCCTGACGGGCCTTACGAGGCCCCCTGGGTTCAGCCTCATAGACTTGGGGCAGGAATGACGGGGCCAGCCCGAAACGGGTGGGATTGGAATCATTCAGCCTGCCCAGCTTGAGACCCTGGGAGCGCGCTTCCGACTCGGCCAGAGCAATGCGATTGGGGCGGTCAGACCCTGTACGGTGAGAAAAATGCACGGTTTCTCAGCTCCTCATCCGATCCAGCAATGGCCAGAACGCCCCAAACAGGTCGGTCGCAGGAAAAGCCCTGCTTCACCCCAGGTGCTTTTGCCGGAGGTCAGCCAGATAAGCGGCACCCACGATGCCGGCCTGGTTGCGCAGCTTGGCAGCCACAATGGGGGTCTTGATGTCGATGTGGGGCAAGAACTTCTCGCTCATCCTGCTGACTCCACCACCGACAACGAAGAAGTCAGGGTTGAAATAGTGCTCGAGCAGTCGATAATACTTGGTCAGACGGTTGGCCCACTTCTTATAGCTCAGTTTCTTGCGGTCACGCACCGATGAGGCTGCGTACTTCTCTGCGTCTTTGCCGTCCAGCGTCAGATGGCCCAGCTCGCTGTTGGGAATCAGAACGCCGTTATAAATCAGCGCCGTGCCGATGCCGGTGCCCAGTGTGGTGGCGATGACCAGACCCTTCTGGCCTTTGGCAGCCCCGTACTGCACCTCGGCAAGCCCGGCCGCATCCGCATCGTTGACAACGCTGACGGGTCTACCGCAGGCCTTGGAAAGAACCTCCTGAACATTGGTGCCGACCCAGGCCTGGTCCAGGTTGGCCATGAAATCCAGCGGTTTATCAGGCTTGACAGGGGCCGGGAAGGCGATGCCCACAGGCACATCCGAAGGAACCTCGAAGCGGTCCAAGAGCTCCTTGACAACAACCCCCACAGCCTCTGGCGTGGAATGCTCAGGAGTCAGAATTTTCTTGCGAGGCTCTGCAAAATCACCGATCGTCAGGTCAACAGGGGCAGCCTTAATGCCGGATCCACCGATATCCACTCCGAAAGCCTGCGCTGTTTCAATCATTGCTGCTCCTTAGCTGATCAAAGATGAGGGTCCGAACCGGCACGGTAGCGATTGTACCCCAAGCCATGCCTCTGCAACCTGTAGGAGCGGCATAAGCCGGACTAGGGCTGACCCTTCCGCCTGCCTTCTGCTACAAACTGTAGAAAGAAGAATTGGGTGAGATAATGAGGCTATGACCGAACATACACAGCTCATTGACGCAGTCAACGTGCGCATCACCACCAGAGAATACGATCCTAAGCCCATCGATCCCGACCTAGCAAGGCAGCTGGGCAGCACCTTGAATGCCCTGAATACGCTCAGCGGTCTGGACATGCAACTGGTCCTAGGCAAGCCGGACGCCTTCACTGCCGACAATGCCTCCGGCCACCTGGCCAATGCGGCCAACTACCTTGCCCTGGTCGGACCCAAGGATGATCAGGAGAGCCTGGAAAAAGCCGGCTTTTATGGCGAGCGCATGGTTCTTGCCGCCACCCTGTACGGACTGGGGACAGGATGGGTGTCAGGCAGCTGGGACCGTCAGGCAGCAGAGCGCCACTGCCGGATCACCCCCAGCCAGTCGCTCTATCTGGTGGTCACTATCGGCTATCCGGCCGACCAGGTCGGCTACGGCAATCAGGACTTCGACAAGCTTTGCCAACGTCAGAGCGAGCATCGAACCTCTAAGAGCTATGAGGAGCTGACTTCTTCCATGAGCGTGCAGGACCGCCAGGAGGCTCCAGAATGGTTCAAGGCCGGCGTGGCTGCCGCCGCCAAGGCGCCTTCGGCCATGAACGGACAGCCCGTGGTTTTTGCCTGGGACAAGAACACGGGCGATGCGATCGCCACTCTGGACCCCTCGGTCGCCTATGGCTCCGCAGTGGATCTGGGCATAGCCAAAATGAATTTCCAGATCGGATCCGGCGGCGGCACATGGACTTGGGGCGATGGAGGCCGTTTCATCAGGTCCTGACCGCGACTGTATTCCAGTGCCCCGGCAAGGGGATCGTGTAGGGTGATGAAATATGAACAATGGAGCATCATCATCTCAGTCAACCGCCGAACCGAGCACTGAAGCAGGTTCGACAACCCTTTACCTGACCCGGCACGGCAGAACGACGGCCAATGTCATGCATCTGATGCAGGGCTGGTCTGATTTTCCGCTCACCCGGCAAGGCCGCGAGGACGTGCGCCAGTTCGGTCTGGGTCTGCGGCCCATTCGCTTCCGGGCAGCCTGGAGTGGCAATCTGAGTCGTCAGTATGAAACGGCCCGCCTGGCCCTTGATATGTCCGGCAATGGAGACCTGCGCGTGGGCGTAGACCCTGACCTGCGCGAGGACAATTTCGGAAGTTTCGAGGGCCGGGACGAACGCACTACTCTGGACCAAGTCTGCGCAGCCATGGGGTTCGCGAATTTCGCTGCGGCCAAGTCAACCTACGGCAGGAATATCTCCGTCCATATGCAGGACACCTTCCACCGGCTGGATGCCCAGGACGTCCTGTCCGCCGGACTGGAAGAACAGGATCGGGCTGAGACCACCGCCCAGGTCCGCAGCAGAATGATCGCAGTATTGACGCGCATCGCCCAATCTGCCATCGAAGAGGGCGGCGGGCCTGTCCTGGTGGTCTCTTCCGGCATGTGCCTGCAACAGTTCCTGGTGGCCATCGATGGCCACTGCCCCATCCCTGATATGGACAACACCGCCGTCACAAAGGTCGTCTACCAGGACGACGGCTTTCACCTGGCAGGACCTATCGGTTCCATGGAGTACTTCCAGGCAGGAAGTCAAGAAAAGTAGCAGTCAGACCGTTCAGGCGCGCTGTATTTCCCCGGCTGGTTGGCCTCTGAGGGGCTCCATGGGCCTCCAGTCGGGATCATGCAATATCTGGCGCGAATCCACCCAGCCCTTCAGGATGGCAGGAATACCAGTCATGATGTGACTGCGATCAACAGCCAGAAGGCGAATGACTTCCTTGAGAGCTGTTGCCAGGGTCCCTAGGGCGAAAGCCAGGGGTCGATAGTCCCCATGAACCATGAAATACCTGGCCATAAAGCCCCGGTTGCGCATAATGTGATAACGGTTCATATCCGATGTGGAATTGAGCTGGCGCACCCCGGCGATGTTCCAATTGGCGATGTTGCGAGTCCGACGCATGACTATATCGGAGACGACCACAGGCTGTGTGACCTTGGATGCCAAATACCCATAGATGGTGTCATCCCAATAAATGAAGAAACGTGGGTCAGGCAGACCAATTTGCTCCACAACCTGCCGGGAGAAGAATCCACCTTCAAAACACATGGTGTTCATGGGCCGACAGCCCGTTGGGCCGAACTCCCCCGGTGCTATCGGGTCTGGAATGCCCAAGGCGGTAAGAAAATGATACTGCCAATAGAAGGGGCCACCATCATAGTCCAGCCGGGATCCCTGCACCACCTGATAGCGGTCACTCCACTTGGCCAGCAGGTCAAGTCCTTCAGGTTCTACTGCAACGTCATCATCCATAACCCAGAACCATTTGGCCCCCAGCTCGTATGCCTTGCGCACACCGGCGGAAAAGCCACCAGCGCCGCCACCGTTGTGGTCCTGTGGCAGATAAACGACACGCTCCTGATTGCCGGAGCCGTCGATGATGGTCTTGCCCCAACGTCCTGTCACACGTTCAGAGAACTGCTCGACCATGGTTCGCGTGTCTGCCGAATTTTCGTTATCCACCACCACAATCCGCCAAGGAGCCTGGGTAAGTTGGAGAATCGAGTCGAACAGGTCTGTCAGCAATTCCTGACGCTTATAAGTAACGACGACCATGGCCGCCTTATTCAAGGTCTTTCCCATGCTTCCCATTCTGACACTGCCCCGCAACTTTGCCTCTGGGCCATAACCGCCTTGCTTCTTTTCACGAGCTGCAGATATTCACCCATCCTCGCCATGCTCCAGCCTCCTTGCAGCATTGTGAACTTTCGACAACCTCATATTCGTTGTGCAGGCTGCAATAGTTGCATGGAAGGCGGTTTTATTTCTTTCTTGGCGTGTTTAAAAATGCACTGGCAGCAAGAGGGAATTGACCATTCCAAGGATCGCAGCTATATTGAAATCGTCAGTTTCAGGGAAGGTGAAAGTCCTTACTGGCGGTATCCGGCTGAATGCCGGGAGCCCGCGACCCGCGCAAGCGGTGGATATCGGTCAAAGTCCGAAGCCAACGGTTACAGTCCGGATGGAAGAAACGAGGCCCTCTATGAGCATGCCCAATTCTCATTCACATACTACTGCAAACAAGGACACGCGCTTCAACGATGTCCATTCCACAGGTGCAGGTGGTTCAGGACGTTGGTCGACCAAGCGGATCGCGGTCTATGCGCTCTTCGTAGCCCTGGCCATGGTTCTGAGCTTCTTCTCCTTCCCGATCTTTCCTGCCGCCCCCTGGCTAAAATACGACCCCTCAGGCATTGTTGTCCTGGTATGCGGCTTCGCCTTCGGCCCGGCGGCTGCCGCCATCATCTCCATCCTGGGATTCGTGCCACACCTGTTCACCAATCCCTTCGGCGCTCTGATCTCGATGATCGTAGCCCTGGCACTGAGCGTGCCGGCGGCCTTGGTCTACCGCAGGATGCACAGCCGTAAGGGAGCGGTCATCGGAATCGTCTCCGGCGCCATTCTGGGTGTGATTGCAGCCATCCTGTGCAACGTGGTGATTACCCCCTTCTATGCGCACATGTCCATGGCCAAGGTCGTCGCCATGATCGTGCCGATCCTCCTGCCCTTCAACCTGATGAAGTTCGCCATCCACGGCGTGGTCACCTTCCTGATCTACAAGCCGATCTCCACGTTGATCAACAAGTAGGCCGCGGGGGTTCGGATCGTCATGGCAGCATCCATGACCGAATCCGCAGTCCCGGCTTCAGCGGATTCGAAGGCAACGGTCGCTCGTCTCAGCCAGGTCTCCTTCTCCTATGACGGAGGCCAGACCTGGGCCCTGGACCATCTCTCCATGGAAGTACATGCAGGCGAGCATCTGTGCATCCTTGGAGCGAATGGTTCTGGCAAATCCACGCTGGGAAGCATCCTCTCGGGTGCGACGGCACCTGACCAAGGCCAGGTCGAACTTATGGGCCGAGCGGTCTGCTTCGATACCCCGGACCAGGGCCGACAGATCGACACTGAGGCCTACCGGCAGGCACGGCGGAGCATCGGCATGGTCTTTCAGAACCCTGAGGACCAGATCGTGACTACTGTGGTCCAGGACGACGTGGCTTTTGGACCCGAGAATCTGAGCATTCCCCGTCAAAAGATGCTCTCCTGCGTGCCAGCGGCCCTGAAGCAGGTGGATCTGCAGACGCAGATGAATGATGATCCCACCCGCATGTCTGGCGGGCAACAACAACGACTGGCTCTTGCTGGCAGCTTGGCCATGAATCCAGGCATGATGGTGCTGGACGAACCTGGCGCCATGCTTGATGCTGCCGGCCGGCAGGAGATTCAATCGATCCTCTGTCGGCTGACGACCCAGGGCACGGCTGTCGTCCACATCACCCACTTGCTTGAGCAAGCCAGACAGGCTGATCGGGTCCTGGTACTTGACCATGGGCGCATCGTGGCATCCGGAAGACCTGACCAGATCCTGACCAGGAAGGATGTACCCGCCCTTATTGGCAAACCGGACCGAAATCCGCTGACCCAAAGCAGGGCGCCAGGAGCGGATACGAAGACCACGGCCAACAACCATGCCATTGCCATGGTCAAGTTATCGAATGTCTCTTACAGCTTTCCGAATGCCGGCAGCAAAGCCCTCAACGAGGTGAATCTGGAGCTGGCGGCAGGACAGACCCTGGCCATTATCGGTCGCAACGGATCCGGCAAGTCCACCCTGGCCAGGCTCATCTGTGCCTTGGCCGCTCCCGACAGCGGATCCATCCAGGTGGCCGGCCTGCCCTTGGCCGGACCCAACCGGCCCAAGGCCAAACATCTGCGGCGCCATAATCTGAAGCTTCTGCGCCAAAGGGTCGGCTATGTCATGCAATATCCCGAACATCAGCTTTTTGCGGATACCGTTGCCCAGGATATCGCCTATGGTCCACACAACCTAGGCTATGGGCCTGAGCAGGTGCAGCATCGGGTGGATGATGCCATGAAGCTTTTGGGAATCGGTGATCTGGCCGACCGCTCCCCCTTCGACCTCTCGGGAGGTCAGCGACGATTGGTGGCCATCGCCGGAGTCGTGGCCTGCAGCCCGCAACTACTGGTTTTGGACGAGGTCACTGCCAGTCTCGACCCCCAGGCCTGCGCACGCATCATGACACTGCTCCGAGTACTCCATAAGCGTGGGGTCACCATCGTCATGAGCACACACGCCGATCGCGAGGCCCTGGACCTGGCCGACCAGACCCTGCTCCTAGAGCATGGGGAAACACTAGCCTATGGGACTACTGCCGAAGTCGTGGAACGATATCACCGACTGCTCGCAACAGATGCAGCGGAGAAGGGGGCCACCGGGAAGAAAGCGGAACGTGATCAGGCCGACCAGAAACCCCTATCCTTGCTGGCGAGGCTGGACCCACGAGCCAAACTTGTGACCTTCCTCCTAGCCATGTTCACCGCCTTCGCCATCTCCACACCGACACAACTCGTTCTGGCGCTGATGGTCACTGTGGGTCTCTTTGCCGCCGCACGAGCGCCACTGCGTTCCATTTTGAATTCAGTCAAGGGCTTTCTGGCACTCATGCTTCTGCTGGCCCTGTTCAATCTTTTGGTCACCCAAACCGGCCGCAGACTGGCTGCCTGGGGCCCATTCGTGCTGACCACAGGAGGGATCTGGGTAGCTGTACTCTATGCCTGTCGCTTCATGCTGATCATCTTTCTGGGGGCGCTCCTGGTAGAGACAACCACGCCGACACAGATGACCGATGCCTGTGAATCCCTGCTGAGCCCACTGTCCAGGCTGGGTATCCACACCAATGAGATCGCCCTAGTCCTCTCACTGGCTCTGCGTTTCATCCCCACCCTGGGACGTGAGGTTCAGGCCATTGTGGAAGCCCAGGCGGCCCGTGGCGGATCCATCGAGTCCGGCTCGCTCTCGCAACGCCTGCATGCGGCCATAGCTATCACGGTTCCCGTCTTCGCTGGAGCTCTGCGCCACGCCGATAACCTGAGCCGGGCCTTGGATGCCCGATGCTATGAGGGTAGTCGTCAACAGCGCACCCACTACCGCCTGCTGCGACTGGGCAGGATGGACATCCTGTTCATCGCTCTCATGGCCGTCTACCTGCTGGCCCTGCTGCTGCATCCTCTGTTCTGAACAGATTGGGTTCCCACTGATCAGCCATATATGCGATCAGCGGGGACCTAACCTGTTATCAGTAAGCCCGAAGGCCAAGTGTTGAGTGCATCTACCCTAATCGTGGATGATCCTCTTCTTCTTTCTCCTGGCTAGAGTGCGTGGCCTGGTCGATGAATTCCAGAACACAGAGACTGTCAGCCTTACACTGATGGAAGCCACACCAGCCGATTTCCACACTGAGGCGAAAAGAACCGTACCTGTATTTCACATGTACGACACGGCCCAGGTCCAATTGCTGTAGGTAACTTGCTGGATGTGAAAATCTTTGCGTCACATAGCGTCGATTCTGGAAGGCCGCTCCATGTGCGCCGGTGGCCTGTGCCAAATCGTAGACCAGGACAACTTCAGCCTTGGAGAGTGAGTGTAAGGGGAAGGATGTGATCATTCGATACCTCTGCTTGTACCGATAGCCTGCTGCAATTCCAGCAGCCTGTAATTGCAATAGATGAGGTAGGGTCAAGTGCACTCTTGATAAGTATCAACTTCGTCCTTTTGTCCGCTTACAGGAGGGAGATAATATCCCTTGCAACCTGTTCTGTGGACCTTGACCTGCTTGCATTGGCAGCAACGTCTTCTTCTACAGCCCTCTGTATGCGTTGAGCAGGCTGGTCATATCCGAAATGTTCCAAAAGCATGGCTCCAGACAGGATTGAAGCTGTCGGGTTGGCGATCCCCTTACCGGCGATATCAGGGGCTGAACCATGAATGGGCTCAAACATTGAAGGGTGTTCGTCAGTGACGTTGATGTTGGCTGAGGCTGAGTATCCAATGCCGCCGACCACAGCCCCAGCCTCATCAGTGAGCACGTCACCAAAGAGATTGTCGGTGACAATGACATCGAAGCGCGAGGGCTCAGTCACAAGAAAGATTGTGCAGGCATCAGCATGCAGGTAGTCCCATGTCACATCTGGATAGTCCTGCGCTATCTTGTCCATAATATCCAGCCAGAGAGCGCCGGCGTGAGGCAGGACATTGGTCTTATTGACCATAGTCACATTGCGCTTACCCCCACGCTTGCGGGCTAGATCAAAGGCATAGCGTACCGCACGCTCGACACCGAAAGCCGTGTTGAGTGAGGTCTCGGTCGCAATGGCCTGGTCAGTCCCCCGACGGACGTATCCTCCCATTCCTGAGTAGAGGCCTTCAGTTCCTTCCCTGACCACGGCGAAATCGATCTGGCCAGGATTCTTTAGCGGCGAGCTCACCCCAGGATAGAGCTTGGTCGGTCTCAGATTGACGGCCTGGTCGAAGCTGAACCTGAGTTTGAGCAGGAGGCCGCGCTCCAGAATCCCTGAACGCACACGCGGGTCGCCCACAGCCCCCAGCAGGATGGCATCCTGCCGCCCGATGGATTTCAAATCCTCATCATTGAGCAGGGTACCGTCGCGCAGGTAACGCTCAGCACCAAGGTCATAGTCCACGTATTGTAGCTTTACCTCATCGCCGACCGCCTTGTCCATAACTGCCTGGGTCTGCGGGGTAATTTCCCTGCCGATACCGTCTCCTGGAATAACAGCTATATTGATTGTCTTCTGTACATCTTTGTCTGCCATATGCTTGACCTATCATTATCATTTTTTGAGTGTACATAATCAATATTTACCGATGAACTATGACAATTCTGGGTAATTTTCCTAGATAATTCTACATTTTAGACTTTATGATCATAATTTACTTCTGTCCCTCTATTAGGGCATGCGAGTGAAGAGGGAGCAATTCCACTGCTAGGTAGGTCCAATCTTGTCCGGAGTCAATCGAGTCTTTCCAGTCACATCTTCGGCCCCCTGTTCAATCTGCGGAATATAAGCCTTGGTAAAGAAGATGGCTCCTACATTGATGAGCGCAAAGCTAAAGCAGGTAAATGCTCCGCCAACCTCTTTGAGCAGGAGCAGGAAGAAAAAAGAAATGATACAGTTTGCCGCATTGACTGATACTTTGGCATATCCAACTCCCCTGCCCCGGATCTTTGCCGAAAATACTCAGTAAGAAGCTGCCAGGTCACCGGCGAAACGATGTCCTGAACGAAAGCGAGGTCTAGTATGTCTAGGACCATACGAAGCCAGAACATCCTAGCAGAGGGGTGGTTAGGGTCTATAGAGAGAAAAGCGGGCCCGCAACAAGGCAAGGAGGATAGAGACCTCACCCAAGACACCCATCATTGCAGTCCAGAGGTTCATCTTATCCATAAAGCCAAGGCCGCCAAGGGCAGCGCCGATAGACAAATCACTCATGACCGGCACCATGGCAATAACCGAGTTATCCAGGCCGATACCCAATGTTGATGGCTTTCAAACCAGCCGCTGATTCATTTACCATGCCCCTGCTTTTGCCAACAAGATCCTACGCAGCCAAGAGTGGAGCAATTTTCCTTGGCCCCTCTGTCTCTTTCTTTTCCGCCGGTTGAAAGGAGGCGAGAGTCGCCTCTGCTCCAGACTTAGAACAAGTTTCCATCAGGAACTTGACTGCCTCGGTTTCCATAAACTGGCTAGCAAGGAAGCTCGGTGTTCCATGGACAAAAGATAACCGTTATGGACTGCGGACCGAGGAACCACAATCGCCCAAATCCAGGCCATGCCAGTCTTCTTGGACCAGGGAATTGCGGGAGACCACCCAGCCCTGCCGTCAGGATGGTGCAAGCTCTCCCAGATATCTGGGAACCACACAGAAAGTCGTCCCTACCGCAAATCCTGCGAGTTCCCGGAAGATGACAAAGGAAGGCGGCATGGATTGCCAGAGCATATATGATCACCCGGTAGAGGATCAGTCGCTTGCAACTCAGGTGATCTGCCAGGCTGCCACCACAGAAAGAACCAACTGCACACCCTAGGAGCATCATCGCAGTGATAATGCCCTTACGCCAGGCACCGAGCCGCTGCCTGGAGACAGCGAAATTCATCTTTGCGACTGCCTTGGACGGAAGGTTAGCGTATAACCAAGCCAGTCTCCCGCCAAAATTCCCACCGCAACCATTATGCTGACATGACGTATACATTTACGAGCCAGGGCTTCGACATACAAGTCCTGGAAGGCTCTTGAGATGCTACATGCCTATTTGTGTTTCTCGCTAACCATAAATTTGACTTACTTGTTGAATTATGGTCAATATGCTCATTACTCCAAATGAAATAGTAAAGTTCCACTGATCTAGACAACAGACCGACTGTTCATCCAGGCAACACAAGCCCGACCTTCGGACTCTACTGTCTCCCCCCCCCCAAAAACCGGACATCAGGGCTTTATTCCGATAGGGAGTCCAAAGGCCTACCTGCTCCTAAGCGATTAACATAAACCTTGAGTTGCCCTGCCAGTTCTTCACAACGTGGCATCATCGCGTCTACAAAACCGCCAGTCGACAGAGCACCCACGACCCTACCATTCGATTGTGAAAAAATGGGAACACCGATCGAGGCCACACCGATGGTGATGTCCTCATTGGAAATGGCAAATCCTCTCTTCTGAATCTGCTTAATATCCGCACACAGAGCGTCGGAAGTGACCAACGAGTTCTCGTTATATCCTTCAAAAGGTGCCTGCTGCAGATAGTCTTCCTGGATCTGCTCATCAGAATAGGCCAGACAAACCCGGCCAGCAGCACCAGCAAAGAAGGGCAAAGTACCGCCCGGCCGTAGGATCAACGCGTCAAAGCTTTGCCCCTGTGCACATTCCACACAGACGGTTTCGAAACCACTGATTACTGTCAGGAAGGAGGTCTGCCCAGTGAGAGTCGTCAGTTCAGCCAAGAGATCATAGGCCTTGGGCCATTCAGTCAGGGAACTGCGTGCCACATCGGAAAGATCGAGCCAGCTCAAACTCAGTGAATAGGTATCATCCTGGTTGGCCTTGACCAGACCGACTTGGACCAGGCCATCCAGGATCCTGTAGGCGGATGAGCGGGGGATGCCAGAGACAACCGCCACTTCAGCAGGCCCGATACCGTTGTTGTCAGCCAGGATATCGATGATCTTTCCAGCCTTAAACAGGGCCCCGGTCGGCTCCTGATCGCTGGCCTTACTGCTCACTCTCACTATCGAGCCTTCCCTCCCTGGCGTCAAACGAATAGCCTAGTCCCTGCGATATCTGCCTAGCAGCTTGACGCAGACGGTTCACCTCACACAGATCGGCACCTGATTCAACCAGTGCCTTATTGGTCCTGGAGAGCCCGCTATAACAGGCCGCCGCCCTGATATGACCAGAATGATCGAATATCGGGGCAGCTATGGTGAGCGCCCCAGGTACTGTCTGGTCAACATCATAGGCGTAACCCCGTTTGGTGACCTTTTCAGCCATCTGCACCGAGCGCTCCCGGAAGGTCGAAAGCAGTCCGCCCATGTCAGCGTTGTAGCGATAGTGCTCTATCAGACGTTCAAACCGCGATTGATCAAGAAAGGCCAGGAGGACGTCGGAGGGGGCACCCAAGCTGATCGGCAGCGAATAGCCAATCTGGGGCGAGCGCAATCGACTCTGCCCCAGGAAGGTCATCTGCACACAGACCGAGCGCACATTGTAGCGGACGAAAAGACTCCAGCTGCCATTTGAGCCCTCCTGCCTCTTAAAGACATGTCTGGCAATGCTTTGTACATCCAGCCTTGCCTCAATACGGCCACCAATGCGCACACAGGCGATGCCCAAGCGGTATTCGCCGCGATGTAGGCCATGATCCACCCAACCTAAGGTCACGAGATTGGAGAGCAGGCGATAGGTGGAGCTTGCAGGCTCGTGCACATAAGCGCTGATCTCGCTGATCCTCGAAGGACCAAGCTGCTTCAGAGCGTCCAATACCGCTTTGGCCTTGGTCAGGGTGCCAACACTGTGCCCCGGGTCAGATCTGGTACCCCTCCTCATGGCACCCTCCTTCTAATGTTTGGCCATCCATCTATGCCCAGTGCACATTATATGGTGTCGGCAGGTTATCCGGCATACAAGGAAGTCCACCATCAGGAGGCTTGAGGTGGACAGGACCTAGCGAAAACTTGTGCGGATCTGCCCCCTTCAATCTGTCTCCAACCGCTTAGGTTTGAAGACCACAAAACTGAGCATCAGGGAACCAGAAGGGTATACTTCGTGGTCATATACTCAAAGATGCCTTCGGCTCCGCCCTCTCTGCCAACACCTGATTGCTTGACTCCGCCGAAGGGAACCGTGGCATCGGAGAGCACGCCGGAATTGATGGCCAGGACACCAGACTCACTACGGCGTTGCATGAGTTCACTGCGCTTTATCGAACTGGTGTAGGCATATGCTGCCAGTCCGTACGGCGTGTCGTTAGCGGCCTGGATGCCTTCTTCGTCGCTGTCAAAGCGGCTTACAGCCAGGACGGGTCCAAAGATTTCCTCAGTGTATACCCGAGATTGGCGGGGGACACGGTCCAGAAGCGTCGGTTGGAAGTATCGTTCACCGTGCTCATCCCTGTGACCACCGACGATCAGCTCCGCCCCCTCGCTGACTGCTTCATCAACTAAGTGCCCGATACGATCTACAGCCTTGACGTCAATCAGGGGACCGATATCGGTTGCCTCATCCATGCCATCACCCACGACCAGAGCCTCAATACGCTCCTTCACCTTGGCCACAAACCGGTCGGCAACCCCCTTTTGGACCAATATCCTGTTAGCTGAAGTGCAAGCTTCTCCATAGTTGCGGAATTTGGCCAGCATGACGCCGTCAACGGCCGCATCGATATCCGCATCATCGAAAACCACAAAGGGGGCATTGCCACCCAACTCCATGGAAGTGCGCAGCACATTGTCGGCCGCCTGCTTCATCAGCTTGACACCCACAGGGGTGGAACCGGTAAAGCTCACCTTACGTAACCGATGGTCGGCAAAGAGGGCATCTGAAATGTGAGAGGAATGGGAGGTGGTGATGACATTGACCACGCCCTTAGGCACCCCTGCCTGCCGTAAAATCTCCACTAACGCCAGCGTGGTAAGAGGAGTCATCGCGGCAGGTTTGACCACCACGGTATCTCCTGCAGCCAAGGCTGGGCCAATCTTCCGGGTTCCCATCGCCAGCGGGAAGTTCCAGGGGGTAATCAAGTAACAGGGTCCCACCGGATCGTGTGTAACCAGACCCTTGCGGCCGTCCGGCAGGCGGAAAGTCCTGCCATACTCACGCATGGCCTCCTCTGAGAACCACTTGAGAAAGCCGCCGCCGTAGTCCACCTCTCCCAGCGCCTGCTTGAAGCTCTTGCCCATCTCACGTGTCATCAGCTCTGCAAAAATCTCCTTGTTATCCATCAGAGCCTCATAAGCTGTTTGCAGTATATCCCTCCGCTCCTGCGGCGTTGACTGGGCCCAGGACTCTTGGGCCCTGTCAGCACTGTCCAGGGCAGCCAGCGCCTCCTGCCCATCCCCGTCCGATGCCTGATAGAGCGTAGAGCCATCGGCAGGGTTGTCCACTTCAAATACCCGGCCACTGTCGGCAGCCCTCCACTGTCCGTCGATAAACAAGCTCGTTCCCGACTGGGGAAGTAATGACTCGACCTTGTATTTCCACATACTGTCTATTCCTCACTTTCAGCGCTTCTTTGCAGCAAATACATTCCTGTGTTTGGATAAACATTTCTAACATACTAAATTTCAGACAATTTGTCCATTTAGTGATATCTTTCGCATTTGCAGTCAGTAGCAACTGCTCTGATAAGCATGACCTAGTCCGGTTCCTAGCAGGAGGGAGATAGGGAAATGGCGCCGATGGCAATGGGCCAGCAACTACTCAGGGTCGGTATACAAGAAAGCGGAGGATACGCCAAAAGGGCGTGATACGATTGGCAGCCAGGCAGATGGCGCGGATCTTAGAGGCCCAACAAGTCATCCACGGCAGACAGGCCAACAGCTTCTCTAAAGATACCCATGCGCATTATGGAACATGGCAATGTCTGCAGCCTTGGGTGGACGTTCTTAGAAGAGCAAAACAAATACGCTTCATACAAGCGCACAATGAACAAGTTTGAGCCACGTCGCCGTGCTCTAAACACGCCTTAAGAACCATAGAGGCCATGGCCGCGATAGCCGAATAGGTCCAGGATCCGCCAACCTGGTGACAGACACTGGCACGGCAAGGCTGATCGTCCTCTGCCTTCCCTTCCTCTTGCAGCCCAGCTATATTGTCTCAACCCGTCGTGCCGGTTCAATCTTGCAACAGATTGAGGAATGAACGCTCCTATGACATCTCCGGCAATGATGCCCTAAGCGTATCGGCCGCTATCGGAATAGGATTAACCGCCCTGAACAATGCCGTGGAAACACTGACAGTCCAAGCCAAAACAGGGCGGCAACGCTCGATGTTCAGGCCGAAGCCTCGACTCCCCGCCACTCTTTTAAGCAACGCACCTGGAAAATCAGCAGGCCCGGCCGGATGCGGATGCTGTGGCTACAGCCACAACCATATGAACTAGTAAACTTCCCTTCACTATCGCCAGCGGCGGCACGGTCTACTCTTCAGCCAGCCAGCAAGCAACCGAACGTCTTCACTGAACACATCGGCATCCCAGTGGCAGCCCTCAGTCAGCCAAGGGAGGCTATCAGTCTATGAGCGCCCACCGAATGTCGAGTCTTTCAGCTCCATCAGATTCACATAAGCCAATCAACCGGAGCCAGCCAACCGACCTGATAATCGGCACCGGAACCAAGTACACCGACTTTATCTCGGCCTCGAATACCGTCTTCCCAGAGCCCCCAGTATGGTTCGTCAATATCAACGTAGCCTTGTTTGATGTCAACAAGGTAGCGACAATCGCGATCGTCGGGAGTTGCAAGGATGCGATTCATGAACTGAGCCATGCCCCGGCAGACTGGCAGGTACCTTATGACTACAGCAGGAAGACGGAAGTTGTTCGGCAGACTCAGCATATTCCCGAAGACGACAAGCTGGGTCAGAAAAAGGTGATCGGGATTGTCACCAGTTTCGCCGGGCCCTAGGATGCAATGGTCAATGCCGTTGGATCCCTATGCAGCGGCCCCAAGGAATCCTGGCAGTCAGGATCACCTTTGATTATTCCGTCGAATATGAACATTGCTGCATGGACTGCGCATGGCAGCACCAAATCGGGAAATCTTCAACTTCAGAGGACACGCATTCTTCCTCATGCGCCACCAAGGTGTCCTCGCTGCCATACCGGAACAGGAAAAAACATCATCATTCTTGTCAACGACTACGGCTTGGTTCCATTAACTTCCTCTTCCACCAGGGGGATCGCAGGGGTTTAAAACCCGCTTTTACATGAAGAATGACCAGGGATTTGAGGACAAAGACCACTTCCTGCCCATCCATTTTCGAAGATACTTGAGGGGGTATGCATACCCACCTACCGGCTTATCAAAGCTGAAGGGCTCAAGGCCCAGCCTATTACCATGGCGGAGACTCCGGAAATAGCAATGATGGGGGTGGAGAACACCTCTTGTGTTCTCCACCCCCATCATCGTGTTTTAAATCCTTGGTTCCTCTGCCGAACACATCAAGAGAATGTCCATGGCCTGTTTACTCAGCTGAACCCTCTGGCGGCTCATCACCCAAGGGACGTTCCACCCGATCTGCCTGAGAGGCATCCTCAGAGAGATCGGCATCTGGGGTAGCAGACACTGGGGCTCCAACCAGTTCAGGCTCCTGGTTCTGCCCATCGGCAGAGCTGGCCGCATGCCGGGGTCCCTCGAAAGGCTTGCCAGTGAAGGTGAACTCGCCCAGGATGCCCTCGCCTTCGGCGTCAACCTGGACGGACTCATTGTCCGTAAGGTCGCCCATGAGGATCTTCTCAGAGACCGCATCCTCGATGTCGCGCTGGATGACGCGGCGCAGAGGCCGGGCGCCCAGGAGCGGATCGAAGCCCTTCTCGGCCAGCAGGTCCTTGGCCTTGTCGGTCAGATCCAGGGACATGTGGCGTTCAAAGAGACGATCGTTAAGCTGAGCGATGTCCAGATCGACGATCTGGCGGACCTGGGGCTCGGTCAGCTGTTGGAAGACGATGATGTCATCCAGGCGGTTCAGGAACTCAGGCCTGAACTGCTGCTTGAGCTCACTGGTCACCTGGTCCTTCATCCTCTGATAGGAGGTCTCGGTGTTGCCGCTCACATTGAAGCCGGTGTTGGCCGCCTTGGCGATGTCGCGGGTTCCCAGGTTGGTGGTCAGAATGATGATGGTGTTCTTGAAGTCCACCATGCGACCCTGGCCATCGGTCAGATGACCGTCGTCCAGCACCTGCAGAAGGGTGTTGAAGATGTCCGGATGAGCCTTCTCGATCTCGTCGAAGAGGACCACGGAGAATGGCTTACGCCTGACCTTCTCGGTCAGCTCGCCGCCCTCTTCGTATCCCACATACCCCGGAGGGGCACCGAATAGACGAGAGGTGGAGTACTTCTCCGAGAACTCGGACATATCCACCCGGATCAAGGCATCCTCATCGTCAAAGAGGAACTGGGCCAGAGCCTTGGCCAGCTCAGTCTTGCCCACGCCGGTGGGTCCAGCGAAGATGAAGGAACCTGCAGGACGCTTTGGATCCTTAAGACCGACACGCGTACGACGGATGGAACGGGAGAGGGCGGAGACAGCTTCATCCTGGCCGATGATCCGCTTGTGCAGCTCCTTCTCCATACCCAGGAGCTTCTTGGACTCGGCCTGGGTCAGCTTGAAGACCGGGATGCCGGTGGTCGAGGAGACCACCTCGGCAATCACGTCCTCGTCGACAACCATCTTCACGTCGGACTCGCCCTCGTGCCAGGCCTTCTCCTTCTCCTTGCGCTCGGCCTCCAGCTTCTCCTGGCTGTCACGCAACTGAGCGGCCTTCTCAAAGTCCTGGTCCTTGATGGCCTGGTCCTTCTGAGCTGAGATACGATCCACCTTGGTATCAAGTTCTTTGAGCTCCGGCGGGGCGGTCAGCCGCTTGATGCGCAGACGTGCGCCGGCCTCATCAATCAAATCGATGGCCTTGTCAGGCAGGTTCCTGTCCTGAATGTAGCGTGCAGAGAGCTCGGCCGCCGATTGCAGGGCCTTGTCAGTGATAGTGACGTGGTGATGATGCTCGTAGCGACCGCGCAGACCCTTAAGGATCTCGATGGTCTGGGCGATTGTGGGCTCGGAGACCTGAATGGGTTGGAATCGCCGCTCCAGGGCTGCATCCTTCTCGATGTACTTGCGGTACTCGTCGGTAGTGGTGGCGCCGATGGTCTGCAGCTCGCCGCGGGCCAGCAGGGGCTTGAGCATATCAGAAGCGCCCAAGGCCCCATCGGCCGAACCTGCACCGACGATGGTATGAATCTCATCAATGAAGAGAATGATGTCGCCCCGGGTCTTGATCTCCTTGAGCACCTTCTTCAGACGCTCCTCGAAGTCGCCCCGGTAGCGGGAACCGGCCACCATAGAGCCCAGATCCAGCGAGTAGACCTGCTTGCCCTTGAGCGTCTCTGGAACATCGCCCTCATGAATCTTTTGCGCCAGGCCTTCGACCACGGCAGTCTTGCCCACGCCAGGCTCACCGATCAGCACCGGGTTGTTCTTGGTCCTCCTGGACAGGACGACCATGACCCGCTCAATCTCGTTGGCTCGGCCGATGACCGGGTCCAGCTTGCCTTCAGCGGCTTCCTGGGTCAGGTTCCTGCCGAACTGGTCCAGAATGGCCGAACCGGTCTGCCCACCCTTGTTGGAAACGCCGCCGGCATTGGCCAGATCGCCCTTGCCAGCGTCGCCGCCTTCATGGTTGCCGCGAATCATGTCAATAGTGGCAGTCCGCAGATCGCCCAGGTCTACACCCATCTTGATCAACACCTGGGTGCCGACGCCCTCACCCTCACGAATGAGGCCGAGGAGGATGTGCTCGGTGCCAATGTATGAGTGACCCAGTTGAAGAGCTTCGCGCAGCGACAGCTCCAAGACCTGACGGGCGTGCGGTGTAAATGGGATGTGCCCATTGGGGACCGCATTGCCCTTACCGATCATCTCCTCAACCTGCTTGCGTGTGGCATCCAGTTCCACGCCCTTGGAGGCCAGGGCCTTGGCGGCAACACCGTCACCTTCCCTGATCAGGCCCAGGAGGAGGTGCTCGGTGCCGATGTAGTTGTGCTGCAGGGTGCGGGCCTCTTCCTGCGCCAGCACAATCACCCGCCGCGCACGGTCGGTAAACCGTTCGAACATACTTGTCCTTCCCTTTGATCCGTAATTCACTCTACAGATTTACGGTGACGTTTATTCTCGGCCCGCCGGTGATTGCGCTCTGAACGCAACGAGGCCTTGGAATCAGTCCCCTGAACCGTCTTCCGACTCCATCTGCTCCATGAGCTCCACCTCAGGGCGCTCCTCGCGTGGCTTCTGCCTGACCACATCAATATGAAGATCGTCATAGGCCGGTTGGGATTGAACCCAAAGATGGGACTCCTCCTGGGGCTCGATCTCAGAATGTTCGCCGCAACCATGATCCAGGGAGACCACGCGACCGTCGTCCGGGCTCCAACGATTCGCGCACACGCCGAACATAGTCCCCAGATCGCCTGCCAGGGGAATCATGAATCCGCAGGTCTCGCATGTCTTGCCCCTGGCCGTTCGGGTCGACAGGGACTTGGGACCGTGCTGACCTTCGTACCAGCGCTTGGCAGTTGTGGCCCTGGCCTCGGCGGTCATCACGTGTCGGCGGCTCAGAGCAAAACGATCGACGGCCTCATCCAGGTCGGCGACAGAGGTCTGTGCGCCAAGAGAAACCTGATCATTCGGTTCCTGCCCTTGAATGTCCTTTTCGTCACCTGAGCGATCTACCAGGCGGAAGACCGCACCATCATTCTCCTGATCGGCACCATCAGCATCAACCGATGCTGATTCTGTCCTGGCTTCTTCGTTGTCTTCGTGAGTCTGAAGACTAGCTTGCGCTGGCTTGTATCCGACTGTCAGCCTGGGATCGTCGGGATCGGTTCCCATGACGTCGGTCACGCTCAGATCCGAGGGCAGCAGGCGATCCTTCCAAGGAACCCATGCCGGAGGCTGAAGGGCCGCATCAGTGGGCACCAGGGACGATTCATCCACAGTCCAGGTATCGGCATCCTCGTCACGGTAAAGGGTAACCGACCATTGCCAGCCCTCGTAGCCCTTGATGGCCGAGGCGAACCGGTAGTCCCAGACTCCATCCCCGATCGGGGTACGGCCGACCAGTTCACCGACCTCATCACTGTCGGCAGCCACGCTCAGAGCCACTCGCCTGGCCAGTTCCTCAGGATCTAGGTCCTCTTGAACCATCTATCACACCTTCATCATCAGTGGGACCGGACAAGACCGATCCACGTCGGATTCCTCTCGCCGTCCACTCAGTCCGGCACATCAAAGTCATCGGCCACAGCCCTCAGGAGGGTGGCCAGCTTGGCGGATTCGGCCCGACCTGGATAGTGGTGCCGACGCAGTCCGTTGCCAGCCGAATCCAGCAGCTTGATCAAATCCTCCACGATGGCGGCCATATCGTCCGGATCAGGTCGCTTGGCGCGCAGGATGGAGGGAGTCGGCCCCATCAGCTTCAGATCCAGGGCCTGGGGCCCCTTGCGGCCCTCCGCCACCGAGAACTCCACCCGGGATCCCTTACGTACGGTGGATACCCCGGCAGGCAGGGCTGATGAGGGCAGGAAGACATCCCCACCTTGTTCATCCGTGATGAACCCGAACCCCCGCTTGGCGTCGTACCACCGTACTCTCCCGCTGGGCATGCTCTGCCACTTCCTTACGTTGCTTCTTGAACAAATATATCCGAAATTAGTCTACCTGACTGGAGCGGGCAGGACGACCCATCTTGTCATAGGCGTACGGGATGGTTGGCGGCAGAATTGGCCTGGTCCTCAACGTGCCCCTGATCCCGGCTGACGCCCTGTGGCATGACGATGGTGAAGGTCAAGCCGCCACCCGGGGTCTGCGAAGCGCAGATGAACCCCTGATGGGCCTTGACAATAGACTGGACGATGGCCAGTCCAAGCCCCGTGCCGCCTTTCTCCCGAGCCCTGGACGGGTCGGCCGTGTAGAAGCGCTCGAACAGCCTGGCCCTGGATTCCTCGGGGACACCTGGCCCGTGGTCAACCACGCGAATGATGGCGTAGTCAGTGCCCACATGGCTGTTCTCTGCCACCTGAATCGCCTCTGTCAGTCGTCCCAGCGAAGATTCAGTGGCCTCCAGCCTTGTCAAATCCGCTGGAGCGATGGTTGCCCTGACAAGGCCCAATCCCACCTGGACCGGGGAATCAGATGGAGTATAGCGGTGAATATTGCCCACGATATTGGTGATCACCTGACGCAAACGGCTGGGGTCGCCAGTCACCTGTACCGAGGGCAGAGATCCCTCCTGAATGTCCAGGCTGACCGATGGGCCCAGGTGCCCGCCCACGGTGATTTTCTCCTTGTTGCGTCCCTTGAGGCCTGGCAGTCCCTTGTTGGCCGTAGCTTGCATTTCCTGAGGGGCAGGCTGATCCTCGGTATGCAGGCAAACCTTTCCTGTAGCCACATCTCTATCCGGGTCCAGGGCATGCAGGTCATCCACTCCGTCCCGCACCAGTCCAGTCAGATCGACCGACAGGGTCGGGTCGATCCCCCTGCCCTCATCCAGACGAGCAAGCGAAAGCAGATCCGTAACCAGGACCGTCATCCTGGTGGAAGAATCCTCGATGTGCCGAATGGACTTATCGGCACGCTCCAAAGCCCCTGGATAGTCGCGCTGCATCCTGTAGAGCTCTGCATAGCCGTGGATGGCGGCCAGAGGGGTACGCAGCTCGTGGCTAGCATCCGAAACGAACTGCTTCATCTTTTCAGTGGTCTGGCGCTGCTCGTCGAAGGAATGCTCGATTCGTGCCAGCATGGCATTGAGGGATGCCGCCAAGGAGCCCACCTCGGTATTTTCTGGGAAGCTGGGAATGCGTTGGGAAAGGTCGCCGGCCGCTATCTTTGCAGCAGTCTTCTCGATGCGCTTGAGGGGAACCAGAGTGGACTGGATCAGCAGGACCGAGATAATCCCGCCCAGAAGAACCACCACGGCGGAGATGACCATGCAGAAAGCCGTCAGATCGTGTACAGCCTCATCCTGGTCGCTCATGGACAAACCGATGAAGAGTACGCCGCTGATTTCGGACCCGTCCAGTTCATTGCGCAACTTCCACTGCATGGCAACCACACGCCAGGAGGCCCGGGCTCGCTTCATGGTGTCGCGGTCTGGCGAGGCTTGTTTAGAGATCCGCACGTATGCTGGTACCGTGGTCGGCTGGCCAAGGGGTATCGAGTCCATGCTGCCGTCGGCAGGCAGACGCGGGCGGGAGATGACCCCGTTGACCTGCATGGGATTCAGATCGTCCGAAATGATATGCAGGTCGTCGTCACGGATCTGCAGGAAGTAGTCGGTGGGGCCCAGGCCGTTCTTGCTCAGATCCTCCTGACGCAAAAGGGTGGCATTGCGGATTCCCAGATTGGCCTGGCGGATCAGCTGCGAGTCCGTGCGCTTCATCAGGTAGTCGTCGGCCATCTGGCAGATTGCTACAGAAACGCCTACCGTACCCACGATGAGCAGGATGAGCATGCTGGCCACAAGTTTGGTACTTAAGGGAATCGCAGCCAGAGGCGACCTGGGCATAGACCTGCCCCGCGGCTTGTTGGCGTCGGCTCTCATGCCGGAGTCCGAACCCTTGAACGACCTGGACCTGTCAGCCGACCTCGGGTCGGGAACAGCCGACTGTTCTGTCTTAGGGGTCGGACTCTGGGGACTAGTCGCCATCGCCGCCGTCCGATGCGTTCTGCTTGGGTGCCCGGATCATATAGCCGATTCCTCGCTTGGTCTCGATCAACGGGATGACCTTGTGTTCCCGGCCATGCCCGTCGCTGACGGTGATACCATCCACCTTCTTGCGCAGGTAGGAGATGTAGGATTCCACAATGGCCGCATCGCCGCCCCAGTCGTACTGCCAGACGTGGTCCAGAATCTGGGCCTTGCTGAGCACGCGACCTTCATTGTCCATTAAGTAGCGTAGCAGCTTGTATTCGGTCGGGCTCAGGTCGATTGGTCGGCCAGCCCTGGTGACGTCATGGGAATCCTCGTTGATCTCCAGATCGCCCACGCGGATGATCGGGTCGTCCTCCTGATGCTCGCGGGTTCTGCGCAGTATGGCCTTGATTCTGGCCACGACCTCCTCCAGGCTGAAGGGTTTGGTCACGTAATCGTCACCGCCCACAGTCAGCCCCATGACCTTGTCCTGGGTGTCATCCCTGGCCGTCAGGAAGAGCACCGGCGCATCGATTCCCTCCTGACGGATACGGGAGGTGACTGTGAACCCATCGATGTCAGGCAGCATGACATCCAGGACGATCAGATCGGGCTGGATGCGCTCAATGACCTGAATGGCCTCGGAGCCGGACGCTGCGGTCTCAACCGCAAAGCCCGCGAAGTGCAGGGAAGCCACCAGCAGATCCCTGATGGACGGTTCGTCGTCGACCACGACCAGTTGTGCTTGCGTCGGTTTGCTCATGGCTTCAGCTTGCCGCCTCTTTCTGGGTATTGTCTGAAAGTTCGCTGACCGTCTCTGCCGGGCGTGATTTCTTCTTCACTGAACTGGACCTGCGATGATGAGCCCCGCTTCGGCTGCTGCGACGCCACCAAATCGTAACGGCTATACCCAGAACGACCAGGACCACAACCGTTACCGAAAGAGCGATGATCATGACCCGGTGATGTCTGTGGTTTTGGTCAAGAGTCTCCACTTGGGTCATCATGGCTTTGGCCGAGCCCACCCAGTCAGGATTGCGGCTTTTGGTGACCGGCTCCAGAGCAGCCTGCGAGAGCTGATCCACGCTGGATTGGTCCTTGAGCCAGGCCTGCGAGTTGCTGGAGACTGCCACCACCAATTTGCCGTCCTGAGAGGCCACGGCCAGCATAACCGTGTCTTGGGCAGGCTTCATCGATTCGAGCACCCGGGATGCCCAGATCTCCGGCTTGACGCCCTCATAGAAATGCGGCAAGTAGAGCAGTCGGACCGATACCCCTGTTTGCTCTGCAGTCTCCTTGATCGCATCCTTGACGGATCCTACATCCGAGCCCAGCAGATTCTGTGGATCAGTGATCGTGTCGGTCATGGTTCCGGCCCCGGTCTGAGGCTCATCAGCAAAGACCCTGGTCGGTCCAAGGGCGCTCGTCATCAAAACCATCAAAAGCAGGAAAGCCAGAACCCGCCCCATGACCGGAGCGCAGCCCGGACTCGCCTTGTGGAGGAAGACTCGTTCGACCACATGGATCCGTGGACGGGGCAACTGCGTGAACACTGTCATAGTGTCCACAGTAGCGGCTGACGGCATCGGACTCCCCCACCATCACCGCCATTCACGGAAAGGACAACCATGACACGGTTCCAAGTTGATTCAGATCAGATACAGACCGCCTCCGGCGCAGTCAGCGGCTCGATAGGGGCCATCAGAGATGCCGTGGCGGGAATGTACACCAACCTGGACAATCTCCAAAGTGTCTGGCAAGGCTCGGCGGCCAGCCAATTCGCCACAGTGGCCCAGCAGTGGCGCGCCTCTCAAGCCCAGATGGAACAGGCACTTGAAGGCATCCAGGCGGCTTTAACCCAAGCTTCTGCTCTCTATGCAGATACGGAAGCCCAGGCCACACGCCTCTTCGCCGGAGCCTGAGCACCGGACCGATGTGCTGGCAGCTCAAAGCTATTTGACCATGGCATATCGGGCCCAGATCTGGCAAGCATCTGGAAAGACAGAACAGACGATAAACGAAAGCAGACCATAAAAGAAACGGGGGCCTGCGCACCATTGCCCGGTGCGCAGGCCCCCGTCCTTGGCGATCACTAGGTTCAGCCGAAAGCCCGGCCGAACCTTAAAGGATCAGTAGCCCATGTCGCCCTGGGGCTGAGCGGCGGCAGGTGCCGGAGGCTCAGGCTTGTTGGCCACGACAGCCTCGGTGGTCAGGAAGAGCCCGGCGATGGAGGCTGCGTTCTGCAACGCGGAACGAGTCACCTTGACGGGGTCGGCCACGCCTGCTTCCAGCAGGTCCTGGTACTCGTTATTGGCGGCGTTGAAGCCCTGACCAGCAGGCAGCGAACGGACCTTGTTGATGACCACGTCACCGGAGACGCCGCTGTTCTCGGCGATCTGCTTGATCGGGGCCTCGATGGCGCGGAAGACGATGGAGGCGCCGGTGGATTCGTCGCCATCCAGCTTGACATCCTTCTCAGCCTTGGCAGCGGCCTGAACCAGAGCCACGCCACCTCCGGGCAGCAGGCCCTCTTCGATGGCGGCCTTGGCGTTACGGACAGCATCCTCGATGCGGTGCTTACGCTCCTTGGCCTCGACCTCGGTGGCTGCGCCGACCTTGATGACGGCCACGCCGCCGGCCAGCTTGGCCAGCCGCTCCTGCAGCTTCTCGCGGTCGTAGTCGGAATCGGTGTTCTCGATCTCGGTGCGGATCTGGCCCACGCGGGCGGAGACCTCGTCCTTGGAACCGCCACCGGAGACGATGGTGGTCTCGTCCTTGGAGACGATGACCTTCTTGGCGGTGCCCAGCACGCTCATGTCGATGGAGTCCAGCTTGAGACCAAGCTCATCGGAGACAACCTGTGCACCGGTCAGGATGGCCATATCCTGCAGCATGGCCTTGCGGCGGTCGCCGAAGCCAGGAGCCTTGACAGCGCAGGAGTTGAAGGTGCCGCGGATCTTGTTGAGGATCAGGGTAGGCAGCGCCTCGCCGTCCACGTCCTCGGCCACGATCAGCAGGGGCTTGCCGGTCTTCATGACCAGCTCGGCGATGTGAACCACGTCCTGCTGGCTGGAGACCTTGCCCGAGGTCAGCAGAATGTAAGGATCATCCAGAACGGCGGTCTGGTCGTCGTTGTTGGTGACGAAGTAAGGAGCGATGTAGCCCTTGTCGAAACGCATGCCCTCGGTGAATTCCAGGTCCAGGCCGAAGCGGTTATTGTCCTCAACAGTGACCACGCCATCCTGGCCGACCTTGTCCAGAGCCTCGGCGATTTCATTGCCGATCTCGGGGTCACCTGCAGAAATGGTGGCAGTGGCAGCAATCTGGTCCTTGGTCTCGACTTCCTTGGACTGGGCCACGAGTTCCTTGACGATGGCGTCAGCAGCCTTCTCGATGCCGCGGCGCAGGGCGATGGGGTTGGACCCGGCGGCCACGTTCTTCAGACCCTCATGCACCAGGGCCTGGGCCAGCACAGTCGCAGTGGTGGTGCCGTCTCCTGCGACATCGTCAGTCTTCTTGGCGACTTCCTTGACCAGCTCGGCGCCGATGCGCTCGTAAGGATCCTCCAGGTCGATCTCCTTGGCGATAGAGACGCCATCGTTAGTGATGGTCGGTGCGCCGTAGGACTTGTCCAGCACCACATTGCGGCCCTTGGGGCCCAGCGTGACCTTGACCGTGTCGGCCAGCTTGTCCAGGCCGGCAAGCATGCCCTGACGAGCTTCCTCGTCATACTCGATGATTTTTGCCATTGTTGCTTCCTCCGTCATGGCTTGAGGTTTTATAACCCACCGTCGGCGTGGAATGGAACCCGATCGTCAGCTATCGTGTTATCACTCCCGCACCTCGAGTGCTAATTCAGCAGATTAGCACTCGCTGGGGCCGAGTGCCAACCCGAAGGGAAAATACGCTGCAGGCTGTATGTCATATCAGACTTAACTTATCGGCCGCGTCTGCAGACAATCCATATCCTGCACAATCTTGGCTCAGCGTCTGGATATTGTCTAAGGAGTCATAAAAAGGGACCCCGGAATAACCCGGGGTCCCCATGACGAATACAGAAGACGACAATCAGAGCTTGGTGACCTTGGTTGCCTGCAGACCCTTGGGGCCCTGCTCCACCTGATATTCGACCTTATCTCCCTCATCAAGGGTCTTGAAACCATCGGACTGAATGGCTGAGTAGTGCACGAACACGTCCTCGCCGCCATCGTCAGGATTGATGAATCCGTAACCCTTGCCAGCGCTGAAGAATTTCACAGTGCCTTGTGCCATAACTAACTTCCTTAACATAGGTGCCGCGTCACAACAGATACGAGACTGACCGCATCTGCCTGGTCGGCAAAGTCAGTTTAGGCCTATTTATGAAGCAATTGCAAAACGCCGAGCCGAAATTCTGAATGTTTTGCCGTCGTATTTCCCCGCTGTCCGGCTGACCGGACTCACTGCATGAGGATGGCTTCCACCGGAGCGGAAGCCACAGAGGACTGTTCCACCTGAGTGATACCCAGCAGGTTGGCCACCTCTTGGGCCGTGGCCTTGTCGGCCTCGTCACGGTAGCGGACCGTGCTTACGCCAGGCAGTGCATCTTGCGGGTTGGATGCCGTGACCGCAGTGTAACCGGCATTGACCAGTACCTGGCGCTTCTTGCCGGCATACCCGTTGGCCCTGGTTCCATTGATGACGGTAACCTGCGTGCCCCGGTTGACCACGGGAGCCGGGCTGCTGCTGGAAGCGCTCGCTGAAGGCGACTGGGAGGAAGGCTCAGAAGTTTGTTCTTGGGAGGCTTGATCAGTAGCGGTCGCACTGCTTGAAGCGGAAGAAGATGCTGAACGCTTCGGCAGGTGGCTGCTGATGACCCGGGAGGCTTCAGTATGCGTCTGCTGCCAGGGCAGGGAACCGCTGACCGCAGCCCATACACCCAGACCACACAGCACCGCCAAGACAACCACCAGCAGGTAGGGCAGAACCCTGATCGACAGGGAACGAGGCCCGCGATGTACGCCGACTGGCCCCTTGGGAGGGTTGTCGAACGCATCATGAACCTGAGGGCGCGCCTGCGTCCCATTGTCGCGCGTGCTAGCCATGAACTCTCCTCTGCTCCACCGGATCCTGAACCATTATAAGTAATGCGTTGTCGGGTCAACATTCAACCGACCATTCAACGTCCTCCGCCAACCCTGAAATGGCTGAAGCAGTCATGACCGCCCCATATCACCAAGCGATATAGTGACCTTATGAACAGCAGCCAGCCTATTGCCGCAACCTCCCCTGAGCCGACGAACCGAACCGGTACCAACCCTCCGACCATAGCAGGAGGCCAGGGCCGGCCCCACCGCAAACCTCTGAGCGCCCTGGTGGATCCCGGCTGGGCCCGTGCTCTGGCACCTGTCGAACCCAACATTCACCGGATGGGCGACTTCCTCAGATCCGAGCTGGCCCAGGGCCACCGCTATCTGCCTGCCAGCAAGAACATTCTGCGCGCCTTCACAATCCCCTTCGACTCCATCAAGGTCCTGATCGTGGGTCAGGATCCATACCCGACTCCCGGGCATCCGGTGGGACTGAGTTTCTGTGTGGACCCTGCAGTCAGCCCCATCCCCGGCTCCCTGCGCAATATCTACGCCGAGCTGAGCGCCGACCTGGGTCTGCCCACGCCTTCCAATGGCGATCTGACGCCTTGGACCAGGCGAGGGGTCATGCTGCTCAACCGCTGTCTGACTGTACAGGTTGGTAAGCCGGCCAGCCACCGGAACAAGGGCTGGGAAGAGATCACCGACGCAGCCATCCGTGCCCTGAACGACAGACGCGACGAGGAGGGCAAGGTCCGCCCCCTGGTGGCCATTCTTTGGGGGCGACAGGCCCAGAGCCTAGAGCCCCTACTGACCAACGCAGCCATTATCAAATCCCCGCATCCCAGTCCCCTATCGGCCCGGTATGGCTTCTTTGGATCCCGCCCATTCTCCAAGGCCAACCAAGCACTGGAGGCCATGGGCGCCCAGCCGTTGGACTGGTCCCTGACCTGAGTCCTGCTGGCTGAGTCGTCAGGAAATGCCGTTACCATGTCTGCTATGGCATTATTCCCACCTCGACCCAGTCAGTCCCCATCTGTTCAGCCCAGTCAGGACCGGCAGGTTCCGCCAATCAGTCAGGATGACCTGCAACGTTGCCGTCAGTTGGCCGACCGGATCCGGACCCGCTTTTCAAGGACTCTGGTAGGTCAGGAGAACCTGCGCGAGGCCCTGATCCTGACGCTGGTGGCCTCTGGACACATTCTGATTGAATCCGTGCCCGGTCTGGCCAAGACCACTGCCGCCCAGACCCTGGCTACCTCGGTCTCCGGCAGCTTTAAACGGATCCAGTGCACACCCGACCTGATGCCCTCGGATCTGGTAGGCACCCAGGTCTACGACTTCTCCACACAGCGCTTCTCCACACAGCTGGGCCCAATTCACGCCAACTTCGTCCTTTTGGACGAGATCAACCGCTCCAACGCCAAGACCCAGTCGGCCATGCTGGAAGCCATGGCCGAAGGCGCGACCACCATCGGCGGTGAACGCATAGCCCTGCCCCAGCCCTTCATGGTGATCGCCACTCAGAACCCCATCGAAGAAGAGGGCACATACAACCTGCCCGAAGCCCAGATGGACCGGTTCATGCTCAAGGCAGTCATGACCTATCCCGATGCGGACCAGGAGACCCGCATGCTGCAGATGCTGACCACCCGTGGCACCGACATGCCCGGCAAGGACGATCGAGACGCACTGACCATCGCCGATGTGGACTTCCTGAGGCAGAAGGCCCGGCAAGTTCACGTGGCACAGCCCATCATGCGATATGCAGTCGATCTGGCAGCCACCAGCAGGGGTGCTGGTTCGCGGCCCATCCAAGGGCTGGCCGAGCAGGTGAGACTGGGAGCCAGTCCACGCGCCTCCATCGCCCTGGTGCGCATCGGCCAGGCCAGAGCCCTGCTGACGGGCAGAAATTACGTCATTCCCGAGGATCTGAAAGACTGGGCCCATTCGGTGCTCCGCCACCGGATCCTCTTGACCTTTGAGGCCCAGGCCGACGGCATCAGCAGCGACGATATCATCGACCAGATCGTCGACAGGGTGCCAGTGCCATGAGCCGTCGACGCCCGTATCGCGACCCGGTCCGCAGACGGATCGAGTCCTTGGACACAAGTCTGCGGCTTCCTACGGTACGCAGGGCCTTAGGTCTGTTAGAGGGCGAGCACTCCTCTGGCCGTCGCGGCGGCGGAGATGAGCGTGCTGACTTACGCGCCTATGAGTTCGGAGATGAGACCCGCATGATCGACTGGCACGCCAGTGCACGTGTGGGTCGGCCCATGGTGGTGGAGCGCGAACGTCTGGTCACCAGCAAGGTCTGGTTGCTGCTGGATGTCGGCCGAGAGATGTCCGGAACATGTCCTGACGGGGAGCAGGCCATCCAGGTGGCCGCCAATGCCCTGTGTATGTTCGCCTCCCTCTGCCTGCGCCGCAGCGATGAGGTGGACCTGGTCCTGGTCGATTCAACTGCTATCCGCCGCATACCCTGCCAGGGTGGCCTCGCCCGATTCGAGCAGACCCTGGACCGAGCTCTGGAGTCGCCGTTGGATCAACCACGCAACCTTGAAGCCCTGCTGGGCTACGCCGCTGGCATCCAGGACCGGCAGGCCATGCTGGTCATCGCCACCGATCAGTCGGCATTGAACGTTGACCTGATGCCGACCATCCGCCAGTTGGCCGCCACACACCCCTTGAATCTTATCGGAGTGGAGACCATGAATCCTCTGCGCCAGCAGCCCGCTATGGACTCGGTAACGGATGCACCCAGCGGAAGGAAGATTCCGGCCTTCCTACGCACTGCGAACGGGACACGGGCTGTGGACCTGCACAGGCGCTACCAGATCGAGGCCTTTGGGAGGGAATTGTCCAGAATCGGAGCCTCGCTGATCCGGGCCGACTCCAGTACAACCATGTTCAACAGGTTCATCCACCTGCTTTCAGCAGGCCGGCCGGGCATCCCCATGCAGCGGACGGTGATGGCGGCATGAATGCTGTCGTCCTGATCCCTCTTACGTCCAGTCATGTCCGAATCAGGGTCATGCCTACCATGACCCAGCCCACCTGGCTGCTGGCCCTGACGGCGACCGCCGTCATACTGGCCTTGGCCCTGATCGCAACGGCCCTTCTCCTGCCCAAGTACCGTCGTCAGCAGGGGGAACATACGGTCCAAGCGAGCTTCGACTCCCGGAATGCGTGGCGTCAGCGGATCGATCAAGTGGTGGCCCAGTACGACAGTGGCCGTCTGGACCGCGACCAAGCCATGACGGCACTGGCCACCATCGCTCGTGGATTCGCTTCCCGCTCCTGGAACAACGATATGAAAACCAAGACTCTAGCTGAAATCAAGGCTCAGCCCCGCACGCCGAGTACCCGGCAGGGCCTTGACCTGCTTCGGCAGACCATAGATGCCCTTTACCCGCCTGAATTTGCCCTCCCCCGGGACAGCGCGGGAACCGACGCCACGGTGAATCAGGCAGCCGACTGGGTACGGGATCTGATCGAACGGTGGCCTCGATGAGCATAGGCAATTTGTCTTGGAGGTGGCCCTGGCTGCCGGTTCTGGCCTTGATCCTGGCCCTGGCGTTCAGCCTGCTGACTTACCGTATGGCGCGTCATGGCAAACCAGATCAGGAACCGGAAGCTCGGGTCTGGACCTTGTACAGCGACTTGGACACCGAGGAGGGCCATGAGGCCCTTCGGCGCTGGCGGCGATTGAACCGTTGCGCTGCGGTCCTGCTCTCTTTGGCCCTGCTGATGGCTCTGAGCCTTGCTGCAAGGCCCGCCCGGGTTGATCGAACCTTGGAGCAAGGCCATAACCGCGATATTGTGCTATGCCTGGACGTGTCCGGGTCCACCCTGCCCTACGACCGGCAGGTTATCGCCTCCTACCTTGATTTGGTCCGCAACTTCCGGGGCGAACGCATGGCTCTGAGCATATTCAACTCCACCTCACGCACCGTCTTCCCTCTGACCGACGACTATGACATGATCACAGCCGAATTGAGCAAGGCGCGGCGGATCCTGGACGGGGTGCAGTCCCAGGACCGCATCGATGCCATGAGCGGACGACAGTACCAGGACATCAGCGACTGGCTGGAGGGTACGCAGAACCGCCGGGACACCACATCCCTGATTGGTGACGGACTGGTGGGCTGCGCCGCGCTCCTGCCGCAATTCGCACCCAGGGACCAGATCAGACCGGCAAAGGCCGACCAACGGTCGAGCTCCCTGGTACTGGCCACCGATAACGTGGTCTCCGGCAAACCCACATACACCCTAGAGGAGGCGCTCAAGCTGACCTCGGCCGCAGGAATCGCGGTGGACGGTCTCTATTCGGGACCGGACCAGGGCACCAAGGATGAAAGCACCCGGCAGATGCAGCGGCTGATCGAAGCGCAGGGCGGCATCTTCCTGCGACGGCAGGATGGCAACTCCATCAACGCGCTTGTCCGCCAGATTGAGCACCGACACGGAGCCGACCCACGTCAACAAGAGCAGTCCAGCCTGGTGGATGCACCCGGCTGGTGGACCTTGGTCCTGGCCCTAGCACTATCGGGATATCTGCTCCTGGCCTGGAGGCTGAAGCGATGAATATACTCAAGTCCCTGACCTTTGAGCCTGCCTTGGGCTGGGTGGCCGGCGGCCTTCTGGCGGGCCTGCTGTTGCTCCTGGCCATAGCGCTGGTCATCCATGGACTGCGCAAGGGGGAGGATACTGACGCCGATCGCTGGGCCCTGACCCGGCGCACCGCCATGGTCCTGATCCTGGCCCTTATGGTCCTGACCCCCAGCACGGTTAGCAAGACCACCAACAAAGCGGTCAACGCTACTGATGTCTTTATTGCGGTTGACATAACCGGATCGATGGCAGTCAAGGATGCCGGATATGGCGATCAGGAAGGAATCAGCCGGCTGGCGGCGGCACGGACAGCCGTCCACGACCTGACGCGCATTTACCCGGATGCCTCCTTCTCGGCCCTGAGCTTCGGTGCCTCAGCCAGCATCGATCTGCCCCTGACCCCCGACGTTCGGGCTGTGGACAACTGGGCCAGGGGACTGGCGACAGAGCCCACATCCAGGTCCGCCGGCTCCAGCCTGGATGCTCCGCTGGATCGCCTGAGCCTGGTCTTGAAACAGACCAAGGACCGGCATCCGGACGACCGAATCCTGCTCTACCTGATCAGCGATGGCGAACAGACCGGGCCTGAAGAACGGCGATCCTTCAGTGTCCTCAGGGAAGGGCTGGATGATGCCTTTGTGCTGGGAACCGGCTCGACCAAGGGCGGCATGGTGCCCCTGAGCTCCGATGCCGGCGGAGGCGATGCCGACGGCTGGGTGACGGACCCCAAGACCGGCCAGCCGGGCATCTCCGCCATGGACCCCAAAACCCTCAAGGCCATTGCCGACGAGATGAGCGGCCACTACCAGGACCTGGCCAAGGGGACCACAGTGGGTGAAGGGGCTACGGCTGCGGCTTCCAAGCGGTACCGGGTGACCAAGGTCGACCAGGTCCGCCTACATGTCACCCCGCTGGTCTGGCCGCTGGCACTGGTGGAGCTGATCCTGATCCTGATCGAGACGGGACTCTGGATCCGCACTTCGAGGAGACTGCTATGAGTAGGAAGTCCCAGCAAGATGCAAGAAGCGGCCGCCGCCTGCGAGTGCGCCTGATTTTGGCTGGCTTGGCCTTGGTTGCAGCCCTGGCCGGAGCCTGGGGCCTGATCAACGTCAAAGCCATCGCCACCTATAACGAGGGCACGCGCGTGCTGAGCACCAACGTTCGACAGGTCCAAAACCCTCAGGCCGATCCAGCATCCATCAAGGCTCTGCAGGACCAGGCCGAGCATCTCTTCGCCCAGGTCGAACGGCCGGGACCCCTGATTCTGCCACAGACCAGGCAGGCTGCCCAGGCCAACCGATCCGCCAACGCTGCGCTGACCAGCCGCACCGAGCGCCTGCTCAAGAAGCAGAAGGCCGATAAGGCCCAAGACGGAAAGGACGGATCCGGCAAGGGCTCCTCCTTAGGACTGACCAAGCAGCAGGAGGCCGAGGTGGAGGATCTGCTTAGACGCAACCAGCAGCAGAGCGAACCGTCTGCATCCCCCACGCCTTCAGGCCAGGCGAGCGACAATAAGGGTCAGGGGAAGAACGTCAAACCCTGGTGACCGGCCGCACATAGCCTTTCGCGCGAGTCATTCCAACGCCTCCTTTCCAGCAAATCGATCCTCATGCAGGCGAACATCTTCCAGCCATCTGACCGACAGAATCAAGAAATAGCGGTAAATCTGTCCACAGCCAGATGAATCGGACCTCATTCGACCACATGGCCCTACTGGGATCATTTCAGGAGGATCGCCATGTTGTAGTAGAGGCATGTATAGGTCATCCTCATCACTGCCCGCCCTGAGCACCTTCCTGGAACAACCCTCCTACCTGGCTGATCCGGACTCAGCTGGATCCTGCCCCTGTCATGCACGGGCAGCCCGCTGTCGGACCTTGCTGTCCGACATGGTACGACAGTCGCGAGCCACTCTGGTCCATCTGAGTGAATTAGCCGACCAGGCTCTGAGGGTCGACTGGCAAGGGCGGGCCGCTGAAGCCTATCGGACCCAGGTGCGGGCCATGGATGCCCTCTGCCAGGATCAGCGTGTCCAGGCAGGGCGCACCTTGGGCCTGATCGATCAAGAGAGCCGGCCATGAAGCGGACGATCACTGCCGCCCCCGACAACCACGGCTATACACGCACCGAGCTGGACCATCTGACCGGCATGGCGGATCGGCTCAACCAGGCAGGTGGTGCCCTGGCCACCATGCAATCCCAATGGGTTCTGACCAATCAGGCCATCCGCAGAACCATGCCGGAGCTGCCAGCCCTTCCTTGCGCACAGGCTTCAGTGCCGCCGCCGGGTCACGCCCATCTGCCCCTGGATCTGATGGTGTCCTTCTGCAATGACCAGGCCCAAGCCTGCGAAGATCTGCGCACCCAGCTCCAGTCTGTGGCCGACAAGCTGACCAAGGCCTATGGGCTGTATTCGCAGGCTGAATCATTAATGGATAGGCTGATGAACTCCCTGATGTCCAAGGCATTGACCGTCTTTCAGCCCATCGCCCCGTTCATGCTGGGATCCATCGGCTTGGGCCTGGGAGCAGCCAAACTGACCGATCACCTGGACGCATCACAACTCCAGGAATTCCTGGAAACCACGGCCAGCATCCAACAACCCCTGCTGAACGCCGTCGCATCCGGCCCGTCCTCGGACCATCATGATCCCATTGGCGGATTGGTTACCGGCCCCGGCCTACTGATGCCTTTGATACTTGCTCATTTCCAGGGTGACCGAGTCGCGATGGATCCTGTTCATCCGCAAGGCAAAGGATTGGTCGAGGCCCATGACATCGCCGGTGCTCTGCACAATCTGGAAACCCTGGGATCCTGCCGGGACGGCATTCCTTACGCCACAGTCGCGGTACAGCGCTATCGAGAGGCCGACGGCAAAGACCACTGGCTGGTCTACATACCCGGCACCAGCTCCCATCTGGACTCCCCCATCGGCTGGGCCCAGAACATCCAGCTCATGAGCGATAAGGCTTCAGTGCGCGACAGGGCGGCCTCCCTGCGTCTGGTGGACCAGGCCATGCAGGATGCAGGGGTGCGCCCGCACGATCCGGTCAGCCTGGTGGGCCATTCCCAGGGTGGCATCGTGGCCGCCACCATGGCCTCAGATCTTTCGGACCGCTACCACTTCGATCACATCGTGACCGTCGGATCACCCATCGCCCATCGCCAGATAGGGGCAGAGACCTGGGTCACCAGCGTGGAGATGCGTGAAGAGCTGGTCTCCAACCTTGATGGAGCCGACAACCCCTCCCGACCCAACCAGCTGACAGTCAGGGGAAGAGCGGGCGGACCTCCCCCTCCAGGCGGCAACCAGACTGGCCGGACAGTGACCACTGCCGTACCCGGCAAGGAATCCACCCACGGCATGGCCTACCAGCAGGCGGCCTGGGCCGATGCCCTGGATCAGAATTCACCAGCAGTACAACGTCAGGACGACCATTTCGCCCATGCCATCGAGGGCGATCTGCAGGAGACTCGCTACTACCGAGGCAGGCTGCGGCAATGAGCGGGACACGCGCGCCACCAGGAGTGTCCATGCCGTTCCTGCTGGTTGACCCGGTCGTCTAGGCTGGAGGCATGAACCTGAGCCGAATCACCCCAGTCATCCCCCTCAATCCCTTGGACGGACGTTACCGCAGACAGACTGCCGATCTGGTGGAATATCTGAGCGAACCTGCCTTGAACCGCGAGCGCATGCGGGTCGAGGTCGAATGGATGATCATGCTGGCCAACGGCTACCAGGGCAACGGCCAGCATCCGGTTCTACCGGGCGTAGAGCCTCTGACCGAGGCAGAACAGGCCTACCTACGAGCCATACCCGAGGATTTCGATGCCGACGGCATCGCCGAACTGGCGGGCATCGAAGCCCAGACCCACCACGATGTCAAAGCTGTGGAATACTACATCGACCGCCGTCTGGAGGCAGCAGCCACAGCACTTGGCCGCGAGTCCCAACTGCCGAGGCTGACACCCTTGGTCCATTTCGCCTGCACCAGCGAGGACATCAACAACCTGGCCTATGCCCGTTGCATCCGAGGCGGAGTCGAACAGGTCTGGCTCCCCAAGGCCACCCGGATCGAGGATCATCTGGCTACCATGGCGGAACAATACCGTGATTTGCCCATGCTCGCCCTGACCCACGGCCAGCCGGCCACACCCACTACCCTGGGCAAGGAGATGGCGGTCTACGTCCACCGACTGCACCGGCAGTTGGACCGGATCCGCAATCAGGACTACATGGGCAAGATGAATGGCGCCACTGGAACCTTTGGCGCCCATCTGGCCGCCCTGCCGCAGGTGGATTGGATCGATCTGACTCGGACTTTCATCGTGGAACGAATGGGCCTGGTCTGGAACCCACTGACCACCCAGATCGAGTCCCACGACTGGCAGGCCGAACTCTTCAGCAACATTGCTCACCTGGGCCGGATCCTGCATAACCTGGCCGTGGATGTCTGGATGTACATCTCCCGCGGCGTCTTCGCCCAGGAACCCGTCAAAGGCGCAACAGGGTCCAGCACCATGCCCCACAAGATCAACCCCATACGCTTCGAGAACGCCGAAGCCAATCTGGAGATCTCAGGAGCCCTGCTGGACACCCTGGCCACCACCCTGACCGAAACCCGCTGGCAGCGGGACCTGACCGACTCCACCACCCAGCGCAACATCGGTTCGGCCCTGGGCTACAGCATGCTGGCTCTGGACAACCTGGACAGCGGCCTGCAGACCATCCACCCTGACAAGGCCCTGATGGCCCGCGAGCTGGACAGTAACTGGGAGGTCCTGGGCGAGCCCATACAGACGGCCATGCGGGCCGCTGGATTGGCTGGACGTACAGGCATGGATCATCCCTATGAGCAGGTCAAAGAGCTGATGCGGGGCAAGAGGATCGGCCGGGAGGATGTCGAGAACTTCATCAATGGCCTTGACCTGGACCAGGACACGGCAAGTCGGCTCAAGGCCTTGACGCCGGCAACCTACACCGGCGCAGCCGGAACCTTGGTGGACTTCGATCGCGACTGACCATGACCCCGTCCCAGTCGACCATTACTCCCGAGGACACCGATTCCGCCGACCCTGTACAGCCAGACCAGGTCGTCATCCGGGATACCCCGCCCCAACGGGTCCATGATGCCGAGGACCTGCTTCGAGCCCTGGCAGCTCTGATCCTGGGAATTCTTGTCACTCTGGCAGCTATCTACTTGAAAGGCATAGCCGCAGGGGTCGAGTCGGACATGCGCCAGGCCGGCAATGCCATGGACTGGCTCATGGACGTACCCACCGCCTTCCTGCAGCAGGCAGTAACTGTGACCGTGGTCCTGGCTGTGCTCGTCCACCTGCTGGTCAACAGGGAGTGGGTCCAAGCCATCACTGCCCCCCTTGCCATGTTCCTAGGATTCGGGCTGGTCATGCTGACCTCCAACCTGATCCTGAAAGCGGGCAACCCCACCCTGATCGCCTCATTCAGTTCGCAGAACGCCATAGGATCGCCTGTTCTGCTGCCTGACTTCTATGCCGGTCTGGCAGCTTTCCTGAGCGCAGCCGGACCCCGTCGCCTGCGCAGCTCGGTCAAATGGGGATGGAACGCTCTATACATCGTGGCCGTCATCATGGTCGCCATATCCTCCAATTCGGCCAGCGGTGTCCTGGTCTCGCTAATTCTGGGACGAATCATGGGCATGATCGTCCGATACCTGGCGGGCACACAGAACAAGGGCGCCTGGGGGCAGGGAGTGGTACAGGCCATAGCCTCCATCGGCATCCACGCCGCCAGCCTGGAACGTCAGGATCCCAGTCTGGACTCTGATGGACAGCCCTTGCCCGCCCTCGACGACGACCTTATCGAAGCCTCCCGCATCTACAGGGCCCAAGACAGGGATGGCCGCAACTACACGGTGTCGGTCATGGACGGCCAGCTGCACACCATGGGTTATCTGATGCAGCTCTGGCAGTGGATCAAGCTGTCCGGAGTCTCTATGCGCCGGGACCGGTCGGTCAGAAACTCCATGCAACACCACATGGCTATGCTGGTTGAATTGCGGGACCTGGGTCTGACGACACTGCATCCCTATGGCCTGGCTGAGAGCGCGGAATCCTCAATCCTGGTCCTGGAGGATGATGTCCACCTTCGGCCCTTGGAACCCGGGAGCTTGGACACAGACAGGGCCGAGCAGCTGATGGATTACCTTCGCCGGGCCAACGAGCGCGGCTTTACACACCGCCGCATACGCCCGGAGACTCTGGCCATGGACCAGTCAGGCTCCATGGTCATCGCCGGCTGGGAGAACGGCGACAGCGCCAGCTCACAGGCCAACATCGCCCTGGACCGGATCCAGCTTCTGACCTTGATTGCCACGCTGATCGGCGTAGATCAAGCCATCGAGGCGGCCCGTGCCTCCTGGGGGGTCAAGACCCTGGTGAGCCTGTCGCCCTTCTGTCAGATGGTGGCCATTCCCTCACAGACCCAGGCCCTGCCCGGCTGGGATCGACAGATCCTGACTGACCTGCGCAAGCAGTTGCGGGCCCTGGCTCCTCCTGAGTCGGTGGCGGAGACTGGTCAGGTGACCCTTTCCCGCTTCAGTCTGCGCAGCTTCGTGGCCCTGGCCCTGTTGGTAGTGGCAGTGGCGGTCATCGTCACCCAGTTCAACCTGCCCCAGGTCATCAGTGCCGTCCGCAACGCCAACCCTTGGATGGCCGGGCTGTCCTTCCTGCTGGGGTCGCTGTCATGGGTAGGCTGTGCCATCACTCTGGGAGTCTTCATCGACCCTGCCAAGCGCGACTTCAGAGGCATCTTCCTGTCCCAGGTCGCCTCCTCGTTCACCTCGGTCTCCATGCCCGCCGGGGTAGGACCGGCCTTCGTCAATTTGCAGTTCCTGCGGCGGGACGGGTATGACAACACCATGGCCACAGCCATCATGAGCGCTGTGGTGGCCGTCCAGTTCGCAACGACTTTCTGCCTGCTGATCGTCATCGGCCTCTTTACCGGCCGCAACACCCTATCCGGTATGATCCCCACCAACACCCTGGTCATCGTCATCGGAACGGTAGCCATCATCGCGGCCCTGATCATGGCCGTGCCTTACACGAGGCGGCTGGTCATGGAGAAGCTGATGCCCATTGTGGCCTCCTATGCCCGCCACCTTGTAGAGATTCTGACTCAGCCCAGGCAGCTTGTGGTGGCCGTGCTTGGGGCCGTACTGCAGTCTGCCGCCCTGGGCATGAGTTTCTGGGCCGCCCTGATGGCCTTCGGTTGCAGGACCAACGTTTTCGAGACCACCTTCGTCTTCCTCCTGGCCAACACGCTAGGCTCGGCTGTCCCCACCCCTGGTGGACTGGGAGCCATAGAGGCAGTGCTGTTCTCGGCTTTCCGTCTGGCCGGCGTTCCCTCGGGCGTGGCCATCTCGGCCACTCTGGTCTTCCGAGTGGTCACCTACTGGCTGCGCATCCCCCTTGGAGCCCTGGCCATGCGCTGGCTGAGCAACCACAATCGCATCTGAAGAGCCCCTCGAACAGGCCCAATCCCGACGGCCTCAAAAATCGCTTGATGAAATGTCGGAAACCCCCGGAAAATGCGGTGTTTGGGCCTAATCTGCGGTAATATCAGTCATTGACCGTTGGGCTTTCCCCAAATCAAGCAATGGGAGGCCCCCGAAAGAAGGATGTTCTATGGCATACAACAAGTCTGATCTCGTTTCGAAGATTGCGCAGAAGTCTAACCTGACCAAGGCTCAGGCGGAAGCTGCTGTCAACGCCTTCCAGGATGTCTTCGTCGAGGCCATGAAGTCCGGTGAGGGTCTGAAGCTGACCGGTCTGTTCTCGGCCGAGCGTGTCAAGCGTGCCGCCCGCACCGGACGCAATCCCCGCACCGGTGAGACCATCAAGATTCCGGCCAGCTATGGCGTGCGTATCTCTGCCGGCTCGTTGCTGAAGAAGGCCGTCACCAACAAGAAGTGAAACCAGCCTTTCCGCAAGGGCCTTGGCATTCATCCACGGATGCCAAGGCCCTTCTTGTTATGTGAGGCCTGACGAAGCCCCTCACTGCAAACATGACCTTAGGCGCGCGGCTCTGCGGCACTCTTCAGGAAATCCATCAGGGAGCGGTATCGGGGTGGGCCCAGATGGTCGAAGGGGTCGGGCAGGTCCACTTCGACTCGGCGAGAACCACCCAGGACCAGGTGGCTCCAGTCGCATGACCATGTGCGTGTCCCCCGGTCTGCGGCGCGGACGAAGTCGCCACGCAGACGGGCCCGGGTATCCTTTGGAGATTGATCCATGGCGCGCTCTACCTCGGAGTCGTCGACCGGCGAGCGCATGAGCCCATGCCCGACCAGGCCAGGGTAGGATCTTCCCGCGCTCAAATCGTGATAGTCCAAGTCCAGAGCCTCGGCCAGATCCCGCCCGGCGCCACGTCGACTCAGGCCTTGAAGCAGCCGCAGCTTGGCAGCCCAATCCACCCAGTCAGCCAGGTCCCGCCAACGCCCCGCATCCAGCGCATCCAAGGCGGACCTCCAAAGTTGCAGGGCACGCAGAGCCTGGGACCGGTCGATGCCTATATCCTCCTCCTGATCCACCAAGGCCCTGCAGGCCGACCAATAGGCCTCTTGCAGACCCAGAGCACTGATGCCGCCGGTCTTCGTCGAAGCCTCCAGCTCCAGGGTGACCCGGCCGGTCCGATCCCGGCTGACGGCTCGGACTGCTGTACTGGGATCAGCCAGGGCCCAGTCGGCCAGGTCTGACCGTCGGCCCCGACGACAGGCCTGCTCGATCAGGTTGAGGACCAGGTGGGTACTGGCCATCTTGAACCAAGTGGCCAACGGCGACCGGTTGGTATCCCCTACGATCACATGCAGACGCCGCCATCGTTCAGGATCGGCCAGAGGCTCGTCACGGGTGTTGACCATGGGACGGGCACGGGTGGTGGCCGAGGAGACCGCTTCGTCAAGAAAGTCAGCCCGCTGGCTGAGCTGGAACCCATCGGGACTCAGACGACCCGCCCCGGTGATCAGCTGCCGTGTGACAAGAAAGGGAACCAGGCAGGCTCCAATCATGTCCAGGGGGACCCTCCGGTCCAGCAGGTAATTCTCATGGCAGCCGAAGGCATGGCCCTGGGCATCCACATTGTTGGCAAACACATGAACCTTTACAGGCCTGCCCAGGTTCTCTGACAGGTACTTCCGGGCGCGCTCCGCAAGGTCGGTCATGATTCGTTCCCCGGCCAGCACCTGAGTCAGGGCTGTCAGTGGATCACGGGCCTCTGCCGTGGCATACTCCGGGTGGGATCCCACGTCCAGATAGAGTCGGGCACCATTGGGCAGATAGATGTTGGTTGACCCGTGCTTCTCAATCAGAGGGCGGAACATGGCCATGGCCACCCTGCCGGCGGCATATGGGCCACCAGCGCCGGTCAGGCTCAGTCCATACTCGGTCTCGATGCCGAATATCCTGCGAAAGTCCGAGTCAGTCCCCTGCCCGTCCGCCATGGATCACTGGCCGCCCTTCTGGACGAAGCCCTGTACATACTCCTTGGCATTGGTCTCCAGGGTGGTCTCAATGTCATCCAGGACGGCATCCAGGTCGGATCCAGCCGCCTGGACCTGTTCCTGTGCCCTAGTCTGCGGCAGATCCTCTTCCTGCTCCTGCTGCTGCCCGGCTGCCATGCGCCGTCCCTGCTGGGATGCCTCAGCCATGGTCGCTCTCCTTTCCGGAGCGGATCAGCGCCCGCTCAGATACGTATTCAGATCCTCCGCGATGAGTCCGTTGGTGGCCACCACGTCGTTGCTGCCCTCCCAACGCACATGCCCGCCGTCCCAGCGCCAGAGGGTGCCCTTGGCCTCCCGGACCACGACAGCCGCTGCAGAGACGGCAGGGATGTCCCAGGAGTGCAAGGCCGGTTCGAAGTAGGCGTCGTAGCTGCCGTCCGCCACCCGGCACAGGTCCAGCGAGACCGGACCGACGCGCTTGATGTCGGCAGGCTTGCCGGCCATGCGCGAGACGATCTGCAGGACCTTTTCGGACTCGTTGGGGAAGTAGGACATGCCGAAGCTGATTACTGATCCGGTCAGGGTGGTCATCGTGGAGGGGATGATCTTCTCCCGCTTGTCGCCCACAATGGTCCGTCGGATCCTAATAGCGCCCTGGCCCTTGGCAGCCAGATAGGTCAGGCCCAGGACCGGTGCATGCACGATGCCCAGAACCGGCGAAGCGTGGCCCTTCTCGTCCACGGCGAACAGAGAAATGGTAAGCGTCCATTCGGCCATGTTGCGCACATAGTTGACCGGGCCGTCGATGTGGCCCAGACACCAGTAGCGACCGCCTGGATGCCGGTTGCCGGCCTCCTCCTCCCAGAAGCCATCCATGGGGTCCAGGGCGGCGATCTTGGTTCGGCAGTAGCGGATCAGACGCGTATCGATGCCCGGCGAGAACTGGGTGCCCTGGCCGATGGCTGAGGTAGAGCGGGGATCGTGAGGGTTGATCTGGTCCTGAAGGGCATGACGGCCGGCCTCCACGGCAATGGTGGCGGCCTGCATGGCCAAATCGCGCAATTCCATACTTCTCTTCTCTTTCAAACGGGTGGTCGAGGCATTGCCGACCGTGGTCCACCGGTGGTCGTCCGGTCGGATATCGGACTGTTTTCTGCGCTATGAGCAGTATATGTCGCGGTCATCCCGGCAGGAAGACCGTGTGTGACCCAGCGGATCGGACAGGTCCACAACCCTGGTCCCAGGCTCTCCCTCCGGCCCCTGCTCCTCCAGAATGACACGACTCCAAGAGACGGCCCTGACCGCATCAGGGCAGCGGTGGAGCAGCTGGGAACGGCACCAGGCCCGGGTCTGTTCCGGCCCGTGATCCATGGCCCTGGCGATCTGGTCGGGATCCGCCAGTCGCAGGATGGATCCTCTGAGTCGCCAGGGCAAATCACGGCCAGGATCCACCCGTGCCCAGGCCAAATCCAGGGCCGCCAGACGGGGATCCGACCAGTCCGGCATGGCCCGGCGGCGGCGCAGGCGCTCCAAGAGCTGCCATTTGAGCAGCCATTCCAATCTTCCTGCCTGATCGGTCATAGTAAGACGAGCCTCGTCGTCGCCCGAACGCACCACAGCCAGATCCTTGAGCACCTGGTCCCAAAGGTTCAAAACCCGATTGTCGGCACAACCTGGCCGGTCGGCATCCCGTCTGGTCTGGCGGGCCGCATCCAGCAGTGCCTTTTGGATGGTCAGCGCATCGGCACATCCTCCGTTTGCCAGCGCAAGCGGCTTGGCCAAAGTGACATCACGGGAAACCGCGTGCAGTGCAGACACCGGATCATCCAGAGTCCAGCGGTCCAACAGCTTATCGATCTGACGGGTCGAATCGCCTTCGGATTCCAAGAGTCCCAGCAACAGATCGGTGGTCCCCAGCTTGAGAACCAGGGGCGCATCCAGACGGTTGGCATCGCCCACAATTACATGGAGACGGCGACTGTCCGGCCCTGCATGCGACTCGTCCCTGGTATTGATGATTGGCCGCCCGAAGGTGGTCTGCAGTCCAATGCGGCTGGTCAGATAGTCGGCGCGCTGGCTGAGCTGGAAGCCGGCCTCCTCGCTCCTGGGTCCCAGACCCACTCTGCCCGAACCGGTGTAGATCTGCCGGGTGACGAAATGAATGGTCATCAGGGCCGCTACTCTGGCGAAGGGCACCGCCCTATCCATCAAATAGTTCTCATGCGATCCCCAGGCGGCACCCTTGCCGTCCACATTGTTCTTATAGATGGCCAAGCCTCCGGCCTTTTCTGCGGCTTGGGCCATTATCCGGTCACCTGCGCGGTCCTGGACCAGCGCATCGAAGGCATTCACTGTTTCCGCCGAGGCATACTCGGGATGGGCATGATCCACGTAAATGCGAGCGCCATTGGGAGCTGCCACATCGATCAGCCGGGCGCCGGGCGCATCAGTGAGCATGCTCGGAGCGGCAGCGGAGCGCGGCAGCCGACCTCCCCTGGCATCATTGACCGGATCCTCACCCCCGTAGTCCCAGCGAATGTGGGCCAGGTCCGGCTGGGCGGCGGCTCCTACCAGACGCAGGGCCAAAGCACGTGGATCAGCGCCGGGATCCTGGGGGTCGGCAATTGCGTACTCCGTCTCGGTGCCCATGACCCGTCCGGAACTCATGACCACTCTCCTGGACCGTCGACTGGGCGAACCTCCTGGACCTGCCCCGGGCGCAGTCCGGCCAGATCAGCCCAACGGTTCGGGTCCTGGCCGCGGAGCTCCTCCAGAGTGTCCTCATACTGTCCACGGACTGCTCTCCTGCAGAGCCCACGGTCAAGACCCACCTGCCGGCCCTGCTCGATGGAGGCTTTGACCGCCATGGTCTTGACCCGATCAACCAGGTTATGCAGCATGGCGCCGGAGACCACGGACTCCAGGTAGAGGGGCTGCCAGCGGCCCGTGGCATCCATGATCTTGCCCAACAGGTGGTCATCATCCTGAGCAAAGAGTCCGTCGACCAGTACCTGAATCAGCTCCTCGGGCCTGGAATCATCCTCCATGGGCATATCGGAGCTCAAATACTTGCCCAGAATGGCGGCTGACCTGGTCCTGTCGGGCCGGTCGATGCGGATTTTGACATCGAGTCTTTCTGGGCGCAGAACCGCCGGGTCGATCATGTCGATGCGATTGGAGGCACCGATGACCATGACCTGGTCCAGGGACTCGACACCGTCCAGCTCTGTCAGGAACTGGGGGACGATTGTGGTCTCCACATCCGATGAGATGCCCGATCCTCGGGTACGCAAGAGGGCATCCATCTCGTCGATGAAGACCACCACTGGTCCACCCTGGCCTGCCAGGCTGCGGGCCCGAGCGAAGAGACGGCGGATCAGCCGTTCGGACTCGCCCACGAACTTGTTGAGCACCTCGGGGCCCTTGACCGACAGAAAGACCCCGTGGCCATCGTCCTCCTGAGCCAGGGCGCGGGCAAGGGCCTTGGCGATCATGGTCTTGCCATTGCCAGGCGGCCCATAGAGCAGAACACCCTTGGGGGCCTGAAGCCCGTAACGACGCATCAGATCGGCATGCTGGAAGGGCAGCTGGACAGCATCACGGATACGCCCGATCTGCCTGTCCAGGCCGCCAATATCAGAGAAGTCCACGTCAGGAGTCTCCTCCAGCAGCATGTCGGACTGGTCCGACTCAGGCAGGACAGCCAGGGCCATCGAACAGCTTTCGTCCATGAGCAAGGCGCTGCCCGCCTCGATAGGCTGGTCCTGCAGAGATCCTGCACGTGCAGCGACCCGTGTCTGCCCGGAGGGATCTTCCACCAGCAAAGCACCGGATTCCAAGGTCTCCCGCAGCGTGCGGACCTGCCCAGTCACTGGCTGATCGCCCACACGCACCACCACCATATCGGCGTTGAGCAGAACCTCCTGCCCAGCTCTGATCCGCTCGGCGCGGATATCAGGCGCCATGGGCACCACCATCCGCCTGGAACCGTTCAGAATCAGCAGGCGGGCCTGTTGTACCCCTTGGCTGTCATAGGCGACAGAATCAACGCTCAAGGCCAGGGCAACCGTCAAAGGCGGCTGACCCAGCTGGGCCAACTGGCCCTTGGCCTTGGCCAGCTCCTTGGCAGCCCTGGTAAGCGCCGCAGCCAGGGCCCGGTTGCGCCGATCCCCGGCCGGATCCTGGTCATTTACATCATCGGCCTGCATGGCTTCTCTCCTTCGTCCGTCCCTGGAATTCTCGCTCGGCCTGGACAGCCAGCCGAGCGGAAGGACTCAGCTGCAGCGGGCTCCCTCTTCCAAACGAGCTCCACGGGCCCAGTCCATAGCCTTCATGGCACGCTTGCCGGCAGCCTTGACCATCTGCAGCTCCAGGGGCAGGGTCTTGGTGCCCACCCAGAGGTGGCGACGGTCCATGGCAAGCCGCCCAGGCTCCAGATGTTCAGGAAGACCGGGTTCGTCCCCTCGGGCCGGTGCCGCCCTGAGCACGGTCAGCCCTGTCTGCTTGTCCTGCGGGTCATCGCCTTGCCGATACAGACACCAAGCTCCGGGCTCTGGGCTGCATGCTCGAACCTGCCGATCCAGGGCAAAGACGGGCACATCGAAGCGCATGCGAGCATCCTGGTGGGTGATTTTGGCGGCCACCTGATAGGCGCCCTGCGTCTGCTCCTTGGGTTGAATCCGACCTTCAGCAAGGGCCTCCAGGCTGGCAGCCAGCAGGTGGGATCCATCCTCGGCCAGCCGATCCAGCAGCTCGCCCGAGGTCTCGTGCGGTCCAATCTCCACTGTGGACTGAGCCAGGATGGGCCCTTCATCCATGCCGGCCGTCAGCCTGAAGACCGTGGCCCCAGTGATGGTATCCCCGGCCCAAATGGCCCGCTGGACCGGCGCTGCCCCTCGCCACTGCGGCAGCAGAGAAAAGTGCAGGTTATACCAACCACCTTCAAAGGCATCCAGGACCGGCTGACGCAGGATCCGTCCGTAAGCCACGACGGCCGCACAGCTGGCACCCGTATCCTGCAGCCGCGCCGGAAAATCCGGATCGGATGGGTTGTTCTCGAGAACGGGAATCCCCAGCTTCAGGGCTTCAGCCTTGACCGGACTTGGATGCAGATGCCTTCCACGCCCCTGGGGAGCATCGGGTCTGGTGAGCACGGCAGCAACCCGGAAATGCTCCTGGTCGGCCGCCAGCAATCTCAGAGACGGCAAGGCGACCTGGGGTGTGCCCACAAACAGCAATGTCATGACCATATCGGCAACCTCCTTTTCATCTGACGGCTTTGGACCACTACACTTTCACTGCACCTGAGGAATGTTCACTCCTGCCTCGATCAGAGCGGTGCGCAGCCCGTAGGGGTCACTGAATCTTAGGCTGCGGATGCCAGCCTTGTTTGCACCAACTACATTCATACCCTTGTCATCCACGAAGAGGGCCCTGTCAGCTTGGATTCCGAACTGATCCAGAGCATACCGGTAGATGGCCGGGTCGGGCTTGAGCATGTGGATGGGCCCGGAGACCACCACCCCATCCAGCCTATGCAGGAAGGAGTCGCCATCCCAGGCATGTTGAAAGAGCTCGGCACTCCAGTTGGTCAACCCCCAGACGCCCAGGCCTGCCGCTTTCAGATCCTCCACCAGCATGCGGGCCCCGGGCACAGGGCCGGTCAGTGAATCGACGAAGTGGTCACAATAGTAGGCGAACATGTCATCCCAAGGGGCTCCGCAGTTGGCGGCTACCCAGTCAAGGGCCTGGGCACAGGTGGCTCCGCCGTCCATCATGTTGTTGGCCCGGTAGAAGCCGGAACGGCTGTCATCCAACATGGCCTCGATACTCTTGTGCCCGTATCGGGCCACCATGGCCATCTCGGGCTGCCAACGAATCAGGACGTTACCGAAGTCAAAGATGACCTGTTCAATGGGCTGACCTTGGGCCTGAGCCGCTTCCTGCTCAGCCTGGATCACATCTGCCTCAACCCGGATCTCGCCCGGCCATCCCTTCATGACTCTCCGCCTTTCTTGCATTCGTTCATATGCGCCTCTGACTGCGCCCCCTCATGAAACCACGCCGCATAGACCCTGTGCGTATCCGCCTGAAGCGACAAATCAGGTCAGATCCTTGGGATCCATCCGGAAGCGCAGCTCTCCTCGCCCGCGACCGGCAACATACTTGGCCTGAGCCCTCTTGAGATCGTCAGCCAGCTTGTCCCGGCGGCTGGTGGGTACCCGAACCAAGGCTCGGACCCTGTCCTGGGTTCCCTCCAGATAGCCGGCTTTCAGTGTGGAGGGAGCAGGTATGGGCACAGGCCCAAGCAAGGCAGGAACAGGCTCAGGGCCAGCATCTGTGACAGCCTCCTGACCCGGCGCAATCCCGACTGCGTCAAGCATCCAGACGACAGCCTCCCTTTCACCCCAGATCGCAGCCATGCCGACCGCAGGGGGCATGGCAGTCAGCCGCCGATCCTCCAGATCCGCAGCGGCCAATACCGGCCCCTGCCAGGTCATCAGCGCCTGGGCCAGCTGGGGATCGCACTCCCCCAGCAGGAGCACTTGACCTCCCTGGGCCCGGGGGCGACAGAAGGATGCCACGCGCATCCAGGCTCCCAGGGTGTCCATGCGCGCATCGATGCCAGGGGCATACAGGCTGGTCCAGGCGTCCAGAATGGCTACGGCCCGGTATCCTCGTGACAGCCTGGGCAGATCAGGATCGTCTGTATCTGCTTTGTTGCCATCCACGCCCGAGCCGACCACCCTGGGCTCGGCGCCTGGAGTGGCAATGACCAGACTGGGACGATCCCGCACGCTCTCTACCACCCCGCGGGGCTGGCTGGGCGAAGAGATGACGATGGGCACATTTCTGAAGAGCATGCGCAGCTCCTGCGCCGTCCCAGCGGCGCCTACCCTGACCACCCGAAGCCGTGAACCCCCGCAATCCGGGCAGGACCAGTCCGTAGCCGCAGCACCGCACCAGGCGCATCGGGGCGCACCAGGCCGCCGTGCCCGCAGGGGTCCGGTACAGCGCGGGCAACGAGCTTGATGATGGCAGCGAGCGCAACTCAGGCTTTCGAATATGCCGTCCTGAGGGATGGACAGCAGAACCGGACCACGCTCCAAGGCTTTGTTTATAACGGCGACGGCGGTATGCGGAACCCGGGCGCCCACGGTCGGGTCGGCCATATGGCTCAGTTCCTCCCGGTTCAGCCAGCGAATCCAAGGAAGCAGGGTCGTCACCGCGGACCGGTCAAGCGTCAAGGCGGTGCCTGGACCAGTCACGCCAGAGTCCGCCTCGGTGGCCTCGGGCAGACTCTCCCAGTGGGAACGCACGCTTCTGGCACGGGCCATGGCCAGGAAGACACCGCCGTGGGCACGCGCCCGGAGCCTCAGCACCCCGCGGGCATTGGCATATGGCATCATCCCATCGGCGTACTGGTAGCTGGCATCGTCCATAAGAGCGAAGAGGGCAGAGCCCTCCACCGGGGCGTACATGGCGGCCCGCAGCCCGATGGCGCAACGTACCTGACCAGAGGCCAGTGCAAGGTAGGCCCTGTAGCGCTCGGCGGGAGCCATGCCGCTGTCCAGAATGGCGAAATCACCCGACCAGCCGCGTGCCTTCTGTTGGCCCGGACCTGCTTCGGCAGAAGGTCCAAAGGGACGCAGTCCCAGTTGCTGGAGAACTGCGGACAGGTGAGCCACCTGACGGGTGCCCGGCAGTACCATAACCGCCGATCGGCCGGCCAGCAGTGCGCCAATCAGTACCCTGGCAGCCAGAAGGGCGGCCTGGTCCATACCGGGCAGAATATCAGTCAGAAAGGCAGCGAAGGCATCCTCTTCCAGCGACTGATCCAATTTCTCCAGCCCCTGATAGCCCGGATCAAGTCTTTGTTTCAGGTCCTTCTGTCGCTGGGCCAGTCCGGCCACCCAGCTGGGGTCGGATGCCAACCGGGGTTGACCGGGAACCAGCTGCTGCTCCTTGTCGATCCGGGCGACGCGAGGGGGCAGGGCCAGACGCAGAATGTTGGCTTCAGTACCCCCATAGGCTCTGGCGATAGCAGTGATGTCCGCGCGCAAAGAAGGTGAGATCAGGCTGCGATCCAACACCACCCGCTCCAGATAGCGTAAGGATGCGCGGGGAACCTGGCTGTCTGAGACGCGTTCCCAGATGATGCCGTTGACCCTGCGCGCCCCGAATCGAACGCGAACCAGACATCCCGGCTGTGCATGATCGGCCTGGTCAGCATCCACCAAATAATCGAAGGTCCCGCCCAGATGAGTGGCCTGGACGTCCAGCACCACCCGTGCCACAGGGAGTTCACCGGCTGGTCGGCGCGGGGGCTTCTTTCGACTGCTGCTCGTACGACGGCGCGGGGCAAGACCATCAAGGGCGGGCTGACTGACGGCCTGCGAATCCATGGCTGATCCCCTCGCTTTGACAATTAAGAGAACCACGGCGGATTCCCCAGTTGATGCCCGGGAACCCGTCGTGGCTCTTGATGAACAGCTGCTACCTGGTCATGCCAATGGCGGCCTTGAGCTCGCCAACTTTGTCCACCTGCTCCCAGGTGAAGTCGGGGTCCTCCCGGCCGAAGTGCCCGTATGCTGCAGTCTTGGCGTAAATGGGCCTCAACAGATCCAACTCGTCGATGATGGCAGCAGGCCGCAGGTCGAAGACCTCTCGCACGGCCTCCTGGATCTGCTCCCGACTGACCCCCTGCTCGGTGCCATAGGTCTCCACATTGACACTGACCGGATCGGCCACGCCAATGGCATAGGCCACCTGAACCTCGACCTTGTGCGCCAGTCCAGCGGCCACGATGTTCTTAGCCACCCAACGCGCTGCGTAGGCAGCGGACCGGTCAACCTTGCTGGGGTCCTTGCCGGAGAAGGCACCGCCTCCATGATGGGCCGCACCGCCATAGGTGTCCACAATGATCTTGCGTCCGGTCAGTCCGGCGTCAGCCGCAGGGCCGCCCAGAATAAAGGAACCGGTCGGATTGACCAGCACCCGGTAGCCTTGGTGCTCGACGGCCTTGCCGCAGACGCGATCCAGCACGGGCGTGATGACGTGCTCCATCAACTGCTCCTGCAGCCAGTCACGCCCAACCTCAGGATCGTGCTGCGTGGAGATGAGAACCGTGTCCACCCGGCGAGGGTGGTCATCCTCATCGTATTCGATAGTGACCTGGGTCTTGCCGTCAGGCCGCAGGTGGGGAATGATCCCCTCCTTGCGCACCTGCGCCAGCCGGAAAGCCAGCTGATGGGCCAGATAGATGGGCAGAGGCATGAGGGTATCTGTCTCATCACAGGCGTACCCGAACATGACTCCCTGGTCGCCGGCCCCCTGGGACTGGTAACGCTCCTCACGGGTGGCGGCGCTCTCCTGGCTAGCCGACAACCGCTCCACGCCCTGGTTGATTTCCTTGCTCTGCTCGCTCAGAGCCACGGTCACGCCGCAGGAATCCGCATCCAGACCAATATCTGAGGAGGTGTAGCCGATCCTACGCAGCACGGACCGGACCTGGGACTGGATGTCCGTGTATCCCTGAGACGATACCTCTCCGAAAACGAAGAAGAGGCCAGTGGCCGCCGAGGTCTCCACAGCCACATGCGAGTGCGGATCCTGGGCGATCAGATCGTCCAGAATGGCATCGGAAATCTGGTCGCAGACCTTGTCTGGATGGCCCTCGGTCACTGATTCAGCCGAAATCAGCCGTCGCTCTGTCATTTCATTCACCTTTGTCTAGAAACCGTCACCGCCCGAGGACCCTGTACCAAGAGTCGAAAGGCTCAGTTGCCTTCGCTCAGATCGTCCTCGCCCAGGGTCTCCTCAAGCAGGCCCTCGTTGATCTCGCGGAAGGCGATGGACAAAGGCTTCTCCTGGTTCTGGTATTCGACCAGAGGACCGACGTTCTGCAGCAGGCCCTCATTGAGCTGCGTGAAATAGGAATTGATCTGACGGGCCCGCTTGGCCGCGAAAATGGACAGTGCATACTTCGAATCGGCGTGCTTCATGAGGTCGTCGATGGGTGGATTCGCAAATCCCTGCGGATGGGGCTCGGTACCGAATGCCATAAGATGTTTCTCCAATTCAACTGGATGAACCATTCATTCAATCTGTATGATTTTACCGCCCGGGCTCGATTTTAGCCTCGGATACTTCTCTGCCGGGAAAAGCAGTGCAAACACGCCGGAAATTCCAACATGTGGTCATGTTCGGGCCGTCACTGTCCCCGTTCACTTGAATGAAACTATGCAGATGCGATCAGCCAAATTAATGAAGGAACGAGAGTTCGCGGGCGCCCGTGCTCTCTATCGTGCCGCTGGCGTCAAGGGCGAGGACTTCGGCAAGCCCATCGTGGCCATCGCTAATTCCTTCTCCGAGTTCGTGCCTGGTCACGTTCATCTGAACAAGGTGGGGCGTCTGGTCTCAAAGGCCGTCAAGGAAGCGGGTGGCATTCCCCGCGAGTTCAACACCATTGCTGTGGACGACGGCATCGCCATGGGCCATACCGGCATGCTTTATTCTCTGCCCAGCCGTGATCTGATTGCGGACGCTGTTGAGTACTCGGTCAATGCCCACTGCGCCGATGCCCTGATTTGCATTTCCAACTGCGACAAGATCACCCCCGGCATGCTCATGGCCGCTCTGCGTCTGAACATTCCCACAGTCTTCGTCTCCGGTGGCCCCATGGAAGCCGGACGTACCGTCATGCCAGACGGGACGGTCCAGGAGAGCACGGATCTGATCGACGTCATGTACGCCTCAGCGGATGACAGCATCGACGATGCGGGTCTGCTGGCTTTAGAGAAGACGGTCTGCCCCACCTGCGGGTCCTGCGCCGGCATGTTCACCGCCAACTCCATGAACTGCCTGACCGAAGCCATGGGCCTGGCCCTGCCCGGAAACGGCACCACCCTGGCCTCGCACACAGCCCGGAAGATGCTCTTCGAGCGGGCCGGCAAGCTGGTTGTCGAAATTGCCAACCGGTACTACCAGGACGATGACGACTCGGTCCTGCCGCGTTCCATCGCCACCAAGAAAGCCTTCGAAAATGCCATGACCATGGATGTGGCCATGGGCGGATCCACCAACACCGTCCTGCATATCCTGGCTGCCGCACAGTCGGCGGATGTGGACTTCACCCTGGACGACATCGAGCGCATCTCCCACACGGTCCCCTGCATCTGCAAGGCCTCTCCCTCCGGAGACTGGGAGATATCGGACGTTCACCGCGCCGGCGGCATCTGCGGCATCCTGGGTGAGCTGGACCGTGGCGGAGTGCTGCACAAGGACACGCATTCCATCGACTACCCGGATCTGGAGTCCAAGCTCAACGACTGGGACATCATGCGCCCCACCTGCCTGGACGAAGCCAAGGAACTCTATCACGCAGCTCCTGGACACATCACCTCGCCCGAGCCCTTCAACCAGTCCAAGGAGTGGGAGGACCTGGACACCGACCGCGTCAACGGCGCCATTCACGACCTGGATCACCCGGCCGTCTCCGAAGGCGGCCTGGCCATACTGCGAGGCAATCTGGCCCCCGATGGCTGCGTGGTCAAGACCGCAGGCGTGCCCAAGGAAATCTGGAACTTCCGCGGACCGGCCCTGGTGGTCGAATCGCAGGAACAGGCCGTGGAGGTCATACTCAACGGCACCCTGCACAAGGGTCAGGCCCTGGTCATCCGTTACGAGGGACCCAAGGGTGGCCCTGGCATGCAGGAGATGCTCTACCCCACCTCATTCGTCAAGGGCAAGGGCATCGGCAAGGACGTGGCCCTGCTGACCGACGGCCGCTACTCCGGAGGCTCATCAGGCCTGGCCATCGGCCATATCGCTCCTGAAGCAGCCAACAAGGGCCCAATCGCCCTGATCCGCAACGGCGACATGATCCGCATCGATATCCCCAACCGGCGTGTAGACGTCGAGCTGAGCGATGAGGAACTCGCCCAGCGCCGCGCAGAGCTGGAGGCCGGCGAGGGATACGTAGCCCACAGGGATCGCAAGGTCTCCCTGGCGCTGAAAGCCTACGCCGCCTTCGCCCGCTCGGCAGACAAGGGTGCCACCCGCGACCCGGATCTGATCAACCAACTGTCGGGTCTGGACTGATAAACCAAAATCCCCCGATCGGGCTCCCACTCGATTGGGGGATTTTTTGACTCTTCTGAAGTAAAGTCCAGGTGTTCAGAGACCGTATTCCTTGGCGATTACCTTCCAGAGCGCCTGGGCTGCCTTATCCACGCTGTCGTTGACTATGACCCGGTCGAACTGATTCTCTGAGGCCAGCTCCACCTTGGCGGTCTCCAGCCTGCGGGCCCGCTGTTCCTCATTTTCGGTCCCCCGCATGTTCAGCCTGGTAACCAGGTCCTGGAATGAGGGCGGTGCCAGGAAGACGTAGAACACTTCCAGGCCCAGCTCCCCCGCCCGTTGGCGGACACGATGCGCCCCCTGCAGGTCGATTTCCAGAATTGTGGGCACCCCTGCTGCCAGATGGTCCAGAACCGGCTGCAGCGGGGTGCCGTAGTGGGACATGCCATGAACCAGGGCAGTCTCCAGAAAATCCCCGGCAGCCTCCCTGCGGGCAAATTCCTGCTCATCCATGAACCAGTAGGTGATGCCGTCCTTTTCGCCCGGACGCGGCGCCCGGGTGGTGGCCGAGACGGAGACCCAGACCTCCGGGTGGGCATGGCGTAGGGCCGCCTCCACAGTGCCCTTGCCTACGGCCGTGGGCCCCGTCAGCACGATCAGCCGGCCGCCCGTCTTCCCCGGCCCCCCGGTCTGTTTTCCCGAAGGGTCCTGAATCGACATGTCGGCACCGCTGATCGCTGACACGGCCACTTCCTTTCCTCAAGGTCATCCTCCGGCGTATCTGGACCGGAACATGGGTCAATCATATAGCCAGTACCTACCTGGCCTTCTCCAGCTCAAGCAACCGGGCCGCGTGTTCCTGGATGCTCATGACCTCGTAGTCGTCCTTTTTGACCACGTCAATGGCCATAAGGGCGGCCGAGAATTCGGTGATGGTGGTGAACTGCGGCAGATCGGCAGCTATAGCAGCCACCCGGATCAGATAGCCGTCAGAGCGCGAACCCCTGGAACTGGGGGTATTGAGGATCATGTCGATGGCCCCATCCTCAATTAACTGGACTGGATTGCGGCCCATGTGCCTGACCCCATCAGCATCAGTGAAGGGCCGACCTTGCTCCTCCTCGTCGCTGATCTTGTCGACAACAGCCACGTCAAAGCCGTACCGGCGCAGGACGGAGGCCGTGCCACTGGTGGCGCAGATGCTGAAGCCCTGCTCCAGCAGACGAGCGGCCAGCATAGGCAACTGACGCTTGTCCGCATCATTGACCGACAGGAAGGCGACCCCGCCGGAGGGCAATCCGCCTTGGTAGGCGGCCAGCTGGCTCTTGGCGAAGGCGTGGGGGAAGTCCCGATCGAAGCCCATGACCTCTCCGGTGGAGCGCATCTCCGGGCCCAGCAGAATGTCCACGGTCCGGCCAACCGGAGTGCGGAAGCGCTTGAAGGGCAATACCGACTCCTTGACCGCCACAGGCTGGCCGACACGGACCATGCCGCCGTCGCCGACAGGCAGGAGCAGGCCATTGGCTCGTTGCTGCTCGATAGTCTCCCCCACCATGATTCGCGCCGCAGCCTTGGCCAGTGCCGTACCTGTAGCTTTGGAAGCGAAAGGAACCGTCCGGGAGGCGCGGGGATTTGCCTCGATCACATAGAGGGTGTTGGCCATGAAGGCATACTGAACATTAATTAGCCCCTGAACGCCGCAACCTTGGGCTATTGCCAGGGTGGCCTGCCGCAACCGGTTGATCTGGTCGTCGGAGAGCGTGGATGGCGGCAGGGTGCAGGCTGCATCACCGGAATGAACCCCGGCCTCCTCCACATGCTCCATGATTCCGCCGATGTAGAGTTCCTGCCCGTCATAAAGGGCATCCACATCGATCTCGATGGCATCCTGAAGGAACTTGTCAATCAACAGGGGCGAGGGCAGCCGGCCGGAGACCACTGTATCGGCCTTGGCTTCCTCCAGGGCTCGATCCACGTAGGTGCCCAGCTGCTGGTCGTCATAGACAATCTCCATGCCTCGCCCGCCCAGCACGTAAGAGGGCCTGACCAGAACCGGATAGCCGATGGCATGTGCTGCATCTCTGGCCTCCTCCAGGGAAAGAGCGGTGCCGTACCGGGGAGCGTTCAGATGCTCCTTGCTAAGCACCTGGCCGAAGAGCTCGCGGTTCTCGGCGAGATCGATGGACTCGGGGCTGGTTCCCAGGATGGGCACCCCGGCCGCCTTAAGCCTGGCCGCTAGGGACAGGGGCGTCTGACCGCCCAGCTGTACAATGACCCCTTTGACAGGCCCCATGGCCTTCTCGGCCCGATAAATCTCCAGAACGTCCTCGAAGGTCAGTGGCTCGAAATAGAGCCGGTCCGACATGTCATAGTCGGTGGAGACCGTCTCAGGATTGCAATTGACCATGATGGTGTCATAGTCCTTGCCCAGCTCCTGGACGGCGTGCACGCATGTGTAGTCGAACTCGACCCCCTGGCCTATCCGGTTGGGCCCCGAACCCAGGATGATGACCGCCTCGCGTTGACGGGGGCGCAGCTCGGACTCGTCTGCGTAGCAGGAGTAATAGTAGGGCGTGACGGCATCGAATTCGGCTGCACAGGTATCCACAGTCTTGTAGACAGGATGAAGGCCAAAGGCCCAACGCAGCTCCCTGACGACTGCCTCGCCTTGGTCGCCCATACCGCGCAGGTGGGCGATCTGTAGGTCGCTCAGTCCTGATTGCTTGGCCCGACGCAGCAGGTCGTCATCCAGGACCTCGGATTCTCGCACCTGAATGGCCAGGTCATTGATCATGCTGATCTGCTCCAAGAACCAGGGGTCGATCCTGGTGGCCTGGTGGACCTGCTCCACAGTGGCCCCGCCCCAGAAGGCCCGCTGGATCTGCAGGTAGCGGTGCTCGGTGGGGGTGTGCATGGCCTCCAGCAACTGGTCAGTCTCGGCCTGGTCGGGCCGTGGGCCGTCCCAGGAGAAGGTCATGTGCCGTTTGTCGATGGAGCGCATGGCCTTTCCCAAGGATTCACGGAAGTTTCCCCCCAGTGCCATGGCCTCGCCCACGGACTTCATCGAGGTGGTCAGGGTAGTGTCCGCCCCGGGGAACTTCTCAAAGGTGAAACGTGGAATCTTGGTGACCACATAATCAATGGTCGGTTCGAAGGAGGCAGGCGTTGAGCGGGTAATGTCGTTCTCGATCTCATCTAGGGTGTATCCCAGGGCCAACTTGACCGCGATCTTGGCGATGGGGAAGCCGGTGGCCTTGGATGCCAGAGCCGAGGAGCGCGAAACACGCGGATTCATTTCGATGACGATGATCCGGCCGTTCTTCGGGTTGACGGCGAATTGGATATTGCAGCCGCCTGTATCCACCCCCACGCCGCGGATGATGGCGATGCCGATGTCACGCATGCGCTGATACTCACGGTCTGTCAGGGTGAAGACCGGGGCCACAGTGATGGAATCGCCGGTGTGCACACCGACCGGGTCCACATTCTCGATGGGGCAGACCACAACCACATTGTCCAGGCGGTCGCGCATGAGCTCCAGCTCATACTCCTTCCACCCCTCGATGCCCTCCTCCAGAAGAATCTCATCGGTAGGCGAATAATGGATGCCAGCGCCGGCGATCCGCCTCAGCTCCTCGCGATCATGGGCGATTCCAGAGCCCAGACCGCCCATGGTGAAGGAGGGACGAACCACGAGTGGGTAACCCAGTTCGGCGGCTACTGCTTCGGCCTCATCCAGGCTGTGGGCAATACGTGACTTGGCCGACTCGGCACCGGCCTGGTCTACCACCTGCTTGAAGAGCTCGCGGTCCTCTCCCCTGTCGATGGCCTCCAGCGAAGCGCCGATCAGCTCAACCCCGTAGCGCTCCAGCACGCCGGCCTTGCCCAGCTCCACGGCAGCGTTCAGAGCGGTCTGACCGCCCAGGGTGGGCAGCAGCGCATCCGGCCGCTCCTTGGCAATGATCCGCTCCAGGAAGGGCAGGGCGATGGGCTCGATGTAGGTGGCATCGGCCATCTCGGGGTCCGTCATGATGGTGGCGGGATTGGAATTGACCAGGATGACACGAATCCCCTCTTCGCGCAGCACCCGGCAGGCCTGGGTCCCCGAATAGTCGAACTCGGCCGCTTGCCCGATGACAATGGGCCCCGAGCCGATAACCATGACTGAATGGATGTCCTGCCGCTTAGGCATGTGCCTTCCCTTCCCTGGCGTCCTGCATCAAAGTGACGAACCTGTCAAACAGATAGGAGGCATCGTGCGGACCAGCCGCCGCCTCCGGATGGTACTGAACGGAGAAGGCCGGAATGTCCAGACACTCCAAACCCTCGACCACGCCGTCGTTGAGATCGACATGAGAGACTCGGACACGGCCATATCGGCCTTCACCATAGGGTGAGGGCACTGGGTCTCCCTTGGGTGCCTTGACTGCGAATCCGTGATTATGGGCGGTGATCTCAACCTTGCCAGTGCTGAGATCCATGACCGGCTGATTGATGCCGCGATGACCGAATTTCAGCTTATAGGTCTCGAAGCCCAGGGCGCGGCCCAAAAGCTGGTTGCCCAGGCAGATTCCGAAGAATGGTAGTCCGGCATCCAGGACCTGCCTGAGGAGCGACACCTCCTCGTCCGCGGTCGATGGGTCGCCTGGACCGTTGGAGAAGAAAACCCCGTCAGGCCGCAGGGCCTGTATCTGCTCGATGGTGGTGTCGACGGGGAGTACGTGGACCCTGCACCCGCGCTCAGCCAGCCTGTGAGGGGTCATGGACTTGATTCCCAAATCCACCGCCGCCACCGTGCAGACAGGCTCTTTCGCCTGACGGTCTCCGACTGGTTCGACGATATAGGACCTGTGCGTGCTGACCTCGCCGGTCAGATGGGACCCGCTCATCTTGGGGGCCAAACGGACCTGGTCAAGGAGTTCCTGCATGGTCCTGGGCCTGCCGCCGTCGTTGAGCATTGGGTCCGGGCCTGAAAAAATACCGGCCCGCATGACACCTGCAGAACGCAAGTGTCGCACGAGCCGGCGGGTGTCTATGTGACTGATACCGACGATGCCCTGATCGACCAGCTGGTCATGGAGACTGCCCCGGGCCCGCCAGTTGCTGACGTTGGGGCTGGGTTCCCGGACTACATACCCTGCCACCCAGATCCTGTCTGACTCCCCGTCCTGGTCATTGACGCCGGTATTACCGATGTGGGGGAAGGTCTGCACAACGATCTGCCGAGCATAGCTAGGATCCGTCAGGGTTTCTTGATACCCAGTCATTCCGGTCGAGAAAACAATTTCACCTATTGTAGTGCCCACCGCTCCGAAGGCTCTCCCCACATACACTTCCCCATCCTCAAGGATGAGCAAGGCACGATTGGAGAAACGGCTATCGGAGGTGATGGTGTTGGTGTCTTTCAGGTTCACCGAACCCCCTTGATTACCGCGGATATTCGCACCCATATTAATGACCCCCATGGATTATGCCGGCAGACCCAGCCAAAAAATGGTTGGCCAAATCTTCCTGGATAGACTGCAGGTCAACCAGTCCGAATAGGGCAAAAGGCCGACCTGATGCCCTGATAGTTAGCGGGCATCGGTCGGCCTTTATCCGAATCATTGCTCAGTTGTCCAAAGGACGATCCACATCGGAGGTCAGTTCCTCCGGCAGGGTCAGTTTCAGCTGGTCCAAGCTGGGGGCCGACTGATCGACAGTATGGTCAGGAACATGACCGGATTCCCCTCCTTCAGATCCACTCGCTGCCGATTCCGACTCGCTGCCAACATGGGCATCCTCAGAGGAAGCAGGCTCAGAGACTGCAACCGCCGCTTTTGCCTTATCGGATTCATCATCTGAAACGTCTGCATCGGCCTCGGCATCAGCCAGGGCAGCGATTCGATCGGCTTGCTCACGACGAGCCTGATGCTCATCCTTCTCCTGCTCCAGAGCGCTGAGAACGCCGTGGATGAAGGAGGGAGCATCGACATCCGAAAGTGTCTTGGCCAAGGACAGGGCCTCATCGATGGCCACCTTGTCGGGAACCTCGGGATTGTAGAGCATCTCCCAAGCGGCGATACGCAGAATATTGCGGTCGATGGCATGCATGCGGCTCAGCGGCCACCGGGTGGAATGGGTTTGCAAAGCCTCATCGATATCTCGACGGTGCTCTGCCACACCCTCAACGATGGTCACGGCATAGGCGGGCAGAGGTGTCTGCGCCCCCGGCCTAGCCTTGCGCTCCTCCAGCAGGGAGAGGAAATCCTGACTCTTCTCATCGGCCTCATACAGGGTGTTCAAGGCCCGCTTGCGGGCTGTGGAACGTGCCATGGATGTGTGGTTTCTGCCTTGCTCAGTTCTCGCGGCCCAGGTAGGAACCGTCGCGGGTGTCCACCTTGACCTTCTCGCCCTCGCCTACGAAGAGGGGGACCTGAATCTCGGCCCCGGTCTCCACTGTTGCGGGCTTGGTACCGGCGTTGGAGCGGTTGCCCTGGACGCCGGGCTCGGTTGCCGTCACGGTCAACACCACGGATGCGGGCAGTTCCACGGACAGGGGGTTGCCGTCATGGAAGCTGATGATGCAGTCGGTGCCCTCAAGCAGGAAGCGCTCCTGATCGCCGACCAAGGCCTCGGGGATGTTGACCTGCTCATAGGTATTCATGTCCATGAAGACGAAGGAGTCGCCATCCCGGTAGGAGTACTGCATGGTCCTATTGTCGACGGTCTCGAAGTCCATCTTCATGCCCGCGTTGAAGGTGCGATCCACGATCTTGCCCGAGAGGACGTCCTTGATGGTCGTGCGCACAAAGGCCGGCCCCTTGCCCGGCTTGACGTGCTGGAACTTGATGACGGTCCAAAGCTTGCCGTCCAGGTTGATGACCGATCCGTTCTTGATGTCGTTGGAAGTCTGTGCCACCTTGATACCACCTCATTCTGATGAACGTTCCTTCGGAGGGCTCCTGGCCATCTGCCGAAAGCACCGGGCCTTACAGGATCCGGCCCGCTCGCGATAAATCCTCGCCTATTATGCCACGGCGCATGAACACCGCGGCTGGTCCGGCGGCGAAGTCTGCCGGATATGGGCGGGGCCCGGAATCGCAGGAAGGATTCCGGGCCCCGTCATCGGATTGTGTCGACAAGCGACAGGCAATCCTACTCGATGATCTTGGTGACTCGACCTGAGCCGACCGTGTGGCCGCCTTCACGAACAGCGAAGGTCAGGCCCTCCTCCATGGCGACGGGCTGGATCAGCTCGACGGAGAAGGTGGCGTGATCGCCGGGCTGAACCATCTCCACGCCCTCGGGCAGGGTGATGACGCCGGTGACGTCGGTGGTCCGGAAGTAGAACTGCGGACGGTAGTTGGAGAAGAACGGCGAGTGGCGGCCACCCTCGTCCTTGGTCAGCACGTAGACCTCGCCCTCGAACTTGTGGTGAGGGGTCACGGTGCCGGGAGCAGCCACGACCTGGCCACGCTCGACGTCCTCACGGCCGATGCCGCGCAGCAGCAGACCGGTGTTGTCACCGGCCTCGGCCTCGTCCATCTGCTTGTGGAAGGTCTCGATGGAGGTGACGGTGGTGGACTGGGTGTCCCGCAGGCCGACGATCTCCACGTTGGTGTTCACGGGAAGCTTGCCGCGCTCGACACGGCCGGTCACCACGGTGCCGCGGCCGGAGATGGTGAAGACATCCTCGATGGGCATCAGGAAGGGCTTGTCCAGGTCGTGGACCGGGGTGGGGATGTAATCGTCGACGGCATCCATGAGGTCCTTGATGGTCTGAACCCACTTGTCGTGGTCAGGGGCATCGTCATGCAGGGCGCCGTAGGCGGAGGTGCGGATGACGGGGCAGTCGCGGTCGAAGCCGTTCTCGTCCAGCAGATCGCGGACTTCCTCCTCGACCAGCTCGATCAGCTCTTCGTCGTCGACCATGTCGCACTTGTTCAGGGCAACCAGGATCTTCGGCACGCCGACCTGGCGGGCCAGCAACACATGCTCACGAGTCTGGGCCATGGGGCCGTCGGTGGCGGCGACCACCAGGATGGCACCATCCATCTGAGCAGCGCCGGTGATCATGTTCTTCACGAAATCGGCGTGTCCAGGGCAGTCCACATGGGCGTAATGGCGCTTGGCGGTCTGGTACTCGATGTGCGCGATGTTGATGGTGATGCCGCGCTCCTTCTCCTCAGGAGCAGCGTCGATCTGAGCGAAATCGTACTCGGGGTTGACGTCCGGGTACTCCTCATGCAGCACCTTGGAGATGGCCGCGGTCAGGGTGGTCTTGCCGTGATCGACGTGGCCGATGGTGCCAATGTTAACGTGCGGCTTGGTCCGCTCGTACTTTTCCTTTGCCATTGTGTTTTGTCCTCCTGGACGTCTCGTAGGTTGCCTGCGCGAACCACGCACAGAGCACTCGCTACATATTACTGGGTTATCGGGTTCTTTGCCACTTTTGCCCTCCGCCCAGTCAGCGCTACAAGAGTGTAACGCCGACTTGTGACAGAAGAGCCTTTTTGCGGCGGCCCGCCATTGCGGCGGACCGGACCGGCATTACTCGCCTCGCTGGGCCTTGATGATCTCGTCGCTGACGGTCTTGGGAACCTCAGCGTAGGAGTCCATCTGCATGGTGAACATGGCGCGCCCCTGGGTCTTGGACCTGAGGTCGCCGATGTAGCCGAACATCTCCGACAGGGGCACCTTGGCGTCGATGACCTTGACGCCGGTGGCGTCGGTCATGGACTGGATGGAGCCACGACGGGAGTTGATGTCGCCCATGACGTCGCCCATGTACTCCTCGGGAGTACGTACCTCGACAGCCATGATGGGCTCGAGGATAACGGGCTTGGCCTTGGGAGCGGCCTCCTTGAAGCACATGGAGCCGGCAATCTTGAAGGCCATCTCCGAAGAGTCGACCTCGTGGATCTGGCCATCGGTCAGGGTCGCCTTGACGCCCACGACCGGGAAGCCTGCCAGCACGCCGGATTCCATGGCCTCCTGCACACCCGCATCGACCGAGGGGATGAACTCCTTGGTGATGTGGCCGCCGGTGACCTTGTTTTCGAAGATGTAGGACTCGCCCTCGGAAGTGTCCAGGGGCTCGAAGTTCATGAGCACCTTGGCGAACTGGCCGGAACCGCCGGTCTGCTTCTTGTGGGTGTACTCCTGGTTCATGACGGGCTTGCGGATGGTCTCGCGGTAAGCCACCTGGGGCTTGCCCACGTTACACTCCACGTGGAACTCGCGGCGCATACGATCCACCAGGATGTCCAGCTGGAGCTCGCCCATGCCGGAGATCAGGGTCTGGCCGGACTCTTCATCCGTCTTGACCTGGAAGGTGGGATCCTCCTCGGAGAGCTTCTGCAGGGCGATACCCATCTTCTCCTGGTCGGCCTTGGTCTTGGGCTCCACGGCCACCTCGATCACAGGATCGGGGAAGGTCATGGATTCCAGCACCAGCGGCGCCTTCTCGTCGCACAGGGTGTCACCGGTGGTGACGTTCTTGAGCCCGACGAAGGCATAGATGTTGCCGGCGATGGCCTCGTCGACCGGATTCTCCTTGTTGGAGTGCATCTGGAAGAGCTTGCCGACGCGCTCCTTCTTGTCCTTGGTGGAGTCCAGGACCGTTTCGCCCTGGGCCACCTTGCCGGAGTAGACGCGCACGTAGATCAGCTTGCCGTAGAAGGGGTGGGTGGCCACCTTGAAGGCCAGGGCTGAGAAGGGCTCGTCCACGGTGGGCTTGCGGTCGATTTCGACGGACTCGTCGCCGATCTTGTAGCCCTTGATGGCCGGCACGTCCTCGGGACTGGGCAGGTAGTCCACAACCGCGTCCAGCATGGGCTGCACGCCCTTGTCTTTGAAGGCGGATCCGCAGAAGACCGGGAAGGCCGACTGCTCGATGGTCATCTTGCGTACAGCGGTGCGGATCTCCTGCTGGGAGATTTCCTCGCCGCCCAGGTACTTCTCCAGCAGATCCTCGTCCGACTCGGCCACGGCCTCAAGCAGCTCGGTGTGGTACTGCTCAGCCTTGTCCTTAAGGTCGTCGGGGATGTCGATGGTGTCGTACTTGGCGCCCAGATCGGCCTCGTCCTTCCAGTAGTAGGCCACCATGCGCACCAGGTCGACCACGCCGTGGAAGTCGCTCTCAGCGCCGATGGGCAGCTGCATGACCAGCGGCTTGACGCCCAGCTTGTCCTTGATGGTGTCCACCGAGTAGTAGAAGTCGGCGCCCAGCTTGTCCATCTTGTTGATGAAGCAGATGCGGGGCACGCCATACTTGTCGGCCTGACGCCAGACGGTCTCGGACTGGGGCTCCACGCCCTCCTTGCCGTCGAACACCGCCACGGCACCATCGAGCACACGCAGGGAACGCTCGACCTCGGCGGTGAAGTCCACGTGGCCGGGGGTGTCGATGATGTTGATCTGGTAGCGGTCCTCAGGATCGTGGGACTGGCGGTTCCAGAAGGCCGTGATGGCGGCGGAAGTGATCGTGATGCCACGTTCCTTCTCCTGGTCCATCCAGTCCATGGTGGAGGCGCCGTCGTGGGTCTCGCCGATCTTGTAGTTGACGCCGGTGTAGTAGAGGATACGCTCGGTCGTCGTTGTCTTGCCGGCATCGATGTGGGCCATGATGCCGATGTTGCGGACCTTGGTCAGGTCCGTGAGCACGTCTTGTGCCATAATTCCTTGTTCTCGCTCTCTTGGGATTACCAGCGATAGTGGGCGAACGCCTTGTTGGCCTCGGCCATCTTGTGGGTGTCCTCGCGGCGCTTGACCGCGGCACCCAGGCCGTTGGAGGCATCAAGGATCTCGTTGGCCAGCCGCTCCGACATGGTCTTCTCACGACGGGCGCGGCTGTAATCGGTCAGCCACCGCAACGAGAGCGTATTGGCGCGGTTCGGCTTGACCTCAACAGGGACCTGGTAGGTGGCGCCGCCGACACGACGGCTGCGGACCTCCAGGCTGGGACGAATGTTGTCCAGGGCGCGCTTGAGCACGGCCACAGGCTCCTGGTCGGTCTTCTCCTTGACCTGCTCCAAGGCTGTGTAGACGATGTTCTCGGCGATGGACTTCTTGCCGTCCAGCAGGATCTTATTGATCAGCTGGGCCACCACGGTGGAACCGTAGATGGGATCGGGCAGGAGCTGGTGCTTTTTAGCTGGTCCTTTGCGTGACATGTGTTACTTGGCCTTCTTTGCTCCGTACAGGGAACGGCCCTGCTTGCGATCCTTGACTCCCTGGGTATCCAGCGCACCACGCACGATGTGGTAGCGCACGCCAGGCAGGTCCTTGACACGTCCGCCGCGCACCAGCACGATGGAGTGCTCCTGCAGGTTGTGGCCCTCGCCGGGGATATAGGCGGAAACCTCGATGCCGGAGCTCAGACGAACACGGGCAACCTTACGCAGAGCCGAATTCGGCTTCTTGGGGGTGGTGGTGTAGACACGGGTGCACACGCCGCGACGCAACGGGCTGCCCTTGAGTGCCAAAGTCTTCGACTTGCGAGGCTTGGCCTTGCGCCCTTTGCGGACGAGCTGTTCAATTGTTGGCAACTGACTCTCTCCGATTCCTTCGATGAACTTGTCTTCGTTTGCACTGCGAGACCGCCGCACCGCAGCCGCAGTCGCTCCTAGGAGGAGAGATCAGCCACTGTCCACCGGCCCGATGGCCCCTGATCCTCCTGCAGGGCATTGCTGCCTGCATTCTTCGGATTCGGGGATATCCCGACAAGCTCACCTGTGACATAAGGCGTGCTGCCGGCACACACGATGGAAAGTATATCACCGGGGCAGACATGGCCACGTCTACCACTTGGAAGTATGCTCTAGGCTTTGCCTACTGCGATTACGCACCGGATTCGTTAATGGGAAGGCCCTTGCACATACCTTATATTTACAGACACCTACAATGAGGTACCCACCTATAACGGATTCACACATATATGCACATATAGGTATCGGAAAACATATCTGGATCAGTAAATATAGACGCCAGAAACATCAATGCCGACGTCTAATTGTCTTCCTTGTCAAGAGCCTGGCGGACGTAGTCGCGCAGAATCAGGGCATGGTTGACTGCTGGATCCTTGGCCGCATAGACCAGTGTCGTCCGATCGTGTTCGCGCACGATGCTCAGCAGATCCTCCAAGGCGGGGTTGTCGTCCAGCTCGGTACGGTAGCGACGGGCGAAGTCCTCGAAGCGGTCAGGATCATGGTGCCACCAGCGCCTCAGGTCCGGACTGGGTGCAACATCCTTGAGCCAGCCGGACAGGGCTGCCCGCTCCTTGCTGACGCCGCGTGGCCAGAGCCTATCGACCAGGATGCGGACCCCGTCTTCGTCACCGGCCTGCTCGTATACGCGTTTGATATCCACCTGACCCATCATCTGCCTCCTGAAACCAGGGACCCATGTGATTCTTGCCTTCTTCGACCATGATATTGACCGAATCGGCATTACGGAAGAGGCAGTGACAGCCATACAGGGGCGTAGGCTGATGAGTATGCATACAGACGCAGACAGGGGCAAGGCAGCCGGATCAAGCGGCAGCAAACCGAGCCCTCAAGCCCGCAAATCAGCAAAACCGACGGGACCAGGGTCCAAGGGACGACAGTGGCGGCGTTTATGGATACCCGACCAAATAGGCGGCTGGGCCATGGCCTTGATGCCTGGCCTGGCTGGGCTGCTGGTTGGAGGCCCGACCTGGAGGAGCCTGCTGCTCATGGTCGCTTGGGCTTTCTGCTACTGCTTTGAATTCACCGGCTCGCGGTGGATGGTTTCGCACCGAGCTGCCAGATTCGCGCCACCAGCTTTGGGATATGCCCTGCTCATGGCTGTGACTGGGCTGATCCTGTTGGTCGGCACCCCTGGGCTCCTGCGATGGGCCCCGCTCTACCTGGTGTTGGGCGTGTTGAATTTTGCAGCCGCCTGGATGCGCACGGAACGCTCCTGGTGGAACGATACGGTAGTCGTGATCGCGGCCTGCACGCTCTGTTTGGTCGCCGTCTCCCTAGGGTCACGATTCCAGAAGCCGGAACCTGGTCTGGAAAGCTCCGGTGTCGGCTACTTCGGATGCCAGCCGAATCCTGCTGTGGACTGCTTCGCCAGCGGATTTTTCCCAAGCGCCGCCCTGCCGTCGCTTGGAGTGGTCAGTGCAGCTGTCTTCGCTGTGACGCAGTTCGGTTCGGTCATCTTCGTCAAAACCATGATCCGCGAACGCGGCAAGACCTGGTGCTACCTGCTTTCGCTGGCTTGGAACCTGGCCCTCAGCCTGATCGGAGTCACCATGGTACGCACCGCAGGATGGTGGCCTCTGTTGACGGCCCTAGTTCTGCTGGTACGTGCGGCCCTGCTGCCTGCCATCTCTCGTCGGCGCCGCATTCCCATTCTGTATGTGGGCCTGGTTGAATGCGCAACCAGCCTGTTGGTTTTCATTCTGGTGATTGCGCAGGCTGACGTGATGACTGCATCTCTGACCAGCCTGCTCGGCGCATGACTGTAGCTTCGACCACACATGTCACCCACGGATTCGGGCCTGTCTGGGATGACCAGTCCCGTGTACTGATCCTGGGGTCCATTCCCAGTCCGAGTTCGCGCGAGGCTGGCTTCTACTACATGTTTCCGCGCAACCGCTTCTGGCCCGTACTGGCCGCGCTCTTCGACCAGCCTGTTCCGGAGCCCGATCCGGCTGACCGCGCCGAGTTCGCGCTCAAACACCACATAGCACTCTGGGATGTCATCCAGGAATGCGACATCCACGGTGCCTCCGACGCTTCAATCACCAATGTAGTGCCTACCGACATCGCCAGTTTGCTGGACCATGCGCCCATCGGCACCATATTCACTACAGGACGCAAGGCCGGTCAGTTTTACCGTCGCTACTGCCTGCCAAACCTGCAGGAGAAGGGGCATCGGATGACGATGATCAATCTGCCGTCCACCAGCCCCGCCAATGCCGCTATGAGTCTGGCTGATCTGATCAAGGCCTACCAGCCCATCAGAAAAGCGCTCGACGACAAAGAACCTGATTGGCAAGATATTCACATCGATTATGGCAAATAGACAAATACCGACAGTCAAAGCCCGAGATGTTGGGAATCTTCCAAAGGATGAATTCGCCTTCCCCGGTCCAGAACGTGATCGCCTGGTGGAAGCAATTTTGGATGGGCGCAAAACTGCTACGACCAGCCTGATGGCAGAGTTCATCCACGATCATGAACCACTCCCCTCCTCCGGCCGACGAACAGTTTTGGTGGACTCAGATAACCAGCCAGTTGCCGTCCTTAGATATGCCTCGGTGAGCGTGATTCGACTGGGCGTGGTCACATGGCAGCATGTTCTGAACGAGGGAGAAGGCTATAAAAGTCCTGCGGAGTGGCGCGAGGCTCATGAGTCCTTCTGGACCTCAGAGAACATGCGACAGGCGCTGGATGATCCGGACTTCACCATCGATGACCAGACTCTGGTGGTGCTGGAAACCTTTCATGTAGAGACCATAGTCATAAACTAAGGTCCCAAAGGCAAAGCAGGGCCCTTATGGTTAACACTTCACCGGCGTGCCATGTCATACCATCGTGTATAGTTTCATCTGTTGCACTGATCCGCGACGCGGGTCGGTTCACCATGGTGGCTATAGCTCAGTCGGTAGAGCACCTGATTGTGGTTCAGGAGGTCGCGCGTTCGAGCCGCGTTAGCCACCCCACCTCAACCCTGTGCCTCTGATTTAAAAGCAGGGGTTTTGTTATATGCGATCAAACTTCCCCAGCGTCCAAATATGTGACCGCGTGCGACCCAAAATTGGCAAATGACTTCGCACACCAAAAAGACGAGCGCTAGCAACACGAATGACAGAATCACCCACAAGCCTATAGGGCCGGAGCCTTATACGATGCCAAAGGCAATAACCAAACCGGCTAAGAACGACAATCAGCAATAGCATAACCGACATGGATTCACCAGTATTTCATCGGACCGCCTTCCGTATAGACAGCATCAAACTGGTCGGCTCAAAGAATGTTTTTACGATATTAGGAAGAAAAAAGAGCGAAACCCACTATTGACATTCGAGTTGGCCCAAAGATATGCAGGTGATAGCATTATTTCATACGTCGGGGCTGTTCCCGGTACATAGTTCATCAGAAACGTGGGGAATTTCGTCATTGAACTACATTTATTTGGGAAGGGATTATGCATATTACGTTTCAGCATAAGTCCGCACGCGGCCGGTCGACAACTATGGTTGGTGTCCTGCTGGCTATCATCTTGCCCGCCAGTCTGATCATGGGCGTCTTTGCCACGGCTGACACTGCTCCCAGCGAATCCAGTGTGCCCGAGCCGACCATGCTGGGGCAGACGGCTGCAGGCCAACCGGCGGACCCATCAGCCAATGCACCAACCCTGCCTGCCAGTCCGGCCGGCCCCAAGTCTCCGTTGCCCTCGCCTTCGCCCCTGGACACCGCGTCCCCCCTCACCAGCGCACAGCCCGCTCCCGACAAGCCCGGCGGCGCCGGCATCCAAAGCAGGACCGCCGACAGCCAGCCCCAGACACGCGCAGCCTACACCGTTGCCTTCAACGACCCCGACGGCAACACCAGCACGCCCTCCCAGAGCGTCCCCAGCGGCGGACAGGCCTCCAGGCCCAAGGACCCGAGCAGGGACGGCTACCTGTTCGACGGATGGTTCACCGGCAACACCGCCTACGACTTCACCCGGCCCGTCACCGGCAGCATCACCCTGACCGCCAAATGGACCAGGATAACCAGCTCCTGGAGCCTCAAACCCGCCTCCGGGCCAGCAGAAGGAGGCACCCGGATCACCCTGTCCACGCCCACCACATCCGACATACGCTTCAACCACATCGACACAGGACAAGACTTTGCCCTGGCCATAGGCTCCGACGGCAACCTCTACAGCTGGGGAACCGTAAGAGCTCTGATCAACCTGGCAGACGGCAGGCCAGGCATCGTTACCCCGCCGACAGGCGTCCGCTTCACCCAGACCAGCGGAGGACTAGGCTTCTCCCTGGGCTTGGGCTCGGACGGCAACCTCTACAGCTGGGGAAACGATCAGAACGGCGAAATGGGACAAGGCACCGTAACATCCTCGTATATACCAGGCAAAGTAATCATGCCAGCAGACGGCACGAAATTCACCCAGATCAGCGCAGGATTCGTATATTCCTTGGCCATTGGCTCGGACGGCAACCTCTACAGCTGGGGAAACAACCAGTACGGCCAGCTGGGCAACGGCACTGCCGACGACATCACTGACAATACTATTCGTCATGGCACGCCAAGCAAGGTGAGCCTGCCGACAGGGGTCCCAAAATTCACCCAGGTCAGCGCAGGCAATAGCCATTCCCTGGCACTGGACTCGGACGGCAACCTCTACAGCTGGGGATACAACGGTACCGGGCAACTGGGCATAGGCGGTACTGATTCTAATCAACATAACACGCCAAGCAAGGGGTCCATGCCGGCAGACGGCACGAAGTTCACCCAGATCAGCGCAGGAGACTATCATTCCCTGGCTCTGGGATCGGACGGCAACCTCTACAGCTGGGGATACAACAGCAAAGGCCAGCTGGGACGCAGCACCAGCGGGGCGAAGGACGGCACGCCGCGCAAAGTGAACCTGCCTGCAGGCGTCAGAGGATTCACCCAGGTCATCGCAGGCGGTGATCATTCCCTGGCCCTGGGATCGGACGGCAACCTCTACAGCTGGGGCGACAACAGCAAAGGCCAGCTGGGACGCAGCACCAGCGGCACGCAAGACGGCACGCCAGGCAAAGTGGCCATGCCGGCAGGCGTCACAATCACCCAAGCCAGCGCGCCCGGCATGTACGGTGGGGATTTCTCCCTGGCCTTGGGATCGGACGGCAACCTGTACAGCTGGGGAGACAACAGCAGCCGCCAGCTGGGACGCGACATCAGCGGCGACTTCGACTCCAATCCCGGCATGGTCGCCTTCCCTGAGAAGCCGAAGCCGACCGGCGTCAAGTTCGGCGGGGCAGCGGGCACGAGCCTGACGGACAACAAGGACGGCACTTGGAGCGTGACCACGCCCCGGCATGCAGGAGGCAAGACGGACGTGACCGTCTCCTGGAGCAGGAACGGCCGGCAGCCCGACGCGCACCTGGACTACACCTACATCAGCTCCTACACGGTCGCCTTCGACAGCGCCGGCGGCAAGCCGGCCCCAGGCCAGCAGCGGATCACCGAAGGCCAGCAGGCCACACGCCCGACCGCCAGCCCGGCCAAGGACGGTTTCCTGTTCGACGGCTGGTTCCTCAAGGATGCTGAGGGGGATTCCAAGGTGGCGTATGATTTCAGCCAGCCGGTCACCGCTGACATCACCCTGGTCGCGCATTGGAGCCCCGCCAACACCGGCGGCTGGTCGATCAGCCCAAGCAAGGGCAACGTGATGGGCGGCCAGCAGACCACCATCACCCCGCCCAAGCTGAGCCGCGGCATCCGCTTCAACCAGATAAGCGCCAGCAGCTCAATAAGTGGCTTCTCCGTGGGCGTGGCCAGCGACGGGAACGCCTACGCCTGGGGCGACAACGAGTACGGCCAGCTGGGCCAGGATCCAGACAAGACGCCTACGCAGAAGACACCGGTCAGGATCCCCCTGCCGGACGGCGTGGATTCCGGGTTCACCTACACGCAGGCCGCGGCAGGCGGGAACCACGCGCTGGCCGTCGGCAGCGACGGCATCGTCTACAGCTGGGGCATCAACGATCGCGGGCAGCTCGGCAACGGCAGTAAGGACACACAACACCATTCCAAGCCGCTGCCCGTCAAGGGTGCGGACGGCCAGCCCTTCAAGGCCGTCCAGGTGAGCGCCGGCTACGCCGACTCGGCGGCCATCAGCCCGGATGGGCGCGTCTACACCTGGGGCAGCGAAAACAACAGTTACAACGTGTATAGCACGCCCAAACTGGCGCCGACCCTGGCCAAGGATCCCAACGGCTCCGGCCAGGGGCTGCACGCGGTCCAGGTCAGCGTCAACCGGGGCTTCATCATGGCCCTGGACGCGGACGGCAACGTATACACGTGGGGGTACAACGACTACGGTCAGCTCGGCAACGGCAAAAGCACAGGAGAAGGCAGCACCACGTACGCCGCCGACCCTGCACGCGTGCCCGATCCCAAGGACACGAGCAAGGCCTTCAAAGCCACGCAGATCAGCGCCGGAGGCTACCACGCACTAACCATCAGCCAGGACGGCACAGCCTGGGCATGGGGGTACAACGGCTGGGGGCAGCTGGGGGACGGCACGATAACCAGCCGTCCCACGCCCAAACAGGTAGGAAACCCCACAAACTCCAGCCAGCCATTCCAAGTCGCGCAGATCAGCACCGGTTGGGTCCACTCTTTGGCCATCGACAGGAGCGGCACAGCCTGGGCATGGGGGTACAACTACGATGGCCAGCTGGGCGACAACACCACCAACTACAGGCACACCCCCACACGTGTATCGCCGCCCGCAGGCCAGGACAGCGCCGGCACCGGGCTCGCAACAGCACGAATCAGCGCAGGTTACTATCATTCCCTGGCCATCGGCCGTGACGGCAACACGTACAGCTGGGGAGACAACCAGTACGGCCAGCTCGGCAACGGGAGTCTGACGCAGAGCAGCACCCCGACCCAGGTGGCCCTCAACTCGCTGCTGATCACCGGTGTCAAGTTCGACCAGGCGACGGTCGGCTCCCTTCAGCAGAATTCTGACGGGTCCGTCTCGTTCGCCACGCCCGCCCATAATCCGGGTCTGACTGATGTGGTCGTGGACTGGAGCCTGGGCGGCGTCGGCCAGACCCCGGCGCACCTGGCCTACACCTATGAAGGCACCCTGCCCCTGACGGGCGGCAACGGCAGCATGGTCCTCCTGCTCGCCGCCGGGCTGCTCGCCGCAGCCGGCGCCGTCGCAGCCGGACGCCACCGGCGCGAAACCCACGCCCTGCACGTCTAGAATCCTCACCCGAGTAAGCAGCCAGGCCGCATCCCAAGACGGCCCGGCCAACCAGGGTGGCTCCGCCAATCCCCCAACACAACGGAGCCACCCTACAATCCTATGAGCAGCAGGCCCTGAAACAATAGAACTGGTCATCTCACTAGACACAGATGTTTTTCCAAGACCCCTTCAGCGAATGAGGAAGGGAAAGACGGCAAGACATGGGATGGCTGAATTCGACACCGTAGCCAGTCGACAGATGCCAGTTGTCCTGACGATAAGGCGCCGCCCGTTGACCAAACAAATCTCAGAGCCTAATATCACGAAACTCAACGTCACACCTCTCCATTCTTGACTCCATCTCCATACTCAAATCAGTTTTGTCAATACGACATTCAACGAATCCTGAAAAGATAATTGCCTAGGCGCAGAGCTAAACCCGATCAAGTGTAAATTATTATGAGACCACGTTAAACAAGGCCTTGTGACTGCAATAAACAAAACCATCGGTATCTGAATGGGGGGCTTTTAAGATCCGTCACTTATCGCTTCCCCAAAAACTGTGTTCGCATTCGTGTTATCGCCTACTGATATGACCGGTTCTTGTTCGGTTTCAGTCCTGGTCGTATCTGGAAAACTCTATCTGGTTCCCGTCAGGGTCCCTGACATACACCGAGGTGACAGCCCTATGCGCGCCAGTCCAGCTGACAGGACCCAGACAGTCGACATGACACCCACGGAGCCCGGCAACCACATCATCCAACGAATCCCGAACAAGCAGACACAAGTCAGCCGAGCCGGGCACAGGCCTGTCCGCCTTGAGGTCAATCTTCATGGCCCGCCTTGCGGAGGTTGATCTTTGCGCGCAGGTCGCATCGATCAGTCGGTTGATGGCATCGAGGGTCGATGCCCCCATGCAGCCATTCATCCAGATCATCTATCTGACAGACTCCGTTAACGGCCGCCTGTACTGACCAGGCAGAGACAGCATCCATAGTCGGATACGCTGCAATGAACCCAGCTCTTTTTGCAGGACATTCCTCTCGCCAAACTATTAGTGCTTCACCCATAAGGGTCAATATCGGAACGGTATGGATCTGGTGCCGGTCAATGCCACTTTTACGAGAAAAAGACACATACACTGGCCTCAACAGATGTTGCTTCCTGAAAACGGGCAGGCTTCCAGATGACCTGCCACAAGCAATGGGGAAGAACAAGCCTGGAGGGTCAGATGAGCAACAATCGAAACGAACGTGCGAATAAGAACCAGGGCAGGCATGAAAGTCCCGAACAATCACCAATGAATGACAAGGACCGCATGCCAAGACCAGCGGAGAACGCGAACGACGGAAGAGAAAGCCAAGCGGAAAATGCCCCCATGCCGAAGAAGGAAGGCAGGGATTCATCCAGCAAGGACGTTGCTCATGGCAGACCTGGAGCACAAAATAAGCAGGACCAGGCCCTAACCGCCGACCGCTCGCAGGCCGGCCAGGTAGGCGAAGAGCATGATGGCTCCTCACATGACGACAAGCCAAGCCGACCCGGTAAGCCTGCTGCAAAGGATACGCCCGGACCCGTCGATAAACCGTCTCAGCCAACGAACGAAAGAAAGCCCGCCAAACCTCGCAAGGCCAAAAACCACGATTCCTTCTATCTAGGCCTTGCCTCGGCAGTCCTGGTTGCAGCTCTGGGCCTCAGCCTGAGCACCATGCCGATCTTCTTCTCCCTGCCTCTTGCCGCCGTTCTCTTCGGAATCGGCATCTGGCTCCTCTCCTATGCCAGCTTCAAGTCCCCCGGCAAACCAGAGGGAGAGGGAACAGATGCGGACAGGCACACCAGGACGGTAGTTGTGGCGACGGTTCTTCTGGTTCTGCAGACCTTCATCATGGATGTATTCATCTTCACCCGAATGGGAACCGTCGGCAAACATCAGAACGCCATCGTCATCGCCTGGATTCTCGCCAGCATGATCGAGACCCTGGCTGCCTTCGCCCTTATCTACCATCACAATCCCTTGCAGTCCAAGCCCAAGGACCCTGCGACGAACGAAAAACACGAGGGGAATGAATAAAGCACTGTAACGAACATGGATCTGAAACGACATAGCAGACCGGAAAGGCCGGCTGGCCGACCGTGTATGTGAAATTACCTGCCCACAGCGTTCCATCGCCAAGGCCTTCCGCCTCAGGGTGCCACTCATCATTCTTGAAGATATGTGGCACCCTTTACTGGATCATCTCCCCTGCTGCAGCTTGACATGGATGGCAAGGTCCTGCACCTTGCCGGCCGGTTCACAAAAATTCGACATCAAAGCCGCGAAAACACTCTTCAGGCAATCCATGAGCTGCGCGAACACAACTTGGCGAGCATGGTTCTTTGCTCTTTCTATTTCTCATCCTCTTCGGCAAGACACCATGCAAGATACCTCGAACTTGGTCTCTTCTCAGCTGTTACTTATTCACATACAAATTGTGTTGACCTCCCAACAGTAAAGACCAGCAACTAGAATCATTGATGAAATTACTCACACACAGTTGTGTTTGGAAAAGGAAAGACATGAGTGGACCAGAACAATCCAACGTAGCCTTCGGGGTCCTCAAAGAAACAGACGATGAGGAGTCCCGTGTGGCCCTAACGCCTGACATCGTGACCCGGCTGACCAGGCAGGGCATTACCTGCCTATTGGAGTCCGGAGCCGGGGCACGAGCCGGCTTCCAAGATGAGGACTACCAGCAGACGGGAGCCACAGTCACCGACAGGAATAGTGTGCTATCCAAGTCACAAGTTCTGGGCTTCGTCAACAGACCCGATGAATCTTTGCTGAAGGGGATCCCAGCCGGAACATGGATCATCGGCATGCTGGGGTCCTTGAGCGACAAGGACTACATCAAATCCCTGGAAACGTCCGGGCTTACAGGGATCGCTATGGAGCGACTCCCCCGACAGCTCAGCTCGGCCCAGTCCATGGACGAGATGACCTCGCAGAACTCGGTCATGGGATACAAGGCGGCTCTGGTGGCTGCCGATGCCTATGGTTCCTTCTTCCCCATGATGACCACTGCTGCAGGAACCATCCGACCAGCCAAGGTCCTGGTCCTGGGTGCCGGTATCGCAGGCCTGCAGGCCATCGGGACCGCAAAACGCCTGGGAGCCGTGGTCACCGCCTATGATGTCAGGCCCGCCTCCAGGCAGGAGGTGGAATCCTTGGGAGCCAAGTTCCTCGACCTGGGACTGGACTTCTCCAAGGGGCAGGGCGAGGGCGGCTATGCGCGCCAGCTGACCGATCAGGAGCAGGCCCAGCAGCAGGCTGCGGTGGATGCCAAAGCGGCAGGCTTTGATGTGGTCATCACCACAGCCAAGGTTCCAGGCGGGAAGCCTCCTCGCCTCCTCAGCGCCGAGGGTGTGGCCAACCTGCATCCCGGGGCTGTGGTCGTGGACTGCGCTGCCAGCGACCTGGGCGGCAATGTCGAGGGATCACAGGTGGGAACCAGGACCACCGACAAGGGAGTCATCATGATCGGGGCCCCATACCTGGCCAGCGGCGTAGCCACGACGGCATCGAATCTTCTGTCGAGAAATGTGGCGGACGTGCTGGTGCATTTCCTTCGTGACGGTGCGCTCAGCATCAAAACGGACGACGAGATCGATCAAGCACTTGTTGTGTCAGGAGCAACCAAATCCAGCGCGCATGGAAGCGCGGATGCTCCGGATGTTGAAAAGACCGAAGAGAAAGGTCAGGAGCAATGAATTCTTTGGTCATAGCAATAACGCTCTTCATTCTGGCCCTGCTGATCGGCGTGGAGGTGATCGGCAAAGTTCCGGCCACGCTGCACACACCGCTCATGTCGGGCGCCAACTCCATTCATGGCATTGTGATCGTCGGGGTAGTCATCATCGCGGCGGAGGCTCACTCCCCGCTTTCCTACGTACTTATATTCCTGGCTGCCGTCCTTGGCGCCATGAATGTGGTGGGCGGCTACGTGGTGACCGACAGGATGCTGGAGATGTTCAAGTCCTCCAAACCCGACAAGGGGAAGGATAAGACCAGTCAGGACGAACAGGCTTCGACCGTCCCGACCCAGACTGCTAAGAACGAGGGAGCCGAGAAGTGAACACCCTCGACATCATCACCTGGTTCGTCTATCTTCTTTCCTCAGTCATGTTCGTCATGGGCCTGCACTACATGAACTCCCCCAAAACCGCCCGTACAGGCAATAGGATTTCTGCGGCAGGCATGATCATCGCCGTTGCCATGGCCTTCATCCACCTGTTCGCCACGGGTTTCACCTCCTCCCTGGCTATCGTTCTGCTCGTGCTCGGCATTCTGATTGGATCCGTTGCAGGGGTCTACTCGGCCAAGAAGGTGAAAATGACGGACATGCCTCAGCTGGTTTCCGTCTTCAACACGGTCGGCGGCGGCGCTGCAGCCCTGGTCGCTCTGAACGACATACTGACTTCCGAGGGCACCCCGACTCTGGTGGTGCTGATCACCGCCGGCCTGGGCGTGGTCATCGGTTCCATCACCTTCACCGGTTCCCTGGTAGCTGCCGGCAAACTCCAGGGCATCGGCCTGATCAAAAACCTGAAGCTGCCGGCCAAGGCTGTCTGGAATGTGCTCTTCGCTCTGTTGACGGTCCTCAGCCTGGTCCTGCTCTGCCTGAATCCGGACAATCGGACCCTATGGGCCCTCCTCACGGCCATATTCGCCCTAGGTTACGGACTTGTCTTCGTCATTCCCATCGGTGGCGCCGACATGCCCGTGGTCATCTCCGTCTTGAACGCCTGCACAGGTACAGCTGTGGCCATGAACGGCCTGGCGATCGACAACGTGGCTTTGATCGTAGCAGGCGCTTTGGTTGGTGCAGCAGGTGCAACCCTATCCGTCCTGATGGCCCAGGCCATGAACAGGCCGCTCCTGAGCGTGCTGGCCGGCGGGTTCGGCGGTTCCTCTGTCAGCGCCAGCCAGGATCAGGGCACCCAGGGGACCATGAAGGAGACCACGCCCGACGATGTGGCTGTCCAGCTGGTCTATGCCGACAAGGTCATCTTCGTCCCCGGCTTTGGTCTGGCTCAGGCACAGGCCCAACGCGAACTGGCCGACCTGGGCGAACTGCTCAAGGGCCGTGGCGTGGATGTATCCTATGCCATTCACCCTGTGGCCGGCCGTATGCCCGGACATATGAACGTCCTCCTGGCCGAGGCCAACGTTCCCTATGAGGAATTGATCGACCTTGATGACATCAATCCCCAGTTCCCCTCAGCCAACGTCGCTTTGGTAGTGGGCGCCAATGACGTGACCAACCCGGCTGCACGCCGGCCGGGGACTGCAGTCTCGGGCATGCCCATCCTGAACGTTGACAAGGCCCAGCATGTTGTCGTCCTCAAGCGAGGCAGAGGCAAGGGGTACGCCGGCATCGAGAACGAGCTCTACTTCAACCCAAATACGCAGATGCTCTTCAATGATGCCAAGGTCAGCCTTCAGGCGATCATTGCATCGGTCAAGGAACTCATCGCCTGAGCATATGCTGTAGTGAGAACCATGGCTCCGGATCGGCTTGGCTGGTCCGGAGCCAATTATCATCGAACAGGAAGGACCCACATGCTGTCATTCGTCAACGACTATTCCGAGGGCGCACATCCCGCAGTCCTGCAGCGGCTGATCGACACCAACATGGAGCACCTTCCCGGGTACGGCAAGGATCGGTACTGCTCCTCCGCTGCTCAGAAAATTGCCCAAGCTTGTGGCTGCCCCCAGGCCCAGGTCTATTTCATGGCCGGAGGAACCCAGACCAACCAGGTCGTCACTTCCTGCCTGCTGAAGTCATATCAAGGAGTGGTCGCTGCAGATACTGGCCATGTCAATGTCCATGAGGCCGGCGCCATCGAAGCCGTAGGCCACAAGGTTCTGACAATTCCCGGCGAACAGGGCAAGATTCGCGCAGAGGACCTTGACGCTTTTCTGGAAGGCTTCTATGCCGACGGAAACCATGAGCAGATGGTCTTCCCCGGCATGGTCTACATCTCACATCCCACCGAGTATGGGACCCTCTACACTCGTCAGGAGCTGGAAGATCTCTCGCAGACCTGTCGGGAATACAAGATTCCGCTCTACCTGGACGGGGCCAGGCTGGGATACGGACTGGTGGCTCCCGGAACCGACGTCGATCTGACGGACATAGCCCGTCTCTGCGACGTCTTCTACATCGGCGGGACCAAGGTCGGCGCACTCTGTGGGGAAGCGGTGGTCTTCCCCAGGGGGAACGCTCCCGAGCATTTCAGCACCATGATCAAAAGAAGGGGAGCACTCCTGGCCAAGGGAAGACTCCTGGGGGTGCAGTTCGACGCTCTCTTTACTGACGACCTCTACTCACGAATCAGCCGCAACGCCATCCAGACGGCGGCGATGATCAAAAAGGCCCTGCGGGAGAAGGGGTATCAGATCGTCATGGACTCCCCCACCAACCAGACCTTCGTCCGCCTGGACAATGAGCGCATGGAGGAGCTGTCCAAGCAGGTCGCCTTCGACTTCTGGGAACGCAGCGATGCCACCCACACCGTGATCCGGCTGGCCACCTCCTGGGCGACGACAGTCGAGGACACCCAAGCGCTGATCAATCTGCTGTAAAAGCCGCTCACGCTGAACCAAGGCAAGCCTAGGTAATCCTGCAACCCCTTCCCCGCCAATCAGCCTTCGGGGAGGGGTATTTGTATGTATATGGCTTTCACCCTGCGTTGTTGGACATATCATACTCGTTCGGGTGAGTGCAAAGCTGTCATTCAGTAAGATTTTTATTGCAACGATGCTGTTGCACACCTCCGCCCTGAGCACAGGGACGGAATTACTTCAACGATGAAAGGACGCTTATGAAAGCCGTTGTTTTCGAAGAGTACAACACCTTCCCCACCCTCAAGGAAGTGCCGGAGCCGACACCCGGGAGCGGCGAGGTTCTGCTCAAGGTGGCCGGGGCAGGTTGCTGCCATTCTGACGTCTCCGTCTTCCAGGACTACACCCCAGAAACCGGCAGCCACACCAAGCCGCCATTCATTCTGGGACATGAGACCACTGGTTGGGTCGAAGAGGTAGGACCCGATGTCACGGGCTTCAAGAAAGGCGATGCCTACATCGTCTATGGACCCACCGGATGCGGCCACTGCCCTCACTGCGTGGCCGGCCAGGAGAACTACTGCTCCAGCGCCGCAACCAATAAATCCCTGGCGCTGGGACTGGGGCGTGACGGCGGCATGGCTGAATACATGACCGTTCCGGCCCGCAACCTGGTACCGCTGGGCGATGCAGATCCAATCGGCGCTGCACCCCTGGCTGACGCTGCCCTGACTCCTTACCACGCCATCCGGGCTGCCATGCCTCACCTGAACGGCGGCGGAAAGTACGCTCTGGTCATTGGCCTGGGTGGACTTGGCCAGATCGCCATTCAGATTCTTCACGCCCTGACCGGCGCCACCGTGATCGCCACCGATACCAAGCCAGAGGCCCTGGCCAAGGCTGAGGCCAAGGGTGCCATCCCCGTGGTCAGCGACGAGCACCAGGTGGAGAACATCAGGAAGATCACCCACGGGGAGGGCGTGGACGCCGCCTTCGATTTCGTGGGTGTGGCCCCGACCATTGCTGCCGCACAGGCTTCGGGCGGCCCGGGATCCCGGGTGACCGTGGTCGGCATCGCCGGCGGCAAGGCGGAATACGACTGGTACTCCAAGCCCTGGGAGCAGGAGCTGCTTGGCGTCTACTGGGGGTCCATCCCCGAGCTCTACGATGTGGCCAACATGTATCGCAACGGCCAGATCGAGACCGAGATCGAAACCTACTCGCTGGACAATGCCCTGGATGCCTACCATAAGCTGGTAGATAACAAGCTCTCGGCCAGGGCTGTTATAGTGCCCCACACCAAGGCCTGATTTCCCCTGATTGTAGACGGAGAAGCGGCTCATCTGTGGATCTGATTTAAGCACAATCAGATTTAGGTATTGTCAGATTCATGTGCTGACACCATTCTCCGCCTACATGCGCTGATGGCCAGTCACGGTCTTGTCGTGAAGACCGCGACCGGCCACAGCATCTTACCAAGCTCCCTCAAGCCTACGTTATTTACAGTTCCTTCGATTGCAGAGCATCACCCAACAACAAGTGGACCAGGAAAATAGCGTCGGCGGATTCCAGCCTCATGGAGCCGCTGAGCGAATCCACCAGGGAATCAACGATGCTCAGACCCAGACCTGTGCTTCTGATCTTGGTACGTGACTGGTCATCGGTCTGGAACCGTTCCATGAGCCTGTCCACATCGACTGCTTCGCCCGTAGTTTTGTTGCCGAAGTCCAAATGAATTCGTCCATCTTCACTCTTGTGCAGGTCCACCCAGGCTGATTCCTCCGCATACTTGAGCCAGTTGCCAATCAGGTTCTGAATTATTCGACTCATCATGATCTGATCCGTCGTAATTTCCACACCAGTTTGAATTCTGGGCTCCACCGTGACGGACCGCGCGGTCAGAGAATCGAAGGCATTGAAGAGCTCCTGCTGAACCAATGCCGATAGGTTCACCCTGGTCAGATCCAGGCTCACGCTCTTCTCCTGTATCAGATTGAAATCCATCAGGTAATGCAGATAGTGATCCACCGACTGCAGGTTGTTGAGGATCTTACCCAATTGCTCCTGATCAGCCGATCCCTCCTTGAGCAGCTGGGCGTATCCCCTGGCCACGGTCAGCGGGGTCTTGATGTCATGGGTTAGGTTGGTCAGCATCTGCCGGACTTGCTTGTTCTGCTCAGCCTGGGTGATCTGCAGCCGCCTGGTCTTGTTCAGAACGGCATTGATCCTATCCGCCAGAGTGCGGATGAGCCCGATATTGGACCCAGTGGTTACCAAGGCGTTAGTGTCGGCATGGTTGATGAAGTCCAGATCGTCACTGATCCGTTTGAGGTCGGCAATCAGCATTATCAAGCCAATCGCCAGGGCGAGGGCGACAAGACCCAAAACAAGTGCGGCCACCTTCACGGATTCACCTCCGACGACCCTTATTCATCGTTCTTTCTTCCATCCGAATTCAGACCAGGCGAACGCCGATGCCCCAGACCGACACGATGTAGCGCTGACTGCCGGCGTATCTGTTCAAACTGGTCCGCAAGGTGCTCAGATGCACATTGAGTGTATTCTCGGCATTGATGTATGGCTGGTTCCAAACCTGCCTGTAGAGGTCCTCCTTCTCGAAGACCCGATGTGGATGGTCCATCAGAAGCTCAAGGATGGCGAATTCCTTGCGTGCCAGTTCGACCCTGTGCCCATCAACGCTGACCGTGTGCTCCATCCGGTCCAGCTCGATCCCCTGAAAACACATCTTGGCGTCCGATTCACCTGCTGCATCCGCGTCCGCTTTCAGCGCCCCGGATTGGCGCAGCTGGACCTGGACGCGAGCGCGGAGCTCATCAATGTCAAAAGGCTTGGTCACATAATCATTGGCGCCCTGCTCCAGGAGGCTGACGGTTCTGGTCTTATCCTGAATGGCCGTGAGAATGATGACCGGCACTGAAGAAATATGCCGGATGGCCTTGAGGACGCTGTCCCCGGTGACTACAGGGAGCATCAGATCCAGAAGGATCAGGTCGGGTTCCTCCTGCTGGAAGCAAGCTAAGGCCTGGGCGCCCGTCGTCGCCTGGATGATCCGGTAGGTCCCTCCCAGCACATCCTTGAGCAGGGACTGGATGTCCTCCTGATCCTCCACGACCAGAATCGTCGGCATACTGTCTTCCTTTCGCGAGTCACTCTCATGTTACTGAAGCCGCTTAACGAGGCCGGTCTCGCCCAAGCGGATTTATGCAATTCTTAATGATTTCTTAGCCATGCAATTAAGAAAGGCGTTTTAGATTCTCTGATAGCGACATAGCGAAAGGAACTCCATGGACGATACCATTCTGGATATTAACCATGCCAGCAAACGGTTCGGCCGCTTCCAGGCACTCGACGATCTCAGCCTTTCCATAAACAAGGGCGAGGTCTACGGACTGATCGGCGAGAATGGCGCTGGCAAAACCACTCTGATGCGTCTGATCACCGGGCTCTCCCCCATTCAGGGGGGAACCATAAGGATGATGGGGCACACAATTGGCAAGGACAGCCGCATACTAAGCAGAATAGGCTCGATCATTGAGGCTCCGGCCGCCTTCAAAAAACTGACCGTCAGCCAGAATATGAAGCTGACAGCCATCCAGCACGGGCTGGCCGACGACAAGGCCATCGATCAGACCATCGACTTCGTCGGCCTGAGCGAAAAGGCCAAGACTCGGGCCGGTCACCTCTCTCTTGGCCAGCGTCAGCGCCTGGGGTTGGCCATGGCCATCCTCACACGGCCTGATTTCCTGATTCTGGACGAGCCCATCAACGGCCTGGACCCGGCAGGAATTATGGAATTCAGAACACTCCTGGACAGGCTCAACAAGGAACGCCAGACGACCATTCTCATCTCCAGTCACATTCTGAGCGAACTCTATCTGGTCTCCTCCCGGTTCGGATTCATCAGCCACGGCCGCCTGATCAAGGAAGTCAACAAGGATGAACTGGACCGAATCAATCAGAATGGACTGTTGATCGACGTGGACCAGAGCTCCAGGGCCGCCATGCTCCTGGATCGCCAGGGAATCGGCCCCTTCCAAGTCCTTGACGACCATCAGATTCTGATCAAGCAAGGGAATCTGGAACCGGGACCCATCAACAGTCTTCTTGTTCAGGAAGGCATCCTGGTCAATCAAATCAGCCAGCAGAAGGGATCACTGGAGGAATATTTCGCGGATCTGCTCGACAAGGATTCTCAAGAGCCTAGGAGACAACAATGATTAACCAGATCAGGGCAGACTTTTACAGACAGCGACGCTCCATCGGCATGCTGATTCTGCTGATTGCCACTGTGGCACTCGGCATAGTGACCACATGGAGCAAGACGACCATAGGAATCACCACCGGGGGCGAAGAATACGCTCATCAACTGTCGGCAATCGAACGCCAGGGCTGGACAGTCAGAACAGGCCTGCAAGCAGGTGCCGCCTCCGCCTCGTCCCTGGTTTACTTTTACATCGCGGTCTTCGTTATCGTCATTGGTTCGGAATACAGCCAGCACACTTTGAAGAACACGCTGACATCAGGCATCTCACGAATACAGTTCATCCTAGGCAAGTACGTGACCATCCTGATTGACATCATCCTCCTGACCCTGTGCTACTTCATCACCATCCTGATCACCGGTCTGGCTCTAGGAAGGAAGCCGGGGGGCGACTGGGGCGTCTTGGGCAAGGATGTGGCCGTCATGACCCTACTGGTGAGCTTCTGCGTTTCCGTCATCATCAGTCTGGGCATCGTCCTCTTGATCATTGCCAAATCCCTGGTAGCCCCAGCGGTGGTGATCGTGATATGGCCCGTGCTGATCGGCCTCGTAGAGTTGACAGCAAAATGGCAGTGGCTGAAATACTTCGACTTCGTCGGGTTCGGCGAACAGATCGTTCTGAACACTCTGAAGGCCGATCAGGCCTGGATCTATGCCGGAGCATCCGTGGGTGTGGTCCTGGCGGCCATCATCGGATCGGCTCTGATCATATCCAAGCAGGAGATCTAAGCCAGGTCAGGCTATACCTGCTCCGGCTCTTTGATCGCTGACGGCCTGCATGGCCATATGGGCAAAGGCCTTGACGGAGGCATCCAGGGAATAATGTTCCTTGGCATGTTCGGCGTAGCGTCCGGACCAGACTGCAAGGGCATCAGGATGGTCTATCCACCAGTCGATTTGCTCAGCCAGCGCCCAGGCCTTGCCAACCGGGAAGAGCGAATGCTGCGTCAGGGCGAAGTGTCCTGCGGCGCTCAGGTCGGATCGGGCAATGATCGGGACTGCGCCACAGGCCATCCCCTCCAGGACGCTGACCGATTCCAGATCCGCGATTGAGGGGTGGATAAGAAGATCGGCCCGCCTGAGCAGGTCGGGCATGGTCGCGTTCTGGTGGAATCCAATCGAGACCTGCATGCCGTCCAGCTGCCTGTCGGCTTCCGCCCTCAGTCGGCGCTCCATAGGCCCTGTGCCTGCTATGGTCAGGCTGATCCTGCGCCTGTTCCTGCACAGAGCCAAGGCTCGGATCAGGGTCAGATGGTCCTTTTCCCGGGCCAGCCTGCCGGAGGCCGCGACTTGGATCAGCCGGTCTGATCGCTGACGCTCGTATCGGTCACGCTCATATCGGATCCCGGGGTTGAACCTAGGCTGGTACCCGTTGGATATGACATGCAGGTGGGCCTTGTACCCATGCGAGCGCAGCAGGTCGGCCGTCAGCTGGGTGGGGACGTGGATGTGCCCGACATGATCGTAAAGCCAGAACCGAAACAGCCTGTAAATGGCCGCATCCACCCCGGGTAGGTAGCGCAATGGGCCAGAGGAATAGGTGATGTTCTCAGGCTGAATGTGAAAGCCGGCGGTCACCGGTATGCCCATGGATCTAGCTTGGGACAGGGCGGCGCGGCCGAAGGCGAAGGGTTCGTAGATATGGACCAGGTCCACACCGGCAAAGGCCCGTCGGAAGAGTTCCGGATCAGCACGAGCGAAGCTCATCTGCTGCCTGGCCGCCACACGGGAGACCAGAGGGATTCGATGCACCCGCGCCGGATAATCTGTCGAGCCCACCCCCACCAGCCGGACCCGGTGCCCCAGCGCTTCCAGACCCTGGGCGTATTGGATGGCGGAATTGGAGGTTCCGTTGCCCCTGTTGCCGAAGGAATCCAGAACCAGGGCCAGCGTCAGGCGATCATGATCCCTCATCAACGTTCCCTCCGCTGTTCAACAGTTGCAGACTTGGGCCGGACCAAGACAAGGCGACCACCAGATTGCACCCACTATTAGTAGGAGAAGGCCGGGACGGCCGCACCACGATAGTAGCGGTTGATGGCATCGGCCACATATCGACTGTGGTAGGCGGAGACCAGAGCCTTGTAGGCAGGGTCGTTCTTGTCGGCCTGCCTGGCCACGATGATGTTGACATAGGGGTGATTGGCTGGCGATTTGAGATCGCCGGGCACCTGGTAAATCGCATCCTGGATCTTCATGCCGGCATCCAGGATGAAATTGGTGTTGGTAATGCCGGCCGCATAGTCGGGCAGGACCTTGACGATTCCCGGCGGATCGACCTGGTCCAGGACCAGCCCGCGCGGGTTGTCGACGATGTCTTCGGGAACCGGCGTGGTGGCCTTGGGGTCTCGCAGACCGATCAGCCCGGCGCTGGCAAGCACCTTCAGGGACCGGCCCAAGTCAATGGGATCACTGGGAATGGCCAGCCGCTCGCCTCGCCCTATCTGGTCGACGCTCCGGTACTTCTTGGAGTACAGGTTGAGCGGTGAAATGTAGGTGTCACCAATGGCGGCAAAACGGTACCCGTGCTGCTTGGACTCCTGCTCCAGAAAGGCATAATGCTGGAAGGCGTTAAGGTCGATCTCACCGTTGGACAGCGCCTGATTGGCGTAGCGCCCATATTGGAAGGACCGGAGCTTGATTTTTATGCCTGCCCGGCGCTGGTCCAGCTCGTGCTGAACGGCCTTCCAGATTTCCTCATCAGCATCACCCACCAGGCCGATGCTGATCTCCCGCTGGCCACGTTCGGGCTGGTTGACCTTGACATAGGCCACGCCCATCAGGACGGCGACCACCAGGATGACGACCGAGACAACCGCCAGCTCTCGCTTGGCCCTGGTTCTTCTGGTGCTCATATCCGTCCTCCTTCATTGCTGGAACCTATCGCATCAGGAAACCTTGAATGCCGGCAGGCAGGCGCCCTTGTAGACACGGACGATGGTGTCGGCTACGGGCTTGGAATGATAGGCGCGCACCACTGCGGCGTAGGTGGGGTTGTCCCGCTGATCCTTGGTGGTGACGATGATGTTGATATAAGGCTTGTTGGCCGGGTTCTGCAGATCGTAGGGAACCTCGTGGATGGCATCGTGCACGCTGCGACCTGCATCGACCACAAAGTTGGCATTGGTGACACCACCTGCGTAGTCGGGCAGCAGGTTGAGGATACCGGCCGGGTCCACCTGCTCGATATGCAGATGCTTGGGATTGTCCACCACATCCTCGGGCAGCGGGTTGGTGGCCTTGGGGTCGCGCAGACCTATCAGCTTGGCATCGGCCAGGACCTTCAGTGCCCGGCCCATGTTGGTGGCATTGTTGGGGATGGCCACCCTGTCGCCGTCCTGGAACTGCGAGGGCTTGGCATAGCGCTGCGAGTAGAGGTTCATGGGCGAGATATAGGTATTGCCAAGCACGGCCAGCTGATAGTGGTTGGTTTTCACATCGTCCTCCAGGTAGGCGTAATGCTGGGCGGCGTTGAAGTCCACCTCGCGGTTGGCTGTGGCCTGGTTGACGTAGATGGCGTCCTGGAAAGGCTTGAGTTCGATTCTGATGTGTTCGCCCCGCCGATCCAGCTCTGTCTGGACGGCCTTCCAGATCTGATCGTCCGAACTGCCGATGACGCCGACCTTGACGACCTTGACATCGGCACCCACCTGGTTCAGACGGATATCAGTACCGACCACCAGCACCAGCAGGAGGACGATGACCAGGCTGAGTGCCGCCAACTGGATCTTGGCTCTGTTCTTTTTGCCGACGCGACTACGACCGACCACGATAATCTGACCTTTCCCCGGTTGCTCAGTGTTCGACGACCTCGGCCAGAAGCCGGCCGAACAGTTCGATCAGGGCTATGAAGATGACCAACACAATGATGGTGGCGATGGTCACGTCGTTCATGGACCGCTGGTAGCCCAGACGGATGGCAAAGTCACCTAGACCGCCGCCGCCCACGATGCCCACGGTGGCGGTCTCGCCCACCAGGCTGACGATGGTGATGGTGGTCACCCTGATGATTGAGGGGATGCCCTCACGCAGGTAGACGTGCCAGATGATCTGCCAGGTGGTCATGCCCATGGATTCCGCCGCCTCAACATACCCGGGGTCCAGACCAGCAAGGGCCGACTCGATCTGCCGGGAGAAGAAGGGAGTGATGCCTACAACCAGCGGGAAAATCGCCCCCTTGGGCCCGATGGCCGTACCCATGAGCATCCTGGTCACCGGCACCAGGGCCGCCGCCAGAATGATGAAGGGGATGGAGCGGAAGAGGTCGATCAGTTTGTCCAGGATGGTGAAGACCAGGCCGTTGTGGCGGATGCCGTCACGTCGGCTGATGATCAGCCCCACCCCGATGACCAGAGCAAACAGGAAGGAAATCACCCCGGAGACGCCGACCATGACCAGGGTCTGAACCATGCTGCTGAAGAACTCTGGCAGCCGGCTCATGACGTTGGGGAACCAGTTGGTAAGCAGGGACGTCATGACTTGAGAACCTCGATTCCGATGTTGCGAGAGCGCAGGTATTCCATGGCCTGGCGGATGTTTTCAGGGTCGCCGCCCATCCTGACCACCAGTCCGCCCAGGGGCGCGCCCTCCACCACATCGATGTCGCCGAAGATGATGTTGACGTCCAGGTTGTAGCGACGGCTGATGGTGGAGACCAGGGCCTCGGAGACCTCCTTGGAGACATAGGACATGCGCATGAGGATCTGCCCGGGTTCAAGGGCCACCAGAGGCGAATCGGCGGCCATCAGATCCTTGACCTTGTCCAGGTTGGATGTGGTGGCCACGAAGGATTTGGTCAGCTGGGCCCTGGGGTCTGCAAAAACGTCGAAGACCCTGCCCTGCTCCACGATGACGCCCTGATCGATGACCGCCACCCGGTTGCAGATCTGCCTGATGACCGACATCTCGTGGGTGATCATGATCACGGTGATGCCCAGCTGGTCATGCAGATCACGCAGCAGTTGAAGAATGGAGCGCGTGGTGGTCGGGTCCAGTGCGCTGGTGGCCTCGTCGCTGAGCAGGATATCCGGCTCGTTGGCCAGGGCTCGGGCGATGGCCACCCGCTGCTGCTGGCCGCCGGAGAGCTCAGCGGGATAATGATCAGCAAGCTCGGTCAGTCCCACCAATTCCAGAAGCTCGGACACCCGGGCCCGTCGAGACGCACGGTCACGACCATTCCCCCGCAGGGGAAGGCCCACATTGTCAGCCACCGTCCTGGAGGGCATCAGGTTGAAGTGCTGGAAGATCATGCCCGTACGACGCCTCAAGTCCCTCAGCTCGGCCGGAGCCAGGTCCTTGACCTCGCGGCCACGAACCTTGACGCTGCCCGAATCATAATCCTCCAGCCCGTTGATGCAGCGGACAAGAGTGGACTTGCCCGCCCCGCTCAGTCCGATGATGCCAAAAATATCCCCAGTCTCGACGGTCAGATCGATATCGGCCAGGGCCGTCTTGTCTTCGTCGTCGTCGCTGTGATAGGTCTTGGTCAGGTGCTCCATCCGCACCGCCGGTGTCCGCTCGCTCACGTTCCCGCCTTCCCTGGTCGACTGGATGACATGGTAATCGTCCCGGCGGCCAGTGGACAAGCAGGCCTCTATAGATGTCGTTTATAGGCATGTATCGATAATTCACCTGCTTGGTCTACGGGTCGGTGGCAGAATATGGGTATGAGCGCATCCGGTCAGCAGCGGATTATCAACACTATCAATCCCGGGGAGCGACCGTTCGGCTCTCCTCTGGGTCCAAGACCCACACGGGTCCTTCTCTTAGGGGCCGGCGAACTCGGCCGCGAAATTGCCATCAGCCTTATGCGGCTGGGGGCTTGGGTGGGTGCGGCGGACTCATATCCCGGCGCACCGGCCACCCAGGTGGCTCATGCCGGCTATCAGGTGAAGATGAGCGATCCGCAGGCCCTGGAGGACCTGATCGACAAGATCCAGCCCGATTTGATCGTGCCTGAAGTGGAGGCCATTGCCACAGACCGCCTGGTCGGTGCCGCGGCCCGGGGCATCCAGGTGGTGCCTGCCGCCCCCCTGGCGGCCATGTGCATGGACCGCCGGGCTCTGCGCGTCTTCGCCCACGAGCAGGTGGGCCTGCCCACCACCCCCTACCGATTCGCCGACTCCCCCGAAGAGCTGGCCAGCGCAGCGGACCAGGTGGGCTACCCCTGCATGGTCAAACCCCTGATGAGCTCCTCCGGCCACGGACAGACCCTGGTACGGAGCAGGGAGGGTTTGTCGCAAGCATGGAATTCGGCACTGACCCAAGGCCGGGCAGCCAGCAGGCACCAGGGCAAGGCCGAGGTCATCGTGGAGGCCCTGGCCCCCCTGGCCCATGAGCTGACTGTTCTGACCGTGGCCTCCTGCGCCGGCGTGGCCCCCTGCACGCCCATCGGCCAGCGTCAGGAGGACGGGGACTACCGCCTCTCCTGGCAACCTGCGGATCTGAATCCTGACATCCTGCAGCAGGCCCGGAGTATGGCCACCCGGTTGGTTGAGGCCATGACCTCCCTGGCCCGCCAGAGTGGCGAGACCGGTTGGGGTATTTACGGAGTGGAGATCTTCGTCCTGCGCGACGGCTCGCTGCTCTTCAACGAGGTAGCACCACGCCCCCATGACACCGGTATGGTGACTATGATTTCCCAACGGCTGACCGAGTTCGACCTACACGCCCGGGCCATCCTGGGCATTCCCGTCCATCAGGAGGATCTGACCCTGAGTCTGCCGAAGGGCACATGTGCGGTCAGCAGACCCATCCTGGTCAGGGGCCAGGGACCGGTCAGCTTCCAAGGTTTGCCGCAGGCCCTGGATCACCCAGGCACTGATCTGCGCATCTTCTCCAAGCCGGAAGTGCATGGTCAGCGTCGCATGGGCGTAGTCCTGGCCCTGGGTCCTGACCTGCAGACCGCCACCGAACGTGCCGAAGCTGTGGTCAAAGATCTGAAACCCCGGGTAGGCGCGGGGATGTAACCCCGGCTTGCTATGGTGGTCGTGTCCCAAGCAGTGCAGAAGTTTCCAATTCGCAACAAACTCGAGGAAGGCGAACAGTGGAAAAGTTGGGAATGCGCTATCAAGGCAAAGCCAAGAAACTGTACGAGACGGATGATCCGGACATACTCTGGGTTGAGTACACTGACCAGGCCACCGCGGGGAACGGGGCCAAAAAGGCCAATATCGAAGGCAAGGCCAGACTGAACAACAGGATCACCACGGTGATATTCTCCCTGCTGTCCCGCCGGGGCATACCCAGCCACTTCGTACGCAGCATCTCGGACACCGAACAGCTCAACCGTCGGCTGGACATGTTCCCCCTGGAGATTGTCATGCGCAACCGGGCCGCTGGCTCCTTCGCCCAACGGTACGGGGTTGCGGAAGGCACCGCCTTGAAGCAGCCGGTGCTGGAGTTCTTCTACAAGTCCGATCCCCTGGATGATCCGTTCATCAACCGGGACGACATTCTGGCCCTGGGACTGGCCACTGAGCAGGATCTGGACATCATCGCCGCTAAGACCCGGGAGATCAACGGGGCGCTGACCGGCATCTTCCGCGCCATCAACGTGGAGCTGGTGGACTTCAAGATCGAAATGGGCAAGACCAGTTCGGGCATCATCCTTCTCGGCGACGAGATCACCCCCGACACCTGCAGGCTCTGGGCTATCAGCAACAATAATGACGGCCAGGTCACCCACTTGGACAAGGACCTCTTCCGCAGGGACCTGGGCAGCATCATTCCGGCTTATCAAACCATTCTGGATGGGCTTACCGAATTGGAGGAGCGCGAAAGCCAATCGAATAGCTGAATCGGTCGACCCGGAAGCGAGCATATCGCCTCCGGGTTTTTCATTGGTCCCCAAACAGTCCATCGCGAAAGGATCTATTGTGCTCTTCCGTGTCTATACCGAGAAAAAGCGGGGCTTTGACCAGGCCGCCGACAGGCTTGCCGAACAGCTTCGCACCCTGCCGGGCGTGCAAGGGCTGACCGGCCTGCGCATAATCAATCGTTACGATCTGGAGGGAATCGACGAAGACCTCTTCAAACGTTGTCTGCCCACGGTCTTCGCCCAGCCCCAGACCGATCTGGTGGCCACCCGACTGGAGCAGGCCCTACGCATGAAGGGTAACGAGGACCTGCCGCCGCTGGACTCCCCCATGCTTTTCGCCGTGGCCCCCCTGCCTGGTCAGTTCGATCAGCGAGCCGATTCCGCAGCCCAATGTGTTCAGCTGGTCGGCCAGGGCGCCCGCCCCCTGGTTGCCACGGCCACCGTCTACCTGCTAGAAGGCGATTTGGATGCCGAGCAGATCAAAGCCGTCCGCAATTACCTGGTCAATCCGGTCGACTCACGGGTGGTGGGGCTGGAGCAGCCCAAGACCCTGGCCATGCCTGACGAGGATCCTGATCCAGTGCCCGTGTTGGACGGATTTCGCGATTTGGCCGATCCTGGACTCGAAGCACTGATTGACAAGCTGGATCTGGCCATGGATCTGCCGGATGTCCGCTTCTGCCAGGACCACTACCGTCAGGAAAAGCGAGACCCCACGCTGACCGAGCTCAAAGTGATCGACACCTACTGGTCCGACCACTGCCGGCACACCACCTTCAATACCAGGCTGGAGCGAATTAAGGCGGACAATCCCCGAGCCCGCGCCACGCTGGAACGTTACCGGGCAATCCGCGAAGAGCTGGGCCGCCAGGACCGACCGGAATGCCTGATGGACATGGCCACCATCGCAGCCAAGTACTTGCAGAAGCGAGGCATCCTGAACGACGTGGACCAGTCCGAAGAGGTCAACGCCTGCACTATCCGGACCAAGGTCGACGTGGACGGCCGGGATCAAGACTGGCTCTTCCTCTTCAAAAATGAAACGCATAACCATCCCACCGAGATCGAGCCCTTCGGGGGTGCCGCCACCTGCATCGGCGGAGCCATCCGTGATCCCCTGTCCGGAAGGGGCTACGTCTACCAGGCCATGAGGGTCAGCGGGGCAGCGGATCCCCGCCAGCCCCTGGATCAGACCCTGCCGGGCAAGCTACCCCAGAGCCGGATAGTCCGTCAGGCGGCCGACGGCTACTCCTCCTATGGCAACCAGATAGGGCTGGCCACGGGGCAGGTTCGGGAGATTTACCACCCAGGCTATGCAGCCAAGCGGATGGAGGTGGGCGCAGTGGTGGCAGCCACCCCGGCCGACCATGTGATTCGTCGCCGGCCCGCCCCCGGCGATCTGATCATCCTGGTGGGCGGAAGGACCGGCCGCGATGGAATCGGCGGCGCGACCGGGGCCTCCAAGTCCCAGGACGAAGAGAGTCTGGAACGCTGCGGAGCCGAGGTGCAGAAGGGCGATGCCCCAGAGGAACGCAAGCTCCAGCGTCTCTTCCGCCGCCCGGAGGCAGCCAGGCTGATTGAGCGCTGCAATGACTTCGGAGCAGGCGGCGTCGCCGTGGCCGTGGGCGAGCTGGCCGACGGGCTGAACGTGGACCTTGACCGGGTGCCGCTCAAGTACCAGGGGCTGGACGGGACCGAAATCGCCATTTCCGAGAGCCAGGAGCGCATGGCCGTGGCCCTGGCTGCCGAAGACGCGCCCGCATTCATCGACTACGCCCGGCAGGAGGACCTCGAGGCCACCGTCATCGCCGAGGTCACCGAAGAACCCCGACTGCGGATGACTTGGCGATCAGAGACCATCGTGGACATCCCCCGATCCTTCCTGGCTTCCAACGGCGCCCCTCACGAGGCCGATGCCCAGGTAACGGTTCCTGCTCCCTACCATGCCCCATTCGAGGTCCAAGGCAGCCTGGACGCGCGCATGAAGGCCCTGCTTGCAGACATCAACGTCTGCTCCCAGCAGGGTCTGGCCGAGCAGTTCGACTCCACCATCGGCGCAGGCACCGTCCTCATGCCCTTCGGCGGAACCCGACAGCTGACTCCGGCCCAGGCCATGGTGGCCAAGCTGCCGGTGGATGGACACACCACCACCGCCTCGGCAATGGCCTGGGGATTCAACCCCTGGATCAGCAGCAAGGATCCCTACACCGGGGCCTACCTGGCCGTGGTCGAGAGCCTGGCCAAGCTGGTGGCCAGCGGCTTCAGCCGTTCCCAGGCCCACCTGAGCCTGCAGGAGTATTACCCCAAGCCCGGCGCCGACCCCCGGCGCTGGGGTCTGCCGGTGGCCGGCGTCCTGGGAGCCCTCCAGGCCCAGCTGGATCTTTCCGTGGGTGCCATAGGCGGCAAGGACTCCATGTCCGGCAGCTTCGAGGACCTGGACGTGCCTCCCACCCTGATCAGCTTTGCCGTGGCCCTGGGGCGAGCCAAGGATGCGGTCTCTCCCGAGTTCAAGGCCCCGAACCGGCAGGTCTACCTTTTGACGCCTGAATATCAGGAGGACGGATTGCTACCCGATCCGGAGAGCCTGAGGGCCGTCATGGACCAGGTGGAGGCGCTGATCAGCCAGGGCCTGGTGGATGCTGCAGCCACTCCGGGCTACGGATGCATCGCCCAGTCATTGATGGAGATGTGCCTGGGCAACAGAATCGGGCTGAATCTGGCATCAAACACTGCCATATCTGCGCTCTTCCGTCCTGCTTATGGGAGCTTCATCCTGGAGACCTCAGGCCCAGAGCCCCTGTTCATTCAGGATTCCGGTCTGCATTTGCAGCTGCTGGGGCGCACACGGGAGGATTACCGCCTGCGCTGTGGCAGCGAGGATCTGGATCTGGCTGAGCTTGAGGAAATCCGTGCCAGGGGTCTGGAATCCATCTTCCCATACCGAGGCCAAGGCGGCCCGGTGCCGACCATCGGCCGCACCGATCGTGAGCCCGGCAGGCCAGCAGCGCGCAGAACCAAGGGGACTGCCAAGACCGCCAGACCCAGGGTGGTCATGCCGGTCTTCCCCGGCACCAACTGCGAGTACGACTCTGCACGGGCCTTCCGGGACGCTGGGGCCCAGGTGGAGACTGTGGTCATCCGCAACCTGAATGCCGAAGATGTAACCGAAAGTTCCCGCCGCCTGGCCCAGGCCATCCGCAGCAGCCAGATACTGATGCTGCCCGGAGGCTTCTCCGGTGGCGATGAGCCCGACGGTTCGGCCAAACTGGTGGCATCCTTCCTGCGTTCGAACCAGGTCGCCGATGCTCTCCAAGAGCTTTTGCAGGACCGGGACGGGCTGGTTCTGGGCGTCTGCAACGGCTTCCAGGCGCTGATCAAGCTGGGTCTGGTCCCTTATGGCAAAATCGTCACTGGGTCGCCCGAGGATCCCACCCTGACCGCCAACACCATCGGCCGCCATCAGAGCCGTCTGGTCCATACTCGGATCAGCTCCACACGCTCCCCTTGGCTGAGCGCCTGCCGGGTGGGCGACATCCACACCATGCCCATCAGCCATGGCGAAGGGCGGTTCGTGGCCGAGCCTGGCCTCCTGCGTACCCTGATCGACCGGGGGCAGGTGGCCGCCCAGTATGTAGATGAGCAGGGCCGTCCCTCCATGGATCCGCTGGTCAACCCCAATGGATCCGACATGGCCGTCGAGGCCATCACCAGTCCGGACGGCCGGGTGCTGGGCAAGATGGGCCACACGGAACGCAGCGGCCCCGACCTGTATCTCAACGTGCCCGGAGGCCACCCGCAGCCGCTCTTCCAGTCGGGAGTGGACTACTTTGCCGCCTAGGGGAAAGGACATAGACCATGTCGTTGGAGCTTGAAGGCATTCACGAGGAGTGCGGTATCTTCGGAGTCTGGGGCCACCCCGATGCCGCCCGGCTGACCTACTTCGGCCTGCATGCCCTGCAGCACCGCGGCCAGGAGGGTGCCGGCATCGTTTCCAACGACCAGGGGCATCTGATCGGACGGCGGGGCCTGGGCCTGCTGACTCAGGTCTTCCCGGACGAGTCCAGCCTGACGCCGCTGACCGGAGACCGGGCCATAGGCCATGTCCGCTACGCCACGACCGGCTCAGGATCCATCGAGAACATCCAGCCCTTCGTCTTCCGCTTTCATGACGGGGACATAGCCCTGGCACACAACGGGAACCTGACCAACTGCGACAGCCTCAAGGCGCAGTTGGAGGATCAGGGGGCCATCTTCCACTCCAACTCCGACACCGAGGTGCTCATGCACCTGATCCGGCGCAGTCCTGAAAAGGACTTCATGGCAGCGCTCAAACAGGCCCTGCGCCAGGTTCATGGCGGCTTCGCCTACCTGCTCATGACCGAGGATGCCATGATCGGAGCCATGGATCCCAACGGCTTCCGTCCTCTCTCGTTGGGCCAGCTGCCAGGAGGGGCCTACGTCCTGGCCTCGGAGACCTGCGCACTGGATTTGGTCGGCGCCACGCTGGTGCGTGACATCGGCCCCGGCGAAATCGTCCGGGTGGACGACTCGGGTTACAGCATCGAGCGCTATACCGATCAGACCTGCCTGTCCATCTGCTCCATGGAATTCATCTACTTCGCCAGGCCCGACTCCAATATTTATGGAGTCAACGTCCACTCGGCCCGCAAGCGAATGGGTGCCAGGCTGGCCCGCGAAGCCCCGGTGGACGCCGATATGGTCATCGGAGTGCCCAATTCCTCCTTGTCCGCAGCCTCAGGTTATGCCGAGGCGGCCGGACTGCCCAACGAGATGGGGCTGATCAAGAACCAGTATGTGGCACGCACTTTCATCCAGCCCAGCCAAGCCATGCGCGAACAGGGTGTCAGGATGAAACTGGCCGCTGTACGAGGCGTCGTAGCCGGCAAACGGGTGGTGGTCATCGACGATTCCATAGTTCGAGGCACCACCTCGCGCAGAATCGTCCGTCTGCTTCGGGAAGCCGGGGCGAGCGAGGTGCACATGCGCATCGCCTCCCCGCCCCTGCGGTATCCCTGCTACTACGGCATCGACATCCAACGGACCTCCGAACTGATCGCCGCCAAGAAGTCCGTGGAGCAAATCAGAGAAGCCATCGGGGCCGACTCCCTGGCCTACCTGAGTCTGGACGGCCTGGTGGATTCCATCGGTCTGGGCCGTGATGCACCTTACCAAGGGCTCTGCGTAGCCTACTTCAACGGTGATTATCCCACGCGACTTGACGACTATGAGCAGGGCTTCCTGGCCTCGCTGACCCCAAAGGACCGGGCCCGGCTGGAGGCATCCAAGGGATCCTACGGGCTTGATATGCCTGCAGGATCGGGACAGAAGACCAATGAGCGCTAACGAAAAACAGAACAGACAGCGCAGAGAAAGGAGCAACCATGCCGAAGGCATATGAGCAGGCTGGGGTATCGGTGGAGGCCGGATATGAACTGATCGACAGGATCCGTTCCCACACGGCCAGAACCCATAGGCCGGGCGCCGGAGACATTGGCGGCTTCGGCGGCGACTTCGACCTGTCTGCGCTCAATTACCGCCATCCGGTTCTGGTTTCGGGCACTGACGGCGTGGGTACCAAGCTGATGGTGGCCCGGGAAGCCGGCCGCCATGACACCATCGGTCAGGACTGCGTGGCCATGTGCGTCAATGACATCATCGCCCAGGGGGCCGAACCGCTGATCTTCCTGGACTACATCGCCTGCGGACACAACGACCCGGCTCTGCTGGAGCAGGTGGTCAAGGGCGTGGCCGACGGCTGTGTCCAGGCCGGGGCCGCCCTGGTGGGCGGGGAGACCGCAGAAATGCCTGACATGTACCAGCCTGACGAGTACGACCTGGCCGGATTCACCGTGGGTGTGGTCGAACGGGAGTCCCTGGTGGACGGTTCGGCCATCAAAGAAGGCGACCAGCTGATCGGCCTGCCCTCCTCAGGAGTCCACTCCAACGGATTCTCCCTGATTCGCCAGGCCCTGCTTGACCAGGGAGGCATGAAGCTGGAGGATCGGCCCTACCAGCTTGGCGGACGGACCCTGGGAGAGGAACTGCTGACACCCACCCGCATCTATGTCAAGGCCCTGCGTCCGCTCTTCGCCTCCGGCCTGCTCAGGGGCGCTGCACACATCACCGGAGGCGGCTTCGTGGAGAAGGTGCCCCGGATTCTGCCCGAGGGGCTGGCGGCCAGCTTCAACCTGAATGCCTGGAAGGTGCCGCCCATCTTTACGATGATCGAGGAGATGGGCAGGGTCGACCATCTGGAGATGTACAACATCTTCAACATGGGCATTGGAATGGTTCTGGTCGTCTCCCCTGACCAGCTGGACCAGGCACGCGCAGTCCTGGATGGGGAGCAGGAGTCCTACACCCTGATCGGACAGGTGACGCGTGCTCAAAACGGCCAGCAGGTCATTCTTAACGAAGACGGTCGTCAGTAATAGCGAGAGGAGCCCATCATGGCGGACAAGGTACTGGTCATCGGGTCGGGAGCCAGGGAGCACGTCATCGCCACCACCCTGCTGGCTGGGCCAGGAGTGGATCGGGTCTGGTGTGCCCCGGGCAACCCGGGCATGGAGCCAGACGGCATCAGCCTGCTGCAAGAGGATTCCTCGCAGCCTGAAAAACTGATCGCCGCAATACGCGAACTGGGAATCGACTGGGTCTTCGTCGGACCCGAGGCTCCTTTGACGGCTGGATTGGTCGACGAACTGCAAGCTGCCGGCATCCCCGCCTTTGGTCCCACCAAGGCTGCGGCCCGCATCGAGGGATCCAAGGGCTTTGCCAAGGACCTGATGCGCAGGCATGGGATCCCCACCGCCGACTATGCGGTCTTCCATGACCTGGAAACAGCCAAGGACTATGTGCGCTCGCACGGCGCACCGGTGGTCATCAAGGCTGACGGGCTGGCAGCAGGCAAGGGCGTGACGGTGGCCGCAAACCTTGACCAGGCCATGCAAGCCCTGGATGCCATCTTCATCGATCATAAATTCGGGCAAGCCGGAGCCCAGGTGGTCATCGAGGATCAGCTGGTGGGTCAGGAGTGCTCGCTCATGTGCTTCGTCCGGGGCGAGCAGTTCTGGCCCATGCCACTGTCACAAGACCACAAGCCCGCCTATGACGGGGATCGGGGCCCCAACACAGGCGGCATGGGAGCCTACTCCCCTCTGCCTCAGTTCGGACCGGAACTGACCCAAAAGGCTTTGGATGCCATCGTCGCCCCCACCGTCCGCGCCCTGGCCCAGGAAGGCAGTCCTTTCACCGGGGTTCTCTACACGGGGCTGATGGTTACCGACCAGGGTCCTCAGGTCATCGAATTCAATGCGCGACTGGGTGATCCGGAAACGGAGGTAGTCCTGCCTGCCCTGACCAGCGACTTGGGCACGGCCATCCGCACCCTGATGGAGGACGGAGAGCCTCAATTCACCTGGGACAGCTCCCACAGCCGCCTGGGTGTGGTTCTGGCAGCCCAGGGCTATCCCGGCAATCCCAAGACCGGGGTGCCCGTGCCCTTGATCGCTCCGGAGCAGGACCTAAGAGCCTACTACGCCGGAGTGTCCGGCTCAGCTTCAACTGGTCTGACATCCTCTTCGGGAAGGACCGCCCTGGTTGTGGCCCAAGGCGACGACCTGGAACAGGCAGCTCGCCGAGTCTATGACCGGCTGGATGGATTGTCGATGCCCGGCCTCTTCTATCGGCACGACATCGGCCACCACGGCCTGGAAGCCTAATTGGCCGAACTGGTCGAGCTCTCGCTGTCCTTATCCCGGTTTTGCTTCTCCTGGCGAGCTTGCTCCTTGGCCTTCTGCCGGGCGGCATCCGAACGGCGGGTCGGCGTGGTGGTGAAGCCGGTTCCCTGCAGGTAGTGCTTGCCTGCCATGATGTCGTACTGGATCAGCTTGTAGTCATTCAGAAGCTGACGCGTGGCCCGGTCGAAGTCACGGGCGTTCATGGGCTGGCCCTGGGCATCCAGATAGTTGGTCTGCCCTGCGGGTATCCTGTTCCAGTCCTGGATCTGGTTGGCCACCGGAGGCTCAATGGCGCTGATTTTGTCGTGCAACTCGGTGAGGAAGGCCGTGAAGGGCGAGACTTTGGCTCCTATGTGCTCGGCCGCCTGGGCCTGGAAGAAGTTGGGCGATGAATAGGCGCTGTTGCTGACCTGTGCTCCTGAGGAATCCGAGGCCTTGTTGGACCAGATGAAGTAGTCGGTCAGATGCAGGGCCAGGGAGTTGTGCTCGTCCCAGCTGGCCGTGCCATAGATGCCGGGCAGGTGATCCCCGTAGAAGACCACAGTGACCGGCTTGCTCTGGGAGTCCAGACTGTTCAGGAAATCGGCAGTGGCCTGATCGGTCAGACTGACCCCCTTGGCGTAGGTGCGGATGGATTGCATCTCATCGTCGCCTAGAGGCCTGTTGGGGTCGGAGGAGTTGACCGAGAAGTTGTTATCGTCATACCAGTCGTTGTAGGGCATGTGGTTCTGCATGGTGATGACCTCGACGAACTGGTTGCCCTTGTCGTCACCCATCTGCTCCAGGGCGGAATCGTAGGCGGAGCGATCCCCCACATACTGGCTGCGATCGATGCGGTCCTGGTGGGCTATCTGGTCAGGGCCAGTAAGCGAGTAGAAGTGCGAGAAGCCGAACTTCTTGTAGTTTTCGGCCCTGGAATACATTGAGGACTCATAGGGATGGAAGGCCAGAGACCTGGATGGTGACCCCCAGGCCTGATTAACCGTGGGTATCCAGTTCAGGTGAGGGATGACCTGCTGATAGGGAGAGGTCAGCGAGGGATCGAAGTTGGCCATGGACAGGCCAGTCATGGCTTGGAACTCCAGATTGGCCGTGCCGCCGCCGTAGCCGGAGGAGAGCATGAGTCCGCTGGTGGTGCCCTCCTTGATGGATCTGATATGGGGCATAGGGTCCTGATTGAGTGCGACGCCCGGCACCCGTGTGGGATCCGAGAACGACTCGGAGAGGATGTAGACCAGGGTCGACTCGTTCATGTAGGACTTGCGGTCATGGTTGATGCGATCAGCCGAAAGCTGGTAGCGGTGGGCTAGAGACTTCATGGTGGCACGGCTGTAGCCTGCAGGCTGGTCCATAACCTTGGGCCGCAGCTGCCGCGAGAAGGACACGAAGACCCCGTTACGCTGGGCATCATAGACCGAGTCCCACATGGAGGGTATGTCGCCCATAAACTGCGAGAAACGGTAGGCGGGGCTGCCGTAGGTGCCCACAGTGGACATGAACAGTGCCACCACCAGAACCGGGACCAGGACCCCTACCGTACGCAGTCCCGCACCCAGAGGCTTGTTGCCAGTGGCCACCGGACGACCGCGACGGGCATCCATCCGTGTCACCAACCAGCAGAGCACTCCGAGAATAACCAGAGCCACGATTCCCAACCCGATCATGAGCAGGGACCGGGCCGGCAGGAAGGAGACCAGGTTGGCCGCATCGGCATGGAGGAAATCCAAATCCGAGGGCAGGACGGCTTCATACCGCGCACGCACCTTGAAGCGTTCGATGATTGCAATGACCGCGCAGATGGCCAGAATCAGCCCTGATGCCGCCCAGAATCGATTGGTCAGGTAGGCCAGAGCCAGGTAGACCAGGCCCACAGCCAGCATGTTGAGCACCAGGACGAACCGGCGCTGGGTCCACATGGCCGAGATGAAGCCCCAGAAGCCGATCAGCGGGTTGGAAAGCTCTACGCGGGAGCTGTTCAGGGAGACTCCCCACTGCAGGATGCCCACTGACAGGAAGTCGATCAGGATGAAGGCGAGCAGGTAGACCCACCCACGCACCCGAAGACGTCCGGTCATGTTCTGCATCCGGGATGTCCACCGGCCGGGCTGACGCTTACGATCCTTCACCGCTTACTCCTGACTTTGGCGACTGGGCCCAAAGGCCTTTACCGATACCTGTGCCATTGTTCCCATCAAGGACGACAAGCCCCGTGAGAACACCCTTTAGCGAACATGAAGAGGAAGTGGACCCGTCAGGCCTTGGCGCCCGGCACCTGCTGGACCAGGGCGCTGATCCAATCCTCCAGGTTCCGGTACTTATCGGGGCGCTGCTCGCTGACCTCGAACACCGGCACATGGGCTTTATGGGCCTCAATGGCCAGGTCCTTGGATGTTCGGTTGACTTCCTGGGTGTTGAGCACCAACATGTCCAACTGGCCGGATGCCAGCAAATGGCGGAAGGCCACCAGGTCCTCGGGCGAAGGCTCGCTCTCGTTGGCGGCCGCCCGCAGATACCCCTCGGGGGTCAAATCCTCCATGCCCAGATCATGGCAAAGATAGTAGGCAGCCGATTCCGTGGCCGCATAGTGCCGGCCTTGGGTCTGCTTGCGCGCTTTGGCAATCAGATCGTCCAGCCGGGCCTGTCGACCCTGCCAGTCCTGGTAGGCCTTGTCAAAGTCGGTCCCGCGACCTGGGCGCAGCTGCCGGTAGGCCTCATGCACAGCCTTGGCAGCCGCTCTCCTGCTCTGGGAGGAAAACCAGAGATGGGGGTTGTCTCCGGCCTTGTGCCCTGATGCCTTGGATATGTCCACCAGCCGGGCCTGCCCGGTTTCAGCGGCCTTGGCTGCCCAGTCGTCAATTCCGGCCCCGTTGACTATGACCAGATCTGCGCGGCTGATCCGGGCGATGTCTGCCGTTGTCGGCTCATAGTCATGGGCATCAGTGGAGGTGTTGCTCAGAATAGTATCCACCCGAGCCTGGTCGCCTCCCAGGTCCACGGCCAGGGACTGCCACTGATTGATGCTGGTCACCACTTGCAGAGTGCTGGACTTTGCAGCTGACGAGGATGATTCGCTCTTCCCGCAGCCAGTCAGACATGTCAGCAGGGTCAGTCCGGCCAGCAGGCCTGCGGCCAAGGCTCGGGTCCGACGGAAGCGTGTACTGCTGGAGTGCATGGATGGGGATTCCTTCCTGGCGGCGGCGCTATATGGGCCTGTTGCCGTACCTGCCGAACGTTACTGAGATTGATTATCAATAAATCTACCATAGACGAACCCGTGACCGGGATCCGGGGATTCGGGCCTGTCAAGAATGAATGCCTGCCTAAATAGTCTCCGTGAGCCCGAACATTCCCTATACTGAACTGCGGATGTATTTTCCTTGGAAGGAATGGCATGGGTGCATGGCTGGCAAAGGTCCATCTGACCCAGGGGTGGCTGCCTGCGTCACTGTTTGCATTGACGGCCTTGGCCCTGATCGTGCTGACGCTGACCGGACTGACACACGGACGCTGGCGGACCCTGCTGCGGCAGGCGGCCATTGCCCTGGGCATAGGAGCCTTGGGACTGTTGGCCACCTGGCTGGTCTCCGATGTCTTCATGCTCTTCGGCGTCTCCCTGGGCTGGATGGTTATCATCAGCGTGGCCTTGGGCTTTCTTGCCGTGGGGTTCGCCGTCTGCATCCTGATCACCGCCCGGGGGTGGCGCCGGATCCTGGCCGCACTGACCGTCCTGCTTTGTCTGCTTTCCACCGGGCTTCGCGTGGATATCATCTACGGCGAATTCACCACCTTGGGGTCCCTGTTCAGCGTCTCCCTCTACCCTGATTACCGAGACCACAAGGCAGCCAGACCGGCCATGAGCGTGGCCCAGTGGCGATCCCTGGCATCTAAGGGCGAGCTGCCCTCGTATCCGAGTGCCGGCCGCTCCTATAGCATGCTCATCCCCAACGGGCGCTCCCGGTTCGCGGCCCGGCCAGCTGATGTCTACCTGCCGCCCGCCGCCTTGAGCGACAGACCGCCTGCACTGCCTGTATTCGTTCTTCTGGCCGGCCAGCCCGGCAGCCCCGACCGGCTCTTCACGGCTGGAGCCATTCCGGCCATGATGGATGCCTATGCTGCCCGGCACGAGGGCCTGGCGCCAGTGGTGGTTTCCCCCGACCAGAACGGGTCCTCCTCCCACAACAGCCTGTGCGTGGACTCCCCGGTCTACGGGAAGGCGGAAACCTATTTAAGTAAGGACGTGCCCACCTGGATCCGCACAGAGCTGCCCGTCGCCGACCAGCCCCAACAATGGACCATAGGCGGATTCTCCCAGGGCGGGACCTGCTCTACCCAGCTTGGGGCACGGCATCCCGACATCTACGGGAACATGCTCCCAGCCGACGGAGAGCTGGAACCGACCCAGGGTCGGCAAGAGCAGATGATCCGCGACTACTTCGGCGGCGACAAAAGACGCTTCCTGGCCCAGGTCCCAGCCAGGGCCATGCTGGAGCGGGCACCCTCACGCCAGCGCCTGTTCACAGCAGCCGGATCCAACGATAAGGAGTCCCAGCACAATATGATGGTCATTGCCAAGGCCGCCACCCAGGCAGGCATGAAGGTGCAGGCCGTCGTCACCCAGGGCTCGGGCCATGACTGGCACACAGTCAAGACCGCCTGGGAACCCGGGCTGGAGTGGATGGGCGAAGCCATGGGACTAGGGCCAATGTCCCGGCCAATTGCAGATTTTCCGAACATTATCGAAACCAGCCTCGACTGAACCGCCGACAGGCCAAAGCGTTCAAGCAGATAAGCAGAAAGAGCCGCCGTAATCATGGAGACAACGAATAAGGGATCCGGACTTATGGAGCCTTCGGCCAAGACCGTACTTTTGCGGGACTTGACCCGATGGATAAGACGTCACGCCTTTGCTCTGGCTTTCAGCCTCGGACTGGTCCTGCTCAACCTGATCAGCTGGCTGCTGATCTGGCTGTTGCGCATCCCCGGCAGGACACGGCTGGGCCTGCCCTTGTCCGACCTGATCATTCACCAGGCGCCACATCCCGTTCATGGCCAGGGGCGCCCCTCGCTCCTGGTCCAGTTCGCACGGCTGCTGGTATCCCTAGTCATCACCCCCGGTCCTCTGCAACTGGTTATAGATGTGGCCCTGGTCCTGGTTATGCTATGCATCGCCGAGACCCGACTGGGTCGCAGGCGCACCGTGATCACCTCAGTCATCAGCGCGGTAGGCGGTGCGGCTATTGGGCTGGTCATCTGCACCCTGATCAATGCCCTTCAGGACCATTGGGCCTGGTTCATCCGGGTGCCCATGACACTCAGCCCCATCATCCTGGTGGTCGGATCCCTGATGGCATCCATCCCCTTCAGCGACTTCCTCTGGCGGCGCAGAATCGCCACCATAGGCTACACGGCCTTGATCTTGATGGTTTTGTATACCGGCAACCCCGGCTACTATTGCGCCCTGGCGGCAGCGCTGATCGGCCATCTGACCGGCCACCTCTGGCACGGACCGGTCCAGGACGCCAATCCGCGTGGCCATAGCGGCTCCTACGAGACCCGCCACCTGTTGGGAGCCGTCTCCACGGTTCTGGCTCTTGGTCCCCTGGTCACCGTTTCCTCCAGAATCCGTGCAGGATTCTTCACCCCGCTGGGCATGTTCCTGGGTTCGGACCCTGGCGGCAGCGCCGCCCTGTCCCGCTGCCTGGCCAAGAACAACCAGGCCAGCTGCTATGCCCAGTATGGCCTGGTCGCCGGCCGAGCACCCACCAGCGTCTCGTCCTTGATCATGCCCACCCTGGTCCTGCTGGTGGTGGCCTGGGGCATCTACCATGGCCGCCGGGTTGCCGCTGTCACCAGTCTGGTCCTGAACGGCCTGACCATCGTCCTGGCCGTGCTCTATTACCTGGTTTTCCCGCTGACCATCGGCGACGGCCTGCCCCAGGCCATCCGTCACGGTGCTATTCCCTCTCTGCTGATCATCACTCTTCCTCCGCTGATTCTCAACTGTTTCTTGGCGCGCAACCTGCGCATCTTCCTGGTACGGACCAAGGCCTCACGCCTACAGGCAGGCTGGGCAGCCATCGGTCTGGCCTTCCTGGCCACAGCCGTGGGCTATCTGGCCTTCACCGCAGTCAGTCCCGGCTCCTTCCATCCCTGGCCCACCACCAGCAGAGCGCTCTCCCAACTGCCCGAGCTTTACCTGCCTAATGGTGTGGCCTCGCGCTTCCGGCCGGCTCTGGCACCACGTACTCCGACGGGGATAATCGTTAGCCACGGAGTCGGGCTGATCTTCTGGCTGGTGGTCCTGGTAGTCCTGCTCTCCTGGATGCGCAGCTCGGTCATCCAGAACGGCAGCGAACGCCAGGAGGCCGATCGACTGGTCGAGTACGGAGGCGAGAGCATGTCCTTCATGACCACTTGGGAGGGCAACAGCTACTGGTTCTCCCAGAGCGGCCGTTCAGCCATCGCTTACCGGCTCCTGCACAGCATAGCCCTGACCACCACTGGTCCCTTCGGCGATCCTGAGGAATATGCGGATGATCTGGACGAATTCACCCGTTTCTGCAACGCCCATTCCTGGTCACCGGTCTTCTACAGTGTCCACAAGCCCCAGCGTGATCTGCTGGCAGCCAGGGGCTGGTCCACCCTGACAGTCGGCTCGGAGATGGTGGTCACCCCCAGCCTTTGGCAGACCAAGGGCAAGAAATGGCAGGACATTCGCACAGCCATCAACAAGGCCAAGCGCGACAAGATCACCGACGTGCTGACCACATTCAACGACGCCTCCTGGGACGTCCAGTCGCAGATTGTGGACATCTCCGAGCAGTGGGCCGAGCTCAAGGCGCTTCCTGAGATGAAGTTCACCCTAGGTGGCCTGGATGAACTGAGGGACCCGCGCATGGCCATCCTTTACGCCGTGGACGACCAGGGCAAGGTGCTGGCCGTGACCAGCTGGATGCCCACCTACCGCCAGGGCCAGGTGATCGGCTGGACCCTGGACTTCATGAGGCACAGGACCGACAGCCCCAATGGAATCATGGAGTTCCTGATCGCACGGATGGCCGAACGGCTACGCGACCAGGGCACGGCGGAATTCATGAGCCTGTCGGCCGCTCCCCTGGCCGGCATGGACAGCAGCGAAGATCGCACTGCCTTCCTGCAGCATGCCCTGCATCTGGTGGCCGACCTGATGGAACCGGCCTATGGCTTCCGATCCCTCTTCTTCTTCAAGAAGAAGTTCCAACCCAGCGAGCACCCGGTCTATATCTGTTATCCCGACCCGGCTCAGCTAGCCCAGATCGGACTGGCTGTAGTCCAGGCCTACCTGCCTAATCTCAAGGCTTCGCAGGCCTGGGATGCCATCAAGACCATCATGCCCAAGGGCCGGGAGGATCGCTGACGTCCGCCTGCTCGAAGCGGTCCCGACAGCTGCTGCACAGGCCGTAGACCTCCAAGGTGTGCGAGGAGACCGTAAAGCCATGCTCAGCCGCCACGGCCTTCAACCAGCCATCGTCCGGCGGGCTGATCTCCACGGTTCTTCCGCAGCGTTCGCAGACCAAATGGTGATGATGCTTCCGCTGGGCCAGGCAGACCCGGTAGAGGTGGATGCCTCCGTGCTCAATGCAGTCCAGGCTGCCGGACATATGCAGGGAACCCAACTGTCGATAAACCGTGGCCAAGCCGATTCGCTGGCCCGAATCGCGAAGAAGCTTATGCAGCTCCTTGGCTGAGACGAAGTCGTTCTGGGACTGAAGAATCCTCCAGATAGCGTTCTTCTGCCGCGTCCGGCGGCCGACCGATGAGCCAGCGTTCATGATTAGACACACTCCTTGGGCTCCACCAAGCCTACATCCGGATTGCCAGAACAGATGTGAGGATTCAGTTCAGTCCAGGTCGGACCAGCAGCCTGTGGCCTCCAAATCCTTGGCCGTCTTCTCCAGATCGTCAGTCAGCACCGTCAGATGCCCCATTTTGCGGTCGGTGCGCACTTCAGCCTTACCATAATCATGCAGGAACCATTCGGGGTGTTCACCAAGCAACCTTCTGACCGGGGCCACATGCTGGCCCAGAACGTTGACCATGACCGCCGGGCTGAGCAGACGAGGATTGGGCAGGGGCCACCCGGCGATGCCCCGAACGTGGGCATCGAACTGGTCCATGGAGCAGGCCTCGATAGTGTAATGACCGGAGTTATGGGGGCGCGGGGCCAACTCGTTGACCACTAAACCGCCATCAGGCATGACAAAAAGCTCAAGGGCCAAGGTTCCGGCCAACTTGAAGCCGTCAGCCAAAGTCAGGGCCATGTCACGCGCGCGGTCGGCCATTTCAGGCTCGACTTGGGCCGGCGCCAGAGTCATGTGCAGTATGTTGTGACGGTGCTCGTTGCGCACCATTGGGAAGGTGACATAGTCCTTCCCGTTGCCTGAGACCAGTATGGAGGCCTCGAATGCGAAGTCCACGAACCCCTCCAGCACGGAGGGCGGGAAGTCCTGGCCCTTGATCCGCGCTTTCAGGGCCTGAAGATCCTCATTAGTGCGCAGGACCGCCTGGCCGTGGCCGTCATAGCCGCCGGTTCGCGTCTTGAGCACGGCGGGCATTCCCAGCTCTTTCAGAGCCGTATCCAGCTGATCAAGACTGTCAACCTGCCTCCAAGGGGCAGTATCAATGCCATGACGGTTGATAAAGGTCTTCTCGTGGACCCGGTCCTGAGTGACCCTGAGCAGATCAGTTCCTTGGGGGATGGCCACTCGGTCCCTCACCTGATCCAATGCGTCGGCATCCACATTCTCGAATTCGTAGGTGAGCACATCGCTGCGTTCAGCAAGCCTTTTGATAGCGTCGAGATCGCCATAGTCGGCAGTCTCTTGGAAGTCAGCCACCTGAGCCGCGGGAGCATCAGGCGTGGGATCCAGCACACCGATGCGGAATCCATGGTAGCGGGCGCTCAGGGCCATCATCCGTCCCAGCTGACCGCCGCCCACGATCCCGATGACGGACCCCGGCTCCAGGTGATCAATCCTCCCCTTGGTCTCCTCAGACAAGCTTGGCATTGGACGCCTCCACGGATCGAGCCAGCTCGGCACGGTAGTCATCCAGGGCCTGAGCCAGTCTTGAGTCATTAATGGAGAGAATTGAAGCTGCCAGCAGGCCGGCATTGGTAGCCCCGGATGCCCCTATGGCCGTGGTCGCCACAGGGATACCGGCGGGCATCTGCACGATGGACAAGAGCGAATCAACCCCGCTCAGTGCATGGGACTTCACTGGCACCCCAATGACCGGCAGCGTGGTCTGGGCCGCCACCATACCAGGCAGGTGGGCTGCTCCGCCAGCCCCTGCAATGATGACTCCTATACCCTGGCTCCGGGCCTGATGTGCGAACTCCGCCATACGCCCAGGTGTGCGATGGGCGGAGATTACCTCCTTGGTGTAGACGATAGCGAACCGGTCCAGCATCCGGCAGGCTTCCTTCATCGTCTCCCAGTCGCTTGATGATCCCATGATCACTGCGACGCGTGCCCCTTCATGTGTATTGTCAGCCATCGGCCCTCCAATGTTCATGCACATTTGATACTACGCAAGGCCGGGGAGAAGCCGACCAATCGTGACGGTCCTATGGATGTAAAGGCCGGGCCTGGTGAACATCAGGCTTTCAGCAGCTTCAAGCCGCCGCTCCAGACCTAGAATCATTGGATTGCATTACAGAAACAGACAGGAGGGTTATGGGCAAGCTTCTGGACAGCATCGACTCCCCAAAGGATCTGAAGGTTCTCTCCTTGGAAGAGCTGAATCGACTGGCCGACGAGATCCGTCAGCTGCTGATCCGCTTCTGTCGACGTCACGGCGGTCACCTGGGCTCCAACCTGGCCACCATCGAGCCCATCATCGCCCTGCACTACGTCTTTGATATGCCTCATGATCATCTGATCTTCGATGTCTCTCACCAGGCCTATACCCACAAGATCCTGACCGGTCGGCGCCAGGCCTACACGGACCCTGAGTCTCAGGAGGATTTGTCCGGATTCACCTCACCCAAGGAGAGCCCCTACGACGACTTCATGCTGGGGCACACCGGCACCTCCATCGGCCTGGCCTGCGGGATGGCCGCCCAGCGGGATGCGACCGGCGGCAAGGCCAACATCATCGCCTTCATCGGGGACGGGTCCCTGAGCAGCGGACCGGCCTTCGAAGGGCTGGACTGGGCTGCTGAACAGGGCGGCAACCTGATTATCGTGGTCAATGACAACGAAATGTCCATCGCCGAGAACCACGGAGGACTCTACAAGAGCCTGGCGGACCTCCGTGCCAGCGGGGGACACAGCTCAGACAATCCCTTCCGTGCCCTTGGGCTGGACTACTGCTACGTGGAGGAGGGCAATCGTATTGAGGACCTAATCGAGGCCTTCCGTCGGGTCAAGGACACCGATCATCCGGTGGTGGTCCATATCCACACTCGCAAGGGCCTGGGGCTGGGCCAGGGCAGCCAGGGGCAGATTGGCCCGATTTCCATGGCCCAGAGCGATGCAAACACGGCTCATATGACTTCCCTGCCTGATTTGCCCGCCGAAGGCCCAGTGGAGACCAACCACTGGCAGGACGGTTTGGACTCTCTGGGTCGCCTGCCCAACTCACGAAAGACCTACGGAAGAATGGCCATGCAGGCTCTGGAGGCCAGATTCCCACAAGAGCCGGGCTTAATGGTCATCTCCCCAGCCACGCCGCTGTCAAACGGCATCGACCCCGACTTCCGCCAGCGGGCCGGAAACCACTATCGGGACGTCGGCATCGCCGAATCCCATGCGATAGCCTATGCCGCGGGCATCGCCAAGGCAGGAGGCACACCCGTTGTCGCCACCTCGGCCACCTTCTTCCAGAGGGCCTACGACCAGATCGAGCAAGAGATGGCCTTGAACGGCAGTGCAGTGACCCTGCTGATTTTCTCCACTGGGGTAACCAAAACCGATGCCACGCATTCAGGTACGGCCGACATGGTCATGATGCGGGGCATACCCGGACTGACCTGCCTGGCTCCGACCAGTGGGGCCGAGTTTCTGGACATGCTGGCCTGGGCCACTGGCCCGGCTCGGCAGCCGGTGGTCATCAGGGTGCCCGGCGAGCGCACGCTGGCTACAGAAAGGGCCGGCAAGCAGATAGCGCCAGCAACCTCCAATCCCGCGGCCGAAAGCCAGCCTTGGGATCGTTATCGTATCCTGCAGGAAGGCAGGACAGTGGCCCTGCTGGCTCTCGGCGATGCCCTGCCCCTGGGCCGTGACCTAGCTGATTCCTTGGAGGCGTCCATGGGGCTGAAGCCCACGCTGGTGGACCCACATCGCTATGACCGCCTGGATGAGCAGACCCTAGATGCCCTGGCCAGCACCCACTCCCTGGTGGCCACCATCGAGGACGGCCAGCTGGACGGCGGCTGGGGACAGGCCGTGGCCGCCTACTACGGACCTGCACAGGTTCGCACCCTGGCCTTCGGAGCAGCCAAGGAGTTCAACGACCGGGTTCCCCAAGCTACCCTGCTGGAAAAGTATGGCATGACCGTTCCTGCAATGACTCAAGCCATCTCGGATGCCCTTGTCGACCAGGCTTCATAAATTTGACCCGCCGGTGGACCCAAACGGGTATAATAAAAGGGTTTGGCCCCGTAGCTCAGCTGGATAGAGCAACTGACTTCTAATCTGTAGGTCGAGAGTTCGAATCTCTCCGGGGTCACCAATAGTGCTTCTTGCTTGTGCACCAGAAGCAGGAAGTCGATTTGAGTTCATACCTCATAAATGAATGAGTAAGACGATTCGCAGTAGTTGACGACTGCTGACAAGGGTTCGTTCATTGTTGGCGATTTGTCATATCAAGCACACAAGCAGTCCAACTTCGCTCAGCCAACCACACATACACAAATCGCGCTACGAACTCACTGCCTGTGCTTATCAATCTCTCGTATTGAGAACGCAGCTATGGTAAGCCCATCAATCATTCGTCCATCACTGATCATATTGGTAATATCAGCTGACCGCAGCCATTGGAGATCCTCTAGTTCCCAATCACCGCCTTGATTGACGCTATCGACTACAGGAATAGATGAAATGTCATCAAGCCGTATTTCCATCACCCGCACGTCGTCTTGAAGTACCCCGGCATCGGCATGAAGCCTATGCAACTGACGGACGGCGTCAGGCTGAGCCCGCAATCCGGTCTCTTCATGCAATTCACGAATGGCTGTGGTTTGAGGATTCTCGCCTTGCTCTCCCATGCCTCGCGGAAATTCCCACTGCCAGTCTTCCACAGCAACCCGCCAGTGCCGCGCTATCAGATAGAAGTCCTCTCCTTCTCGTTCTGCGACTGTCACGCAGATCACGCCTGGTTGACCCTGCTTGACAGACGCTACGTGCAAAGTCATGTCGGCACCCGTGTCCTTTACCTTGACATCCACAGCAGTCACGGTAAAGTCGGCTCCCCCGGCTTCCTCGAAGACTTTTCTACGCCTTATTTCCTGCAAAGGACACCTGGACCTTAGCTCATCAGCGTTTTTCACAGTCACCTTCCTGGTCGATGATTACCGTTGAGCAAATACCATAGTTTGTGTTGCCGTATGCTGGTCGTGCAACCACTCCATCATTGTCAGCAACTCGGGAAATACTTCAATGAACCAAGCTCCAGCCAAAATCACGATAATGGATATTGAACTTGAAAAAATGATCTTGTCACAAAAAACGGATATGGATGCGATAATCAGGGTTGCAACAAACTGTTTGATAATTTTTGAATTATCCTGCTTTCGGTCAAGCTGCGATGCAGACTTCTGCACACAATAGGCAATGTTGCGAATATGCCGCTGCTGGTCAGAATCCGGGGCGTTCGGTCGACAATTACGCCACTGTTGTATCGCGTCCCTTGACTGATAACAGAACTGCACAAAACAAGCGGAAGGCATCTGCCCCAACAATTCCGTGACCTTGCCCGACAGCATCAATGAGCGCCCGCCTGTCCGGCCTACATAGCGCTCATACGAATTCGGTTTGCTCTCTACGGCCATAAGGCAGCAGCCCAGGTAATCCGCCATTGCTAAGCGGTATACGAACTGGTACCAGTCCACCAGCGTTTGCTGGTCGCATTCCATGGTCCTATTGCAATCAGATCTACCTACAGGCAAAGTCGAATGCCTGATAAGCGCAAAGGCCTTGGACCGTCTCGGCTCATGGCTTATCTTGCCCAAAACATCCCTAAATGCGGTCTTTTCTGCCTCGTCCGCCTTGGAGGCAGAACACCAGGAACGCAGACAATCGGCGTTTTCACTGACAACAGGAAGAAAGGCCTCATTGAAGCTGCGGGCGATGCTGGAATTCGACCCGGTTTGAGAATCTTGTTGCTCATACCTGATGAGACCCTTCCGTTCAGCATCTATCCATTCCTGCCAACGTTGAGCAAGGAATTGACAGGTACCATCAGACGGGTCTTGCTGGCAATATGCAGCGTACAAGTAAGCGATCCTTTGAGCTATCGACCAATGATCGCCTGTATGCTCATTCAAGACGGCTCTAGTCTGTGGAGCAAATCGTTGACTTTCTTCAGAAGTGACGGTCTTCTGTAAAACTTGATACTCCAGCGGACGCAGCGTACCTATATCCGGTAGGGTAATCGTCTCTTCTTCAGTCGAAAGTTGATGCTGATTATCAGGCGGCACTGTAGTGAACCGCAACAAGCACTGCTCCAAAGTCGGTTGTCTGCCGGATACGGTGAGAAAGGGCTTCTCATAACCGCTCTGCCCCAGAAGATCAAGAACGATATCAGGACCGAATGCCAGAAAATAGATGCCATCGAAGAGCTCTGCATCAGTCACAAGAACATGGGGACTATGCAGAAATGCAGTTCTGAGAATGCCGGCAAATCGTTCAAGAAACTCCGAATGCTGCTGAATGGTTCTCTCACAGATGCTCACGCCGTCAGGACAATCTGACCAGAACTTCGAATTCACCTCTGGAATGCGCTCTTGATCGCACTTTTGATTGCGGTTGCATAGATGTCTGACCTGATTCCAATCGTTCAGCTGTTCCTCTGAATCGAAATTGGTCAGCATGATGGCATATGAACACACGCTCTGAATCATGTCTATATGCTAGACCTCATGTTTGCCTGCTCGTTCAGCACATTCGCCCATAAAACCGGTACAAGCAACTGAGACATGAAAGAAAATGCCAAAAGACCGATTGCTGGTCATTGAGACTCGGAATGTTCCACACCGCGGTTGCCGTTTCACTTTGGGAGTTATCTGCATATAGACAGAAACTCGAATACGCCTGCAGCTATGAACGATTGGTACCAACCAGCAGATCAGCAAACAGGCGACAACTAAGATCAAGGGGCTCAGGCAAGCCAGAATTACTATGGCTACAAGGGATACACTCCCAGCAAGGGACCCCAACTGCAGGATTGAAGTCGCCCTGACGCAGCCCATAGCTTTCTTGTCCGTATAAGGTTCCCCTGGATGCCATTGCATCCCAACTTCCCTGCTTGGAGGCGACAGGCAAGAACCACCATTCCGCGTGGTCGGAATCGTATCTGCTCCGAAACTCGACAAACGTTTGGCTCAGAGCCACACATGTCGCTTAATTACGTCACGACACCCGGAGGATGCCATGCGCCCCCTTCTCGGCCAGGCTCATAACGTGGTTGACTATGGAGTAGTCGCCAGGCTGATCGACCTTGAGCTCGACAAATCCGCCTTGGGCAGGCAGCAGAGGCAGTACCTGCGCTCCGGCTGATGAAGCATCGGCGGAATTCGCTCCTGAACCTCCGCCTATCAGATAGCGGCCCTCAGTCCAGACCGTATCGAACTGGGTTCCCACGATGTGGAAGGACAGAGGCTGATTGGGGCCGGCATCCAGAACCCATATGCGGACCCTTTGCCCCTTCTCCAGCTTGAGAGGGTGGACGTCATATTGAAAGGCCCGTCCGTTGAAGGTCATGACATCCGGGGTCATGGCCGCCACTTTTTCAGCATCGGCAGTCCCTCCATTGGACCCCAGATAAATCTCGGACTGGACCAGAACATATTCCGCAGCCACTGGCGGCATGGTGCCGTCATCCACAACCACAGCCCCGTACATGCCGTTGGCTATATGGTTTGACATGGGGTCGCTGCTGCAGTGGTACATCCAAATGCCGGCCCGATCAGCGGTGAAGGTGTATAAGAGCTCCTTGCCAGGGTCTATGTTGCGCATCATGGTCTGGGGAACAGCCGGTCCGGCATGAAAGTCAATGGAATGGCTCATGCTTCCCTTATTTCTGATGGTTACTTCAAAGGTGTCTCCCACCCGACCTCTAAGCACCGGACCCTGAGCCAAGGGCCTCGATCCCTTATCCCGCGGATCGACCGCGTCATCGAAGCTCCAGACCGTACGCTCAAGCCCTGCTGTCACCTGCTCCTTACGTTCCTTGACATCAAGGGTGTACCTTCTGGTTCCAGCCCTCCCCTGGTCATCCGGGGGTGGAAGAGTGGCCTTGGCAGGATCGCTCTTTTCAGCCCACGACTTGAGCTTGGCTGCCGAAGGGGCCTGGTTCATGGTCATCTTCCCAGCGGAGGACTGCACTTGCTCGGTAGTTGTTCCACCCTTGGTCTTGACCTTGAGCTCCATGCCCATCTGACGGTGTCCCGCCAGCGAGCACCATCCCAAGGTGTCGCCGCCCAGGACGCCCACCTCGACCGAGACGCTCTGGCCTACGGGCACGGATCCTGTGCTCTTGCCGTTGGCAAAAACCAAGTCATGCCGCTGATCTCCGGTGTTCTGAAAATCTACAACCAACCGGTCGCCTGCATCAATGGTGATGGTATCCGGCACAAAGGCCATCCCATTTACCTTGATGGAAGCTCTGCTGGTGTGCCCGGTCGGCTGGATGCTCTTCGACGATACGTCCTGAACCCCTCGAAGATTGGGCGCTGCCCCGACGGAAACAGCCAGCGCCGGCCGCAGAGCCATCAAGACCACCGCTGCCACTAAGATCAGCACAGTAGCCGAGGTGGCAACAAGGTCCGCCCGCAGGGCCAAGGTCCCAACAAGTTCGGTATGCGAATCCTTGGGCTGGCGACGACGGTAGCGTTTGGAAGCCAGGACCTGCTTGCCATGAGCAGCCAGGTAAACCACGGTCAGCATCATGGAGAGGATTCCCAAGACATTCAGCAGGTTCCCCGCCTTCCATAAGGGCGTGTAGAGCCGGATGGCTCCAAGGAGCCTGATTAGCAAGCCAACCTGCATGAGCGCCCAAGCACCCCAGAGAAGGGGATGAAAAGGCAGAGGCCTGCGAATGACCGAGGGGACGATCATGCAGACATGGGCGATGACCATGGTCATGATGAATCCCACAGCCAAAGCATGCAGCGCCATATCGCCCCAGTAGGTGCTGGAATCCAGAGGTGCCACCATCCAGATGAGGGCAGCCAGAAGTCCCCAGGCGTAGGCCGACAGCATGCAGGTGCCCATGAATCCTGGCAGACCGCCGTGACGGAAGGTGCCCTTGGCTACGTCGTGACTGGCCATAACCAGGAGGAGCAGGCCCAGGGACAATCCCAGAAGCGGATAACCGACCGAAGGCGCCATGGCTTGAACAGGCAGCATCAGGACGGTCAGGAGGCTCAGACCCAGAATTCCCGATTCGAGACGGACATCCGAGAAGACCGCCCTGGCCAGCTCCACTCGCTCCCCGACGATGGTCAGAATCAGAAAAAAGAGCCAGGTTGGAGCCAGAACCGAAGCATCCAATCCTGCAACCCATCCAAAAGCTCCGACCAGACCCACCAGGGATCCGAGGACCTGTATGAGCACCTCTGCAGAAGGTTGCCGCCGCCAGATAGCCAGATACATGGCTGTCAGAACCAACATGGACAAAGTCCACGGAATACCGCCAAAAAGCTCCACTCTGACCCATGCCGGGGCAGCAGCGCGGCTTGAAACAATCAGCGAAAGCAGGCAGAGCAGGGACCCCAGCAAGCCCAAAGCGGGAGCGAGAAATCCCCAGGAGGGTTTCTTGGATCCGCCACTGCGATAAGCCACTGCCCTCTCAAGACCGATGGCAGCGCCCAAAAACCCATAGACCATGAGCCCACCATGCAGATCAGCCAAGGGCACCCTGTCTGAAGGGTGGATCAGATCCGCACGAATCAGCGCCGCTATAAGGCCAAGCAGTGCAGCCAGACCTGCGCTTATGAGAAGGGCCATCCTGGATCTGGGCAAGGCCGTTCTGCCACCGGACTTGCGCATCTTCTGATCATTCTGCATGGGTCTGTCCGCCTTGTCCTGGGTTGATAATTGATTTGATAGTTATACAATTTAATCGATGAGTCAGGAAATTCAAGCCCACAAGCGATGTGACCAAGCCCCCTCGAGGCGCAGGAGCGGGGAAGAGATTCGCTCCGCAATCTTGGATTACCTGCATACGTCAGCCGAACGGACCGGTACAGGTCTAACCGCCCAACAGATCGGAACAGCCTTCGGCATCCATCCGACGACTGCTCGTTTCCATCTTGAGCATCTAGTCAAACAGGGCGAGGCAGTCCGCCAAACAAGAGACGGTGATGGTCAATCAGTCGGTCGAGGCAGACCGGCTGTCATCTACTCCCCCACGTCCACGAACCACGCCAGGGAGGATATGATCTCCTCGCTTTGCACTGCTCTCGAGACTGCCTGCCCCGATACTCGGAGCAGGGATGCGGCTGCTCTGAAAGCAGGTCTGGCCTGGGGTCGGACCCTGGCCCAGCAGAGGCGGGGACATGCAGAACAGAGTGTGCCGTCGAGCATGACTCAGACACTGTTAGATGTTCTGACTACCCTAGGCTTTGCACCGGTGAGGACAGGGTCAGATTCAGCAAGTATGTACCTGACCTCATGCCCCTTCCTGGACAGCGTCAGCAGCCATCCAATTATCTGCACAATCCATCGGGGTATGGTCCAGGGACTCGCGGAGAGCAGCAACAAGGAGACCAGAGATAGAAAGGCCCGCGTATTGCTGAAACCTCTGTCCTCACCAAAAGGATGCTTCCTGAAAGTAGCGAAAGCGGACAACACATCAAAAAGGAGAATAAAGCGATGACCTACGTGATTGCCCAGCCTTGCGTGGACGTCAAAGACAAGGCCTGCGTGGACGAGTGCCCGGTGGATTGCATCTACGAGGGCCCCAGGAACCTGTACACCAACCCCAATGAATGCATCGACTGCGGTGCCTGCGAGCCTGTCTGCCCTGTGGAGGCGATCTTCTATGAGGAGGACCTGCCGGAGGAGTGGACCTGGTTCAAGGATGCCTCCGAAGACTTCTTCGCCCAGGTCGGTGATGCCGGCGGCGCCCAGGCCCAGGGTCCCTACGATCACGACCATCCACAGGTCGCCGCCCTGCCCCACCAGGACAATTTCGTCTGCATTCAGCCAGAATCACGCGGTCAGCGCGCGGTCTGGGTCCGCAAGGACCAAACAGAATGAAGGCCGGTTCAAGCCAGGACGATCACCTGGTCTTCCCTGACTTTTTGGGCCGCCCTGCAGAGGAGGCAGCTCGGATGCTTCTGGGTTGCCTGATCATCCGGGACTATGAGTCGGAGGGGAAGCAGGCCTGGGTTCGGATCGTGGAAACCGAAGCCTACGATCAAAACGATCCGGCCAGCCATGCCTACCATGGACGATCGGTTCGCAACGATGCCCTTTTCGGGCCCAGCGGACACATGTATGTCTACTTCACCTATGGAATGCACTACTGCATGAACATCTCCTGCCAGGAGGACGGATTCGGTGCCGGCGTGCTAATCCGAGCCTGCCAGCCAGTGCAGGGTCTGGACCTTCTGCGCAGCCACAGGCACGGCCATCACCCGGACCGGGAACTGACCAACGGTCCTGCCAAGCTCTGTCAGGCCTTGGACATCGACAAGCGAAACTACGGCCATGACCTCAGAAAACCGCCCATCCGCCTGGCAGCCGCCAGTCTGGACCAGGACGAGACCATCACGGCAACCCCCCGAATTGGCATATCCCACGCCAAGGAGACCCTACGGAGGTTCGTCATCACCGGCAACCCCTACCTGTCGCGATGATTAGGCGAAGAGCCTGCACTTCTGACTTGTACAGCTTACGGGGTGACTTATTGCTCAATGAAGCGGGATTCGACACAGCTCTGGAAGCGGACAAGCGAGAGAATGACAGCGGCCAGCAGAGCGATTATCAGCATGCCCATGAAACTGCCGGTTACCGGATCCAGTCCAAACGCTGATGAGAAAGCCTTGAAAGTCCAGGTGGATGCCGTAAAACCAAAGCTGGTGGTAGCCGAGAAGACCCCCATGACCAAGGGATAGCGTCTGTGCGGAGTCAGGTTGGACAGGAGGAAGGGGCAGGTGGCCATATTGATGGCACTGCCCGAACCAACCAAGAAGGCCGATAGGCAGACCAGCGGGAAGGAGCGGGTGGTCAGGAAGAGCAGGGCGCCCAGGGCCATCAGCAGGAAGGCGACCGGAATCGTCCATTGCCGGCAGACCCGCTTGATGCCGTTGATACTAAGCCCGATCACGACCGAGGAACCCGTGTTGAACATCAAGGCCACCCCTGCTGCACTGGTGCCGCCCAAACCGTACTTGGCTATGTAGACTGCGAGCTTGTTGTACAGGACCGCGACCAGGAAAATGCTCAGAAAACCGATGAGAATGCAAGAAATGGTAGCCCACCAGCATTGTCTGCCCTTCTGCGAGGGGGATGTTTGAGACTCTGTGGCCTTTTCCGACTCCTCCTCGACTGCACCGACTCCGGGGACCATGAAGACGACCAAAACCAAGGCAGGCAAGGCCAGGAAATAGAGCCAATAGTTGTGCAGCCACCCTCCCTTGGCCAGGACACCACCCATGGCAAGGACCAGCATGGAAGAGCCGTCCTGAACAGCCAGGACCAGCCCCATCAGCGCCGCCAACTGCTTCCCGCGGAAGAACCTGGCCGACAGGCTCGGAAGAACTGTAGTGGCGATGCCCACGCCGAATCCGACAACCAAGGCGAACAAGAGCAGCTGGCTTACACTGCTATGCACCAAAAGGGGCATCAAGCCGCCCAGGGCGACACACAGACAACTGATACAGGCAGCGGTTCTGAAACTCATTCTGGTCAAGAGCTGACCAAATAAAAGGGCCGAAACTATGGCCGCCGAAGAGCCAATGGAGACCACCGATTCAACGGTGGAGGGATCAGCGCGAGGAAAAGATGCCTGAATGGCGGCCACGGAAGGAGAGATGATGGAGTCAAACCGCGACATGATAGCCAAGGCCATGATTCCGACCAGAACCCCAAGGTTCCGTCTGGTCAATATCCCTGTGTCCTTGGACTTAGACGCGCACGGGTCCGGTTCCACCGTTGCTGCCTCCCTCTCAATGTCAGCGGCACCATTCCTGGTTGATGGTGGGTAGTCTACTCCAGCAGCAGGGCCATGCCAACCAACACGACGAGGAAGAGCAGATTAAAAGCAGTATAGATTTTCAGGTACTCACCTTTCTTGCTCGGATACTGCTTGACTACAGCTTTGTAGGAGATCAGCGACGCCATTGAAGCGACCAGGGTTCCGAGCCCGCCCAGGTTGGTGCCCAGAATAATTGAGCGCCAGGCTGTCGAAAAACCTGAGACCAGGAGTGCTGTGGGCACATTGCTGATGACCTGGCTGCACAGGACCGAGGTAATCAAAGGGTGGATATTGACCAGGCCGCTGACCAGGTTATAAAACTGGGGAATCCTCCTGGCATTGCCTATGAAAATGAAGAAAGCCACGAAGGTCAGCAGCAGTCCCCAGTCCACATGCAGAAAGACCCGCCTGTCGCAGATCAGAAAGGTCACAACCACCACCAGGACCATGGTCCACTGGGGAATCAGCTTGGCCACACCAAGCAGGCAGACAAGAAAGAGAAGAAGGTAGATGGCGATGCGCCATCCGCTGGACCGTTGCATCTCCTTGACCTGAGGCTGTATCCCCTCCTCCCTGGGCGCTAGTATGCTGTGACGAATCTCTTGTGCATCCATGCCCTCGAACTTGTCCAAATGCTGATTCCTGAAAGCGAACCAGCAGCACAGGAAGAGCATCAGGGCCGCCACCAGAGCGTAGGGCGCCATAAGGAGGAGGAACTCCCCAGTGGGCATCTCGGAGCGGGCCTTGAGGTATAAGTTGTGAGCATTGCCAATCGGGGTCAGCATGCTGCCCACATTGGCGCCCAGGGTCATCAGGGTGACGATCAGCAGGGCATGGCTTTCCAGACCGGCCATGATGAGCACAGCAATAGCAAAGGGTACGAAGGTCACCAGGGCTACATCATTCGTGATGAACATACTGGAGAAGAAAGGCAGCGAAACCAGAACCAAGGCCAGACCGCGCACCGAGCGGACACGGCTCAAAAGACTGGCCCCAATGGCATGAAAGACCCCGATGCGCTGAAAGCCGCAGACCACCATCATCAAGGAACCCAACTGGGTGAGGGTATTGACGTGGATGTAGCCCAAATACTGTCGGTCTGGAGGAATGAGGATGCAGGATACGAGAGCGACGACTGCAGCGACGACCAGGACGGTTTCGTTTTTCAGCAGTCCGATCACCCGATGTTGCATGGTCACCTCCGGCGAACGAATTCCTCACTTAGTTTACGCGCCCGCCCCCGGCTTACTGGACCTTCCCATGCGCTATTTTCCGCTCCTGAGCCTATGTCGGGGCACTCGTGACTTACTGGCTGCTAGCCTGCCTGGCCCCGACTTTCGACTCTTGTCGGATAGGCATAAAATATGGAAGGGTCCTGCGAATCAGTGCATTCGCAGGACCCTTATTAGACTGCAATGTTACTTGCCATCCATTCGTTCCTGGTCGAGACTCAGGATGATATCCGACATCCTTCATTGCTCATTGATAACTTTCGGATGTTCAGAACAAATCACAAACGAGTCATCTTGCCGTTCTGATTTACCGTCCTTAATTTCATGCTGAACATAGTCAGAAAACTGCAACCAGCTCATCCAATTACTATTGGACCTCATCCTGCTTGGGAATGAGGAACGAGCAAAGGAATGCAAGAACGAGAAGAACAGCAGAACCAATCATGGAGGAGACATAGCCCGCCTGCGCACCGGATGAACCAGCCACAAGGTTCATTATGGCGTACAGAGCTGCGTAGCTCAGTCCGGCTCCTAGATTGAATCCGCCGGAATTCAGTCCCGGAAGATACCCGGTGTTGTCAGCTGGTGAAAGCACCACGCCAAGTCCGTTTAGCATGATATTAACCGTTCCCGCATATGAAACACCTAGGACCAGAGACATCACCACCAGAGACCAGACGCTTGGTGACAGACAGACGTAAATGCCGAAAATCACACCTACTATGCTCACTAGCTGACCCGCACGGAGTACCTTGTGGTATCCATATTTTGATGCCAGTATTCCAGCAACAGGTCCAAAAGCCAGACCGATGAGCGCATAGGGAGTCAGAGTTGCAAACGAAACCACGCTGGCACTCATTCCGGCACCAGCTTTGGAATCCTGGGCCAGGGCAGGTACAACTCCATTCATGATTGCAAATACACCAACCATGGTGGTCAGAGTGGTGAGCAAAAGCCCCCAAGTCCGCCGCTGCTTCAGATAAGTTGTCGTCACCATCGGAGCTTTGCTCCTCTTCTCCGTATTCCAGAAGACCACGAAGAACAGCGCAGCCACTACCAATTCAATAAGCACCATAAGCCAGTTGGCCGCAGCGAGCTTCTCGGCCTCGTTGATGGCGAGATAGGCGCAAACGAATGCAATGCAGAGGAATACCACACCAGCCCAATCCATGCGGGGTGTCTGTGCGGCATGACTTTCCTGGGCAAAAGCGGCAACCAGTATGATAGCCAGCACGGCAACAGCAACCATGAACCAGAATACTGAACGGAAGCCAAAAGTCCCTGCCAGCCACCCGCCCAGTATGGCATCAACGCCCCCGATACCGCCATTTACGGCGGTAAGAATTGACATGAGCCTGGCATACCTTGCATCTTCTGTTACCTGCGCGTGCAGCATAATCAAAGTCATGGGGACAACGGGACCTGCAACCCCCTGAATGACTCGCCCAATCATGAGCACGAGCACGTTGGGCGCAAAAGCCGACACAACACAACCAATGGCAGTCAGAACCAGAATGCCCAAAAGCACTTTCTTACGACCGACCAAGTCACCCAGCCTAGGAAGGAAGAGCGAAAAGACAGCGCAAGAGGTGAAGAAAACCGTCTGAGAAAGCCCGATTTGAGAGCTTGTAGTATGCAGCTCATGCTCCATAGTCGTCAACGCGGGAGAAAGCATGGAAGCGTTGAGCTGGAAAGCAAAGATAGCGGCCATAAGAGCGGTCATCAGGGCAACAATCGATTTGCCACCCTCGTCGAGAGTCTTGGATGATTCTTTAGTCATCGTTCATCCTATCTTTTCGATGGCATCAATAATCAGGTTCCAGAAACCATCGAAGTCCAGTTTCACGGCAACCTGAGTATGGCAATCCTCAGGGCTGGGCTCCGGACCACGCAGATCCGCCACGGTCATTCCCGTCGTCAACTCACCCCTCAGCTCGATGTCAACAGGGCATCGACGAGTCTTGACGATATTTGGATCAATCAAATACGCAATGGTGCAGGGGTCATGGACAGGAGGGTCGACAAACGCTTGGTTGTCTTTGTATGTCTTCCTGAAGAAATCCATGAGTCCACTGACGAAATGGGCCAGGTCGGTTCCAACACCTTCTATGCGCTTCTGAACCTCTGGTGTGCAAAGGGCCTGGTGGGTTAAATCCAAACCGACCATAGTGACCGGCCAAGGTTCATTGAAAACGATATGTGCAGCCTCCGGGTCCACTTTAATATTGAACTCGGCAACAGCACTCCAATTACCGACATGATAGCCACCGCCCATAAGGACGACTTCCTTGACCCGTTCGACAATTCCCGGCTCCTTACGAGCAGCCATTGCTATGTTGGTCAGCGGGCCAGTAGGGACCAAAGTTATAGTGCCTGGTTCGTTCTTCATGATCGTGTCGATGATCCAGTCAACTGCATGACCGGCATCCAGCGGACGGGTCGGTTCTGGCAGTGTGACACCATCCAGGCCTGTTTCACCATGAATGGAGGCAGCAACTTCCTGCGGGCGAACCAGGGGTCTGTCACAACCAGCATGCACAGGCACATCGTTTGCATGAGCCATTTCAAGCACAGCCCTGGCATTATATGTCACCTTATCAAGGCTTTGATTGCCACCTACCGTGGTGACGCCCAGAAGATCAATGGCCTGACTGCCAACAGCCAAGAGAATGGCCACGGCATCGTCATGACCCGGGTCAGAATCCAAAATAACTTTCCGCTTCATAAGCGTTCTCCGTTCTTTGTTTACTTCATAATGATCATTTACCGAGTTCCAAAACCTTCCAAGAGATCGTGGGCTGCTGCCTCATCAACCGTACGGGGGGTATTATCGGCAAATCGCTCATTGGCAACTGCCGAGGCATTGCCCAGCAGTTCAGAATGATCAATTTGGTAGGTATCGAATGGATGCATTCCAAGTATGTTATCCCGAAAGTCTTTGAAAGCTCGCACAGCCAGGACCGTCGTCTGCTCCTGAGGTGCGGATTCCGGATATACAGCCCCTAGAATCTGACCGATCTCACGTACTTTCTTAGGGCGAACCGGACCCACAAACTCCAAGACTGAAGGGAGGGCGTAAGCCACTGCTTCGCCATGGACGATATGATAGCGGGAACCGAGCACATGGGCGATGGAATGACCGACGATCGTACCTGTATTATTCAGCATCCAACCTGCCAGGTTCGCGGCAACCATAACCCTTCCTCTAGCCTCTATGTCATTGCCGTCATGCACAGCCCGTGGCAGGTATTGGTACAGAAGATACATAACTTTTTCGCAAATAGCATCAGTCATTGGACTTGATAGACGGGATAGATACCCTTCTGCTGCATGACCAAAAGCATCAAGGCCGCAGGCGATGGTCATTGCGGGAGGCAAAGTCTGAGTTAGCTCAGGATTGAGCACGGCATATTCACTGACAGCAGGATCAGCCAAAACAGTCATTTTCGTCTTCGACGATTCATCAGTAACGACAAGGGCATTAGACATTTCGCTACCAGTCCCCGCAGTCGTAGGAACACTGATCTGTCCGCGGCAAGGCGAGATCGACTTGGATGGATCAGTGTAATCCAGAATGTCTCCTCCATTAGTTCTGACGATGTTGACTCCTCGAGCCACATCCATCGAGCTGCCACCGCCAATGGCAATCAAACTATCTGCATTGTGCTGTTTGAAAGCCAGAAAAGCATCGTTGACTATTCCGGCAGCAGGATCAGGACCAACGCTGTTAAAGACTGAAACCGCGATCCCTGATGAGCGGAGCAAATCAAGAGCCTTGACCACCAAAGGCATCGTCGATACAAAATGGTCAGTTACCACCAAAGGCCGTTTATAAGATTCGGTCTGTAGTATCTCTTTTAAGGTTTCGCCCAAATCATGAGTGGAAAGAACCTTTACATGCTGCAACATCTTGTACTGCATAATCAGCAACCTACCTCCGCAGCCGCCTGGTCGGCCTTCTTGCAAAATTCACGTACCTTGTCAATATCTTTCTGCATATATCCATCCGGATACTTGATACTTGTCTTAGTGAGCGAATCCACACCATAGGGTCTACATTTCTTTATAGCCTCTGCCACATTGTCTGGACCAAGTCCTCCGGCCATGATGACTGGCTTCCCGCATTCCTTGACAATTCGTGCATCGATGTTCCAGTCATGAGTCTGCCCGCTGGCACCTATGCCCGTATCTGGGGCCAGACCGGAATCGGTGAGTATGAAATCACAGAAAGCCGCGAGACGCTTGGCCCGCTCAACAGCTGATTCGTCGTCCACCAGAACCGCCTGCATAAGCTTGGTTTCGGGCGCAGCATTTTTCAGCCGTTCGGCAAAGGTCTTATCCGCTTCATACCCATCACCAGCGATATGAAGGATGTCCGGTTGAATTTCTTTAGCGAGTTCGATCATCTCATCTGGATCATTGGTCAGCATAATAGCCACAGCTTTTACTCCGCGGTTCCTGCATTCATCAAAAATCTTATGCACTCGATCTAATGGAACTCTTTGAGCAGGTACGCCACCGTTCTGCATCGGCACCAATCCAATATGATCGGCACCTGCCTCCATGGTTTTAACGCTCTCGTCATAGTGAATGATGGAATAGAGTTGCTTGACTACCATTGTTCTCCTTTACTGACAAACTCGCAGTGTGGTCAAATTCCTTATTCATGCAACCATCAAAGGTGCAGACATCTTCTTACGTATCTTTTGCACATCGATATCTGGAACTGCCCTGGTGCATTCCAATGCAATGCTGGAGGCGGCCTGAGCTATACGACCCACCTCGCGTATAGGACGATTCGGATCGTCGAAGTAGCTCCATGTGATGGCAGCCATTCCCGTGTCACCAGCACCATTGGCAGTAGCTATGGTCGTGGGGTAAGGAGGAACATGAACCATTTCTTCCGCCCCGGAAGTCCGAGAAGCACACAAAATGCCCTCTACCCCAAGAGATATGTAAACGGTTTTGACTCCTTTGTCCATAAGCCAGGCAGCCCCATCTTCGGCTGAAGCGCTGTCGTGTATATCGATTCCGCTTAACTTGCCTGCCTCAATTGCGTTGGGCTTAAGCACACTCATCTTATTAAGAATAGGCAGAAAATGATTCGCTTTAATTGTCGAAACCGTATCACCGAAAAGCGGCGAGGTTACGTTATCTCCGATCCACTTCATGGTTTCAGGCGCTAGATTCGCATCCAAAAGACAAATCGCAGCCCCATTGATAAAATCAAGACGGGCCTTCAGGAATGAAGGCGTAATCTGTTCGCAGATATCCATGTCATTGACCGCTACGAGCATGTCACCTGTTTCATCAGTAATAAACATGTATGTCGATGATCTGAAATCATCCAGACGCTTTGAGTATTCTAGATGAATGCCGTTCTCTTGACAGTTCCGCTCCATAACACGTCCATTGGCATCATTGCCATAAACGGTCACTAAGTATGTGGGCACCCCAAGATGGGCTAGTGATTGCGCCATATTCTGCCCGACCCCGCCCACCGATAAACTAACCTTACCTGGATTGGAATCACGATCTACGATGGCGGTGTTCGGACGTCCACAAATGTCCATATTCATGCCACCTATAACGACAACATATCGCTCGGTATCGCATGAGGGCTCTGAGAAATCCACCATTGGAACCAGCCTCCTTGCCAGCAGTTGTGCCGTTCAACACAACTAACAAATGTTTTGTCTAATAAACAATTGTTAGTTTCATCATAAAGAAGACTTATTGCGCTGTCAAATAGTTCAAAGTCTGATATTGATTTGCTGCCAAGAGAGCAGTCTAAGCTTGCTTCGTCAAAAGAAATGGTGGTCATCAATTCAAGAGTGGCTAATCAGACTCATGCAAAAAGAGAATGACGACGAGCTCTCAACGTTGCTGAACTAAAACGCGGATTAACTGACTGAATGCAGTCCATGGCCATAGAAGCCGCGGCATATGCGGTTTCCGCACAGTCCCGGTAGTCCATTTTCTTGCTATGAGACCAAAGAAGAGCGGACAAGGCAGCCGAAGCTGCACCGTTATTATGTCTGCCCTTGGTCGTTTGACCATCACGACAAAATACGTAGTTACTTCCCTCGCTGTATAGATTGCCGACTCCATCTATAAGCAGATACACACGGTGAACTCCCGCTTTGTGCAGGCGACGAGCGCAGGCCAGGCTGCTCTGTTTATCGGAAGCCTCGGTGCCTGTCAGCAATTGTGTCTCAGCACGGCTAAGCACCAAAGTATCTATTCTGTTCAGCACGGTTAGCAGACGCGAAGCTTTATTGACAGAAACAACTCGAGCATAAATCGGACCCGAATAATGGTCACATACCCAGGCAATCGAAGCAGCAGTTAAGCTGGAATCGATAACAACTGCTTTTGCATTGGCAATGACATGCGCACGCTCGTGCAAAAAAGTCGGGCTGATAAGTTCGCTGCTGGCCATATCATCCAACCCCACCAGCGGATCTCCGTCAGGACCACTTACTGAAAGATAGGTGGAAGTCGGAGTATTGCTCAGTTGCTGACAGTATGTTATGTCAAGACCATTGGCCATGGCATCTTTCTTGAAGAACGCCCCGTTGTGGTCGTCTCCATAGACCGACAAGAGATAATTCTTTACGCCCAAACAGCCTAAATCATACGATATATTACGACCTATGCCACCAGGACTGAACGTGATTTTTCCAACATTCGAGGAATGGCTTACTACGGGATTTACTGACATGCCATAAATATCCAAGTTGATTCCGCCTATCACTGCAACATAGGTAGGCGGTGAAACTATATACCCTTTGCCAAGTAAGTATCCTTTCTTCACGAGGTTGGATATGTGCGCAGCAACACCGGAACGAGTGATGCCGCAAAGATGCGCCAGTTCGTTCTGGCTAATCATTGGATTCTGTCTGATCAATCCCAATATCTGTTCTTCGCGATTGGTCACCGCCATAGATGCCTCACCTCACTTGCTCAGACAAATCCGATTCACAATCTAGCATCATTTTGAACTACAACCGGTTTACTTCTCGACCTGATAAGGCGTATTTGTTTGCCAAATCGAAGTAATCCGCAGTACAAGATGAGAACGGTCAGCCCTTATATGAGGTCTTGAGCATGTCTGCTCAAACAATTCCCAAAGGTTTCAACTCATGCCATAGGGACAACGGCCATTGCAGTCAGAAGCCAAGGCTGCCGAACTTTCTTGCAGACAAGACTTCACCACAACTGCAACTGTTGGTGATCATCCTGATCGAAGAGCATCTATCCGCATCCAAAGCCAAACGGGTCATTGCGATGCAACAAACATAGGCAATCGAATACAGTTTCTTGATTTATGCGACGAACCGGCACCGAACCGATGGCAGGAGGGCCGACTGATAGGCTCGAAATCATGATCAGCAAGGAAACAGAAACAGCGGTGATGAATTTTGTACACGAGCGCGACTGGGATCAATTCCACACGCCCGCCAACCTGGCCAAATCAATTTGCATCGAAGCTGCCGAGCTCTTGGAATGCTATCAGTGGGGGAACGATCCCAGGGACGGAGATGAAGGCCACGTAACCGACGAGCTGGCTGACGTGCTCACCTATTGCATCCAGCTGGCGGATCGGCTGAATCTGGACATGGATCAAATTATCATGGATAAACTGCAGAGGACGGCCGAAAGGTATCCAGTGGCCACTTCACGCGGCTCCAGCCGAAAATACCGCCCCCTGCAGTAGTCAGATCGAGTCAGCAGGTCTGCGCAGCCGACGACCCCAATCGTCCGAGTCGCTTGGCGATTAGTGCAGACAGATCATCCAGGGTGACTCCAACATAGCTCTTCATGGAAGCGAACTGAGGGCCTGATGAGGTGTCGACCGGGTTGGTGCCGGTATAGGCCACAGTGGTGGCTCCTGATGCAACAGCCGAAGTGATGCCGGTCAAGGTATCCTCAAAAGCCAAGCAGGAGGTCATCAAATCAGGGCTGTTGATGCCAACCAGACTGGCCGCATGCAGATAGGGCGCAGGGTCGGGCTTCTGCGCCAGCCCATCGTCCCCGCAAACATAGTCGGCAAAAGCCCCCTCGGGCGCCTTGGCAACCACTGCCTGGGCCATACGGCGTGGCGAAGTAGTGACCAGAATCGAGGGAATGCCGGCCCCAACCAGGTCTGTCAGGATAGTGCGAACACCTTCAATCCAAGGCATGTGACGCTCCTCCATGGCAATGACCCCATCAATCAACAAATCTGGAATCTGATCCTCAGGAAGGTCAAGACCACGCTCCCGCATCAACCTTGCCACGGTGGGCAGAGGTTTGCCGGAAACCTGCCAACCCATGTCGGCATTCCAGTCTCCTCCATGCTCGTGCGCTAAATCGAGCTCCGCCTGATGCCAGTAGGGCTCTGAATCGATCAGAGTTCCGTCCATGTCCCAGAAGACTGCAAGCGGACGACGACCCACAGCGGACCGGGCTTTGTCAGTCGACCCGGCACGACTTTCTTCCTTTTGATGCTCGATGTTCATGCATTCACCCTATCGACAGGGCTTGTCTTGAAAATGGCGTCACCCCACACTACTTGGCGTGAAGATCCGGCCATGGATCAGGCAGCAGCTCATCCAGGCTCACATTAAGTACTTGAGAAACTGCCATTATGTTGATCAAGCTGGGATTGGCTGGACTCCCGGGTCGCGACTGGCCATGCTCCAACTGTTGATATGCGAACCGGGAAAGGTTGGCATTATAGGCGACGAACTCTTGGCTGTAATGCAAAGCCGTCCTTCGACGTTGTATGTTCATGCCTAATACTACGGCGTATTCCGCCCATCCACTCGGTACTTGAGAATGTGCCACAGAGCCAAGATAGAAACAAGAAATAAAATGTCATGCCTTACCGGTAATACTATATCAGTAAGACATTACCGGTTATTTGAACGGGAGACGATTTCCTAGCTCTGCCTCGCGCCAAAAATGAGTTCGTCATAGTTCTAGCTACTGCCATTCTTCCTTGTAGCTTACGGAACCACATCGGTCTTCATCAATAGCCTGAATTACTCCACCTCGTTCGGGAGGAACTCAGCAGCCAACATAAGTCTGCTGGCGTTCTTCAACATGCTGCCAGCACTACTGATAGCAGTAGTTGGATATGGGTATTTCTTCATCACTGGGGTCAATGGTCTTTTTGGCAACAACACGCAGATACCCGACTGGATGCTGACACCCTTGGTCCCACTGACAGTCATGCCTCTGGTGACACGGGCGATCTACCGACACACCAGAAATCCATATCTGGGTGGCATCATTACCGCGATCATTGTCACTGTGATGACCTGCATCAACTCCCAGGTCTCCTTCCCCGCCTAACAGGGAGCCACACCTACCCCAAGTCCTCCTCATCCCTGTCTACAACTGAAACCTCGACAAGGACAGGGAGGACCAACCTATCTGACCACCAGTTCACTCGGTGTTGCCGAAGACCTGGGTGCGCAATTCGCTGCGCTGGGTCTCGTACTGGGTGAGCTGACCAAGAAGGTCGAACTTCGCCTGACCGTCTGGCAACTGATTCATCCGGTGCCTGGTCGAGGCAATCAGTCGCATGTAAGTGGCATCCAGCAACCTTGCCAGCAGTTCGGAGGCGTACTGACGTTCCTCCGGGCTGGGTTGCTTCAGCTGAACATCCGCGTCATCGGAGTCTGCGCCCTGATCGCCTTCCTTATTGCCCGGTCGCCTATCCTCCTGCTTATCCAAATTCAGTGGCAAAGGCATGACGGCCAGCTCATTGATGGCCGACTCCAGCATGGGCCCGCCCGCCTTGGTCAAATTATGCATCCACAGTCCTTGGGGCGTCTTCCTGTCAGGCAGTCCTCCGGCGGCCTGTACAGCCCGATAGAGCGAGCGGAAAATCGGAACCTCGAAACTGTCCGGACTCAGCTGAGCGAAGGCATCTGAACCGATTGCTCTGGGAATCTGGATAAGCACGCCCATGAACTGCTGCTCGCAAATGAAAACAGAATCATCGATGTGATGATAACCCTGTCGGAGAGCATCCTCACGCTGTATCCTACGACGTTGCATGGCATCGTCACTGCCATGGCCCGCGCGACCCTCCGATTCACCCGCACCGCGGTGAGGAGTGCGGACCGCATAGGCGTCCTGGTCTTTCACATGCAGCTTGCGGCGGGCCCTGTTGACCTCCTGGCGCAGCAGATCCAGATCCACGCCGATTTTTCTGGCGGTCTTGCGGGTATAGGCCCCTACCAGGGAGCGATCCCTGATCTGGGCCAGGATGGGCGCCACAGCCTTGACCGCGCCCATCTGCCCGGTGGTGTACTGGGTATCGAACATGGCTACGGCCGTGTCGATGACGAAATCGTACAGCGGCCGGGCATGCTCGACCAGAGATCGCACGGCCTCATCGCCGTAGCGGATGCGCAGATCACAGGGATCCAGATTCTCCCTAGCCACCGCCACGAAGGTCTGCGTCAGAAAGCTCCCGTCAAGGCCGAAGGCATGCAGAGCGGCCTTCTGCCCGGCAGCATCCCCGTCGAAGGTGAAAACCACCCGGGAGCCCTGGACCGGCCCCACCAGCTGGATGGCCCCTAAGGCATCGTCGGAGATGAGCCGGCGGACGATCTTGGCATGGTCCTCGCCGAAGGCAGTGCCGCAGGTGGCTACAGCCGTGTCGACGCCGGCAAGGTGGCAGGCCATGACGTCGGTATACCCCTCCACGATAACAACCTGCCGCTTTTTGACGATGGCATCCTTGGCCAGGTCGATGCCGTAGAGCACCTGATTCTTGCGGTAGAGCTGGGTGTCAGGCGTGTTGATGTATTTGGCGTTGATGCCGTCGTCCTCATACAGCTTGCGAGCGCCGAAGCCCAGGGTGCGGCCCGTGGAATCCCTGATGGGCCAGGTGACCCTGCCCCGGAAGTAGTCGTAGACCCCCCGCTGCCCCTGCCTGGCCAGTCCGGCATCCAGCATCTCCTGCTGGGTGAAACCCTTGGTGGACAGATGACGAACCAGGTTGTCCCATCCGCGTGGGGCGTATCCGCAACCGAAATGAGCGCTGTCAGCCTGGGAGAAGGTTCTGCCCGCCAAGAGCTTGCGCGCCGCCAACGCCTCCTTGCTCATGATCTGCGAGACGAAGAACCGCTGGGCCTCCTCGTTGGCCTCCAGCAAGCGGGAACGTTTGGACCCACGACGCTTGTCCTGACGGGAGTTTTCATAATGCAGCTCAATCTGGTACTTGTCTGCCAGAATCTCGACGGCATCGCCGAACTCGACGTTCTCCTCCTGCTCCACGTAGGTAAAGACATCGCCGCCCAGACCGCAGCCGAAACAGTGCCAGACCCCCATGGACGGACGCACCGAAAAAGAAGGAGACTTCTCGTCGTGGAAAGGGCACAGACCCATGTAAGTGCCGGAACCGGAAGGCTTCAGGGTCACGCTTTCAGATACGATCTCATACAGATCGGCCTTGGCTCTGACCTTCTCGATGTCTTCCTTCTTGATCATTCCGGACATGTCACCCAGCCTACCGGGCCAGGCCGATGTGTTGCGCCCGGCATAAACGCCGCAGGGCTACGGGCAGACCAGGGAATGCAGGGCCAACGCCGAGCCGTCGGTCAGGGAGGCCACCTGGTCGATAGCCACCCGCAAGCGCTCCCCATCCGAACCCGCTTGGCGCCAATCCTCCAGGAAGACATCCTCCAAGGCATCAGATGGGGCTGGCGAATCAGCCATCATCACCTCAACCAAGTCGGTCACGATTTTCAGCTGTTCTGCATGGAAGGGCTCCTTCTCACGGGGAGCCATGACGAAGTAGACAGCAATCCCCTTCAAGGCCACAATCTCATAGGAGGTCCGGGGTGGGATGACCAGCCCAGCCGAGTACCTGGTCAGCGGACCTTGGCCGTGGCGGCTTCGGGTAGCCGCCTCCACGGAGTCGGCAAAGCGGCCGATCAGATAACTGGTGGTGTTCTTCAAAGTAGCCAAGGCCCGGCGTGACCCATCAAAGCCCGTCGGCAACATGCCACGGACGGTCTCCAAGGCTCGGACCAGCTGGTCAGCATCCCAGCGGTCGCCATACCAGGATCGGGCGGCTCGGACCACACCATCGATGATCCTGGGCTCAGCCAGCCGCTCAGGCACGAAGGAGCCAACCACTATGGCATCCTCCACGTCGTGAACGCTGTAGGCGATGTCATCAGCCAAGTCCATAACCTGGCACTCCATAGGCGTGCTGGCCTGCGGTGCTCCCTGCTTGAGCCATCGGAAGACTTCCTGGTCGTCGGGATAAACGCAGAACTTGGCAGTCCTCTCCCCCTTGGGATGAGCCGAAGCCTCAGCCAAGGTCCAAGGATATTTGACCGCAGCGTCCAGGGCGGCCCTGGTCAGGTTGACTCCTGCTGAACGTCCGTCCGGGTGGAAAACCTTGGGCTCCAGCCTGGTCAGCAGTCGAAGGGTCTGCGCATTGCCCTCGAATCCCCCTATGTCTGAGGCCAGCGAGGACAGGGCACGTTCGCCGTTGTGGCCGAAGGGCGGATGACCCAGGTCATGGGCCAGACAGGCACAGTCCACCACGTCGGGATCGCAACCCAACATGGTACCGATCTGCCGGCCGATCTGGGCCACCTCCAAGGTGTGGGTCAGGCGCGTACGGGCAAAGTCGTCAGTGCCGGCGACCAGGATCTGCGTCTTGGCCCCCAGCCGACGCAACGCCGAAGAATGGACCAGACGCGCCCGATCACGTTCAAAGGCGGTCCTGCTGCTGGTCTTTGGAGGCTCTGGCGCCCACCGTTCCTGATCCTGGGCGGAGTAGCCCTCGGCCAGCAGGCGGGATCCGCCCTCCTCATCAGTGCCCATCAGGCGCGCCTGCTCAGTTCAGTCCAGATTATCCACGACCACCACTTCAGTGGGCACATTGCCCGCTGTGGCCTTGGAATAGGGGCAAAGCTCCTGGGTCCGCTCCACCAGACGGGTGGCCAGATCACGATCGACACCGGGCAGGCAGACCTCAATCAGAGCCTTGATGCCAAAGGACTCGCCCTGGTCGCCAAGGGAGATGTGAGTGCGCACCTTGCTCTGGGCTAGCTTGGTGGCTGGCACGCGCAACTCCTTGCCGGCCAGTCCCATGGCTCCCTGGAAGCAGGCGCCCCAGCCGATGGCGAAGAGCTGCTCGGGGTTGGTGCCCTGGCCCTTGCCTCCCATAGCCTTGGGTGTATCCAAGTCCAGGGAGAGATCGGGCTCGTGGCTGTCCGCATGGCCCTCGCGGCCTCCGGTGATGTCAGCTACGGCTGTGTATGAGATATTGCTGGGTTCATTTCCTGTATATGTAGTCATAACCTCATCTCACCACTTATATTGCCCCTTGACAAGGCCCCAAGCCCAGGTTCTACCTGTGATAGTGGTCTCAAAGAATGGAGTCAGGGGCAATCAGGTGCAGGTCGGAGGGTTCGACCACCTCATGCACACCCAGGTAGAGCCGTGGAATCCTACTACGCAGGCAGGTGAAGATCTCATAGCTGATGGTGTCAGCGGCCCGGGCCCAATCATCAGCGGTTGGCTCAGCCTGTTCCTCCCCTTGGCCTGGCCCAAAGAGAACAACGGTATCGCCCTCGTCCACTCCCAAGTCGGAAGCCATGCCTTCTAGATCCAGTACACACTGGTCCATGCAGACTCTTCCAGCGACACGAACCAACCTGGGCCCTTGGCGAGTCATCAGACGGACGGGACCTCCCAGATGCTCTCGGCCCATAGCGCCCTCGCGGTCAAAGCCCGAGGCTGACCGATGGATCCCGTCGGCATATCCCAAGGGCATGATGGCCGTGCTTGTCGGGTTCTTCGTCAGATAAGTGCGCCCGTAGGAGATGCCGTGACCGGCCGGCATATCCTTGACAGTGCCCAGCTGGGCTTGAAGGGTCATTGCCGGACGCAGACCATAATCCGCCGAAATCCCCATGGAAGGATCAGGCTCGTACCCATACAGGCCGATGCCAGGACGGGTCAGGTCATAACGTATCCCCGGGCGGCTGAGTGTTGCGGCGGTGTTGGCAAGATGCCGGATTTCAGGCTTCATGTCTGCGGTCGTCATCCTGTCATAGAACTCTTCGAAGAGGGCGATTTGCTCGTCAGTGGACGACACGAACTCGTCCACCCCAGGCATGTCGGCCACTGCCAGATGGCTGAAAAGCCCCACAGGCTCCAACAGACCCTGGGCGGCAAGACGGGAGAGCTCGTGCAGGGCGTCTCCGAAGGTTTCAGGAGTGAAGCCGTTGCGTCCGAAGCCGGTGTCCACCTTGATGTGGACGCGTGCAGGTCTGCCGACCCGTTCTGCCGCCTGGGCTGCCATGTCCATGGTCTTCAGAGAACCGACGCCCAGATCGATGTCAGCTTGGATCAGCTGGTCGAAGGGCGCGCGATCCCCATTGAACATCCAAGACAGTATCCGGCAACGGTCGGGGCCGATGCCTGCTCGCCGCAGACGCAAGGACTCGCTGGGCTGGGCAGTGCCCAGCCAGGTGGCCCCGCCGGACAAGGCCGCCAGAGCGGCGGGGATGAGCCCGTGGCCGTAGGCATCGGCCTTGACCACACCCATGACTGCAGCATCAGGGTTCGTGGAATGAACCAGATCCACCAGGGTGGCCATATTGGCCTTCAAGGTCCTCAAGTCGACGATGATCTGGCCGGGATAGGCCCGAAGAGCTTGTTCATAATGCTTTTGGCCCTCGGGCCCGGAGAACTGCCATGCAGGTGCTGCACTCAATGTCATGGCTCCATTGTGCGACGGCGCTGCGACGGTCGAAACCCGTCCTCAGACGGCAACCAAGCGCTTAGCGGCCCTTTCGCGCTCAGCCAGGTCAAGGGGACGATTGTGCAGCTGATAGGCCACCCGCACGTTCTCGATCTCCTTGTTTTCAGGCATGATGATGTTGCCGCAGCGGGTGAAGCCATGGGTCTCCAGGATGTGCTGCATGGCATAGTTCTTCAGTCCCGTATCGGCGCGGATGTTCTCGTACCGGCGCATGCTCCAATCAAGCAGGTCCCCGGCCGCGTGACGCCCCAGTCCCGAGGCAGCAACCCGATGGATGGTGGTATAGGGACGGTCGTCCAGCCAGCTGCCATCAATGACCTTATAATCCGGTTCCGGATCATGGAAGAGAGCAAAGACGCCTATGATGCGCTCGTGGCTGCCCTTGTGGTCGTCCAGCTCAGGTTCAGGATAGACGGGATCCTCAGGAATTTGGTCCATACCAGCTGCATCGTCAACCAAGAGCATGGTGTGGCCCCCGGCGATGTCCTCACGGATGCGTTCAGGCAGAGGGTACTTGTCCCCCCACTGACGGGGGTTGCCGGTCTCAGCCATCCGCTTTCTGGCGTAGGCGTAGACAGGCATGATCGCCTCAAAGTCGTCCATGGTGGCATGACGGATCCAACGTGCAGTTTCCATCGCGTACTTGCTCACTGTGGCTACCTCTTTCTCGACCGGTGCGGCAGGGATGAAACCTGCCCCTGCGATTGCCGAAGTACGAGTGTATCCATCAGCAGGCAGTCACGAAGTGAGTACGCATTGAGCGAATCGGGGAATAGTTTGGGCTATTCTGCACTCTTCAGAACCCGGTTTTCCGAGTGCAAATAACGGGCACGGGTCAGGTTGACTACGAAAACCTGCTGACCAGACGGATTGGCATGACCAAATGTCGCTGAGCCCCTTCGCCCAGACGAACACCAAAGAACAGGCACAAGTGACCGATTCGTCCCACGAGTGTTAGATGAGCACCCTTCAAAAAACTGGGCAGGGCTCAGCCCTTGCCCAGTTTCCACGTTTTTGAAACTCAGACCAGCTTGCGCTCGTAAGGATCGGAGCTGATGCCGGCAGCGACGATGTCACGGCTCCACTGCTTGGCCGAGAAGAGCGAATGGTCACGGTAGTTGCCGCATGAGGTGATCTCGGTGCCGGGTACGTCGTCCCAGGTGGCCTTTTCGGCGATGAACTCCAGCGACTCCTTCAGTGCCTTGGCCACATCCTCGGTTGAATGACGGCCCCAGGCGAGCAGGTGGAAGCCCGTCCGGCAACCGAAGGGAGAGCAGTCGATGTAGCCGGGGATGCGCTCGCGCAGGAGCACGGCGATGGTGTGCTCGATGGTGTGCAGGCCTGCAGTTGGAATGGCGTTCTGGTTGGGCTGGACCAGGCGCAGATCATAGTTGGAGATGATGTCTCCCTGGGGACCCTTTTCCTCGTCGATCAGACGAACGTAGGGCGCCTTGACCTTGGTGTGATCCAGCTGGAAGCTCTCTACAATTGGTTTGTCAGCCATTGTTGTGTCCTTTCCTGTCGGGCGCCCGGTATGAAAGGCAACCTGAATGAAGTCATGTATATCTTATGGTAGGCCGACCCGCCTATCAGATCCGGAAGTGCCCTTGGCCACATCCACCCCTCTTCTGGCCGAGAACTCGGAGATGATCCCCATGAACTGTGGTCCATATTGCTCCAGCTTGTGCTGTCCCACCCCACTGACGGCCAGGAAGGTTGCATCATCAGCCGGACGAAGACGGCACATATCGCGCAGTGCCTTGTCGGAGAAGACGATGTAGGGAGGCTTGCCGATCTTGCGGGCTATGCTGGTCCGCAGATCGCGCAGCTTCTGGAAAAGTTCCTCATCCTCTGGGCTGGCATCGCTTGCACCGGCCTGGTCGAGACCATCATCGTCGACCGTTGAAGAGGATCTGCCGCCGAAGACCTTGCCCGAGGCACGTGGTCGTTCCGTCCGCTTGATTTCGTAGTGAAAGTCCGGGCTGACCGTCTGCGCGGCGTTGGGCCCGAAATGGACCATGGGCAGCCGTCCTTCGGTGATGTACAGATACCCGTCCGAGGCCATTTGGTTGAGCACGTCGCGAATCCGCGCCTCCGGAATCTGGGCCAGAGCGCCATAGCTGGGGCACCGATCCAGCCCTCGCCGAAGAAGGTCCTGCGAGCGCGACCCCCGGAGGATCTGGGCAATCTTGCCGGAGCCGAACCCCTGGTTCACATCATGCACGCATCTGCTGATGGCACGGGCCACATTGCTGACATCGATAGTCGTAAAGGTGCTCAGACAGTTGGAACAGTTCTGGCAGCCGCTGCTACCGGTGTCGGGATGCCCGACTGGGACGGATTTGCCCTTGTCGGCCTCGGCAGGCGAAAGGCCCGCGGCAGCCTGGTCCACTTCCTCGCCGAAGTAGCGCAACATGTACTGGTGAAGGCAGCCGGTGGTTCGACAGTAGCCGATCATGACGTTGAGCAGACGCCGGTGTTCGGCCTTGACCGCTTCAGCCTGTTCACCGGTCAGTCTGTCATTGCCGTTGTCCATGTCAAGCAGGCGCCTGCGGGTGACGATATCGCTCTCGTTCCACAGCAATGAGCATCGGGCGGGCTCACCGTCACGTCCCGCCCTGCCTGCTTCCTGGTAGTAAGCCTCGATGCTCTCGGGCATGTTGTGATGGATGACATAGCGCACGTTGGACTTGTCAATGCCCATGCCGAAGGCATTGGTGGCCACGACCACCTGCACCTTGTCGTTGACGAAGTCCCGTTGCGCCTGCTCCCTGTCCTGGGCATCCATGCCCGCGTGGTAGCTGACAGCGCTGACACCAGCCTTGGCCAGATCATCCGCTAGGGCTTCGGTCTCCTTGCGGGTGGCGCAGTAGACGATGCCTGAGTCATCTCCATGCTTCAGGGCATACTGGACCACCCAGCGATTCTTGTATTTGCTCTCCAGCTTGATCACATCGAAGAAGAGGTTGGGCCTGTCGAATCCCGTCACCGCTACGTAAGGATCGTCCAAGCCCAGCATGTATACAATGTCGCGCCGAACCTTTTCGGTCGCTGTAGCAGTGAAGGCTGCCACCGTGGGTCGACTAGGCAGGGATCTGATGAAGTCGCCGATTCCCAAGTAGGCAGGGCGGAAGTCCTGACCCCACTGGGATACGCAGTGGGCTTCATCCACCGCCAGCAGAGAGATTCTCGTACGCTGGGCAAATTCTCTGAATCTGGGGGCATCCAGTCGTTCGGGAGCCACATAGAGGATTTTGCTTCGTCCCTGGGCAGCCTGAGCCAGGGCTAGTGACTGCTCATCCATATCCTGGGTGGAATTGACGAACGAAGCCGGGATGCCGGCATCCTCCAACCCGTCCACCTGGTCCTTCATCAGGGAAACCAAGGGAGAGATGACGATGGTCAGACCGTCCAGAAGGGTGGCAGGGATCTGATAGCAGATGGACTTGCCAGCCCCGGTCGGCATAACACCCAGGCAGTCTCGCCCATTCAGAATGGCCTTGACCAGATCCTCCTGACCCGGACGAAAGGACTCATATCCGAAATACCGCTTCAGCGCCTGCCCTGCATCCTGGATGTCCACCATGATTCCCCAGTCTATTGCCCCGACAGGAGTCAAGCAGTGGGCGAACGACCATGTGGTCAATCGTCGCTGGAATTCTTAGCTATCCTGCCACTAACCCAGAATGCTGAGCCCCTGAATAGCTGGTAGCTGCCGACGGCTGGTGAGCCAGTAGCTGAACAGGATGCATATGGCGGAGAAGACTAACGTGAAGACCACTTGGGGCCAGAGTAAATATATGGTGACGTACCCCCATAAATCAACATTCATGAAGGGGCTTAAGGTCTTGTACATCCAATGGCCGCGCATAAGGTTGATCATCTGAACCGCCGTTTGCTGCCACCCCCAGAAATTCCAGCCGGAAATCGAATGCCAGAAACCGACACAGATCAACAGCCCCACCAGCAGCAGGCATCCGCCTTTTCGATCAAGATGGGCGGCGAGGTCACCCAGCACCTGGCCAAGCAAAACGAAGGCTATCTGCACCATAAAGACATGCAGCGCCAGAGCCAGCCAACGGGACGGCTGCTGAGCATACGACCAGTTAAAACATGACACACTCCAGGGATCAAGAGTTATCCTCCAAGGCGAACAGCCCTGCACGAGTAACCTTTGGTAGCTTTCCGTAAAGGGCATCCATCCTATTTGGCCTAGGCTGCTGATAATCGCGACCACGATCATGAAAGTGGTTGTCGCCAGGGCCATGACCACATTGGAGATGATCTGGGTCCATGCGATTGTAGAACGAGTCACAGCGTTGGAGATCAGGGGCCGGAAAGTCGTCAGTGAGCAGACGAAGGCGGTAGCCATGAGCACCATTTCGGTGAACAGACCGGTGAACCCGGAGCTCAAGGGGATGAATCCCATAACACCCAGAGTGAGGACGAGAGCCCAAATCAAAAAGACGATCAGCCTCGGCATCACCTGTACGCGCAGAGCCATCCGGGTCTGCACCGCAGGCGACAGGAAACTCTTGATTCGGGCCCACCCTTCAGCTGGTCCAGCATCCAGGTCGGGGCTTTCTGGCCCCAGCTTGGTCTTCGTCCGCACTGCCCCCGCAACTTGCGTGTTATTCATTGTGCCGCTCCTTCCGTTATCTGGACGAAGTAGGTCTGCAGATCCATTGGGGCGACAATAAGCCCCTTGGGCTGCTCGTCGGGCACTGGCCCCTCGAAGCTGACGCGCAGCAGGTCGCCGATGCGCTGCCTGCTCAGCAGCTGTGGGTCGCCCTGGGCAAGGTAGCCCTCCACGTCACGCGGACGGCCAGTGACAGTGGTCCCCAGGGCAGACAGATCATCCACGCTGAAAGATCGCAGGACCCGCCCCTGGTCGATGATCGTGGCGCGGGAGATGAGCTGGCTGACCTCGTTGATGATATGGGTGGCGATGATCATGGTCGGTCCGCGGTGCTGATAGGCCTCCAGAACGAAGGAGTAGATCCTCTCCCTGGCCGCCGCATCCATTCCTGTCGTCGGTTCATCCAGAATGAGGTATTCCACAGGCAGGCAGAGTCCGATGACGTCCTTGACCACCTGACGCTGCCCCATGGAGAGGGAAGCAAAAGTGTCAGTCAGCCTCAATGCGAAGCTCTTAAGAATACGCTCAGCCAAGTGCCAGTCGAAATCACCGTAAAACCCCTCGGCCATGGCAAATGCCTGTCTAATGCGCCGTCGGGATGGATAGGGCCAGGTTTCGTTGACCAAAGCCACTCGGCGAACGATTCTTGAGTCGCTGACCAGATCGCTTCCATCCAGGTGGATCAGCCCCTGGTCAGGAAGTGCCCTGCCCGCCATCAGATTGCACAGGGTGGACTTGCCGGCCCCGTTCCGCCCGAAGAGTCCGTATATCTTGCCGGGCTCAAAGCAGAGCGAGATCTCATCCAAGGCCTTCAGCTTTCCGTATGATTTGTCCACCTTGGAAACTGTCAGACTCATTGGTAGACCCTTTCTATGATGGCGTCCAAGTCCTCACGGGATACGTCCAGAGCCTTGGCTTCTTCGACCAGATCCTGGAACCTTCCGTTCAGGAGTTCCCTCCTGCGACGCTCACGAACGCTTCGGCCCGCACCGACAGTGACAAACATGCCCAGCCCCCGCCGTTTCTCCAGAAGGCCACGGTCGACCAGCAGGTTCATCCCCTTGAGGACTGTGGCCGGGTTGATCTGGTAGGCAGTCGAGATTTCCGTGGTGCTGGGAATCCTTTCACCATCGGCGACCAGTCCCTCGGCTATGGCTTCGGTCAATCGGTCTGCCACCTTCACGAAAACGGGCCGACCATCCGGTATTTCGATCGCCATCGTTTGACCGCCTTGTCTGCCTTGATTCGAGGCCTCGAATTAGGACCTGTATTGCTGTTTATTACTTAGTTACTTGAGTAACTAACCAACAGTCTACGATTTGCTCTTCTAACCGTCAAATCAGATGCAGTCGTAATCCGCCCGTTTGCTCGCGCATATGCTCCCGCCGCCCTCCTTCATCCCGGCTAGGACGGGCATGTCCTCATGTAATTCCGCTTGCCAGAATGCCGGATAAATCCGGTACCTACAGGGTCGCAGCTGCCAGTAACTGCCGGGTATAGGACTGCTTGGGATGATTGAGAATGGCTTTCACCGGCCCCTCTTCCACCACCTTGCCTCGGACGAGCACCATGACCCTGTCCGCGATATGCTGGACCACGCCCAGATCATGGGAGATGATGATCATGGACATGCCATTTGACGGATCGGCCTGCTGCCTGGACTGGGCCATGATGGATTGAAGGGTATGGAGAATCCCTACGCGCGCCGAAACGTCGATGGCGCTCATAGGCTCATCAGCCAAGAGTATCCGAGGCTTGACGATCAGAGCCCGGGCTATGGCCGCTCGCTGGGCCTGGCCTCCGGACAGATCCGAGGGATAGGCCGTCATGAGCCTGTTTGGGTCAAGCTGAACCGCTGACAAGACCTTGACCACCTGATCGGCAAGACCCGTCCCGTCCTGACGACGATGCCATAGGTGCCCACTCTCCCTGCGTCTGGCAGCCAGAAGAGGCTCAGCAACTGAACGACCGATGGTCCACCGGGGATCCAGGGAGGCAAAGGGATTCTGAAAGACCAGAGCAGAGTCCCGGGCAAGCGCCTTGGCGACCGATGAACCATGCAGAACTGGTCTGCCCTCGTATGCCACCTGTCCCGCATCAGGCCTCAACTGGCCAAGGAGCAAACGGGAAAGCGTGGTCTTCCCTGAACCAGACTCTCCTATGATCGCCAGACACTCCCCCGGCAGGAGTGAAACATCGATTCCGTCAACCGCGGCCTTTCGAGCCATGCCGCTGCCAGTGGAGGCATAGACCTTGGTCAGACCCTTTCCGGTCAGGATCGGATCGGCCTGTGCACCGTCAGTCAGCCTCATGCTTGCCTCCATCTGCGCTCAGCGTCAACTCTCTGGCCGCTCTCACCAGAGTCCTGCCCTGCGGACTGAATGGGTCGCGCAGAATGCTCTGCGTCTGCCCGCTTTCCACCACTCGGCCCGCGTCAAGGATGTAGCAGTAATCAGCAACCCGGGCCAGGACGGAGAAGTCATGGGTGATGAACAGGAGGGAGGCCCCGCTCTGGTCGACTAGGGAGACCAGCAGGTCAACAATCTGCCGCTGGGTGATGGCATCCAGGGCTGTGGTGGGCTCGTCTGCCAGTATCAGTCTGGGCTTGGTGACGAGGGCCGTGGCTATAGCCGCCCGCTGCTGCTGACCCCCGGACAGCTCATGCGGGTAGGAGCCAGCCAGATCCGCACCCAACCCGACCTGTTGCAATATCTCCATGACCCGTCTGCGCCTTTCCTGGGCGCTCAGGCGATAGTGGCGGCGAAGAGGGAGCTCCACCTGGTCGTAAATCTTCTTTACCGGGTTCAGGGCTGTAGAAGGATTCTGAAAGACCATACCCATCCGAGAACCGCGCAGGTCCGCCAGGGACCGGTCATCAGAACCGAGAATTTGAAGCCCATCCACCAGAATGGATCCCGAAAGGGAGGCCGTCAAAGGTGCTGTGCCCAGGACGCTGCGGGCGATCATCGATTTTCCGGAGCCCGAGGAGCCGATCAGGCCGACCCGTTGGCCATCCGCCACCCTGAGGTTCACCCTGTCAAGAATGCTGCGTCCATTGATGGACAGGCTCAGGCCGTCAATATTCAGCGACATCATTGCCTCCCTCGCCTGCGTAAATTGCATTCTCGACAAGATGATCGGAATCATCTAATTGCGCTGAAACTGCCTGAGGCGCAGGTTGAAGAGCAGACCGTCCGGCGGCAGCCACGGCGGCCCTGAGCCTGGAGTTGGTGACCGGATCGATGGCATCACACAGGGCATCCCCGAACAGGTTCAGCGCTACCACCACCATGGTGACCACCAAGCCGGGCCAGAGCACGGTCAGCGGGAAGACGTTGATGAACTTGACAGAGGTGGTCAGTGAGTGCCCCCAAGAGGGTAGGCCAGAGGGGACACCCACCCCTAGGTAGGTCAACCCTGCCTCGGCCAGAACGGAGGTCCCTGCTGACATGGAAAGCTGCACGCAAAGGACAGGAATGACATTGGGCACCAGGTGGGTGCAGAAGATTCTGAAGGACCCGATCCCGCTGTGCCGGGCGGATTGCACGTAGTCAGACTCTGCCACCAGAAGCGCCTGGGGCCGTACGATCCGGGCCAGATTGAGTCCGTAGCCGAACCCACAGGCCACGACGACCACGGCAATGCTGGGTCCCAGGGGAACAGCCAGGATCAGGGCCAGCAGAACTGTGGGCAGGGAAATCAGAGCGTCGACCAGGACTACGACCGTCTGCGATACTCCTGAACGGCGCGAGACCATAGCCATGACCAGAAGGAGTCCCAATACGCCTGACAGGACGACCGCCAGAAGACTGATGGCCAGGTTGGTGGCTGACCCCGCCATCAGCCAAGAGAGAATGTCTGCCCCGGTGCCGTCCGTTCCCAGAAGGTGGGCACGGCTGGGTGCCCGCCAGATCCGGTACCCGTCGGTGGTCCAAATAGGGACCGGGGTCCAGAATCTGGAAACCAGAGAGACCAAGATCCAAATGGCCAGGACAATCAGCGAGTATCGCCCTGAGACCTTGCGCCACATGCTGGCCAGCACCACCCGTATCCGTCCGAAGAATCCCAGTCGGCCGGGAAAGGGTGCTTTCAATCCCAAACGAGGCCTGTCTACATGCTCCCAGCTCATCAGTCAGTCGCCTCCTGCCTGGCCGCACCTCGAAAACGCGGATCGATCAGCCTATGGATAACGTCCACCAGCAGTCCCAGGGAGAGGAAGAAAGCCGCCAGAAGAAGCAGCTCGGACTGAACGGCCGGAAGATCCCGGTTGCCCACATCGGTGATCAGCATGGAGCCCAGTCCCGGAAGGGCGAACAGGTTCTCGCTGACCATGACACCCGTAATCATCTCAGCCATGGTCAACCCGACCACCGAAACCAGCTGGGGGGAAGCCAGCCGCAAACCGATGCGTAGGGCAGCCTGGGTCCGAGTCATCCCGCAGGCCATGCCCATGTCCACATACCCCGAAGAGAGCATGTCGCCTAATAAAGAGCGGGTATATCGCATGATGCCGGCGCCTACGATGATGCCGGTGGACAGAGCGGGCAGAATTAAGGCCGCCAGAGCCTGCCCCGGCTGGGCCCAGCCGGGAGCAGGAAAGCCCTGGGAGGGCAGCAGGCCAATCAAGCCGCTGCCTTTGGCAAAGAGCATGATCAGCAGCAGTCCTGACCAGAGGGCCGGTACGGATCCGCCCACGATGGCTGCCATGTGGCTGAAGGACTGCATCCGCGGCGAGCGCGCCAGAGCCGCCGCACAGCCCAGGGGAATGCCCAGCAGCAGAGCCACACACAGGCCCAAAAGAATCAGCGGGAAGGTGATCTGGGCCCGGATGCCCACCTGGGAGGCGATGGAACGGTTGGTCAGAATGGACCTGCCCAGGTCCCCTTTCAGAAAGTCGCTGATCCAATCCAGATACTGCCTTGGGTAGGAGCGGTCCAGACCCATCTGCCGACGGAGCCGGTCGACACGCTCGGGCGGGGCATCCAGTCCGGCCATGACGGCGGCCACATCCCCGGGCAAGATGCGCAGGGCCAGGAAGATCAGCAGGGAGATGCCCATCAACGCCAAAACGAAGAGCACCAGACGCCGAATCAGGAATCTGACCATGGTCATCCCCGCCTATAAGTCACGTCGGACAGGGGCATGAGGGACTGGTTCAGATCGACCGGGAAGCCCTCCAACCCTGTCCGCCAGGCCGTGGTCACCCGGTAGTTGAAGAGCCAGTCCGCCGCCGCATCGCTGCTGACGATCCGGGCGGCCTGAGCCAGGCGCCTGTTGGAATCATCGGCAGAGGTCGTGGCCATGGCCTGCCTATAAAGCTCCTGAACCTGACGATTGTCATAGTTGTAGTAGTAGCCAGGATTGGCCCACTGATGGAAGTCGTGGCTCTCGCCATGATCCACCAGAGACAGGTCATAGTCCTTGTTGGCATGTACGTCCTGCAGCCATACCGAAAACTCCACCACCCTCACATCCAGGTCAATGCCCACCTGGCGCAGCTGCGAGCGCAGCTGATCACCCAACTCGCTGCCGTAGGTGTTGGCATAGGTCAACCGCAGCTTGAGAGGGTGGTCGGGACCATACCCGGCCTGGGCCAGGAGCCTCCGTGCCTGCTCCGGATCGTGGGGGTAAAGACCGGTCAAATCCTGATAGCCGGGATCCAGAGAGGGTATGGGTCCGCCCAAGGCCCTGTCCGATCCGCCTCGGGAGGCAATCAGCTGCCGATGGTCAATGGCATGGCGGATGGCCTGCCGCACCCGTGGGTCGGATGTAGCGGCACCCTTGCCATTCATGGCTAGGACGTACTTGTCGGTGTCGTCGCCCGCCTTGACCTGGAAGTCGGGGCTGTTGCGGAATGGGCTGGCCAGGTTCTCGGTGACCGGAGCCAGCACCTGCACATCCCCGCTGCGCAGGGCGTTGACGGCGGCGTTGTCGTCATTGAGGTAGCGGATGACGATGGTTGGCGTCTTAGGCTTGTCGCTCCCCCAGTAGTGCGGATCGGCCTTGAGCGTGACCGAGTCGTTTGGGCGGAAGCTTTCCAACAGATATGGGCCGGAACCCACGGCCTGGGTCTTCATGTCGTAATGGGCCCGCCGGTCAAAGACCAGGCCAGCCCGGCCGCTCAGCTGCCAGAGCAGGTCCTGGTAGGGTCTGGACAGCGTCAGACGCACCGTCAGCGGATCCGTGGCCTCAACGCCCTGGAAACCTTCCAGCATCTCGCTACCCTGATAGTGGCCTGCCATAAGCCCGCGTATGGAGTCGACCACGTCCTGGGCCCGAAGAGCATGATTGTTGGAAAAACGGATGCCCTCATGCAGGTGGAAGGTGTAGACCAGCCCGTCCTCGGAGACATTCCAGGTCCTGGCCAGGCCCGGACGCACCCGGTTCCGGGAATCCCGTGACACCAGGCCCTGATAGACGTTGCCGATCAGAAGCTGATCCAGCGCCGTGCCCGACTGGTTGCGGATGTCCAGATTGGTGGGAGCCAGCTTGAGCCCCACCGTGACTGTATCGGCCACGGTTCCGCCTCCAGCCTGTCCGGAGGCTCCACGATGCCCGGTCCACAGGGAGAAAGCCAAGGCCAAGGCCAACAGGAGACTGAGCAGCTTCCAGGGCAAGGTGTTGCCGCCCGACCTCATGGGCCTAATCCTGGCATTAAGTTCGGGGTCAGTGCTGGGGCCTGGCTCCTGGGCCGTATCCATATCTGCTGCGGTCACGCTGCCATGAACATGCGTGCCGTGTCGATCTGCATTCATTGACGAATCCTTATGCTGCGGTTGACCGCCATTCTGGTCGATCACCGCCCACCAGCATACTCCCCGAAGCCATCACTCAGGCTTATGCGCTTAGGATGGATTCGAAAAGCGCCACGCGCCCCGACGACGGCAGGGAGGAAGAGACATGCTGCTGGCCATCGACATCGGCAACACCAACATCGAGGTCGGATTCATGGAGGGCGACCAGGTCGCCGCCTCCTACAGACTGACCACCAGAATCGACCACACGGCCGACGAGTTCGGGCTTCTGCTGGGGCAGCTCATGGCCTTGGCCGGCTACAAGACTTCGGATGTTCAGGACGCCATCATCTCCTCGGTGGCTCCTGCGGTCATGCATGCCGTCAGGTCCTGCCTGATCCGTTTCTTTTCCATCGACCCCATGGTGGTAGGCCCCGGCGTGAAGACAGGCATGAACATCCGTTTGGACGACCCGCGTTCCCTGGGCGCCGACTGCTTGGCCGACTGCGTAGGCGCATTCAACCGCTACGGAGGGCCGGTCTTGGTCATCGACTTTGGCACTGCCACCACCTTCAACTATGTGGATGCCAAGGGCGCCATCCGCTCCGGCCTGATCGTGCCGGGTATCCGCTCGGGGGCCCAGGCCCTTGCCGGCCAGACCGCCCAGCTGCCCCAAGTGGAAATCACCCGTCCTCAGACCATCATGGCCACGGGTACCAAAACGGCCATGCAGGCCGGGCTCTACTACAACTTCCTGGGCGGCCTGGAGCGGATCATCCGTCAGTACCGCAGCGAGATAGGCCGAGACTTCCACGTGGTGGCCACGGGCGGCATGGGTCGCACCTTCTCACAGGACACTGACCTGATCGAGGTCTACGATCCCGAGCTGATCTTCACCGGCATGTACAGGATTCACCAGCTCAATGCCGATGGCCGACCACACGCTGCACCAGCGCGCCATTGACCTGCAGAATGGCCTGTTTGCCGTCCTTGTCGATGCCGGTCAGCGAGCCCACCAGGACCTGGCCCTCCACCTGAACCTGCACCGGATGTCTGGTGCGATTAAACAGAAAGACAAAGCGCGTCCGATCATCCTGACTGACTCGCTCAACTCTCAACAGATCGGGGTCGCCCTGAGCCGACCTCATATCGGCAACGTCCAAGGCCTCTAACAAGGCAGGAAGGACCTTGGCCAGACCCTGGGCGTCCAGACGGCAACCCAGATAGGCGGCCTTGCCATGGCCCCAGTCATGGACGGTCATGGCCGGCATGCCATCCATCCCCGTCCAGGGATCAGCCCGGTAGCTTGCCAGGACCTTGGTGCCCTTGTCCAAGTGGCCGATGACATCGGCCCAATCGTGGGCCGCGACCCCGTTGGTCAGGTCCAGGTGGTCCAGCAGACCAGGCGTGCCGGGGACCATGGGTGCGAACTCCTCGATCGACAGCCCTAGCAGGTCCCGGAGCGGCCCCGGATACCCACCGGTCCAGACGCGGTCCTGTTCGTCGGCGATACCGCTGCCCCAGGTGACGATCAGCCGCCCTCCACTATGTACATACTTGTGGAGCCGTTTGGAGAGATCAGCGTCGATCAGGTAGAGGGATGGCAGGACCACTAGCGGGTACTCCTCCCAGGCAGCCCTGACCGGCAGGACATCAGGCCGGATGGCGTTGTCCAGAAAGGCTCGGTACCAGACCGGCGGCTCCTGACCATGCTCGACCCGATCGCTGGGCGAGGACGCGTGGGAGCTGGCCCACTGGCTTGCGTAGTCGAAGACCAGGGCCAATGGGGCCCTGGCCAGCGTGCTACCCGCCAGACCGGCCTGTGAGAGCCCCTGCAGGTCCTCTCCCAATTGGCAGACATCACGGAAGACGGCCGTGTCCTCGCCGGCGTGAGGCAGCATGGCCGAGTGGAACTTTTCCGCGCCAGCACGGGACTGTCTCCACTGGAAGTAGCAGATGGCATCAGCACCGAGTGCCAGGTGAGCCAGGGAATCGCGCTCCAGTTGTCCGGGCTCCTTGCGGGGATTGACCGGCCGCCAGTTGACCGCCGATGTGGCCTGTTCCATAAGCCACCAGGGACGTCGGCGGGCGATGGCATCCACCAGGCTGGAGGAATAGGCCAGCTCCTCCAGGTGATCCCTGCCTGGCGTCGCGTAGTGGTCATTGGCCACAAAGTCCACCTGGTCGCCCCAGTCGTCGTAGTCCAGGGTAAATCCGCCGGCGCTGACCATGAAGTTGGTGGTCAAAGGTATATCCGGGGTAATCTCAGCCAGGGTGTCACGCTCAGCCATGTAGAAATCCTTGAGGGCGTCGGAGCTGAACCGCTCGAAGTCCAGCATGCGTCCCGGATTCTGGAAATTCCCCTGACCGATGAAACGCGGCGGCAGAATCTGTGAGAAGTCACTCAGCCTCTGCGACCAGAAATCCGTGCCCCAGGCCCGGTTGACGGCCTCGATGTCCTTGTAACGGTGGCGGCACCAACGCTGGAAGGCCCTCATGGCATCGTCGGAATAGTCGAAACGATTGTGACAGCCATATTCGTTGCCCACATGCCAGGCCACCAGGTAAGGGTTATCCCGGTAGTGCTCGGCCATGGCCCGGCAGAGCTTCAAGGCATAGGAGCGGAAGATCGGCGAAGTGGGCCGCCAGTGCTGCCGGGCCCCGGGCCAGACCGTGTCACCTCGCTCGTCCCTGAGCAGGACTTCGGGATGGGCCTGGGTCAGCCAGAGCGGCGGGGAGGCCGTGGCCGAGGCCAGGTTGACCCCGATGTCCGCCCGACCGAGCCTGTCAATGATCCGGTCCAGCCAATCAAAGTCGAAAACGCCCTCGCTGGGCTCAATGCGCGACCAGGAGAAGACTGCCAGGGCCACCACGTTGACCCCTGCCTTAGTCATCAGCCTGATATCTTCATCCCAGACATCCTCGGGCCACTGGTCGGGGTTGTAGTCGCATCCGTACCAGAGGGACTGCTGACCCTTGAGATGCTTGGGCCATCGATAGGCCCGCCGTGTCGGTTTGCTCATGGGTAGAACCTCCTGGTCCGTCTTGATCCTCGGACGGGGATGCCTGCCGCGTCCACGTCGCCCCGCAGCTCCGGGATCCCCTGACCATTATGTCCCGCCAGGCTGACTGTTCAGGCTTCTTCTTGAGAATCCAAGGGAACAGAGGAGGTGAAGGTGCGCTTAACCCCCGTGAAGGGGTCAGTGAATTCCAGACGACGGGCCACCAATTGCAAAGGCCGGGGGAAGTCGTCATAGGCACGAGTCTGAATCCGGGGGTAGAGATCGTCGCCCACTATGGGCAGGCCCAAAGAGCTCATATGCACCCGAAGCTGATGGGTCTTGCCTGTCTGCGGATAGAGCGTGTAGGTGGCCAGACATCCCTGGCCCGTAGTCAGTTCGATCCCGGTAATGGCATTGACGGGCCCGCGCTCCTCCCAGGCCTGGAGAACCCCTCGGCGTTTGATCACCCGGGAGCGGCGCTCTAATGGGAAGACCCGGGGCGGAGCCAGGTGTCGCACAGTGCCGGTCCGCGGACGAACCATGGGTCGCACCGGCGCCAGACACTGGTAGACCTTGCGCACGCGATGCTCCTGGAAGAGCATCTGGTAGGCCCGCCTGGCAGCCGGATCGCGCACCAGAACCAGCACGCCCGCAGTGGCCCTGTCAAGCCTGTGAGCGGGTATGATGTCGGGCTCCCCGTAGAGCTTTCGTATTTTGATCAACACGGTTTCCGCGTGCCACATCCCCCTAGGCATAGTAGCCAGGAAGTGGGGCTTGTCGACCACAATGATGCGACGGTCCTCATAGATGACTTTGGGCTCGAAGGGGATCTGCGGCTCCTCCAGAACGATCCGATGCCCCCGCTGCTCGGACCCGACGACCACGGACAGCCTCTATTCCACAGTGACCGACTTGGCCAGATTGCGGGGCTTGTCCACATCCAGGCCCTTGAGCCGGGCCATGTCCAGGGCGAACAGCTGCAGGGGCACTACATCAACCAGGGGGCTTAGCAAGGTCGGGCAGGGCGGCCTCCAAAAGACTACATCGGCATAGCGGTCGGCGTCCGGGTCGCCCTCCTCAGCCACGACGATGGTGAAGGCACCGCGGGCCTTGACCTCTTCGATGGCCGAGATGACCTTGTCATGCAGCACGTTGCGGCCCCGGGCGCTGGGGACGATGACCACCACAGGCTCCCCCGGCTCCACCAGGGCGATGGGCCCGTGCTTGAGCTCGCCGGCGGCAAACCCCTCGGTGAAGATGTAGGCGATCTCCTTGAGCTTGAGCGCCCCTTCCAGAGCCACCGGATAGCCCACATGCCGCCCCAGGAAGAGGAAGGAACGGGCCTTGGACATGCACTGAGCCGTCTGCTCGATGACCTCGGCCTGCCCATCCAGCACTTTCTGGATCTTGGCAGGCATGGCCTTAAGGCTGTCGATGGTCTGGTGGATCTCGTCTCGATACATGGTTCCCTTGACCTGGGCCAGGTAGAGCCCCAGCAGGTAAGCCGCTACGATCTGGGCCAGGAAAGCCTTGGTGGAGGCCACAGCCACCTCGGGACCAGCGTGCGTGTAGAGCACGGCATCGGACTCCCTGGGGATGGTGGACCCCTGGGTGTTGCAGATGGCCAGAACCCGGGAACCCTGCTCCCTTGCATGCCGGAGCGCCATCAGCGTGTCCATGGTCTCCCCGGACTGGGAAATGGCCACGACCAGGGTGCGCGGGGTCAGAATGGGATCACGGTAGCGGAACTCATGGGCCAGCTCGACCTCCACCGGAATGCGAACCCAGTGCTCGATGGCGTACTTGGCCACCAGCCCCGCATAAGAGGCCGTCCCGCAAGCTACGACAATGATCTTATCGATCTGACGGAAGACCTCCTCATCGATGTGGACCTCGTCCAGATCCAGGTCGCCCGACTCGTCGTACCGGCCCAGCAGGGTGTTGGAAACCGCCGCCGGATCCTCGTGGATCTCCTTGTCCATGAAGGAGTCCCACCCGCCCTTTTCGGCGGCCGATGCATCCCAGTCGATGGTATAGCGGCGGGGATGCTCCACCGGATGCCCTTGGAAGTCGGTGACCAAGACCTGGTCCGCGCTGATGCAGACAGCCTGGTCCTGCCCCAACTCCATAGCCTGACGGGTATAGGCCACGAAGGCCGCTACATCGGAGCCCAGGTAGTTCTCTCCGTCCCCAAGGCCGACCACCAGCGGTGAATCGTGTCGGATGCCCACCACCAGATCGGGCTGCCGTGAATCCACAGCCAGGATGGTGAAAGCCCCTTTGAGCATGCGGGCCAGCCGCCTGATGGCCTCGAAGATGTCGGGCTGGCCAGTGGCATCGATAATCTCCTGGGCGATCTTGCCTAGAAGCTTGGCAGCCACCTCGGTGTCCGTGGAGGATACGAAAGTGTAACCTTCGGTCTCCAAGTCCAGCCGCAGCCTGGAGGCGTTCTCGATGATCCCGTTGTGGATCAGCGCGACCTTGCCGTCACGGCTGATGTGGGGATGGGCGTTGACGTCAGTGGGTTCGCCATTGGTGGCCCAACGGGTGTGCCCGATGCCCACAGTGGCCTCGGGCATGGGCTTGGCCTTCAGATCTGCAACCAGATTGCCCAGGCGCCCGGCCTTCTTGCGCACGGCCACCCGCGCCATCCCAGGGGCAGCCATGGCCACTCCGGCCGAGTCATAACCACGGTACTCCAAGCGTTCCAGACCCTTGAGGCAGACCTCCAAGGGCCTGCCACAGGCCGTCCGTACTGATCCCGCATAACCGACGATTCCGCACATGGGCCCCAGTCTAGCCATGGGAGCTCGGCCACCGACCATCCAGAAGGCTTCTTGCCGGAATTTCTACAACCTGAACAGTGCCTGCTTCTAGAGCACGGTATGCAGGAACTCAGTGAACCGCTCGGTGTGAGGATGGTCGATGATGTCAGGGCCTCCCTGCTCCACCACGACACCCTGGTCCATGAAGACGATCTGCTCGGCCACCTCGCGGGCGAAGCCCATCTCATGGGTGACCACCACCATGGTCATACCCTGTTCAGCAACCTGCCGCATGACCCCTAGAACCTCCCCCACCAGCTCCGGATCCAGGGCTGAGGTGGGCTCGTCAAAGAGCATGATGTCAGGGTGCATGGCCAAGGCCCGCGCGATGGCCACACGCTGCTGCTGGCCGCCGGAGAGCTGAGCGGGATAGTAGTCCATCCTGTCCTCGAGCCCTACACGTTCCAGCTGGGCCTGAGCCTCCTTACGGGCATCGATCTTGGGAACCCTACCCACATGGACCGGCGCCTCCATGACGTTCTCCAAGGCAGTCATATGAGGGAAGAGGTTGAAACGCTGAAAGACCATGCCGATCTTGGAGCGCTGCCTGGCAATGGCCTTATCGTCCAGTGTCTGCAGCACGGGGCCCTTGCCGGTGTCGACCTTCCGGTAACCGGTCAGTTCGCCGTCCACGTAGATTTCGCCGGCTGTACGGGTCTCCAACTGGTTGATCAGCCGCAACAACGTTGACTTGCCTGAGCCGGAAGGTCCTAGAACAGCCGTTACCGTGCCGGGCATGACCTCCAGGTTGATTCCCCGCAGCACATGCTGATCGCCGAATACCTTGTGCACATTCCTGATGACGATGGCCGGATCCTTACCGCCTTGACCGTCTTTCCTGGTCAGCCTGTCCTCGTCCATGATTCTCCTTCTGCCCTCAGGCGTTCAGTCCGGCCATCATGACCTTGTTGACCTTGTCCGTCTCTTGACGGGTTTGTGGGTCCTCGCCATCCTTGCCGTCCTTGGTCCCCGACCCGGCCAAAGGCCGTGAGTCGAAGCCTTTGCCGTAGTGCTTCTCCAGCTGAGCCTGGAGGACCATCAGAATGGAGGTGATGACCAAGTACCAGATGCAGGCCACAATCAGCAGCGGGATGGTCTTGTAGATGCGGTTGGCGATGGCGTTGGTGGCGAACTGGAGCTCCAGGGTGAAGGGCACGGCAAGAGCTAAGGATGTGGTCTTAAGCATGCCGATGGTCTCATTGCCGGTAGGCGGCACAATGATGCGCATGGCCTGGGGCAGGACGATTCGCCGCATGATCATGGACGGGGGCATGCCCAGAGCCTTGGCGGCCTCCTCCTGGCCGGGATCCACAGCCTCGATGCCGGCACGGACGATTTCGGAAAGATAGGCGGCCTCGTTCAGTCCCAAGCCCAGAACCGTAGCCACGGTGGCGTTCAGCACAGTCTTGGTGTCGATGCTCCAGAATTCAGGCCCGAAGGGGATGCCGATGGCCAGCTTAGGAATCAACACGGAAAGCAGGCCCCAGAAGACCAGCTGGGTGTACACAGGAGTGCCACGGAAGAACCAGATGAAGAACCAGCTGACCCAGCGCAGCACCGGATTGGATGACTTGCGCATGACCGCCAGGATGATGGCCAGGATTGTAGCCAGGACCATGGCGTAGACGGTCAGCAGAAGGGTCCACTTGATGCCGTCAAGGACGTGCTCGTTGAAAAGATACTTCCAGACCGTGGGCCAATCAAAATTGGGATTGGTCACCATGCCATGGATCAGCATGGCCACGAAAATGGCTACGATGACCGCAGCCACGATAGGCCCTGGCTTGCGCACCGGCCTGGCATGTATTCTCCCGGGGATCTGAATCTGGTCCGTCCCCTTCTTGGTATGCATCTCCTGCTTCCTTCCGCACCGCTGAACTTATTTCGGCTTAGCCCATTGGCTGAATCACCTGCTTAGGCGCGGGTCGCCCGATGTGACGACCCGCGCCTGGCCTTGCCTCAATCAGAGACCGCAGGGTTGATCTCAGCCTTTTCGACCGCGCCGCTCTGAACGCCCCAGTTCTTGAGGATCTTGGTGTAGACGCCGTCATCGATCAGCTTCTGAAGAGCCGCCTGGGTGGCCTCGGCCATGCCGCTGCCCTTCTTCAGTGCGGCGCCTTGAAGGACGATGTCGGTATCCTTGCCCAGCTTCTCCAGCTGTCCATCGGTCTGCTTGATGGCATACCCGGTCACCTGGGAGTCGGCGTAGAAAACGTCGATCTTGCCGTTGACCACTGCCGTGGCGGCATCAGTCTGCTGCTTGTAAGACTGAACATCCACCGGCTTCTTGCCCTTGGCCTTGCACTCGGCCGAGATCTTGTCGGCAGCCTGCTGCTCTTCGATGGTCCCAGTCTGTACTCCGACCTTGACGCCGCAGATGTCGTCGGGATTGATCTTTGAGGGGTTGCCCTTCTTGACGGCAAAGGCCGTACCCGCCTTGAAAGTGGTGACGAAGTCGACCGACTGCATCCGCTCCTTGGTGATGGTGAAGCTGGAGATGCCAGCATCATACTTGCTGCCGATGGCTGGGATGATGGTATCGAAGGAGGCGCTGACCATCTCCCCCTTGAGTCCCATGACCTTGGCAATGGCGTTCGACAGGTCCACGTCATAGCCAATGGGGGTCTTCCCGTCCTCATTCATGAACTCGCCAGGCGCATATGAGGTCTCCATGCCCACAGTCAGCTTCCCGTCCTTGGAAACCGACTCAGGCACCTTGGCCGCAATGGCAGGATCCTTCTTGATGCCGCTGACGTCAAAAGCCGCTGGATGTGAGCTTGTGGTGGCCTTGCCCGATGCACTACTGGTGTCCGCCTCATCGGTGGTTCCACAGGCTCCGATGGAGGCCAGCAGGGTAACGCTCAGAGCCGCCGCCAACACCGCCTTGATCTTGCCCATGTCTTCTCCTCTTCCGGACCGCCCAGAAGCGACCCCTCATTGCTCTTGATTTTCTCTTGGTTGACATGCACTATTATGCACATATTTGTATTTTTATGCACACAGAATTAGGTTAACTCTATATTGCAAACTGCATATTCTGGTGTTTTTTGGCTCTATAGCAAGCCAAAGGCGCTATCGGGGATTGTCTGGTGCCACCCGCCCCGGGCGTGTCGAATCTGTATAGAGCAGAGACCGATCAACGGGCGACTCTTAGTCTTTAGGAGTTTTGGATGTTTATCTGAGAGCTCAGCCGCGCCGGTTGCGGTAACGCATGGCCCTTTGGGCCTCGCGGCGATCCTGCTCCTCCCGCAGAGACTGGCGCTTGTCGTACTCGCGCTTGCCTCGGGCCACAGCGATCTCTACCTTGACCCTGCCGTCCTTGAAGTACAGGCTCAAGGGGACGATGGTATAACCTTTCGCCTGAATCTGCCGCTCCAAGCGAACGATCTGCTTGGCGTGGAGGAGCAGCTTACGCTTGCGCTTGGGAGCGTGGTTGTTCCAGGTGCCATTGAGGTATTCAGGAATATTGGCGTTCTCCAACCAGACCTCGTGCCGCCGGTCAATGCTAACGAACGACTCGGCCAGAGAAGCACGCCCCTCGCGCAGAGACTTTACCTCAGTCCCCGTCAGCGCGATGCCGGCCTCATACCGATCCTCAATCTGGTAGTCATGACGGGCCCTGCGATTCTGGGCGATCATCGACGTGCCGGTTTCCTTAGCCATAATATCCTCCTCTCGATCGCGCCAAGGAGGCTACCGGGCACTCCGGACAGCGATAACACCGTTCCAAGCGGCGGACTTGGCCCGCATCGGCATCAGTAGTGAATGTATTGGTAGTTGCCCGCACCATAGACCGTCTCATAGGTAGGGAAGGAGGCGAAGCCAGTACCCCCTTCGGAGATGAGCACCGATCCATCCGCATTGACCCGCTCGACCACAGCCACGTGACCATAGGACCAGTCGGCGTTCCAATTGGTGACCCGCTGGCCTCGGGCGAAGACCATGACAGCACCAACGTGGGGGGTGTTATTGACCAGATAGCCCAGGCCGCGAGCTGTACCGGCCCACTCCGCACCGTTGCCCATATAGGAACCCACAGGCAGAGCCAGCTGCGAACGGCGTATATAAGCCCAAAGTGTGCATTGCCGAGCAGGATAGGCGCTACCGCCCACTGAGTTGCCAGTGTTGTGGCCATAGCAAAATCCGGAACCGGAAGGGCAGCTGCCAGGCACTGCATAATTCATGCCGGAGGCGCCACCACCACCGTTGCCTTTACCGCTATTGCCACCGCCGCCATTGTTGCTGGGCGGGGTAGGCCGTGGAGCGGGTGATGGACGGGAGCCACCACCACTGCTTATCTGCTGGGCTCCGCCAGCGTGCGGGTCGGCGCTGCCGCCTGGATTGCCGGTGTTCAAAGAGTCGATCATTGATTCAGTCGCCACGATATCTGCAGCCTCTCGGGCCGACTGTGTGGTCAGGGCAGCCTTTTGACTTTCCAACTGCTTGCGTGCTGCGGTCCCCTGGTCACGCAAGGCCTGCAGGTGATCCTGCTTGGCCTGCGCCGCCGCTACAGCCTGCTGGGCTATCGCCTGCTGCTGATCAGCCTTGGCCTTCAGCGTGCTGATCTGCTCCTCGATGGCCTGCAGACGCTGCTTACGATTCATGGAGGAGTTGAGGGTATTGGCTGCATCGTTGGCCGTATTGGCTTCGGACCTGGTTACAGCCGCATCGGACTGCATCTTGTCTACGAAGTCCTGGGCGCTTGAAGACTTGGTCACCACATCCATGATCTGAGAAGTCTCGGACCCGTGAAAGCTCTTTCTTGCCATCTGAGCCACGCCAGCCTTGGCATCATCATAATCAAGGCCTGTCTGACGTATTTTGGCTTCCAGGTCGGCACGATCCTTGCGGGCAGCATCCAGGCGGTCATTGGTGGCCTGGACCAGGCTGTCCGCCTGCTCGGCCTTTTGCTGAGCATCGATGGCACTCTGCTGTGCAGCCGGAATCTGATTAGAAGTCAGGTCATCAAGACTCAGTATCTGGTTGGCGAGTTGGGCGCTGACACCAGCCAGCTTGCTCTTCAGGGCCGCGTGGTTCTGGACTTTCTGCTGGTAGCTGCTCCAGTCGGCCCGCGCCGGTTCGGGCGCTACGGTCAGCCCGAGGATCCCGCCACCTAGCATCATGGCCAATGACCCCACGAGGCCGCAGATAGCCTCCCACCGTTTGGTACGATTCATGGTCAAGTTCCTCACTATCAATTCCATGCTAGTCATCATTATGACAGAGATTGCACCCCCGATTGATTGGCCAGTCGCCGCGGATCATGTACGCAAATACCGTCGCAAGGAGATGGAGGAGGCCAGCGCGGACAAGAGCATGGCCCCCAGGATCAACATAGGGGCTATGAACAAGACCGTGGACTGATCCACGTAGGGCATCCATTGAACCGTGCGAGCCAGCCAGTCGGTAATGAAGAGCTTGACGATGGCGCTCAGTGCTCCGACAGCCAGAAGCGAACCCAGCAGGGAGGCCACCACGCCTTCCAAAATGAAGGGCAGCCGGATGGTCCAGTTGGAGGCTCCCACCAGCCTCATGATCTCCGTCTCGTTCCGACGGGAGGCGGCGCTCATTCTGATGGTGGTGCCGGTCAGCAGAATGGCCACAATCACCATGACCACAGCCAGGACCAGAGTGACCGCCGTGGCCCTGTTGAGAATTTTGAAGACCGGGTCGAATATCTGACGCTGGTCGGAGACCTCTTCTACGCCATCGCGTCCAGACAACACCTCGGAGACCACCTGGTACTTAGTCGGATCCTTGAGCTTGAGCCGCAGAGAGGCCTGCATGTCTGCCGCGGTCATGGTCCTTCCCTCGTAGGTGCCGTCAGGGTACTGCTTGAGGAAGGTGTTCTTGAAGAAGTCCTCGCGGCTCTGGTAGGTGATCTTGGCCACGGAGTCGCTGAGCTCGGTATTGATTGTGTTCTCCAGCTTGACGATTTCGTCATTGGTGGGCGCCTTGCCGGTCGCGCATGAGGCCGCCTGGCTGGTGCCGTCCGGGCAGAGCCAGACCACCACCTCCACCTGGTCGTACCAGTCTCCCTTGGCCTTGCTGATCTGAGCCTGCATGAGGCCCGAGGCACCTATGAACAGGAAGGAGATGAAGGTGACCAGCATGACCGAGAGGATCATGGACCCGTTGCGGCGCAGGTTGTCCCAGGTGCTGGAAAGGATGAACCGCAGTCTCATCGTGCCGCCTTCTTCTCGTCATCATGCTCATCCCGAGCCTGTGCGTCATTCTTTCCTTGGGACTTCCTAGTATCCTTGGAAGCTTCAGGCGGAGCAGGAGGGGCCGGCGGAGCCTCCATGGACTCGACGCCATGACGGTTTTCGCCCGTCGAGACCTTTTTATTGGGCCCGCGCTTGTTGGATGCTCGTTTTGAGGATTTCGTTCCGTCCTGCTTTATCTGACCTCTATCCTGATTGGATTTGCCGGTCGGCTCGGCTGGACTGGAACGATAAGACTTCGAGGGCTGATCGGACCTCTTGAGCCGTTGTTCAGGATCAGAAGCCTTGGAGGAGGAGTTCTTTATCGACTGGCGGTCCTTGGCCGTATCATCCTTCTTAGGCTGACCATGACCGTCTCGTTTATCCTCCTGTCCACGGTTCCGATTGCGATCACTGCCTCGTTTCCTGTCATGCCTCCGACGATCCGAATCCTCGGCCTGCCGATCCTGGGGTCTGCTTTCAGCGGTCGACTTAGGCTCGGCATCCTCCGAACCCGGGGCTGGCTTCCAGGATTTGCGAGAAGCTGTATGCTCTGTCCGGGAGTGATTGTCAGACTCATCACGATCAGTTCCTGCCTTGTCGTGACCTCTGCCACTGGAACCGTCGCTCGATTGATCTGATCGATTCTGGCTGCCTTGAGCCATAGGCCTGCGGAATCGCTCATCCGACTCAGAGTCTTTCCCTCGATCGTACTGTCCTGCAGCCGCATCTTCATGCTGATTGGAATCTTCCTGCGTGGACTCAAGACTGCCCAGACCCTTGCCCCAGGTCAGGGTGTCCTCCACCGAGGTGAAGACCTTTCCATAGCGTCCGGTTCTCCCCGAATGCATGGACTTGGCTAGACGCGCGATTCCCTCATCGCCGTACTGACCCTGGTTGACGGCCTGTGCCACCGCTTGGACCACCTGCTTGGCCCCCTTGGTTCCATCCCCGATGGGCCCGGTGGCCGAGCTGTTCCCATCCTGCCCGACGATCTGCACCGGACGGCGCCCTGCAACTCCAGCCTCGCGTGCACGGTCCAGGGCATCGCCGTCGTTGGGATCCCCGATGGCGTGATGAGAACGCGCCGCAACCTCAGCATCTGGGAAGAATCGCGAAGAATCGTAGGAGCCATGGGCTTCGTCGCGCACAATCCGACCCGTATGCAACTCCACCACCCTCTTACGCATAGAATTGACGATTTCCTCGTTGTGGGTGGCCATGACCACGGTAGTGCCGGTCCTGTTGATGGCGTCCAAGACCTCCATGATGCCCAGGGAGGTGGTGGGATCAAGATTGCCGGTAGGCTCATCCGCCAGCAGAATTTCCGGGTTGTTTACGTAAGCCCGGGCCAGAGCCACTCGCTGGGCCTCGCCGCCGGAAAGCTCATGGGGGTAGTTGTGCTCCTTGCCAGTCAAACCCACAGTCTTGAGCACCTGAGGCACCAGAGTCTTGATAGTGGAGCGACGGGCGCCGATAACCTCCAGTGTGAAGGCTACGTTCTGCCATACGGTCTTGTTATTGAGCAGTTTGTAATCCTGAAAAACGAAACCGATGGAACGCCGATACCCTGGGATCTCGCGATTACGCAGACGTCTTAGGTCGTTGCCAGCCACACGGATCTCCCCCTCGGTGGCCTCCTCCTCGCGCAGGAGCAGACGCAGCAGTGTGGTCTTGCCCGATCCGCTGGCGCCCACCAGAAAGACGAAATCCCCACGATTAACATCCAGACTGATGTCATCCAAGGCTGGACGGGACCCCTTGGGGTAAATCTTGGTCACGTCCTTGAGCGAAATCAACGCCATTGACACTCCGTTCCTCGGTATTCACCTACAGAGGCTATCAAGAAGACTGACACTACTCACTCATGAAACACCGACCAAGCAGCGGCCGGATGAAGCTCTACTTGCTGGCTTCCTCCTCGCGAGCCTGGACCCGCTGTTGGTGCCGCCAACGGATACCGGCCTCGATGAAGGCATCAATGTCACCGTCGAAGACCCCCTGGGTGTCGGAGGTCTCGTATCCGGTGCGCAGATCCTTGACCATCTGGTAGGGATGCAGCACGTAGGAACGCATCTGGTCCCCCCAGCTTGCCTTGATGTCGCCAGCCAGCTCCTTCTTCTTCTTGGCCTCCTCCTCGTGTCGCAGAACCAGCAGCCGGGACTGCAAAACAGCCATGGCGGCCGCGCGGTTCTGGATCTGGCTACGCTCATCCTGCATAGTGACCACGATGTTGGTCGGCAGGTGAGTGATGCGCACGGCCGAATAGGTGGTGTTGACTCCCTGGCCCCCCGGGCCGGAGGAGCAGTAGGTGTCCACTCGGATGTCCGAGTCGGGAATGTCGATGTGGTCGGTGGGTTCTACCAGAGGGATGACCTCGACGGCTGCGAAAGAAGTCTGCCGCCTGCCCTGGTTGTCAAAAGGCGAGATCCGCACCAGACGATGGGTGCCGCCCTCCACCGACAGACGGCCGTAGGCGTAAGGAGCGTCCACCTGGAAGGTGGCCGACTTGATGCCGGCCTCCTCCGCGTAGGAGGTGTCCATGACCTTGGTGGAGAAGCCGTGCCTCTCAGCCCATCGCATGTACATACGCAGGAGCATCTGGGCCCAATCGGCCGCGTCCACCCCGCCGGCGCCTGAGCGGATGGTGACCACGGCGGCGCGCTCGTCATACTCGCCGTCCAGCAGGGTCTGAATCTCCATGTCAGCCAGATCGGACCTCAAAGAGTCGATCTCCTTGCGGGCTTCCACCAGAGTGTCCTGATCGTGCTCCTCCTGGCCCAGCTCCTCCAGTGCCTGGACATCGTCCAGCCGGGAGGATGCGGACTCCAGATGCTTGAGCTGGGATTGCAAGGCCGAGAGCCTACTGGTCACTTTCTGGGCGTTCTCCTGATTGTCCCAGAGTCCTGGCGCACTGGCCTGACGCTCCAGATCAGCAATACGCGAGCGCAAACCCTCCGGATCCAGCGCCTTGGAAATCATCTCGTACTTGGCCCTTGCCTGCTCCAATGCTTGAGCAAAATCCATCTCTGCCATACCGTCTCACCACTTTCCAGACCGGCTCCACACAATCCGGCCGTCATCTTCATTCCTATTTGCCTTTGCCTGTGACGGCCGGATTCCCCCGACCGGACGGGCCGGGTCAAAGGCCGCTGAAGATGGCAGGGATGACAAGACTAGCCAGCAACGCCACGGCGATGACCAGGCAGACCGCCCTGGCCGTATTGCGGCGCCGATGCTCCCGACGCTCCCGCTCATGACTGTAAGCACTCATAGTTGGTAATTTTATCTATCGGCTGGGACCTGGCTGGCAATGATCCAGACCCGGCTGTCGGACGGACAGTCTCTGTTTGAGTGTCGACCGGTTTATCCTATAAGACAACTTATGTCAATACGACTGCACCGTCTGAAGGAGGAACGATGAGCACATCACGCACCGCATGGGGTTGGGGCCTGGCCAGCCAGGACGAGCAGGGCCGGACCTTGGACGTCTGGTACCCGAAGGCCGAGATCTCGACGCCGCCAACCCCGGCGAACCGTCCCAACCACGACTTCGGTGACCAAGTCCACAACCAGCCCGACGCACGCGGCATCCGCCGGGTGCCAGTCTTCACCGTTGCCGATCTGGATGACACGATAGCGGATGCCGCCGATGCCTATCTGCGGCTTCATCTGCTCAGCATGCGTCTGACCCCGCCCAACAGCATGAACCTTGATGGAATCTTCGAACAGCTGACCACGGTGGTCTGGACCAACTACGGACCCTTTGCTGTGGAAGACTTCGCCCTGCGCAGGTCAGATGTTATGGCTGCAGCCAGCCGGTCCATGCCGGGCATGCCTGTTACGCAGGTAACGGTGCTGAGCGTGGACAAGTTCCCCCGCATGGTGGATTACGTGGTTCCCGAGGGGGTACGCATCGGCAACGCTGACCGGATTCGGCTCGGCGCCCATCTTGCTCCGGGAACGACAGTCATGCATGAGGGCTTCGTCAACTTCAACGCCGGGACCCTAGGCCACTCCATGGTCGAAGGCCGGATCTCCCAGGGGGTTGTGGTCGGCGACGGTTCGGACATCGGCGGCGGAGCCTCCATCATGGGCACCTTGTCCGGCGGAGGCCGCCATCGGGTCTCCATCGGCCAACACTCGTTGCTGGGAGCCAATGCCGGCATCGGCATCTCCCTAGGCGACGACTGCGTGGTCGAAGCCGGGCTTTACGTCACCGCCGGCACCAAGATCGGTCTGGGCGACCAAGTGGTCAAAGGGGCGGAACTGAGCGGACGGGATCATCTGCTCTTCATCCGCGACTCCCGCACCGGCCAGGTCAGAGCCCTGCCCCGCAAGAAGGGCATCGAGCTGAACGAGCGGCTGCACGCCAACTGAGCCCAGACGATCTTCGGACTCAGCGCTGCTCCATGGGCAGATAGTCGCGCGGGCCCTGCCCGGTATAGACCTGCCTGGGACGACCGATTTTCGTGTCAGGATCGTCCAGCATCTCCCTGTACTGGGCGATCCATCCGGGGATGCGACCCAGTGCGAAGAGCGTGGTGAACATCTCCGGGTCGAAGCCGATGTCGCGGTAGATGAGCCCGGTGTAGAAGTCCACATTGGGATAGAGGTGGCGTTCGACGAAGTAGTCGTCGTGCAGTGCCAGCTCCTCCAGCTCCAGAGCCACGTCGAAAAGTTCCGCATCCTTGGCATTTTTGTCCTGGTCGGGTTCGTCCATGAGCTTGTAGAGCCACTGCTTGGCGATGGCCGCGCGCGGATCATAAGATTTATAGACCCGGTGGCCCAGGCCCGCTATTTTCCGCCCCTCGCTCTTGGCCTGGTCCACATAGCCCCGCACACCAAGACCGGAATCACGTATGCTCTTCAACTGACGCAACACGGCCTCGTTTGCGCCGCCGTGCAGGGGACCTGACAGGGTATTGATGCCGGCAGCCACTGCCGAATACAGGTTGGCCCGGGCTGATCCGGCAATCCGCACTACTGAAGTAGAACAGTTCTGTTCATGGTCGGCATGGATGATCAGGAGCTTATCCAGGGCCTGCACCTTGAGAGGGTCGACCTGATAGGGCTGGTAGGGCATGGCGAAGCTCATCCGCAGGAAGTCCTCCACATAGCCCCAGTTCCTGTCCGGGTAGAGCAGGGGCTGGTCGCGGCGACGACGGTGGATCAGAGAAACGATGGTGCGCACCTTGGCCATAATGATGGCGCTGGCCTCATCCAACTGGTCGGGATCGTCAACATCACATGTGTCCGGGTGGAAGCCAGCCAGAGCATTGACCGCCGCAGCCAGCACACTCATGGGATGAGCCTGGCGGGGGAACGACGATAGCAGATGACGGAAGTCCTCCCCTACGACCGTATAACCCAGGACATGGCTGCGGAACCGCTTGTACTGCTCGGCATCAGGCAACTCACCGTGGGACAATAGCCAGGCCACTTCAAGAAAATTGGACTGGGCACACAGGTCCTCTATGGCATAGCCCCTGTAGCGAAGTATGGATCGCTTGCCGTCAATGAAAGTGATTCCCGAGACGCACTGGGCTGTGGTCTGGAAGCCAGGATCCAGTGTGACCCACCCGTCGTTGCGCAGGGAGGAGACCAGAATGCCATCGGGCCCTTCGGTGGCGCGAACCAGGGGAAGATCAACCTGTTCGGAATCGATGGACAACCGTGCTGTAGACACCACGCACCTCCTGTTAATCAACCAGTGAGGTGCCAGTGAGAGTCGACGGCCATGCCGAATCAGGCTACCGGCACCTGTACCGGCGTGGAATTGCCGACATGCTAGCAGAAACAACCACGACTTCGATTACCGGCTTGTAACCACAAGCATGAATCCGTCACCTCCACCAACGACGCGCAGGTCCAAGCCAGTGCCGTCTTCGTCCCCGCACCAGACTGCAAGCACAAGGGCAGAAACGAAAGGGCCGGCATCAAATAGGACCGGTATAAAAGAGGGGCCCAGGAGCATCCACATTGTGGACATTGCTGGGTCCCTTATAGTCATACTCCGGTGCCGGACAGCCCTCGACTCAGTCCCTGGTCGTCAGGATGACAGGCCCCTGCTCGGTGATGGCGATAGTGTGCTCGCTGTGGGCACCGCGCGATCCGTCTGCAGAACGCAGGGTCCACCCATCCTTGGGATCCTGGTAAATCTGATCGGTGGTCGCCAGGAACCAGGGTTCAATGGCGATGACCAGACCTGGGCGCAGTTTGTAGCCGTGATGAGGAGTGCCGTCGTTGGGCACATGGGGATCACCATGCATAATTCGCCCTACCCCGTGTCCGCCGAACTCCAGGTTGACGCTGTATCCGTTTTCATGAGCAACCTCACCGACTGCAGCGGAGATGTCACCCAGACGGTTACCGGGCTGAGCCTGGGCGATGCCCGCCTTCAGGGCCTCTTCAGTGGTCCGAATCAGCCGCAGATCCTCTGGATCGGCATGCTCACCCACCACGAAGCTGATGGCCGAGTCGCCCACCCAGCCGTCCACATTGATGGCCAGATCAAGGGAGAGCAGGTCGCCGTCCTTCAGGTTGTAGTCATAGGGCACCCCGTGCAGGACGGCATCGTTGACGGACAGGCAAATGTAGTGGGCGAAGGGGCCTGTGCCGAAATCGGGTGCGTAGTCCACGTAGCAGGAGGTGGCTCCCTTACGGGAGTTGATCCTGTCCTTGACGTAGTCATCCAGCTCCAGCAGGTTGACCCCGGGTTTGCTCATGGCTTTGAGCTCCTTGAGGATGCTGCCGACAAACCTGCCCGCCGGCTTCATCTGTTCGATCTCCTGCTTGGTTTTGAGCTCGATCATCCTCTGCGTCCTTTCATAATTGGTGCCCGCGGGTGCCGCCCCTCAGGATCCTGCCCAAGTACTACCTCTCAGTATTATCGGGTCAGTCGGACGAGTCAGGCTCTCAGTTCCGGCCGAAGGTGAAGGCCCTGATGATGGAGACGACTCCCAGCACCAGAAGTGCACAGCCGCTGAAGATGACCAGGAAGATGACGGAGCTCAGCGGGTAGATCATGACGATGATTCCGGCGATGATGGATACGATGCCCGAGAAGATGGCCCAGCCTGAATGCGGGAGCCCCCAGGAGGCTGCCAGACTCATCACGCCCTCCATGATCCAGCTGATGCCCACAATGATGGTGACCAGTAGGGTCAGCGCAGAAGCGGACAGGGCCGTGTTCCTGACGATGACAATGCCGCCGACGGCGATCAGGGCGCCAAAGAGGACACCCAACACACGCCAACCGCCGGGAAGCCCCTTGGACACGATGGAGGTGGCCAGACGGACCACGCCGGAGATGATGAAGTAGATACCCAGCACCACGGTCATGGCGATCAGGGTCTTGTCCGGCCTGAGCAGCAGGGCCAGGCCCAGGATGACTCCAATCACGCCCATGACGCCCATAATGATGCGGATGGCTCGCAGGGTTCTGAATCCCAGATCCTCGGCGATCATGGAGAATGGATCCATCCGTGGCGGGCGCCCTTGGTAGCCGGGGTATTGCCCATACTGACCATAATTATTCTGGCCATAATTATTCTGATATTGGCCGTTATCCTGCGAAGAATCCCGACCACCGTACTGATTGGGCTGACCGCCCTGCATGGGATCCGTCATACCGTCCTCTTTCGCTCGCTCAGGGCAGCCGAGCAGCCGTCCTGTTACTGTCTTCCAAGTTTAAATCACCAAGGGGGCAATCGCGGCTTTTTCCTTCAGCGGACGGTGCGCCGGTCCACTGATTCCCGGCAACCCAGGGCATGGCATGTCACCAAAGATGGCTAGGCTTGTGGCATGGCACAATCAACTGATTCCAAGACCTCTTCCGGACTTGATCCGGCCTCCTTCTCTTCGGTCATTCGGCCGCAGGACGACCTCTTCCGCTTTGTCAACGGCCCCTGGATCGACACCTACAGCCTGCCCGAGGACCGCTCCCGGTTCGGCTCCTTCGACAAGCTTGCCGAGGATGCCGAAGCACAGATCCATGAAATCCTTGAGGACCCGGAGTCCCCAGCTGTCAAGTCAGCCCTGCTCTATCGCAGTTTCCTGGACACCGATGCCATCGAAGCCGCAGGGATGGAACCAATCCGCTCCGACCTGCAGGCCATTGATGCCGTGCCCGACAAGAAGGCACTGACCAGCCTGCTGGGCCAACTCAATCCCACCGGCGGTCCCGATCTGTTCGGCATTGCCATCTACGGTGATCCGGGCAACGCCGGCGTCAACGTGGCTCATATGGAACAGGCCGGGCTGGGACTTCCCGACGAGGCCTACTACCGTGAGAAGAGCTACGCTCCGGTCCGACAAGCCTACACCGACATGGTGGCCTCCCTGCTCAGGCTCTCCGGCTACGCCGATGACCAGGAGGATGCCCACAGGCAGGCGGAGTCCTTCCTTGAGATCGAGACTCGTATAGCTTCACGCCATTGGGACAACGTGTCCACCCGTGATGAGGATCGTACCTATAACCCCACCACCCTGGCCGACCTGGAATCAACGCTCGCCGATTTCGATCTGCACACCTGGATCGAGTCCTGGCAGAAGGCATATGCAGCCAGCCCTGTCGCCAATATGCAACCGGTCGACCTGAGCTCAGCCCTGTCCAGGACCATTGTGCACGAACCCTCCTTCCTGCAGGGTTTGAACGAGCTTTGGAAAACCAGTGATCTGGAGGATCTCAAACTCTGGGCCCGCGTGCACACCCTGATCGAGTGGGCAGGCCTGCTCAGCAGCGACTTCGATCAGGCCAGGTTCGACTTCTATGGCAAGGTTCTTTCAGGCACAACCAAGATGCGTGACCGCTGGAAGCGGGCTGTCTCCCTGGTCAATGGCATTTGCGGCGAGGAGGTCGGACGCGAATATGTACGCCGGCACTTCCCTGCCTCCAGCAAGGCCCGCATGGAGGCCCTGGTCTCAGACCTGATCGACGCCTACCGGGTCTCCATCACCTCCAGCGACTGGCTGGGCGAACAGACCAAGGTCAAGGCTCTGGCCAAGCTGGACAAATTCTCGCCCAAAATCGGCTACACCGAGCACTGGCGCGACTATACAGCTCTGGCTGTGGACGAAAAGCTGGGTCTGGTCGACAATGTGCGACGGGCCAACCTCTACGAGTCTGGCTACCAGTTCGGCAAAGCCGGTCAGCCTGTGGACAAGGAAGAGTGGCTGATGAATCCTCAGACGGTCAACGCGTACTACGAGCCCACCCTGAACGTCATCGTTTTCCCAGCAGCCATTCTGCAACCGCCCTTCTTCGACCCAGAAGCCGACGATGCCGTCAACTACGGAGGCATCGGATCGGTCATCGGCCACGAAATCGGCCACGGATTCGACGACCAGGGCTCCAAGTACGACGGTGACGGACGTCTGCAGGACTGGTGGACCCCGCAGGACCGTGAAAACTTCGAACAACGGACCAAGGCTCTCATCGAGCAGTACAACGGCTTCGTCCCCCAACAGCTTGCCGAGAAGTACGCCGACAAGCCCGAGCAGGCACCCCATGTCAATGGAGCGCTGACCATCGGCGAGAACATCGGAGACCTGGGAGGCGTCAACATCGCCATCAAGGCCTATGCCCTCTCCTTGCAGAAGAAGGAGGGCGGCACAGTTGGGACAGACGATGCGGCCATGGACCAGGCACTGGTCTCGGCTCCGGTCATGGACGGCTACACTGGCCTGCAACGGTTCTTCCTGTCTTATGCCTCCATCTGGAGGACCAAGAACAGGGATCAACTGGCCGAACAGTATCTGCAGATCGATCCACACTCCCCTGCTGAATTCCGCACCAACGGCATCGTCAGGAACGTGGATCGCTTCTATCAGGCCTTCGGAGTCACCGCTGACGACGGCATGTGGCTGGAACCCGACGCACGGGTCAAGATTTGGTAAACCTGTTCTGATTAAAACCGTTGGTTGACGGTTTTAATCAGTCTGCTGATCAAGGCGGGAGGCCTACGGGAATCAGTCGACCTTCCGCCTTCGTTTTGCTCGGCCGGAGCAACCTTTGTTCATCCAGCATTGGCAGCCTCCACGGATACTTCCTCCGGCGCAGATGAGGCAGGTGATGCAGAGGCTGTTTCGGACGATGAAGATGCCAGCGGTGTGGTCCAAGGATCCGGACCGGCAGCCCCCTCATCAATAGGCGCAGAACTCGATCGGATCCTAGTGAAGGTATCCTGTCCACGTGCTAAGTCGTGGCCAATGCCATCCGCAATCAAAACCAGACTGCTATGCGGCTGGCCGTCACTGGTCCACTCTTCCGTCACCAAGGATCCCGTCACCATGACTGGATCACCCTTGTGCAGACAAGCCAAGGCATTGACCGCCAGAGTCCTGAAAGCCTTGACCGTCAGCCAGGTGGTGGATTTTCGTTTCCACACCCCAGCCGCAGCATCGTAATAGGCCGGCGTAGAGCCCAACCTGAAGGAGCAGATCGGTGTAGACCCCGGCTGTCCCAGACGAGTCGGCTGGGTCCCCATAAAGCCAAAGACGGTCGTTTTTATTTCGTTGATAGACATACCGGCACCTCTCTGTCGATGTTATGAATCCGATGCTGTAAATCTGCCGGCCGATTCCTGCTCGCGCGGCAATGAGGCCGTTCGACGGAGGATCCCGGACCGGAACGCGGATAATCGGAGCGGGGGAAGGTACTGGCCCCGGCCAGAAACCCTCCATCGAACGGTGAATCTATCCTGCCTCCACCCACGTCTCCGCACCTGACCCGCAGACCATTGTGGTCGAACGAGCCCGGCTTGTTTCGCGAGGTGGACAACCCTGCCCATGGCTGGTTTGGCAATGTCCCTTTCAGCACCCAGGGCAATCGAGCATTGGTCCTGGGCTAAACTGTGAGAGCAGATACATCGGTACGGTTTGGAAGGACCCGCAGTCATGGTTCACACGCTGGTCAGTTGGAATATCGATTCGCTCAACGCCGCCCTGCTGGGCAAGAGCAGCCGCAGCGCCCTCTCCCTGAAAGTGGTGGAGACCATACGGAATCTGGATCCTGATGTCGTAGCCATCCAGGAAACCAAACTCAACGGAGATCAGAAGAAATCCGCAGGCATCCTTAAGGCACTCATGCGATACTTCCCCGATTACCAGGAGGTGGACCGCCGCTCCGAGCCCCCGGCCCGCACAGGCTACGCAGGCACGCTCATGCTCTACCGCAAGAGCCTGCCGGAACCTACCGTGACGCAACCCCGCATCGGCGCTCCGGACACCATGGATGACGAGGGCCGCATGCTCACTCTGGAGTTCCCGGACTGCTTCGTCACCACGGTCTACACCCCCAATTCAGGATCGGGACTGGTCAGGCTCAAGCCGCGCGGCGTCTGGGACGATCGCTACCGTCACTACTTGCAGGAACTGGATGCCCGTAAGCCGGTCCTGGCCTGTGGTGACTTCAACGTGGCCCACGAGGAGATCGACATTGCCAACCCGGCCTCCAACCACCATTCCGCCGGCTTCACCGACCAGGAGCGCGAAAAGTTCGGCCTTCTGCTGGACGCCGGCTTCACCGACACCTTCCGAAAGATCCATGGAGATGCCGCCGGCTTCTACGATGACCACCGCAGCGTCTATACCTGGTTCGCCCAGCGGGCCCCAAAGAGCAAGGTCAACAACTCCGGCTGGCGCATCGACTACTGGCTGACCTCCAACCGGATCGCAGATCAGGTCAGCACCAGCGAACCCGTGGACACAGGCGAACGCCAGGACCACCTGCCCATACTGCTGCGCATCTGACCGGATAGACTCCTGAAACCAAACCGATACAACCGAAGGGGTGGGGCCTTGGTCGCGTAGATTATGACGCGACCAAGGCCCCACCCCTATTGGTTGCGAATAAGCAACTATGAGCGTGGCATAACCTACTGCAAGGCTGTAATCCGATCCACGATCACCTGAGCAGCCTGATCGGCAGGAACAGCTTGCACATCCGAGCCATCGCGGTTGCGAATCTCGATGGTGCCGTTGGCGATGGTGTCGCGACCAGCGATGGCGACCAGGGGGACCCCGATCAGCTCGGCATCCTTGAACTTGACCCCTGGAGACACCTTGGGACGGTCGTCATAGATGACCTCCACACCACGGTCCTCCAGGTCGGTGACCAGCTTCTCGGCGGCATCGAAGGCCTCCTGCTTCTTGCCGGTGGCCACCACATGGACCACGGCAGGAGCGACAGCCTTGGGCCAGGCCAGACCCTTGTCATCGTGATGCATCTCGGCAATGCAAGCCAGCACGCGAGAGATGCCGATGCCATAGCAGCCCATCCAGACCGGCACTGCCTTGCCGTTGCTGTCCAGGACCTTCAGACCCAGTGCGTCAGAGTATTTCAGTCCGAGCTGGAAGACCTGGCCAATCTCCACGCCACGCTCAAAGCTGAGCGGCCCTGAACCGTCAGGACTCATGTCCCCGTGACGGACCTCGGCAGCCTCAACCACTCCGTCGGCTTGGAAGTCACGTCCGTAGACCGCATTGGCCAGATGCACTCCTTGGGCATCCGCACCGGTCACCCAGGCTGAGCCAGGTGCCACATGAGCATCGAGGAAGTAGCGGATATGGGCGGCAGACTCGGTGTCCGAACGCTGAGGACCCAGAACACGGGGGCCAATATATCCCTTGACCAGCTCGGGGTGGGCAGCTAGGTCAGCTTCATTGGCCTCCTCAATCTCGGCCGGAGCGAACTGGGCCTCCAACCGCTTCATGTCCACCTGACGATCACCCGGCAGGCCGACGGCCACCAGTTCCCGCCAGCCCTCGGGATGGTCATCATCTGCAGGATGCTTGACGGCCACAATCAGGTTCTTCAGAGTATCGGCAGCGGTCCAGTCCCGGCCATCCTCGCGAGGATGCAGCTGGTTGAACCGCTCCACCAGGGTATCGATGGTGGTTGAGTCAGGGGTATCCAGCTCCTGCATGGCGGGAATCTTAGTGTAGTCGACGGGACCAGGACGCGGGGTGGTCAGCGCCTCCACATTCCACGCCTTCCCCGAGGGCGCCAGAGCAAAAGTGTCCTCGCCTATAGGCAACGGAGCCAGGAATTCCTCGGACTCGGATCCCCCCATGGGTCCGGAGACCGCATGGACGATTACGTAGTTGACGCCCAGACGCTTGAAGATTCGCTCATAGGCACCGCGTTCATCCTGGTAGGCCTTCTTCAGCCCCTCCTCGTCCACGGTGAACGAGTAAGCGTCCTTCATGATGAACTCGCGACCCCTGATCAGCCCTGCGCGGGGACGGAACTCGTCGCGGTACTTGGTCTGAATCTGGTAAAGAACCACCGGCAGGTCCTTGTATGAAGAGTACATGTCCTTGACCAAAAGGGTGAACATCTCCTCATGGGTAGGAGCCAGCAGGTAGTCGGCGCCGTGCCTGTCCTGGAGGCGAAAGAGATTCTCACCGTACTCCTCCCAGCGGTGGGTGGCCTCGTAGGGCTCGCGAGGCAACAGGGCCGGGAAGTGGACCTCCTGGGCGCCGATGCCGTCGATCTCCTCCCGAACCACGGCCTGGACCTTGTCGAGGACTTTCAGACCCAGTGGCAGCCAAGTGAAGATGCCCGGGGCCACCTTGCGGACGTATCCTGCCCGCTGCAGGAGTTTGGCCGAGTCCACATCGGCGTCGGCCGGATCCTCTCTGAGGGTCCGCAAAAAGAGGGTTGACATGCGCATGGCTTTGGTTCTCATACCTCCCAAAGATATGCGCGCAAAGGGACAAGCAGCCATAGAGAACGGCTTATGGCAATTTGTTGAAAGCCAGCCATAAACCCCTATGATTATGGACGCTTTCACAGAGAAAGTCGCTATGGTCGCATACGGCCGCTCGACAACGTCGAGGACGAACCACCCTCAAAAAACAATGCTCGCCTGGACACCATTTCGAAGATGAGGCGGTGGGTTGACTCGCGCTCACCGCTAGCAGATGGAGGCTCTTGAAAACCAACATTATTCATCGCGCCAATCATACGTAGTTCTGGCGGCCACGCCCCGGATCATCACTTGAGATTAATCATGACGCTGCAGAACACCGCGATTGCATCTTCTTTGAACATTTCCGGACACCGTTCATGCGCCTTGCCAAGCACATCGATTTGACTCAAGCAGTTATGTAATGTACGTTTGATTTAACTTTGGAGTAAAGGTTCAACTTTTATTAGTTTGGTTCAACGGTGAATTATAAAGTAGACGTTTCCCTCTCGCACGTGTCTTTCTCCTACGGCCGTAAACAGGCGTTGTCGGATGTGTCCTTGAACTTCGGCAATGGCGTATTCGGGCTCTTGGGTCCCAATGGTGCCGGCAAGACGACGCTGATGAATATTGTGACCACCTTGTCGCGTCCTTCCTCGGGCAGTGTAAGGATAGCCAGGGCGAATGTGCTGACAAGCGCTGGACGACGTCGGGCCAGGAGCCGGATCGGATATTTGCCGCAATCGTTCGAGTTGATGAATGCTTCCAGCCTAATGCGCAATGTACGGTACGCCGCATGGGCGCGCGGTCTGTCCTGGAAAGCTTCCTGCGATGCAGCGGTGTGGGCTCTGGAGCAGGTGGAATTGTCCGGGGAAGCTCGCCACCCGGTGCGCAGCCTGTCCGGTGGCATGCGTCAACGGGCGGGCATCGCGTGTGCAATTGTCGCCCGTCCCGACGTGCTTGTCTTGGACGAACCGACCGTTGGCCTTGATCCGGTGCAGCGCATTGAGGTGCGTAAATTCCTCGACGCATATGCGGACAGCCATACAGTGCTGGTGAGCACGCATTTGGTCGAGGATCTGGCCGCAATCGCCGACCGCGTGCTGGTACTCGACCACGGGCATCTGCTCCTGGACGGACGCATGGATGATCTCGCCGCCTTGGCCGATCCTGAGGATTCAATGGCATCGCCTTGGGAATCCGGTTATCGACGGCTGCTGACGGGATCCGGACACCTGCCATTCGACCAGGGTGAGGTCACATGATGGCCCGTCTGCTCAATCCCTTGTCACCTGTGAGCTCGCTGGTGTTCTTTCTGTCAATGATGGCATATCCGGCCGCATTATCGGTGCGCAACTACGGAGTCGGCCAATCAGATGCGTCCCCGTGGGCATTGACAGATGCGGCCTTGCAGTTCGACCTGACCTGGATGCATCTGGTGACGGATGTAATCGCCTGCATGTTCGGCGCATGGAGCGCCTGGAAAGCGTGTTCCCCGCGGTCCATGGTCGCGCCGCCCTGGATCGGGGGCCCGTCTGTCCGCAGGTATGGCGTGCCTGTCCTCAAGGGTGCCGCATTGGGTTCCCTGGCCTATGCGGCAGGTTGTCTTCCCGCCATCGTCCAGACACTGCGGTTCACAGGCGGATCGGTTCCCGTGGGAGCCTTGCTCATGGGTATGGCAGTGCCGGCGGCCATGTTCGCTCTCGGCTATGCGCTCGGGGCCATCATGGGCAGCCGCTGGTCCCTGGTGCCGGCCACGCTTTTGCCTGCCGCCCTGTGTTGGGGCAGCTTAGTGCTGCTGATGCCGCGCATACCCAAGGGTGACGTGTTTCCCCGAGCCTGGGGGTCGCCGCTGGCCGTGGTGATGCCGATGATGGACACGGGCATCGGTGCCGAGCCGGGACTCAGTATTAACCTTTCAGCGGTGACAGTGCGCTGGATCTTGGTCGCAGTAGTGCTGGCCGCATCCACAGCGGCATGCATGCTGACCGCACACCAGTGGCGGCCCGGCCTGTCATGGATAGTCGCCCCATTGGCTGTGCTTCTTTTAGTTCCGACTGCTGCCGGGGGCCTGGTAGCCATGTCCGGCCCGGCGGAATGGCGACGGTCCGCTCCGTTCACCCCAGTGTGCAAAAGCATAGACGGCGTGCCGCTGTCAGTGTGCTCCCACCCGGATGATGGCGCCCACCTGAGACGCTACATGCGATATATGCGGTCGGTCGCCTCATGGTTCCCCAAGGACAGTGTGGAAGGCAGCTCGGGTCTTGTGCTTTTGCTGGGCAACGCCTTTACGCCTACGTCCCACGGCCAGGCGTGGAATCTCACCGGCCAAGGCCTGGCCGAACTGGAACACTTGGGCGGCAAGAAGATACAGATAATGACCGACACAGTCACCGAACGCACTGGACGATACAGTGACCTAGCTGATGTCACACAGGCCATCGTGAAGGAATTTATTCATGCCGACTGCGCGGCTACCGCACTTAAAAACGTGTATAAACAACGGACATTGGATGATGGTGCCAGCGTGTCCGCCTTCGTGCTGGAGCAGTTGCCCCAGCGCATGAGAGAGACCGTCTACGAGTCGCTGGGCGGAGGAAGCGCAATCTCTGGGTTGGGAAGCGCCCGAGGCCCCGCCGCCGATCTGCTCAACGATGCCACTAATGAAGAGTTCCATGCCTATGTGCGTCGCAACCTCTCTGGGCTCGAACGCTGCACCGTCACGCCGTCCGATGTCATCAATGATCTGGGGAAGAACCACTGATGGGCGGCCGGCATCGACGCGGCTCCTTGAAAGGCGAAATCTTGGTCGGATGGCTGGCTGGACGCCGCCCATGGGCGGCCTTGGCATTCGTCGTGATGGCTGCAACCGTGCCCTTCCTGCTTGCCTCCGCCTCGGCCTCCGCTACCGGCGGGGAGATCTATGCCCGGCCAGCCTATTATGGGTACGTCTGCGTTCCTGATCCACATGCAGCGGTATTCAACGACGCCGTGCATACCCAATGCCCACAAGGCAAAAGCGCCGTGCCCAGTATGGTGCCCATGGCCGAGCTGGCCTACGCGGCGTTCATCGCGTGCGCCTTGGTCATGCTTGCCCCGCTTATGCCCACCTGGGAGCGCCTGAACCTGGCACGCGTCCGTTGGCGAGCCCTGGCCGCAGGGATAGGCGTGCTGATGCTGCCGTTTCTTCTCAGCTTTCTCCTTACCGTACCGGACTCCCACGGCGGCCCAACCAGCGTACAGTCGCTGCTCAGACTGGCTGTCTGCAATGGCTTGGTCGACGCATCCTTGGTCATGCTCGGCATCGCATTGCTTGGTCGTTTCTACGGGCTTGGCCTGGGCGTAGGGCTGGCAGTGATCAATATCGCCAGCCAAGGCATGCAGATAGGCATGGGAATGACGCTCCGTCTGTACCCCGAAGACATCAAACCGCCCATTCCTGGGCAGGGGACTTGGGCGGCGATTGCAGCGGTCTTGACAGTCTTCGCCGTCTTACTCTGGACGGTCACCGGAGGCCGGGGAATGATCTTGGACAAAAAATAAAGAGCCAGCACAACTGCTTGTGAGATGTGTGAGACCCTGCCAACTTTAACGGCGCAGGAGTTTGTCCGAGTTCACCTGGTCGTCAACCGGATTTACGTATATGTCCCGTATGACCGAACCCGAAACCAAACGGCACATACCGGAAAAGGTCGTTAAATCCTCAACTTGACATCCGGCATCTCTCCAGCATTACCCTCCCCCATAAAGAGGGCCAAGATATGATGGTTGTATATCGAACAGGTTTTCTGATTTACAAGGACAAGGCGGGCACCTATGTCATCAGAGCCAGGTGTGACCATCCAGACCTTTACCAACCTTGACGCAGAGCACATGACACTCCTCCTGGAGGCCGATCCTTCAGAACTGATAATCCGTGACGTTTTCACCCATTCCTGTGCTTATGAAATCCGAGTGGAACACGCTCTGACTGGTGTCATGCTGCTTGTCAGACCAAACACGGATACCTTGGAAATCGCCAATATCAGTGTGGGCCGTGCTTATCGCCGACAGGGACTTGGAAGCAGATTAATAGACCGAGCCAAGATGGAGACCGTCAGGCTGGGTCTGAGAAGATTGGAAGTAGGCACCGGATCCACCAGTTTTGAGGCCCTTTGCTTCTACCAAACATGCGGGTTTCGCATGGACCGCATTGAACGGGATTATTTTGTAGACCGCTACCAGCAGCCCATTGTCGAGAACGGAATCATCCTGAGAGACATGGTCCGCCTGTCATGGTGCCTCTAGCGACCCGGATGACTACACCGGATCAAGACCGGTAAAGGCGACCAATCAGAAAAGTTCGTCCTGGCTGAATTCGTCTTCTGGTTCCTGACCGACGGCGCGCTTGGTGAAGGACTCAGGACCCTCATCCTTCAGACGGGCGCAGGCCGCCTTGGACTCGGCCCTCAATCCCGCATCCAGAACGACGGCATCGGGAGAGACCAGGAAGGCATGCTCATTGATGCCCGTCAGGTAGAGCCCATCCAGGCTTTCCACACGGGAGAGGGCCACGTAGCCCATCCCCGGCGCGAAGGTCCGTCTCAGATCCATGACCGCCCTGTCCAGGGTCATTCCCTGGGACTTGTGGATGGTGATCCCCCAGGCGCAGCGAAGCGGCACCTGGTTGACGGCGGCCAAGACAGTGTCCCCATCCATGGTCTCCCAGGCGGCCGGCTTCATGGTGACTATGTTGCCGTTCTGGAAGGAGACGATCGGCCATCCCCCCTTGGCCGAGCTGGTGAATCCGCTGACTGTACCTATAGAGCCGTTGACATATTGATGGTCCTGGTCGTTGCGCAGGGCCATGACTGCGGCTCCGGTCTTCAGGGCCAGATCCTCGGGGGCCAGCATGTTCTTCTTCAGCCGCTCCACCAGTCTGGCCTCGCCTCGGGATGTGGCCTGGTAATGGTGGGCCTCTTCGTCGATGGCGGCCAGGCGCTGGTCGTTGAGCGTGTCAGCCTGCTTGTTGACCGGGAAGAGGTGGACTGCCACCTGACCGGGTGTGGGCACTGCGCCGACGCGGGAGGCCAGGACCTCATGGTCCTCCTGGGTGACGCCGCCCTCCCTGATGTCAGTCAAGACAGTCAACAGCTGGCCATCGTCCTGGCGATGCTGCTCGGTCAAGTAACAGACGACCGGGTCCAGGTCCTGCCAGACCAGTGATTCGGTGACGAACCCGTCCGGGTCCTTGCCGGCCTGGGCATAGCGTTCCCGGGCAGCCTGGAATTCAGGGCTGGGCAGTATTCCTGCAGCTCGGTTGGATCGAGTCACCGGCGGCAGCTGGAAAAAGTCCCCGGAAAGAACCACTTGGAGCCCTCCGAATGGTTCGGGGCTGTGACGAACCGCCCGACAGGCCTGGTCGACCATGTCGAAGAGCCAGGCATGCATCATGGAGACCTCATCGATGATCAGGATGTCGGTGCCTTCGATCTGTCTACGACGGCGGGTCTTGATCCGCTTCATGAGTGATTCGGTCATGCAGGTGGCGATTCCCACACCGCTCCAGGAATGGATGGTCTGGCCGTTGATGTGTGTGGCGGCGATGCCGGTCGAAGCGGTCACCGCCACAACCGCTCCGGCCTGACGAGCCTGGGCGACGAACTCATTGAGCACAAAGGTCTTGCCTGACCCGGGAGCGCCTGTGATGAAGGCATTGGCCCCCGCACTCAATATGGTCAAGGCTTCGGATTGCTGCATGCCTCCATGGTGCCACGTCAGAGGTACATGGCCACGCCTGTCAGTAGTCGGTCTTCTCAGGCTTGTTGGCATCCTCTACCGGATCGCCGGACTCTTCGTAGTGGCGCAGAAGGCTGGTCTGCTCGATCTGTTCCGCTCCGGCTTTGGACTGCGCCCCGTCAGGTCCGGGAGCCGGAAGGAAGAACATGGAGCGGTAGTAGCGCAGTTCGTCCATGGACTCGATGATGTCGGCCAGGGCCCTGTGGCCGCCGTGCTTGGCCGGCTTGTTCTTGTAGACGTCCGGATACCAGCGGCGGGACAGCTCCTTGAGGGTGCTCACATCGATGACCCGGTAGTGCAGAAGAGCCATCAAGTCGGGCATGTACCTATCAAGGAACTTCTTGTCGGAACCTACCGAGTTGCCAGCCAGATGGGCCTTGCCGTTCTTGGGCAGGAAGGGCTTGACGTACTCGATTACCTGACGCTGGGCCTCCTCAAGGTCCAGGCCGGTTTTCATCTCTTCGATCAGGCCGGAGGAGGTGTGCATCTTCCTGACGAAATCCCCCATATGATCCAGGGCCGCCTGGGAGGGCTTGATGACCAGGTCGATGCCCTTGTCCAGAACTTTCATGTTGAAGTCGGTGGGTACCACAGAGACCTCGCACAGCTCGTCATGGAAGATATCCAGACCGGTCATCTCACAGTCTATCCAGATCATGCGGGATTCCTCCGCCGAGAAAGTCAGATCATTCTTATCACTCATCTGTACGCCTTTCAGATCCGGGTTGCCTCCCGGATCGCTCCTTCCGCCGCCTTGGACGGAACATTACAAGATATCGCCAGCACGTGACCGGCGGAGGGGTCGTCAGCCCGGCCGTCCGGACCGTAACTGACATGAGATATGCAATCGGCGCAGGTCCTGATGAGATCCTGCGCCGATCACCTGCCTATGTAGGCTCAGTTGTGGAAGCCTGAGTAGTTCGGAGCTTCCTTGGTCATGACGATGTCATGTGGATGCGATTCACGCAGACCGGCATCGGTGATCCGAATGAACCGGCCCTTGCGCTGCAGCTCGGGAATGGTGCGGGCACCGGTGTAGAACATGGTCTGATGCAGGCCGCCAACCAGCTCGTAGAGCACGTAGTTGAGCGGACCGCGGTAGGGCACCTCGCCCTCGACTCCCTCAGGTACCACCTTGTCGGAGCTGGTGACGTCGGCCTGGAAGTAGCGGTCCTTGGAGTAGCTCTTCTTGCCGCGCGGGGCCATGGCGCCCAGCGAGCCCATGCCCCGATAGACCTTGTACTGCTTGCCGTGCAGGAGGACCTTCTCGCCAGGGGCCTCCTCAGTGCCTGCCAGCAGACCGCCCAGCATGACCGAATCAGCACCGGCCACAATCGCCTTGGCAATGTCGCCCGAGTAATGAATTCCACCGTCGGCCACCAGAGGAATCCCAGCAGGACGGCAGGCCAGCGCGGCGTCGTAGACCGCAGTCAGCTGGGGCACACCCACGCCAGCCACCACACGGGTGGTGCAGATGGAGCCAGGGCCCACACCGACCTTGACTGCGTCAACGCCAGCATCAATCAGAGCCTGGGCACCCTCGCGGGTTGCCACGTTGCCGCCGATCACATCCACATGGTCAAAGGCGTGATCAGCCTTGATCCGGCGGATCATGTCCAGCATGAGCTTGGCGTGGCCATGGGCAGTGTCCACGACCAGAATGTCGACGCCGGCGTCGGCCAGGGCGGTAATGCGCTGCCAGGCATCGCCGAAGAAACCGACGGCAGCCGCCACACGCAGACGGCCGCGCTCATCCTTGGTGGCCTCGGGGTACTGCTCGGTCTTGACGAAGTCCTTGACGGTAATCAGCCCGGTAAGCTTGCCCTCGTCATCGACCAGAGGAAGCTTCTCCACCTTGTACTTGGCCAGAAGCTGGTGGGCATCTTCCTTGGTGATGTTGGACGGACCAGTAATCAGGTGGTCCTTGGTCATGATGTCGCTGACCTTGAGCCGGTCGAAGTCAGCTGGGTTGACGAAGCGCATGTCACGGTTGGTGATGATGCCCACCAGCCGCTGCCGACGATCCACCACGGGCAGACCGGAGACCCTGTAAGTGGAGCAAAGCTTGTCCAAGTCGGTCAGTGTGGCATCCGGGGTGACGGTCAGAGGGTCGGAGATCATACCGGACTCGGACCGCTTGACGATGTCGACCTGATTGGCCTGATCTTCGATGCTGAGATTGCGGTGGAGGACGCCGATGCCGCCGTTGCGAGCCATTGCCACGGCCATGGTGGCTTCGGTGACGGTGTCCATGGCAGCCGACAATACAGGGGACTTCATGGTGATGTTCCGCGTCAGCCGGGTGGTGGTATCTACCTCGGAGGGAATGACATCGGATTCGTTGGGCAGCAGGAGGACGTCGTCATAGGCCAGACCGATTTTCTGGAAGGCGTCAGGGAGTTGAGTGTAGGAGGAAGGTTCGCTTTGTGGGTTTTCCATAGCCATAGCACCATGCTACAAGTGCTTCTTGACCGTTCGCGGTGCCGTGTCCGTACTATTTCATCCAGTGAATCAGTCGTCCTCATCCTTATCGTGGCGACTTCTGCTATGCCAGGGAGGTCTGGCCGCATGCTGCGAGCCTTGGGCGGCAAGAATGGCGTTCTCGCGCCTGATTTCGGGAAGACGACGGCGGTAGTAAGGATAGAGAGTGGCGAAGGTCAGCAGTATGGCAGCAAGAGCCAGGCCGATCAAGACATATCGCAGACGGAAGAACAGAATAAATAGCGATCCGAAGGCGATCAACGCAGCCCAGCCCCAGAGAATAAGGACAGCGGAACGAACCGTGTGACCGATGCGCAGCATACGGTGGTGCAGGTGCATGCGGTCGGGGTGCATGGGTGATTGCCCGTGGCTGAGCCTTCGGATGATGGCCAGGCACATGTCCAGAACAGGCAGGAAAAGCACCAGAATGGGCAGAAGAATGGGCATGAAGGCCGGCAGATAGATGCTGGCATGAATGGTGGCCGGATCCAACCGGCCGGTGACCACAATAGAGGCGCAAGTAATCAGGTATCCCAGCAGCATGGATCCTGAGTCGCCCATGAAGAGCTTGGCCGGATGCCAGTTGTGCAGGAGGAACCCCACACAAATACCCACCATGGCCACGTCGATCAGCGTGGCCAGTGAGGCGTAGTCGGGCGAAATGCGGGCGATGATATAGGAGTAGATGGCGAAGGCGATACCCCCGATGGCCACGATGCCTGCAGCCAGGCCGTCCAGTCCGTCTACAAAGTTGACCGCATTGATGGAGGCCACGATCAAAAACGCCGTGATGGCCATGGACAGGCTAGGCGAGGCCGCCACCAGGGATCCCAGCGGCAGGGAGATGATCTGGATACCACCCCAGGAGACGAAGACCGAGATCAGCAGCTGGCCGGCCAGCTTGAGCATCCAGTCCAGGTCCCAGAGGTCGTCGGCTATGCCCAGCAGGCAGATGGCTACGGCCCCGGCCAGGATGACCCAGGCCTGATGGCCGGACTGGAAGAGGCCTGTGATGAAGGGGATGCGGGAGGCGAAGCACATGGCCACGGCAAAGCCGATCAGCATGCCCAGGCCGCCCATACGAGGGGTGGGCACCTTATGTACGTCGCGAGCGCGGACCACGCCTACGGCGCCAACCCTGATGGCGAGGTGACGAACCATGGGCATGACCAGCCAGGTGGCCCCGCCAGCGATGGCGGCAATGAACAGGTATACCCTCACTGGCCCTCCCCTCCGCTGGACCGGCCCGACAGAAGGGCACGGACCCGGGCCTCGCCGATTACGCCCTGCCGCAGCACATGTATTCCGTCGGGATCAGCCTTGTCGGCTTCCACCACCGTGCTGGCCACCGAACCGGGAGTCGGCCCCCCGTCCAGGTAAAGGTCGACGCTATCACCCAGCTCGGCTCTGGCCTGCCGGGCGGTCTCCACGCTGGGATTGCCCGATCGATTGGCGCTGGAAGCAGCCAAAGGTCCGGTCACCTGCAGGAGCGCCCGACAGATGGGCGAGTCAGGCACTCTGACGGCCTGGGTGGGACCCTCGGGCTCGATCCGAGGGGTGCGCAGGGGGCAGGACTTCCCCACAAGGGCGATAGGCGAAAAGGGACCCGGCAACAGGGCGTCGGCCAGGCGATCAAGAGGCGCAGGCAGGCTAAGATCCAGCCGGTCCATGGTCTCGACCCCATCCAGCAGCACCTGGATGGACTTGGTCCTGGGACGGTGCTTGGCCTGGAAGAGCCTATCGATGGCCGCATCATTGCATGGATCACAGACGATGCCATAGACCGTGTCGGTAGGAATGACCGCCAGCCCTCCGGCGGCCACCACCTGGGCCAGCAACTGCGGCGACCGACTGTCATAGGTCATCACCCGGCTCATACCCTGCATCACAACCTTTCGGCTCGACATGTTCATGCGACCAGCTACCAATCTATCCCAGGACCAAGGCAGGCCGCCAGGCTGTCAGGTAGCGGTCTCGACCAGCCAGATCCTGATGAGTACGTGCCTGAACATACCCCCGCTCCAGTGCAGCAGCAACCATGGCCGGCCCCTGGGAGGCATCATGCTCCATGACCAGCAGACCGCCAGGAGCCAGCAAGACCATGGCCCTGTCCAGAATGCGGCAAGGCAAAAGGCACCCGTCAGGCGAACCGCCATAGAGGGCCAGGTCCGGATCCCAGTCGCGTACCTCGGGTTGGTCAGGAATTGCATCCAGGGGGACGTAGGGAGGGTTGCTGATGACCAAATCCACCTGGGCATCCAAATCAGAGAGTGTGGCGGGATCCGTGGCATCGGCCTGCAGCAGCTGATAATCCGACCCAGCCTCACCGATGGCAGCCTCCTGAGCGGCGGCATTCAAGGCGCCCCACCGATACGCCTGCTCGTCTACCTCCACGGCCCTGACCCGCGCTCCTGGAACCTCGGTGGCCAAGGACAGGCCGATGGCCCCGCTGCCTGAGCACAGGTCCACAGCCAGTGGATGATTCACTCCGGTCAAGGCGTCCACTCCCGCCTGGACCACCGTTTCGGTCTCAGGACGTGGGATAAAGACCCCCGGCCCCAGGCGGAGATCCAAATAACGAAAGTAGGCGTGGCCAAGAATGTACTGCAGGGGTTCGCGTCCGGTTCGCCTCTGCAGATAGGACCGATAACGTTCCAGGGCCGCCGACTGAAAACCACCAGCCTGTCTGCGACCACCTTCATTCGTCAACAGTTCCGCAACTGTCCGGTCCAAGAGCAGAGCCTGATCCAGCTGATGCAGATCGCACTCAAGGGCATCGGCCAGCAGCAGCCTGGCATCATTGAGCGGCGTAGACACACCGGCCTGTGCCAACAGGCGATGGCCGCTTTCAACCAGTCCAGCCAGACTGGTCCCATACTCCTGCTGATTCACCCCTGTGAAGCCATTCTGCGGGCCTCGTCTGCCTGAATATCGGAGTCGATGACGGCCTGCAGGTCGCCATCCAGCACCTGCTCCAGGTTGTAGGCCTTGTAGCCGGTGCGATGATCCACAATCCGGCTCTCGGGGAAGTTGTAGGTCCTGATACGCTCGGATCGATCCAGAGAACGGACCTGGGAATGGCGCATGTCGGCAGCCTGGGCAGCCTCCTCCTCGTGTTTCATGGCCAGTAGGCGGGACTTGAGCACCCGCAGGGCAGCCTGACGATTCTGTATCTGGGATTTCTCATCCTGCATGGAGACCACGATGCCGGTAGGAATGTGGGTCATGCGCACAGCCGAGTAGGTGGTGTTGACTGACTGTCCTCCCGGGCCGGAGCTCATGAAGATATCAACCTTTAGATCTTTGGGGTCGATCTCGATCTCGTCGTCATCCTCATCGGCCTCGGGAAAGACGATGACTCCAGCGGCTGAAGTCTGAATGCGGCCCTGGGACTCGGTGACGGGAATACGCTGGACCCGATGGACACCGCCCTCGTACTTGAGTGAAGCCCAGACGCCGTCGGCAGGGGCCACCTGACCGCGAGCGCGAATGGCCAACTGGGCATCCTTCACCCCGCCCAGCTGAGTACGATTCTCACTCATGATCTCGGTGGTCCAACCACGTTTTTCGGCATAACGCACATACATACGCATCAGATCGCCAGCGAAGAGGGCCGCCTCCTCGCCGCCGCTGCCGGCCTTGATCTCCATGATCGTGTCGCGGCCATCATCGGGGTCGCGCGGGATAAGAGCGGTACGCAGGGTCTGCTCCAGGTCCGGTATTCGGTCAGCCACGGCCTTGGCCTCTTGCGCGAAGTCAGGATCCTCCCGTGCCATCTGTTCGGCCGCCTGGCTGTCCTCCAAGGCGCTTTGATAGGCCTTATAAGCTTCAACGATGGGAGCGAGCTCAGCATGTCTGCGGCCCAACTTGCGAATCTGTGCCGGATCTGAAGCCGTTTCGGGCTGACTCATCTGCTTTTCCAGGCGACCGTACTCCTCGACGGCAGCCACCGCCGCCGGAAACTGCTCCTCGCTCATCTACACCCTTCCCGTCCGCTCATCCGCATGGTTCAAGTCATAAAAAACGCCAGTCCCCACCGGGCATAGCAGAGCGACCCGGAAGGGACTGGCGTTGGAAGTGCTACTTGGTCCTCTTGCCGTAACGGGCTTCGAACCGAGCCACGCGACCACCGGTGTCCAGAATCTTCTGCTTGCCGGTGTAGAAGGGGTGGCAGTGCGAGCAGACATCAACCGTCATATGATCGCCGGGAGCGGTCGAACGGGTGATGAAGGTATTGCCGCACGAGCACGTGACCTCAACGGGATGATAATCGGGATGAATTCCCTGCTTCATGGTTACTCCTAGATCCAAGGGCCCCGGGTCGACCGCCCCTGTGGCGGACGTGAACCGGCAACCGCGTAATAGTCTAGCGCAACCCGGAGAGAATACGGCACCCTTGCGCCACACGCCGAATCAATCAACCAAGGTGGCTGGTCGAGCGTCCTTTAGAATCGAACAGTCGGGCCGACCGGCCCGGCGAGGCGACAAAGGAGGGCAGCAATGCAGCAGGAAGTGGCGTTCGTTACAGGGGCGGCTCAGGGGATCGGCGAGGCCATAGCCCGCCGTCTGGCCAAGGACGGGTTCGCCGTGGCCGTAGCGGACATGAATACAGACAAGGCCCAGGCCGTGGCAGACTCCATCAAGCAATCAGGCGGACAGGCCATGGCCGTCACCCTGGACGTGACCGACCGTGTCCAGGTGCGCTCAGCCGTCGAGAAGACCGCAACCAAGCTGGGCGATTTCAATGTGATTGTCAACAACGCCGGCCTGGGACCGACGACCCCCATCGAGTCCATCACCCCGGAGTTGTTCGACAAGGTCTACCACGTCAATGTGGCAGGAACCATCTGGGGGATGCAGGCCGCCGTTCAGGCCTTCCGCGATCGGGGCCACGGAGGCAAGATCATCAACGCCACCAGCCAGGCCGGCGTGGTGGGCAACCCCAATCTGATGCTCTATTCATCCACCAAGTTCGCCATCCGCGGCCTGACCCAGGTGGCTGCACGCGATCTGGCCAAGGAGGGCATCACAGCCAATGCCTACGCCCCCGGCATTGTCAAAACACCCATGATGATGGACATCGCTCATCAGGTGGGGGTCAACGCCGGCAAGGATGACGAGTGGGGCATGTCCACCTTCTCGGACGGCATCGCCCTGGGACGGCTTTCCGAGCCCGAGGATGTGGCCAATGCCGTGGCCTTCCTGGCCGGGCATGATTCCGACTATGTAACCGGACAGACCCTGATCGTGGACGGCGGCATGCAATTCCAGTGAGTCTGTAGCAAGGATTCGCCCACATATGATGGACCCTCGCCGATCGGTTCCGCCCGACAGCGAGGGTCCATGATAATTCAGAAATCATTCAGGCGTTGAAGACGTACTTGTCCAGACGGTCCATGGCCTCCCGGACACGGCTCAAAGGCAGGGCCAGGTTCATGCGGATGGCGCAGGGAGCCTTGAACTGCCGCCCATCCTGAACGGCTACACCCACATCCCAGGCACGCTTGAGCAGCTGGTCCAGGCTCAGATCATGGTCCTTGCACCATTGCGTGCAATCAAGGAAGAGCATGTAGGTGCCCTGGGGCTTGGAAAGCTCGACTCCCTCGAAATGCTGCCGGATGTAATCGTAGGCGTAGTCCACATTTCCGGTCAGAACCTGCCGGAGTTCGTCCACCCACTCCTGGCCCTGGGGCTTGTAGGCTCCGATCAGGGCATGCATGGACAGCACGTTCATGTCGTTGTAGTGGGCCTTGGACCCCTTGGCCACAATCCTGTCGCGCAGATACTTGTTATAGATGATGTGGTAGGAGCCTACCAGACCGGCCAGGTTGAAGGTCTTGCTGGGCGCATAGAAGGCAGCCGTCCTGTTACGGGCATCCTCGCTGACCGACTGGGTAGGAATATGCTTGTTGCCTGCCAGGATCAGGTCTGACCATATCTCGTCGGAGATGACCACGCAGTCGTTCTCCTTATATACTTCCATGGCCTTTTCGATCTCCCACTTCTCCCAGACACGGCCGCAGGGATTGTGCGGGCTGCAGAAGACCGCCACATGGATGTTGTTCTCCTTGAGCTTGCGGTCCATGTCCTCGAAGTCCATCCGCCAGACGCCCTGCTCGTCCTTCCTCAAAGGGCTGTGCACGATGTGGTAACCGTTGTTCTCGATGCACATCGTGAAGCCGACATATGTCGGACTGTGAAGCAGCACAGCATCGCCAGGAGCCGCAAAGGCGGTCAAGGTGGAAACCACTCCGCCCAAGACCCCATTCTCATAGCCGATGGCCTCGGCCGTCAGGCCCTCCACGCCGTTACGGGTCCGCTGCCAGTTGATAATTGAATTGTAGTAGTCATCACTCGGATCGAAGTAGCCGAAAGCCGGATGCTTGGCACGCTCAATGATGGCCTCGGGAATGGTTGGCACAGTTGGGAAATTCATGTCGGCCACCCACATGGGAATGACATCGAACCCCTCCTTGGGCGGTTCGGGAGCGAAACCAGGCTGGGCGCCCAAACCGTCAACCGCAATAGCATCCTTGCCATGCCTATCCATGATGCTGGTGAAATCGTAGGTCATTGTGTTCCTTCCATGTTTTGGCCGGACGAACCGACCGTCTTTTTCAGTTAGCCAGATCCTCGGCGATACGATCAGGAATCCGCCATGGCCTCATGACCCTCGCCTGAAAGTGTAGCGTCCAAATCCGCTTCTCCGTTAGTGGGCGCCGGATTGACCAAGTCTTCATCCGAAGTTGTCTCAGTCTGCTTGTTGCTGCTTCTGCGTTGAAGAACGAACAGAACTGCAAGAAGGATCATCCAGGGTATGGTCACCAGGTAGCTGATTCTGTATTCCGGCATTATTGCCATCATTATCATGACCAGCCCCATGAACGCGAGCGCATAAAAATTGCTGAAGGGGTACAGAGGCAGCTTGAAGGTCAGCTCGTCCTCTTTGCCCTCACGACGCTTTATGGAACGGAAGTGATACTCGCTGACAAGCTCGGCCACCCAGCTGAAAACCAGCATGAAAACCGTGATCGATGAGAAAAGTGAATGCCCGCTCAGGAAGAACAGCCATCAGCGCTATGCCTACCAGCTGCATAAGCACTACAGTCAGCACGCTGACGTATGGAATCTTCTTCTTTGACACCTTGGAGAGTATAGAGGGAGCGCTGCCTTGGAGCGAAAGGTTGTAAAGCTGACGGCTGTACATGAAGATGCCGCTGCTAACGGCACTCAGGGACGCGGTGATGACGACAAAGTTGATGATGGAGGCCGCAGCCGGGATACCCAATGACGCGAAGACACGGACAAAGGGAGAACCCACACCCTTCATCCTATCCCAGGGCCACATGCACAGGATCACAAAAGTGGATCCCAGGTAAAAGAGGATAATGCTCCAAAACACCCCGTTGACGGCGCGAGGCATGGTTTTCTTGACATCTTTTGCTTCACCTGCCGTATAGGCGACCGACTCCGAGCCTCCAAAGGCAAAAGCCACCATGACCACAGAAAACAGCAGCCCCGACAGGCCATTCGGCATGAATCCATCGACTGTCAGGTTTTTGAGCATGACTGGATGCCCGCCGTTGCCGATGCCGGTGAAGATGATGATCAGGCCACCGATGACCATAACGACAATGGTGACTACTTTCACGGCCGAAAGCCAAAACTGCGACTCGCCATAGAAGCTGACGGATATCAGGTTGATGACGCCCATCAGCACCATGCCGATCAAGCCGCTGGCCCATATGGGAAAGGAGGGAAACCAAAACTGGACATATTTACCCAATGCTGTAAATTCCGCTCCTGAACCAGCCACGCAACCAAGCAGACTGGTCCAACCTATTGCATACCCTACAAAAGGATGAATATATCTGCTGGCATACGATACGGTTGCTCCTGATACCGGTTCAGCAGTGGCCATTTCGCCCACTGCCCGGCAGACTACAAATATAGCAGCGCCTGCCAGTGCGTATGCCAGCAAAACGGATGGACCTGCATAAGATATTGCCCCGGAGGACCCGTAGAACAGGCCGACTCCGATTGCACCGCCAATCGCCATCATTCCCATCTGCCGAGTGTTGAGGCTACGTTTCAAATCTTCATCTTCATATTTCTCGGCCGAACTGGATTGTGAATCAGATCTACTCATGTGCTGCACCTCCTCCTTGAGTTGTTTATATTATTTTATCATATCAATAATATTTTGTTTCCAACAAAATAGCTTTTTTGTATTGTGATAGAATTTCCTCTATATGTCAGCATTGTTTCCTGTTGCAAATACAGACCGTCAGGGGGAAAGGAATGCAATATGAACGGAACAGAGAACATCTCAACATCCCTACGACCCTTTATTCCCTTGGTAGACTTCCTAGGCGAGCTATTGGGACATGACACCGAGGTCGTTCTGCAGGACGTAAAGGACTTCTCACACTCAGTCGTTGCAATAGCCAACGGCCATGTCAGCGGACGCAAAGTAGGCAGTCCCGCTACCGACCTTGTTCTGAGAATCTGGCAGAACCGCGAATACGAGCATCGAAACTACCTGGTCCGTTATGCTGGCTACACGCATGAAGGCCGCCCTATTGTCTCCTCCACCTTTTTCCTGCGTAATACAGAAGATCAGGTCATCGGTTTTCTCTGCATCAACTTTGACAATTCCATCTTTAAAGAAACCAGTAAAGCTCTGCGAACAGCTAGCGACTATCTGGATTCCATCAGTTCCAGCGGATCCCCATTCCCTACACATCGCATCATGAGAGATCAATCGGATCCTGACACACAAACTGTGGATACGCCCGATGAGCATGGCAATGCAATAATTCAGAATGATGCATCTGTTCAGCAGGCGGTCACCGATGGGACGCATGAAACCCTATCCGTGAACGCAGAGGATCTGACAAATCAGCACATCCAATCATTTGTAGCGGAACACAGGGTTCAGCCCGAGCGGATGAACAAATCAGAACGACTGAAGCTCATCACCGACCTTGACGATTCGGGTATCTTCCTGATCAAGGGTGCAATAGATACCGTGGCTGGTGCACTGGGCATTTCAGCACCAACGGTGTATAGATACTTGCACTTGATCAGAAAGGAAAAGAGAGAAAACAAGGAGCAGCCTGTCGAGTAACATCAATAAGAGATCTGAGGCCAACGGTTGATCATTTATGGACCAATAACACTCTTCTGTTGAAATATTCGCAACTGAAGATGTACCCAGCCGAGGATCATCGTCTAGGTGTCAGTCATATTCATGCCAATAAGTGGCTATGCCTGGATTTTGAAGTCCAAGAATGAACATACCTTAGGTTTCTGAGGGTCCAATATATTCAAGGGCGCCCCTAGAAAATAGACCCGACGAAACAATGCGAGCTACCCTATTGATTCAAGCAAGCAGGTAGCTTGTTTAGTAGGCACGTACCGCTTATCCCCTTCAGCCAGGAGGAGCGGAGATGCGCAAACCGCTCTGCCCGAGGCCAGCAATCTTTTCATCAAATCCATCTGACCGGAAGCACGGAGACGGCACCCTTCTCAGCTTTGACACACCCCCTCCAGGGTGTATGATTAAGAACAGATATACGGGGGACGTATACACGATGGACCTACAGGGACTGAGCTATCTTCAGTTCCAGAGGAGATGTACATGCGTATAGTTTCCCGGCATATGCTGACGGCTTCGACTCGAGCCCGTCCCGTATTCTTTTCCCTGATAAATTCTCATACTTAGCGGTTCTACGGAAACGCTTCCGGATTATTGTGGCATGCGCAGATTTTATGGCTGTCTACGTATGCACGCTTGGGGCACCCAGAAGTGGATATACACCGAGGGTGCTCTATGATCCGATATAAAAAACGCGCCTAGCTCTTTTCCCCCGGCTTACATGTGAAGCCATACATATTTGCATCGGTGAATCATGGATGCTAGAGCTAGGCGACGAGAGGACGGCCCCGACAATAGCCGGGGCTAGTCCTTCTACTAAGACTATCAAGAAAGTTTGGGGCACAAAACACTCATAGCCCTCGCTGACAATCAGCAAAGATACATGTTTGTGATGGTCGATCATATGCTGAGTTCACTGACAAATACCACGTCCACGTCCTATTCGATAAGCGAACCCGTCTCTTTGTCCACACAATTTTGGAATTTTCGCGATAGGTTTGGTACATTTGAAACACGAGCGAGGAATTAAAACATAAATGAACATCGTTGTTCTCACAGCCTTTATCCTTATGACACGCGAGAGAACAGGATTGTTCGATTCACTAAAACTAATCAATTGCCTATGATGCCACACGCTCATTTGTGAGCACATTCAATGGTTGTGCCTTACACCGATAGTGCAGGTATAAGTTATCTATCTATATATCAAAGCATCAAGAAGACCTTATATACTAAAAAAGAAACGAGTTGCATAACTCCCTCGAAAACTGAAGCGTGTGCAAATTCGATTCCGCTTTCTAAAATAGCAGCAAACGCAACAGCATAACTCCAAGAGCCGTATTTTAAATATCTGTAACATCTACAATGAGAACACGTTCATATTACTCGGACTGCTTTGCATGTAATATAGGAAATTGAAAATACTTGTCATGGTTGGATAGAAAATGTTAACGCCTTTAATCGAGATGATTCGAAGAATTCTGACATGGCTTTGCGCGCGGTCGATGTCTATCTGTTCTATACATTTTTGTCAAAGCTAGTTATTGTATCGACGATCTGTATATGGGTACCGCCAAAGTGCATTCACGCAAGAACAAAGGTCAGCATGTGCGAATAAGCAATATTGTCAAGAATCCAAGCCTTCGAGTGATTTATGCGCACAGAGTCAAATGTCGCGAACAGGTTCCTGAGCATGCAAGCCTTTCAGCGCTTTATACTAGTAGTGTCCTGCTCGTGCGGTCATCGATGATTGTACCAAGGAGCGATCATAGTTATGAAGAAACAAACTAGCGAGCTCTTTCCTGCTGATACCAGGGAAGATACAAGCGTATTGACTCCAGTTAAAAGTACAGCATCAACGGATGCTGCCACTCCTCCAGCTCCGCCTCACGACAGCGGCAACACTAAACCTACCGGACACCACACCCACAAAGGCAAACCTGGTAAATCTATATGGAAGACAGCTTTCATAGCCTTACTCACCTTCTTCATCGGCTTTGGTTTCAGCGCATGTTGCAGTTCTGATCCAAAAGATTCTGAGGACTACAAAGATCTGCAATCGGATTACTCGAAATCACAGGCCGATCTGCGTAAGACTCGTAGGGAATTGCTTGACGCGCAAAACCAAGTCAAGAAAGTACAGGACAAAGCCGATAAGTGGGATAAGGAGCAGGCTGACAAGAAGGCAGCCGAACAAAAAGCCGAACAAGACAAGAAGGACCAGGAGAAAGCTGCAGCAAACAAGGCTGCACAAGGGAAAGCAGCCGCAGACCAAGCCGCACAAATACAAGCTGAACACCAACAACTCCAGCCCCAAAAGCATGTCCAACAGCAGCAGGCGCAGCCACAACTCCGCTCACAAGGCACCGTACACCGTGGAGCATTCTGTTCTGGAGCAGGGTCCACTGGAGCGTCAGACCAAAATGGCGCCACTCTAACCTGCAGAACTGCCAAAGATGGTCGCCTGCGATGGATGAACTAACAGGAAGAAACAGTGTTGACTTCCAACGCGGGGATATACCCGACACAAAAAGAGCGATCATCACATGGGTATATACAGCTTCAAATACCAAAAAATAGGCTCTCATCCCTGCCTATGAGAAGAAACGCCAAGCCATCGTGTAAATCTTCTAAACGATGGGACTCTACTCGATGAGCTTTTAGATGAGCTTGTAATTTATAAATTACTTTCAGATAAACAAAGGTGAGAAAGCTCCTTTGGCGCTATGAGAGACCATTGATTTTCTCGTGAAACTTACATTCTGTTCCATCACTTATCCTGGACTGAACGATTATGAGTTCTGCGACTACATCGGAATAGACATCACCGTGGTCATCAGCAGGGCCAAGCAACGTGTGATTGAAGTCCTCGGCCCCTACCCTCCCCGCTGACAGTGGACCTCTTCTTGCTTCCCGAGGATGAGAAGGTGGCCTACGTGCTGAACAAGATCAAGGCCGGCGACCAGGCGCTGGCAGCCATGAACGACCCCAACAAGGAGAAGGAAGCAGAAGGCGGCGATGACAGATAAAGGCCCAAGGCTCCTGGACGGCCTGACCTCGACAATGACATACGGGCAGATGCGTCACTACGCCGACACCCTCAACGTGACCATCAGCAGCGCGCTCCTGCCGGCAGGCATGCCAGGCTTCTACGATGAAACCACCAGAACCATCCTCATCGACAGACAGCTCATCTACTGTCAGAAACGCTGCACCCTCGTCCACGAACTCATCCACTGGCAGCACGCCGACGCCACCAGAAAAGGCGTCTACGGCGCACGCCTGGAACGCAGAACACGACGCGAAACCGCGCTAAAGCTCATCAACCCACTCGAATACCAGACAGCCGAAGCCATGTACGAAAGCAACCCATACCAGATCGCCTGCGAACTCGACGTCACAATCCAAATCATCAACGACTACCAGCTCATACTCGATTCGAGCCACATGCACTGCAAAGCACAGAGCTGATCCCAAACAAGCACGATCACCGTACAAAACAACTGATAGCCAAAGCGGACTAGAGCCATGATGAAAAGACCAGCACCTGTCATCGCAGCCGTTCTTGCCTTCACACTCCCCCTCACGGCCTGTGGAGGGCAGAATGTGAATTCAGCGCGACAGGTCAGCGACAAATGCTCCAAAGTGTCGGCGGCGTTCGAATATAAGAAGGACGGCGACAGCATCCTGTACGCGTCAAAGCTGGAGGAGCCGGCCTCGAGCGAGGGCCTTCCTGGACTCGACTGCCTCCTAGATTCCCTGGGGGTGACCGCTGATGACATACATAACCAAGTACCTAATGGCGGAAGTGGTCACCTCTCAACCAGCAAATACAGCATCGGAATATACTCAACAGGTCAGCACCTGACACTGTCCATCTCAGACAAGGACTAATGACAAAGAATGAAATATGGTATGCGCACACCCAGCCCTAAGCGCTCATTCAAGGCGCGGACCACGGGCAAGTGGAAGCGGCAGGCGAAGAAGAACCTTATTCCCGGCTATGGGAGGAAAGGCATGGGGTGGATTCGAAACCCCAAGAAAGCCATATACAACAAGATCTACCGGAAGACCACGTTCAGCATCTGGGACCTGTTCAATTAAGACAAAAGAGCAGCCCGTTCTGGCGAGGCTTTTTCTATGCCCGCCCGTCCGTACCGGTTTTCCCGTGCAATATAGTATACATTTTGAGCACGAACCTTATCCCAGCAGATATAAGAAAACCCCCACAGGCTTTGTGCCTGTAGGGGTTTCGTCTGGTGGGGCCTCAGGGGCTTGAACCCTGGACCGAACGATTATGAGTCGTTTGCTCTAACCGACTGAGCTAAGGCCCCGCGCCGATCGTACCGGCCAGAGTCATGGTATCAAAACGACTCGTCATCAGCCAGGTCCGGATTGTCGGACCTACTTGGTGACCTGGTTGTAGACAGGCAGACCCATGTATCCGAAAGGAGCATGGCGAACCTGCCTGCTGGCCACCGCCGAGACCTTCCTGTACCAGAGCGGCAGCACCGGAAGATCCTTGAAGAGAACGGCCTCGGCCTGGCGGTAATCCTGCATGGCTTCGTCCTGATCGGTTTTGGAGGCAGCGCGGGAAAGAATGGCATCATATTCCGCGCTCTTGTAGTCCCCATTGTTCAGACCCTTGCCATCGGCCTGGCTGGAGGCATACCCTTGAACCAAGTAGCCTTCGGGGTGGGGATAGTCCGAGGTGATGCCCGAATTGAAAATACTGTTGACCTGACGGTTATGAACTGCCGTATTGAATTCCTTACCCGTCGGGAAGATATTCGGTTCCGTCTTGATGCTCAGAACCTGGGCATACTCATGCAGAACCGCATCAACCCAGTCCTTGTCGGTCCCGTCAGAACTGTATGCGATGCGAAGCGTGCCCTCCCAGGGAGATATGGCATCAGCCTGCTTCCACAGTCTACGGGCCTGGTCCGGATCGTGGCCCAGCACCTTCCTGCCTTTGATGTCGGAGGCATTCCCCTTGATGGTTGGGGCCAGGAAATCAGTGGCCGGCGTGACAGAACCAGCGAAGACCTTGTCGGCTATTTTCGTGCGATCCAGGGCATATGACAGGGCTGCCCGGCGAAGAGCACCCTCCTGCCCCTGGAAATGCTTCAAGCCTTGCGGGATAGTCAGGGACCGGAAGGCCGGCCCCGGCTTGATCAAGGGCTGCAGGCCCGAATCGGTATGGAAGGTTTTCAGGCGAGAGACCGGAACCGTATCGAGCACATCCAGGTGACCGGCTTGAACATCCGCATAGGCAGCATCAAGACTCTGGTAGTCCCTGAACTCCAGGCTTCCGTTCCGAGCCTTGCGCGGTCCCTTGTATGTGGGATCCTTCTCCAGCTTGATCCCCTGATTGGGCACCCATGATTTGAAGCGGTAGGGTCCATTCCCGATCGGTTTCTTGCCGAAAGCCTTGATGTCCTTGTAGGCGGACGCCGGCAGGGGTAGAAAGGCCACGTCTCCCACCTTGTAGGGGAAAGAGGAATCCGGCTTGCCCATGGTCACCTCCAGGGTCAGATCGTCAACCACCCGAAGACCCGACAGAGTGGCTTTGGGGTCGCCGTGCTCATCCTGGACTTGCTCGTACCCGGCAATGGTCGAAAAAGCCGAGGCACCCAGCTGCCCATTGGCTGCATTCGCCGCAAAAGACCAGGAATCTGCATAGGTCTTGGCTGTGATCTTCTCCCCATCGCTGAAGGTGAGTCCTGGCTTGAGGACAATCGTGTACCGGCTTGCATTCTCATTGGGTGTAATCGATTTGGCCTCGACCAGGGTCATCCCGCCTTTGTTGTCGAAGGTGACCAACCCATCGAAAAGCTGAGTCACCACCTTCCAGCCTGCGGTGTCATTGGTGCTGGAGGGAATCAAGGGGGCCGTAGGTTCGGCATTGTTGACGCTGATGGCGGCCTGAGGGTCGACCCGGTCTTCCTGGGAAGCCTGGGAGGTGCCGCAGGCGCCCGCCGCCAGGATGAACGGGAGCATCGCTGCTGCGAGGTAGGAACGAAGCTTGGTCATAATAGGACCCTTCCTGCCCGGTACGGGCTGTCACAGCTGCACAACAAACATATGGTCGATACAGTCGGTCTGACGAGGATACCGATATTCAGACCTGCCTGACATCCTGACCGGATGCCAGCCGATCCAGAGCACCGGTGCGGCCGATGGCCCGGAAGAGGAACCAGCTGACCAGTCCAGCCAGAACCACTCCGCTGATCAGTTCACAGATAGTGCCGATAATCCCCCTCGGGCTGAGGAGGGAGACCCCCTGATAGTAAAAGGCCAGGAGAAAAGCGTTGTACACCAAAGCTATCAGAATACCCCCCAAAACGGTCGTTCCCAGGGTCCACCGGCGGTAACGGAAAATTCCAAAGGCCAATTCCGCGCAAAGGGCCTCGACAATGGCCTCCACCAAAATCATCGGCACGTTATAGGCATTACCAGGCAGAATCTCGACCAGGACGCTGATGACGCCAACGTAGACGGCTGCGCCTGGCTTGCGCAATATCAACAGGGAAAGGGTGCAGGGAAAGTAGAAGACCCCATGTAAAAGGGCCGCCGCCCCAGGAAGCAGGGCCGTCATCAGCGGAAATATCCACGAGGCGAGCAGACTGGCCAACCAGTAAATCAGCCCCGACACCGCGCCCAGGCCGGCGCCGACCGCAATGTCGAGCGGCCTCCAACGCAACCGATGAGCTGCGGAAATCCGACTCTGCTGCTGTTTCACCGTCATTGATACTCCCTTACAACCGCCCTAGAGCGGACGGCCCATTCCTCATGCGCACAGCGATAGGCCGGTACCTGCCATGCCAGCAAAAGCCCGTCCGGCGTTCCTTGACCTGCGCATGCCGGGCGGGAACGTCGACTCAAGGCTACCCCGACCAAGGCGGCAGAACCAGGGTCCGGTCATAGGTCTTGTTTATAGGCGGCCATGCACTGCTTCACCTGGCTTATCAGCCCGGCGCATAAGTCAGAAGTTCCCACTACCATGAATGCAGTTTGCACTGTCTTTCTAAGGTTCTGTGAGGTAGCTTCTTGGCCGAATTCATTTATCAGATGATCAAGGCGCGCAAGTCCTTCGGCGACCGCGTCATCCTGGACGATGTGACCCTGAGTTTCCTGCCCGGCGCCAAGATCGGCGTGGTGGGCCCCAACGGCATGGGCAAATCCACCCTGCTGCGGATCATGGCCGGCCTGGACACGGTCAGCAACGGGGAGGCACAGCTCACCCCCGGCTATACGGTAGGCATCCTCCAGCAGGAGCCGCCGCTGGACGAAGACAAGACCGTGGGCGAGAACATTCGCATGGCCTTCGGCGACATCATGAGCAAGGTGGACCGCTTTAACCAGATCGGCGAACAGATGGCAGACCCCAACGCCGATTACGACGCCCTCATGACCGAGATGGGTCAGCTTCAGGAGCAGATTGACGCCGCCAACGGCTGGGACCTTGACTCCCAGCTGGACCAGGCCATGGATGCCCTGCAGTGCCCCGACCCGGACACCCCGGTCTCGGTCATCTCAGGAGGCGAGCGCCGCCGGGTGGCCCTATGCCGTCTACTGCTGGAGGCACCCGACCTGCTGCTCCTGGACGAGCCCACCAACCACCTGGACGCCGAGTCCATCCTCTGGCTGGAGCAGTACCTGCACACCTACAAGGGTGCGGTCCTGGCCGTGACCCACGACCGGTACTTCCTGGACAACGTGGCCGAGTGGATCTGCGAGGTGGACCGTGGCCACCTCTACCCCTACCAGGGCAACTACTCCACCTACTTGGAGACCAAGGCCAAGCGTCTGGAGGTCCAGGGCCAGAAGGATGCCAAGCTGGCCAAGCGTCTCAACAGCGAACTGGAATGGGTCCGCTCCTCACCCAAGGCCCGGCAGGCCAAGAACAAGGCCCGTCTGGAGCGCTACGAGCAGATGGAGAACGAGGCACGGAACAACAAGAAGCTGGACTTCTCCGAGATCCAGATTCCGCCGGGGCCCCGCCTGGGCTCCAAGGTGCTGGAGGCCGAGCACATCCACAAGGCCTTCGGCGACCGCGTCCTGATCGACGACCTGAGCTTCACCCTGCCTCGAAACGGCATTGTGGGCGTCATCGGCCCCAACGGCGTGGGCAAGTCCACGCTCTTCAAGACCATAGTGGGCCTGGAACCGCTGACTTCGGGCACCCTGGAGGTCGGCGACACGGTCAAGATCTCCTACGTGGATCAGAACCGCGAGGGCATCGACCCCAACAAGAACCTCTGGGAGGTGGTCTCCGGAGGGCTGGACTTCATCGAGGTCGGCGGTGTCGAAGTGCCTACTCGCGCCTATGTGGCCTCTTTCGGCTTCAAAGGCTCGGATCAGCAGAAGCCTGCTGGCGTCCTGTCGGGCGGCGAGCGCAACAGACTGAACCTGGCACTCACCCTGAAGCAGGGCGGCAACCTGCTGCTGCTGGACGAGCCCACCAACGATCTGGACGTGGAGACCCTGGAAAGTCTGGAGAACGCCCTGCTGGCCTTCCCCGGCTGCGCTGTGGTCATCTCCCACGACCGCTGGTTCCTGGACCGAATCGCCACCCATATCCTGGCCTGGGAGGGCACGGACGAGAATCCGGCCTCCTGGTATTGGTTCGAAGGCAACTTCCAGGCCTACCAGGAGAACAAGGTCAAGCGTCTGGGCGAGGAGGCCTCCAGGCCCCACCGCATCCACCGCAAACTGACCCGCTGAACCGAAATACACCCCGAGGGATCGAGGGCCGAGGAGAAGCATGAGCACCGAGGATGAAGCACTGGCCCAGGCCATCGCTGGGCTGAACCTGCAGGAGTGGCAGCCCGCCGATGGCCGTTCCCGTTTCCTGGGCAAATCGCTGGACTTCCCCACTGGCCGCCTCTACGGAGGCCAGCTGTTGGGCCAGGCCATCATGGCCGGCGGGCGGACCGTGCCCGAGGGTCGACTGCCTCATTCCATGCACGCCTATTACCTGCGTACAGGACTCCTGAATCAGGATGTCCAGGCGGAAGTGGAGACCATCCGTGACGGACGTTCCTTCTCCTCCCGACGGGTTGACCTGCACCAGGGGGAACGGACCATCCTGAACGCCCTGCTCTCCTATCAGCAGGTCGGCCAGGAGGGCGTCCGCTATGCCGACCCCATGCCGACCGGGCTGCCCGATCCGGAGGACCTGCCTGGCTCCCGAGAGCTGATGGAACCCTATGCCGACAAGTCCCCCTTTGCTGACTACTACGCCCATCAGAGTCCCTTCGATATGCGTCATGTCGGCGGCACGGTACTGCTGGACGATGCAGATGATGCAGAACATGGGGATTCCAAGGACGACAGCAGGAGTCGCCAGGCCGTTTGGAGCCGTACCCAGGGGAGAGCCGAACTGGACCCGCTGATGCGCCGGGCCCTGCTGGCCATGGAATGCGATCAGATCATGATGGAGCCCGCCCTGCGCCGTGCCGGGCTGAGCATGACAACCCCGGGGATCTCCTTCGCCTCCATCGACCATGCCATGTGGTGGTATCAGGATATGGATCCCTGCGACTGGCACTGCTTCATCCAGGAGTCCCCTGTAGCCGACCACGGCCGCAGCCTGTGCATGGCCAAGGTCTATAACCGCCAGGGTGACCTAGCTGCCTACATGGTTCAGGAGGCCATGATCAGGGTGCCCAAAGACTGAGCTTCCACTACGTCATCGCATATTCTTCCCCAGCAAGGGATCAATAGCTTGGTCGACAGCAGGCCGGCTATCTTCAGAAACGTCCCCAGTTAGGGCCTTGAACGCTGTTCAGCTGTGCTTTTTGCTTGAATCGGCCTTTATCTCCGCCCTATCTGCGGTATCGGCCGCATCGGCCATCGGTCTTCGCGAGGACTTCTTGCGACGGTCGGGGTTCTCAGGCCCGTCATCCGGGGGCAACTGGCAGAGCCACTCCCCCACGGCTCCGGCCACCACATCGAGCAGACAGACCAGGGAGGCGACCAGGCACTCCTGCATGACCCGTGTGTAATAGGGCGCGCCTGCATGACCCATGCTGATCAGGGCCTGACTGCCGTACCAGCCCAACAGGGCGGCACAGGCAATGCCCAGGGCCTTGCTCATGATCAGCACGTTGACCGCGAAGCGCAAATCCATCTGCTTGCGGTCCCCCTTGGCGTAGCGATGCACCTGGAAGGCCATGATCAGGATGGCCAACCCCAGTAGGAAGAGCAATACACTGACCAGCCAGGGAACCCCCATCAGGTCCGTCCTGGTGGACATGCCCAGTTCCGAGATGCCGGCGCCTCCCATCAGGCCCAGAACCAGGGCGACCAGATAGTGCGCGAGCGGGGTGCGGCGGGCCCTCATGACAGACCGTCCAGAATCCAGTCCTCCGAGACCAGGCTGATACGGTCACGGTCAGGAGCACGGTTGGCCAGGCTGGCCAGACAGGATCCGCCAGCCCCAGGCAGGCAGTATTCAGGCTCCAAATAGGCCCAGGGAATCAGAATGCGCGATGGAGCATCGGCGGTCAGCAGAGGGGGGCGGTCCCGGGAAGACAGAACCGAACCGTCCGAGGTCTCCACCTCAACCACATCGGCATCCAGTCCGCCCATCTGTCTGATAGGAGCGGCCACCATGTCCAGGGCCGACCGCAGCTCACCAAGATTCAGCGGCGTCTGCAGAATAACCACAGCCGATAGACGCTGATCCCCCTGATCATCACGGTAGGCATATAGGGGCGAGATGCCGACCAGCTGACTGCCGGGAATTCCGTCCAGGGCTGCAAGAGCACGGAGCATGGTCAACCGGTCGGTTCCCGATGCTCCTTCCAGCGCAATCACATCACGCATCAGAAGGCCCTGTGGCTTGACTCCTCCAACAGACGGCTGAGTGGACGCTTCGTTATCACTATCCGGATCCGAGTACAGGCCGCTCTGGGTGGAGAAGGTCAGGGGGTGACGCAGCCGGGCCTGTGCCGCATGGCCAGAATCAGCCTGACCAGACAGCAGGAAGGAGGGATGCCCTAAAGAAGCATTCCCGCCGCTGCTAACCCGCCCGGATTCCATGCTGGCAGGGTTGCCTTCCACCTGATCGTCGGCTGCACGCTCAAGGGTGACGCCCACCTGAAAATCTACCCCAGTTCCCTGGTCAGCACCCAGACGGGTGACCGTGACCCGTGTGCGGCGGATCTGGTGGGAGAGCAGGATGGCATCAGCCACCTTGGCAGTCAGGGATTCCAGAATCTCATCAGCCGGCTCGTTCTGGATCAGGTTGACGATCCGACGGACAATCTGCACATAGTCCACGGTCTGGGTGCCGTCGTTGAGCCTGCCTGCCTCACTCAAATCCAGGTAAAGGACGGCATCGACCTGGTAGCCCAACCCAGGCTTCTGCTGGCCGTGCAGGGGTGCGACCTTGATGGAACTCAAACGGATGGAATCCATGATGTACGCTCCTCCCTCGCCTTGGAACATCCACTGCCACGCGGCCCTGGACCCTTCACTTCACCGGGCCAATCCGGAATTCAGTGCTGGTCCTCTGTGGACGACCCGTTCACGCTGCGCCTGAGCTCCTCGGGGATCTCCACCGGGGGCTGCTCGGAGTCCGGCCGATCCGGCGCAGACAGCCAGAGCTGGCGCTCGGGAGCCTTGCGCAGACCAGCAAAGACCGCAGCCAGCTCGTCCTTGTTCAGGGTCTCCTTGACCAGCAGCTGTCGAACGAGCTCGTCCAGCACGTCACGGTTCTCGGTGATGATCCGCCAGGCCTCTTGGTGGGCCGTCTCGATAAGATTGTGGACTTCCTCATCGATGGCCTCGGCGGTTTTCTCCGAATAGTTGTGGGGCTTCAGGGCATCGAGTCCGGCATCCTGGTCGTTCTCATCAGCCCACTTGATGGCCCCCAGCTTGGATGAGAATCCATACTGCAGGACCATCTGCCGGGCGATGCTGGTGGCCTTCTCGATGTCGTTGGAGGCGCCGGTGGTCGGGTCGTGGAAGACCACCTCTTCCGCCACGCGACCGCCCATGGCGTAGGCCATCTGGTCCAGCAGTTCGTTGCGGGACTGCGAGTAGCGGTCTGTGGTGGGCATGACCGCGGTGTAGCCCAGGGCCCGCCCACGCGGCAGAATGGTCACCTTGGTGACCGGGTCGGTGTGGTGCAGGGCCGCAGCAACCATGGCGTGGCCGCCCTCGTGGTAGGCGGTGTTGCGCATCTCAGCCAGGGCCATGCCCTTGGTCCGCCGCCGAGGTCCGCTCAGCACACGGTCGATGGCCTCGTCGATGGCCCGGTTGTCGATCAGCTGGGCATCCGAGCGAGCGGTCAACAGAGCCGCCTCGTTGAGCACATTGGCCAGGTCGGCGCCGGTGAAGCCAGGCGTACGCACGGCCACAGTGTGCAGATCCACATCCGGCACGAAGGGCTTGCCCTTGGCGTGGACCTTGAGGATGGCCTCGCGGCCCTCCAGGTCCGGGGCCTCCACGGCCACCTGCCGGTCGAACCGGCCGGGCCTGAGCAGGGCCGGGTCCAGGATGTCCGGGCGGTTGGTGGCGGCAATGATGATCAGGTTGGTGTCGTTGTCGAAGCCGTCCATCTCGACCAGCAGCTGGTTCAGGGTCTGCTCGCGCTCATCGTGGCCGCCGCTCATGCCGGAGCCGCGCTTGCCGCCCACTGCATCGATCTCGTCGATGAAGATGATGGCCGGCGCATTCTTCTTGGCCTCGTCGAACAGGTCACGCACTCGGGAGGCGCCCAGACCGACAAACATCTCGACGAAGTCTGATCCTGCCATGGAGTAGAAGGGCACGCTGGCCTCACCGGCGATGGCCCGGGCCAGCAGGGTCTTGCCCGTTCCGGGGGGACCATAGAGCAGGACGCCACGGGGTATGCGGGCGCCCAGGGCCTTGTACTTGGAGGGATCCTTGAGGAACTCCTTGATCTCCTCCACCTCCTGGACTGCGGCCTCCTCGCCGGCCACGTCCGAGAACTTGGTCTTGGGGGTCTGTCCGTCGCTGAGCTTGGCGGAGTTCTTTTTGCCCCCCATGCCGAACATGCCGCCGCCGGCCGCCGAAGACATGCGCGAGAGCAGGAACCAGAAGACCCCCAGAATGATCAGCATGGGCAGGATGGAGGAGATCAGGTAGCTCATCATGCTGGTCTGCGGCACCACCGAGTTGTACCCCTCGGAGGGCTTGGCCTTTTCGACGGCCTTGACAACCTGCTCCCCCTGGGCCTCCACGTAGTAGAACTGCACATCCTTGCCGAAGTTCTTGGAGGTGCGGTTGCCGCGGAAGCCGGGTACATCCTTGACGAAGTCGCTATTGAGCTTGAGCTCGACGACCTGCATCTTCTCGGTAATCTCGGCCTTCTTGACCATGCTGCTGCGGTCGTTCAGCAGCTCCAGGCCATCCTGGGTATTGATGGTCTGAGCGCCGTTCTGGCTGCTGAAGAAGCCGAAGATGGCCAGGATGATGACCACGGCCAGAATCCCCCAGAGCCAAGGGGAACGCCAGAATGAGCGGTTGCCCCCGTTGGGGCCGGAGCCGTTGTTGCCAAGGTTGAAGTTGAAGGGGTTGTTGCCCTTGTCCCCGTTGTCCCTGCCCCCATTGGGCGGACCCTGCTGCGGTCCCTGCGAGTAGCTCATGACTGCTCCCCCTGATCCTGATGATCCTGTTCCTGGGTCGGGTCCATGTATTCCTCGGACCTGAGTACGGCTATCGAGTCAAGATTACGATACTGCTCGTCGTAATCCAGCCCGAAACCCACAACGAATTCGTCGGGTATGGCGAACCCTGGATACTTGACATCCACCTCGACCTCGTGCCGCGAGGTCTTGTCCAGCAGGGTGAAGATCTCCACCGATGCAGCTCCCCGCTCCTTGAGATGCTCAACCAACCAGTGCAAGGTGTAGCCGGAATCGATAATATCCTCAACGATCAGAATATGCCGTCCGCGCACATCGCAGTCCAGATCCATCCTGATGTCCAGGTCCCCCTTGGAAACGCTGGTTTTGCCGGCCGGATAGCTGGAAATGCTCATGAACTCGATCTGAACCGGTATGGTGACGGCCTGTGAGAGGGCGGCAAGCGTGTTGAAAGCCCCCTTGAGAACGGCCAGCATGATCGGATTCTTGCCCTGGTAATCCAGGCTGATCTGCTCAGCCGTCCGATTGATAAGCTCCTCTATCCGTTCCTTGGACACCAGTTCATGGTCGATATGGGATTGAATATCAGCGATGCGCATGGTCTCCATCATTGCATATGAGAATGACTTGACCCTTACGGATTGCTGTATGGGAGCTGGGAAAACGGGGCCCTTGCTGGCCGTGCCATCGGCAGACCAAATCGTCCAGAGCCCGGACCTGCACGGCCGTGAACCGAATACCCAGCTTGGTCAGCACCTGGGCCAGCAGGCGGGTGCGCAGAGCCGGGTGACAGTCGGCCAATCCGCGGGCATCCAAGCAGGCCAGAACCCCTTTGGCCTTTTGGCCCGAATTAGGGCTCACAACCAGCCGCTGGTAGAGTCCATTCACCTGGGAGTCCAGGTAATCCTGGTCCAGACGGGCCATATCCGCACCTAGAGCCAGGCGACGGACCATGTCCCGGCCAGCGAAGCGATCCAAGGCAGGCAGCAGGTCATGACGGATCCGCGAGCGCAACGGCAACGTTTCGGGAAGCGTACAATCAGCCGGCTGATCGTCACCGTTGGTGGGATCGTCCCACCAATCGATCCTCTGCTGGCGACAAATGGCTGTGGTATCTTTCCGGTCCAGGTCCAGGAATGGACGCAGGTAACGCATTCCTCCACGCTCTATATGCCGAGCCATCCCGGTGATGGCCTCCAGCCCCTGGGAGCGAATCAGGCCAATCATCACCGTCTCGGCCTGATCATCACGGGTGTGTGCCAGGAGGACGGCCCTGGCACCCAACCTGAGGGCCTGCCCGGAGAGGGCTTGGTAACGGGCTGCGCGGGCATCTGCCTCAGGGCCAGCCGAAGTGACGGGTACATCCACTCTGGTGACAAGGACCGGATCCAATCCCAGCGCCCGGCAGGTTCCAGCCGCGTGCGCGGCAATCCGATCCGAATTAGGCACTAGACCGTGATCAATCAGCAGAGCCCCGCACCGGAGCCCTGTCATATCGGCCACTAGGTGGGCCACGCAGGCCAGGGCCAGGGAATCCCGGCCTCCTGAACAGGCCACCAGAATCAGCGGAGCATCCGAATCGGGCCGGTGTACCCCGTGATGGGCGAACCGCTTATCCTGCAGGCCCAGGCCCTCCCGGCCCAAAGTCGACCGCAGGAGTCCCACCGCCCTTTTCATCTCTGCTGAATAGACCATGGTCCAGGCCGCTTCCCGCTCAAAGCCTATCCAGGGATCCGACCAAGGTGTCCACAGCATGCCGGGCAGCAGCCACATCCTCAGGATCGTTGACGACTACGGCAAAGACCAGAACACCGCCTGAGCGCCGAATCACATTGCCCGCCAGTGAAGTCACATGGTCCAAGGTGCCGGTCTTGACCCGGATCAACCCGTCTGCCTGATTGTCTATTTTTCGTCGGGCTGCTGTGCCTGTCAGCCCCACCACCGACAGACCCTTGACCAGGGGGGTCAGCCCCTTCTCAGACAGGGCCAGCTGCTGAACGTCCGCCAAGGTTCCCACCTTTAGACTGGAGCCAGGGGTCAATCCCGAACAGTCGGCCATGTTGAGGCCCGCGGTGTCCACACCCAGCTTGCTCAGCGTGCTGGTCACGGCTTTCACGGCCCCGGCCGGGCTGTTGGGCATGTCCAGGGCCAAGGCGGTCAGACGGCCGAAAAGCTCGGCCAGACTATTGTCGGAGTTGCGCAGCATCAGTGACATGATCTCGCTGAGCCGTGCCGAGCTGATACGGGCCAGAACCTTGCCCTGGGCATGATCAGTCCTGTTCGGCTCCTGGGCATTGTCCACCTGAATCCCGAATTCCATCAGGCGGCTGGCAAAGACGGCTGCTGCGGACCCTGCCGGGTTTTGGACCCTGGGCACGTAGACCCCGCCTGCGTCCGGATAAGCAAGAGACTCAGCACTTCCCTGCCTGGCCTCATCCACCGCCATAGCTACAGGCTCCTGGAAGTAGATCCCGTCGGCATTGTTTGCTTCGATTCCCTTCGGTGCTCGATCTTCGCCGAATAGCGTGTCCTGGTAGGCCAAGGTCACTCGGCCGATCCCCCGCTTATGCAGGGCCTGGGCCGTCTTCTCGGCCAGAGTCCCCAGACCGGCCCGGCCATTGACGTGCAGAGGATCGTCCTTGCCGACCCCCAGAAGCATATCGCCGTGACCGCGCAGGGTCAGCGTCGCCTGCGCGGAGGAAGAGGAATTCAGAACCGCCTCAGTATCCAGTTGTGAGGACATATCCAGAACGGATGCGGCGGCTGCTGCTGTCAAGGTCTTCATGGTGGAGGCCGGCTGGCGCGCCTGGTCGGCATTCTTCTCAGCAAGCACGCGCCCATCAGCCTGCCGGACGACCAGCGAGTATGCATTGCCCAGGCCCGGCGTGCCGGCGAAAGTGTTAACCAACTGCTGAACCTGACCGGCATCCACTGCGGACCCAGGCTTGTCTGCGACCAGGGTCGGCGGCTCGCCCATCAAGACAGCAGGGGGGACCGAAGAATGACTGGTCTTGGTCAAGGTCAGAGGCCCGGGCACCAAATCGGCCAAGTCCATGCACGCATAGCCGACAACAAGCACGACAGCCACAAGCATGGCCAAGGCCACCCGCCAGCGTCGCTTAATCCGACGACGGCGTGTCATGCGCAGCTGATGTCTGTCACCCAATTGCTCACTCCCGGACTTGCCTTCGCCAACCGAGTTCGGCTCGGTCAGCATCATCCAACTAGCCTAGTACTGGTCCTGTCACTGTCTCAGGACTGCAGAGAGGCATATCGATCCAGAGTCAGCAGAATGGCCGACTGACGACGATCGAAGATTCGAGACCCTATAGCGACACCAACGGCAAGCACAATCAGACCGTTCGCCAGTGCGACGGGCATGGGCAGCCAGAGCGGAAGAATCCCGACCGTGGTCATGGCCAGTAATGCCACCAGGAAGGTGGGCAACATAATCACCAGGCTAGCCAGCAACTGCAACAAGGGCAGGAAGCCTTGGGCAACGGCACGTCCCTGCGGTGAAGTGAAAGGTTGGTCCATGGAGGGCACCGGATAGATCAGCAGAGCCGAGAAGACCTGGGCAACTCCCAGCCCAGACAGGAGCAATCCTATGGTTACAGCCAGCATATCCAGGGAGATAACCAGATCTCGCCCGCCCTTCATTGCCCCGGATAGTGCCAAAGTCACCAACCCAAGCAGGAGTATGCAGGGCATGGCCACGCTCAGATGGCTTCGGACACGTGACAGCCGGTCCTCACGACCCTTCACTCCCGCCGCTATCTCCATGCGCAGGGCAAGCCCATCGTAGGCCAATGCGTTGCCCTCGGGAACCTCCAGCACCCAGGCGCCCACAACCGGCCCCAACCATAGCATCATGGGCATCTGGCGGAAGATTACCGCGTACAGAATCACCACAACAAGTAGAAGCGGATAGCTAACAAGTTTGCGGGGGTCCTGACGAAGATAGATCAGCAATCGCGCGGTCATGGCATCCACAGCGTCCCGGGACCGGCCCAGCATCCCCAGCCCCTTGGGGGCAGACGACCTTTCAGCACTGGCCCCCGCGTATAAACGGTCATGACGCAGACACAGCATGCCGATCATGAAACAGAGAGCCAGGGTGGCCAGCTCCACACACAGACGTCCGACCAGAGCCCACCATGATCCCGAGAGGAAATCCTCCGGCAGACGGGCGGCGGCGCCCAGTGGCGTCCAGGCCAGTATGTCGGCCAAGTGCTTGAGGGAATCAGTGTCGACTGCCATGCCATCCATAATCCCGCTGTCCAGCAGAGAGGGCAGCAGACACAAAAGCATGATCACCACGGTGACCAGCAGATAGAGCCCGGATCGGGTGCGCTGGGAGACCATCAAGGTATCGACCAGGTCCAAAACAGCCCGGGATAAGGCCAGCATCACCATGACAGCCAGCAGGGCTGCGATCAAAGCCATGATCGTGGCTCCGACACCCGTGCGGGCATAGATGGCTGTCAGAGCGAGAAAGCAGCCAAGACCGGTCAATCCTGCAGGCCCGGTCAGCCCGGTCAAGTAGAGCCCCACTTGCAGCTGGCTGTCAGGAATCCCGTAAAGGACAAATCGCGAAGAGCTCAGATTAGACCCTTGGCCCAGAAAGGCCAGTTGAATTAGGATCACTCCCAGAGTCAGTCCGACCAGGAACATGACCAATATGGTTCCCATGCGTTGCCGGTCGCCCGGACCGGCGCTGGGCAGCCAGCCCCCCAGTGTCAGCGCAGCCTGCCATGAGGCCAGGCAGATACCTATGGCCATGAGCAAACTGATGATGGCCCCGACCATCTGCCAGGAGGAGTGCTTGATCGTGCCCCAGGTAATGGACCAACGCATGGCGATGATGGTGGATGCCGTGCTCATTCCGTCTCCTGGTCTTCCTCGGACCCGGAACCGTTCAGCCAGGCAATTCGCTTAGCCTGGTGGCGGCCTCCGACAAGCTCCAGGAAGCGATCCTCCAGATCCTCGCCGGCAGCGACCTGTGCCACCGTGCCATCAGCCCGAACCAGACCATGATCGATGATGGCCACATGGGTGCACATCCGCTCCACCAGGGCCATGACATGCGAGGAAATGACCACTGTTCCTCCGGTGTCGACATACTCAGCCAGGATGTCCTTGAGATTGGCGCTGGAAACTGGGTCAACCGATTCAAAGGGCTCATCCAGCACCAGAAGCCTGGGGGAATGAATCATGGCTGTGGCCAGGCAGATCTTCTTGGTCATGCCCGATGAATAATCGCAGACCCGCTTGCCACCGGCATCAGTCAGGTCGAAGGCCTCCAGCAGGTCCCTAGCCCGGCCCAGGGCCTCACTGCGAGGCATCCGTCGAAGCATGCCCGAGTAAACAAGCAGTTGCAGACCTGTCAGCCTGTCGAAGATCTGATCGCCCTGGGGCATGACGCCGATGATCCGCTTGGCCGTATCCACGTCCGACCACACGTCCCTGCCCAGGATCATGACATTGCCAGAGTCGGGCACCAGAAGTCCGGTCATCATGTTCAGCGTAGTGGTCTTCCCTGCGCCATTGGGGCCTACTATCCCGTAAAAGGACCCCCTGGGAATGTCCAGAGAAAGGGCATTGACAGCTGGCCGACCCTGAAAGCACTTGACCAGGGCGCGTATAGAGACCGCTGCCTGCGGATCTGGCGGAGGGCCTATTGCCGTCTGGCCGATCATACTGGTTGCTTGCGCTTCATCGGACATGGCCTTAAGTCTACCGTATGATCCTCTCACTGACGATTGAGGGACAACTGGCCTTAATGCCCTGAGTGCTCGATGGGTTTCCATCCTGGATTGGCGAAAATGGCCTGGAAGGAGATGGGCACGTAGCTGAGCATGAAGATGGGGAAGCTCAGGCAGTAGGCAAAAAGCTCCTTGTTGGATGCGCCGATTTTGTCCCGCTCGGCCAGCACGGTCAGGGCAGCCAGGCCCATCATAGCCAGGATGCCCAGAATTCCAGCTGCAATGCCATCGATCAGGGTGGTCACCTGGCTGGTCCAGGTCACGAAACCCAGAGCCGGGAAGAGCAGGCCGAAGAAGCAGCGGACCAGACCTAAGACTGTCAGGGGGCAGATCAGGATGGTCAGGTCAACGGCCGAGAAATCGCGTTCGCGAAAAGCCCGGGAAATCAGAGCAGGCCCGTAGTAGCGAAAGACCTGGAGAAAGCCCTTGCTCCAGCGCAGCCGCTGTCTCCAGCTCTGCTTGAAGGTGACCGGCTGCTCGTCATAGAGTATGGCGGTGCCGCAATAGCCGATGCGCTCGCCGTGGAGAACCGAGTCCATGGTGAACTCCAGGTCCTCGGTCAGCAGGTGGAACTTCCAGCCGTTATTGCGCTCCATAACCTCCTTGGAGAACATGAATCCGGTGCCGCCCACATGGCAGCTGGAGCCGATGACCATCCTTGAGGTGTTGAGGAACCGGGATTCGCGGATGAACCATAGGGCCGAGCCCGAGGAGACCCAGTTGTCCGAAAAGTTGACCGAGTTCCGGTAGCTGGTCAATATCCGGAAGCCAGACTGGAAAGCCTTGTTCATTTCCTCGATGTAGTGGCGGTCCAGGATGTTGTCCGCGTCGAAGACGAAGTAGGCATCATAGCAGGAGTCAAGACCTCGATCGAGTATCTGCTCCAGCAGGAAGGTCAGAGCGTAGCCCTTGCCCACCCGGTCCGGGTCCTGCCGCTCGACCACATGGCAGCCGAGAGATCTGGCTAGTCCTGCGGTGTTGTCGGTGCAGTTGTCGGCCACCAACCATATATCGACCATGGAGAATGGATAGGTCTGCTCCTTGATGGAGTTGATCAAATGACCGACCACATGTTCTTCGTTGCGGGCGGAAATAAGGACGGCGAACCGCTTGTCAAAGGGGGCATCGGGAAAGACCGCCGGCTTGGAGACGAAGGAGATGACGATGCAGATGGCCTGGTAGACGATGCCCACCCCGCCCAGCAGCATCATCAGTACGTCCAATACCTTGAGCAGGGCCATCAGCGCCACTCCTTGCGGGGGTTGTCCTCCCCCTCGGAGGCCTCGTCCCCGGTCTCAGTACCCTTGAGCGGCCTGTGCTTTACCGGGGCCGAGGCGGATTTGGGTATAGGCACCGTAGCCGACTCATCCAGATCTTTGGCCGTCGGCGAGGATGTCGGGTAAAGCTGGCTGGCAATGGTCATGACGGGATCGTCCACTCGAACCCTGGCGCTGGTTCCCTTGGCGGACCTGCTGCCCACGTGGCTGGCCACCGGCTGGACCACGTGCTCGTTGAAGGCCTCGACCCCCTCGACCACCTTGGACTTGCCGACCGGCTTGGGATCCTGCATGAGCGGGGAGCCGATCAGCTCGTAGTGCTTGACCGAAGCCGAGAAGATGGCCTGGAAGCTGGCCGCCAAAGGCAGGGCCAGGAAGGCGCCCAGGGCGCCGAAGACCGCACCCAATGCCAATACAGACAGGAAGGCGATGGCCGGGTTAAGGTCCATGGTCCGCTGGGAGATCTTGGGGGCCAGGATCATGTTTTCGATCTGCTGGTAGATGATGATGTAGACCAGCACAACCACAGCCATCAGCAGTCCCCGGCTCCCCCAGGCCACCACTATGGGAACGGCCCCGCCTATGTAGGTGCCGATGGTGGGCACGAACTGGGACACCAGCCCGCAGAAGAGGGCCAACGGCAACCAATAGGGCACCTTGAGGATGACCAGGAAGACCGACATGCAGGCCGCGGAGATGAGCGCCAGGATGGTCCTGCTGAACAGGAAACTGGAGATCTGGTCCTGGGCGATGGTCCAGACGAAGAGGAAGCGACGCTGGCTCCTGGGGGCCAGCCACTGGCAGAGGCTGCGGCGCAGCTTGGGGCCTGCCGCGGAGATGTAGTAGATGACCAGCAGAACGGTCATGATATTAATGAAGGATCCTGCCAACCCTACGGTGGTGGTCAAGGCCTGCCCGGCGAAGTCCGTCACCCAGGATGTCTGGATATTCTTGACGATCTCCCCGCCCAGATCCTGCATGGCCGGCAGGTGCCAGGGAGTGCGGCTGGCGATGAATTCCGCCACCTGCTCATAAAGGGCCGGCAGCCCGTTGGCCATGCCGATGACCTGCTGGACCAGCAGATTGCCGAACATGCCCAGGAGGACGATCACAATAATAATCAGGCCTATCAGAGTGACCGCCGAGGCCGCTCCCCGCCGCCAGCCATGCTTGACCAGCCTGAGCACCAGAGGCTCCATGGCCAAAGAGACGAAGATGGCGATCACCACGTCCAGCACCAGGAATTCGATCTTCCACCAGGAGGAGTAGGCGAACCAGGCCAGGAAGACGGCTATGACCACGTAGAGGAGGGCGCGGCCGAACCATTCCGGAGGTCGGCGCGGATCCCCCTTGGGCGGGAAGACCGTCGCGAAATCGAAGCGCTGCTTTTGCTCGTTGGCCATATGCTCCATTATCCCAAGATGGCTGACATGGCGGGCTATGGGACGCAGGTTGAGCCGACGGTGTATCCAGGCACACGTATCCTGAGGGGTATGTTGACCGTTTCCATAGTCATACCCGCCTGGAATGAGGAAGAACGCATTGAAGACTGCCTACTGAACGCCACCAGGCAGAGCCAGGCACCCAAGGAGGTGCTGGTAGTCGACAACCACTCTACGGACGCAACGGCCTCCATCGTCCAGCAATTCATCGACCAGCATCCTGACCAGCATGTCAAGCTCCTCCACCAGGACAGCGAACAAGGGCTGATCCCCACCCGCAATTACGGACTTGACCGGGCCACAGGCGACGTGCTGGGCCGGATCGACGCCGACTGCATGCTGCGACCCAACTGGGTCGAGGTGGTCTCCGGCATCTTCACCCGTGATCCAAAAGCCATGGGCGCCACTGGACCGGTGGCCTACTATGACATGCCAGGCAAGCGGATCGGGCTCAAGGGCGACAACACCATCCGCAAGGCCATCTACCGGGCCGACGACGGGCAATACCTGCTCTACGGTTCCAACATGGCCCTGCGCGCCACGGCCTGGCGGGCCATACGCAGCCACGTCTGCAGGGACAAAGAGGACATCATGCACGAGGATGTCGATATCTCCCTGCACCTTATTGATCAGGGGTTCAAGACGGTCTACTGCAAGGACATGAACGTGGGCATCAGCGCCCGCCGGATGGACACTTCCTTCACATCCTTCCGCCACTACATGCAACGCTTCAAGAACACCTTCGATGCCCACCCGCAACACACCAGGGAGCAGAAGCCCGAGCACACCCTCTACGCCATCTACCCCATCCTCAGGGCCTTCTACCCCGTCTACCAGAAGTACCTGGAATCCGCCGATATCAACCCTGCCGAACGTGTCTGGATCCGCGAACAGATGGAGCTCTTCCATCGCCGCGACCAGGAGCTGGACCAGGAGGATCACTGAACGGCGGACGGCACACCAGGCTTGCCTGGTCCATAGGGGGCGGGTATCATGGGCACGTTCGCCCCCGTCGTCTAACGGTTAGGACACCAGACTTTCAATCTGACAGCGAGAGTTCGACTCTCTCCGGGGGTACAAGTTTTACCGTATATCCTGCTAAGAGAATAAAAGCTGTGACTACAAGCTTCATAAACTGATCCGTACTTGAATAAGCACAGAAAACTTCGCTGTTTTGAGTCTCATCGCAAAAGATCGGATTGGTCGCACACAGCCTGAAGATCTGCCTTGGCACATACAGCGAGGCCTACCTTAAAACACTCCAATACACTTACCGTCACGACAAAGGACAACCTTTTGCCACGCTTTTGCGCAGAACCTCACTTCAGCTGCCTAACCGGCGCAGATCATGTTCTAATCTCAAGTTCTTTTTAGCAAGATAGTAAACAATATTCTATAAGATATCTTGATCCAATATTAAACAGTCAGCCGGTGAAGGCCTCGACTGCGACAATACGCCGAAACACATTTGTTTGCAGCAATCTCATCAATAGTCGATAAACATATGCTGAACCATATGTTTATCGACTTGTATGTCTGGAACTCTGTCTATTGGAGACTTAGCCAGACTCTCTCCCGATACTTCCATTTCCTATAGGAAGTTTGGCTTAGCGAATCGGCCTTCGCTCTGCAAGCCACAAATAGACACCACAGAGTTCATATTTTTTAATATGAACTTAGGATAAAAGGCCTCCACCACAACAACTATCACAATAGTAAAACACCCTGTCTTGATGACATCCAGCTGTAAAGGAGTGACTCAGCGTTGAGGACGCTGAATCGTCGTTCTCAGTCAGCATCCCTACTTTTATAGTCGTAATAATCGAAATATGCTTCGCGCCTATATCCTCCGAGATCAACACAAGCCAAGCCCGAAAAAGCCCCAGTGAAAAACCCACCAGAGGACTGAGCAACATAATCATCCGAAAGAATTCGAGCATCCAAAACACATGGCAACGAAACGAATCGATGACCGTCAAATGAATATTCATACCTATACATATCGGTATCAACCTGGGTGCGAAGCCACACTGATTCAACCTGTTGGGGCACTATTATGCTCCTGTCATGCAGGTAGGAATGGTAACGACCTCTGTCGCACTCAGAGACTTCTATTACTTTGCAACCGCGCTCTTCATCCCAAGTTAGGTAGATCCAAGACCAAAAGCGATCATTGTAATAATTGGCCAGACCCGCCATCTGCATATAGGAGTGGGGATTGAATTCGACTTTTGTCTCAGCAGTAAAGTTAAATGCGTCCCAGCGTCGAGCAATCATGGAGAGCTCATCCCTGCTGGTTAAGGATTGACCACCCCTTAGTCGTAAACAACCTTCGCCTACATATCCCATGTTTTCGGAAAACGGTACACGACATGTATTCCATTCTTGGTTTAGCTTTGAAAGTTGAAAATCGTCGTGAAACCTTTTGGATGGCTGGCTCTCCGTACTCGGTTTTATGGGAGGATCGACATACCGTTGACCGGCTTGCCCACCTACGATATAAGGCCACCCATCATCTGTCCACTCCAGCTTCTGTATTGAGGTCTCTCTGCCAAGAGTGCACCATCCTCTGACTCCGTTCACTGGATCTTGCGGACGATGCCATGGACGAGCACAAAGAGACGCATAATACCACTGGCCATCGGGGGTATCGACCAACGAACCATGCCCTTGTTTCTGCAGGTAAGATTCAGGAGTTAAATAGTTTCCAAGCAGTGGGTTATTCGGCATCGCCTCGAACGATAGGGCATCAAGACTTCGCGAGCGAGCCACGGATTCCTGATGTTCATAGCCGGTACCTCCTTCGGCCGCAAAAAGATAATAATAGTCCCCGATCCGATATAGATGAGGTCCTTCAGTGACCTTTACTTTGCTGCCTTTCCAGATTATCCGCTCGGTTTCAGGCATTAATTTCATCGTGCCAGTATCGAACTCAGTCAGAGTTATTCCGTTGAAAGTATGATGATAATCCCGAAAGTCCCACGTCTGCTGCACCAAATATTTGCGATCCCCGTCGTGGAAAAGACTAGGGTCGAAGCCAACGCCGTTTAACCTGATGGGGTCTGACCATGGTCCACGTATATTTTCAGCGGTAACGAGATAATTGGTGCAATCCTTAAAGGCCCCTTCAACTTGTTTGACATCAGTAAAAATAAGCCAAAATACCCCGTCATTGTATGAAAGGTCCGGCGCCCAGACACCTCCAGATGCACATGTTCCCTTCATATCAAGTTGACTCACCCTGTTCAACGGACTGGGCAACAATGTCCAGTTAACCATATCATGTGATTCATATAGTCGTACGCCTGGCCACCATTCAAAGGTGGATGTGGCTATATAATATGCTTCACCAACTCGGATAATCGAAGGATCAGGATTAAAACCCCTGAGCACAGGATTAGAAATCATCTTTGACATTGCTTCATCACTCCCCCGCCTGGTAACGTACTTCCCCATCGGTCTTTAATCTCACTTTACGTCTTTCCACCGCTTACGCCATCAACCCTTGATCGCCCCGGTCAAGCCTCCGACAATCCTTTTTTGGAAGAAAGTAAAGCACAATAATGCCGGAATCATAGACATTGAGGTAAAAGCCAGAACCTTGGCTGTATCCACGGAATACTGGGAGCTGAACATCTGGACTCCGAGCGGCAGCGTATACCTGTGCGGGTCATTAATCAGAAAGAGCGGAAGCATGTAGTTATTCCAGCTGTTGACAAAAGCCAAAATTCCGGTTGTAGCTACACCAGGCATGGATAGGGGCACAATCATGCGCCAGAAGAACCCCATCCGCGAGCAGCCGTCCAAGGCAGCAGCTTCCTCCAACTCCTGAGGGATGGACTTAAGGAATGGGACCAGAATAATAATCGTAGTCGGCAAGGCAAAAGCGATCTCAGGCAACACCAAACCAAAAATTGAATTCACCAGCCCAAGAGCCTTAATAAGCAAGTAAAGAGGGGTAATTGCAACCGTCATTGGAAACATCAGGCCTGCAGCGAAAAGTGAATACATCAATCCTGCATACCTGAATCGATACCGCGCAATGACAAAACTGACCATAAGGCCAAGCGCTACCGTGCCAATTGTTGTTAGCAACGCCACGAGCAAGGAATTAACGAGTTGTTGCCAAAAAGTCCCGGATTCCAAAACGCTCGTGTAATTCGAAACAACCCAAGGGTTAGGCAACCCTGACGGATCTTGAGTTATTTGAGCATTGGTTCGAAAACCACCGAAGATGATATACAGCACCGGCCCAACACAGATTCCGACAAGCACAAGGGAAAGAAAATAGACTACAGGGTTACCCCAAGGAGTCGACGCGCGTTCCCCCTTCCACCGCTGCAATATTTCAAAACGACTACCACCCTTATGATTTGACATTTTCTAGTTCCTTCCCGACAAAACTCAATAGCATCAGCAGTACGTCTTCATTTAGACTCTGTTAGCCCGCCCTCAAGATCCTTGCTGAGTACGAATTTTTGGTAAAGCAAGGCCACTAGCAGAGAAATCAGAAAGATAATCACCGCTATGGCGTTGCCATATCCGTAATTTGATGCAAGTCGCCCCTCGCGCACCATATAGGTAGCCATAGTCGATGTCCCGGCAGTATCGGAAACGTACTGTCCCCAAATGATGTAGACCAAATCGAAGAGCTGCATAGAACCTATAATGGAAAGAAAAGCGGCAATCCTCACAGTTGGAGCCAGCAAAGGCAATGTAATACTGCGTTGCATCTGCCAAAATCCTGCACCATCAACAGCTGCGGCTTCATATAACTCTTCTGGGATAGATTGAAGTCCTGCCAGCATCAGGATGACGTAAAAACCGACATACTTCCAAGAGATAACAAAGAGCAGAGTCCACATGGCGATTTTAGGGTTGGCGATCCAATCGGCTCCAGCAAGTCCCAGCTTGGCTAAGACTGCATTTACAGCTCCCTTGCTTTGGAGCATCAAGCTCCAACCAGTTCCGACAATTACCTCGGAAATCACATAGGGGACAAATATCAAAGTCCGTATTAATCCCCTCCCCTTGAACTTTTGATTGAGCAGCAGTGCAAAGAGTATGGCAAGCGGTATTTGAATGATCAAAGACATCACGGCAATAAAGAAGTTGTGGCCAACTGCCTTTTGAAAGACCGGATCTTTGAGAATAAGAACAAAATTATCAATACCGATAAATTGTCCGTTGCTGGATGGCGAGCCGAAACCTTTCCACTTAAAGAGTCCGTAATACACCGCCATAAAAACGGGGAATATGACGAAACCAAGAAAGATAATGATTGCCGGAGTTGACAGGAGGGTTATTTCCACTCTCTCACGCCTGGATTTTGTGATTGCATTAGGATCACGCATTGGTTATGCGAACCCCCTTACTTGTAATAGTCTGATTCATACGATGCTTATGCGCGTTGCCTGTAAGACCATGGGTGATGCTGCCAGATGACAGCATCACCCATGAAACCTGATGCTTAACCTTTTTGGGCTGCTTGATCTGTTGCCTTGACGATATCCTTTGGCCCGCCCTTACCAGAGAGCATATTGACCACGCCGGTATTCAACGCATTACCGACATTCTGTCCGAATTGCGTATCAAGCCAAAGAGACATGGAAGACGCCTTAGCATACACAGCCAAGACTTCTTGCAGAGTCGGATTATCAACAGCGCTCCTCGCATCCTTAGCCGCAGGAATAGACGAGAAAGCTTTGTAGTACTCCTCTTGGTTATCCTTATTCACTATAAAGTCAAGGAAGTCTACACATTCTTTAGGCGCGTTGACCGAGCACGCGTATCCGTCGCTACCGCCCATCATGGCTGATTGATCACCTGCTCCACCCGACACATCGGGAAACGCAAAGAATCCTAAATCATCCATTTTCCCATTGGGCGCCAGATCCATCATATTCATAGGCTCCCAACTCCCCATCAACTCCATTGCAGCTTTATGATTGGCCAAGAGACCAGCCGAAGAATTGGCTCCTTGTGCTGCAGACGTCGTCAGGAATCCCTCATTAAAGGGGGATGTCTTGGCAAGTTCATCAAGATCTTGTCCAGCCTTAGTCCAACATTTATCTTCAAACTTTTTCGTCTTGACAGTCGAATTGAAGGTAGCCGGTGCACACTCACGCAAAGCAAACCAGTACCAATAGTGAGCAGCCGGCCAAGCATCTTTGGCACCCAAAGCGATCGGGGCAATACCAGCGTCCTTCAGTTTCTGTACAGCTTGGCTAAACTCAGCCATGTTGGCAGGGGGTTGTTCTATACCTGCCTGTTTGAAGAGATCCCTGGAATAGAAGAAACCCCCGGGGGAAAGCATAACCGGCACGCCGTATTGCTTACCCTGGACCTTTTGAACAGACAGAGTATCGCTGAGACGGGACTGTACCGATTTGGACAACTTATCGCTCAGATCCATGACCTGACCAGCTTCAACCATGTCGGACAATTTCTGACCGCCCCTAGACAAAAAGACATCCGGCGCAGAACTGGAATCCTGCATGGCTGTTTGAAGCTTGCCATCATAATCTTCTGTCTGAATTGCTTGTACCTTCACTGTCACATTGGGATGCTTCTTCTCGAACTTACGAGCGAGATTTTCCTGATATGCTTTGCCTGATGCAGTCGTGGAAATATGCCAGAAATTTAATGTGACCTTGCCATCTTTACCCGCATGATCCGAACCTCCACAAGCTCCAAGTGAAAGAACGGTTACGCAAGTCAGTAAAGCCGCTCCAATTGTTTTTACTCTCATCATGCTCCCCTTAAACAGGGATCCTTTCCTGATCAAACGACACTGTTCACGATCGGTTACTTCACACCTTTGTATTGTTCCGCAACTCAGCTAGAACAATCACTACGGCCTGTCCCCCCAAGACGGCCCAAGGGATACCAGCCCGTTCATCACTTCCTTTCGAAAAGAATACCGAAAAAACCTTTTCTTTTCGGTACTTGATAATATAACCGTCAACAAGGTTGTTGTCAAAACGATGATTAACTTAGTTTCTGAGCAGATATTAATAAAATCCCAATGCAGCAGCCTATTTCGCTAAACGAAAGTTTCGAGTATACTGTGTTGTGACCATCTGAAACGTCTTTGTGGGGGCTGTTCCGACATGCTTAAGGAAAATGTTGCCAATACAACGGTACAGTTGTCTGACATTGCTGCGAAAACCGGCTTTTCGCTCTCTACGGTTTCCAAGGTACTTAATGGACGAAGTGATGTTTCGGAAAGAACACGCCAAACCATAACTGAAGCCATAGAAACATATGGATACCACCGCAGGGTCCGCTCCTCCAAGAATCGCAAGCTGATTGAAGTAGTTTTTCAAAAATTTGACAGCCTCTGGTGCCTAGAAATACTGCGTGGCATCCTCACCGAAGCCCAGGCTCACGGTCTGAGTGTGATCACTACAGAAAGTGGGGACGAAACGCACCCTGACTCATCCTGGGTCAATGGTGTAATCCACAGACAGCCTCTCGGCGTTATTCTGATTTTTTCTAATTTGACAGTCAAAGAGACCAAGCTCCTGCACTCATACAACATCAACTATCTGACATTAGACCCATCAGGTACGCCTTCACCCGATAACATGTCTGTTCAAGCCGACAATTGGACTGGCGGCGTCATAGCAACCAGACATCTTCTGGATCTAGGACACAAACGCATCGGCATTATCACCGGGCCCAATCAGATGATGTGTTCAAGGGCTCGTTTTGACGGATATAAGGCTGCATTGAACGAGCATGGGATTCCGCTAGATAGGAAGCTTGTAAGAGAAGGAGATTTCACAACTCAATGTGGGTACCGGGAAGCTCTGAGCCTACTGAAAGAGCCGAACCCTCCCACGGCAATTTTTGGTGGCTGTGACCTGCAGAGTATGGGCGTCTACGAAGCAGCCAGAAGAATGAGGATTCGGATTCCGGAAGACCTATCAGTTGTCGGTTTCGACGACATCCAGACCTCCGCTTTTATGGGACCAGCCATGACCACTGTTCACCAACCGTTACAGGAGATGGCCGTTATGGCCACGAACATGCTTATCGACAAAGAAAAAGGCACCATAACTAATAATCAAGTTGTACTACCGACCAGTCTGAAAGTAAGAAACAGCACAGCGCCTGTCGACGCATAACCGCGATAAAGGTACGAATGCAAGTTTAAACAATAAGCTATCGCCGGAATCTACCATGGAGTTGTAAAAATCATATCCTTCTAGCACTACTCCCGAATTAACGCGCACCGTTTTTCAATTCTTATAACTTTATCTATCGCCCGGATTTTTAAACATCACAAGCAACCAATATATGTTGCAAGCACATCAGTAAAACATTACCAATGCCGGTTGCACCTGTGGGGTTAGCATTGATGGTAGCCCTAACTTAGCCATTTCTTGCCGCGATCCGCGGCAGTCTTTGAAACAACAATTCAGCTTTTCAGTATCTGAATATAACCCACATCTCGAGCAGGGTGCATAGATACCAAATTCAGGCGAATTGAACGATAAATACGGCTATCAATCAATAGGGGTTGCTGTTCCAGCCCGCATTTAACACATCAATGCCCAGCCATGCTTGGCAAATGCATGAAATCCTCCACGCAGTTCCATTTGACCGTATACCCAGCGCCATGAGCGCAGAAGACCGAATCTGGGGTATTGTCCAGATCAGCCTCAGGGTCGTAACCTATGTCAGCCACCACCGCATCCTGATCATGACAGGGTCGGTACCCATCCACCGAGCATGACAGATGACCCTGACCATGAGTGTAAGCACTGAGACGAATGGCATAGTCACGCATATACGAGACCGGCGCCCGCCCCTCCAGATCCACAATGTCATGTGAACCATGAGGGGATCCCAGCTGACCGCCCATCCCAGCTATGTCGGACATGGCATGCCCCAGAGACTCACGTGGCAGACTCAAACGGAACCGATACCAGGGCTCAAGTAAAAGACTCCGGGCTTTCATCAGTCCCTGTCGAATTGCCCGGTAGGTAGCCTGTCTAAAATCACCACCATCGGTGTGTTTCAAGTGTGCACGCCCATCCAGCAGAGTGATCCGCATGTCTGTGATAGGCGATCCGGTCAGCACTCCAAGGTGTTCCTTCTCTTGTAGATGAGTCATGATCAAACGCTGCCAGTTTCCATCAAGCCGATCACGACTGCATGAGCTTGCGAAGCTCAGGCCGGAGCCCAATTCAGTAGGTTCCAGCAGCAGGTGGACCTCAGCATAGTGACGGAGGGGCTCAAAATGCCCTACCCCCTCCACAGGAGCCTGGATGGTCTCCCTGTAGAGGATCTCACCCTGATTAAAGTCCACTTCCAGTCCAAAACGACGACGGAGCTCCTCACGGATCACCTCCAGCTCGACCGGACCCATGATCTGTAACTGTATCTGCTGCAACTGCGGCACCCAGGACACATGCAGCATAGGTTCCTCATCCTGCAAAAGCTTCAGGGCCTCCAGAATCCTGTGCAAGTTCTGATTCTGGGACCTTACAGCGTAAGTAAGCACAGGCTCCAAGGCCGGCCTGCCCAAGTCCGGCTCTACACCCAGACCCTCCCCAGGATAGGTCATCTCCAGCCCGGTTGCGGCTACAATATCTCCTGCATGCGCCATGTTCGTCAGCAGATAGCCGTCGCCCGAATAAAGACGCAGCTGATCAATACGTCCACCATTACCATCCGTCTTTCCCTCAGTTTTTTGATAATCGAGCAAGTCATCCATCGGGGTTTTGACTGGAAGATTGCCTCCTGTCACTTTCAGCCAGGTTAGCCGACTATGACTGCGGTCATGAGAAACACGATAGACACGAGCGCCAAATTGCTCGTTGTATTTCGGTGTTCTAGTCAAGGTTTCCAAACCATCAAGCAGGGCGTCAATTCCTTCAAGATGTAAGGCTGAGCCGCGGAATGCAGGAAAGAGCAGTCGCCGGGCCACGAGGCTCTTCAAGGTCTGCTTGCTCAGATAGCCTGCCTCCAGATACTCGTCCATGGCGCCCTCATCCAACAGTGCCAGATCCTCCGGATCAGCTGCCTCTGGTCCATCTCCGAACTCTAGACAACCAGGCGACCAGTGCTGTCGGCAGGCCTCTAAAAGAACCCCTGGATCGGCTCCTGGTGCATCCGTCTTGTTGACAAAGAGAAAGGTCGGTATGCCATGGGCATCCAGGAGTCGCCAGAGAGTGTCGGTATAACCTTCCGGACCCATTCGTGCATCCATTACTAGAATCACATAGTCCAGCACTGACAGGGCCCGTTCCATACCAGCAGCGAAATCCACATGCCCAGGGGTGTCCAAGATGGTCAAATCCAGATCCCGATATCGAAGTCTTGCTGGCTTGACCATAATGGTGATCCCTCGGCGGCGTTCGGTCTCGTCAGTGTCCAGAAAGGCGTCCCCATGATCCACTCTGCCAAGCCGTCTGATATTCCCTGCGCGGTAAAGCATGGCTTCGGACAATGTGGTCTTGCCAGCGTCTACATGAGCCAGCAACCCAACCACAAGCCTCTTAGCCATACCCAACTCCTCTTCGATCAGTTGCTCGGTCCGGTTTTACCTTACTCGTCAGGATCCATACGCCCGATTAGATCCTATTGCTGATTCGGCAACGGGTTGAAGACCAGCGCCCGATGATCTTCCAGTGGTCATCCCACTGCCACCGCCTGGTAGGTTAAGTCGTGGATGGTTCTGCCGGCCTGCATACCTTTGCGCTCGAAATTAGTGACGATACGACCCTCGAACCGCTTCGACTCGACAAAGTCCCCATGAGGCATATCTTCAGCCATGGCGGCCGTCCCCTTGCCCACATGGCCCAGAGGCAGCCTAACTGTTCTATCGCCCAAATTGCGCAGACCTGGATGGTTATCCAGCACCTCGTGTACATGCAGGGCATAGTCCTCAATGTCTGTGGCTATTCGCCAGAGCCCTCCCACTTGCAAGCATGGCACCACCGCATCGGCCAGGGCAGGTTGAATCAACCGACGTTTGTGATGCTTAGTTTTGGGCCAGGGATCGGGAAAGAAAGTCCAGAGCTCGTCGACCAGGTTCACAGCCAAGTGCTCTAGCAGATCCGGGGCATTTACCTGGGCCAACCTCAGGTTGGTCAACCCCTCCTTGCCGGCCATAAGCATAGTGTGGGCCAGACCGGGACGGTAAACTTCCAAAGCCAGGTAGTTACGCTCAGGATGCCTACGGGCGGCGGCCACGATGTTCTCGCCCTGGCCGGATCCGATTTCAACGGTCAGCGGCGCTCGTCGTCCCCAAATTCGATCAGCCGCCTCCTGATCCAGTTGCAAATTCTGAGCCACCGACAAGGGGGATCCTTCCCCTCTCGGCAGGTCCAACATGTAAATGCCGGAATAGCGCCTCCAGGCAGCTTCCAGACGGGAACTGAGCCTGCCGGAACGCAAGACGTATGAGACAATGGTCCTTCGATTGGATTTCTGTGGTTGCTCAGTATTTTTCACCCTTCATGTATATCCTAAATTCGGCTGTCTTATGGACCGTGACGTGTTCGTCTCCGTGATATACTCAAATTGAAACAAAATAGAACATTTTTACTCAAAATTGAACATGACCGCGTCTGCGGTTTTGGATAGGAAAGGCATGCAGATGTCAGTTTTGGTTACAGGCGGCTGCGGATACATCGGCGCCCATGTGGTTCACGCCCTGCAGGAGGCCGGCAAGGAGGTCGTCGTGGTCGATGACCTCAGCTACGGAAAGCCCGACCGGATCGGCAATGCGAGGCTTTATGGCGCCGACGTGGCTGCACCTGGCGCCGATCAGCGCCTGGCTGAGATCATTGAGAAGAACAAGGTCGACTCGGTCATCCACTTCGCCGCCCGCAAGCAGGTGGGCGAGTCGGTGGAGAAGCCCATCTGGTACTACCGGCAGAACCTGAACGGCATGATCAACGTCCTGTCCGCCATGGCAAAGACCAACGCCAAGAAGCTGGTCTTCTCCAGCTCGGCCGCAACATACGGCGAGCCTCCGGTCGACGTGGTCCCTGAGGACGTGCAGCCCATGGTCCCCATCAACCCTTATGGCCAGACCAAGCTGGTCGGCGAGTGGATGGCGCGGGCCTGCGAGCAGCCTTACGGCATCCGCTTCTGCGCCCTGCGCTACTTCAACGTGGCCGGCTGCGGACCCGTCAGCCTGGAGGATCCGGCGGTCCTCAATCTGATCCCCATGCTCTTCGACAGGCTGCGTCAGGGCAAGGCACCCGCCATCTTCGGCGATGACTACCCCACCCCCGACGGCACCTGCGTGCGTGACTACATCCACGTCTCCGACCTGGCTGACGCCCACATCGCCGCCCTGGACTACCTGGATCGCGATCAGCGTCGCTATGATGCCTTCAATGTGGGCACCGGCCAGGGCACATCCGTCCGCCAGATCGTGGACGAGGTCAAGAAGGTGACGGGTCTGCCCTTCACCGAGGCCGTCAAGCCCCGCCGCGCCGGCGACCCGCCACACCTGATCGGCGACCCCACCCGGATCAACACCGAGATGGGCTGGCATGCCAAGTACGGGGTCGAGGAGATCGTCGAATCAGCCTGGAAGGCCTGGCAGGCCAACCCTGCCCACCACATCGACACCGATGGCTGGCAGCAGCAGGACTAGGCAGCGACGCGCCGGGGCTTGCATTCCCCCGGCGCTCATGTAAACTTTCCTCTTGGCTGTTCAAGCAGCCTCGGCTCCGTAGCTCAGTTGGTTAGAGCGCCGCCCTGTCACGGCGGAGGTCACCGGTTCAAGTCCGGCCGGAGTCGCTGGGAACGGTCTGACCCGGTTTTTCCGGGTCTTTTCGACTGTTCATGGCTCTGTAGCTCAGTTGGTAGAGCGAGCGACTGAAAATCGCTAGGTCAACGGTTCGATCCCGCTCGGAGCCACCAGCCATTAAGCCCCTGAGATTCTTAAGGAATCTAGGGGCTTAATTGATATTTCATGGGCTATAGGAACTAAACGCGTTGTTTATGTTGGGGGTTTGGCCTTGTGGCTGTAAGCGTGTTGGGTGGTTGTTAATAGGTCGGGTTGTTAATAGGGGTCTTGCAGGGGTGCCCGTTCCTGTTCGAT
>NZ_QGLK01000005.1 GCF_003202755.1 Bifidobacterium asteroides
ACACTACGGCACCGCCATCAACTGGAACGAGTTCCACACACCAGTCAGATACCCCAACACCACACTCTGACCAACACACAACCAAACCCACACACAGAACCTAAAACAACGCGTTTAGTTCCTATAGGCCTATTTCATGCATCTATCGTTCAGGACAACTGTCTGGCCACCCAGTCGACGATGTAGGGCGCAGTGTGCTCGATCTGATCGATGGCCACCTCGAACTCATGGGGGCCGCCATACCAAGGGTCAACCAGGTCGATTTGGCTCTCCCGTCCCGGTGCCGGCTTGGGCAGGTCCGGGTCGAAGCTGCGGTACAGGTGAACAGCGGATCGCTTGCCGGAGGGCAGCAGACGGAGAAGGGCTCGCATATGGTCGGCCGTCATGGGCAGCAGCAGGTCGGCATCTTCGGCCTCCTCCCGGGTGATCCGGTGGGCGAAGTGGTCAGCCGGCACCTCATAGCCCCGCTCGCGCAGAACTTTCTGAGCACGTCGATCTATGGGGTTGCCGAACTCCTCGTCACTGACTCCGCTGGATTCCACCCTGACCTGATCCTCATCCAGTCCGCGATCTTGGAAGAACTTGCGCAGGATGACCTCAGCCATGGGCGACCGGCAGATGTTGCCGGTGCAGACGGTTATGACGTTGTAGGGACCCCGTGAGGCCTTTCCTTCAGAATCCTGGCCCATCAACGCACCTTCCCATAGGTGATGTACCGGAACCGCGGGATGGCAGCCGCCTGGTCTGGTTTGGCAGGGTTCATCCACTGGCTCTCGTCGCGCACCTGCCAGAACCGCTTGCTGACCAGCTCCTCCATATCGGGCACAAAGACATCAGCTGGAGTCCGCAGATCCAGGTCGGTCACATAGGCGGCATCAGCCAGCGGAAAGAAGGTGCTGAAGACCCCTGCGCCGCCGATGACCCAGATTTCGCTGCGATCCATCCCATCGTCGGGAATGGCTTCCTGCCTGGCCAGCTCCAGAGCATCGTCAGCCGCAGATACCACCGTGGCGCCTGGTGCCCGAAACCCTGGATCACTGGACAGAACGATGTTGTCCCTCTTGGGCAGGGGCCGCTCCCCCATGGAGACCCAGGTCCGCCTCCCCATGATGACAGGATGGGATACGGTCAGTTCCTTGAAGTGCCGCATATCCTCGCTCAGATGCCAAGGCAGCGCATTGTGGTAACCGATGGCGCCACGCCGACCGTCAGTGGCCTGCGCCTGCGCCCAAATCATATTGACCGATGAGCGGCGGCCTATCTCTTCTTCCTGATGCCGCCAATCCTCATCGCCTAGAAGCCCGGCCTGACCGGGCTCGGGTTCGTGATAGCCGCTTCGACTATTGTCATGCTCCATCTGTTGCGTTCACTCCTCATAGTGAGTAGATATACCAGAACATTCTAATCTTCGGATTCGACGGTGCCCGTATTCGGCTCAGCGCACCATCAGACAGCCACTGGGGCCTTGATGGCGGGGTGGCATTGATAGTCCACCACCTCGAAGTCTTCGTACTGATAGGAGAAGATGGAATCGGCCTTGCGTATGCGCATGGTCGGATAAGGATAGGGTTTGCGCGACAGCTGCTCCAGAACCTGCTCCACATGATTGTCGTAGATATGGCAGTCGCCGCCGGTCCAGACGAACTCCCCCGGCTCAAGATCAGCCTGCTGGGCCATCATCAGGGTCAGCAGGGCATAGGAGGCGATGTTGAAAGGCACCCCCAGGAACATGTCACAAGAGCGCTGGTAGAGCTGGCAGCTCAGCCTCCCATCGGCCACATAGAACTGGAAGAGCGCATGGCAGGGTGGCAGAGCCATGCTGTCAATCTGGGCTGGATTCCAAGCAGTGACGATCATTCGACGGGAGTCCGGATGGGTTCGTATCAGATCCAGCACCTTGGCGATCTGGTCGATGGTGTGATGGGGGTCCTCTGGCGTCGGTGCGGGCCAGCTGCGCCACTGGACCCCATAAACCGGGCCCAGATCCCCGGTTTCCGGGTCGGCCCATTCGTCCCAAATATGCACGCGATTCTCCTGTAGCCAGCGCACATTCTGCGACCCCTTCAGGAACCAAAGCAGCTCGTAAGCAATGCCACGGAAGAAGACCTTCTTGGTGGTGATCAGGGGGAAGGAATGCGACAGGTCGAAGCGCATCTGCTGCCCGAACAGAGATATGGTTCCGGTGCCCGTCCTGTCGGACTTCAAAGTGCCCCCGCGCAGGATGGTGCGCACCAAGTCCTCGTAGGGAGTGGGAATGTCCGAGTCGGGACGATCAGGGATACGTGTACGAATACGCTGCAGTTCTTCGGGAGTCAAGGCCATGCGGCCATACTATCAAGTCCTCGGTCAGCTGAGCGCGCCCCGGTGACGAATCGCACAGTCCGGGTTAGATTGGAGGAACAGGTCCGGCCACAGGGTCGGATCCGGATGACGCACCCGGCTGGGTGTGGACAAGGAGGAACAGATGGGCAAGAGACTTTGGGTCGAACGCGACAAGGATGGCACCTGGAACGCCTATGGCGACAATGGGGCCCACATCAGCTTCGGCAAGGGCGAGGATCAGTTCAACCCCGGCGATCTGATGAAGATCGCTCTGGCCGCCTGCGGAGCCCTCTCCAGCCAATTCGCCGTGGAGAGCGCCCTGGGCAAGGGCAAGGGGGCGAAAATCGTAGTGGACGGCACCTATGACTCCGACGACGACGCCTACCTGAGCTTCGACGAACAGGTGGATGTCGATGCCACCTCGGCCAGGCTGGCCCAGGAGGATGCGGACAAGCTGGAGGAACGGATCCGCCGCCATATTGCCAAGTCCTGCACCGTAGCGCATACCTATCAGCGGGAGACCCCGGTCAGGGTCTCCGTCAAAGTTCGCCACTGATCTGACGGCGATAAAGGAGCGGGGATCCCCAGGTTCATTGAACTTCGGAAATCCCCGCTCTTCGTCGATGTTGCCGTTGAATCGACCGCCTTACTCCTTATGCTCGGGATCGATGGTCGACTCCAGATCAGCCAGCTGCTCGGGCTTGGCCAAATCCACAGAGATCTGCTCCACTCCGGTGATATCGGCCACATCCTTGCTTTCAGCCGCGTCGGCTGCGGCTTTGAGACCGGACTCCTCGGCCTCCACGTACTTGCGCGGCACCACGTAAACGGGGCTGACCGCATGCTGCAGGAGACCCTGGCTGGTAGATCCCAGCAGGAGCCCGGTGAAGCCACCACGGCCACGCGAGCCGACTACTACCACGTCATGGGTCTTGCTGGCCTGAGTCAAGGCTTCTACGGCAGACCCTGGCACTACGGTCTTGTTGATGCGCAGATCCGGGTAAGTCTTCATAAGCGGAGCGATTCTGGTATTGAGGTCATCCAGATAGGAGTCCATGACGCTGCGCTCCTCAGCCGAACCTGTGCCAGTCAGTCCGGAGATGTTCGGCACTGCGGACATAACATCAAGTTCAGCATTCCAGCTATCGGCGAAGGCCGCGGCGATCTGCAGTGCCTTAAGACCCCACTTGGACTCGTCGGAACCCACGGCAACACGCTTGATATCGTTGCTCAGATGCATCAGATTGCCATCGTCGTCGGTGTAGGGAACGACCACGATAGGGCAGTAGGCATAGGCAGGCAGGCTGGAGCTGGTGGTCCCCAGCAGACGCTCAGCCAGGCCGCCCTTGCCACGGTTGCCGATGACTATCAGCCGGTAATTGCGGCTTAGCTCTACGAAAACCGACGAAGGATCCCCTGTCACAATCAGCGTGGCTGCCCCCACACCCTGCTCATCGGCGATTGCTTTGGCCTTGGAGAGTATCTCCTGGGCATCGTTGTGAGCCGCTACGTCGTCTCCCATGGTGGTATAGGTCGCATCGAAGGAAACGGCCGCATACGAGGGAAGTGAATAGGCGCAGACGATTTGCAGGGTCAACCCTGCATGCTTAGCGTAGTTGGCGGCCCACCACGCCGCCTTGTAGCTGGCGTCCGAGCCATCGACGCCTACCAGAACAGCCTTGTCGTTGCTCATCCGACGACCTCCTTTAAACTTGGCGATGACAAACCGACACCGCTCTTTCTGTCAGAATATCGCATGCAGACCTGATCAATAAGTTGGCAAGGGCCAACACGCGAGGAACTTCAACTCTGAATATGCAAAACGCCCCCGTAGGGGCGTTAAGTCTGCATAAAACTCTGCCTCAGACCAGACGGCGATAGTTGAAGGTCTGGTAGACAGCCTGAACCTTGACGCTCTGGCCGGGGGACGGGGCGTGGATCATGCGTCCGCCGCCAACGTAGATTCCCACATGGCTGCCATCTGGGGCCACCATCAGGTCGCCAGGGGCTGGATCCGTAACCGGCACGCCAGTCGAACCCTGGGCAGCGGCTATGCGGGGCAGACCGATGCCGAAGTGGGCGAACACATACTGGGTGAATCCAGAGCAGTCGAAGCCCGTGGCGGGATCGGTCCCTCCAAACACATAAGGAATCCCCTGGAACTGAAGGGCGTAGTTGACCACATCTGCACCCGTTCCGGAGACCGGCACATCGGTAACTGTGTTGGGGGTGCTGGCACGAGCAGACGAACGACTGACCTGCTGTGCGGACTGACGCCGACTGGCTGCAGCCTGAGCCTGTTCCTGAGCCTGCTGGGCTCTGGCTTCAGCATCTTTCTCGGCTTGAGACTTAGTGGCAGGAACGTTCAAAGACTCGATACCACCCCAGCTGCTGTCCTTTTCGACGGTGGTAGCCGTCGACTCAGTCAGCAGGTCGGCACGAACCTTGCTGCCAGGAGTGAATGAACGCGACGAAGTGACTGCGGCTTCACTGCCGTCACTGGCCTGGGCCACGGCGGGTATACCGATGGAAAGCATGCCACTGATTGTGGCCGCTGCCATCATGCTCACATACTTGCGTGTTTTTTTCATCGGGCACAATTCTATCACGTATTGGGAACAAGAACCAAGTACAAGAGGACACGATCCGCGCAGTCAAGGATCAGTAGTGGATGTAGTTCAAAGCGTGCACATTGGACAAGGTGCGAGAGTAAGTCTTTCCGTTCATGATGGCACCACACTCGGAGGTGACGATGGAACCGTCGGGATTGATTTTCTCGACGATGGCCACATGGCCATAAGTGGGATCCGAACCTTCCTGGCCGGCCTGGAAGACCACGATATCGCCGACATTGCGTGGCGTGTTGTCCACCCAATAGCCCAGGGAGCGAGCAGAACCGGACCAATCCTTGGCATTGCCCATGTGTGAACCCACCGGCAGACCCAGCTGGTGACGACGGACATAGGCCCACCAGGTGCACTGGCTGAACTCGTAGGCATTGCCCGCATCTCCAGTGACATGGTTGGGATTGAATCCTGCCGGCAGCACTGATCGGTTGGCATCCATCAGCACAGCCACGACCGGATTGTTGGCCGGGGATTTGGACATCTGTCCGGCATCGGGTTCGGATTCGCCCAGCTCCCAGCTGCCCTCGTTGCGTTGTGAAGCCGTTGCCAGGGGCTGACGGTAATCAGAACGAGAGACCCTTGCGCCACCATTTGCTCCAGAGGAGCCAGCGGAGGATGAGGGAGTAACCAAATTGATGGCGACACTGTCGGCCAAGGGAAGGGACCAGTCGCCCCGAGCCTGGCTGACAGCCATGGAGGAAGCGGCAGCACCAACCAGGACGGTCAGAGCAGAACCGGTCATGATATGAGAGCGACGAGCTGAGGCCTTGGCCGCTAGACGGATGGAACGACGGGTCCGAGGGGCTACCTCGTTGAGCTTGGCTGTCAAGGCACCATCAAGACCCTCAATGCCTGCTGCCTGGGTTATGCCCGACGATCGGCCAGTCGACCGACTGCCGACACCTGCGCCCCGCCTGGCCGAAGCCCTGTGCGCAGCATGCTTCATCTAGAATCACTCCCGTTTATGTTCCGACGCGACTTTCGTGCCGTACCACGAACCATCACAAGGGAACACCATAACGCAAACGAAGACCCGGGCCAAATGACCTGAATCGTCCATACTGGTGTACTCAAGCATGGCTTCGGTGGTCGCTCATCTTCGACAACCACGGAATACGCTAGGATTATACGGACATATGGCGGACATGAGCAAACCCGCATGCGTGCCGTCCGCCACGGCGTGTCCCACAGTTTTGACCCCTGCATTGTCCACCCTAAGCGAACCGCACTCATACGAGGTCAGACCGGAGTGGAGGCCAGGAGGAAAGATCCGCCGGCATCGTTGGAATCTTGGGGCATGGTGATGTCGACACGGCCATCCTCGGAGGGAATAAAGAGTGCCCGCCCCTGGTCCAGTACACAGGACTGTTCAGCGGCCGTGCAACGGATCCGGCCATCAGTACAGACGATGATGCGTGGTCCACGGCGGGGAATCATCAGGTGGCGCGGCCCCAGACGCTCTATCAGATCCCCGTAGCGCTGCTGAAGCCTATTGAGTAGGGGCCAAGTGGCTCCACCCTCCTCCACGTGCCCGTAGACAAGCATGTATTCATTGATCTTGGGCCGGTAGGTCACCATATTGTGCATGATCAGGGTGGCGATCATGGAGCTTGATGGGTCAATGGGGACCGAAGGCTGGCAGTCCAGACTGTGCAGGAGGTTGGGAATGTCCCGATGCTTAGGTGTCATGCCGGCCCTGAGCACATTGTCGGAGTTGGTCATGATCTCTGCCGCGGTGCCGTGGATGTATGCGTGAGGGGTCCCGGCCGGGATATAGACCGAATCGCCCTCCTCCAGGTCCACAGGGTTGAGCATAAGCAAGCAGAGCACAGCGGGGTCATCCGGAAAGGCTCGAGCGGCACACAGGGCATGGTCCAGCACAGATCCCGCCCGCTTGGATCGCAGCCGCCCAGCAGCAGCCTCCAAGGCTTCCTCCAGACCTCGGGCCGCCTCTGGTTCAGCAGTAACAGCGGCGTGGAAGGCCCGGAAAATACGTCGGCGGGAGTCCGGCCAGATCAGAGAGGAGACCGGCATCATGGCATCAGCCGCGGCAAAGCGGGCCGGGGGAACCCCCAGGTGGAAGGTGCGGGCGGTCAACGCCTCGGTCATCAGCTCGGCCAGAGGGTGGTCCACGGCGCGTAGGAGAGTCAGCTGCGTAGAGATGGTCGCGAAGCCTACACAGGCCTGGAAGGGCTCCAAGGCCACCACCATCTCGTTCTTGGCCAGACTGTCGTGAAAGGAGCGGCTGGGATCGTCGTCAGGTACCCCCAGGGCATTCTCACGGTTGAAACCGGCACGGGCCTCGAAATCCAGGGGATGCACCTGCAAAGACAGAGGAATGCGGGCCGAGATGATCTTGAACAGGTAGGGCAGGGTGGGGCCGAAGAGGCGGGAGTCCCGCTCCCCTAGCATGGCCATGGGATTGCGGCGAATGGCCACAGTCAGAGGCAGCAGCGAGCCATCGGGCAGGGTCAGGGGCGAGGGGGATTCGGTGTGTCCGCTGAACCACATCTCCGCCAAGGTGTCCCCCTGGCGTTCGTCTGACTCATGCAGATGGAACATGCGCTGCAGTCGGTCATGTGAGCCCCAGGCGTAGTGCTTCTCCACAGCTTGGATCGGATACACGCACTCCCCTTTCCACGGGAAATCCCTCCATGGGCCGGTGCATACGAACCCACCAATCCCCGTCATGATAAGACAAGGGCCAAGGCCTGGGCAAGGCGCGGGGGTCGCCGCATGTCATCGCGAACGGTACAGTAGGGGTATGAAGCTGGCTCCCATTTTCGACCCGGCCGCCCGCAGACCATCGCCTCGGCCCGTGCAGGTGGACCTGCGACGCATCTTCCTGCTCGGCACTGTTGCATGGATTCTGGCGCTGGTTGTGGTAGGCATTCTGGCCTTGACTGGAATGACGATCACCAAGCCTTTGATTGTCTGCCTGTCCGGGGTTGGGGTGGGCATCCTGCTGATGATCTGGGAGCATTTCAATCGCTGGGATTATCGCCGTCTTGCCCAGCAACCGGATCCTGAGCCAGAGGAAGCATCAGCGTAAAGGTGCTCCCCTCTCCCGGCGCACTCCACACAGTGACCGAGCCATGGTGGGTCAGGGCCACATGCTTAACGATTGCCAGCCCTAGGCCGATGCCCACAGCAGTTTCCTCGTTCTGATTGTCGGCGCGGTAGAAGCGCTCAAAGATCCTGCCCTGGTCGGCCTTGGATATGCCTCGGCCGTGATCGACCACTCTGATTTTTGCGTAGTGCCCATCCTTGGAGGCCTGAGCCGCCAGGGAGACGGTAGAGCCTGAAGGCGAATAGGAGATAGCGTTCTCCACCAGCTTGGCCAGAGCCACTCTGATCTGTTGCCCGTCGCCATGAATCGTCAGCGGCTGGTCGCATCGCCATCGCAGGGTCACATGGGCCTGATCCGCTCCATTCTGCTCATCCTGCACCACTGCCCTTATCTGCTCAGCCACGTCAAGCACGTTCTCCCTGCTGGGCTTGATCCGCTCCTGAGCCCGGATCAGCAAAAGAAGATCCTTGAGCACGTGCCCCAGATAGGCGCTGTAGCGCTGGACCGAAGAGGCATCCTTGGAAACGCTACGCAGGTGACTGCGAAGAAGCTCTGGGTCATCCCCTTCCAGATGGGAGGTGGTTTTGAGCTGTGCCGCCAGCTCCTCCAGGGCCTGGACCGGCTTGAGCATCTGCTCGGATACATTGGTCATGAAAGCGTCCCTGGTCCGAACAAACCTGACCGAATCGCTCACATCATCGATAAGCACCACCACCAAGGACTGGTCGATGCGCCCTAGCGTGACCTTGAGCCAGTTCCTTCTGGAAACCGCCTGGGCCTGAACATGGGTCTCGTCCCCAGGATCCTCGGCCTCGTCAATATCCCAATTATCGGATTCAGTGCTCTCAGCTGTGACATCCAAAGCGAATTCGGTAGGCGTTCGCGTGATCAGATTAAAGCTGCGTCGACCGCCCGAACGCCGTACCTGCACGATGGCCTCGATGATCTTCGGATTGGAGATCTCGTCGTTGCTGACGATTCCCAGCCTGTAGGCATCCGGGCTGGAGCGAACAACCTCGCCATCGCCATCGACCACAACCGTGGCGGCGGGGATGAGTGCCAGCAAGGCCTGGGTCGAGCCCTCCAAAGCCTCGCCATCGGCCTGTTCACCATCCTTGCTCCGGTTGCCCATAAGGCTGCGTAGGCGGTTCATGAACCGTCTCATAAGGACTTCCCTCCAGTCCGGCGCCGACCCCGGACACTGCGACATCAACCAAGTCTCGTCGGCCGTTCCGGCTTTATTCTCGCATATCCGACATTGATTGCCGCTCCAATGGCCCGACATTGTTCGGAGATGGCTTTTTCTTGCCACCCTGGTCACATAGACTGTAGTCATATCGTTGACCGAGGCCGAAAGGGAAGAACAATGCGCGTGATTTTCAACGAGGAGCTGGGGCTGGTGGCCGACGATCTCGATCGGATGGCTGCCAAGGTTCGCGATGCCATCAAAAAAGCCGGACGATCCCTGATGGACTGCGACGTAGAGACGGCCCAGGAAGTCATCGACGGGGATGCCGATATAGACAACCTCCAAGCCAGCATCATCGATCAATGCATCAGGCTCCTGGCCAAGCAGAGCCCTGTGGCCACTGATCTACGGGTGGTGGTCTCCACGCTGAGCCTGTCAGCAACCTTTGAACGTATGGGGGACCTGGCCAGGCACATTGCTGAGACTGCAAGGCGCTCTTACCCCGAACCGACCCTGCCTGCCGAGGTCATCCCCCTGTTCAAACAGATGCAGGACTTTCTGGATGTCATGGCAGACCGTCTGGTCGAGATGCTCTCCGACAGGGACACGACCATAGCCGAGCAGATCATTGTCAGCGATGACCAGATGGACAGGCTCCACCAACAGACATTCGGCTATGCCCTCTCAGACGACTGGAAGGGAACCAGGCAGCAGTTAATCGACCTGGTCTTGGTGGCACGATTTATGGAGCGTCTGGGAGACCATGGCGTCTCGGCAGCCCGGCGCGTGGTCTACATCGTCTCAGGCTTCGACCCTTCCAAGGATCCCAAGGATCTCGACCTCGATCTGGACTGACCGGACAACAAAGAGGCGGCCCGTCACCTGACAGCTGGTCGGGTGGCGGGCCGTTCCTCTTCTACGTAACGGTATTGAACCCAGATTCGCCTACTTTACAGAGCCGCGCACTACTCCGGAGATGACCCACCGCTGAGAAAATATATAGACGATCAACAAGGGAGCCATAGCCATCAGATAGGAAGCAAAGGCCACGGTGTAGTTGGTGTTGTATTGTCCCTGGAATACGTATTGGGCCAAAGGCAGAGTCCTGGCACCGGGGTCAGTAAGCACCACCAGAGGCATGATGAAGTCGTTCCATGCCCATACGCAGGTAAGTATTCCCACGGTTGCATTCATCGGCATCAAAAGCGGGAAAATAATCTGCCAGAACACCCTCCAGGTCGATGCCCCATCAACCCGGGCGGCCTCTTCCAGCTCCATGGGGATGGAATGCAAGTAAGTCGTGTACAGAAAGATGTTCATCGAGAACCCGTATAACGTATACAGCACAATCAGTCCTGCCTGATTATCAAGACCAAGCAATCCCGTTTCCTTGACGACCGGGAGCATCACGATAGGGAATGGAATGAACATGGCTGCCAAGAAGTAGTAATAAGCAATCTTAAAGAAGGGCCTGTGCATGTTCCGGGCTAGTGCGTAGGCCAAGACCGAACTGGTCAACAGAGTCAGCACAACTGAGCACACCGTAATCATGGCCGTGTTCATAAGCGCTCTGGGAAAATTGGTCCGGGCCCAGGCCTCTGCAAAATTGCCCCAATGCACTGGATTAGGCCATTCAAAGCCTGTCCCTTTAGCCAGCTGTTCAGGACTCTTAAGCGCGACCGCCACTGCAAAATACAGCGGTACAAGAACAGTTAATGAGCATACTGCCACCAGGGCTGTCAACCACCAATTGACCCTATGGAGACGCCTTCCATGACCTTGTTGTGTATGTGGATTCATGCCTGAAGGCTTTGTCGGAATGGCATTCATAACTTGACTGGAGGTCATAGCGCTTAATCCTCCTTCGGATTAAGGTAACGAAGCTGTATAACTGAAAGAGCCGTAATGATAAGGAAGAGAATGGCTGCATCGGCAGACTGGTAGGCGAATTCGCCGCCTGTAAATCCACCTTGATAAATCTGCAGAGTCACCGATTCAGTAGCCATTCCTGGCCCACCATCGGTCAAGGCCACTATCTGATCGAAGGCCTGCATGAAGTTCTTGATATTGAGCACCACGTTTATGGTCACGTAACCCATGATCAAAGGCAAAGTGATGGATTTGAACGCCTTGAACCCTGTGGCTCCGTCGAGCGAAGCCGCCTCATAGATATCGGCAGGAATAGTCTGTAGGCCAGCAAGATAAATGATGATCGCAAAAGCGCAAGCCTGCCATACCGTCACGATAACGATAGGCACCCAGGCCCAGTGCTCATTGGTCAGGATATTGTCCCTGAGCAGAGGAACCGCTGAGAAGATCTTCGGCACTGACTTGGAAAAGAAGAATTGGAAGACATACCCGATGATCAGCATGGACAGCACATAAGGAATGAAGAAGATGCCCCTGAACAGATTCCTGGCCTTGATCCTGGCATTCAAAGCCAGGGCGATCGCCAAGGAAATGACATTGGTCAGGATTGTAGCTACCAGTGAAAAGAAGATGGTGAACAAGTATGAGTGGAGAACCCTGTCATCCCCAAAGAGATTGACGTAGTTCGACAAGCCCACCATGTGCCATTTTCCGTAACCGGCATAGTTGGTGAAGCTGAAGAAGATACCTGCCAGCATGGGAATGGTGTGGAAGATAGCAAAAAGGATGATAAAAGGCCATACCATCCAGTAATAAGTGGCTTCAGCAAATCGACGATGCTTGTGAGTGCCCGCAGCCACTGTTGTCTGTGTCGTAGTCATGCGTTTGCCTCCGATCACTCGATGGTCCTGGCTGCAACCTTGCCCCACTCTTTGTCGAGTGTGGTGAGGGCCGAATCCAGGTCGCCGTCCAGCATTGCTTTGTTCAATATCGGGTTGTAGCTGATGCTGGAGGGTATCTGGTGATCCGCATATCCCTGGATCCTGCCAGAATCTATCCAGTATTTGGCCGGCTTCATGGCCGGATTCTCGTCAACAGGAATTGACGAGAGTGAAGGAATGAGCTGCTGCGACTTTACAAAGCGACGTTGAACCTCGTCCGAGTACAGATAGTTGATAAAGGCCATGGATTCCTTCTTGTGCTTGGGATGCGCACCCATGGTGATCGCCACATCTCCACCAGAGACGAGAATGGCCTTGTCGGCCTCGTCCGTCGGATATGGGAAGAAGCCTATATGCATTTTGGGGTTGATCTGCAGGACCGGCGCCATAGACCAGTTCCCCGCCAAGAGCATGGCTCCCTCACCCCGTGCGAAAGCGGAAGTTCCGTCCTCATAGGTCATGGTTCTCACGTCTTTGGTCGAGTGCTGATAAATCCAATAGAGCCGTTCCATCAGTGGTTTAAAGTTTTTCTGGAAAGAAACGGGCGAATCCGGCCCTACCTTTTTACCTTCAGCACGCATTTTGTCCCAGAACCCGTTGCTGTCGTAGTAAGGAGCCAGACCATCGAAAGGCGTTGAAACACGATTGGGGTCGCCCAATGTGCCAATGAAAGGGGCAACGCCGTCAGCTTCCAGAGTGGCAACTGCCTGCTCAAGATCCTTCCAGGTCTTGGGCACCTTGATGCCATGCTGCTTGAACAAATCAATGTTATAAGTGATGCCGCATACGTTGCCGGCATAAGGCACAATATTTATCTGCTTGCCATCTCGTCCCAACCCATTGATCACGGATTGCATGACCGGGCGGATCCTATGGCTTATAGGCGTGTTGCTGAAGTCATAAAATACCCCTGCCTTGGCCATCTTTCCCATGCTTCCGTTGGGATTCAGCGCTATGACATCAGGCGTGCGATCTTTGACCAGAAGAGCCCTCAAGGCTGTGTCGGCTGAAGAGACCTGATTCTGTACCACTTTGATGTTCGGATGCAGTCTCTCAAAATCCGCGATAATTCTGGAGTAGTCTTCTACCGCCTCTGGTTTGGTCTGGAAGAAGCTGAGCGTCGTCACATTGGCGCCTCCGGATCCACCGCATGCCGACAGAGGTGCCAGAGCCGCGGCAGTAAGAACTGCCGCAAGCACGCGCACAAATTTGTTTTTCGTCATCTTCATTGACGTTTCTCCTCTGCCCCGTTCAAGCCGCCACGCTGCAATAAGACGGCTCGACCTGTGGTTAGACCAGCCGAAATGGAATATATAGAAACCATCATTGGCATTCCGACCAGCTGATGTAAACGTTAGCACGCAAGTTATCGCCCTGCAAGTTCTTTAATAGCCAGTCATTCAGTCAATTTTCTGTATATTAGCTTTAACCCGCGCTTATAGACCCAGTTCAAAAAACAAGTGTCTCTTGTAAAGAATAAATATATGATGTATACGTATCCATTATTTGAGCAGCCGTGATAAGATTTTGCAGGCAAAAGCCCCAAGGAAAACAGGAGGGCATTGTGGGTGCATCCATTCAAGACGTTGCAGATCGTGCCGGGGTTTCAATAGCAACGGTGTCCCGTACTTTTACCCTCCCCGACAAGGTTCTCCCGCGGACAAGGGAAAAAGTCCTTAAAGTCGCACAAGACCTGGACTACACCATTTCACGATCTGCTTCAGCATTGAAATCGGGCAAGTCGGCACGAATCGCCTTCCTGACTGGCGGAGAATTGGACTCCTGGTATGACTCGCATGTTCTGGCTGGCCTCAATTCCGTCCTCCATGACGCAGGGTATGACATCGCTCTATACGCCGTTTCAGATGAGCAGGAACGCCATGCATTCTTTTCGGATATGTCCATTAAACGGAATGCTGATGCCGTGCTTGTGGTATCTTTCCAAATACCCTGCACAGAGGCCGACAAATTAGCCACGACAGGCATCCCGCTTATCGGGATCAACACTGAGCCAATTTCTGAATTTTCGGCAACCATAGGCATAGATGAAACCAGTTGCATGGAATTGGTCATCAACCATCTGGTCAACCTTGGGCATCGCAAAATCGCCTATGTCTGTCTGGACCCAGAGACTGAACATTTCAAATGGAACGGTCAGGCGCGTCTGCAGGCATTTCGCTCTATATGCTCCAAACTAGGAGATCGGGTGAACCCCACAGTAGTATACGCTCCCAAGGACGATACCCGAGCGGACTTCGCCCTATCCCAGTTGGTCAGGTTGGACCAGCACCCAACAGCCATAATCTGCATGAATGATGAATACGCCCTTCCTCTGCTTTTCTGCATGCAGCGTTCGGGATACACAATCCCCCGAGACGTATCGGTTGCAGGTTTCGACGATTCGACTTACGCTCATGAAATCGGGTTGACCACTATTCATCAGGATCCCTACGAGATGGGAAAGTCATCCGCTCAGACGCTTCTCAAATTGCTAGAGGGCGAAAACCCTGACATGAACATGCAAATTCAGCCATCCTTCCTGGCCGTGCGCAATACAACCGCCCCTCCAGAACACTGACACTCAGCCGCCATATCAAAAGTTGAGTTTTCATAGGACCAGTGCTCACAATTCCAATCCATCCGAAACACATGATGCGGCAGCTGGTTCATAAGGTCTTTGGCCTTTGCTGATGTATACGTTATCATGTGCTTAGAAGCATGGATATAACCATGTGGACTCCATGACCATGGATGGGCCATCGAGCATGCTGTGAAGCGATACCCGCGTCCCACAAACTTGCTGAAAGGAGCAGTTGATGCCGTCGCCAACCTCGGATCAACAAGAAAATAAAACGGAGAAAACCTTGATGGGATTCAATGCGAAAGGTGCCGCTGGCAATCGTGCTAGCTTCTTTGCCGCAGCAGGCCTCGAATGGCCTGACGACATGGTCATGGAATACGATCTTGGCAGATACACTGATTATCCTTTCAGTGTCGATATATCCAACAATCGCCTTTTGGCCGCCCTAGACAGAACTGGACAGGTACGACGCGCAGTTGTAGCAATAGGACGCGAGGACGTGCGAGGCAAGACCATTCCTGGTGTCTACGTGTACAAGAAGCTGGCTTTCTGCCAAGGACACATTGGAATGCAGATTAATTGCATGAACCGTCAATGTCCATCACCTGCGCTCAGTTTCATCGACGATCTCATACCTGTCTTCGATGCCTCGATAGGCAATCTGCACAGCCAGACCATCGTCTTCGTGCCCCAAGAAGGCGCCAGCAGACCTTTGTGCCTTATTCAGCTTTGCCAGCTCGCCAATCGGGGGACCACGCCTTTAGACGTAAACGTATCGATTTTGTCGTCAACACGGGGCAAGGATGGGACAGTTGCTCTGCCCTTGAAATTCAATCTTTTGAGCGAATCAGACAGCCCTATCACAAGCGGCACATCCAAGACTATGCTCAGGCTTGATCCAGGAGAAAGTCGGAGCGTGGCCAGTGTCTTCGATTTTTCAGAGCAAGAGGATGGCCTTCAGATATTTAACACCATTCATGGATGCCGGACAGCTCTGAAAGCGACCTTGAAAGCCCGTAAGGGCAGCTTGGGCAAGGTCCAGATTCCGGAAGACCCATGGTACGGTGATCTCATCACCCGGTCGGCTGAACTAGCCCGACAAAGTCTTCTCCTGCAAGCAGACGGCAAGGCAGCTGGTTCATTCTGGGGATCCAACGCCAATCCACTCCCCGACGTATGGACCAGAGACTTCGGCTACTGCGCCATGGGGCTGGTCGACAGCAATCCTGACCTGGCCAATCCCATGATCGAATTTCTTGCGCAGTATGGCATTCCTGACCAGGCTTGGGAACGCGAGGCCCGAATGCATCCAGAAGCAAGCGGATTCGAACACTCCTTAGGCAATTCCTGTCTCGCCGTAGTTCTGGCTTCTATGTTGGTTCACCGGCATGGCCGCACAGCATTCGCTGTGAACCAAAAAATATTCGCCCAATACGTCCGTAGGCTGGCCGCCAATCTTATCGCTGAACGACCTGAGCAAGGGCAGCTTTATGAGACTCTTTACATTTCGGACGGGCCGTCACGCGGCGACTACCATACCGGGTCCAACATACTAGCCTGGAAGGCAGCCACGGTCATGGCCGAGGACTTTTCGGATCTTCTGGATGCCGATCAGACGAGACAGCTGAAACAGATCGCTGAAGAACTTCACCAGTCGCTTGGTCAGAAATGCGTCCGCAGCATTGATGGCAAGCCCATGTATGTGGAAGGAACCAACAGGGATGGGAGCATCATCGGCGTCCATGACGGAGAGGAAAGCGACCTGACACTGGCCTCCGTTTACGGATTCACCAGCCGTGACGACGAACTCATCCGCAATCACGCCAGATGGGCCCACAGCACCAGAGACCCGTATTATGCGCCGATCACAGGAGGGATCGACTTCTGGGATTTTGACGACAGCAACGGAATTACCTATCCTGGCCATATCCATGGGCTCTGCAGGGCAAATACGCGGGAAGAACTCAAAGATGCCCTGCTTGAGCTCCGCAGAACCACTGATCTGGATGGATCCTTCTGGTGGTGGCCATTCGAGCATGCTGAGCAGGAACCCACCAAGGTCAAACGAGGTCTGGGCAAGTGCGGCTGGTGCGCGGGTGAGTTTGTCAGTTTCTTCCTGCATGACATCATGGGAGTCGAACGCGATCAAGAGGCACGAAGCATCAGAATCGCTCCTTATACGCCCTGGCGTCATTTCAGCTGGAAAGGACTGGCCTTCTGTGGTGGTCAGGTGGACTTCGAGCAAGTAGACGACACACTTCACTTCACCAACAGGACCGATGAGACCCTGCATGCCTATTTGCAAATCTCCATGCAGCCGGACACAATGTTGGAAGATGTGACACTCAATGGTCAAAGTAGACGATACCAAGCCAGCGTCATCCATCTTCACGATGGATCCGCAGTCGGCGTAGAGGAAGAGGTCGAGCCCGGACAAAGTGTCGCCTTGACCATCCGGACCAGATAGGCAGCAAGATTATCAGGGGTGAGAGCATCGTTTTTTGCTCTCACCCCCGGCTCAAAAGGCATCAGGAATATGAAAGGTGGCGCCCACCACAAAAGTAGAGGGCACCACCTCTAATGACTTTGGACACTCTGCGCCCAAAGTCCGATTCACATCATCGGATAAATTATCTATAGAATTTCACTTCTGGCCCTGGGCCGCCACAGCAGCGGCACCGGCGGCGGCTGCCTCCGGATCCAGATACTCGCCACGAGGCTTGATGGGCTTGAAGTTCTCATCAAGCTCGTAGACCAGAGGAATGGCCGTGGGAATGTTGACCTTGGCAATCTCATCCTCAGTCAGGTTGTCGAGCATCTTGACGATGGCCCTCAGCGAGTTGCCGTGAGCGGCAATCAGAACGGTCTTGCCAGTCTTGAGCTCCGGGACAATGTCGCTCTCCCAGTAAGGGGTGACGCGCTTGACCACGTTGGCCAGTGCCTCGGCGCGAGGCACTGGGGCTCCGGCATACCGGGGATCATGGGACTGCGAATATTCGTCGTCAGGGTCGATCTCGGGCGGCGGGGTGGCATAGGAGCGGCGCCAGAGCATGAACTTCTCGTCACCGTACTTCTCACGGATCTCAGTCTTGTTCTTGCCCTGCAATGCTCCGTAGTGACGCTCGTTCAGCCTCCAGTCGCGCTTGACGGGGATCCAAAGGCGGTCAGCCTCATCCAAGGCGATGTTGGCGGTGTTGATGGCGCGGCGCAGCAGCGAGGTGAAGACGATGTCCGGCAGAACACCCTTATCCTTGAGCAGCTTGCCGCCCTTGCGGGCCTCCTGCTCGCCCTGCTCGGTCAGCGGGACGTCCACCCAGCCGGTGAACTGATTGGTGTTGTTCCATGCGCTCTGGCCGTGCCTGAGCAATACTAGTTTGTAGGTCATACTGAAAATTCTAAGACCTGAGAGGGACTGTTTCGCGGACCTACAGCTCCCCCTATAGAACAGTCTCTTAAAGCAGGCAGACACCCAGCCAGCAGAACCCTGTCAGCAGATCCGTATAGCCCGAGAGCGCGAATGCCCTGCTGAAGCGATTCCGACAGCTGGCCACAGTAGTGGCAATGGCCAGCGCCACGACAGGCAACAGGCAGAGCAGGCGCGGCCAGACGTCCGCAAAGGAGCCGTCAGACAGGGACCATGACTCGACCGCACCCAGGGTCACAGCCAGGGCATAGCAGGACCCCATCAGAATCAGTGTGCCTTTGGCTCCGATGAATGAAGACAGCGTGTACTTGCCGGCCAGCGGGTCTGCATCAATGTCTCGATAGTTGTTGATCTCCAGAACTGGAATGCAGATAAGACCGCCGACCAAGGCACCGATAAACCCGTGACGGTCGATACCGCCAGTCTCCAGGTACTGGGTGGCCAGCACGCCCACCAGGCCGAAGAAGATCATGATGCTCAGCTCACCCATGGCTCTATAGCCATAAGGATGTTTGCCTCCCGTGTAAAACCAGGCTCCCAGCAGACAGAAGATGCCGATTAGGATCATCCACCAGTGGCCAGTAACCCAGCAGAGGATCAGACCGGACAGGCAGGCCATAAATATATTGAGATAGGCGGAAAGCAGGACCTTGCGAGGCTCCACGCCACCGGCCACGCCTCTTCTGGGCAGATCAGGCACCGAACCGTCGGCACCGGCGCTGGAGAGGCTGCTCCGGCCCTCGTCGGTACCCCTGATTCCGTCAAAGTAGTCATTGGCAAGATTACAGGTGCTGTGAATGAACACAGCCGTCAGACAGCATAAAAGAGCGATTAGCCAGAAACGAACATCTGGCCCCAGCCCTTGGTTGAACAGCTGCCTGAGAGCCACCGCCGTGCCAATCAGAACCGGCGTGGGTGAGCAGAGCAATGCCGAGGGTCGCAACGCGTCCTTGTATTCCCGAAGTGTGATGAACATAATTGCCTGATTATCCACCAAATCGCTTGAAGGTCGGACTGCTCTCTTATGAGAGTATCAAGATTTTCATAGCTGCAGGAGCAGGCCCGCCGACCAACACAGGGCGGAGACCAGGGTGCCTTTACCCGCCATGCCAAAAGCCTTGGGCACCTGGCCACGAGCAAAGTCTCGACAGATCAGCAGAAAGACAACGGCCACTGGCAGGAGGATCAGCACAAGAGGGAAACCGGGCAGGCCATGTCGCATGACAGCAGGAACGAACTGAATCAGGCCCAGAATCAGGCTCAGGATGTAGACCAGGTAAATGGAGATCGCCGCTGCGCGCGCCCCCACAAGAACTGCATATGTGTGCTTGCCGGCAAGGCGGTCGTCGTCCAGGTCACGGTAATTGTTGAGCATGAGCAGGCCCACGGCATTGAGCCCGCATGCGCAGGCACCCAGGATGCCGGCGGCATCGACCCTATTAATAAGGAAGTACTCGGTACCCAGGGTGGCCACCAGACCGAAGAAGATGAAGACGCTGACCTCGCCCAGCCCGTGGTAGCCATATGGGTGCGGGCCGCCCACGTAACACCAGCCAGCGATCAGGCAGCAGACCCCGACCAGGATCATCCACCAGTGACCGGTCAGTGCCATGACGGCCAGACCCATCAAGCAGGTGAAGGCCGCCGAGATCATGGTGGCGTAAAGCACCTTCCTGGGCGGCACTCCGGCAGCCACAAGACGTCTGGGTCTGCCGGAGGTGGCCTCCTCGCCGCCACGGCCGGAATCAGTGCCGCGAACACCATCGGCATAGTCATTGGCGAAGTTGGCTGCGATCTGCATAGACAGGGCAAGCAGGACCAGCAAGACCACGATCAAGGCCAGTCGTCCCGGTGTGGCCGCTTTCAGGGCAGGGTCGACAGGCGTGGGCGAGCAGGAACTGGTGCACTGTTCCAAGAGCCGTGACCGCTCCAAGAGTGCAGCCGAAGCGCCCACGCAGACAGGTGCCACCGAGGCAGGCAGCGTCCGGGGACGCATGCCATCCATCCACAGCCTGATATTCATGACCGTCCCTCCCCTCTTATCATTTCAGACCAGCGGCTTGACCAGGGGGAAGGTGATGGTCTCGCGGATGGATGCACCGGTAAGGGCGATCAACAGACGATCGATGCCCATGCCCATGCCACCAGCCGGAGGCATGCCTACACCCAAGGCCTCCAGGAAGTCCTCGTCAATGTCCATGGCCTCGACATCGCCGCGGCTTGCCATCTTGGCCTGCTCGACGAACCGCTGCCGCTGGACCACCGGATCATTGAGCTCGGAGTAGCCCGTGGCCAGCTCGAACCCGCGAACGTAGAGGTCCCACTTCTCAACAACGCCCGGCTTGGTGCGGTGGGCCTTGACCAGGGGCGAGGTCTCGACCGGGAAATCACGAACAAAGGTCGGCTCATACAGCTTGTCCTGCCAGAAGTGCTCCCAGAGGTGTTCGACCAGCTTGCCGTGGTTTTCGGCCGGCTCCTCCTCCAGACCCAGCCTGTCAGCGATGGTCCGCAGATGGTCCACGCTGGTTTGCGGGGTGATCTCCTCGCCCAAGGACTCGGAAAGCGACTCATACATGCTGATCTGGCGCCAATCACCGCCGAAGTCATACTGGCTGCCATCCTGCAGGGTCACCTTCAACGATCCAGCCGTGGCCATGGCCGCCTTCTGGATCAGTTCCTTGGTCAGTTCCCCGATGGTGTCATAGGTGCCGTAGGCCTGATAGGCCTCCAGCATGGTGAACTCCGGGGCATGGGTGGCATCCACGCCCTCATTGCGGAAGTCGCGATTGATCTCGAAGACCCGCTCAATGCCGCCCACCAGGCAACGCTTGAGGAAGAGCTCAGGGGCGATGCGTAGGTAAAGGTCGATGTCGAAGGCGTTCATATGCGTCGTGAACGGCCGGGCCGCAGCGCCGCCATGCACGGTCTGAAGCATGGGCGTCTCGACCTCCATGAAGTCGTGGTCCTCGAAGGTGCGCCTCAGCGAGGAGACGGCCTTTGAACGGCGGCGGACCATGGCCCGCACATCCTCATCGGCGATCATGGCCAGGTAGGGCTTGCGGGTGCGCTGCTCCTCACTCAGTTCCTTATGCAGGGCTGGCAGTGGCTGCAGGGCCTTGGCCGCGATGTTCCACTCAGTGGCGAAGACGGAGAGCTCTCCGGTCTTGGAGGCAACCACGCGGCCGCGCAGGTAGAGGTGGTCGCCCAAGTCGACCAGCTGCTTGAATCGCTTCAGAGAATCAGCACCTATCTCACGCTTGGAGATCATGCCCTGGATGCGGGTGCCGTCGCCCGCCGCCAGCTGGACGAAGCAAAGACCGCCGCCGTTGCGCAGGAAAAGGACTCGGCCGGCGATGCCAACTACATCCTCGGTCTCCTGACCCGGCTCAAGGCGGTCCTGATACTTGCGGCGCACATCCTCGATGCGGTCAGTCACATCCAGATGGACCGGGTAGGGTTCGATGCCCTCCTTGAGCATGAGCGCCCTCTTGGCCACACGCATGCGCACCTGTTCGGGATGGCCTTCAGCGCCGTCCGTCAGGTTGCCGGGATCGATGGCGTCATCCAACTGGGCGCCCTGATCAATCTTCTCCGTGATGGCCATATCCTGCTCGAGCAGTGCCTGAGCGCGCTCGACCGTCGTCAGACGAGGGGTTTCTTCCGATGAGTCATTCATAAATCGCTATTTTACGCATGAGCCGGTACTTGGCCCTTGTACCGCCGAGCGGCAAGCAGTTGGGGCTCCGCGCCGCGCAGTCGATGGCGTTTGGCCGACGGTACGTGTACTATATAGAACGTTGTCACGGGGTATAGCGCAGCTTGGTAGCGCGCTTCGTTCGGGACGAAGAGGCCGGGGGTTCAAATCCCCCTACCCCGACAATTATTCCGGTCTCTATGGGCCGGAATTTCTGTTTCTCGCAGCTGTTAGATGCCAATGCATATGTTAACAAGAGCTCCGCGCTTGTTTCCTAAACATTGTTGACGATCCTTATCCGCATTGTCCAGCGTTTATATTTGAACCGACCGTTTTCATCGATTACATAATCGATGGCTGCGCTAGTTTTTGCGTTTATTATTCTGGTTTCGATAGCGTTTGGAAACGATCCGAACTCGTGTTGCACATAAAGTAAATACGTTCTTCAGAAGTAGTCCTTTTCAAGGCAATAACACTAGATGTGACCTAGGTGACATCCCCGACTGAAATCCATCAAAAGCCATCAGTCTAGACTGGTGATAGTAGCAACTAGGACGTTAGGGCTCCACGAGGAACCCGTACCTTCAGATACCCTGACAGCAAGGGAGCCAAATGAGCCAGGACCAGATACCGATCACAGGCAGCAAGCAGAAAGAGCCTCAACAGTCCTACATGCAACCGGACGGCAGCTTCGACACCCAAGCTTTCCTGGACGGACTGGATGCCATCTTCAACGCCGGCAAGGCCCGCGATCAGGCCGAACCATACTTGCAGCAGGCGCTGGTGGATGCGGAGAATGCAGGAGACGATGCCGGACTGCTGGCCGTGCTCAACGAAACCATGGGCTTCTACCGGTCCCAGGGTCGCCACCAAGAAAATATGTGGATGATTCAGCGGGCCATAGAGCTGGCCTCACGAATGCGCATCGAAGGGTCCGAGGCCTGGACGACCACCCTGATCAATGCGGCCACAGGTCTGCGGGCAGCCAAAAAGTACGACCAGGCTGAGGACCTCTACCGTCAGGCGCTTGCTTCTGCAGCCAAGACCCTTGGGCCCAAGGACCGGCGGCTGGCGGCCCTGCACAACAACCTGTCCATGCTCTACAGCGAAACCGACCGGCCCGACCAGGCCGAGCAGGAGCTGCGCCAGGCCATGGACATACTGGAAAATTCCAGCACCGATCCTTCCCGGGATCTGGACCTGGCCTCCACCCACACCAATCTGGCCCTCCTGCTCATGCAGCGCAACGACAATCCGCAGGCTCTGCAAGAAGCTTGGGACCAGGCTCGCACAGCCTTGGACATCTATCGAACCGGCCATCTGGAGAACAGTGCACACTATGCCTCGGCCCTTGCAGGCTTTGCCCAGGTCTGCTATATGACCGGCCGCTTCAGGCAGTCGGCAGACACCTACCGCAAGGCCCTAGCCATCATTGAGGACCGGTACGGCAAAGGCAGCGACTACTACCAGATCACCAAGGCCAATCTGGACCAGGCCCAAGCCGCTGCTGAGAAAAACGCGGACGAGGACCAACCCGATCAGACTGACGAAATAGCACCCAACCAGCCGAAGATCAGCTCAATCCAAACCTCAACCAGGAATCAGAACGATGACAACGATCAACATGACTCCCGCTCGGATATTCAAGGGCTGAGCCTGGCCAGGGCTTATTGGGAACAGGTGGGCCGCCCCATGCTGGAGGACCGTTATCCCCAGTATCGCAACCGGATCGCCGTGGGCCTGATGGGCCATGGATCGGACTGCTACGGCTTTGACGATGTCATCTCCCGGGATCACGATTTCGGCCCCGGCTTCTGCCTGTGGTTGACCAGCGAGGATTACCAGACCATCGGCGACCAGCTGCAGAAGGACTATGAGGCCTTACCTACTGAGTTCATGGGATTCGGTTCGCGGACCGACAGCGTCAGGGCAAAGGGAGCCAACCGCCGCGTGGGCGTCTTCGAGATCGGCGCCTTCTTCGAATCTCTGACCGGCTACCGGCAGGCGCCCCCGGAAGATCACCCCCACGAGTGGCTGCTCCTTGACGAGGCCACGCTGGCGGCAGCCACTAATGGCAAGATTTTCGCGGATCCTCTGGGACAGATGCTGGCCACCCGGCAGGGGTTCAAGGCCATGCCCGACGATGTGCGCCTCTGTCTGATCTCCCGCCGGCTGGGCATGATCGCCCAGGCGGGCCAGTACAACCTGCCGCGGAGTCTGCATCGGGGCGATGGGGCCGCAGCTATGCTGTCGATTAACGAATTCGTCAAAGCCTGCGCCTCACTGATCTTCCTGATCAACAATCCACTGACAGTCGGTTATTTGCCCTATTACAAGTGGACATTCGCGGCCCTTCGCCGACTGAGCGGACGAATGGCTACCAGGCTGGCTGACCTGACCGAGCAGCTGGAGGACATCCTGCGCCTGGCTTCGGCTGCCTGCTACGGGGGGCAAGGCTTTGGCGAAGGCGGCAAGGGAGCTCGGCCAGCTGTCGAACGCATTACCAAGCTTGTGGAATCCATCTGCGCAAGAATCGTAGAAGAGCTGCAAGCGGAAGGCTTGACCAACAGCCCGGAAACCTTCCTGGAATGGCAGCGCCCCTATGTCGAGGCCCACATTTCCAGCGACGATCCGGTTCTGCACAGCATCTGAAAGGAGCCAAGGATGGCTAACGACGAGCAATGTCAGGATGAGGAATCCCTGCGCGAGCGGATCGTCCGCCACGAATGGGAGCAGTTCCAGCAGGTCAACAACGAGGGTGGTCCGGCCAACTGTCAGGGCAACTGGCCCATGTTCCACCAGATGCGCCTGAGCCAGTTTCTGACCTGGCCACACCCCCTGCTGACCAGCTATGCGGACGACCTGGATCAGGCCGACAAGGTGGGACGCAACCTGCTGACCGAGAAGTACGGGCGGATGATGGAGTCCACAGCCCCGGACCAGTACCACAGCAGCATCGCCCCCTACCTGCCCAGGCTGGGTCTGGATCGCCAGGAGCGCCAGGAGCGCATCATCGACAGACAGGTGGCCTGGGCCAAGGACTTCCGCGAGCGCTACCCCCGTCTAGGTCAGGAGATGCGAGTCCTGCGCACCAGTGAAGACACTCCGGAGGCCACCTCCTTCGAAACCTATCTGCGTGGCGAACTGGGCACCTATTCGGCCAGGACGCTGGATCTCTACCAATCCATGGTGGACCAGATCGAGGCCCGGGGCGGCAACCTGACCGAGGAAACCATCCTGGCCACGGTGCAGATGAACGGCTTTGAAACCCTCGACGAAGCCGAACAGGCCCAGAACTGACCACCTGAACCACAATCATGAGGTTCTTCTCTGCAACCAGTCGCGCGGTCGGGTAGAGTTGACGGGTGCAAAAGCTGAAACGGGCGGGTTCCACCGCAGCCTTCTTTATCGTCATTCTGCTTGTCATGCTCCTTTTGGGCCAAGCCATGACGCCGGACTGGCAGGTGGAACCCTATCGCGACCATCTGCAGGTCTCGACTCGGTCTACTGCCGTCGCTTCAAAACTGGGCCCCACCACTCCTGAGGGCACCCACCCAGTCAGGGAGCAGAAAATCAGCATCACTTTGGCTGGCGGAGTTCGCATCCAGGCCATTGTCAGAGAGCCGAGTGACCGCAAGGGCACAGGACCAGCCTGCCTGTTCATCCATGGCGCCGGAACAGGCAAATCCTCCGAAGTATTTGGCGACCTGGCTTCAGCCATGGCCTCAGCTGGCATCACCACACTGGTGCCCGACAAGCGTTTGGACACCTACACCACCTTCCACCGCGACTATCAGGCCATGGCCGCCGACTACGGGCGTTCCCTTGACCGTCTGCGATCCTGGCCGGGCGTGGATCCAAACAAGGTGGGCTTGTACGCCGAGTCCGAGGGCACCTGGATATCGTCCATCATGACCGCCAAGGACCCCAGCATCGCCTTCTCCATCCTGACTTCACCTCCCGTCTACCCGGGACGACGGCAGATGGCCATGGCGGCCACCAGCTATTTGGACTTGATTGGCACGCCTAAGGGGATTCGCAACGTTATACCGCGTCTCATGGGCATGGACCTGTCCCTGCTGGGCCTGGAGTACGCCGACTTCCCCTCTCTGCCCTATCTGGATCAGCTGCGGATGCCGGTCATGATCAACTTCGGCACCATGGATGTTTCCATGCCGGTAGAGCAGGGTGCGCGCGAGATCATCCGCAGAACACATGCGATCGGCAATGACAACGTGACCCTGCGCTACTACCCTACCAACCATCAGATCCGCACCGGCAGCCGGCTGGCCAAGGCCGGGTTGCCCCTTGAACCCAGATATACCCATAATCTGGAAGACTGGATCAACGCCGTGGCTATGGGCACCAAAGCCGATCAATGGTCAACGCCTATGATTGCCGGCAGCCAGCCCCATCAGCTCAATCAAGTGCCCAAGCACACGAATATAGGGTTGATACCTTCGCTGACCGCCCTGTTGACTCTGATGGCCAGTGGTCCCATTCTGCTGGCTGTCGCCCTTCTATCTGCCTTGATTGGAGCCTTGAGCTCACATCTGCGGGCTCGAGGCAAAGACCACCGACAGTCAGGTTTCAGCAAAGGCCTGACCGGACGGCTCTGGTCGCTAGGCCTGCTAGCCGCAGGACTTATGGCTGCCCTGCTGGCCTATGCCTTTACTGTGGTCCGCCAGGCGCTTGGCCTTATGCATCTGTCCTCGATGATGGCATCATGCTGGTCCCTGTTGTCCGTCCTGTGCCTGGTACTCATCCTGCTCTTGGCGAGCACCCTGACCTCTATCTTCAGTCGATCTGACGGCAAGCCAGCTGTTGTCGGGGCTGGCCACTGGTTGACCCTGGCCCTGACCCTGCTGGGGTCTCTGGCCATCCTTGGCAGCCTGATCTTCTGGAATATCCTGGTCTTTTAAGACAGATCGGGTGCGCCTTGCTGATGCCAGCCAGGCTAATACAGACGCGCCAATCAGCACCACGCCCAGGCCGGCAAAAATCAATGGAATAATCCGCTGCCAGGGTATGACTATGGTCAGATCCGTACCGTAACGCAGAAAGACCAATCCTAAAGCCAACATGGTCAGAGCCAAAAGTCCAACCAGGGCGCCAAAAATGATGGTCGGCAGGCTGGGGCCGCTAGGACGGACCGGCTCCGGCGGCTGCATCCGAACCTGATATATCGGAGGTGCCTGCGATTCAACCGGCATGACCTTGGTGGTGCGCTCCTGACGATCCAGCGGCTGGGGCTGGCCTCCTTCTGGTTGCTGCATATCAGTCATCTTCCTGATCCTCCCCAAACTGCCATGGATTGTAGCTATAATCCCAATATTCATTGATCGAGCCGCTGTAGAGCTGCGCCCGCTTCGGCTGGGTAGCACTCCCCTGGGCTTGCACGGTGACCCGTGCACCGTCCATGAGATTGGCTTCGACGATCAATTCGGGATCGTCGGGCATATGCCACTGATCCTCCTTGGATGCTCGCAGGGCTTCCTCCCAATTGCGTCGTTCAGCTGCTGACGACGTATTGCCCCACCACATCCGGTTTCCCTGTTCCGTCTCGGTTATCCAGTCAGCCGCGCCTGATCCCAAGACCCTGTAGAGGTCGGCGTGCTCCCTGTAGGACAAACTGCATCCCTTAGGAATGAGCAGGCGAACGTCAGCATAGGCCACAGCCAGGCGGACGGTGCCCGTCGGGCAGCCTGAGACTGTGCTCACCGCATCATCCATAATCTGAACACGATGGGTGCCGTGTTCCCGCTCATAACCAGTCAGGTCAATGACGGCACTTCCCTGATCCTGTGGGTCTCCGACCAGCGCGGTGCCACGGCGATAACGCCTCATGTCCGCACTGCTCGCCCCCAACGAGCGCCCATAGTTGCTGCCGTTAACTTGAACTGTGGCGTAGTCGGCCAAGATCCTGCGGTTCTGGGTTTGCTCAATGCCTGGTATGGCCGAACCGGTAGCCAGAATCAGGACAACCAGGCAGGCCATCAAGGCAATGGGAGTCAATCCTCCTGACCTGCGGCCCATCAAGCCCAGGATCAGTATGACCACGCCAAGTGTCAGCGTGACGCCTCCAGCCCAGATTAGAGCGTAGGCCAAGGTCGCATTCAATCCGCGATAGGGGTTCGTGGCCATCCACCAGACACCTGCTCCGGAGACCAGGATCAGTCCCGACAGAAGACTGACCAGCATAGGTCCGGCGGGACGACGCCTCAGCCGGGGCGGAACAGACGGACCCTGACGGGCTATTCCCGGCCCTGTCGAGAATGACCCGGCTGTGCCATAGCCCGGCCAGGCACTGAATCCATACGACTGATTCTTGTTCCCAGCAGGGTCTGCAGGGCCTTCTGCCCCTGTCCAACCTCCGGGAGCTGCACCAGCGCTGGGATTGCCCCCATCTTGCGTATTATTCGAATCGCTGCCGGCGTTTGCCGAATCCTCTGCCTCAGAGATGGGTCCAGGAGAGGCTACCCCCCCTTGTTGCTCCGAAGTTCCATACGAATCGGAATGCTCTGGCTGATCCTTACGTTCTTCCGAACTCGCATCACTTGCTGTCTGTGCATTGCTTCGCGTCCCTGTGTAATCCTGGTATCCCTCATACCCTGAAAAGCTCGGATACTCAGGCTGATTCGAATACCACTGCGAACCTGCACCACTCGGCCGTTCCGAATACTGCGGTCCCATCACCCAAGGATCGCCCGAAACCGGCCTGCCGGCATCCGGTCCAGCCCAGTACCCTCTCTGGTACTCCAGGGCCTTATTGCGACTCCACCGGATAAGGAGATACAAAATCAACGCACCCAAAGCCAGGGAAACGATTCCGACTCCAGGAATCAGGATGGCCAGCAGCCAGTAAATGATGATACCCACCATGGAAGCATGCCAAATCCCGTGAATCAGCTCCTGGGCAATAATGACCCCACGCTGATCCGGCAAGACGAACCAGGCAAAACCATAGAAGGCGGCACCAGTGCCGAAGAGAAAGACCGCCAAAATCATCAGAGCTCTGACCAGGGTTACGCTCCAGCCCAGCCGACGGGCCAAGGCTACGCAGACGCCGCCGATCCATCCCTGGTCGCGGATCAGATAGGACTCCCTGCAGGCGCGGAAGAACTTGTCGGACTTCCACCGCCAGCCGTTATCAGGGCCATTGCCGTTCATGTCGCTACTCATGTCTTCATTACAACACCCAGCGAGCGCAAATCTTATGGGGGAACACCCTGATTCGACCCTGATTTCTTCCGTTTATCGCCTTATCGGCACCATCCGAAAACGATAATGGAAGCATGAACGCACCCATGCAGGAACAGCGAATGCTGAAGGAACCACCTCCTCTGCACCCTGCGCGCATGCCCCTGATGAGGCCGCGCAAGGGCAGGATCCTGTGCGGAGTCTGCAAGGGCATCAGTTTGCACCTGGGTATTCCCGTCTTCTGGATACGCCTGGTCATGGTGCTCCTGGCCCCCAAAATGATCACCTGCGTGGTCTACTGCTTCCTTTGGTTGATACTGCCCCAGGGCGATCCCACCCAGGCGGTCCAACCGAATGACCCGCGGTCGGCTCCGCTGGCACCCAGCATTCTTACTGGGCAATCGGGTCAAAAGGAGGACCACAACATCACCCCCGGGCGGATAACCAGACTGCTGGCAGGCCTGGGCATCATCCTCCTGCTGACCACGGTTTTTCTGCTCAACAGTGGTATGCGTCCCGCCTTTGTCGTCCCCTGTCTGCTTTTCTGCGCCGGACTGGTTCTGGCCTGGCTGAGGCCGGAAAACCAAGGAACCGGCTACCACCTGCCGGCCCTGATCGGCAGCCTGGTCCTGATTCTGTCTGCTGCGATAATCTTCCTGCTCTCCACACAGGAATTGCATTGGGCCCTGACCCTGATAGTCCTGGCCGGACTGCTGCTTGTGGGCGTGACAGCAGTGGTTGTACCCTGGGTCGGCTCAATTATTAGCCAGCTGGGCGATGAACGAGCCATGAAGGAACGCGAGGAGGAACGGGCCGATATGGCAGCCCATCTGCACGATGGCGTCCTGCAGACCCTGGCTCTGATTCAGCTGCATGCCGATGACCCGCATACCGTCTTCACCCTGGCCCGATCCCAGGAGCGCGATCTGCGCAACTGGCTCTATCAGGAACGCACTCCCTCAGACCGGTCCGTCAGCACTGGGCTGAGCCAGATAGCCGCACAGGTGGAGGATGATTCAGGCAAGCCGATCGAGGTGGTCACCGTGGGCGATGCCATGCCCTGCGCGCAGACTGATGCCCTGCTCAACGCGGCCCAGCAGGCCCTGGTCAATGCGGTCACCCACGGTGGCGAACCCATATCCGTATATTGCGAGGCCCGCAGGAATCAGGTTGAAGTCTACGTGCGTGACCACGGCTCGGGCTTTGATATGGATGCGGTTCCAGCTGACCGTCTCGGAATCCGAGAGTCCATCATAGGTAGGATTCGTCGGCGTGGCGGCAGGGTCGAAATCGTCTCCCGCCCGGGTTGGGGCACCGAGGTCAGGATGCACATGCCGCTGTCCGAGGCCAGCCAGCATCAGGAGGGCGAGGTTGATCAGGCTGAAAAAGGGACTGAGGCACAGCAATGATAGGATACGTGGTGAACCATTCATTCATAGACGCATGCCGGTCCGATTCCACCAACACTTGAGGACCCGCGTCGGGAAAGGCGGGCTGAACCACGCCCATGACCACGACTGCAGCAGAGCCCCATCAAGCCGAGGATGGGCCCGCAAGCATCCGCGTAGCCGTCGTCGACGACCATGAGATGTTCCGTACCGGCGTCATCACCACCCTGCAGCCACATTTCCACGTCGTGGGCCAGGCGGCAGACGTGGAGTCCTCGATTCTCATGGTCGAGCAGACCCGTCCCGATGTGGTTCTGCTGGATGTTCACGTGCCTGGCGGCCAGGGCGGCGGAGGCGCCGAAATTCTGAGCCGTTCCCATCCACTCTCCCCCCGGTCGGTCTTTCTGGCTCTTTCCGTATCCGACTCGCCCAGGGACGTGGGTTCGGTCATCCGCGCCGGAGCCCGTGGCTACGTGACCAAGACCATCTCCGCCAAGGATCTGGTCTCCTCAATCCGCCAAGTTCACGAGGGGTATGCAGTCTTCTCCCCCAAGCTGGCAGGATTCGTGCTTTCCGCCTTCCAGGAGGACGAGGCCGCAGATGCCGGTCGGGTCGAAGACGACGAACTGGATCGACTCTCCGCGCGCGAGCAGGAGGTCATGCGCCTGATCGCCCGGGGCTACACCTACCGCGAGGTGGCCTCCGAGCTTTTCATCTCCATCAAGACGGTTGAGACCCACGTATCCAACGTCCTGCGCAAGCTTCAGCTTTCCAACCGAACCGAACTGACCCGCTGGGCCGCAGACCGCCGCATCGTCTGAACGTCCGCTCAGCAGTCAATGCCCCGCTGGCGAAGGAGCTGACGCAGACTGCTGATGTCACGGGCAACAATCCCCTTCATACCCAGTCTGTCTGCCATAGCCACATGCTCAGGATCCACATCGACGAAAATCGTATGCCCGGGGCTGATGGCGAAACGACGCAGAGCCAGACGATAGAAGAGCGGATCGGAAAGATCCAGATGCTCCTCGGATGAAATCAAAACACCTTTCAGAGCAGAGAGGGGCGAGAGGGCCTCTGACACCGCTTTGGTCAGCTGACTGGTCGTTGCCGCCAGGCCCCAAAGGGTCAGGCCAGCTCGCCGCAGATACCCCAGCAGATCCGATGCTCCAGGGAGCAGGCCCTTAACCGCCAAGGTGTAGTTTTCCAGACAGACGCGAACCACCCAAGCGACCGCAGGTCCGTGAGTGGTTTCATAATCGGCCAATGCCTGCTGTGGATCCACACCCAGATTGATCTGTCTTCTGACACAAGCGAAGCCCCATTGGTCCTCCGGGTCCAGAACCATATCGATCACCCCGTCAGGATAATGCCCGACCAAGGCTCGGCGCGGGTCCCAGTCCACCAGGGTCCCAGGTAGAGCGAAGAGGATGCTGCCACCTGGGGCTGCTGGGTCGGGGCGGTCATCGCTGAATATATCCTCACCTGCCAGGTTGCCCGATACGCCTTGGCTTAATTCCTGCTGGAACTCCCGATGCTGCCTTGCCATGCCCCCAGAATAAACATCTGGACCTACAGAACCTGCGGCAGAATCCAGAAGGCACGTGGTCAATCACTAGGTGAAGGCCACCGAATGGATATATTGAAGCCAGCAATGGTCGAATCTTACGTTTTGCGACCTGCCCAGGGCGGAAGTCCCGCCGGGCACGAAAGGAGCCGTTATGCGTCGGCTGCTGCTCACATCCTCATTCTCCGCTACCGCTGACAGGCTGCCCGCTTTCCTCGAAGGCTCGCCCGAAAATCATACGGTGGCCTTCATCCCCACGGCCAACCTTCCACAACGTTCAGATAGTTATGTCCAGGAAGCTCGCCAGGCTTTCAACGACATGGGCTGCCGAATCGACGACTTGGAAGTCTCGACCGCCGATCCGGAGACCATGCGTCGCAGTCTGGAGAAGGACGACCTGATCTATCTGTCCGGCGGCAACACCTTCTTCCTGCTGCAGGAGCTGCGTCGCTCAGGAGCTGCTGATCTGATCAGACAACAGGTGGATAAAGGCAAACCCTATATCGGCGAATCGGCCGGCGCAGTGGTGACCGGTCCCGATACCGGCTTCCTGGATGCCATGGATCCGCGCTCAGCCGCCCCGGATCTGGACTCCACCGCAGGGCTGGGCCTGGTGGACTTCCGCCTCCTGCCCCATCTTGATTCCGAGCCCTTCGCCGAGGTGACCAGAAAAATTCTGGACCGCTACGGCGACGATGAGCCCATGGTGGCCATCAGCAACACCCAAGCCGTGGCGGTTCGCGGGCAGTGCCTGACCATTCTTTAGAGAATGCCAGTCAGCGACAGAGACCTTCCATGACCTGGCGGGCCTGATCCAGACGATCACCCGGACAGAGCAGGATGACACCATCCCCAGCGAGCAGCCGAAGATCACCAGCGGGAATTAGCCTATGCTCGCCCCGGCGAAGACCGATTACGGCGCATCCGTGCGGCCAGGGAACCTGTCCCAGCAAACGACCAGCCGCTGGACTGCCATGCTCTATGGGAAACTCCACAGTGACCCTGTCAGGAGCCTGGGCATCGGGAGCACGTCCGCGTCGATAACGCTCCAGCAGAGCCTCGTAAATGGGTTCAACACGCAGCAAATCGGACACCATCAGGGCCGTGAAGGCGCATAAAGCCACGGGAAGCATATGAACCAGGGATCCAGACATCTCCACCGTCAGCAGGATGGATGTTATGGGAGCCTTGACCGAGGCCGTCAGGGTGCCTGCCATGGCGCAGACCGCGCATACCGGAATGATCCGGACGGGCATTCCGAGGGCGGCTGCACCCATACCGCACAGGGACCCAGTCAGCGTCCCGACTGCCAGGATGGGCATAAAGATGCCGCCGGGGGCGCCGCTGCCGAAGGAACTGGCCGTGAAGAGCATCTTGACCAGAAGCAGGACCAGCAGGTTGATGGCCACCGACCAGGCCAGCTCATGAACAGACTCCGCCTTGCCGATCAGGTCCTCGCCGCCACCCAGGACGGCAGGCAGCAGCAATCCGACCGGCAGAGCCAGGAAGAGGGAGATCACCGGTCCCAGCTTTGAGGGCAGGTGACTGTAAAGACTCTGAGCACCCAGAAGCAGGCGGTTCATGGCAGCTCCCACCAGACCTGCCACCAGCCCAAGGGGAATCATCAGCAGATACTGGCCGATGGTCAGCTGTGGCATAGCAGTGAAGTCCAGGACCGGACGCAGGCCGAAGCGGTTCTTGGCGATGAAATCAGCACTCAGGCAGGCCATGGCCGCCGAAAGAAGAATCATGGGAGAAAAAGACCTGTGGATCTCCTCCAGAGCGAAGACCATCCCCGAAAGCGGCGCATTGAATGCTGCAGACAGACCGGCCGCCGCACCGGAGGTCACCAGGCAGGTCTCCTCCACACGGTCTCGGCGCAACCCACGGGAAACCAGTTGGGAACCGGCCGCGCCAATCTGCACCGAGGGTCCCTCGCGCCCCAGAGACAGGCCAAACATGCCGCAGGCCAGGCCGCCCAGGAATCGTACGCCAAGCACGGGCAGAGCAGGCATGCGCATGCCGTGGATGACCACTCCCTCCACTTGTGGAATGCCGGAGCCGGAGGCCATGGGAACCCGGCCGACCATCCAGGCCAGGGCCAGCCCGACCAGCAGGGCGGCCAGCAGCCAAGGAAGGATCATCAGAGGCTGATCACGCATCTGCCCGTAGGCCCATCGAGCGAACCGGGTGCCATAGCCGATGCCTTGCCGGTAGAGCACCACCAGTACTCCCACCAGCAGTCCGCAACAGGCGGCCCTGAACGCTACCAGCCACCGGCTGGCTCGACCGGGCCTGGTCGCCTGGACCGGGTCGGAACGATGGTCCTGATCCATCTCATCCGCCGACGGCCCTTTCCTCCAAGACAGATTCAGCCTCACCGGCCTGCTCCTTCCCTCCTTCGCGCACAACGGTTTCCAGCTTCTCCCAGGGCAGAGACCAGGAGCAATGACTGGGCCGACAGCCTCAACTTTCTGGCAGTATGAACACCTGGGATGCCAGCTTTCGAGCAAGCAGACAGACACGTCGTCAGAGCCTAACGGCAGTGCTGTCTGTTCGTCAGTTGCCGTCAGATTACCGTCCAAGACAACGGTGTCCACCTGGCCACGATGACCCACCAGATCCAGCAGCGAGACCCTACCTGGCACCGTACCCAGGCACTCGCTCAGGGTGGAAGCTGAGGCCATGTGCAGCCTCCGGCAACCGACCACTGCTCGCACCTGGCGCAAATCCGGTCGCCTTATGCCCCTGGCCACCAGGAGTATCAGCAGACCTCCAGCATCCTCCAGCAACAGGAACTTGGAGAGGTTTTCCACAGAGAGCCCCAGCAGGTCAGCAATGCCCAGCTCCATGCCTTGGTCGATGGTATCCAAGGGCGGGTGTTGAACGACACGCCAATTTGTTCTCAAACTATCCAGAAGCTCTCGCACCGGCAGGGAAACCATCCTGTCCCCCGAGTCTGATGACCTCTTATCCATACCGACCTGGGCATCAAGGCCTACTCTGGCTGCAGGATCAGCGCTGCCATTGCCTGGTCTCATGGGTGCCTCGTCAATCGTTGGCCACCTCAGAGTCGGGCTTCAGTTCCTCCTCCTTCTGGCCTATACGCTTCCTGTCTATGCGATAGTAGGCGTTGAAGAGACCACCGGAGGTCAGCAGAACGATCAGAAGAACCAACAGCCATATGTTCTCTTTGGCTTCGTATGTTTCAAGCAATTCATAAGAGGAGGAAACCATCTTCAGCCAGCCTGCGACCGACACGAAGTACCAGGCCGTTGCCTGATCGAGGAAGCTTAGCGCCCGTCGACGTTCTGATCTGGTCCTGGTAGCCTGACGGAGAATTTCGTGCCCGCGTTTGCGCTCCAGTTGAATCTTGACGATGGGCACCAGCCACCACCAGGGCGAGACCTCATCCCAATTCTTGCTGAGCTGATCAAAGTCGTCCAGAAGCTCCTGATATTCCTGCAGCTCCATCAGCCCCTGGAAGAGCGGGAATGTGAAAAGCAGCCAATCCCCGATCAGAGAGACAATGGCGATGAATTGATCCACGACCCGACCTTTCCCTTGCAGAGTCGGCGCCCAAGGGTCGGCTCTCGTGATTAAGCATGGCTACCATCCATCATTGTAGACACCAAGTTCCAGCCCAAACCGCTGTCTCAACCGCTGACCTCAGTACTGGGAACATTGGATTCAGCGAATACAAGAATGCCCCGGAGATAGATCCGGGGCGTCAACCAGGCGGACAGGGCGGGATTCGAACCCGCGGTGGCTTGCGCCACAACGGTTTTCAAGACCGTCTCTTTCGGCCGCTCAGACACCTGTCCAAAAGACGTGCCAATCAGGCACGTCACTCATCATACGACATCAAGGTTGGTCTAACCAGCAACGGAATGTCGGTCGCTTCCAATAGTGGCGGCTCAGGCCTCCCAGGTCTGGGGCTCGATGACTTCTTTTCCACCCACGTAAGAGCGCATGGCCTCGGGGATGACAATGGAGCCATCGGCATTCTGGTGGTTCTCCAGGATGGCGACCAGCCAACGGGTAGTGGCCAAGGTCCCGTTCAGGGTGCTGACAGGACGCGTGGAGCCGTCCTCCAGCCGCTCGCGCTCATTGAGGCGGCGGGCCTGGTACTCGGTGCAGTTGGAAGTTGACGTCAACTCGCGGTAGCGACCCTGGGTGGGCACCCAGGCCTCGCAATCGAACTTGCGCGCAGCCGAGGATCCCAGGTCTCCTGCGGCTGTGTCGATGATCCGGTAGGGCACGTCCACCTTGGCCAGCATCTCCTGCTCCATAGCCAACAGCTGCTGGTGCTGGTCGCGGGAGTCCTCCTGCTTGCAGTAGACGAACATCTCCACCTTGTCAAACTGGTGGACGCGGATGATGCCCATGGTGTCTTTGCCGGCAGAACCAGCCTCTCGCCGGTAGCAGCTGGACCAACCGCAGTAACGCAGCGGACCCTTGCTCAAATCCAGAATCTCGTCCTCGTGCATACCAGCCAGGGAGACCTCGGAGGTGCCCACCAGATACTGATCGTCAGGCTCACGCAGACGATAGATCTCGTCGGCATGGGCGTTCAGGAAGCCGGTGCCGGCCATGACCTCGGGCCGGACCAAAGTGGGTGTGATCGTAGGAATGAACCCATGCTCCATGGCCTGGTCCACAGCCATGGTCAGCATGGCAATCTCCAGCCGGGCCACATCACCGCGCAGGAAGTAGAATCTGGATCCGGAGACCTTGACGCCCCTGCGCATGTCGATACCAGCCACGCCAACGCCCAGGTCCAGGTGGTTCTTAGGCTCGAAACCCTCCTTGGCGAAGTCGCGCGGAGTACCGACCTTCTTGACCACCACGTAATCATCCTCGCCGCCCTCGGGCGCCTCAGGCTCCACTACGTTGCTGAACTTCCACATCAGATCGGTGTATCTGGCGTTGGCCTCGTCAGAGGCTGCCTTGCAGGCGTTCACCTTGTCCGACAGACTCTTGGTCTGGGCCAGAAGGTCGGCTTTCTCATCAGGAGAGGCCGAACCCATGCGCTTGCCGAGCGACTTCTGCTCGGCCCTGCGGCTTTCGTAATCCTGGAGCGCCGCCCTGCGCTCGCTGTCCGCCTTCAGCACTTCGTCGACGAGTTCGACCGATTCGCCGCGTTTGCGCTGTGATTCACGGACAACATCCGGATGTTCCTGAATGAACCTGATATCTAACATATCTGAATTCTATGACTTTCGGGGGACACGAAAACCGGCCCCGCACAACTCTTCCCAAGCCTTATGGCCTCTGTCGCAACCGGCCCGACCGGCCGCCGACCAGCCAGGAAGAGCAGCCGAGGCAGGAAGGCGGACGGGAACCATCCGTCTTTTATATACATCTGCCCCGCATCACTTGCCGAATACGGTCTTGCGGAACCGTTTGCCGGTGGGAGTACCCGCAAGCCCGCCAATGCCGGTCTCCCTAAGTGACGATGGCATGCTCTCGCCGATGGACTTCATGGCTGCGATGACCTCATCGGGCGGGATTCTGCTGACGCCACCCGATAAGGCAATATCAGCAGCAATCAAAGCGTTGGCAGTGCCGATGGCGTTGCGGTTTACGCAAGGCACCTCCACCAGGCCGGCCACGGGATCGCAGACAAGGCCCAGCAGATTGCTCATGGCTATGGCGAAGGCCTGGGCGCAGGCATCAGGATCGCCTCCAGCACCCTCAACCGCTGCAGCGGCAGCCATGCCGGATGCGCTGCCCACCTCGGCCTGACAGCCGCCTGTAGCTCCGGAGATCATCGCCTTATTGGCCGTAACCAGTCCGAAAGCCCCTGCCGTGAACAGGCAGCGAATCAGCCCATCGTCATCCAGCCCCATTCGATTCCTGAGCACTGTGAGCACTCCGGGCAGAGTGCCCGAAGAACCGGCGGTAGGAGTCGCACAAATGATGCCCATGGCCGCGTTGACCTCATTGGTAGCCATGGCGGCCTCAACGGCCTGCAGCATGGCATCGCCGCTCAGGCTGGTTCGCGTCTTCCGATAATGCTCCAGCAGAGCCGCCTGGCCACCACTCAGCCCAGTCTTGGAAAACACGCCATCGCCCTGGGACCCCCTGGCAACAGCAGCCTGCATGACCTGCAGATTCCTGGCCATTCTTGCCCAGATCTGCTCACGGGTCTGGTGCGAACGTCGCACCTCCTCGTCGATGGCCACTTCAGATATCGACGATCCGCGCTCTTCGGCCATACTCACGAGTTCAGCGATCGAAGTGAACATGCGTCATGCCTCCTAGTCGATATACATCATCCGGGACGAGTGACCCGCGATCTGCTTCTGCCGCTGCGCGGACAGCGGATTGTCCAAATCGAACTCGTACACCGCCGTGCCGGCCGGACCCTCAGGCTCATACCTGGTCTGCTTGGTCACGCCCTCTTCCCGAAGCAGATCGCGTATGCGCTCCAATCGCCGACCTGCACCCTTTTCGGATTCATCCAATTCCACCAGCAGGATGGGCAGAAGCCCAGGAGGAGTGATCAGGCAGCCATCCAAGTTGATACGCCGTACTTCAATGGTCCCGCCCCCGATGGAACAAGCCGCGTATATCACCCGACCGGCTGGTCCCCGCAAGTCCAGGACAGCAGTATTCGGGTGGTCGATGGGGCTTGGTTCGTCCTCCTCGTGGAAGGTCAGATCCATGCCCTGCCTGCGCGCGATGCCAATGGCATCAGGCACCCGGGGGTCATCCGGCGCAAAACCCAGCAGGCCGCTGATGATGGCGTAATCGGTACCGTGGCCGCTGTGCGTGCGAGCGAAAGAATCATAATAATGAACATCAGCACGGCTCGGAACACCTCCGGCAAGGATGTGGCCAACCCGACCAATGGCCACTGCCCCGGCTGTGTGCGAGCTGGAGGGTCCAATCATGATGGGACCTATGATGTCGAACACGCTCTTATATTTATCCATGCCCGCCTCCTCTTCCCATACCCCCGGGCTTTCCCAGACTTCCAGCGCGCGAAGCCGTTGCAACTCCAGACCGAAGGGACCACATGGACCGAGTGCCATCTTAACTTTACGGTTCTCACTACTCAATCAGCTCATACTGTCAGCGTGATTGCTGTAGAGGGTTCGTTCACGTCGGACACACCCAGAGATATCGGGTCGGCACGGTGCGCAAAATAGAGTCATGCCAATTCCAGCGGTCGTCATCTTCGGCATCCTGGCTGTGGCGGCCATCGTCGTCACGGCGGTGGTGCTAATTGTCCGTGCCCAAAGGCGGCATAGGTTCGCCATGCAGATCTTGGCTCGGGACGACGACCAGCTCAGCTACGCTTTCGTCATCAACCCCTCCAAACCCCAGGCCGCCGCCGCCCGCGAGCGCATCCAGCAATACTGCCGAGACAAAGGCATCCGCGAATTCAGCTTCATCGAAACCCAATTGGATCGAGACGGCAGGTCCTGCGCCCGCATGGCACTGGAGCGTGGGGCAAATGTAGTCGTTGCTGTAGGCGGGGACGGGACTGTACGCACCGTAGCTAGCGCCATGGCTTCCAGCGACCACGTCATGGGCATCATCCCAATCGGGACCGGAAACCTCTTCGCACGGAACATGGGCATCCCTGTAGGTGATCTTGACGCCGCCCTAGCCGTAGCCACCTCGCACGGGTCCACCCAGGTGGATGTGGGCCGCATGGCCCTTCTTGACGCAGACAACCAAGAGCAAGACCATGGCCATGCCTTCCTGATCATCGCCGGCATTGGCTTCGATGCCCTGATGATTGACGACACCGACCCTAATCTGAAGAAGACGGTCAGCTGGCTGGCCTACTTCATCAGTGGCGCCAAGCATCTGTTTGCACCCAAGTACACGGCCGACATCTCTATCACCCGGCCCGACCAAGTCACGCAGACCAACACCTCAGTGACCTTCCGCACCTTCATGGCCGGCAACTGCGGGGAGATTCCAGGATTCTCCCTAATGCCCGATGCCTCCTACGATGACGGCATCCTGGACTTCGAGATCATCGACACCTCCGCCGGCCTGATCGGCTGGGCCAACCTCTTCGGAGACGTAATGCATCAGACCATCACCCGCAAGTCCAGCCAGAGCCCCCTGTCGACCAACTCCACCATCGTCCAGCTGCAGGGGACCAAGGCGGAGATCCGCCTGGAGAAGCCCGCCCTGGCCCAGGTGGACGGCGACATTCTGGGCGAGACCTGCCACATCGCACTCAGCGTGGAGCGCCAGGCCCTGAACGTGCGGGTACCCCAGTCCGACTGAGACCGAAGGAGCCTGCTGCCCCTCTGTCCGTCTTTTCATGCCGGGGTGGCATGATAGGAGCCATGACAGCACAGAATGCGGGCAAGCCTGCCAGCCCAGAAGATCTGATCAACGTTGACGATCTGATCGGTAGGTACTACGATTTCATCCCCGATCCTTCCATCCCCTCCCAGCGGGTGTCCTTCGGCACCTCCGGGCATCGCGGCTCCGCCCTGACCACCTCCTTCAACGAAGCCCACATCGTAGCCATCAGCCAGGCTATAGCCGAACAGCGTGCCAAGGACGGGATCACTGGACCGCTCTACCTGGGCCGTGACACCCACGCTCTCTCCCTGCCCGCCTGGAAGACGGCCATCGAGGTTCTGACCGCAAACGGAGTACGGGTGCGCATCGATGCTAATGATGACTACACTCCCACTCCCACCGTCTCACAGGCCATCCTGACACACAACCAGGCGGCCGACGGCACACAGCGCTTCTCCGGCAAGGACCTGGCTGACGGCATCGTGGTCACTCCCTCCCATAACCCGCCCACCGATGGCGGATTCAAGTATGACCCGCCCACGGGCGGTCCGGCTCCGGCCGAAACCACCAACGCCATCGCCCAACGGGCCAACGAGCTCCTGGGCGACTACAGGCAGGTCAAGCGGATTCCTTTTGAGGATGCCATCAAATCCGACCTGGTGGAGCGCTTCGACTACCGGGAGCATTACGTGACCGACCTGGGAAATGTCATCGACTTTGATCTGATCAGATCCTCCGGAGTCCGTCTGGGCATCGACCCGCTGGGCGGCGCCTCAATCAACTACTGGCCGCTGATCAATGAAAAGTACGGCCTGAACATTGGTGTCGTCAACCCGGAGGTGGATCCGACCTGGCGGTTCATGACCATCGATCACGATGGGAAGATCCGCATGGATCCCAGCTCCCCCTATGCCATGAAAGGGCTGGTGGATCGCCTCAACGCCGGAGCCTGGAACTCCTACGACCTGGTGGGGGGCACCGATCCGGACGCCGACCGGCATGGCATCGTCTGTCCAGGAACGGGGGTCATGAATCCCAACCACTACATCGCCGTCTGTGTGGAATACCTCTTCTCAGGCAATCGTCCCGGATGGCCCCATGGTGCCGGTATCGGCAAGACCCTGGTCTCCTCCTCCCTGATCGACCGCGTGGCCGCATCCATCGACGCCAGGCTGATCGAGGTACCTGTGGGCTTCAAGTGGTTTGTCGACCCCCTCTTCAAGGGCGAGGTGGCCTTCGGCGGCGAGGAGAGCTCCGGAATGAGCTTCCTGCGCAGGGACGGCCATGTCTGGACAACCGACAAGGACGGGCTGATCCCCGACCTCTTGGCTGCCGAAATCACAGCCAAGACCGGCAAGAATCCAGCCCAGCTCCACCAGGAGCAGGTGGAGCGCTTCGGCCAAAGCTGGTACAAGCGAGTGGACACCCCGACCACATTGGAGCAGAAGCAGAAGTTCGCCCAGCTGAACGGCGACGATGTGACGGCCTCCACACTGGCCGGCGAACCCATCACTGCCAAGCTGACCGAGGCTCCGGGCAACAGGGCCAAAATCGGGGGCATCAAGGTGACTACCCAGAACAACTGGTTCGCCGCCCGCCCCTCTGGCACCGAGAACATCTACAAGGTCTACGCCGAATCCTTCGTTTCCCACGAAGCCCTGGAACAGGTTCTGGACGATGCCGACCAGGTGGTCGCCAAGGCCCTAGGCTGATTGCAGACAAGACCTCCTGCCTTCCCTCCCCCCCGTCAGTCATCGCTGGCGCGGGGGTTCTCTATCTCTCTGTCTAGGCTGGGAGCCATGTCCAATGGCAACAATCTGGTCGTCTCAACCGACGGCAGCGCACTGAGCAACCCCAATGGCCCTATGGGCTGGGCCTGGGCCGATCACGAGGGCGGCGACGCAGATGCAGGCGGCGCCAGCAACGGCACCAATCAGATTGGCGAGCTATGTGCCGTGCTGCAGGCGTTGCGCGCCCACCCAGGCGAGCGCCCGCTAGTCATCGAAACCGACTCCCAATACGCCATCAACTGCTCCACCACCTGGGTGCCCGGATGGAAGAAGAAGGGCTGGAAGAACTCCCAGGGCAAGCTGGTCAAGAACCGCCCCCTGATCGAAGCCATCGACAGAGAGATTCAAGCACGGCCAGGATCGGTCAAGTTTGTTTGGGTCAAGGGCCACGCCGGCGACACCTTTAACGAAAAAGTGGATACTTTGGCACGCGGCTACGCCACAGCTGCAGGCAAGGACGAACGGGAAGGCTGTCTGCCTATCGAGGGTTGGCGTTCGCTGCTGGCCTCTCCCTATGCCAAGGGCACGCAGGTGCCGCCCGCAGTCAAGGCTGAACTGGACGGAGGAGCCCAAGTTCTAGACAAACTTGGCCGCAAGAAGGATCGCCTGGACCAGAAAGAGCAGAAAGACCTGGCTGAAACCGCCGTCGCATCCGCAGCTGTGGATGCCGAGCAGGCCCAATCTGTGGCAGCAACAGCTGACACAGGCAATGGCACACCCGACCCCGACATAGCCGATGGTCAGGAAGACGAACTCGCGCCGGCTTTCAAGGACACCTCAGATACCGACACGGCTGACCAAGAGACCAAGAGCTCCGGCGCCCGGGGACTGAGAGCCAGCGGTCGCATCCGCATCACGCCGCCCCCATCCGGCAGCAGCATGTTCACGGGACAAGATCTGCATATCGTCGGGAGCATCGATATAGATACAGACATTGATCCTGACGGCTATATGACCATTCAGGGGTCGCCTTTCCGCCTGCACGCCATCGAAGTGGAGGATTGAACGGCTCATGGACCGTCAGGGGCCATCGTCTACACTGAAGTGAACCTGAATCAACAAGACCCGCAGACATCAGCCGTTGAGTGCATGCGGGCATGAAGGAGCGTGTATGGACAAGACCGAGCAGGACAGACTGAAGAAAGCCGCCGGCATCGAGGCGGCCAAGCTGGTCGAGAACGGCATGACCGCCGGACTGGGCACCGGATCCACAGTCCGGTTCTTCGTGGATGAACTGGGACGGCGCGTGAAGGAAGAGGGCTTGGAGTTCACCGGTGTGACCACCTCCCGACGGACGAAGGAACAGGCTGAAGGCTACGGAATCCGCATCGTCGACATCGACCAGGTGGATCACATCGATGTCACCATCGACGGGGCCGACGAGGTCGACAAGGACTTCAACGGCATCAAGGGCGGCGGCGCAGCCCTGCTCTGGGAGAAGATTGTGGCCGTCAACTCTCGAAGGATCGTCTGGATCGTGGATGAGTCCAAGGTGGTCGACACCATTGGCCGCTTCCCGCTGCCAGTGGAGGTTATCCCCTTCGGCGAGCGCCATGTCCTGGATCGTTTCAAGGAGCGCGGCTATAACCCAGTGCTGCGACTGGACGGCCAGGGGCAGCCGGTTCTGACCGACGAGCACAACCACATCATCGATCTGCACCTGGAACGGATTGATCACCCACAGGATCTGGCCCAGGACCTGATCACCACCGTGGGTGTCGTGGAACACGGCCTCTTCCTCAACATGGTCGACACAGTCATCGTGGGCGACCCCAACGGGCCCCGGGTCATGACCAACGCCAACAAGTGAGCGTCAGCAATCATCCCCCCCCCCTACTGGTTGGAGGAATCCGGCTGGCCACGCTGACCGGCGATGATATACACGAAGCCCCCCGCGTCCATTCGATGCAGGGGGCTTCGTTGACCCTGATGGGCCATAAGTCATAAAGCTACTTGCGCTGGTGACGAGTCTTGCGCAGCAGTTTGCGGTGCTTCTTCTTGCTCATCCGCTTGCGGCGCTTCTTGATGACAGAACCCATCCGAGCCTCCGATCCTTAGTTACCTGGAAGTGTCCAACTTGCTTATCGTACACCGCTTGCGGGACGATTAGAGCGGGAAGGCCTTGTAAAAAGACTCCAGTGCAGTCCGCTGGCCCTGGGCTCGAAAGACCACGGTATCATTCTGCCAGATGACAAGTGCCTTGTGCTCGTCGTCGCCATCCGCCTTCTCTAGATAGGATCCGGTGACCGTGCCGCCGCTGCGAACATTGCCCGAGGCCAGCTCCTTGCCGGACATGCCCGTGGACTGGCTGTCATAGAGCGCCTTAGCATCCTCGCTCCTCGACCACTGAGCCAAGTGGAGGGTCACATCCCCGCCTGACTTGCCGGATGAGTAGACCAAGTTGTACTCCTCTATAGGCGTACGGGTGCTCCACTCGCTGTCGGAATCCGCTTTGACACGGGCGAACCCGCCCACCGTATCAGGCATGGCCTTGAGCAGCTCGGAAGCCGAATCGGGCAGGGGAACCGCCTTGACCTTGGGGCTGCTGGCCTGCGAGGGCTGTGAGGAGGCGGAAGCCGAGGCCTCGGCGACGGGCTCTTGGCCGCGCACCGCCCAGTGAGGCCAGACAAAGGCCGATAGGAGCACCAGGACCACCACTGCCGCCAGGGCGATGACCAGACCGATCCGTCGACGGCGCTGCTTGGCATGCGCGGAGGAGTCAGGGGAAGAGGACAGGGGTGCAGAAGGATTGTCAGCCATGCCTCCATTCTCTCATGGGCATGGTGTCGGCACTGCGAAGATGACGTAAAAGGCCAGCTTCTCGTCACTGAATCCCGATAGCGTGCAGGTATGGCCAAGACGACGACGCAATACGTGTGCACTGAGTGCGGCTGGACCGGCGGCAAGTGGTTCGGACGCTGCCCGGAATGCGGCCAGTGGGGAACCATCGAAGAGTTTCATGAAGCCCGTGTCGTAGGTGCAGGCGGTGGTCTGTCCTCCTCTGGCGGCAGTCATACGGCACCTGCGCCCCCAAAGACCGGCCTGGCCCGGCCCATCACCCGTGTAGGCACGGACCAGGTAAAGCGGATTCCCACGGGATTCAAGGAGTTCGACCGAGTTCTGGGCGGGGGTATCGTACCCGGGTCGGTCATTCTCTTGGCCGGCGAGCCGGGCATCGGCAAGTCCACCCTCCTGCTGGAGACCGCTGGCCGCGTGGCCGACCGGGGCGACCAGGGAGGCAAGGTGCTCTACATATCCGGCGAGGAGTCCCAGGCCCAGGTGCGAATGCGGGCCAGTCGCGTGGGAGCGCTCAAGGATTCACTGCTGCTGGCTTCGACGACCGACCTGGCCACGGTACTGGGGCTGATCGAGCGCGAGAAGCCGGCTCTGGCCATTGTAGACTCCGCCCAGACCATCGTCTCCAGTCAGGTCGACGGCATCTCCGGGGGCTCAACTCAGGTGCGAGAGGTGGCCATCAGCCTGATCGACATGGCCAAGTCGCACGATATCCCAATCCTCTTGGTAGGCCACGTGACCAAAGACGGATCCATAGCCGGGCCACGGACCCTGGAGCATCTGGTCGACGTCGTCTGCCAGTTCGAGGGCGATTCCCAGACCGCTTTACGCCTGCTGAGAGCCGTCAAGAATCGGTTCGGCCCCACCGACGAAGTGGGCTGCTTCGACATGGGCGAGCAGGGCATCGAGGAGGTCAGTGATCCTACGGGGCTCTTCCTGTCCACGGCCGGGCAGAAGGTGGAAGGCACCTGCGTGACCTTTACCTTGGACGGCCACCGCAGCCTACCCATCGAAATCCAAGCTCTGGTCACCTCCTCGGTTCTGCCCACTCCCCGTCGCAACACCAACGGAATCGATGCCAACCGCCTGGCCATGCTGGCCGCGGTGCTCTACCGCCACGGCCGAGTCAACCTGCTGACACGGGACCTGTATGTGTCCACCATCGCCGGCGGGCTGGCCAAGGAACCCGGATGCGATCTGGCCATCGTGGCCGCCCTGGCCAGTGCAGCCAAGTCCCGGCCCATCCTGCGCACCACCTGTGCCATGGGCGAGATATCCCTGACCGGACAGGTCAGGCCTGTGCCGCAGCTCAACCACCGACTGCAAGAGGCCGCTCGCCTGGGATTTACGCGAGCACTGGTCCCGCCTGATCGTCACTCAGGAGGTCGAAAGCCCATTCAGGGATTGGAAGTGGTCGAAGTCACTTATCTGGCCGAGGCTCTGGAGGCTCTGGGATTGGTCTGAAAAGTGGCCGGTGGTCCCCCTTTCACACCTTATGGCATTCACCTGCCGACTCGTTAACCTGCCGGGCTAGGATGGAGTCGCCGGAAGATCGACACCCATCATCATCGCGAGGAGCAGATCAGCATGACCATCTTGACCAGGAAAACCATACGCAGGCTGACGGCGGCCGCACTCACGACAGTCACGCTCATGGCCGGCGCGGCCTGCGGCTCCTCATCGAGCAACAGCGGGCAGTCAGCAGCCAAGCAGGACGTCACCCAGCAGACCATCAAGCCCGGCACATTGACCATTGCCACCGGAGACCCGGCCTATGCCCCTTACGTGCAGGACAACAAGCCCGAATCCGGCAAAGGCTACGAGGCAGCCGTGGCCTATGCAGTAGCAGAGAAAATGGGCTTCGACAAGGCGCACGTCACCTGGACCAGGACCACCTTTGATGCCGCCATCGCCCCAGGAAGCAAGGACTACGACCTGAACATCCAGCAATTCTCCATCACCCCGGAACGTCGGCAGGCCGTGGACTTCACTCCCAGCTACTACAACTCCACCCAGTCGCTGGTGGTCAGAAACAGCTCTCCATATGCTTCCGCCACCTCCCTGGCCCAGATCAAGGACGCCAAGATAGGAGCCATGGTCGGCTCCACCTCCTACGAGATGGCCCACAAGCTGGTCAAGCCCGACATCGACACCTTCAACGACGACGTGGCCTCATCCCAGGCCTTAGACGCCAATCAGATCGACGCGCTTGTCGTGGACACCCCCTCGGCCGTGACCATGGTCGATTCCGGGCAGGTCAAGAACGCCAAGATCCTCGGGCAGATCAAGGGCTCGCAGGATCCTGAGGGCATGGGCATAGTCCTGCCCAAGGGCTCCAAGCTGACCCCGGCCGCTTCCAAGGCCGTCACCGCCCTGAAGAAGGATGGGACCTTGGACAAGCTGCAGAAGCAGTGGCTGCACGTCTACACCTCCCTGCCTACCCTGGGCTGAGGGAAGAAAGGAAACCTTGTCGTTCATGGCCACCTCGGCACAGGACGCGGTCAGCGATATTCAACGGGAACGGGAACGCTACGGCCGTCGACAGAATCTGCGCTCAGTGGGGATCAGCATCGCCAGTACCCTGGTGTTGGCCCTGCTGATCGCTCTGGGGCTGCACGCCTCACCCGGCTGGCCGCGAGTCAAGCAGTCGTTTTTCTCCGGCGCCTACTTCGCCCAAGCCTTTCCCAAGGTCCTCCAGGGGCTCTGGCTCAATCTGGAGGTCCTCTTCTTCGCGGTCATCGGTGTGGCCCTGCTCGGCACCCTGCTGGCAATGATCCGCACCAGCCGCAACCCGCTGCTCTTCCCCCTGCGGGTGCTGGCCCAGGTCTACACCACGATCATGAGGGGCATCCCCATGATCGTGGTCCTCTACCTGATCGGCTTCGGCATTCCCGGACTGGCCATCTTCAACCGGATTCCGGCAGCCCTGTTGGGCACCGTAGCTGTCATCCTCTCCTATTCGGCCTACATCGCCGAGGTACTGAGGGCAGGCTTCCAGGACGTCGGCCCCTCCCAGAGAGCATCGGCACGCTCACTAGGCCTGACCTCAGGGCAGACCATGCGTCTGGTCGTCATTCCCCAGGCCCTGCGCAAGGTGGCTCCGGCACTGATGAACGACTTCATCTCCATGCAGAAGGACGTGGGGCTGATCTCGGTTCTGGGAGCCGTCGACGCGGTCAGGGCAGCCCAGATCATCGTGGCCACCTCCTACAACTTCACCCCCTACGTGGTGGCCTCGGTGCTCTTCATCGCCACCTCGGTCCCCTTCATCCTTCTCAACGACTGGTATTCCAACCGACTGCGCAAGCGCGAACAGAGCGGAGGCATGGTATGAGCAAACAGGCAGACGCCGATCAGAACCAACCGGTGCTCCGTTTGGAGGACGTGCGAAAGACCTACCCTGGGGGCAACAAGGTCCTACGCGGCATTTCCATGACCATCATGCCTCATGAAACCGTGGCCCTGCTAGGTCCCTCCGGGTCGGGCAAGTCCACCCTGATGAAGTGCATCAACCTGCTGGAGACCGTCAACGACGGACGGATATGGCTGGGCGGCACCGACATCACCGATCCCAGGATCAACCAGGATGCCTGCCGGGCCAGAATCGGCGTGGTTTTCCAGCAGTTCAATCTCTTTCCCCACATGAACGTCCTGAAAAACGTGACTCTGGGAGCCATCAAGGTTCACGGCATGCCTAAGGATCAGGCCAGGGAGCGGGCCCTGGATCTGCTGGATCGAATCGGCATGAAGAAGAAAGCCGGAGCCTACCCCGACCAACTCTCCGGCGGCCAGCAGCAGCGGGTGGCCATCGTCCGAGCCCTGATGACCGACCCGGAACTGCTCCTACTGGATGAGATCACCTCAGCTCTGGACCCCATGTTGGTAGGCGAGGTCCTGGCCATGGTCTCGGAGCTGACCGCCGGAGGCACCACTATTCTCATGGCCACCCACGAGATGAGTTTCGCCCATCATGCAGCCAACCGGGTTGTCCTGCTGCTGGACGGTGTCATCGCCGAGAACGGAACACCGCAAGAGGTCATGGACGAGTCTGAGAATCCGCGAACCAGGGAGTTTTTTAGCCACTTCCGAGGACTGTGAGTTCCAAAGTCCATACAATCTTCAGTTGACGGAAAACACTCTTCCTGCAGTCTTGGTCAGCTCCAGGGTGCGATCGGCATCCAGGGCCAGCTGTTGTTTGAGGGGCTCCTCGCCCGCATACCGTTTCTGACCGCGCAGACGGCTGAGGAATTCCACCCGGATCCTGTGACCGTACAGGTCCACCCAATCCGGCCTGACAGCGTTAGCCTCCAGGATTCTTGGCATCTGCTGGCCAGGGGCCAGAAAGGTCTCCTTGGTGCCAATGGAAATGGCGGCAGGCATCCGCCAAGGCGAGCCCTGAGCCAGCCGCCCCTCCTGTCCCTCCGACGTCGCCATAGGATCCGTAGGCAGACCCAGGTCAACCAGCCAGCCTGCATAGACTCCATCTGCGGGCATCATCCCCTGGCTGTCGGGAGCAAGATTGGCAGTCGGAAATCCCAAGCGACGGCCCCGTTGCTCCCCATGGACCACCGTTCCTTGAACCATGTGCGGTCGGCCCAGAATATCCAGTGCCGCATCCACATCGCCATCCAGGATCAACTGCCGAAGGTGAGAACTGCTCCAGGCTCTTACCTGATGTCGCTCCAGGCCGTCAGAGCCAGGTAGGTTGCAGACTCCAGGGCCCTGGTCGTCCACTACTTCCAAGTCGAACAATCCAGTGTCCGCCAAGTCGCCAATCGCCTTGATATCGCCAACCCGCCCTGCGCCCATATGCGCATCGCGGCCCAAGACCAGAGCTCGCATGGTCAGCTGTTCGGTAAGCTGCTTGAGGAAGAACCGATAAGACTTGGCTGCAAAGGCCAGGGTGTATCGCACCACCACAACCTGATCCAGGCCCAGCTGAGCCATCAGCCGCATGCGCTCCTCCAGAGGCATGATCTGATCAGGGTCATGGCGAATCAGGTCCGGGGACGGTTCAGTCATGTCATGACTGTCAGCAAAGCTATGGACCAGTTTGGGACTGGGGTCGAAGACCAGGGCCATGGGCCGATCCCGATTCTTGGCTGCGAGCTCGACCACTCGGCGCAGGATGGCCTGATGGCCCCGGTGCATGCCATCGAAGACACCGATGGTGACCACGCTCGACCGGGCCCCCAAGGTTCCCGGCCACTTGACAATGCCCGACTCGTCCGGGCTGACATGGCTGACCTTCATCCGCTTCCCATCACTTAATTATGGCGGCCCCGAACCCGGGCACCGAAAATTCCTCAAGCACTGTATTCCCACCATCGCACCCTGGCAAGACCCTCGTGCTAAACACGAACCTACGCACTCAAGCCTCAGGGCGGAAGACCACATCCGGCTTGGCCCCGCCTCGTGGACTGGGCACCAGGATAGCAGCTAGCCGCTGCCTGCCCTCAGGTCCGGCCAGAGCAGCCGTGGGCCCGGTGACAGACAGATCCAAGAATCCGCCGTTGGCCACTCTGGCGGCCTGCTCGGCATCCAGATTCAGGACGGGCATTGTCATGCGTGCCGCCTGCACAAGACTCAGAGAGCCATCCAACATCGCCTGCCGGTCGCGGTCCAGGACCATGCGACTGCGAACGACCGTCTGACCCTGGCGATTCCGGTAGGTGTGAGGGACCGCATGACCGCCCAGAACCCTGGATGCCAGGTCGGAATTCTCCAGGTCGAATGAACCCACTCGAATCCTTCTTAGGGCCGTCAAGTGGCCGCCCAGATCCAGGTGTTCGCCTAGATCACGAGCCAGGGCGCGGATGTAGGTGCCGCTGGAGCAAGTCACCTCCACGTCCGCATCGACCACCTTGACTCCCAGATCAGGCAAATCCACGCGACGAAAGTCAAGCAGACGGAAGGATGCAATCCGAATGCGTCGAGGCTCCAGCTTGACCTTCTGGCCCGCGCGAGCCAGGTCATAGGCCCGTCTGCCGTTGACCTTGATGGCGGAGAAGGCATCGGGCACCTGCTCGATCCAGCCGGTGAAACAGCCATCAATCAGATCCTGCAGACCCTGGGCTGTAAGCTCGTCCACCCTCTGCGCAGCTCCAGGACGCACCGGTAGCAAATCCCCATCCGCATCGTCCGTGGTAGTGCCCAGTCCCAGACGAATAGTGGCTTTATAGGTTTTGTCGTGGCCGACGATAACCGTCAGCAAGCGCGTGGCCTGGCCGAACCCTACGACCAGCAGGCCAGTGGCCATGGGATCCAGGGTCCCGGCATGGCCTACGCGACGCATGCTGAGGCCAGAACGAACGGCAGCCACCACGTCATGGCTGGTCACACCGCTCGGCTTGTCAACAAGGATGATGCCCGAGGTCGGTTCACCAGTGCCTGACTCCATACCATCCGACGACTCGGAAGCCTTTGCTCCATCGTTGCCTTCACCGGTCGGTTTCATCCGCATCCTCTGCCGCAGGTTCATCCGGGACGGAGTCCGACCCATCGGTCTCTTCCTCGTCGTCATGCCTGTATGGATCGGGGTCGCCGGCATAGCTGGCATTGACCCGGGCTTTGGCCATGGCCTCGTCCCGCTGACGAGCAATGGTCAGCACATCCTCAATCTCGGTCGCCTCGGCAGGCACCTCATCGTAGATGAAGCGCAGCGTAGGCGTCAGCCGCAGACCGGCCCGGGCACCAACCAGGGTGCGCAGCCTGCCAGAGGCCTGCCGCAGGGCTTGCTGGGCGCGCTTGCGCTCCCCGGCCTCATGGCCCGACCGACCCAGCTGGGTCCAATAGATTTTGGCTATCTGCAGGTCGTTGGTGACCCGAACCTCAGTGACGGTGACCCCTGCCAGGCGCTTGTCGTGCATCTGGGACTCCAGCGCAGAGGCTACGACCCGTTGTATCAGGGCCGCTATGCGTACAGCGCGGGGATTTCCAGCCATCATGATTCCTTTCTCGAACCGTCCATGACCAATCTTCGCATTCATGGACATCCGCCCCGGCCAGGGAGTACCCAGACCGGGGCGGATCGCCACGGACCCTCCGACATGTGGTCGGAGGGTCGACAGGCTCTACTTGCGTTCCACTTCCTGCATCTCGTAGGTCTCGATGATGTCGCCCACCTCGATGTCGTTGAAGGAGCCCAGGTTGATGCCAGCCTCGTAGCCTTCGGACACCTCGTTGACATCGTCCTTGAACCGGCGCAGGGAGGAGATCTCCAGGTCATTGACAGTGACCACCCCGTTGCGGGCGATTCGAGCCTTGGTGCCCCGCTTGACGGTGCCATCCTGGACCATGACGCCCGCGATGTTGCCGAACTTGGAGGAGCGGAAGATCTCGCGGATCTCGGAGTGGGAGGTGGTGACCTCCTCGTACTCCGGCTTGAGCATGCCTTTGAGCGCGGCCTCGATGTCCTCGATGGCGTTGTAGATGACCGAGTAGTACTTAATCTCCACGCCCTCGCGGTCTGCCAGATCCTGGACCTGCCGGTTGGGTCGAACGTTGAAGCCGATGATGACGGCCTTGTCGACCGTGGCCAGGTTGACATCGTTCTGAGTAATGGCGCCCACGCCCCGGTGGATGACCTGAATCCCGACCTCGTCGGAGACCGCGATCTTCATCAGAGAATCTTCCAGGGCCTCGACCGAGCCGGAAGAGTCGCCCTTGATGACGATGTTGAGCATGTCCACCTCGGACTTGGCGAACTGCTCCTTCAGGCTCTCCAAGGAGACCACCTTACGGCGCTTGGCTAGCTGAGCTGCGCGGGCCGAAGCCTCGCGCTTCTCGGCGATCTGACGGGCGGTGCGATCGTCGGGCGCGACCAGGAAGAGGTCGCCGGCGGTAGGCACCGAGGTAAGCCCCAGCACCTGCACGGGTGTGGAGGGGCCGGCAGCATCCATCTGCCGACCGTTCTCGTCCAGCATGGCACGCACACGGCCATAGGCCGATCCAGCCACAATGGCATCGCCCACATGCAGGGTCCCCTGCTGAACCAGCACAGTGGCCACAGCTCCACGGCCCTTGTCCAGCCGGGCCTCGACTGTGGCGCCGCGAGCGTCCATGTCGGGGTTGGCCCGAAGGTCAAGGTCGGCATCGGCAGTCAGCAGGACGGCTTCCAGGAGCTTGTCCACATTGGTGCCCAGCTTGGCGGAGATGTCGACAAACATGGTGTCGCCGCCGTACTCTTCGGATACCAGGCCGAACTCGGTCAGCTGGCCACGCACCTTCTGGGGGTTGGCTCCCTCGACATCGATCTTGTTGACAGCCACCACAATGGGCACATGAGCTGCCTGCGCGTGATTGATGGCCTCCACGGTCTGCGGCATGACGCCGTCATCCGCGGCCACTACCAGGATGGCCACATCGGTCAGTTCGGCACCGCGGGCACGCATGGCCGTAAAGGCCTCGTGACCAGGGGTATCCAGGAAGGTAATCTTGCGATCCTCACCGTCCAGGGTGACCGTGGCCTGGTAGGCCCCGATGCGCTGGGTGATACCGCCAGCTTCCTGGGTGGTCGTGTTGGTCTTCCGGATGGTGTCCAGCAGCCGGGTCTTGCCGTGGTCGACATGGCCCATGACCGTGACCACTGGAGGCCTGGGCTGCAGGTTCTTGTCATCCTGGTCCTCACGTTCTTCGTCCAGGTTGATGTCGAACTGCTGAAGGAGCTCCTTGTCCTCCTCCTCGGCAGAAACGATGCGGATCTTCCATCCAATCTCGTCGCCCAAGATCTGGAAAGTGGCCTCATCCAGGGACTGAGTGGCTGTGGCCATCTCGCCCAGGTGGAAGAGCACCGTGACCAGGGCAGCAGGGTTGACGTTGATCTTGTCGGCCAGATCAGCCAGGGTAGCACCCTGACGAAGCTGAACGGTACGACCGTTTCCTGCAGGAATGCGCACACCGCCGATGACGGGTGCTTTCATCTCCTGGAATTCATGCCTCTTCGCCATCCGGTTCTTACGAGCCTTGGAGGACTTGCCTCCCTGGCGGCCGAAAGCTCCAGCAGCACCGCCGCGGCCGCGACCGCCGCGGCCCGACCCGCTACGGAATCCGCCTGAAGGTGCCGACGAAGCGCCGCCAAAACGGCTGCCGCCACCTTGGTGGGTCTGCTGGCCTGGACGGCTATGGCCCCACTGCCCTGGACGGGCAGCCTGTCCGGTACGACCGCCACGACCGTTGCGGAATCCGCCCCGGCCTCTGCGTGAGTCGTTGACGGTAGGCCTGGCCATGGGGTGCGGCCTGGGAATGTCTGAAGGCATGGGGGCCTTCATCCCCTGCTTGCGGCTGAAAGGATTGTTGCCTGGACGAGGCGTGGATGCTCCCGGACGTGCGCCATGACGCGCTGGCGAAGCCCCGGAGCCACCGGAACGACCGTTGTTGTGCGAGCCCTGGGGGCCGGGCTTGCCCATGGCTGAGGGCTTGGGCCCACGGGACTGGTTGTGCTGCTCATGCTCGTTGCGGTTACCGTGGGGAGCACCAGGCTTGGGGAAGTGACCACCGGGACGCTGCTGACCCCGCGGCGCCTCGACACCAGCCGAAGGCCGACGGTTCTGTCCGGGCTTGGGCCCAGGTGTGGATTGCTGCTTGGTGCCGCCGGACTGCGAGCGGCCATGCTGACCCTGGCCGCTTCCATGATTAGGGTTGCCTGGGCGGGCATTTCGTGCAGCGGCCTGGCCAGCGTCGCCCTGACCCTTCTGAGGGAAAGCATTCTTGAGTCGACGGACCACAGGGGCCTCGACAGTGGAGGATGCGGACTTGACGAACTCGCCCATGTCCTTCAATTTCGCCAGAACAGTCTTGCTGTCTACGCCAAATTCCTTGGCCAGCTCATACACGCGTGCTTTGGGCACTTACTTTCTCCTTACCGGACCGCGCATATGACCGGCGCGATCACTCTTTCATGACGGCGAACATATCCTGTCTCATCGTGCGACCATGATCGTGTTACCTCGTCTCTGTGCCGGGGCCGACGGCATGAACCACCGGACTCGGGATACCGGGTCCAGCATACTCGCGTCCTCGGATGTTTGCTCTCATGCGTCTTCACCAGCAGCCGAAGGGGATTGCGCCTGCAGCTCACGCAATTTTTGCTGGTGGGTCTCCTCGGACTCGATGCCGATCTTCCAGCCCGTTAGCTTGGCAGCCAGACGGGCGTTCTGGCCCTCTTTGCCGATGGCCAGAGAAAGCTGGGCATCCTTGATGAAGGCAATGGCGGTACGGTTGGACTCGCTGACGATCTGCACTTGGCGGACCACAGCTGGAGACAGGGCCGCAGCCACGAATTCAGCTGGATCCTTGGACCAGTCCACAATGTCGATCTTCTCAGGGCCCAGATTCTCCATGACGGCACGAACGCGAGCACCGCCAGGGCCGATCAGGGCACCCTTGGGATTGACCCCCTTGCTGTTGGCCCGGACCGCAATCTTGGTTCTGGCCCCGGCCTCACGGGCGATGGCCATGATGGAGACTGCACCGGAAACCAGCTCAGGCACCTCCCGCTCAAAGAGACGGCGAACCAGCTCCGGATGGGAACGCGACACGATGATTTCCGGCCCCTTGAGCCCACGGGAGACATTGACCACGTAGACACGGATCCGCTGGCCATGCCGGTAATGCTCTCCAGGCACCTGCTCGCGGCGGGGCAGAATGGCCTCGACATTATCCACGGCCACATGCACATTGCCGGGGTCACTGGCATCCTGCTGCACGATTCCGGTGATCAGGTGACCCTTCTGACCCGAGAAAGCTCCGAAGACTCGCTCATCATCGGCCTCACGGAAGAGCTGGCGGATAACCTGGCGGGCGGTGGAGGCCGCCAGCCGATCGAAGTCCTTTGGTGTGTCGTCGTATTCCTCACCCAGGTCGTATCCCGGTTCAGGCTCTTCAGGCGTGGGTTCTCGAGCGATCTCATCCTGTGCCCAGATGGTGAAAGTCCCCGCACGTTCGTCAAGCTCCACCCGTGCGTGTTTGGCTGCGTGAGGCGACTTCTGGTAGGCCAGAAGAAGGGCCTCGCTCAGTGCTTGATCCAAGGTCTCGGCATCAATCCCTTGTTCGTGTGCCAGCTGATGAATTTCAGCCAGGTCCAGTTCCATGTCAAGACCTCCTATGAAGTTATTCAGACTGCGCTTCTTTTAGTCTGCAATGCCTACTATTCTAGCCTTTCATGCAGACACTGCCGGTTCTTGAATACCACGGGTGGGCGAGTCATCGGCCGTCGATTCTAGCACGACGGACGAGGACCGGCATCGCAGTACTTCTGGTGGCTGTCACCCTATCAGGATGCGCACCTTCAGCGGTGCATGTCAGTCAGCACGATCCCGATAATCTCCGCCCCACTGCCTGCGAACAGGCATGGACGCGAGCCCGGCAGTCGGAACAGCTTCACAAGCATCAGTCAGACAACCGAGCCCAGGCCTGGACCCAAGCGGCCCGCGAATGCCCTGCCAGGCTGGATGAAGCCACAGTGCACGCAGCCCAGGCTTTGACGGCCTCCCAGGGCGGGCAGACCAATCGTCAAACGGCTACACTCAGATTGGTCCAGGCTGCACAGCGGTTGGATCCGCTGGCCAAGGCGCTGCCCGTCGAATTGGCCGATCAGGCCATCACAGGCGAAGACCGTTCCGGATTCGAACTCTCGGTCCTCGCGGCCCGCAAGACCGATGCCGCATGGATGCTGACCCTAGCCGATGCGCACACTGCAGCCGCCCAGATTCTGGCCGGTCACTCCAAGCACGATCCCAGGCAGGGAGTCTATCCCACCACTGATCTGCTGGCGCACCCCGACGAGTCCACCGACCCTGCCAACGGAATACAGACTCCTACTCCTGCCCTGATTGAAATGGATACGGCCCGGTCCCTTCTGGCCGTGGGGAGAAAACTGAACGGCTCCGCAGGCACCATACGAACTGATGTCAGCAAGAACGCGAAAAGCCACCAAGAGGCCACATCTGCCCTGATCGACATGGTTGTAGCCCACTTGTCCATGGCCATGAACCTCGGTTACCCTGCCACATCGTCAGCCCTGTTGCAGACACCAAAGCATTGACGGCAACGGCGGACCATCGACCTGCCGGTTCCGCCGATCGTTCACTCATAAGTTTCCGCATTCGTATATGCAGGCAATCCCTGCCCATGCATGACCAAAACCTGACCAATCGCGATCAAAGATCATCAAGCAAACGAATCAATTAGTACTTATCTACAGATTTCACGAAACTTTGCGGTGGCGACATCGGTTCAGACAGTGATATTATAGAACGTGTTCCATAGGAGCATTCCATAGGAACGCGGGGGGTATGAACCCGTGCAATGTAGGAGGCGACCCGGTGTTGACCATCGCATCGCCTTCTGCATTGGACGGTCTTTTATTTGCCTAAGATCAAGAATCAGGGCCATGTCAGCCCGGATAACCAAAGCGGGCACAAGGAAGACCAATTCCGGCTGAAAATCAGCCAATCCATCTGTTGCCATGCTCAGTTATCATGCAAAACCAATCTTCCGTGGACTGCATATCAGCAACAATAACGAAACTCGACTCCACGGGTTAGCCACTGCAACTTGGGAATGCGGCAACAGTATTTACATACCAAAAAGCCCCGACCGTCGGGTCAGGGCCAATGGGGGCGGTTGAGGCGAGATTCGAACTCGCGGAGGGAGTTGCCCTCACACGCTTTCGAGGCGTGCTCCTTAGACCGCTCGGACACTCAACCATGGTCGTTGCCCGACACTGCCGAACAACAACTTTTCTATTATGCCACAGAGTCCCTACCTGGCAAACGGCGTGGCGCAGTCAACGGTCGCTACAAAACAGCCCGGTGCGTCATAGTGTACGGCGGGCACGGATGGCCTGCGCTCGTTCAGCAAGCTGGTCATCAGGCGGGTAGGCTACTTGCTCCAGGGTCAGGCCCCGAGCAGCTATGGGACCAGTGGAACCTTCACGCAAGGGGTGGGCGATCTTGTCGGCAAACCATTGCACGGACCGGCGCCCCAGGCCCACCTGAATGCAGGCCGCGACCAACGAGCGGACCATGTTATGGGCAAATGCATCGGCTACGATCCGGAAGACGGTCAGCCCGGACTCCATGAAAGGCGGAAGGTATCCGACGGCACTCTGCTCCGGGGCAACACCGAACAGATTCACAGTCGGAACCAGGTCCCAGTGTGCTGCCTTGACCTTGCGGATGGTCGTGCCCCCAGGGTTCGGCCTGGCGAAAGATCCGAAGTCATGCAAACCGATGCACTCCACTGCAGCCTCGTTCATAGCTTCCAGATCCAGGCTCCCCTCCAGGTCCAGCACATAACCCCGCATGCGTGGATCCCCCGGCCGACCCCCCTGGCTGACCCGATACAGGTAAGTGCGTTCCAAGGCAGAGAAGCGGGCATCGAAACCCATGGGAGCAGCTCGGAGCCCTAGCAGCACGATGTCAGCAGGCAACAGGTGGCGGAGACGGCGTTCCAGGGCCAAAACACCATCAACCCCCATATGTCCCCTGCAGGCCTCGAGCACAACTTCAGGAATGTCCAGGTGCGCCACCTGATGAGATGCGTGGACCCCAGTGTCGGTCCTGCCAGCCACGACCAGCCTTGGTTCCCAGACGACTTGACTATGGGAAACCTCGCCATCTGATTTGCGGGCCCCAGTTATCAGAGACAGGGCATGCTCGATGCAGCCTTGGACCGTGCGAAGCCCAGGCTGCCGGGCCCAACCGTGGAAGCCGCCGCCGTCGTAAGCCAGATCCATGCGCAGCCTGACAAGGGACATGTTCTTTTCCTGATGCTCCATCGAGACCTCCCTGGCACCAATGACAAACGGGGCCGGAGAGCCATGCTCCCCGACCCCGTCATCAGAATAAAGACCGATTACTCAGCGGCCTTCTCGGCATCCTCAGCCACGTCGGCGTCTTCCTCAGCCTGGGCTGCTGCCTGATCCGCCTTGTCAGCGGTCTGCTCCAGATCCTCTGCAGCCTGGTCGGCCTGTGCCACGTCCTGATCGGACTCGTTGGCTTCGACGGCCTGGTCGACAGCATCCTTGGCTGCGCCTTCGGCGACGGCAGCATCAGTGGCGGCAGCCACCTCGGCGTTGTCGTCCTTGGCGGCCACCTTGGCTGCGGACTCAGCCTCCTTGACCACGGCCTTCTTGGCGGACAGAGGCTCGGTGACCAGCTCGATCACGGCCTGCGGGGAGTTGTCTCCACGGCGGGGCGCTATCTTGGTGATTCGTGTGTAGCCACCCTCACGCTGCTGCATTTGCTCAGCGATCTGCGTGAACAAGATGTGGACCACAGACTTGTCGCGGATGACGCGCATGACGCGGCGGCGGGCAGGCAGATCCCCGCGCTTTGCGAAGGTGATCAGCCGCTCAGCCAGCGGACGCAGGCGCTTGGCCTTGGGCAGGGTGGTCGTGATACGGCCGTTGGCGAAGAGGCTGGTGGCCATGTTTGCCAGCATCAACCGCTCGTGCGCCGGGCTGGAGGCCAGACGTGGGCCCTTGCTAGGTTTTGGCATTGGATTATCTCCTTACGGCCCGGGAGGACAGGTGGGCATACGCCCGAACATCCGACTTCCCGGAATTTCTGTCAGCAGGCGACGGAACCCTTCCCCCTCGCCCGCTCATACGAAGGTTGCAATCCCTCACTCGTCGTCAGGCGAGAAGAAGGTGCCTCCCTCGAGATTATTAGTGTCGAAGCCCAGCGGGGAGGCCTTCAGCGACAGCCCCATGCCCTCAAGCTTCTCCTTGACCTCGTCGATGGACTTCATGCCGAAGTTGCGGATGTCCAGCAGATCCTGCTCGGTATGCGAAACCAGCTCGCCGATGGTATGGATTCCTTCGCGCTTGAGGCAGTTGTAGGAACGCTGCGTCAGGTTCAGGTCCTCAATCGGCACGGACATCTGCGGATCCGCCTCTTCCACCACAGGCTCGGGTCCGACTTCCACGCCCTCGGCCTGGGTGTTGAGCTCGCGGCAGAGGCCGAAGAGCTCGACCAGGGTCGACCCGGCGGACGCCACCGCGTCACGCGGCGAGATGGCGGGCTTGGTCTCCACGTCCAGGATCAGCTTGTCGAAATCCGTGCGCTGCTCGACACGGGTGGCCTCGACCTTGTAGCTGACCTTGAGCACAGGAGAGTAGATGGAATCGACCGGGATGCGGCCGATCTCATCGTTGTCCTGCTTGTTGAGCTGGGCCTGGACGTATCCACGCCCACGCTCCACCGTAAACTCGATCTCCAGCTCGCCATCCTCGGCAAGGGTCGCGATATGCAGATCAGGATTGGCCACGGTGACGCCGGCCGGCGGAGTAATATCTCCGGCGGTGGCCTCGCCCTTGCCGCTCTTGCGCAAATACATGACCACGGGCTCGTCGTACTCGCTGGTCAGCACGATGCCTTTGATGTTGAGCAGGATCTCAGTGACGTCCTCCTCCACACCTGGCAGCGTGGTGAACTCGTGCAGGGCACCCGAGATGCGGACCGAGGTCACAGCCGCACCAGGTATGGAGCTCAGCAGGGTACGACGCAGGGAGTTGCCCAGGGTGTACCCGAATCCGGGCTCCAAGGGCTCGATGGTGAAACGGGAGCGCTGGGCATTGACGACTTCTTCAGTAAGAGTCGGACGCTGTGCAATAAGCACTGTTGCTATCCTTTCAGCTCCGACCGGTGGTGCACTCACCGGTCTTCGCGGGTGGATTCATGGGTTTTCTAGTGCTCAGACGCGACGGCGCTTGGGAGGACGAACGCCATTGTGTGCCTGTGGGGTCACATCGGAGATGGAACCGACCTCCAGGCCTGCGGACTGCAGGGAGCGGATGGCGGTCTCACGGCCCGAACCCGGGCCCTTGACGAAGACATCCACCTTCTTGACCCCATGCTCCATGGCCTTGCGGGCGGCGGATTCGGCAGCCATGCCCGCTGCGTAGGGGGTGGACTTGCGGGAGCCCTTGAAGCCTACATCGCCGCCCGAAGCCCAGGCCACTACAGCACCGGAAGGATCGGTGATGGAGATGATGGTGTTGTTAAATGTTGACTTGATATGCGCCTGCCCGACCGGAACCGACTTGCGATCCCGACGACGAGGCTTGCGCGCGGCCTGCTTTGCTGCTGCCATTGATCCTCGTTTCCTTGTCACGAATAACGAATAACTGATTGCTGTGCGAACTATCGGGGACCCTTATCCCCGCTTCGCATTCGGCCTTACTTGGTCGCCTTCTTCTTTCCGGCGACGGTGCGCTTGGGTCCCTTGCGGGTGCGGGCGTTGGTCTTGGTCCGCTGGCCGCGCACGGGCAGGCCCCGGCGGTGGCGCTGGCCCTGATAGCAATTGATCTGGATCTTACGGCGAATATCGGCGTCGATCTCACGACGCAGATCACCCTCGATCTTGTAGTTTCCCTCGAGGTAATCACGCAGCGTAATGAGCTGCTCGTCCGTGAGATCCTTGACGCGGGTGTCCGGATTCACTCCGGTCGCGGCAAGTGTTTCCTTGGCGCGAGTACGCCCCACACCGAAGATGTAGGTGAGGGCTATCTCTATGCGCTTCTCGTTGGGGATGTCGACTCCGGCAAGACGTGCCATTGCGATTCCTTTTTGCTCTACGCAGGTCGTGCACCGAGTCTTCCGGTCTCCCGGCCCGGGCCTGCGCACCCGGGGTTCAGCCTGTTGGCTGTGACTCAGCGCCTTTGGTGTTCGTTGCCGCTGGGAATCCGCTCAGCCCTGGCGCTGCTTGTGGCGTGGGTTTTTGCAGATCACCATGACGCGGCCGTGACGACGAATCACGCGGCAGTTCTCGCAGATTCTCTTCACACTAGGGCTGACCTTCATGGTTTTCCTTTGCTTGTGTACCTTGTTACTTGTACCGGTACGTAATCCGTCCGCGGTTCAGATCGTAGGGACTCATTTCGAGCACCACCCGATCCTGGGGCAGAATGCGGATGTAGTTCTTGCGCATCTTGCCGGAAATGGTGGCCAGCACCAGGTGCTTGTTCTCGAGCTCGACGCGGAACATCGCATTCGGGAGGGCCTCGACCACACGCCCTTCCACCTCGATCACACCATCTTTTGCCATAAGCCTTCTATCCGATCCTCGGCCGGTTACACAGCGCGCCGAAAGACACGCCAAATGGTAAGTATAGCATTAATGGACCCAAAATTGGGCAATAGCGTGTTGACACGACAAAAGGACCGTCTGAACGGCTGTCGCTCAATCAGTATAGCAGTCGTGCAGGCGGTCCGATAGGGACCTGAATCCCTCAGTCCTCGATGGCGATGTTCTGCGTGTTGTCAGCCGGCTCGATGCTGGTCTTGGGCAGGGTCACCTCCAGGGTGCCGTTGGCATAGTGGGCATGAATGTCCTCCTGGCGGACCTTGTCACCTACATAGAAGCTGCGGGAGCAGGACCCGGTGTAGCGCTCACGCCGAATCCACCGGCCCTGGTCATCCTTGTCGCCCTGGTCACTGTTCTTCTGGGCGGAGACAATCAGGTAGCCATCCTCCAGACGCAGACCGATGTCCTTCTTGTCGAAGCCGGGCATGTCGATGGAGAGCTGGTACTGTCCATCCTTCTCACGTACATCCGTGTTCATCAGGGGGCTGTTCAGCGCGTTCTTGGCGCCCTGACCCTGCCGACGCCCGTCACGCCAGTTGTTGAAGAAGGGATCATCGAAGAAGTCGCCGAAGATCGAATTGTTCATCAATGCGGGAAACATAGCCATAATCGCATCTCCTGATTCTGTAAGTCAATAGTTTTCGCAGACCGGAATCTCAGGCGGACATCCTGACCTGTCCTCCCGGGCTCCCTGCCCTTCACTTTGTCCAAACCGCGGGCTGGGGGTTCCATGCCCGATGTTCACCCAAGGAATAAAAAGTTGAGTCATAGAGACTCAACTTTCGCTAGCAGCCTTGATTGCTCATCCTTGCTCTCTCATTCTTCGGGCCTTGAACGACCACATGTCAGACATTACGGGCCAAAATTCTTGTGACGTAACTTTGAGGCATTTACCATAGGATAAGATTCCGCCAGCCCCCGTAGGCTCTTGAGGGCGGACCCAATCGTGTGTGGACCGGACGGACCGGCCATTCCTAGTCAAAGGAGCTCAGATGCTCACCAACGAATACATCAAGCGCGTCTACCAGCAGGTTGAGAAGCGCGACGGCGACCAGCCGGAATTCCTGCAGGCTGTGCGTGAAGTTTTCTCCAGCCTGGAGCCCGTGGTGGAGCGGCATCCCGAGTATGAGGCCAACGGCGTTCTGGAGCGCCTGGTCGAGCCCGAGCGTGCGGTCAAGTTCCGCGTGGCCTGGACCGATGACCAGGGCCATGTCCAGGTCAACCGCGGCTACCGGATCCAATTCAATTCGGCCATCGGCCCATACAAGGGCGGCCTGCGCTTCCACCCGACCGTGACCGAGTCGGTCATCAAGTTCCTGGGCTTCGAACAGATTCTGAAGAATTCGCTGACCGGGCTGCCCATGGGCGGCGCCAAGGGCGGATCCGACTTCGACCCCAAGGGCCGTTCGGATGCCGAGGTCATGCGTTTCTGCCAGGCCTTCATGACCGAGCTGCAGCGCCACATCGGGCAATTCACCGATGTGCCGGCCGGCGACATCAACGTGGGATCGCGCGAGATCGGCTACCTGTTCGGCCAGTACAAGAGAATACGCGACGAGTACTCGGGCGTGCTGACCGGCAAGGACCTGACCTTCGGCGGCTCCCTGGCCAGGACCGAGGCCACGGGATACGGCCTGTGCTACTACACCCAGGAAGCCCTGCAGACGCTGCGCAAGGATTCCTTCCAGGGCAAGACCGTCGTCATCTCCGGTTCGGGCAACGTGGCCATCTTCGCCACCGAAAAGGCCCAGCAGTTGGGCGCCAAGGTGGTGACGGCATCCGATTCCAACGGATACGTCTACGATCCCAACGGGATCGACCTCGAGGTCGTCAAGGACATCAAGCTGGGTCACCGCGGCCGAATTCGCGAGTATGCGGACCGCGTGGACTCCGCTGAGTACCACGAGGGCTGCAAGGGCGTTTGGACTGTGCCCTGCGACATCGCCCTGCCCAGCGCCACACAGAACGAGATCGACGAAGAATCCGCAAAGACCCTGGTCGCCAATGGATGCACCGTGGTCTGCGAGGGCGCCAACATGCCATCCACCCCGGAAGCCATCCAGGTCTATCAGGATAACAAGGTGCTCTACGGGCCTGCCAAGGCCGCCAATGCCGGCGGCGTGGCAGTCTCCGGTCTGGAGATGAGCCAGAACTCGCTGCGCCTGCAGTGGACCTTCGACGAGGTGGACCAGCGGCTCAAGGACATTATGACTGGAATCTTCCAAAAGTCCTACCAGGCTTCCAAGGAATATGGTCATGAGGGCGACCTGATGCTGGGCGCCAATGTGGCCGGCTTCACCAAGGTGGCCGATGCCATGGTGGCCCAGGGCATCCTCTGAGATAGGCTCTAGATAGCGCAATAAGGGGTTCGACCCGCTGAAATTGCAGGTCGGACCCCTCTTATTGTGCTTTAGCGGACAGCAGGACTCAGGCGACCAGCTGGTCGATGACCTCGGGATCAATCCTCTGACGCGGGTTGAAGTCCTTGGAGCCAAGATACCGATAGATGCTGGTCTGAAGGGCCCGAGCCTCCGGATATTCAGTCAGATTCTGCAGGCCCATGGAGGAGAGCAGAAGCCGGCCCTTACCGCAGCGGCATTCCAGCAGCTGTGTCATAGGTCGCAAGTAAGCGTAGCTGTCCATCTCAGTGATGATGGATTGGTAGCGATCAGGCAGGATGATGGCCCGCTGGGTGGCCATGGGCCACCACTGCCAGTCAGTATGCCAGTCGGTCGGAAAATCGGCAAAAACAGGGTGGTCGGCTTGAATGAACTGCCCCATGGTGCCGCTCTGGTCCTTGAATGTCCCCACTGACCAGAAGTCCGTGGAGAAATGGGCCTGAACGGATCTGGGCAGGGACTTGGCCGTGGAGTCAGGACTCAGATAGACTGTGCCTCCCTGGTCCAGGACCCGACGCGCCTGTTGGTCAAACCTCCTGGCCTCGTACAGACCGCCTGGCCGTTCAGGCTTGCTGTCCCGGTAGACCCAGACCGGATAGACATTGGTCACGCCGTCGATCTCCAAACTCAGACGGCAGCGTTGGTTGCCTTCAACGCCGTCCAGAGGCAGTTCGAAGGCTCCAAGATCGGTCAGCTTGCCCACCGGACAGGCGACCTGACGGAAGACACGCTCCAGATCAACCCCCTGGCCCTGCAACCGCAGCCGAAGATCACCCTGCAGCGTGCGTCGGCCGTAGTTGGCCACTTTGACCGTCCCTGAGAGCTTCTCCTGGCTGGTATAGGCATAGCGATCCATGACTGCCAGCGGCAACTGGTCGGTAAAGAAGGACCGGAAGCGTTCAGGACGGGCGAAGGGAAACCGCTTGGGGTGCAGATGGGCATCCATCATGCCCACCAGAGCCGTGCCCTGTCCGGGAAAGTCCTGCAGACCCAGCAGCGAAAGTCCCGACATGGAGGGGGTCCGCAGCACGGACTCCACCTCCTCCCGGTAGCAGATCCGCGACAGTTCTCCTGTAGCGGCCACCCAGTCCAGCCAAGTGCTCTGATCCAGGCCCGATTCATGGACCCTGTCACGAATCATTGCGTAATTGTCAGGACGGGTGACCCCGGTGAATTCTTCAATCTCTCGGAAATCTGGCAGCACTTCATACTGGCCGACCTCGAAGCCATAGACCGGCACTGAGCACTCTTCGCGGACTGCCCGCACGGAGTCCTCGAAATTGTGGGCAGTGCCCGGATGAACCGCGTTGGTGGACCCGCGCATGTTTGCGAAGCAGCAGCGCAGGTCATGGCCCTTGTAGGACTCTGAGGTGTAGACCTCATTGCAGTTGTCACTGCCCAGCTGACCATAGTGGGGGTTGGAGGAATTGGCATAGAGCCGGGTGTCGTCAATGCTCCGGGCATCCTCGACCAGCTGAGCCATGCGCTGGTGGCCGGTCACATCCGCAGACAGCTCATTGCCCAGGGTGAGCATGACAAAGGAGGGGTGGTTGGCCAGGAAGAGCAGCGTCTGCTCCAGTTCGGTGCGATAGTAGCGGTAACTTTCATCCTCCTGGAAGGCGTGTTGGTGGTCCCAGTGGGAGAGCTCGGGCTGCATCATCATCCCCATCCGGTCCGCCGCGATGAAGGCTGCTTCGGGCGGGCAGTGTGAATGGAAGCGGACCATATTTACTCCGTATGACCGGTAGGCCTCCAAAATACGAATCCAAGAGCCCACGTCCATGGGCGGGAAGCCGGTCTGCGGAAATTCAGCGCAATTGGCCTCGCCCCGCAGGAAGAAGGCCCTGCCGTTCAGAGCCAGTCTCCCCTGCTCATCAGCTGCGAAGTCGCGGATGCCGAAGTCCGTACTTACCCGCGAGAGCACCCTGGATCCGTCTGGCGCCAGAAGTTCAACTGTTATGCCGTGCAGACAGCCCTGGTATTCGTCCCAACGATCCGCATGGACATCAAGCGGCAGATCGGGCCAGGTCAGTGTTCGCCGCCCAGATTCCAGGTCTACAGCGACCTCCAGAGGCTGGGCCAGCGCATCGGAAGAGATCCGCAAGCGACCATGGAATCCTTGTCCCGAATCCACATCAGCTTCTACCGTCAGCGCATCGCCATGGGGATAGGCACGAACGCTATCTACAAAGGTGTCCTCCTCCACACGCAGGCTAATGTTTCCCAGAAGCCCGTTCCAGTTGGTCTGGGTGTGGTCAGTGGCGGTCGAGGAATCCACGATGGCGTCATGAGGCATACCCTGGTAGGCGTTATCGGAATCCACTTGCAGCAGGTCATCGCCCGTTAGCAGTCCGGTCAGCTCGAAGACATGCGGCGTATTCAAGGTCTGAGGATGATAGGGCTCAACCAGGCGTTCTCCCACCCTGACCTCCAGGCGGCGAGCGCGCTCCACCTCGAAGAAGACCCTCCGCCCCGGCTGTGGAGACCATCTAATCTGTCGGGACAGCCTGACCGTCCCCTCAAAGGTGTGCCGCCTGGTCAGCCGAGAGCCGATGGGGCCGGTCTTGCCGCTGCCATAGTCAGCAGACAGCTCCTGATCATCGTGTCCGAGTCCGTTGGTGTCCAGCGTGCCCGGCAACAGGACGGTTCCCTGCAGCTCAGATGGGGACTGAACCTGCCAGGCTCCAGTCAATGCAACCTTGATCATGCTTTCCTCCCGGTGAGAATTGCCCTGTGGTCCAATTCATCAGTGAACAACCCGGCCTGAATATGGCCGGCATCCAGTTCCAGCACCTGCTTCAGGCACTCCCGAGCCTGGTCGATCTGCCCTATGCCGATGCGTGCCAGTGCCATCAGGTAGAGGCAATGAACCCGGTTCATACGGGTATAGTCCGCATCAAAAGTCAGGAAGTCGGGAAGGGAGACTGCGAAGTAGTCCTTCTCCACATGATCGTCCAAATGCTGCTCGCCAAAGTCCAGCAGCCGGTAGTAGCAGGCGTTGGCCGGACCCTGCTCGCCAAGAGCCTGGTGGGCCAGCCCCTGGAAAAGGACCATCTCAGCAGGCTGGTCGTTGTAATAGAGCGACTCCCCCACCTGCCCGGAGCCCAGGCAGGCCAGACGGAACTCCTGATCCGCAGCTTCCTTGTCACCTGCTGCTCGTCTGGCCAGCCCCAGATAGTAGTGAAGATCGTTGTCCTTCTGGCCTTCCAGTTTGCCTTCGCCCAGGTTCTCCGGATAGGTCATGGCTCGCTCCAGCAGGTCCGCAGCACGGTCCCAGTCCTGGGCCGCCATGGCATCCTTGGCCATTAGCTTCAGCGAGATTCGGTATTGGGCGGTGATTTTGCCCTCGCCGCCCTCCCAAGGATGGAAGCGCCGACTGCTCATGAGCTGATAGGCCCGTTCGTAGCTACCGGTCTGGTTGAGCAGACTTAGGTATTCGATATAGAGATCGTCCCTGCGGGCCACAACCTCCGGATGCTTTTCAAATTCCGTCAGTCGACGGGCAAAGCTCCAGCCCATCAGCCTATGAAGCTGATCCCGCTCCAGAAAGACCCGGGCATCTTCAGAATCCAACCGCCAGGCGGTCTCGATTTCCTGGTCGGCGGCCTGCCAATCGTGTCGCTTGTTGCCGTAGGCAATGGCCAAGTTGCGGTGAACAGTGGCGAAGTCGGGGTCCAGTTGCCGGGAATGCTCCCAAAGCTTGATGGCCCGGTCCGTCAGAGACTTGTCGTAGTAGAGGCATCCCAGATAATATGCAGCCTTGGGACCATCGACCGTGTCCATGGCCATCCGCAGCGGGGCGATATCATCCAGGGAATTGGGGAAGCAGTAGTCCGAAGGCGCCGCCTCAGCTGCCTGAAAGGCTTCAAGGGCCTGATCTTTCCGACCCAGCAGGTGCAGGTACCAGCCTTGGTAATAACGGACCATGGGCTGATGCTGATCGGCCTGGCCCAGCAGTTGCAGCGCCTCCTCATAGGCGCCGAATGCCGCGTAGCCACGGGCCGCTCGCAGGAGGTTGAGGTAATCCCCGCGCATCAGTCTGGATAGTTCGTCCGGATCACCGCCTGCCAAGACGCGCTCGTATCCGGATACGAAGTCGAACCGATCCAGGGCCAGGTTTTCGCGGACCACTTGGTCCGCCTGATCCTGCCTGCCCAGCCGACGCAGCAGATAGGCCTTGAGCCCGCGAGCCCGAATATTGTCGGTGTTGCGGGTCAAAGAGCGCTGGACGAAGTCCAATGCCTGCTCCAACTGGCCGCGACATGCAGCGATGCAGGACAGGCAGAAGAAGGCCCCTTCCTTTTGGGCATCATCCCAGGTGGCCTTGTAAAAGGCATCATAGGCCTCATCCGTTCGTCCTTGATAGTTCAAAGCGAGACCCAGATTGTAATGGGCCTCGGAATCATAAGGCTGGCTGTTGCGCCAGGTCAGCCGCTTGATGGCGGCGCGGAAGTGCTGCTCGGCTCCGGCGAAGTCGCCGCGTCGAAGCAGAAGTCGACCATAGGCGTTGTTGATGCGCGCATCACCGGGGTCACGCTTAAGCCCCTCCAGGTAGTAAGGATCAGGCCGGTAGGTGGCATGGCGGTACTGTTCCAGGTGCAGTCCGGTCAGCAGCAGCTCCTCGTTGGTGGCGATACGCTCCGGCTGATCGGCGGCCTGCGCCGGCTCGGGAATCTTGCCTCCGGCGGGTGGCTGCGGACGATAGCTGACCAGGAGCCGTCCTTGAGCGTCCTCCACTCGAGCTGTCAATGCAGTGGCCGGACGATTGCCTGTCTCGAATTCGGCCCTGACTTGATTGTCGGGTCCAAGTGTGCCCTGCCACTGGTAAAGGACGGATCCGTCATCGGCAGCGACCTGGACGCGCGCATCCTTTTGAACCCGTGTGGCATAGACGGTGACTCGCCCTTGCCCGGCCTTCAGCCCCTGGGCCTCAATCCCCTCATGCTCGCCAGCGGCTCCGAAGGTCAGCTCGGGGCCAACTTCCAGGTTGAGGGCCGCATCCACGCTGGCGTTCTTGACCAGCCCAACCTGTTTGTAGGGCATGAAGTACTGGGTGAAGGCCTTGCCCTCGTAGGGCTTGAGCCAGGTGAAGTCAGGCTGGTTGTCGGTGAAGACCCCGGTCATCAGCTCCACGTAGGGGCCGTCGGCATCGGTCAGATTGCGATCCCAGGCGTGGCCGAAGTCCCCGCAGCCCCAGGTCCACTGCTTCTTGCCCGGGGAGATGTGATGGTCAGCCACATGCAGAATGCCCGCTTGCCGGGAAAAATCGTAGCCGCCGACGAAGTCATAGTCCGAATGGGCAGCCATATAGGAAGTGGGCACCGGCACGTTCTTGTAGCGGCTGATATCCACTCCCTGGGAATAGTCGTGCTTGTAGTAGGTTCCCGTGGCGATGGGATAGCGGGAGACGTCGCGCTTGCCGTGGTCCATGACTGCGGTGACATCGGGCGGCATGACGGTCCTGGTGTGCTCGTTGACCGCCACGGCCGGGTTGGCCCACCAGAGGAAGGATTGAGGCAGGGGCGTGCCGTTGTAGAGCCGGGCCGAGATTTCGATGACGCTGACCCCGGGATGCAGGGCGATGGTGGTGGTGACCTGGGTGCCGTATATGCGGTCGGTATCATGGCAGACCACCGCCTTGCCACCGTCCGGCAGATCCTTCAGCGTACAGTCCACCGGAAGGAAGGTACTGGGCCGGTGGTGCTGCGGCCAGTTGAACTCGATGCCCCCGGAGATCCAAGGGCCGGTCAGGCCTACCAGAGCAGGCTTGATGACCCGGTTGCGGTAGACGAAGTCATAGTCGTTGGTCTTGTCCCGAGCATACTGAATGCGTCCGCCCAGCTCAGGCAAGACGGTCACCTCCAGGTATTCATTCTCCAGGATGACCGCCTTGTAGTCCTGATCCTTGCATTCATCCGAGATGGTCTCGATGACCGGGTAAGGATAGACCCGTCCCGAAGAGCCCTGATAGACTCGATTTTCGATAAATTGCGGATTCTTGTCCGGTTTTCCGATCCCGTAGGTTGGAATAGTAAGCTCTGTGACTTTCACTGTGACGCCCATGGTCATCAGCCCCTTGTCTGCTCAGCAAAACTGTATATATTTGCTCTCAGTCTATAGTCGGAATCGGCCCTCGGAACTGCATAAATTGTTTGAAAATATTAAAAAATTGCTACTAAACAGTATGGCTGACCAGCACTTGTTGAACTCGGGACGATTGCAGAAAATGGCCGAATGCATATACATGTAGGGGATCGGCCCATCACGGACCGACCCCCTACACTGGCGTTCGCTTAATGCCTGATCATGCCTTTCTGCAATCCTGGAGAGCCCTACTCCAGTTCCAAGGCTCCGGTGTAGAGCTGGTAGTACTCGCCGTGCCTGGCTATCAGCTCATCGTGATTGCCGCGCTCGATAATTCGTCCGTGGTCCAAGACCATGATCACATCGGAGTTGCGGACCGTGGAGAGCCTATGGGCGATGACAAAGACCGTCCGGCCACGCATCAATGCATCCATGCCCTGCTGGACCACCTCCTCGGTCCTGGTATCGATTGAGGAAGTAGCTTCGTCCAGGATCATAGCCGGGGGATCCGCCACAGCCGCCCTGGCAATGGAGATCAGCTGGCGCTGACCCTGGGACAGTCCGCTTCCATCCCCCTCAAGAACGGTCTGGTAACCCTGTGGAAGCATGCGGATGAAGCTGTCGGCGTTGGTCATCCTGGCAGCTTCGATGCACTCCTGGTCCGTGGCATCCAAGCGCCCGTAGCGGATGTTGTCAAGGACGGTGCCGGTGAAGAGGTTGACATCCTGAAGGACGATGCCCAGGGAGCGGCGGAGGTCAGGCTTACGGATGTTCCTCACATCGATCCCGTCATAGAGAATCTGCCCCTGCTGGATGTCGTAGAAGCGGTTGATCAGGTTGGTGATCGTGGTCTTGCCAGCACCAGTGGCGCCAACCAGAGCAACCTTCTGCCCGGGCTTGGCGAACCAGGTGATGTCGTGCAGGACAGGCTTGCTCGGGTCATAGCCGAAACTGACGTCGGTGAATCGCACATCCCCTTGGAGGAGGGTGTATCGCCCATCAGGAGAGGTGATTGCCTGATCCTTGGCCTTCAGGGCCACATCTCGGGCGTCGCCGGGAAGCTTCATGGCGGCCTCCAGCGAGCGCCTGCCATCGTCATCGGCCTCGCGCTTCCAGGCCCAGTGCCCTGTTTCGTGGTCGACGGGGGTCATGGTCCGGCCGTCCGAAGCCAGTTCGACGCTGACCAATCTGACCGTACCCTGGTCTGATTCAACAGGTTGGTCCATCAGGTCGAAGATCCGCGAGGCGCCGGCCAGGGCCATCATGACCATGTTGAACTGCATGGAGACCTGGCCGATGGGGTTGATGAAGGAGCGGGAGAGGGTCAGGAGGGAGACGATGGTTCCCAGGGTCAACGGCCCTGCCCCTGTCAGTCCTACATTGCCCATGCCCGCGATGCCTGCCAGCCCGCCGACGATGGCCAGTATGACATAGAGCAGGTAGCCCATGTTGCCCACGACCGGCATGGTGACGTTGCCGTAGGTGTTGGCCTGGGCCGAGGCGTGGAAGAGCTCCTCGTTCCTCTCCTCGAAGACCTTGGCAGTAGCATCCTCGTGGTTGAAGACCTTGATGACCTTCTGTCCGTTGACAGCCTCTTCAACGAAGGCGTTCACCTGGCCCAGATAACGCTGCTGATGAACGAAGTAACGGCCGCTTCGGGTAACCAGAACCCGGACCACCACAATCAGGACCGCCGCGAAGACCAGGGTCAGGACGGTGAAGGGAATGGAAAGCCAGAGCATGGAGATCAGGGCTGCCAGGGCGGACAGCACCGAGGAGACCATCTGCGGGAAGGACTGGGAGATGGCCTGGCGGAGGGTATCCGTATCGTTGGTGTAGCGGCTCATGGTGTCGCCGTGCTCATGGGTGTCGAAGAAGCCGATGGGCAGCTCCTGCTGGTGGGCGAACATCTGGTCGCGGATGGTTTTCAATGTGCCCTGCTCCACCTTGACAATCAGCCAGTTCCAGAACCAGGAGCAGAAAGTCCCCACTGCATAGAGGCAGCCCATCAGGATCAGGGTCCTCATCAGCGGTCCCCAGTCAGGGTTGGCGGCCCCGACCAGCGGCAGGATGTAGTGGTCGATCAGTGGCTGAAGGAAGAAGGCCGATGCGGCTTGGGCCCCGGCGCTGATGATGATGCAGACTACGATCACCGCCAGCTGCCAGCGGTAAGCCAGCAAGTAGCTAAAGATGCGACGGGTCGTCCCCGGCGCGGCCTTGTCCAAGCGAGGCTTGCGGTCCTTGAATGATCCGTCACTCATGGTCCTTGTCCTCCTCGCTTTGGTTCCTGGTCTGTGATTCGTAGATGGATCGGTACTCCTGACATGTTCGCAGGAGCTCCTGGTGGGTGCCCTTGTCGAGAATCCTGCCCTCTTCCAGGACCACGATCATGTCAGCGTCCTCCACAGAGGCCAGACGCTGGGAGATGATGATCTTGGTGGTGTCGGGAATCTCCTGGCTGAAGGCCCGGCGGATCAGCTGGTCGGTCTTGGTGTCCACGGCGCTGGTTGAGTCATCCAGAATCAGGATGTCAGGTTTCTTCAGAAGGGCCCGTGCTATGCACAAACGCTGTCGCTGGCCGCCAGAGAGGTTGGTGCCGCCCTCGTCCAGGTAGGTCTGATACCCATCGGGAAACTCCCGCACGAAACTGTCAGCCTGGGCCAAAGTGCAGGCGCGCACCAGCTCTTCGTCCGAAGCATCAGGATTGCCCCAGCGCAGGTTCTCGGCGATGGTCCCGGTGAAGAGGACATTCTTCTGAAGCACCATGGCCACCTGGTCGCGCAGGACGGTCAGGTCGTACTGGCGCACATCCACCCCGCCCACCTGGAGGGACCCCTCGGTCACGTCGTAGAGACGGGGTATGAGCTGGACCAGGCTGGATTTGGAGGAGCCGGTCCCGCCCACGATGCCCAGGGTCGAGCCCGAGGGAACGTCCAGATTGATATGGCTCAGAACGGGACGTTCGGACCGATCCGAGTAGCGGAAGGTCACATCCTGGAAGCTTATGGAGCCATCGGCCACCTTCATAACCGGCTTGGCGGGATCGTGCACGGTGCTGACTTCGTCCAGCACCTGGCAAATGCGCTCCGCCGAGGCCTGGGAGATGACGACCATGACCACGATCATGGAGACCATGTTCATGGCCATCATGATTTGGATGGCATAGGTGACCAAGGCAGTCAAATCGCCCGTAGTCAGCCCCAAGGCTGCATTGTTCCCGGATGCCACGATCTGGGAGGCGCCCATCCAGGATATGACCAGCAGAGAGGCGTAGATACAGAAATTCAACAGCGCCGGGTTCAGGCTCATGATCCTCTCGGCCTTGCAGAAGGCCCGGTAGATGGCCAAAGAAATGCCGTTGAATTTGCGCTCCTCGTAGTCCTCCCGGTTGTAGGATTTGACCACTCTGATGCCCTGAAGGTTCTCGTCCACCACGTTGTTGAGGTGGTCGTAGGTGTGGAAGACCCGCTCGAAGATGGGGTGCACCAGCAGGGACAGACCGATCAGCCCGAAGCCCAGGATGGGGATGGCGATCAGGAAGACCAGGGATATGGGCCTGGAGATCTTATAAGAAAAGAGCCAGGCCACGATGACCATGATCGGCGCCCTGACCCCGACCCTGATGACCATCTGATAAGCGTTCTGCAAATTGGTCACGTCGGTGGTCAGCCTGGTGATGATGGATCCGGTTGAGAAGCGGTCGATGTTGGTAAAGCTGAAGGACTGCACCTTGGCGAAGAGGTCGCTGCGGACATTCTTGGCCAGGCCGGAAGAGGCAATGGCCGCGTACCGCCCGGACATGAACCCAGAGAACAGGGAGACTGCCGAGCAGGCCAGCAATATCAGCCCGAACTTGAAAATGGCCGGCATGGACCTCCCCGAAACCCCCTGGTCAATCAGGGAGGCCATGATGGTCGGAATCACAATCTCAAGGACGCTCTCAAGAAACACGAAGGCCGGAGCCAGAAAACTGGCCTTCCGGTATTCGAGCAGCGAGCGCAGAATGGTTCGGATGGTGTGCTTCGGACGTGTTGGTTCCTTTTTATCCGATCTGACCACTAATGCCGTAGACCCCTTCAAGTGGACCTCTTCTGTTTCCGTATTGGTTTCTATGTCTTTTGCGGCCAATCACCGACACGCATTACCCCTCGCAAGAGAGCATGGATGCACCTAGGCTATCATCCTGTCCGCCAGTGCTTGGCGAACGCGCGGAAATTTCCGCCCTCCACAAAAAGAAGCTGTCACGCCCTTTGCGGTCATGCAGCTTCTATGCTTTAGTTAGTCCTACAAGCGGTTCTGAACAAGGCATTCTTGGTCTTGCTCATTATCTCAGCAGTTGATTGAAACGGCGACAAGTCTCTCGCCTGACAGGCTATGAATTAGCGCTTGTCCAGCTGCGCGATAATCTCCTTGGAAATCTGGTCGACCTCACCCTGGCCGTCCACTTCGACCAGAAGGCCACGGGACTTATAGGTATTCAGCAGAGGGGCAGTCTCCTTGGCATAGATATCCAAACGCTTGGCGATGGCCTCAGGGGTATCGTCTGCTCGCCCCTCTTCCTTGGCCCGCTTGGCGATGCGCTGCATGAGCACGTCATGGTCGGCGTCCAAGGCCACCACGGCAGTCAGCGGAGTGCCCAGCTCTTTGAGCATCTTGTCCAGCGCCTCGACCTGGGAAGCCGAACGTGGGTAGCCGTCCAAAATCCAGCCCTGGGCGGCATCGTCAATGCCGAGACGGTCTTTGACGATCTTATTGGTCAGCTCATCTGGAACCAGCTCACCCTTGTCGGTGTAGGCCTTGGCCTGCTTGCCCAGCTCGGTTCCGTTCTTCAGATTGTAGCGGAAAATGTCGCCGGTGGAGATGGCCGGAATCCCGTAATGCTTGCTGAGCAAAGCCGCTTGCGTGCCCTTGCCAACACCTTGAGGTCCCATGATCAACAGTCGCTGTGCCATTCCCTATCCTTTGCTCGATGTTCGATATTCTTGACTCTCCGGTCCCGGCCGGTTTTAGCTATCTTTGCCGCGCAGAACCCTCATTTACGTATGCTAGCGGTTACCCGACCCAATACAGGTTCCACTCACTAAACCCATGCAAACTGTCTTCCAGACACAAAAAGAATCCGGCCCCTTGCCACCAAGGGCCAGGGCCGGACCTTCACTATTTTAGTCTGACACCACTTGTAGATGCCTAAATTAGGGTCAGCCTTCCTTGTGGTCACCCTCCAGCAGGAAGCCTGTGTATTGGAACTGCTCGGTCTGAGCCCTTGCCTGACGCAGAGTGTCCAAGCCGACGCCGGCGATAATCAGGATGGTGGTGCCGCCGAAGGGCAACTTGGAATTAATCTTCAGCAACATAATTAGCACTGTGGGTATCAGTGCCACGAAAAGCAGATAGATGGCGCCGACTGTATTCAGCCGATTCATCACGTATGACAGGTACCGGCTGGTGGCCCGTCCGGCCCTGATGCCGGGGATGAAACCGCCGTACTCCTTCATGTTGTCGGCCGTCTCATCGGGGTTGAAGGTGATGGAAGTGTAGAAGAAGCAGAAGAAGACGATCATGACCGAGTAGAGCACGATGTACCACACTGAGGTGGTGTTGGCCATGTTGGCATCGATCCACTTGACCCAGCTCTGTTCAGGCTTGCCGAACTGGGCGATGAGGGTTGGAATAGCCAGAATGGAGGAGGCGAAGATGGGGGGAATCACGCCTGACATATTGATCTTGAGCGGCAGATAAGTTGAGGATCCGCCGTACATCTTGCGGCCGATCATCCGGCGTGTGTACTGGACGGGTATCCGGCGCTGAGCCAGCTCAACATAGTCCACAAGTATCAGAATGACCACCAAGACAGTCACAACGATGCCAAACTTGACCCAGTCGCCGTTCTTGCCGTTGGTGCCCCAGCCGATATTCCAGAGCTGAGGCAGGAAGCCAGAGCAGATGGAGATGAAAATCAGGACGGACATGCCATTGCCAATGCCCTTGTCGGTAATCAGCTCGGCCATCCACATGATCAGGCCCGTGCCGCCGGTCATGATCAGGACCATGACCACCAGGTTCCAGACCGAACTGTCAGGAATGACCTGCTGCTGGCATGCCCCGTTGAAGAGCGCACCGTTGCGGGCCGTGACCAGAATAGTCGTGGACTGCAGCACCGCGAGGCCAATGGTCAGATACCTGGTGTACTCGGTCAGCTTAGCCTCGCCAGACTGGCCCTCCTTATGCAGGGCCTCAAAGCGCGGAATGACCACACGCAGCAGCTGCACCACGATGGATGCGGTGATGTAGGGCATGATACCTAGTGCGAAGATGGACAGCTGCAGCAGAGCCCCGCCCGAGAACAAGTTGACCAGGCCGATGAAGTCCTCATTGCCGGCTGTGGTGATGCACTTCTGCACGGCAGGATAATCCACACCTGGAGTAGGTATGAATGACCCGATGCGATAGATGATGATGATACCAAGAACAAAGAGGATTTTCTTCCTCAACTCCTTGGTCTTGAAGGCCTGGATTAACGTCCTCACCTAAGTTCCCTCCCTACGCGCCCGCGCGTTGGTCCCGGTGCATCGCACCTTCTTGCTCCGACCAGCTTAACCGATGGCTCCGTCAAATCACGACGGCAACCTGGCCGGAAACGAATTCCGGCCCTCGCCCGCTTGGAGCGGGGAGGGCCGGAATCATCTGCCTTGCGGTCTGTCCCCTATGAGTGTCAGTCCTCAGAGACGGTCCCGCCTGCGGCTTCTATCTTGCTTTTGGCCGAGGTCGAGGCCTTTACACCCTTGAGGGTGAAAGCAGCCTTGACATCGCCATCACCCAAGACCTTGACGGGGTGGCCCTTACGGACCGCTCCCTTGTTGACTAGATCTTCGACAGTGACCTCGCCGCCATTGGGGAAGAGCCCTTCCAGAGCACCCAGGTTGACCACCTGGTACTCCTTCTTGAAGGGGCTCCTGAACCCACGCAGCTTGGGCAACCGCATGTACAGGGGCAGCTGGCCGCCTTCAAAGCCCGGACGGACCTGGTAGCGTGCCTTGGTGCCCTTGGTGCCACGACCGGAGGTCTTGCCCTTGGACCCCTCGCCACGACCCACACGGATGCGGTCGCGCTTGGCACCCGGAGCAGGACGCAGGTCATGCATCTGCAGGATGGTAGGCTCTTGCTTCTCGCTGGCCATAATCAGTCTGCCTCCTCTACGTTCACCAGGTGGCGGACCTTGTCGGCCATCCCCCGGTAGACGGGGGTGTCCTCACGCAGGACTGACTGGCCGATCTTGTGAAGGCCCAGAGACCTGACGTTCTCCTTCTGGCGGTCCGTGGCATGAGCCACGCCCTTGACCAGTGTGATCTTGATCTGATTGGTCATCACTCACCTGCCTTCGACTGCTCGTCAGCCTTGGCCTTAGCCTCTTCGCGCTCCTTGCGCTCGTCGGCGATGCCGGCGGCACGTGCACGCAGGAGGGAGTCAGGGGCGACCTCCTCCAGGGGCAGACCGCGACGTGCGGCGATCTCCTCGGGCTCCTCCAGCTGCTTCAAAGCAGCCACAGTGGCACGCACCATGTTGACGGCGGTTGCCGACCCCATGGACTTACTCAGAATGTCGGTGATGCCGGCGCACTCCAGGACTGCGCGGACCGGACCACCGGCGATGACGCCGGTGCCTGGTGCGGCAGGCCGTAGAAGAACAGTGCCGGCCGCATCGTGGCCAATCACCGGGTGGGTGACGGTGCCGCGGATGCGGGGAACAGTGAACATGTGCTTCTTGGCGTCCAGCTGACCCTTGGAGATAGCTGCGGGGACCTCACGGGACTTGCCGTAGCCAACACCCACGGTGCCCTTGCCGTCGCCTACGACCACCAGAGCCGCGAAGCTGAAGGTTCGGCCGCCCTTGTGAACCTTGGACACTCGGTTGATGGTCACGACCCTATCAAGCATGTCGTCACGCTCGTCGCGGTCGCGACGGCCACGACGGCCATCCCTGCGGCCGTCACGGGAGCCGCCACGACGACCGCCGCGGCGATCATCGTTCCGGTCGTTCCGGTCCCTTCTGCCACCCTGGCTGGACTGAGCGTTTGTGGAATCTTCAGTCACCTGGGTTGTTTCCTTTGTCGTTTCGTTGTCGCTCACAGTGCCAAACCTCCCTCACGGGCGCCTTCCGCAACCGCTGCGACCCTTCCGTGGTACTTGTTGCCACCACGGTCGAAGACCACGGTGGTGATGCCGGCCTTCTTGGCCTTGGCCGCAATCTGCTCGCCCACCTTATGGGCGGCCTCGGTCTTGGTGCCCTTAAAGGAGCCGTAGTCCGAAGCCATGGTCGACTCGCTGACCAGAGTGACGCCCCTGGTGTCGTCGACGATCTGGGCGATCATGTTGCGGTTGGTCCGTGTGACCACCAGACGGGGACGCTCTGCCGTGCCGGAGACGTGCTTGCGCAGACGGGCATGGCGGCGCAGACGGGCGATCTTCTTGCCTTTGCCTTGTATCGAGACCGTCATATCACTTACCAGCCTTTCCAGCCTTGCGCAGGATGTGCTCGTCGGCGTACTTGATGCCCTTGCCCTTGTAAGGCTCGGGAGCACGCAGGGCGCGGATGTTGGCCGCAGCCTGGCCGACAGCCTGCTTGTCGATGCCGGAGACGACCACCTCGTTGGCGTTCGGCGTCTCGAAGGTGATGCCCTCCGGGGGGTCGACAGTGATGGTATGCGAGTAGCCCAGCGAGAACTCCAGGGACTTACCCTTGGCGACCACGCGGTAACCGGTGCCGACGATCTGCAGGTGCTTGCTGTAGCCCTTGGAGACGCCCTCGACCATGGATGCCACAATGGAGCGGCTCAGGCCATGCTTGGCCTTGGTTGTGCGGTCCTCGTCGGCAGGGGTCATGATAATCTCATTGCCCTCGACTTTGCCGGTGATGCCCTCGGGCAGCGTGTACCCGTCTGAGCCCTTGGGACCCTTGGCGGTGAATTCCTGGCCCTTGAAGGCCACCTCCACACCTGCCGGAACGGCGATGGGGAGCTTACCAATATGCGATGCCATGTTCAGCTCTCCTCTCTCACCATACATAGGCGACGATTTCGCCGCCGATGCCCCTATCGAGGCATTCCTTCTGTGTCATCAGTCCCGAGCTGGTCGAGATGATGGCGATTCCCAGCCCGCCCAGGGGCATGGGCAGGGAATCCGACTTGGCATAGCGGCGCAGACCGGGCTTGGAGACACGCTTGATTCCCTGAATGGACTGGCGTCCATCGGGACCGTACTTGAGCGTGATCTCCAGATCCTGCCCGACGCGCGCCTCCTTGGCGCGGTAATCGGCGATAAAGCCTTCGCGCTTGAGAATCTGCGCGATGTTCGCCTTGAACTTGGAGTACGGCATGTCGACTGTTTCATGCTTGGCCGCACTCGCATTACGCAGACGTGTCAGCATGTCTGCGATGGGATCTGTCATTGTCATGTGGGCTTATGCCCTTCCTCGCCGTGGTTTCCGCCGCCGGGCAGCAATCTGCCGCGACCGCGGACCTTCAGCGTCGATCTTTACCAACTGGACTTCGTCACACCCGGCAGCTCGCCGCGATGAGCCTTCTCACGAAGGCAGATGCGGCACAGGCCGAACTTGCGATAGACGGAATGAGGACGACCGCAGACCTGGCAGCGCGTGTAGCCACGCACCTTGAACTTCGGCTTGCGTGCCGCCTTGTTTCTCAGAGCGGTTTTTGCCATATCAGTTCTCCTTGAAGGGGAAGCCCAGCTGCTTGAGCAGCGCCCGGGCCTCCTGATCGTTCTTGGTGGAGGTCACCACTGTGATATCCATACCACGCTGGTGATCGATCTGATCAGGATCGATCTCGTGGAACATGGACTGCTCCGTGAGACCGAAGTTGTAGTTGCCCTGGCCGTCAAACTGACGGTCGCTGATGCCGCGGAAGTCGCGGATGCGGGGCAGAGCCAGGGTCAGCAGTCGATCCAGGAACTCCCACATGCGCACGCCACGCAGAGTGGCGAAAGCGCCGATGGCCTGTCCCTCACGCAGGTGGAACTGCGCCACGGACTTCTTGGCCTTGGTGATCTTGGGCTTCTGGCCGGTGATGGCCGTCAGGTCCTTGACCGCGCCCTCGATCAGCTTGGAGTCTCGTGCCGCGGCACCCACTCCCATGGAGACCACGACCTTTTCGATCCTAGGCACCTGCATGGGGTTGGAGAACTTGAACTCCTTCTCCAGCTCGGGCACGATGCCCTCGCGGTACTGCTGCAGCAAACGAGGGACTGCCGGTGCTTCAACGGTGGTATCGCTCATGACAGCTCCTTGCCTGACTTCTTGGCGAAGCGGGTGCGCACGACCTTGACCTTGCCATCACGCGCCTCCTCCTTGATGTTCACGCCGATGCGGGTCGGCTTCTTGGTCTCCGGGTCGATGACCATCACGTTGGAGCGATGGATGGGCGCCTCGGTCGGGACGATGCCCGACTCCTGACCCCGCTGTGTGGCCCGCACATGCTTCTTGACGATCTGAATACCCTCAACGATCAGGCGGTCGTTGGGCAGAATCCGCAGAACCTTGCCCTCCTTGCCGCGATCCTTGCCGCGGATGACCTTGACCTGGTCGCCTGTCTTGATCTTGGCTACCACTTCAGATCACCTCCGGTGCCAGGGACACGATCTTCATGAAGCGCTTGTCGCGCAGCTCACGACCGACCGGTCCGAAGATACGAGTGCCGCGGGGCTCACGACCGGTGCCGAGGATGACCGCCGCGTTCTCGTCGAACTTGATGTAGGAGCCGTCGTGACGACGATGCTCCTTGACCGTACGGACGACGACCGCCTTGACGACCTCGCCCTTCTTGACCGACCCGCCGGGAATGGCATCCTTGACGGTGGCGACGATCACGTCGCCAATGCCGGCATAGCGTCGCTTCGACCCGCCGAGCACGCGGATGGCCAGGATCTCCTTGGCACCCGTGTTGTCGGCGACCTGAAGCCGCGATTCCTGCTGAATCATTGATTCTCCTTAGCCGCGCTGGTTCTCCGCAGACACCCCGCACCAGGCGGGATGAAATGCGGAGCCTGGCCGAACTTGTTACTTGGCGCGCTCGACGATGGAGTCGAGACGCCAGCGCTTGGTCTTGCTCAGAGGACGGGTCTCCATGATACTCACGAAGTCGCCCACATGGGCCTCGTTCTTCTCATCATGGGCCTTGACCTTGCGGTTGCTGCGGACGACCTTGCCGTACAGGGGGTGGGTCGAACGCTGCTCCAGCTCAACGGTGATGGTCTTGTCCATCTTGTCGGACACGACGTAGCCGCTGCGAACCTTGCGGAAGTTGCGCTCCTGCTTGTCAGCCATGCTTACTTCTCCTCAGCTTTGCTCTCGGCCTTTGCTTCGGCGGGCTCCTGGCTGATGCCCAGCTCGCGCTCACGCAGAACGGTGTACATCCTGGCGATGTCGTGCTTGACGGCCTTGAGGCGGGAGGTGTTCTCCAGCTGACCGGTGGCCGACTGGAAGCGCAGGTTGAACAGCTCCTCCTTGGACTTCTTCAGGAAATCCTCGATCTCCGCATTGGTCTTTTCATTCAGATTCTTGATGGAATACTCGGCTGTTCCGACTGACATCAGATGTCACCGCCTTCACGTGCAATAATCCGGCACTTCATGGGAAGCTTGTCAGTAGCGCGGCGAAGGGCCTCGCGGGCCACATCCTCGCTCACGCCGCCGATCTCGAAGAGCACCCGGCCGGGACGGACATTGGCCACCCAGAACTCGGGCGCACCCTTGCCGGAACCCATTCGGGATCCCAGGGCGTGCTTGGTCAGGGGGCGATCCGGGAAGACCGTGATCCAGACGCGGCCGCCACGCTTGATGTACCGGGTCATGGCGATACGGGCCGCCTCAATCTGGCGGTTGGTCAGGTAAGCCGGAGCCAAGGCCTGTATGCCGTAATCGCCGAAAGCGATCTCGTTGCCGCCCTTGGACATGCCCGAACGACCCGGACGATGCTGCTTGCGGTATTTAGTCCTCTTTGGGATAAGCACGGCTCACTCCTTTGCTTCGGTTGCGACGGGGGCCGAGGCGGTCTGCTCCTGAGCTGCCGCCGGCGGCGCGGCCACACCGCTGTTCTGCTTGGCTGCATCCTGCTCACGGCGGGTGCGTCCCTCGGAGGGACGGACGCCACGACGGGGACGACGATCGCCGCGCCGACCGGGGCGGTTGTTCTGCTGAGCCTGCTGCTCCTCGAACTGACGCTCGGTCATATCGCCCTTGTAGATCCAGACCTTGACGCCGATGCGACCGTAGGTGGTTCTGGCCTCGAAGAAGCCGTAGTCGATCAGAGCGCGCAGAGTCTGCAGGGGCACACGGCCCTCGCGGTAGAACTCCGAACGGCTCATCTCGGCTCCGCCCAGACGACCTGACAGCTTGATTCTGATGCCCTTGGCGCCTGCGCGCATGGCATCCTGCTGAGCCTTGCGCATGGCCCGGCGGAAGGTGACGCGGTTGGTCAGCTGCTCGGCGATGCCCTGAGCCACCAGCTGGGCATCGATGGAGGCGTTCTTGACCTCGAAGATGTTCAGCTGGACCTGCTTGCCGGTGATCTTCTCCAGCTTGGCGCGCACGCGCTCGGCCTCTGCTCCACGACGACCAATGACGATGCCCGGCCGGGCGGTGTGGATGTCGACGCGCACACGGTCGCGGGTCCGCTCGATGACAATCTTGGAGACGCCTGCGCGCTCCAGGTCCTTGTTCATCTCCTTGCGGATCTTGTCATCCTCAAGCACGAAGTCGCTGTAACGCTCCCCCGCCTTGTTGGAGTCGGAGTACCACTTGCTGCGGTGCTCCTCGGTGATGCCGAGTCGGTACCCAAACGGGTTGATCTTCTGCCCCATTATCGGGCTCCTTCCTTGTCGGCCACCACGACGGTGATGTGGCTGGTCCGCTTGTTGATGCGGGCCGCACGACCCTGGGCGCGGGCGCGGAACCGCTTCAGGGTGGTTCCCTCGTCCACGTAGGTCTCACGAACCACCAGCTCATTCTCGCGGAAGGGCTGGTTGGCCTTGTCCGCCTTGACGCGCGCGTTGGCGATGGCGCTCTCCAGGCACTTGCGGACCGGAACGGCCGCATCCTGGGGGGCGAACTTCAGAATGGTCACGGCCTCGGTCGCCTGCTTGCCTCGGATGAGGTCGACGACGCGGCGAGCCTTGCGAGGCGTCACGCGAACGTGACGTGCAATTGCCTTAGCTTCCATGTGTCTCTACTCTCCCTCGCCTCAGCGGCGTGCTTTCTTGTCGTCCTTCACATGACCCCTGAAGGTCCTGGTGGGGGCGAACTCGCCGAGCTTGTGGCCGACCATGGCCTCGGTGACGAAGACCGGGACATGCTTGCGGCCATCGTGCACAGCGAAAGTGTGCCCGATGAAGTCCGGGGTGATCATGGAACGACGGGACCAGGTCTTGATGACGTTCTTGGTGCCCTTCTCGTTCTGCTCGTCGACTTTCTTCTGCAAGTGGGCGTCGACGAATGGGCCCTTCTTGATGCTACGAGTCATCTTTCCGACACTCCCTTACTTGCGGTTCTTACCATTTGGACGACGACGCACGATCATCTTGTTGGAGGCCTTCTTGGGCCTGCGGGTGCGGACCTCGCCCTTGCCCCAGGGAGACACTGGCGGCTTGCCGCCACGAGTGCGTCCGCCATGCGGGTGGTCGACCGGGTTCATGGATTCACCACGGGTGATGGGCCTGCGACCCATCCAGCGGGCACGTCCTGCCTTGCCGAGCTGGACGTTGGCGTGGTCGTTGTTGCCGACCTCGCCCACCGTTGCGCGGCAGCGTGAATCAACGTTGCGAATCTCGCCGGAGGGCATACGCAGCTGGGCGTAGGCCCCGTCCTTGGCCACCAGCTGGACGGCAGCGCCTGCCGAGCGGGCGATCTTGGCGCCGCCCAGGGGCCGCAGCTCGATGGCGTGGACGATGGTGCCGGTGGGGATGTTGCGCAGGGGCAGGTTGTTGCCGGGCTTGATGTCGGCCTGGGGACCGGTCTCGATGACATCACCCTGCTTGATGCCCTGCGGGGCGATGATGTAGCGCTTCTCGCCATCTGCAAAGTGCAGAAGGGCGATGCGGGCCGAGCGGTTGGGATCGTATTCGATCTCAGCAACCTTGGCGGGCACGCCGTCCTTGTCCCAGCGACGGAAGTCGATGAGGCGGTACTGGCGCTTGTGTCCGCCGCCCCGATGGCGGCTGGTGACGCGACCATAGGAGTTGCGTCCGCCAGTCTTGCTCAGCTTGCGAACCAGCGACTTCTCAGGCTTGGAGCGCGTGATTTCGGCGAAGTCCGAAACCGAGGCGTTGCGACGGCCCGCGGTCGTCGGCTTGTATGTACGGATAGCCATAATCTAGTTCTTCCTTAACTTTTCTCGGCTAGCCTTCAGTTGTTGGTACCGAAGACATCGATCGACTGGCCCTCGGCCACCTTGACGATGGCACGCTTCTCAGCGGCGCGACGACCCCAGCCCGTACGGGTCCGGGTCCGCTTGCCCTGCCGATTGAGGGTGTTGACCGATGTGACCTTCACGTTGAAGATCTGCTCGATGGCCTGCTTGATGGCGACCTTGTTGGCATCAGGGTCAACCACGAATGTGTACTGGCCGCGGTCCGAGTTGGCGTAGCTCTTCTCGGAGACGACCGGGCGCAGAATGATGTCGTGTGCTGGCTTGTGAATAGCTGCCATGAAAATCAGGCCTCCTTGACGGTCTCGGACTTGACGCCGCTCTTGACAGCCAGGAAGGCATCGAAGCCATCCTTGCTGAAGACGACATCCTCGGCCGTGACCACATCGTAGGTGTTGAGCTGATCGGCGAAGAGGACATGGACGGTGGGCAGGTTCCTCACGGAGAGCCACTCGTTGATGTTCTCACGGGACAGCACGACGGTGGTGAATCTGTTGTCGACAAGGGGCAGCAGGGCTGCCTTGGCTGCCTTGGTGGACGGAGTCTCGCCAATGCCGAAGTCGACCACGTGCACGCGCCCGGCATTGACCCGGTCGGACAGAACGTAGCGCAATGCTGCGGCCTTCATCTTCTTGGGGGTGCGCTGGGAGTAGTCGCGCGGCTGCGGGCCGTGGACAATGGCGCCACCGGTCCACTGGGGAGCACGGATGGAGCCCTGGCGAGCACGTCCGGTGCCCTTCTGCTTCCAGGGCTTGCGGCCGCCGCCGGAGACGGTTGAACGGGTCTTGACCGAATGCGTGCCCTGACGGGCTGCAGCCAGCTGGGCGACAACCACCTGGTGGATCAGCGGCACATGCGAGCGGACATCCTCCTCGGCAATGCCGAAGATCTGCTCGGGTGCATCCACGGTCCCTGTGTTCTTGCCCTGGGCGTCGGTGATGTTCAGAGTCAAATTAGCCATGGTTTCAGGCTCCCTTCACTGCCGAACGAACCAGGACGATGGCGCCGCGGGGCCCGGGCAGGGCACCCTTGATGGCGATGACGCCCTTCTCGGCATCTGCGGAGACGATGGTCAGATTCTGGACGGTCGAGGTGTCGTGACCCATGCGGCCGGCCATCCGCTTGCCCTTGAGGATGCGGCTTGGCGTTGCGCAGGCGCCCACTGAGCCGGGACGACGCTCGTTCTTGTGCGAGCCGTGGGTGCGGCGGTAGGACTTGAAGCCCCAGCGCTTGATGGTGCCGGCAAAGCCCTTGCCCTTGGTGGTGCCGGTTACGTCGACCTCGCTGCCCTCGGGCAGCAGGTCCAGGCCCAGCTCCTGGCCGGGCTGATAGCTGTCGGCATCGGCGGTGCGGACCTCGACCAGGTGGCGACGCGGGGTCACTCCGGCCTTGGCGAAGTGCCCAGCCAGCGGCTTGGTCACCTTGGTGGGGTCGATCTGCCCGTAGCCGATCTGGATGGCCTGGTAGCCGTCCTTCTCCTGGTTCTTGACCGCGGTCACCACGTTGGTGGACACGTCCACCAGGGTCACCGGGACGAAGAAGCCGTTCTCGTCCCAGACCTGGGACATGCCCAGCTTGCGGCCCAGGAGAGCCTTGCGGTTCCTCTGCTCTTCAGCCATGCGGTTTCCTCCTCCCCTACAGCTTGATCTCAATGTTGACGTCCGCCGGCAGATCGATGTGCATCAGCGAATCCACAGCCTTGGGCGTGGGATCCACGATGTCGATCAGGCGCTTGTGGGTGCGCATCTCGAAGTGCTCGCGGGAGTCCTTGTACTTATGAGGAGAACGGATGACGACATACACGTTCTTCTCAGTCGGCAGCGGAACGGGGCCAACCACAGTTGCGCCCGCGTTCGTCACCGTCTCGACGATCTTCTTCGCCGATTGGTCGATGACCTCATGGTCATAGGACTTTAGCCTGATGCGGATTTTCTGTCCCGCCATTGCCGTCCGCCCTTTCTAGCGATCTATGAACTGATTACCCAGTCTGTTTCGAGGGCACGGAACGACAGCCACAGGAGACATTCCTCCCGACAGGCCTCAGCCGGATCCATGCGCAGCCGTGGAGAATCCCGTGGGGATGGGACTCCTCGCTGCACCCGCTATTGTGATTGACAAAATGCGAGCCCAAAACAGGCAACTTTCTTATTAAAGCACGAGGGTTCCCCTAGAAGAATCCGGGCGTGTCGCGCCGCTTCCAGAGGAACCCTCGGTTCAATTCTGGCCTCGTCAGACCCCTTGTGAGGCCTCCTGGACCACATCCTTGCCCTGGCGGGCAACCCTCATCCGGTGGCCCTCCTCCTGGCTGACCCCATAGTAGGCGGCCACGGCGATGTCCTTCATGTCCTCAATCAGCGGAATGCGCGGGTTAGCCGGCGTGCACTGGTCCTCATAGGCTCGCATGCCGATCTGATCCAGGGACTGCCAGAAGAGGTCCTCGTCCACTCCGGCCGCCTGGAAGGAGTCATCCATGCCCAGGCGCTCGTCCCTGTAGGATTCCACAGCACGGGCCAAGAGCTCCACACCCTCCTCGGGAGTAGCGGATTCGATGCCCAGTACGTGCGCCATCTGCCGGTAGCGCTCCGGGGCCACATACTCGCTGTACTTGGGCCAGCTGGTCGGCTCGTCCGGGATCCGCCCGTTGTAGCGGATCACATAGGGCAGAAGGATGGCGTTGGCCCGCCCATGGGCCACATGGCAGAGTGCTCCGATGGTATGCGCCATGCCGTGGCACATGCCCAGGAAGGCCGAACCGAAAGCCATGCCTGCCATGGTCGCCGCATTGTGCATCTTCTCCTGCGCGCGTGTCTTGTCCTCACCGCCGGCAGTGCCCACGGCAGGCTCCAGGTTGTCCCAGATCAGCTTGGCGGCGTGCAGGGCCATGGCGTCGGTGTAGTCATTGGCATAGACCGAAACGAAGGCCTCCATGCAGTGGGTCAGAGCATCGAAGCCCGAGTCACAGGCCAGCCTCTTGGGCTGTGTACGGGCCAGAACCGGATCCACGATGGCCACGCTGGGGGTCAGGGCGTAGTCGGTGATGGGGTACTTGTATCCTGTCTTATGGTCGGTGATGACCGCAAATGGGGTGACCTCCGAACCCGTCCCCGAAGAGGTGGGAATGCAGACCAGCTTGGCCTTGGTGCCCAGGGGCGGAATCTTGAAGGCCCGTTTGCGGATGTCGAAGAACTTCTCTCGAACATCGGCAAAGGAGATCTCCGGGTGCTCATAGAGCAGCCACATGATCTTGGCTGCGTCCATGGGGCTGCCGCCGCCCACGGCGATGATGGTGTCGGGGCCGAACTCATCGCGCATCATGGCCGCGCCGCGCTCCACCGTCTCGACGCTAGGCTCCGGCTCTACGTAGTCAATGATGCGGAAGGTGACCGGCTCGGACCGGGCGCGGAGCTGATCGATGATCTTGTCGACGATCCCCAGCTGCTCCATAACCTTATCGCATACGATGACGGCCCGGCGGATGCCGAACATGTCACGCAGGTAGCGAACGGAGTTGGGCTCGAAGTAGGTTTTGGCCGGCACCTTGAACCACTGCATGTTGTTGTTCCTCCGCGCAATCCGCTTAACATTGATCAGATTGACCGCCTGGACGTTGCCCGAGACCGAATTGCCCCCGTAGGAGCCGCAACCCAGGGTCAGGGAGGGGGCAATGGCATTGTAGATGTCGCCGATGCCGCCCAGGGAGCTCGGCTGATTCCATACAATCCGGCAGGCGTGCATGCGCTGGCCATACTCGCGCACCAGCCTTTCGTCATCGGTGTGGATCGCGGCCGTGTGCCCGGCACCGTAGCGCAGCATCTGCTCGCAGAAAGTGAAGCCCTCTTCCTTGTTGCTCGCCTTGAGCACAGCCTGAACCGGAGCCAGCTTCTCCAGGGTCAACGGTTCCATGGGCCCGACTTGGTCGCATTGGGCAGCCAGAATAGTCGCATCCTCGGGTATCTCGAAGCCGGCCTGACGAGCGATGAACTGGGGGGACTTGCCCGGAACCTCAGAGTTGAGCCTGGGAGCGGGCGCATCGGCACCGGCATGAGCACGCACGCCGAACATGTACTCCTCCAGCTTGACCTTCTCCTCAGGGCTGACGAAGTAAGCCTTGCGCCGCTTCATCTCCTCGATCACCCGGTCATACACATCCTGATGAGCGATGATGGCCTGCTCTGTAGCGCAGATCATGCCGTAGTCGAAATGCTTGGACAGGATCAGGTCGTTGACGGCCCGGGAAACGTTGACCCTGCGGTCCACATATGCCGGTGCATTGCCGGCTCCTACGCCCAGGGCAGGCTTGCCCGAGGAGTAGGCGGCCTTGACCATGCCGGTGCCTCCTGTGGCCAGAATGGTGGCAACGCCGGGGTGCTGCATCAGGGCGCCGGTGGCTTCGACTGAGGGGTGCTCGATCCATTGGATGCAATCCTGTGGAGCACCTGCCTCGATGGCGGCATCACGGACGATCCGGGCCGCCTCCACCGAACAGCGCTGGGCGTAGGGGTGGAATCCGAAGACGATGGGGCAGCGGGTCTTCAGGGCCAGCAGCGACTTGAAAATGGCAGTCGAGGTGGGGTTGGTGACCGGAGTCACGCCGGCCACGACTCCCACCGGCTCGGCCACCTCGATGATGCCGTCCACATCGTTCTCGCTGATGATGCCCACGGTGCGCTGCCTGGCCAGGTAGTTGGTCACGTGCTCGCAGGCGAAGATGTTCTTGGTGGCCTTGTCTTCCACCAGGCCGCGTCCTGTCTCCTCCACGGCCATCTGAGCCAGGGACAGATGCTTGTTCAGGGCCGCAATCGAGGCCTTGGCCACAATCCGATCCACTTGGCTCTGGTCGAGCTCCTCAAAGGCGCGTAAAGCCGCCTGCGCGCGGACGACCAGGGCATCCACCTCCATGCGGGCCAGCTCACTGCCGTCGGCCTGGCCGCCTTCCCTGCCAGCTGTCGGCTCCTTCACTTGATGGTCATGCTTATGCTTCTGCGTTCCAGCCAAGGTATTGGCCCTCCTCATGTTCCGCGGATGCCGATGAGGGCCGGCAGAAGGTCTCATACAGTCTCAGACCGTGGCGGTCCACGAAAGACATCCGTCATAACGTGACGAAAGTCACAATATAGACCCAAGGGGGCACCATTGAGCCCCCGGATGAGCGAACGTTCGCTTGAAGCGTGTCGTGTGGGAATTCGTGGTTTTCCTGGTCATTTTCCGCACCCCAACGTGCGCTTTGTCGTTCGCTTGGAACTGGGCTGTCCAGGCACGGATCCAAGCATGAAAAATCCCCAAGGTCCGTGAGAACCTCGGGGATGAAGGAAACCGCGAACGTCAGCGCTTGGAGAACTGCGGGGCGCGACGGGCCTTGTGCAGACCGGCCTTCTTGCGCTCCACCACGCGGGCGTCACGGGTCAGGAACCCGGCCTTCTTCAGGGCAGGACGGTTGGCGTCCCGATCGATGGCGTTCAGGGCGCGTGCGACGCCCAGACGGACTGCGCCGGCCTGGCCGGTCACACCGCCGCCCTCGACGCGCACAACCACGTCGAACTTGTTCTCGAGCTTGAGCAGCACGATAGGCGAGTTGACCTCGCGCTGGTGCAGCTTGCTGGGGAAGTACTCCTCCAGGGTGTGCCCGTTGATGCTCCACTTGCCGGAGCCCGGAATCAGACGGACGCGGGCGACTGCCTCCTTGCGGCGGCCGGTGCCATAGCCCGGCTCGATGGCGGAGGTGCCGGTGCCTGCACCGGCATTGGTCTCGGAAGTGTAGGAAGCGCTGGTCTCCTCGGCCTCAAGAACCGCGGAGCTGTTGTTGTTGTCAGCCATGATGATTATCTCCTCTGGTCCTACTTGGCCTGCTGAGCGACCTGATGGATCTTGTACTCAATGGGCTGCTGGGAGGTGTGAGGATGCTCCTCGCCTGCGAAGACCCGCAGCCTGGTCAGCTGGACCTTGGCCAGTTTGTTCTTGGGCAGCATGCCCTTGACCGCCGTCATGATGATGCGCTCGGGATTGTGCTCCATCAACTGCCCGTAGGAGTCGCGACGCAGACCGCCGGGACGGCCGGAGTGGGTGTAGAGCACCTTGTCGCTCTTGTTGCCCGTCAGCACCATCTTGGAGGCGTTGATGACAATGACGTTGTTGCCGGAGTCGGCGTAGGGCGCATAGGTGGGCTTGTTCTTGCCACGCAGCAGATCGGCCACCTGGGCTGCCAGACGCCCCAGCACCACACCGGAGGCGTCGACGATATACCAGTCATGTGTCAGATCGGCTGGTTTCGGGGTGAAAGTCTTCACGATTCAACCTTTTCCTTGCATTGTGTTTCGGGCTCTCCGCGCCGCATGCTGCCATGCTGGCCGAAAGCCGTGTATTCCGTGGGCTCCCTTAAAGTCCTAGACGGCGAGTGGGAAAAGCGCTTTGAGGACCCCTTAGGGAAACACAACAATCCATTATTGTAACGCCTGTATGCCGTTCGTCAAAATTTGTGTCTGCTCCGGTTTCAGCGGGAGGCAGCCGCCCGTGCCACCTGACCATCCGGGTCCTTGCTCAGGGCATCAAGGGTCGCCTGTCCCGTGTTGGGATTCAGGGCCACGGCCCGGCGCACCATGGCGGCCAGCACATGGGGGGCATCCTGCTCCTCGCGAGTGCCCAAGGCTCCCAGGAAGTCTAGTGTCTCGGCATCGGTTCGTTCATCCTGGGCGCCTTCCAGACGCATCTTCCAGGAGGTCATAGGGTTGGTCAGCGCGGCAGCTCTGACTCCGGCGTCCTCGTCCTTGGTAAGCAAACCGGCCAGCCAGTTCTTATCGTCCTTGTTGGCGGCTACCGCCCGGCGGACCTCGGAGCTGGAATCCTGGGAGAGCTTGACCAGAATGTTAGGAAAGGGCATGGTCTGCGCCAGGTAGACCCTGTCCTCCACCGGTGTGTGTTCATTGCCAGCCACCGCCTCCAGCAATGCCGTGAAGCGGGAGAAGGCAGCCTGGTCTGACCTGTCGGGCAGTGGGCTGCGGGCGAATCCGTGCAGCTCAGCCGTATCCGTGGAGTGCCTGAGCCTTTCATAGAAAACGGTCAGGGCCTCGTGGGGCTTGCCGGCTGACGGAGGTTCGGTTTCCGGTTGGTCCTGAGGATTGGTCATGCGGCCAGCTTAGGTCGTCTCCTTGATATCAGACTCGGCCCGGAATCCCCTCTAGCATGGAGATAGCGCAGGAACCGAGGAGACGATAGGAATAGGAGGCAAGCCGATTTGCTCACCATATTGGATACGCCGCAGAAACCAGCCACAGGCTCTCTGACCGACCGGAAGTCCGAGTTTATCGGCCAGGCCTGCCATGTGGAAGACCGAGATGCGGCCATGGCCTTCGTCCAAGAGGTCCGCTTACAGCACCCCAAAGCCCGGCACGTCTGCCACTGCGCGATCTGGGGACCTGAGGGCCGCACCAGCGAGCGCATGAGCGATGACGGAGAGCCCTCCGGAACGGCCGGCAAGCCCATACTTGAGGTCATGCGTCGGCAGGGACTGACCGATTGCGTCCTGACTGTGACCCGATACTTCGGGGGGATCCTTCTAGGGTCAGGAGGGTTGATCCGAGCCTATTCCTCAGCAGCCTCCCTAACACTCAAGGCGGCAAGATCGGCACGCGTGCTCCCGACGCAGCGCTTCACGATCACCGTGGACTACCCGGAATATGACTCCCTCCGCCGTCTGATCCGTACCACTGGGGGATACATGGAAAGCGAGGACTTCACTGACCGGGTGCGGCTGATCTACGACCTTGAGCCCGCAGCGGTGCCAGCCTTTCATGGTCGGCTGGACGACCTTCTGCAGGGCCGTGTCCAGCCCAGTGCACTGGGCGAAGGCCACAGGCTGATTCCCCTGTCCGGGGACCAAGCTCCATCTACCACATGATCGGCGGGACAGGCCACGCAGCCTTTGCCCAGCTTTGATCTGCACTGCCAGACAGGCTCATGTCATGCACCATCGGTCCGCCACTTACAGATTTGAATCCGCCCTAGCTGCAGCACTGCAAAGGCCAAGGAAAATGGATACCAATGGCAATAAATAAGGCCGGTGATCGTGCGAAATCAGCGATCACCGGCCTTCAGGCGGAGACGAGGAGATTCGAACTCCTGGACCGCTTGCGCAGTCAACACCTTAGCAGGGTGCCCCTTTCGGCCACTCAGGCACGTCTCCATGCTTGCTCCCGATCTGGGACCTTGATCCCAGGGTTTTCAAGAACAAAACAATAGAATACCATGATTGACTGACCTGACTCGCCGGAGCGGCAGGATCGGATGGAATAGGGACAGGTTTGTCCATTTTTCATGGATAAAAACCAGAAAAGTGAATCTTTTCTAAGAATTTACATTCGAGAATAATTTATCGTATGTTCCTCCGGGGCTCCCTTCTATCATGGAGCCATGAGTACCGCACCAAGGCTTGCAGCCGCCAAGAAGGACTGGGGACATGACGAGACCGGCTGCACGGTGCTGCATATTGACATGGATGCTTTCTACGCCTCTTGTGAAGTCGCTCGACACCCGCAATTGCAGGGAAGGCCGGTCATTATCGGCACCGGACAGCGTTCGGTGGTCTCCGCGGCCAGCTATGAGGCCAGAGCCTTCGGCATCAACTCGGCCATGCCTCTGGCACGTGCCAAGCGACTATGCCCTCAAGGGGTCTTCCTCCCGGTCGATATGACCTATTACCGGGGCATTTCACGACGGATATTTGATACGGTTTTCTCACAAATCACCGATCAGATCGAGCAGGTCTCCGTAGACGAGTGCTACATGGATGTGTCCGGGGCGCTCATGCGCTGGGGCATGCCCACAGCCATAGCCCGGTGGATTCGAGCCAGCGTGGCCCGCCAATTCCACGTGACCTGCTCGGTGGGCATCGCCACCAACAAGCTGGTAGCCAAAATGGCTTCCACCAATGCCAAGCCTGACGGCATGCTGCTGATTCCCAAGGCCCGGCAGGCCGAGTTCGTCCAGCTGATGCCCCTGCGCGGGGTCCCCGGCATCGGACCGGCCCTGGAAAAGCGGCTCAACGCCTGGGCCATCAAGGATGTGGCCGACTTGGCCACCATGAGCGAACGGGATCTGACTCGGGCCACAGGTTCGACCGTTACAGCCCGGATGCTGGCACAGGCCTCCCACGGCCTGGACGACGATCCGGTCAAACCACGAGCACCTGAGAAATCCCTGGGCGCGGAACGCACCTTCCTGCACGACACCACCAGCATGAAGCAGGTCTGCGACCTCCTGCGCGCCTGCAGCGACGAGGTGGCCACCGGACTGCGAGCGCATGACCTGATCGCCCGGACCATCACTGTCAAACTGCGCTTTGATGATCTGCGCTATATGACCAAGGCCCATACCCTGGAGACTCCGGTCAACTCAGCCAATCGCATCTATCCGCAGGCGGTCGGACTGCTCAAGGCCATGCTGGGGCTGCCAGAGGGCGTGCCCATGGACACCCCCCTGCCCCGGCTGATCCGCCTAGCCGGTGTCAGCGCATCCGGTCTGAGCCGGGTGGAAGATACCCCCATCCAGCCGTCCTTGGACGACATCATGCGCGAGAGCAAACGACACACCGGTAGTGAGTCCCAGCGCCTGGATCAGGCAGAGGCCACCATGGACTCCATCAGGAACCGCTACGGCAAGGGTTCAGTCAGCATGGGTCTTTAAGCACCTGCACGCAACCGCTCCAGTGCCAGCTCCAGCTGGTCGTCAGATATGGTGGATGAGAATCGCAAACGGTGACCATCCCCGTAAAACTCCCCAGGACTGGCCAGTATCCCTATACGGGCCAGGTCAGTCATATCGGCCCAGCAATCGCCCGAACGGGCTTGCGCCCAAATATAAAGTCCACCCTGTGGCATGACGGCATCGTATCCGTAAGCTGTCAGAGTTTGAGCCAAGGCCTGCAGACGACGTGCGTAGATCTTGCGCTGGGCCATCACAGCTTCTCCGTCCTCCAGAGCGGCTCGCATGGCCCGCTGTATCGGACCGGGCACAATCAGTCCCACCTGCTTGCGGTAGGCAGTCATGGGCTTCACCAGATGAGCATCGCCGGCCACGAGGGCTGCCCTGTACCCGGCCATGTTGGACTGTTTGCTCATCGAGTACAGGCAGAGTATCCCGCTGGCATCGCCGCCGCAGACTTTAGACTCCAAGATACAAGGTGAGGCCGGGATCGGCGCATTCTGCCCGACTTGAGTAGGTCCTGACCAATCCAGCATGGCATAGCACTCGTCGCTCAGGACCGTAGCCCCAATCGAACGAGCCGCCCGGACGATCTTAGCCAACGCCGTTCGGTCTATGACCTGACCACTGGGGTTGCCTGGCGAATTGATCCATACTGCTCGCACGCCAGGCAGATCCACCCATGAATCTGTATCAGCCGGATCATCAACGGTTGTCACCTGAGCCCCGGCCAGCTGGGTTCCGATGGCATAGGTGGGATAGGATACCGTCGGCTGTACCACCCGATCCCCCGGGCCCAGATGCAGGAGGGAGGCCATGAGTGCCACCGCCTCCTTGGACCCGACCGTAGGCACCAGGTCCGCGCCCAAGGCATCCAGATCGACACCGCGACGGCGACGGAACCAGCCGGCCACGGCCTGCCTCAGGAGATCATCACCGGCAGTTTTCGGATATCCTCGCGCCTGGTCATCATCCGCAGCCGCCGCCAGGGCATCCCTGACCGACCTGGGTACAGGATCCACCGGCGAACCGACCGAGAGGTCGACCAGACCGCCGGGGCACTGCTCAGCACGCCGCCGGTAGGGGTCAATCCTTGACCAGTCGTAGGGGGATCGGAAAGAGTGAAAACCCATGGCCCGCCTTTCTCTTATGAATAAGCCGCGGTGGGTTGGCTCCCATCCGCGGCTCGTCAGCCTTAATCGACTACTTGTTGGGCGGCAGTGCTGCCACACCCTCCGGATCGTGATCGTAGGGGCCGACCGCAGCAGCGCCGCCGGCATCCCCCACCTGGGCGAAGAAATCAGTCGCCGCGTCCTTATACCAAGTCCACTCCTCGGGCAGGTCGTCCTCGTAGAAGATGGCCTCCACCGGGCAGACCGGCTCGCAGGCGCCACAGTCCACGCACTCGTTGGGGTTGATGTAGAGCGAACGGACGCCCTCGTAGATGCAGTCCACCGGGCATTCGTCCACGCAGGCCTTGTCCTTGACGTCCACGCAAGGCTGAGCGATGACGTAGGTCATGGGTTACCTCCTGAGTATGCGAGTATTCACTCTACACTGCAGCGCCGACGCTCCAGGTCAGTCCAGACCGGCCTGGGTGGCCTCGGATATCTTCCCGCTGAGCTGATGCCGACCGAGCAGGGAGTGCCGGTAGGAATAGCAAAAGTAAATGGCCAGGCCTGCTGCCAACCAGACCACGAATCGAATCCAGGTCAGCACGGTCAGGTTGAGCATGAGCCAGAGGCAGGCCAGGGCGATCAGAATGGGAACCCAAGGGTTGCCGGGCATCTTGAAGGACCGGGGCAGGTCCGGCCGGCGCTTGCGCATGATAGGCAGGGAGATCGCCACCAGCAGGAAGGCCGAGAGCGTGCCGATGTTGACCATGTCGGACAGGACGTCTATGGGGAAGCAGGAGGCCACCACGGCCACCACGATGCCGCCCAGGATCTGGATGCGGGCAGGCGTGCCATGCCGGCCAGTGCGGGACAGGGCACGGGGAAGAAGCCCGTCGCGGCTCATGGCGAAGACAATGCGGGTCAGCCCCAGCAGGAGCACCATGACCACGGTGGTCAGCCCCACCACGATGCCGAAGGAGATGATCTTGGCAGCCCAGGGAGCGCCGACCATCTCGAAGCCGGTGGCCAGGGAGGGGTTCTTGGCCTTGGCCAGATCCTTGTAGGAGACCATGCCGGTGGTGACGATGGCTACAAGGATGTACAGGGTGATGACGATCAACATGCCCAGGCCGATTCCGCGGGGAATGGTCTTGTGGGGCTCCTTGGCCTCCTCTGAGGTTGTGGCGACGATATCGAAGCCCACGAAGGCGAAGAAGACCAGGGCTGCGCCTGAGAGGATGCCGGGGACACCGTAGATGGTGGGCTGCATGCCGGAAACCCACTGCCAGAGCGGCTGGCCCATGATTCCTGGCACGCTGGCTCCCGGAACGGCCGAAGCGGGCTCGGAAGGCGGGATGAAGGGCCGGTAGTTGTCCAACTTGACGTAGAAGAAGCCCACCACGATAACGAAGACCACGATGCCGATCTTGAGGACGGTCAAGGCCCCGTCGAACCGGGCAGAAAGTTTGGTGCCCAGGACCAGAAGAACCGTGAAGAGGGTGACGACCACCAGTGGGGCCAGGTCAACATCCATGCCTCCCACATGGAAGCTGGAGCTGAACGAGGTGCCCCCCATCAGATGGATGAAGTCATTCAGGTAGACGCCCCAGTACTTGGAGATGACCGAGGCGGCCATGAGCATTTCCAGAATCAGGTCCCAGCCGATGATCCAGGCCACCAGTTCGCCCATGGTGTTGTAGGTGAAGGTGTAGGCCGAGCCTGAAACCGGGATCATTGAGGCGAATTCCGCGTAACACATAACGGCTGCCGCGCAGACAATGCCTGCGATGACAAAGGAGATGATGACGGCCGGCCCTGCATGGAAGGCCGCCGCCTGGGCCCCCACCGAGAAGATGCCGGCACCCACGGCCACTGCGACTGCCATGATGGCCAGGTCCCAGGTGGTCAGCGTCCGCTTGAGCGACCTGCCCTCCTCCCCGGTCTCCGCCAGGGTCTGTTCAACCGATTTCTTCCTGAATAATTCCATCCTGCTCCCAATCGTGACTTATTGTGCCGCAAGCTCCTCCGGCCCATCACTATAGGAGATGGGGATACACAAGTCCGGACTTTGCCCATTTCGGGATACTACCCGATGGGGAGCACGACCGGAACCGTCAAATCAAACAGGGATCGAATCCCCCCTGATGCAGAGCGCCCAGGCCTTTGCGGCCCTGGCGCCGCATTCTCGCTGAGCCGTCAGAGCTGTCGCACGAAGCGACTTTCTGGCCATGGGGGTCAGCCAGCCTGCACATCAGCTCTTAAAAAGGGCCAGTGCGTTCTCATAGGAGACCGCGCGGACCAGAGGGGCAAGATACTCCTCGTCATCAGGAATGACGCCTTGGCTCGCCCAATCGCCCAGGAGCCCGCAGAGCACCCTGCGGAAGAGCTCGTGCCTGGGGAAGGACAGGAAGCTGCGGGAGTCCGTGGTCATTCCTACCGCATTGCCCAAGAGAGAGGTTTCTGCCAGAACCTCAAGCTGGCGGCGCATCCCGGTGATGGTGTCGTTGAACCACCAGGCGTTGCCCAGTTGAAGCTGGCCCCGATCATCGCCGCCGAAGCAGCCCAGGTCAGTGGCTATGGCCATGTAGTCGTTGGGATTGAGGGAATAGACGATGGTTCTGGGCAGGATGTTCGAGCTTTGCGCCTGGTCAAGAAGGGCCGCAAGGGGGGCGGCCACCGAACCGTCCGCCAGGGCATCGTAACCCGTGTCCGCTCCCAACCGCTGGAAGGCTGTCGAATTGTTGTCGCGACTGGCATGGAGGTGGAGCTGCATGGTCCAGCCCTTATCCTTGTAGATCCGCATGAGCTCAAGGAGGAGACCTGCACGGTATTGGGCCTGCTCCTGCCTGCCAAGGCCCAGTCCGGCCCTGGCCTTGCTGAAGATGGCATCCAGCTGCTCGGCAGTCGCCGGAGCGAACTCCACCACATCGACAGCATGGTCGGAGAGTCTGGAACCATGCTGATGGAAGTAATCCACACGATTGCGCAGAGCTTCGACCAGATCGCTGAAGTCATTGATCGGCTTGCCGCAGACCGACTCCATTGTGCCGATCCACCCGCCATACCCCTTGGCTGTCGGATTCAGGGCCGCATCCGGGCGGAAGGCGGGGACCATCCTGAAGGGCTCCCCCTCCTTGGCGAACCGATCGTGGTACTCCAGACTGTCCTCAGGAGAATCCGTGGTGCAGACCACTTTGACGTTCATGCGACGCAGAAGCGCTCTTCGCGAGAAGTCCGGGGTGGCCAGCAGCTCGTTGGTCTGATCAAAGATGGACCTGGCGGTCTTGGTGGTCAGGGGTTCGCAGATGCCGAAGTACCTCCGCAGTTCCATGTGGGTCCATAGATAGACCGGGCTGCCCACAGCCTGTTCCATGGTCCGGGCGTAAGCCATGAATTTGTCCCAAGGGTCGCCGTCCCCGGTGATCAGCCGTTCCGGAACACCATTGGCCCTCTCCAGTCGCCACTTATAGTGGTCTCCATAATTGCGCCCATCTGTCAGCCAGGCATCGACGATATTATCGAAGTTGGGGTCCTCATAGATCTCCTTGGCGTGCAGATGGCAGTGATAATCCACCAGGGGAAGATTCTCAGCCACGTCATGGAACAACCCTCGAGACAACCGCGTCCCGAGAAGAAAATCGTCATCCAGGAAAGCCACTACAAACTCCTTAGTCGAAAACAGCAAGTCCGGCATCCGAATTTCCGCGATGCCCAAATCCTCCTGTACAGACCAAGGGGCAGGTAAGGCAGTCAGACGATCGGAACTCACACATGCTCTTGATCAGCCTATGCGCACCCGAAAAGGCTCAGCATGATGTTGCCATGACTTGTCGGAAACCTTCCTGATCAGGAACCTGACTCAGCCTTGCCCGTACTCTGCCTGATGACCAGACGGGCCGGAACCGTCGGGGCTACAGACAGGGAGGCTCCGGAAAGACGCTGCATAAGGAGATCGGCAGCCCCATGTCCAAGGGCTGAAAGGGACATATGAATGGTGGTCAGAGGCGGACTGCTCACCATGGACATGATGTCGTTGTCGAACCCGATGACCGAGACATCACGAGGGCACTGGCAACCCAGCCGTCGTAAGGCCACGATCAGACCGATCGCCATCAGATCGTTGTGGGCAATGACCGCTCCCGTAGGATTTGCCAGATATTTCTCTGCAAAGGAATAGCCCCCGTAAAAGGTGGGAGCGCAAGGCAGCGAGCGCTTGACGCTCATCCCCTTGGCGTCGCACTCATTGAGGATGTGCCGCCACCGTATGCCACTTGACCAGGAGGCCGCCGGCCCGTCCAAATAAGTAAGACTCCGGCAACCCAATGAGTGCAGGTAGTCGACCGCCTGGCATGCCCCCTTGGACGAGTCGATGCTGATGCTGGAGACGCCCCGAACATCACGGTTGACGCTGACAAGAGGACGCAGCTGGGCGCACTTGCGGATCATGGCATCGGGCATCCTAGGGGAGACCAGGATGATCCCCGAGACCACGGGGGCGACCGCATCGACGATCCTGTGCTCCCGGGTAATGGACTCCCGGGTATCAAGAATCAGGGTTTCGAAATGGAAACGCTCGCATTCGTCCTGGATATTGCGGATGACCCCGGTGAAAAACTGATTACCCAGGTCGGGCACAATAACCGCCACCAGTCCCCTGCCTTGGGAGTCTGACCTGCTGTCGACCATGTCGCTGTGATAGCCCAGCGAATCAGCGACCTTCTGAACCATCCGAGCGGTCGAAATGCTGACCCGATCCGGGCGTGAAAAGGTGCGCGAGACCGTTGAAGGAGAGACGCCGGCCTGGCGGGCCACATCATATATGGTGGTGCGGCGGTTGCCCTTGGAGGAATCGCCGCCCGAATCTGCTTCGGTCTTCATCTAGCCGTATCAGCCTTCCCTCTGCAGCCCCATAGCGCATGAAACATACGCCAACAAAGCCAAGTACCTCTTAGCGTCCAAGTATAAGTAATTCCACAATGTCCATAGCAGCCGACAGCAGTCTGGTGAGAAACAAACGGCAACTCCGAAGGCAGGCAAGCTCCCACTTGAGTAGGTTCGAAAACAAGTGGGGCCAGTGCGTACGCCTGGTCTCCACGGAATGGCTCTTTTGATAAAGGAAGACACTGATGCTTCACCTGAGCGACGATATACATAATCAGACTGCTGCCTGGCAGAAGGCCGGTGTCACCCTGCCAACCTACGACATCGAGGCCATGCGCCAGGCCACCAAGCGCTCGCCTACCTGGGTCCACTTCGGGGCAGGCAACCTCTTCAGGGCAGTTCACGCCCCCATTGCCCAAAAACTTCTGGATTCAGGCGCCACCGACCGAGGCATATCGGTGGTCGAATCCTTCGACCCGGCCATCATCGACCAGGCCTACTCCCCCTTCGACGACCGCTATCTTCAGGTCATCCTGAAAGCGGACGGATCCGTGAAAACCTCGTTGGCCGCCTCGATCGCAGGTGCCTATCCGCTGGGCGAAGACCCGAAGCCCCTGCGTGATCTGAGGCTGGTCTTCCGCAATCCCAGCCTGCAGATGGTCACCACAACCATCACCGAGAAAGGCTACGCCCTGGTCGACTCCCAAGGCCGGTCGCTGCCATGGATCGCCCCGGAATTCGAGGGCGGACCCGACAAGGCCAAGAGCGCCATCGCAGTCATCACGGCCCTCTTGCTGGAGCGCTACCGGGCCGGTGCCCTTCCCCTGGCCCTGGTCAGCACCGACAACTTCTCACGAAACGGGGAGCGGTTCGGTCAGGTCGTCAGGCGGATGACCGAAGAGTGGATAAAGAGAGGCCTGGCCGAAAAAGGCTTCGGCGACTACCTCAGAGACAAGAACAAAATCACCTTCCCACTGACCATGATCGACAGAATCACTCCAACCCAGAAGCGGAAGTGGGTCGCCGACTCAAGGCTCTGGGCATCGCCGATGCGGAGCCCTTCCGTACCAGGGGCGGAACCGCCATGGCCCCCTATGCCAACACCGAGGAAACCTGGTATTGGGTGGTCGAGGACGACTTCCCTGCAGGACGCCCGCCTCTGGAGAAGGCAGGAGTCTACATGGCCGACAAGGATACAGTCAACGCCGCCGACCAGATGAAGGTCACCACCTGCCTGAACCCCCTGCACACGGCCCTGGCCGTCTTCGGGATGCTCCTAGGGTATCCGACCATGTCGAAAACCATCGCCGACCCGGACCTCAAGGCCTTGGTCACCCGCCTGGGGTATGTGGAAGGACTGCCTGTGGTCGAGGACCCGGGCATCTTCTCCCCCAAGGAGTTCCTCCGCCAGGTCATCGAGATCAGGGTTCCCAATCCCGGCCTGCCCGATACACCGGCGCGTATCTGCGCCGACACCTCCCAGAAGATTCCGGTCAGATACGGAATCACCATCAGCAAGTACATCCGAGCCAAGGACCTTGACACCGCCGATCTGGAAGCCATCCCGCTGATCATCGCCGCCTGGCTGCGGCTGCTGATCGGTTCGGATGGAAACGGTACGGACGATGCCGGGCGGCGGGTCAAGCTCAGCCCAGACCCGCGCCTGGAGGAGCTTCAAAGGATTCTGGTCGACATCCCACTCAAGGGGTCAGTCAGGAAGGAGACTGTGGCGACGACGATCAAGTCCATCCTGGCCGATGCCTCCATCTTCGGAACCGATCTGAACGCCACCCCACTGGCCGACAAAATCGAGACCTTCCTGGCAGCCATGTGCCAGGGCAGTGGTGCCGTCGCAAGCACCCTTCACAAAGCTGCAAGCGCCTGGTGACATGGGTATCTACTGACTGGACAAGACACACAATGACAGGATCCATCCGATCCGAACGTATGGAGAGAGCATCATGCACATGGGATTCCGCTGGTATGGCCAGGGCAACGACACCATCAGCCTGGATGATATTCGTCAGATTCCGGGGGTGGAGACCATTGTCTGGTCCCTGCACCATAAACAGACCGGCGAGGTTTGGCAGCCGGAGGAAATCGAAGAGGCCATGGCCACAATCACCGGGTTGTCTGCCAGGGATCGGGCGGCAGGCATAACCAAGACCTTCAATGCCGACGTGGTTGAGTCGGTCAACGTTCATGAGTCCGTCAAGACCGGTTCGACGGTCCTCGGAATCAGCCGGGACCAGGCCATTGACGCCTACATCGAGACTATAGCCAACCTGGGCAAGGCCGGGGTCAAAGTCGTCGCCTACAACTTCATGCCGGTCTTCGACTGGCTGCGCACGGAGATGTTCCACCCCTGCCCAGACGGATCCACCGCCCTCTACTACAACCAGCACCAGGTGGACCGGCTCAGCCCACAGGGCATCATCGACGAAACCCTGAAGGGGGCCGGGTCCCTGACTGTGCCCGGCTGGGAACCTGAACTGATGGAGGCCTATCAGGGAATGGACCACGAGCAGATGTACGCCAACTTCAAGTACTTCCTGGATGCCGTGATCCCCACCTGCGAGCGCTACGGGGTCAAGCTGGCCGTCCACCCCGACGACCCTGCCTTCGACCTGTTCGGCTGGCCGCGCGTGGTCTCCAGCAAGGAGGGGATCCAACGAGTGCTGGACCTGAATCCCAGCCCCTGCAACGGACTGTGCCTGTGCCTGGGATCCTTCTCATCCAGACGGGGTAACGACGCTGTGGATGCAGTCAAAACCTTCATGGACAGGATCTACTTCAGCCACGTGCGCAACATCCGATTCACCGACGAGCAGGGCTCATTCTACGAGGTGGGTCACCGCGCCAGCGAGGGGAACGTGGACACCGTCGGCATCATGAAAGCCTACGCCGAGGCCGATTACCAGGGCTACATCCGCCCAGATCACGGACGGCATTTGTGGAGCGAGAACACGGAGGCCGGTAGACCGCGGCCAGGTTACGGTCTTTATGACCGCGCCATGGGCATCCAGTATCTGCTTGGAGTCTGGGACGCTTACCGCTACAACCGTTGATGGGGCAAAATCCAGCAAGACCCCCCTTGTCATGCTGTTCGGCAAGGGAGCCTTTATTTCTCATTGCCGCCAATTTCGTAGCTCATTGCCTGTCTCATTCCTCAAGACAAACCTAGCCTGAGGGCGAAGCAGAAGAAATTCCGAAGAATAAGGAAGTGCCTGATGCCGGTCGGGGTCAATCGCAAACCCGACCTGGCATCAGACACTTATTCGGTGTTCCCGCCAGAACCACGCCCTGTGGGAAGTTTCTTTCAACCTTGGAAAACCGACATATTGTAAACGCGAGAATCAAATTGCCTTGAAGCAACTGACCCCTCGTTTGCACTATTGGCTCATGCCAATCGGTCAATCAGGGGCTGGACACCCCGGTCGGCCAAATCGTCCAGGTTCTTCTGTACAGCTTCCGTGAGTCCAGCAATCCTGGTCAGATCATGACCCCAAATGGAAGCATCAGCAAGAATCCGGTCGACAAAATCATCCTGACCGGCAGCCACGCGAAAGGCATCGACGACCTTTTGATCATCCTGAATCTTCACAGCATCAACGGCCTTGCCACCATAAATCCACAACAGGCAGGACAGCGCCAGGACGATCCGCTCCGGAAGCCCACACCCCTGCTCTACGTTGGCCGTAACCAGCGGGAGAAGGCGGGAGACGAATTTGGAGACCGAGTTCAGCCCTATGGAATCCAAGGAATGCTGGACAAAGGGGTTGTCGAACCGCTCACGAACCGCAGCAGCGAAGTTCTCCAGCTCCTCCTTGGGCAGGCTCTGGACGGGGATGATCTCCTCCTCCATCTCACGGGTGATGAATGAGCGCATGGTCTTATCGCCCATGACCTGTCCTACGGTCTCGAATCCAGCCAGCCGAGCCACCTGGGCCATGGTGGTATGAGGACCATTGAGCAGATAGACCTTGCGCTCACGGTAGGGCTGTACAGCATCGCAGGTCACCAGGTCGATTCCGGCCTTCCGCGCGGGAAGCAGCTCATCAACCTTGCGCTGGGCGGTCTGGTCGCCGGCCACGACCCAGAGCAGGAAGGGCTCGGCCTTGACCATGTTCTGGTCCTCGTAGCCCAGCCTCCCCCAAAGCTCCTGGGCATCTTCGCACGGGTAGCCAGGGACTATCCGATCCACGAGGGTGGATACGAACGTGTTCTCCCGATCAAGCCAGTCGATGAAGTCCTTACCCCATCCGAACCGTTCGGCGACCTTTATCAGGGCACGATACAGGGCCGGACCGTTGTCGGCGATAAGCTCGCAGGGCATAATCAGGAAGCCTGGCATGGACCTGTCGAACCTACGCTTGAGCAGATGAGCCAACTTCGCCGGATACCCCGCTGGTGGCTGGTCCGTGACCTTATCCCCGTCGTTGACGGCAATGCCTGCCTCGGTCGTGTTGGAGACGATGATCTGCGTATCAGGATCATCCGCCAGAGCCAGAAACCCCTCCCAGTCCTGGTAAGGGTTGACTGTCTTGCCGATAGAGTCAATCAGCTCATGGCTGCGGACCGGCTGTCCGTCCTTGAGACCGTCCAAAATGACGGTGTAAAGCTCTTCCTGGTCCTCCAAGGCTTGGACCCTGCCGTTTTCCCGGGGTTGGACCACTGCTACGTTCCCCCCAAACACGCCCTTGTTGTTGAGCTGCTGGACTATCCACTCAACAAATCCTCTGAGGAAATTGCCCTCTCCGAACTGGATGATTCTGATGGGCCGTCGAGCTGCCTCTGGATTGGTCAGCCCCAGATGCACGGCCACTGCTTCCTGCAGCCTCTCCACGATGCTTCCTTTCCGTCCGTTTGCCTCCCGCCCGCCGACCGCTATGTCATGGGAACCGCCATGCCATTCCTTCCATGACCAGGACTGATGGATCCGACAGACCTGTCTCAACCCGCGACAAGGCGGTAACCGTCCGATTCGTCCTTTGCTGTTTTCATGCTATGTGATAGAGGGATGGCGGAGGAATATGTTGCCAGCTGTTGCTTGTCCCGGCATTGTTGATGTGTACTTTGTATAAAACAGACCCTCAGATCCTTGCCTCGATCTGAGGGTCGGGAGAAAGGAATCCTCGAGCAGGGCTACCAGGCCAAGTCGATACCCGGGGTGACAGGTTCGGGAATCAGGCGGATGCCGAAGGTGGAATCCACGCCTTTCTGTATGGCACGGGCCAAGGCCACCATGTCGTCGGAGCCGGCGCCTCCCCGGTTGGTCAAGGCCAGCGTGTGCACGTCGGACAGGGCTGCAGCCGACCCCTCCTCCAAGGAGAAGCCCTTGTGGAAGCCTGAATGATCAATCAGCCAGGCTGCTGAGGTCTTGACCAACGCCGAGTCTTCGACAGGATAGCGCGGGGCATCCACCGGCAGAGCATTCGCGGCCTCACGACTGATGATCGGATTGGTGAAGAAACTGCCGCAGCTATGGCGGTCAAGCAGCACCCGCTCGCCCCTGGGGCCATGAAGGTCACCCTGGACTGCCTCCAGAGCCTCTTCCAGGTCGGAGGTCCGACGACATGATCCCATCCAATCGGTCAGGTACCGGTAGGGATCCTCCAGCATCCCCTTGCCTGCCCTGACGGTCAGAACCGCCTGTCGGATCCGCTCCAGGGGAAGCGTTGCCCCGACCTGCACACCCAGGGCCTTGGCAAGCTGGGCCGAATCCACCCGAGCGGCGGACCCATGTCGCAGGACCAGGGTGACCGAAAGGACCACATAGCGGGGCGTGGGGAAGAACCGTGCGTCGGGCACAGCCGGCGCCTGGTACATGGTCTGCTTGAGCAGTGAGGTTCTGTATCCGAAATCCAGATCCGAGGCCCGCAGATAGGCGGTGACCTTGTTCTGGCGGTCCCATACCTCGACCGAGTCGACAAGGCATCCGACCTCCTGGCCGTAGGCGCCGATGTTCTGGACCACCGAGGCCCCGACAGTCCCTGGGATGCCGGATAGGCCCTCCAGCCCGATCAGGTGCATGCGCACGCAGTAGGAGACCAGATCATCCCAGTTGGTCCCAGCCGTGGCGTTGATATGGACGACGGGAACGCCGCCCTCAGGCGGGGCCACCTCGTCAGGCACGCTGATGTCCTGACGGGTATCACGCACAACCACGCCGGGAAAGTCCTGGTCAGAGGCAAGCAGGTTGGATCCCCCACCGATCAGGCAGAGGGGCAGCCCCTTGGAATCCGCGCCCTCCACGGCCTCGATCAGCCCGACCCTGTCGTGTGGCTGAACAAAGGCTGCAATGTGTCCTCCCACACCCATGGTGGTGATATCAGCAAATGTCGGAATGGCGTCTCTGGAGGATACATCAGGCATGCAATTCACTGTATCATCGTCCCCTTATGAGGGCCTCTCCCGAGCAGAAGCCATGCCAGACCTGGAATGCTCCCTGTCGCCCTTGGCGATCATCAATCGGCCATACTCAGATAGCGAAGCTAGGGCGTCCAGGCGGCCGCGAAGTCTGGTCTGCCCCACCCCTATCAGGTTTTCCTATAGCTTTTGCAAGACCCGCGCAGGCCCAGGGGACGATTAGCGGCGATAGATATTACCTATATGCCAGATCGTTGACCGGGCTGCTTACTTGGGGTTTTATGTGACAAGAGCTTTGGAAAGGGGAATCCCCAAAGCCCTGTTCCGAACCAAGAGCACCGGAGATACCTGGACACCTGACCGGGCGTCCATAGGACACGCACCAGGAAACGAGCATGCAATGACAGAAGACAGACGAACCCAGTTCCACCAGATAACCCATGACCAGGGGAAACAAGCCTGGCTGACCTCCGCCTGGCAGCACCACATCGGGCACGAGTACGGTGCCGAGAATTTTGCCGCAGCCACCTTGGACTTCGTTCGCAAGTGGGATTGGGACTGGGTCAAGATCAACCCGAGGGCCATCTACTATGCCGAGGTCTGGGACGCAGTCTACGACAGGGATCACTATGATTGGCTGATCCCGCGCACTGTCCGCACGGCCATCCAGGAGGCAGGGGACATCGCCCGCATCGACTACCGCGATCCTGAAACCAACAGGGTCCTCCAAGAGCAGATCCAGGCCGCCAGGATCATCCGAGACGGCCTGGAGGACCGAGCAGTCATCGACACGGTCTTCTCCCCGCTCTCGGTCCTCCTTCAATTGGCCGATCTCCCCCTCTACCCCGAGGGGCAGGGCTCCGCGCAGGAGGAGGACAGGAATCTGAACAGGCAGACGCTGATCTTCGCCCAGCCCGAGGCAGCCAAGTCAGCGCTGGACAACATCGCCCGGACCCTTGCCGACTACGCAACCCTGCTGGTCAGACCCAAGGAGCAAGGCGGGGCCGGCCTGGACGGCATCTTCTTCGCCGAAACGGGCCTGGCCAGCCATGGCTACTTCAACCAGGCGCAACTGGAGGAATGGGCCAAGCCCTATGACCGGATCGTGCTCCGGGCGGTCAGACAGGCCAATCCGGAAGCCCTGGTCCTGGTGCATACCTGCCGGGAGGATGCGCATCCTGAAGAATTCACCGATCTGAATCCTGATTTTCTTCATTGGGATCAGTTCCGCCCAGGCAATCCTGAAATCAGCACCGACTTTCCTGCTGTACCCGTGGGCGGAGCCGACTTCGAACTCTTCAACCCAGGCGGCGACGTGGACCAGATCCGCAAGGAATTGGATCAGACCATCCAGGCCCGTCAAGGCCGTCCCTTCCTCCTGGCGCCCTCATGCACCATCCCGACGCCCGCCGACGAGGAAGCCCTGCGCCTTCTGAGCGGAACCCGGGCCCCCAAGCAACTCTGAAACCACAAACAACCCTCGACATCAACCGTCAAACTCCAAGGGAGACATCATGGTCATCACATCAAAGCAGCACCAGCCGCATCATGGCACCATCAGGGCAATGGTTGCCCTCATGATCACCATGGCCATGGCCGGAGCGCTGTCGGCCTGCGGATTGGGGGGCGACCAGGGCTCCTCCGCAGGATCGTCGGATCATGTGACCATCGCTGCCATTTACCCTAAGACCGGTCTCTACGCCGAGTACGGCAAGATGTTCCAGCAGGGCTTCGACCTGGCCAAGGACCAGGTCAACAAGAAGGGCGGAATACAGGGCAAGCGCCTGAACATCGACTACTACGACACCCAATCAGACGCCAAACAGGATGCCGCCGTCGCCCCCAAGATCGCCTCCGACAAATCGGTCATCGCCGTTGTGGGAGACTACTCCTCGCCGGCCTCCTCAGCCGCATCGCCCATCTTCCAGCAGGCTGGACTGGTCCATTACGGCTTCAACAACTCCTCGCCGACTTTCACGAATTCAGGTGATCATGTATGGACACCCCAGATCTCACAGAAGATCAACCAGGAAGTCAACGCTGAGGCAGTGTCCAAACGAGCCAAGAAGATCTCCGTCGTCTATCTGGAAAACGACTGGGGGAAGGAATCCTTCCAGTACTTCAAGGAGGCTGCGGAACGGCTCGGGGTGCAGATCGTCTACCAGTCCTCCTATCTGCCAGATTCCACGGACCTGACTCCGATACTGATCCCAGCCAAGAATGCTGCCCCCGATGCCGTGGTGGACATCGGCTACGGACCGGATGGAGCGCTGGTCGCCAACACCCTGCGAGACAAGCTGGACTATAAGGGACCATTCTTCGGCGGTCAGGAGACCAAGGAGTTCCTCTCCCTGACCGGAGCGAACGCCCAAGGGGCCATCATTACCGGCGTCTTTTCTGCGACAGGCACCAAGGATGCGAAGGCCAAGGCTTTCGTCAAGAGCTTCGAGGACCGGTACCACACTGTTCCGGGCAACTTCGAAATCACTGCCTACCAGGCCATTATGGATCTGGCCTACGCGGGCGAGAAGACCAGCCCCACCAGGGAGGGCATCCAGGAGGCCCTAGGCAAGGTCAAGGACTTCCCGCTCTACCAAGGCCGGGGAGGGACCTTCCGGTTCAATACCAAGACCCGACGGGCGGACACGATCAAGCCCATCCTCCTCCAGGTGGATCAGGGCAAATTCAAACAGATCGAGGAGTGAGCAACGATCATGGTCGAGACGCTCTTTTCCGGACTCATCCACGGCGGCGTTTACGCTCTGGCTGCCGTGGGGATGTCCCTGGTCTTCGGAGTGACCAATGTGGCCAATTTCGCACAAGGATCCCTGGTAGCGGTAGGCATGATGACGGCCTGGTGGGTAGGCTCCTCCCTAGGCTGGGGACTCGTTCCCACCATACTGGCCGTCGTCCTGGTCACGGGTCTGGTCGGCCTGGTCACCAACCTCCTGGTCATCACTCCCCTGGAAGGCCGGCAGCCGATCGCCGCGCTCTTGGGCACTGTCGGCCTAGGGCAGGTGCTGGATAACGGGATGCAGCTGATCTTTGGCTCTCAGACCAGGGCCTTCCCCCAGCTGCTGCCCACCCACAACCTGCATGCGTTGGGCATCAGCTTCGGCACCTCCGACCTGGTCATGGGTCTGGTCGCCCTGGCCAGCATGGTTGCGCTCTGGGCCTTCTTGACCTACGGCAGGACCGGACAGGCCATCAGGGCCACCTCGCAGGACTCCCAGGCCGCGTTGCAGATGGGGGTGCCGGTCACCTCCATTCGCACCATAGCTTTCGTCATCGGTTCGATTCTGGCGGGCATCGCCGGAATTTTCATCGGCCTGTTCAAGACGAACATCAACCCCATGGACGGCAACGCCATCGGCATGACAGCCTTTGTGGCCGCCGCCATCGGCGGGCTGGGCTCCATCCCCGGAGCCATCATCGGGGGCCTGGTTCTAGGTTTGGCCGAAGCCGTCGGCGTAGGACTCTTCGGCGATGGCGTGCACGACCTGATCACCTTCGGCACCCTCCTGTTGGTTCTGATTCTCAAGCCCTCGGGATTCCTGGGCCGCAAGGCAGACATGGGCAAGGAACCCATGACCGGAACCCTACCGGAAGCCGCCAGACCCATCCGTCTGCCGCTTTGGGCCAACCTCGGCCTTGCAGCAGCCGCCCTGGCCACCCCCTTCATTTTCTCCGACCATCTGGCCGGCATCGGGACCCAGGTTGCCATATACGCCATTGCCGCAGTGGGCCTGACGCTGATCTCAGGATCAGCCGGTCAGACCATCCTGGGGTTGGCAGGACCTGTGGCCGTGGGAGCCTACGCCTCGGCCCTGCTGACCATGCGTCTGCATTGGCCCTTCACCCTCTCCCTGCTGGGCGCGGCCGTCATCGCCGCCCTGGCCGCATCCCTGCTGACATTCCCGGTATGGAAGCTCAGTGGCCACTATGTGGCTATCGCCACCATAGGCGTGGGAGCAGTCATGGTCGCCATCATCCGCATCTGGGAACCTCTGACCAGGGGCTCGCTAGGTCTGCAAGGCATTCCCCTGCCGACATTCCTGGGCAAGCCGCTCTACACCCAACAGATGCAGTACCTGCTGGATCTGGTCATTCTTCTTCTGGTCCTTGCAGTGACCTCCCGGATCCGGTCCTCACATCTGGGCCACGTCTTCGAGGCCATCGGCGAGGACGGACAAGCGGCCTGGTCCCTGGGGATCAGGACAGGGGCCTACAAGGCGCTGGCCTATGCCCTGGCATGCGGGTCGGCAGGTATCGCAGGAGCCCTGCTGGCACACCAGTACACCTATATCGACCCGACCCTCTTCAATCCGACCATGTCGACCCTGATTCTGACCATCATCGTCCTGGGTGGCATGAAGTCCCCGACCGGAGCTGTGATCGGCTCCCTGATCCTGGTAGGGGCCCCTGAACTGCTGCGTATCCTGCCCGAGGTGAGAATCATGGCCTACGGACTCGTCCTGATCATCTTCATCATCTGCAGACCACAAGGCCTGTTCTCAACCAAAAGGAGGGCATGATGACAGGCAGTCAGCATAGTCCCGAACCCGCACGCGACAATCCCGATCAACCCCTGCTCAGCGTGCGCGATCTGAGCAAGAGCTTCCAGGGACTGCAGGCGGTGGCCGACGTCAACATGGATCTGGCATCCGGCCAGGTGATAGGCATTATCGGCCCCAACGGATCAGGAAAGTCCACGACCATCAACCTGATCTGCGGCTTTCTCAAGCCCGACTCGGGCCAGATCAGCCTGAGGGGACGCACCGTGACCGGCCTGCCCGCTACGGACATGGCCGAGCAGGGGGTGTCACGCACCTTCCAGAACGGTAGGGTCTTCCCGGCCATGAGCGTTGAGGAGAACGTGGCCGTGGGATTCCATAGGCGCCTGGAAGCCCGCAGGCCCTTTCGCCGTCTGGAGAGGTGGCCCATCCTGCGATGGATCCCCCTGCTGACGCAGACCTGGCTGACGCTGGTGCCCGGTCCCGCCTGCGGGAGGGAGGCGGTCGCCGAACGCAAGGCCGTCCAGTCCGAGATCGACAGATTCAGCGAGCGCCTGGAGGAGCATCGCACCCAGGCCGCCTACACCCTGTCCTACGCCAACAGGCGCCGCACCGAAATCGCCAGAGCCCACGTCAGTTCCCCTGACATCCTGGTCTTGGACGAACCCACCGCAGGGATGAACCAGTCGGAGACAGCCGAGGTACTGCAACAGCTCCTGGAGCTCAAGGCCCAAGGTCAGACCATGCTTCTGGTCGAGCACAAGATCGATCTGATCGAAGCGCTTTGCGACCAGGTCATCGCCATGGACGGCGGCCGGATCATCGCCTCCGGACTTCCCAGGCAGGTCAGTGCCGACCCCCGCGTCATCACCGCATACCTGGGCGACCGCAGACCCCGCAACAATGCCCCCATGAACGGGCAGGCGGATGTTCTGGCCCGGCAGAACGCCCTGGCTTCGGTCACCGCTGCGGAACCGATTGATGGCCAGGATCCCGACAGCACAGGAACCAGGCTGAGAGCCAAGGCTGAGGCCTCTGATGATGATGAGGGGAAGCCGACCGCCGAGGGGGCACGAACATTGCTCTCCCTGGATGGCGTCGATGTGAGCTATGGCCCGGTCAAGGCCCTGGATCATGTCAGTCTTCGCATTCCTCAAGGCGGCATCGTCTCCCTCCTGGGCGGGAATGCTTCAGGCAAGTCCACAACCATGAAGACCATCCTGGGCCTGCTGGCTCCAAAGGAGGGGACCATCCGTTTGGATGGACAGGAAATCACCCACACCCCCACCAAGGATCGGGTCCGTTCCGGAATCGCCTCAGTTCCGGAGGCAAGAAGGGTCTTCGCGGCCATGAGCGTGGAGGAGAACCTGCGTATGGGCGCCTACACCCAAAGGGAGCGCAATCAGATCGAGCAGGATCTGGATACCATATATGAGCGCTTCCCCCGCCTGGCCGAACGCCGCGGGCAGCAGGCCGGCACCCTTTCAGGAGGCGAGCAGCAGATGCTGGCCTTCGGCAGGGCCCTGATGAGCCATCCCCGGCTGATATGCATGGACGAGCCGACCATGGGCCTATCGCCCAAGCTGGTCGACCAGGTGCTTGAGCAGATCGCCTCCCTTCGCGACCAGCTGGGCATCTCCATCCTTTTGGTCGAGCAGCAGGCCGAGCTGGCCCTGTCCATCGCCGACTACGGGTACGTGCTGCAGAACGGCCTGATCCGTCTGGAGGGGCCTGCCCGACAGCTCTTGAATGATGAACGTGTCCGCCAGGCATACCTGGGCAAGGCAACCTCCCGATAGCGGGCGATAAGGAACACCTATGGGAGCAACCTTGCCTGAGACTCTGAAAGAAGATTCGATGGTGGGCTAGCAAGGGATTCCCGACCGGACACAAGCAGAGGGGCACAACCGTATGAGCAAAGGATTCGCAACAAGAGCCGTCCATGACGGCTATGACTGTCAAAGCCAGGGCGGGGGCGCAGCCAGCGTCCCCATCTACCAGTCGGCCGCCTTTGACATGGTCACCGCCGACCGGGGAGATGCCCTGGCCGCCGGCGAAATTCAAGGATTCTCATACTCCCGCCTGGCCAACCCCACGGTCAAGGTTCTGGAGGACCGCCTGGCCAGTCTGGAGGGGGGCAAGGGGGCTGTAGCCATGGCCTCGGGGATGGCAGCCGTGTCGTCAGCCCTCATGTGCGCAGCCGAAGGCGGCGGGAGACTAATTTCCCCGGTCGATCTTTATGGGACCTCGGTGGATGCCATGAAGACCTTCTTTCCCAACTTCGGCATCGAAACGGATTTTGTGGGCGACATCAACGACCTTGACGAGGTGGAATCCCTGATCCAGGACAACACCAGGGCCATCTTCGCCGAGTCCGTGGCCAATCCGTCCACAGCCATAGCCGACATCCCCGACCTGGCCGACCTGGCCCATCGGCATGGGCTGGCCCTGATCATCGACAATACGGTGCCCACGCCGTATCTGCTCAACCCTATCGACTTCGGCGCCGACATCGTCGTCCACTCGACCACCAAGGGGATCAGTGGCCACGGCAATGCCCTGGGCGGGGTCATCGTGGATGCGGGGCGATTCGACTGGGGCAACGGCCGCTTTCCGCAAATGAGCCAGCCCGAACTGATCATCAGCGACGAACGACACGGGTCCATGGTCAGCTTTCTGGATGCCTTCGGCAAGATGGCCTTCCTCCACAGGGTCCATACCAAATACCTGCACACCTTCGGGGCCGTCATGAGCCCTTTCACCGCCTACCTGCAGCTGACCGGCCTTGAGACCCTGGCCCAGCGGGTCGCCACCGAGGTAAAGACGGCAGCAATCCTGGCCCGCCACCTGCTGACCATTCCCCAGGTGGAGCAGGTCAACTACTCGGGCATTCCCGAGGGCCGGCGCCAGGGCGATGCGGACCAGCAGAACCGCCTGGCATCAACCCTGCTGCCCAAGGGCGTCGGCACGATCCTCTCCTTCAAGGTCCAGGGAGGCTACGGGCAGGTCAAGCGCATCGTGGACTCGGTGCGTCTCATGAGCTACATGCCCAACATCGGCGACTGCCGCACCCTGATTGTGGACCCGGCCAGGATCACCCACAGGGAGGTTCCAGGCCTCTATCGCCTCAGTGCCGGTGTGGGCGACGACCTGATTCGGATCTCCGTAGGTCTGGAGAACCCGAATGACCTGGTCGCCGACCTGGATCAGGCCTTTGCAGCCGCCTACCCGAACACGCTCTAAAAGCTGCGTCCTCTACATCACAAAACCCGTTCTGCTCCCAACACATCCCGGATAATACGGAGCAGACATATATGCAGAGTTGCATAAAGAAGAGCCTCTTGTATAAAAAAGGACCCGACCAGGTGGTCGGGTCCTTATGAAGCCAAACGATAGGAAGAACTCAGCGAGTCTCCCGGTGCAGGGTATGCTTGCCGCAACGGGGGCAGAACTTCTTGAGCTCCAGACGGTCAGGAGTGTTACGACGGTTCTTGGTCGTAATGTAATTACGCTCCTTGCACACGGTGCACGCCAGCGTAATGCCAGGACGGATATCTGCGGCTTTTGCCATGGTTCACCTCTATAGTCGTTGCACGACCGACGTATGTCGGCCACAGTAGCGAGGAAGAGACTCGAACTCTTGACCTTACGATTATGAGTCGTACGCTCTAGCCAGCTGAGCTACCCCGCCAGAGAGCCTCGGGTGAGAATCGGACTCACGACCTCTTCCTTACCAAGGAAGTGCTCTGCCACTGAGCTACCGAGGCGTGGCGGATAGAGGATTCGAACCTCTGAAGCATTACGCGGCTGATTTACAGTCAGCTCCCTTTGACCGCTTGGGAAATCCGCCATGTCGCACTAGAACCGGAGCTCCGTACGGCAACTTGCCTATAATGACATGTTTTTCCATTTTCCGCAAGTCCCGCTCCACGCCGTGTCTTCCGTGTCAGAGCGGGACAGATGGGTCAGAAATCCCAGTCGTCGTCGTCCGTCTCCACGGCCTTGCCCATGACATAGGAGGAACCCGAGCCGGAGAAGAAGTCATGGTTCTCGTCGGCGTTGGGGCTCAGCGAGGCGATGATGGCCGGATTCACGTCGGTGCTGTCCGAGGGGAAGAGTGCCGGATAGCCCAGGTTCATCAGCGCCTTGTTGCCGTTGTAGCGCAGGAACTTGGAGACGTCCTCCACCAGGCCCACTCCTGAATACAGGCTCTCGGTGTATTCCACCTCGTTGTCGTACAGGTCGCCCAGGAGCTCATAGGTATAGTCGCTCATGGCCTGACGCTCGGAGTCGGAGACCTTGGCCAGCCCCTTCTGGTACTTGTAGCCGATGTAGTAGCCGTGCACGGCCTCATCACGGATAATCAGACGGATCAGATCAGCCGTGTTGGTCAGCTTGGCATGGCTGGAGAAGTACATGGGCAGGTAGAAGCCCGAGTAGAAGAGGAAGGACTCCAGCAGGGTGGAGGCCACCTTGCGTTTCAGGGGATTGTCGCCCTCATAGTAGTCCAGGACGATCTGGGCCTTGCGCTGGAGGAACTCATTGTGCTCGCTCCACTCGAAGGCGGCGTCGATCTGAGGCGTGGAGGCCAGCGTGGAGAAGATGGAGGAGTAGGACTTGGCATGAACCGACTCCATAAAGGCGATGTTGGTGTAGACCGCCTCCTCATGGGGGGTCAGCGCATCCGGGATCAGGCTGACGGCGCCCACGGTCCCCTGGATGGTGTCCAGAAGGGTCAGACCGGTGAAGACCCGCATGGTCAGGGTGTGCTCCTCCTCGCTCATGGCCTGCCAGGAGGGCAGATCATTGCTGACGGGAACCTTCTCGGGCAGCCAGAAGTTGCCGGTCAGACGGTCCCAGACCTCCAGGTCCTTCTCGTCCTCCAGACGGTTCCAGTTGATGGCGGAGACCCGGTCGATCAGCTTCAGCGGCTGCCGGGGAATGGAAATGGGTGGGACCATGGTTGATTGCTCCTTGTTGGATAGGTGTTCGACAGTGCGACGCGGATCATGACAGGACCGTCAGTCTACCGCATGGACGGACCCGACCTGTGGATGTGGATACCAAAGGGCCGGCGTCGCCATCAAAGACGGCACCGACCATTGATTGCATATGTCTTAAGGACTGGTGCCTTAAAGCATGCAGCTGACGCAGCCCTCGACCTCGGTGCCCTCCAGCGCCTGCTGGCGGATCCTGATGTAGTAGAGGGTCTTGATCCCCTTGCGCCAGGCGTAGATCTGAGCCTTGTTCAGGTCACGGGTGGTGGCCGTGTCGGGGAAGAAGAGGGTCAACGAGAGCCCCTGGTCCACATGCTGGGTGGCCTCGGCGTAGGTGTCTACGATCTTCTTCCAGCCGATCTCGTAGGCGTCCTCGAAGTAGTCCAGGTTCGCGTTCGTCATGTAGGGGGCCGGGTAGTAGACGCGCCCGATCTTGCCCTCCTTGCGGATCTCGATCTTGGATGCGATCGGGTGGATGGAGCTGGTGGAGTGGTTGATGTAGGAGATGGACCCGGTCGGGGGTACGGCCTGGAGGTTCTGGTTGTAGATCCCGTCCTTGAGGATGGCCGCCTGGAGTTTCTTCCAGTCCTCAACCGTGGGAATGTGGACCTTGTACTGGTCGAAGAGGTCCTTGATCCGCTGGGTCCTGGGCTCCAGGGAGCGGCTGCCCTCAGTGTACTTGTCGAAGTAGTTCCCCTGGCCGGCCGGCTTGGCATAGTCTGACTTGGCGAAGGAGGCGAAGGCCTTCCCCCGCTCCACGGCCAGGGCATGTGAGGCCCTGTAGGCGTGGTAGGCCACGGTCATGAAGTACATGTCCGTGAAGTCCAGCCCCTCCTCGGACCCATAGTGGATGCCCTCGCGGGCCAGGAAGCCATGGAGGTTCATCTGGCCCAGGCCGATGGCATGGCCCTCGTCGTTGCCCCGCTTGATTGAGGGGACGGCCTCGATGTTGGTGTGGTCGGAGACGGAGGTCAGGGCCCGCACCGAGGTCTCGACCGTGTCGGCCAGGCCGCCGTCCATGGCCTTGGCGATGTTGAGGGATCCCAGGTTGCATGAGATGTCGCGGCCGATATGCTCATAGTTCAGGTTCTCGGAGTAGGTGCTGGGCTCCTGGACCTGCAGGATCTCCGAGCAGAGGTTGGACATGGTGATCCGGCCGTCGATGGGGTTGGCCTTGTTGACCGTGTCCTCGAAGAGGATGTAGGGGTAGCCGGACTCGAACTGGATCTCGGCCAGGGTCATGAAGAAGTCACGGGCATCGATGTACTTCTTGTGGATTCGCTTGTCCTTGACCATCTCCTCATAGCGCTCGGTGATGGAGATGTCGGCGAAGGGCTTGCCGTAGACCCGCTCCACGTCGTAGGGCGAGAAGAGGGCCATGGGCTCCTTGCGCTTGGCCAGCTCGAAGGTGATGTCGGGGATGACCACGCCCAGGGCCAGGGACTTGATGCGGATCTTCTCGTCCGCGTTCTCCCGCTTGGTATCCAGGAAGCGCATGATGTCAGGATGGTGGGCCGACAGGTAGACGGCACCGGCACCCTGGCGGGCACCCAGCTGATTGGCATAGGAGAAGGAGTCCTCCAGGAGCTTCATGACCGGAACCACGCCGCTGGACTGGTTCTCGATGTGCTTGATGGGTGCGCCCATCTCGCGCAGGTTGCTGAGCAGCAGGGCCACGCCGCCGCCCCTCTTGGACAGCTGCAGGGCGGCGTTGACGCCGCGGGAGATGGACTCCATGTTGTCCTCGATGCGCACCAGGAAGCAGGAGACCGGCTCGCCGCGCTGGGCCTTGCCCAGGTTCAGGAAGGTCGGGGTGGCGGGCTGGAAGCGGCCGGAGATGATCTCATCCGTGTACTTCATGGCTGCCTGCTCATCCCCGTCGGCCAGCTCCAGGGCCACGGCCACGCAGCGCTGGGGGAAGTCCTCCAGGTAGCGCTTGCCGTCGAAGGTCTTCAACGCATAGGAGGTATAGAACTTGAAGGCGCCCAGGAAGGTCTCGAACTCAAAGCCGCTCTCGGCCGCATGCTTGTAGATCCTGTCCAGGAACTCAGGAGTGTAGCTCTCGAAGACCTTCCGATCGTAGTACTCGTGATCCAGGAGGTAGGCAATCCTCTCGGCCGTGGAGGGGAAAGTCATGGTGTTGGGCCGTACGTGCCGGTCCATGTACTGGCGTTCGGCCTCGCGGTCCTTGTCGAACTGAATCCTGCCGTCCTTGTCGTACAGGTTCAGCATGGCGTTCAGGGCATGGTAGTCGTGAGCCGGATCGAAGGTCTCCTCATCCTCGGATGCGGTCCTATCCAGGGCCAGGGACGTGTCCTCGTTTGCTCCCATCGGGTGTCCTTTCATGAGTATTGCAGTGATAGTGCGTGTAATGAAATAGGCTCAGGACTCGGGGTGGTTGCGGAAGAAATCCACAACCCCGCGGCGGACCTTCTCCTGGTCCTCCTTGGTGCCCATGAGCTCGAAATAGTAGAGGAAGGGCACATTGCACTTGCGGGAGATGATGTCCCCCGCCATGCAGAAGGCCTCCCCGAAGTTGGTGTTGCCCGAGGCGATGACCCCGCGGATACCGGACCGGTTGGCCGGGTCGTTCAGGAAGCGCTTGATCTGCGGCATGACCGCCTTCTTAGCTGATCCGCCCCCATAGGTGGGGACGATCAGGATGTAGGGCTGCCGAATGTTGAGCGGCGGATCCTTGGGCCTCAGAGGGATGCGGAAGACGTCAATCCCCTCGTCATCCAAATGGCAGTTGGCGATGAACCGGGCGGTGTTGCGCGAGGCCGACGAGAAGTAGACCACGGCCCCCAGGTGCTGACCCTGGGCGGCGAACTCGGGAGCGCTGAGCTCCGAATCAATTCCGGCGGTCTGCTGTTGCTCCATGCTTCCTCCTGATCAGGCCATCCAAAGCCTGTCTTGACGGTGATGCCCGCCCTGAAGACGGACCAACCTGAACCCGCCCAGCGCGAGCCTGAACTACTATATGTGCTATTGGTATTGAAAACGGTGAGCATATATAGGGTTTTCTGTGCCCAATATCACAGCGGATCCAACTCGCCTAGAAGTCCCAGTCGTCGTCGTCAGTGGACTCGGAGTGTCCCATGACATAGGAGGAGCCCGAACCCGAGAAGAAATCGTGGTTCTCGTTGGCCGATGGCGACAGGGCCGCCAGGATCTCCGAACTGACATCGGTCTGGTCGGCCGCGAACCGGGCCGGGTAGCCCAGGTTCATCAGCGCCTTGTTGGCATTGTAGCGAACGAAGGCGAAGACGTCCTCGACGAAGGGGAAGCCCTCATAAATCTGCCCCGAGTAGACCATCTCCAGGTCGTAGAGCTTGTCCAGCAAATCGTTGGTGAACTTTTCCAGCATGGCCTGGTCGGCCTGGGTCCTCTCCTCCAGACCCCGCTGATACTTGTAGCCCGAGTAATAGCCATGGATGGCCTTGTCACGCAGGATCAGACGGATCATGTCGGCCGTATTCATCAGCTTGGCATGGCTGGAGAAGTAAAGGGGCAGATAGAAGCCCGCATAGAGCATGAGCGAGGAGAGCATGGTGGAGGCCACCTTGCGCTTCAGGGGATCCTCGCTGACATACTCGTGCAGGACCGTGTGGACGCGCTCCTGGAGGACGTCGTTGGCCACAGCCCAGCGGTAGGCCTTGTCGATCTCCTCGCTGGAGCAGAGCGTGGAGAAGACCGAGGAGTAGGAGCGGGCATGGACCGACTGCATGAAGGCGATGTTGGTATAGATGGCCTGCTCCTGCTCGGTGCGGGCGTGATCGATCTGCACCAGCTCACCGATGGTGGCCTGCGTGGTGTCCAGCATGGTCAGTCCGGTAAAGACGCGGACCGTGGTCTGGCGCTCATGATCGGTCAGGGTGTTCCAGGATGGGATGTCGTTGGACAGGGGCACCTTCTCGGGCAGCCAGAAGTTGGAGACCAGTCGGTTCCAGACCTCCAGATCCTTCTCGTCGGTGATGTTGTTCCAGTTGACCGGGCGAATCCTGGCCTCGGGGGTGACCCGGTACTGGGGCGGAGTGATGGATTGGCGCATCATCTCGTCGTCGGCATAGACGCCGGCCTCTGACTTTGCGCTCTCTTTGGTGCTTTCCTGCTGGCTCATGACAAAACCGCCTTTCGTGAATCAGTCGACTGCTGCTGGAGCTGCACTCCCATTCCGACCAGAATGGCCCTGACCGCCTGTACATCCTCCGCGGTGCCCAGCAGCTCGAATCGATAGAGCTCAGGGACGCCGCACCGACGGGCTATCAGAGGGCCGGCCGCGCAATAGGCGCTGCCAAAGTTCCGGTTGCCCGAGGTGACGACTCCGCGGATCAGTCCGCGGTTGACCGGATTGTTCAGGAAGTGGATCACCTGCTTGGGCACGGCCCCCTTGGCTGACCCGCCGCCATAGGTGGGCACCAGCAGAAGGTAAGGCGCATCCATAATGGGCATGGGCTGGCGCCGCTCGTACAGAGGGATGCGGATGGGCCCCTCCACGCCCAGCCGCTGCACAAAGCGGTGGGTGTTGTTGGAGACGCTGGAGAAGTACACCAGCTTGGAGGCACCATCGGGAGGATCGTGCCGATCCACATCTGCTGAGGACATAGTGACTGTTGCTCCTTGGTAAACACTATATATTGGATAGGCTTGGCCAGCCAACCACAATATATAGGTTTATCCAAGACGACACAAGCTCACAGGAGCAAAACAGCCTTTGCTGTGACATTCCATACAAGGACGGAGACGGCAATTATTTGCATTTACGCTCGCGGCAGTATGCGGCCTTCAGTCAGCAATCGGATCCTGCGGTAAACCCTGCCGACGCAGATCAGCGCAAACTTCCAGGACCCGGTCGTTGGCTTCCCGCTCCCCCACAGTGATGCGGATGCCCTCGCCAGGGAAGGTCCTGACCGACAAGCCTACGTCGCGGAAGAGCTGATCAGCCTGTGCGGCAGCCTGGCCCAGAGGCAGCCAGTAGTAGTTGGCCCGAGGTTCAGGGATCTTCCACCCCTGCTCCTGCAAACCAGCCAGGATCCTGGCCCGTTCCTGCTTGAGTGCCTGGACCCGTTCGGCCAGACGGTCCTGTGCGTCCAGGCTGGCCATTGCCGCCGTCTGAGCCACATCAGTGACGCCGAAGGGCAGGGCCACCTTGTTCATGCCGGCAATGATCGGCTCCGCTGCCACGGCGTATCCGATCCGCAGACCAGCCAGTCCATAGGCCTTGGAGAAGGTCCGGGCCACTATCACATTGGGATGCTCGCGCATAAGTGTCAATCCATCGGCTCGATCAGGGTCGTCGTTGAACTGTATATACGCCTCATCAAAGAGCACCGGCAGGTCTGCTGGCAGGGCTTGCAGGAGCCGTTCGGCCTGATTGCGATCGACGTTGGTCGCAGTCGGATTGTTGGGATTGTTGACAATGACCAGTCTGGTGTGGTCATTGACCGCCGCAATCATGGCCTCGATGTCATGGCGCCCCTGCTTATCCAGAGGCACAGGCACCCCGGTGGCGCCGGCCATGGTGATGATGATGGGATAGGCCTCGAAACTGCGCCAGGGATAGACCACCTGATCGCCGTGACCGGCCACCAGGTCAACCAGCTGGGTGATGACCTCAGTGGATCCGCATCCCAGCTGAATGCATGCTGGATCGACCCCGTGCAGCTTGGCCAGCCGCTCTACCAGACGGGTGCCGTGCATGTCCGGATAGCGGTTCAAATGCCCCAAGGCTTGCTCTGAGACGGTCTGAAGCACACCAGGCAAGGGCGGATAGGGGTTCTCATTACTGGAGATCTTGTAACTGGTTAACCCGGGAACGGCTGGTGCCGGGCTGCCCTGCCGGTATCCGGGAAGGGAATCAATGCTGGCGCGATGACGATAGTACATGAGCACCATGCTAGTGGCCGCCACATGTCCCTGCGGTGTCTGTTCCGCTGCACGGTCCTGACGAGATGCAAGTGGCCCCTGGTCCTTCTGCAGGACCAGGGGCCACTAATCACCGCCTTTTTACTTGAGGATGGCCAGAACGTCGCGCGCGGACACGATCAGGTAGTCCTCGCCGCCGTAGTTGACCTCGGTGCCGCCGTACTTGGAGTACAGAACCTTGTCGCCAACCTTGACATCCATGGGGATGCGCTCGCCCTTGTCGTCACGACGGCCGGGGCCTGCCGCCAGCACCTCGCCCTGCTGGGGCTTCTCCTTGGCGGTATCAGGAATGACCAGCCCGGAAGCGGTCTTGGTCTCCGCCTCAGCCTGCTTGATGACGATCTTGTCTTCCAACGGTGTGAGTGAAATCGACACTGTGGACCTCCTACATCTTGTGAGAACAGCCAATGAACCCACGCCGGAACGTCGATGAGAGGCTGACGAACACTCACCACGCATTCCTTTGCGCTACAAGTCATAGTAGCGCGAAATTAGCACTCTGCCAACTTGAGTGCTAACGCTGGTGGTGAAAGATGGATTGTCGATTGGCCCCTCAGGACTTGGCTGACGGACGACGCCGGGCCAATATGGCCTCCACGCCGATGGATAGAGAGTTCTCGCTACGGTCAGGCGCTTCGACCTGGGCCTGCATCTCCCTCTCATGGAAGTCGTCGGGCCGCCCATCGGCCTTCTTCTGAGCCTTCTTTTGATCGGGCTGCTTCTTTTCGGGGGGACGGGCCACGGAGACCTGTCGGGTTGACTTGATCTCCAGGCTGTGGGGACCCTCATCTTCGTTGTTCTTGCCGTCCTTGTCCGCTTCCTCGCCGCGGGCCGATCCCAGGGAGAAGGAAATCAGATCTTGGCCTGCCGCCATGTCGAAAGCATCCAAGGCCGGAGAGGGATTGATGCGTTCGAGTTCGTTGGTGGCATCCTCCTGGGCCTTTGCCGAGGACGACGATGCCGCGGATTTGGAGTCCTGATCCGACGAGGCCTGGTGCTCTTTGCCGATAGACGCAGAAACCGATCCGGACTTGCCTGAATGGGCACCGGCGGATTGGGCAGGCATCGAGTGTGAAGAAGTCGGCCGGACTGCAGACTTCGAGGCAGCGGATTTGTCCATTGACGACTTGGGCGTAGCAGATTTGGAGGCAGCCTTTTGAGCCTTTGAAGATTTGGCAGCTGCTGGTTTGGAAGCCGCCGGTTGAGAAGCCGCTTGTTTGGCTGGGGTCTGTTCAGAGGTCTTCTTGGTGACGGGCTGCCTGTTCGAGGTATGTCCGGTCTGAGCAGCAGTCTTCTCGTTCGGCTTTACGGACCCGGCCGAACCCTTAGCCTTGCTGGTGCCGGCTGACGGCTTTGCTGGCTTGGTGGAATTGTGCTGCCTGGCCTTGAGTGCTGCCTGCTGATCAGCCTTGGCCTGAGCCAGCGTTTGACGAATCTCACCCTGGTCAAGCACATCCGTGGCAGTTTCCGTGCGGCCCTCATTCTTGGCCTGCACAGGCCTGCCGGAGGTCTTGCTCTTAGTCAGGCTGGCCGCCTGCTGACGACGCTGCCTAGCACGTCGCTGGGCCAAATTGCGCTCCCAAGTCCTAGCCTGGGCCGAAGCATGTGCGCCGGCGGCCAACACCACTATCACCAAGGCCAGAGGAATCAAAGTGAACCATGGGCTGTAACCTACAAGGTAAGAGAGCCCAGCCACCAGCAGAGTGATGACCAACAGGGTAAGGACCAGGATGCGACGACGGCGTATGGCCGCGCGGCGCAACTGTCTGATCTGCTTGATGCGCTGGGCCTGACTCAGCCGGTTGCCATCCTGCTGCCCTTGCTGCATGACCAACCCTTTCACCGTCCTCGACTGCCTGTCGCAGAACCTCATACCGTCTTCCCGACCCACCATGTGCAGGGAGGTGGAAAGCCTGTCCTGGCGATGCTCCGAGGCCCGCTTCATGCCCTTGACGGTGCGAAACGGCAGCCAACCCAGCACCAGAATCACTGCAATCACCAAAACCATGATGCTGCTGAGTGATTCATAAACCATAGGTACTACGTTAGTTGACGGTATGCCCCAAGCGGCAAGTCAAACCCAGCGTGTCGACCATGTCTGCCCCGGGGATTCATAAACGGGCCAGCAGATCTGAATCGAATTGGTCGCTGATCCAGGCAAAGGTCAGGTGGTCCCGCCACTGTCCGTTTACATACATGTAGCTGCGACGCAGCCCCTCCGGCTCCATGCCCAGCTTTTGTACCACACGCAGGGACCGCTGGTTTTCAGGCAGAATCGCCACCTCCAGACGGTGCAGATGAGGCCCACTCCTATCCTTGAAGACCCAATTCGCCACCATGGCCAAGGCCAGGGGCGCGAATCCGTGACCGATCCAATCCTGGTCAACCCAGTAGCCCGCTACTGCCGTGCACATGGACCCATAGCGGATGGCGCCTAGGGAAATCTGCCCTACGATGCTCTGATGAAACTCCATCAGGAAGACCGCCGAAGTGCCCTCCTGCCGGGCACGCTCCAGCTCCTGCATCCACTGGGCATAGGTCATGCCGGGTCCGTGGCGGGGATCCCCAGATTCCCATGGAGCCAGCCAATCACGATTCCTCCATCGAACCGCATTCCATGCTGATTGATCACCCTCGCGGATGGGTCTCAGCAGGAAGTCCCCATGGCCTGGAGGCGGGGTCAGACGATCGGGCAGATTCAGGGCATGGCCCGAGCGGGCCCGGGAACCCTGCCAGACCTGACGGAAGGTATGCAGAACCGACATGATTCCATGTTCTCACCGAACGGCAGCTGAGGCAGACAGGCGTCCATCCGGGAGAGCCCCTACTGGTAGAACTGAGGACATGAACGAGCAGGCACGCATCGACATGGACAAGCAAGATCGGCGTGGCCGGTTGCTTGAAGACCGAAGGCACATCGATCGGACCCAATGCCTGGATGCGGGCCGCAAGCTGGCCTATCTGCTGGCCGATCAGGTGCTACCCAGAGTCGAACGCTCCCGAAGCGACCAGAGCCTGACCGTGGCTGCTTTTGCCTCCATTCGGGGTGAGATAGCCATGGACCCCAGTCTTGACCTTCTGCTGGGCCGGGGATACCAGGTGCTCATTCCCATGCTGGGCACGGGCACCCAAGTAGGCTGGGGATGCCTGCAATCAGAGCATGATCTGGATGGCATGAAGCGGATTCCCGGCTGGCGGCCGGACGAACCCGATATGCCGGCACTGCCAGCGCAGGCTTTGCATCAGGCTGATCTGATCCTGGTGCCGGCACTGGCCATCGACCATGCCGGCATTCGTCTGGGTCGGGGCGGCGGCTGGTATGATCGGGCTTTGGCCTTGCGTGCTGAACAGACCCCAGTGGTAGGCATCTGCTGGCCCGGCGAATTCGTGGAAGCCCCTCTGCCCCACCTGGATCATGATCTTCCTGTGGATGCCGTCCTGACGCCCGAAGATTTCACGCCCACAGCCGCAGGTCTGTCACGAAGACCCAAGGCGGACCATAATGGTGATGAACAAGACTGACGAGAGGCCCGGTGCCGATTCTTCTGGTCGCAGTCACCACTAGGATATTGGGTGTTGAACCAATCGTCGCGCGAACCGACCATCAGCGGAGGGAAAGAACGGTGCCCACCTATCATTATCGTTGCAAGAACTGCGGATACGACTTTACCAAGGAGCAGTCTTTCAGCGACGAACCCATCACCATCTGCCCCAAGTGCGGGCAGCAGCAGGTCCGCAAGGTCTTCTCCGCAGTACCCATCGAGTTCAAGGGCCATGGTTTCTACCGGACCGACGGAGCCTCATCTTCCTCCTCTTCGAGCTCCACAAGCAGCAAGTAGACCAAGAGGCACATTCGACCACATCGACCATGCGGACCCATACGCCGGACAACATTCTGGCAGGCTGGGGGCATGGTCGATTTTCCCATCTTCACCAAGAAGAACAAGCCTTCAACGGTCACCAGCACTCTGACTCGCCGACGGCGACTTTTTCGGCTACGGAGCGTAGGGGCCGCCCTGGCATTGGGGCTGGCAGTCTTCTGTGCCCTGCAGATCCTGGTCCAGGCGCAGGGCCGTCTGTCTGTATTGGTCGCCGCTCGGCCTATTGCACGCGGCTCAGCCATCGAGCCTGCCATGGTTCGGACGCGGATCCTGCATGGCAGGGAACGGCTGCCCGGCCTGATCGCTTCATTTGGGCAAGTACGCGGACGGAGGCTGATGATCAGCGTCCACACAGGGCAACCGCTGACCACAGCCATGATCAGCAACAGACCGGCACAGCCGGCCGGGACCACCGCAGTGACCGTCCACCTGGCCGACGATCCGGGAGACCTGCAGGCCGGCGATCAGGTGAGTTTGCTAGCCGCGGGGAACTGCCCGGCCGACAACGGTCCGCATCCCACCCAATCCAGTTCCCTGCTGCCATCCTCCAAGCGAGACCAACCCGGTTCTGATAGGGTGCCGGGGCTTGCCCACAGTCGACAAGTCAACGACGTACAGACGCCTGCTCCCAGGCAGGCCTCAGGTGGCGGACGCTGCATGATAGCCGAGCAGGCACTGGTTTTGCAACCAGCGCAGACCGTCCCCAGGAATCAATCCAATCCAGACGGGCGGGAGAGCAACCAAGGCCGGCAAAGATCCCAGTCCGTCTTCGCTCTGGATGCCAATCAGGCCCTGCTCTTGTTGTCGCTGGATCCATCCACCCCTGTCATTGCCATTCGCCCCGACAGAACTCCTGCACCGACACCCTCCAATCATGTCGGAAAACCGAAACCATCCTGGGCCCGCGATAATGGAGGAGGAAGTAGGCATGGGCGCTCCATGCCTCACATCAGCTACGGAAGGATACAGGATGGCCTCGATCAATCAGGTGGCGGCCAAGGATACCGCCGAAGCAGTGCACAAGATCTCGCAGATCAGCAACAAGGGCGTGCTGGGCGAATTCAAACAGTTCATCTCACGCGGATCCATGGTGGATATGGCCGTGGGTGTAGTTATGGGTTCAGCGGTGACCAGCGTGGTCAACGCCATCGTCAACAATCTGATCAGCCCCCTGATCGCCATGATCTTCGGCAAACCAGACCTGTCGGGACTCCTTACCATCAGCTACCGGAACGCTACCATCTCTTTCGGTGCCATTCTGACGGCCCTGCTCAACTTCCTCTTGATCGCCATCGCTGTCTACTTCTGCATCATTATGCCCATCAACAAGCTGCGGCAACTGAGCAGGGCGGCCTCGGGCATCAAGGACCAGCCCAACGCACCCAGCCCCCAGGACCAGAGCCTGCAGCTGTTGCGCCAGATCGCCGCCGACATCCACCAGTCAACAGGCGCAGACAGCCAAGATGCCGGAACCGGTATGCCCACAGGACAGAACTAGAACCAGCAGTCAGTCGCCACGCTCGTTGGGGAAGAGTCCCCAATGCGGCGGCAGCTCACCCAGGATCCGCCGGTCATCCCCGTCAAGACGATCCTGCGTACAGACCTGGTCCTGAGGATCCTCCTCGATGCCGTCAACATCAAACCGTTCCGTGCCTGGGCGAACAACCCGGCGATGCCGACGTCTGCGTGAAGCTGCAGGCTCACCGGTCTGATTTCCCCGGTCTAGCTGATCATCTGCCATCAACGCGCCTGCTGGTAGATATCAGCAAGGCGAGCAACGATCCTTTCGGCTTCTTTATCGGGGTTGACAAAGGCCGAAACGCTCCAGACCGTCATGACCGACCAACCAAGATACTGCAGGTCCTCGGTGGTGAACCGGTGACGTTCCCGGGTGGACTGGGTATGCATGAACTCGGCGTCGTCGGTCAACACGGCCAGAGCATAGGGCTTGTTCTTGAGCCCAACCACCAACGGGATTCGGGGCGCCTGTTCGTACCCATAATCCAGGGCTACATCCAGCCCCCGGGTCCGCAGCCGTTGGGCCAGATCCCGGAAGAGCACATTGGTGGACTGCTCGGCTTGCTCGGGCCTAGCAGGTTCAGCGTCGGGATGCTCAACCCAAGTCAACAGATCCTTGAGCAGACGCGGCCCAGGCTGGTGAATGCGGTCGTCCTCAAGATCATCAGCGGAAAACGCCGCAACGATGTCCAGATTCCGATCCGGCAGGACCAGAGCATCCAGCAACATGCCCTTGCCTCCTTCGCCTTCCAGGTCGCCGAACTGCTGCAGAAGACGGCCGTGGGTGGTCTTGGCAAAGCCCAGAGTGAGGATCACGTCCGTGGCCCGGGCACCGCAGACCTCGTCAATGCCGACAATGCGTACGTGCCGCAGGAATTTGGCGAAAACCCTATCCTTGGCAGCTGCCGACTTGAGTTCAGCGCCGAGCCTGGAGCGGTGGGTTGCCGACAGGGTGACCACAGTCAGCAGATAACTGTTCGGCACTAGGGAGAAGGATCCGGCCTTGCGCTTGAGCATGTCAACAACGGTAGCCACCTCCTGTTGACTGGACTCGACCAGCCCGGTGGCCATGACCGGGACGCCAGCGCCCTCCACCCGGGTCAGGGTCACCCTGCCAGGCTCCCGGCAATCTGGCACAGGTACCGACAGATCCCCATAGCCGTGATCTTTCAGGAAAGCATCCAGTCGAATGGAACGACGTGAGGGCCGTGATTTGACGGTGACTGGAACCAGATGATCGACCAGCTGCAAGAGGCCATCCGAGGTGATGGTGGGGCGGTGGGCGATGACCGCCACCTGCCGGGCACGCGCCAGCACGGTCAGGACCTGAATGGAAGGCATATGAGCCCCGGCATCGATGATGACCGTATCAGCAAGCTGTGTCGGATTGGTCCTGGTCGCCAGCGTGGCCGGAGTCGCGATGATGATGGGCTTGGCCGCCGACAGTATGCTGGGGTGGGCCTGTTGAAAGACGGCAAGAGAGGCACCGGGGTTGCCGGCCAGCATGGTGTGCAGCTGATTGGCCTCCTGTGTGCGCGAGAAAAGCAGCTCGGATAGGCGCTTTTCACTCTCCTGGGCAACCATGGGTCCTACGCTGGCCACATGCTCGGCATCTACCTGGCTGAAGCGGTCGGCTGCGTTGGATAGGGCGGAACCGTCCTGGTTGGAGATGATCTGCGAGGAACGCATGATGTCGTCGAAGACTGTGGTCCACCACGCCAACTGCAACTCGGCCCGTACCGCCTTACCTTCAACCTGGCGGTTGCGCAGGTCCTGGACCAGGCCCTCCAGACCCGCCTTGTTAAATTCACCCTCCAAAGCACAGCGTTCAGGCAAGGTATCCAGGGCTGTATGGTCGTCAAAGAGGGCCTTGAGCCGCTCCTCCACCTTGTTGAAGTCCATGGTCTCCAGATCGCCACCAGCCGGAGTCGAGTCCAAGACGGTGTCCAGAGCCGTCATGTCACGGATCAGGGATTCCTGAGTGTCGATGATGACGTCCAGCTTGGGTGGCAGGACCGGCCAGCCGCCGTGGGGGACGAAGGTCCGCCACTGCTCGGCCTGCTTGGAGACCACCACCAGTGATTCATGCAGATCCTCGACCTGGGCACCGGGCCTGAGCAGGCTCTTTGCTTCCTTGACCAGGCGTCGACGTTCCCAGAATCCCAGATTGGTGCCACTAGCTTTGCGATCAGCCTTGGCCTTGGTGGCCTCAATCATGGCAGGAATGTCGCGCTCGAAGATGGAGGGCTGGAAGACATCCAGGACCCTACGAAGGTTCTTGAGGACCACCACCTGCCGCCCCCAATCCTTGACGGTGGCCGGCACAGGGAATCCGCAGGTCTCTACAGTAGATTTGACCTGCTCACGGGTGTCCGGCAGAAGCCGTTGCAGCAGACGAACCACACGGGAGTAAGCGTCCACGGCCTCGTTCTCGTTGACCAAGGTAGCGCCGAACCAAGGAGTATCTTGTGGACCGATGACGAATTCGCCCAGCTCGGCAGCCCTCTCCAGCTTATCGGCCCAGGCATTCAACTCGGGCTGCAGATTGTGGGCAGTGGCCGCACCCAAACGGACACGGGTGGCAGGATGCGTAGGCATGTTGGCAATGTTGGCCAGATTCTGAATAGTCTGGTAGGCCGAAACCCCCCAGCTGGAATCCACCCCATGCAGATCGCCCAGATAACGGGTCAGCCGGGAACGGACACCCACAAGCTCGTCAGCCACCTGATCGAAGTGTTCACTGGCCTTGCCGGGTTTGAACCCCACCGCATCAATCAGCCGCTGGTCCAGGACCCGGCCCAGCTGATCGTCGGTCAGGTCAAGAGCCATGTCCGCCATCCCGGCAGCATCCAGACGATGTTGAAAGCGCCGCTTCTCCTCCACCACACAAGGTACATAGAGCACTGTTCTGCCTGCGGTGACGCAACGCGAGGCAATGGCCAAAGCGTCGTCGGCGCTGTGGCGGCCGGTCTGTTCATCCACAATCACGCTATGACCGGTCGCCACCAGCTGGGCTGCATAACGGACCCGGTTGTCCACATCTCCGGACTCGAATTCGCTGTGAGGATCCGCATCGAAGGGGCTGTAGTCAGGCACAGATCCGCCCTTGAGCCGCTCGGAGGCTTCCTGATCACCTGCCAAAGCATCGAGCAGATCGTTGCCGGTGGACCCGGCGGTCATCCGGTCCAGAATCCGGAGGCTTTCACCAAGCAGCTGGGCCGATGGCTCGATGAAACACCCTAGGACAATTTTCCGTTCGATGGTGAAGTCGCTGATATGCGGCGTGATCAGGGCCGTCATATCCTTGAACAACGATGAAGTTTCTGGTGTGCCGCCCTGATAATGGGAGGCGGAAAACAGGCGGTCAGAATCCAGGGTGATGCCTCGCTCGCGCATGGCCGAGATCAAGGCAGGATTAAGATCCACCTTGCCTGTGAATCTGATGGAGGCTCTGGAGGTTCCCTGTGTGCCCTCATCAATACGCACGGGGTAGAGCAGAACAGGCATGTCGCGCCCCTGCCAGGCAGCCACTCCCACCACCATGGAGAGCTGGGCAAAACCGCTGGCACGCTCTTTGGCGGCCTGATCGTCCAGGACCCGCTCCATGCGCCGGTGGGCCGCGCGCAGCATGCCGCGGTCTCGGAAGAGCGCATCCAGATGAACCTGACCGCTGGCGAAAAGCTGTGCAATGCCTGAAGGATGCGCATGTGTCAGGTCCATCTGCGCGGCCAGCTGCGATACATTCTCCAGAGGAGTCAATCCCACCTGGTTCTGGTAGTCCTGGCGCCATCCTCGAATTCGCTCCAGAGGAGTCAGCGGGGCTTTGACCTCTTCTGCCGCAGGGTCGGAGGAGGATCCGGCCGCTGATGCCTGCGCATCCTCAGCCCGTTTGCCCTGTTCCGATTCCCCGGTGCTCATTACCGTCTCGCTCATCCGTCTACTCACTTCCGCACGGCGTTCAGATACTCGTGATACCCGTCATTGTTTTGCAGGGCCGCATCGATGTCCCGGTCGCCCTGAGCCTCCAACCAGGCGTAAAGATCATCATAAAGGGCCGGGTTCATCGCCAGGAAAGGCAGCAGTTGCCGATGCTTGGCCATGGCGAACTGCAGAGCAAAGTCCCCGGTTCGCTTGGCATCTTCAGAACTCATCCCGTCCACCTCGATGGCATCCCGGCCACGGTCATAGTCACCCTTGGAAACCCGCTCGAAGACGGATCCTGGCTCAAAGGCCGGCTGGTATCGATGGTCATCATCCGGCTTATCCGCTGACTCAGGACGCCGGGCCTGATCCGGTTCCTCCTTGGACAGGCGAGCCAGCTCTACAGCTCCCAGCGGGGTGAACCCCTGGGCCGAGCCTGATTCGCCCCCCCGGCCTTGTCCGGACTGATCGTCCGCATGGCCTTTGTAGCCGAAAGACGCGCTATCATCGTGTTGACCACGATCATCACGAGCATCTTGGTCATAGCGTTCCTGATTGGGAGCGGAGTCAGCGGAACGCGAGCGACGAGCATCAGCGAAAAGGTCGCGGTCGACCGGCTGCCTGTCCTCCTCCTGAGTGCCGACCAACGGCAGACCCCGCTCGGATTCGTTCTCCTGCCATGGCAGGGGTCGACGGCCTTCGCCACGAGAGTCCTGAGCCTGGAAGTCCCCTTCACGCCGGGCACCCTCGCGGTCTTCGAATTCTTTGTCATCCGGCTGGTCGGCATAGGCCCGGCGACGGTCTGATACCTGGCCATCTGCCGATCCAGCATCGGCCGATCCCTTGTCAGTCTGTCCATGCTCTGCTGAATCAGGATTGTCATAATACCGCGCTTGCGAGTCACGCGGATTCACAGAAGCTGATCTTCCGGAGAAAGTCGGCGACGCGCTATCCTCCGAGTCGCGGTCAACTGAGGCAGACTTGGGACGATCTTGTGAAATTCCGGCGGTCTCTTGCGAAGAATCGGCTGTCTTGGCGGCACCCAGGGCCATATCATGAAGGGCAGTGACCCGGTTACGGACCCCGTCGGCCTTGAAGATGCCGGTGGGCTCGCCGGCGCGCATATCCAGAATGTCGTCAACGGACATCTCAGCTGCATCAGGCTCCACTGCGCCGCGGGGCTGTGTGGAGTACGAGAAGAGGTCAGGTACCCGGAGCGAAGGATCGGTCTGGTCTTCTTCGGGATTGCTGATGCGCACGAAATCGACAGGAACATCACCGAACTGGAAACGAGCTGAGCTGCTGGACAGTGGGTAAGCGGCATCCACAGGCAGCCTGACCAGCGATCCGTCGGACTGAATCAGATAGGACCCATTGGTGGAGCCCATGTCGCGCAGGGTGGCCAGACCGTCCTGATCGACGGCGAAAATGGCATGCCGCTTGGACATGGATTTGGTCTGATCGGGCACCTCCAAACGACGCCGACCGTCATCGGCCAGCGGACGCAGAGGCTTGCGACCGATCTCGACGGTCTCGCCAGGCTTGAGCCGGGTCTCTTCCACACCATTGAACTTAATGATCCACACCTGCCCCGGTCGCCGATCGTCACTCACGTTTTCGACCTCCCAAATCTGCAGCCGCCTTCACTCGGTACTACCGCCTATTCTGTCATGAAACCCAGAGATAGGATTGATTGCGTGCCGAATTAACTGATAAAGGACACATGAAAGGCTCGCAGACATTGAGCAGTGCTTGGGAGCCGACTGAATCAGGAGCATCTGCAGACCTGATTGCGAATACGCCCCGGAGCTCATTGCAGGCCATGAAGCATTTCAGACACATTGCGCCGCCTTCGTATAGATAGCAAACATCTCATAATCGTTTGGCCCGGAGTGGATTTTTTCGTACATCGGGTGCACATATAAAGGCTGACCCGACAGCAGTCTACAACTCTCTGTCAGTGTGGACAGAGCAACCTGACCGAACTTGATTACGACAATGAACAAATTGTTTCAGATGAATCCTTATCCGCCCGTCAGTCCTTGAACTTGGGCGCCCGGGTACGTAAATCCGCAACCGCAGGAAGGACCGTCCCATGGACATCGGTGCGGATCGTCCCCGAGCAAAGCGGCGCACCCCCACACCTCACCCCTATGGTCAGGCCGGATATGAGGAAAGCCCCGCGCTGTCGATGACAGCACAGGGCTTTCCAGCATGCAAGAGCTCAGAAAGAGCCAATGACTACTTGAGCTCGACGGTGGCGCCAGCTTCTTCCAGCTGGGCCTTGGCCTTGTCTGCGTCTTCCTTCTTGGCACCTTCCAGGACGGCCTTGGGGGCACCGTCAACCAGAGCCTTGGCATCGGCCAGGCCCAGGTTGGTGATAGCCTTGACGGCCTTGATGACCTGGATCTTCTTGTCACCGATGGCGGAGAGGACGACGTCAAACTCGGTCTTCTCCTCCTCAGCAGGAGCAGCGGCGCCGGGGGCGGCAGCGGCCACGGCCACAGGGGCGGAGGCCTCGACATCGAACTCGTCCTCGAACTTCTTGACGAAGTCGGACAGCTCGACCAGAGTCATTTCCTTGAACGCGTCGATGAGCTCGTCAGCAGAGAGCTTGGCCATAATGGCTTCCTTTCATTTGTGGCGACCGGCATTGACTGGTAAGCCGATCACCGAACATCTTTTCTTGTATTCGCCGTATGAATCCGGGCCGATGGGCGTGGACTCAGGCGGCCTTTTCCTGCTTCTCGCGCAGGGCGTCGAACGTGCGCACGGCCTTGGTAGGCACAGCGACGAACAGGTTGGCGGCCTTGGACATGGTGCCCTTGAGCGCGCCGGCCATCCGGGAGAGCAGAACATCGCGGGATTCCAGATCCGCGATCTTCTTCACGGCATCCGCGTCAGCAACAGCTCCATCAATAAAGCCGCCCTTGACGATCAGTGCCGGGTTGTCCTTGGCGAAATCGCGCAGCGTCTTGGCGGCATTGACGTAATCACCCTTGACGAAGGTGATGGCGCAGGGGCCGGCAAGCATCTCATCGAGACCCCCGATTCCAGCCTCTTTGGCCGCAATCCGGGCTAGCGTGTTCTTCGCCACGTTGTAGGAAGTATCGCGGCCTAGCTTGTTTCGCAGATCGGCGACCTGCGGAACACTGAGCCCACGGTACTCGGTGAGGATGATAGCATCGGCGTCACGGAACTTGTCCGTCAGCCTGGCGACAGCCTCTTCCTTTTCGGGCCTTTTCATGGCGTTCCTTCCTAGACAGACCTCTGGAGGGAGCCGGACGACTGAGCATGACAGGCAAAAAGAAAGCCCTGCCGACAGGCAGAGCAAAAAACAGGTCACGAAGACCAATTTGAAACTCAACCTGTGCTGGCTCGATCAACCGAACTTAGGAGACCCAAGGGTCCCGACCAACGGTCTTTGGTATGCAAACGGCAATAATACACAGGTCGGCCGCAGCCGTCAAGTCCATATACACGACAAGCTCGGCTTCTACCATTTTTGCGGGCCGCATAACGGGCGCAGATTCACGGCACCCGAACCTTAACGGGTACAGCCCACCAGAACGCGGGCCTATAGGCACCACCATGCCACTCGGCCAAGCGCTCCTGTTGATCTGCACTCAGAGCTCGCGTACGATGCCCAGCACCAATTTGGCAGCTGTGTCGGCATATTTGGATATGTCAAACTCCCGGAAAACCTCGTAGTCGGTGTCGGCGTTGTCGCTCAGAGCGCGGATGACCAGAGCCGGAACCTTGTTGCGGGCCGCCACGTGACAGACGGCCGCACCCTCCATCTCGACCGCATCGGCCCCAGTCTGCTCCTTGACCTGTGCGATCTTCTCCGGGCTGTCCACAAAGTAGTTGCCGGTTGCAATGGTGCCGACGATGTGCTTGATCCCCATGGCATCCAAGGCCCGATCAGCCAGATCCAACAGGTGAGGGTCCGAGTGGAACTCCTCCGTGCCGGGGGCCGATTGGGCCACCAATCGCATGTCGGTATCCAGATAGCGCAGGGTACCCCCAAGGACTACGTCATTGATGTGCAGGTCCTTGTTCAGGTTGCCGGCAATGCCGGAGAAGATGACAACCTTGGGATGGAGGGCATCGATCAGATATTGCGTGGTGGCGGCAATATTGACAGTGCCCATGCCACCCACGGTGGCAGCCAACCGAACAGGGCCGTGCGACCCATCAAGGGTGCCGCATATAACCTTCAGACCGGCATCACCGGCATGGGGATCCTGATCGACCTGCTCCAGGCCTCGGCCAATCAGGGCCACCTCCTCATCCATGGCTCCTATGACGGCAACCGGCCGTCGATCTTCGCCCTCCAGGGAACCATCCGTTTCGCTCATGCCTGACTCCTTATCCATGATTTCACCCGCGACCGCGGCCCGACCAGCCTACTGCAGGCTGTATGTCAACGAGCCGTGCTGCGACGACGATCCACTGCCCCCGCCAACTCCTCCAGCAGATCTTGAGTATCAGGCCAAGAGATGCAGCGGTCAGTGATCGAGCACCCGTAGACCAGTTGGTCCAGCGGGGCCGGCTTCTGATTGCCTCCACGTATGAAACTCTCCATCATCAGCCCGGTAAAGCCCTCCTCGCCGTCGCCTATCCGCTGGGCCAACTCATGGACAACCTGGATCTGGCGCCGCTCATCCTTGCCAGAATTGCCATGGGAGGCATCGATGAGCAGCCCGTGGGCAGCCGCGCTATCCTTGGGCATGCGCTGGCGCAGCACGGCAAGGGCCGCCTGCACCGAGTCCTGATCGTAGTTGGGGCCGGACTTGGAGCCGCGAAGGACCAGATGGCAGTCGGGGTTGCCCATGGTCGCGACGGCTGCGGCCTGACCCTCGTGATCTATCCCGAAGAAGGTATGACGCTGAGAGGCCGCAAAGCAGGAGTCGATGGCCACGTCCACGCTGCCGTCCGTAGCGTTCTTAAAGCCGATGGGCATCGACATGCCACTGGCCAGCTCCCTGTGAACCTGGCTCTCCGTGTTCCGAGCACCGATGGCCCCCCAGCTGACCGCGTCAGAAATGTACTGGGGCGATGTGGGCTCAAGAAATTCCGTGGCCGCCGGCAGCCCGGTCTCCAGCACACCCAGCAGGATACGCCGTGCCAGGACCAAGCCTTTCTGAATGTTGTGGCTGCCATCCAGATCGGGGTCGTTGATCAGCCCCTTCCAGCCGACCGTAGTCCGGGGCTTCTCGAAGTAGACCCGCATGACAATCAGCAGCCGATCCTTCAACCGCTCATTGACTGCCGACAGACGACGAGCATAGTCCAGCGCGGCATCGGGGTCGTGGATGGAACAAGGACCCACAATGACCAGCAACCGGTCGTCCCGACCATGCAGACAGTCCACAATCTCCTGCCGGGAGCGGATGACCAGGTCCTTGGCCGGTCCATCCAAGGGGTATCGGGTCAGCATCTGCGCGGGCGAAGGCAGGCGGTCAAGCTCAAAGACTCGCCTGTTGACGATCCGACCTATACCTACCTCGTCCTCCCACCTGGGTAGGTTCCCCGACTGCAATGGGTTGACGCCGGCCGCCAGCGCCTTGTGCACCAGTTCAACTTCGTAGGCCTTGCTGGGTCGGGGCAGAGGCTCCTGTGGCTCATCCTTCATCCCACTCATGCCTTCATCCTTTCCCGACGGGCTTGCACGGCATCGGCCAGGATCTGCAACAGTTCCTCGGTCCTGTCCCAGGCAATGCAGGCATCGGTGACGGACCGGCCGAAGACCAGCTGATTTAGCGGAGCCGGTTTCTGGTGACCGCCCTCAAGAAAACTCTCCATCATGATGCCCGACAAGCCCTGCTCACCCTTGGCGAGACGGTCTGCCAGCTCCTCGACCACCAGGGCCTCACGCACGGGGTCCTTACCGCAGTTGCCATGAGCTGCGTCCACAATCAGACCGCGGCAGGCACCAGGGCCCAGCGGTGCTTGATGCATGACCTCCAGGGCGGACTGGACGGATTCCGCATCGTAATTGGGGCCATGACTGGAACCACGAAGAATTATGTGGCAGTCGGGGTTGCCTCTGGTCTCGGCAGCGATGACATGGCCGTCCAGGTTGATGGACAGGAAGTGATGTTCGGATGCCGCAGCCAGACAGGAATCGACCGCAGCCTCTACACTGCCCTCGGTCGAGTTCTTGAAGCCCATGGGCATGGACATGCCGCTGGCCAGCTCCCTGTGAACCTGGCTCTCCGTGTTCCGAGCACCGATGGCCCCCCAGCTGACCGCGTCGGAAAGATACTGCGGGGTGATGGGGTCCAGCCACTCTGTGGCCGCCGGAATCCCCTGACCCAGAACCTGCCAGAGCACCTGGCGGGCCAGGCGAATCCCCTTGCGGATGTTGAATGTTCCATCCAGGTCGGGGTCGTTGATCAGCCCCTTCCAGCCGACCGTAGTCCGGGGCTTCTCGAAGTAGACCCGCATGACAATCAGCAGCCGATCCTTCAACCGCTCATTGACTGCCGACAGACGACGGGCGTACTCCAGAGCAGCTTCCGGGTCGTGGATGGAGCAGGGACCGGTGATGACCAGCAGCCGGTCGTCCCGACCATGCAGAACGTCCCGGATGGCCTGGCGGGAATCCCGGACCAGCTCCATACGCTTCGAATCCAGGGGCCGCGAGCGCAGAAAGACCCTGGGGGCCGGGATTGGATCCAACTGACGAATGTTGACATCCACTGTTTCGGGAAAGACGGCCGTATCGGCAAAATACTGCCGCTCCTCTTCAGGGATGATATCCGGTTCCTTGACGAATGCCACGGTCGCTCTCCTCTCTGTCGTACTGCGACGATCCTGCCCGAATTCCTCATGACCGCCCGCATCCGGGCCAATGTGGACAGTCCGTTCCCGCTATGCATATAGACCACGGGAACGAACAGTTTGATGGATAGAAGTGGATGAATTTAGTGCTGCTGCTCAGGCCAAGGCACCCATGGGATCCCAGGCGGGCAGCATGATGGCCTCCTGATCAAAAGCCTGACGATACTCGTCAGATAGCATGGACTTGGGCACAGCCACCTCGTAGACATACTCGCTGAACCAGTCGTCGCTCATGGTGAAGTAACCCTTGTTGGCAATGTCAGCGCCCCAGGAGTTCTCCACCCGCCAGCGGTTGGTGGTCCGGCCGTCATCGGCCACGTCCACGCCCACGAATGCCATGGCGTGGTTCTGGGCCGAGTCGCCGAAGCGCACCCGCTGCTCCTTGTCCATGTCGAAGTCCACACCGTAGACCCAGCCATACTCGAACAGGTCTGTGGCCCACTGACCGGCCTTGCGGTCCATCATGGGGTGGCAGTCGGCACCGAACCAGACTGGCAGGCCCTGCTCGCTCATCAGACGACGGGCGCAGTCCTTCATGACCTCCACAGGAACGTTCAGATACTCGGTGGGATCGCCGCCAGCCACGTTGCCTAGGTGCTCGATGCCGATCTTGCGGCCCTTGGGATGCTCTGGGCGCGGATCGTCGACCAGGCAGACATAGTCCTCAAGTCCTGCATTCACGTAGCGCTTCCAGAACTCCTGCGGGGTAATCCGGCCATCCCGGTGGAAGACGCCGTCCTTGTCGGTCCACTCCCAGTCGAAGCTGGTGGGCGGGGTACCCAAATGAATGGTCAGGATACGGTGGCCAGCCTCCAGGGTTCTATCGATGATCTCGTCAATCCCGTCTGGATTGGCCACCATGTGAGCCGTGGCCTGGTGGAGCAGGCGACGCAGCTGATCGTTCATCTGGCTGGTGTTCTGGGAGGAGGCAGTCTCGGGATAGAACTGCTTGGGCACTGCGCCGTACTTCTTATAGATGTTCATGGCCATGATCCACTGACCGCCATCTCCCATCACATCGCCCATCAAGAAACGCATGAGCTGGGAGTCGATGGGTTCGTGGGCACGCACCAGAGCCGCTACGTCGCGCAGGAAGTAGTTGACGCGCTCAAGCTTGTCATAATACATGGCGTAGTTCTGGGACAGCTCGAAGTCGCCCATGGGGTTGGCGGTGCTTTCGCCATCAATGTTCAGAGCCTTGCGGGCCACGAATCGGGCCACATTTAGCGAGCTGAAGAGCCAGCAACGGCCGGAATGCGCCTGCGAGGTGACCGTACCATTGTCGATGCTGACCGAAAATCGGTGTTGGAGCAGGCGGGAGCGATTATAGTTGTGGGCCACTTCGTCAATGCCTACCTGAGTGACGGCGTTCATGGCGACGTGGTTGGCCTCGCGCTCATCGAAGGCGGTGCGCAGGCCCTCCAAACGGGTCTGATCCAGTGGTGTCAGTGCTGATGTCATACGGTCTGTCCTTGTTTCCTTTCATGCGGATGTATCTGCATCCCTGCATCCAGCATAGCGGGAATCAGTCATCAAGGGTTCGCCTGGTGGAGGATGTGAACAACTGCACTGTCAAGCCAGAGAGAAGCGCTGGGCTGCATTGACCAAGGCCAGGACCACCAGGACGACCAACCCGAGGGAGATCCAGCCCTTATAGGTTCCGGGGCGTGAGCGATTGGCGCGCAGATAGTCTGCCAGCTGTCCCCGAATCAACCAGAGGACAATTAGTCCCCCAACCAGGCCCAGAAGGGTCATACCCTGGTTGAGCATCATGCCGGTGCGGGCAGGCACCGTCTGAGTCAGCCACATCATGGCGTCGGCCAGGACCAGGTTGTTGAAGATATGCAAAGCCATGGACCAGATGATGGAGTATTCCATGGCGATGAAACCCAGAACCAGGCCCAGCAAGAAGGTGAATAGACTCTGGGTGATGTCCCCGTGCAGGCAGGCGAAGATAAAGGAGGAGGTGACGATGGCAAAGGTTCGCCCGTAGGGTCTGAGCCTGCCCATGACCACGCCGCGCAGCAAAAACTCCTCGACAACAGGGACCAGGATAGCCGTATCCAAGGGCGACAGGAACCCGTGCTGGCCCGCAGCAATCTGGGAAGTGGTGGAATGGTAGACCAGCCCCAAGGCCTGGGATCCCTGGTTGACCACCCAGGTGAAGCCCGTCTCGATGCTGCTGGCCAGCATAATTAGCAGGATGGCCCCGATAAGCACGGCCGGACCGGGATTGGTATGAGCCTTGTAGCGCACCGGGGTGGAACCGCGGCCAAGCAGGTCCTGGCCACGGGTGCCGAAGAGGAAGATCAGCATGACCAGATCGCCCAGCAGATCACCTAGTCCCGGCTGACGGGCAATGCCCAGGGCCGCAGCCACCGAGGGCAGATTCAGAACCCCTGCGAATAGGTTGGCCACCACCAGATACACCAAGGCGTAGAGAGATTGCAGATCCACCCCCCGGCGCACTTGGGCGCTCCACGAGCGTGAGGGCCCTGGAGATGCGCTCGATCCCCCCTGTTTGCCCGCATCCGCATCGGTCGAATCTGTGGCGGGTGACTCTGATAATGAGTGATTTGGTTGCTGCATGATGCTCTCCCAACCCTGTGGACCCCATGGCCTGCGCCCTTCACCACTGACTCTAGGCCAGAGCAAGGGTTCGGATCGAGATTGACGCCCATGCCGGTTTCGGCATGAGATCGGGCAACTTCCAGACAAGAAAAAGCCGGGTTGCAAATCATGCCTGCAATCCGGCCCTTACGAACAGTGAAGTTCGTTGATCAGTCCCGATCGGTCGAGGTCACGCCATCATTGACCGGCGGAATGACCGTGGTTTCCTGGTCAGTGACCGCCTTCTCCACCTGTACACCCTTGGCCTGGGCCGGCGCATCACCGGTCTGGTCGGATGCATCGGGCAGGACGCTCGGTGCCGGGGAGGGCAGGACCTGAGTCGGCATATTGGCCGAGGACCGGACAGTCACAGCCGCGCTGGTCTCATCTTCGGAATTGCCGGCTGAATCAGCTGCCACGTCATCAGTTGCCAGGTCATCGGCTGGCTGACTCGCTGCGACCGGATCGTCCGATGCCTGAGGGGTTTCTTCCTGGGTGTCGGCAAGGGGCTGGCCTACACCATCATCCTCGCTTTCCGCCTTCGGCGCTGGGGCCGGCAATGGATCAGCGGCAGGCACCGCGTTGACCACGGGCACGCTTGGCGCCTGCCCCTCGTCCTGGTCATTGACCACAGTCTCATCATGGAAGCCGTCGAAGTTGCCGAAGGACTTGGAGAAGATGTTCCGCAACTCATCGACCCGAGAGGTAATGGTGGCTTCCCGGTGCTGCAGCTTGGTGATGTGGTCCTTGAGCCCGTCCAGCTCAGCCTGTGCGGCCTTGCGCTGAGCCTCGACCTCGGCCTGGGCGCGCTGTTTGGCCTCCTCCAGCAACTGGCTGGCCTTGCGCTCGGACTCCTCGCGCTTGAAGGATGCGAACGAATCGGCATCCTTGCGGGTGGCCTTGGCCTGTTCAATCAGCTCCTGGGTTTCCTTCTCAGTCTTGACCCGGCGCTCCTCCAGGCTCTTGAGCAGCTCGCCCACCTTCTTGGTGGCCTCCTCCTGCTGGGCGGCGATGTCGGAGCGCACCTGCTCGGCCTCGGCATTGACCTTGGCCATGGTCTCGGCGCTGGTGACCTTGGAATCGTCCACGATCTGCTGGGCTTCCGACTTGGCCTTGTCAGTGATCTCCGAAGCCTGCCTGCGAGCGTCATTCAGGCTCTTGGAGACCTGCTCGCGCACATCGGCAAGCTTCTTGTTGGCCTCGGCCAGGGCCTTCTGAATCTGATCGTTGGCATCCTTCTTGAGCTTGGCGATCTCCTCGTCGCTCTTGCGTCGCTTGTCGGCGATCTCCTTGGCGGCCTTGGCCTTCTGCTCGGACAGCTCCTTGTCCTGGGTGGCCTTGTTGGTGGCCAGCCGCTTCTCATGCTCTTCGCGGGAGTTCTGCAGCTCCAGATCCAGGGCCTGGCGACGTTCGGCCACCACTTTGTCGGCCGCGGACTTGCTCTGTTCGCTCTGCTGCTTGGCGGTGGTGGTGACGGTCCTGGCTTCGTCGTTGGCGGCCTCAACGATGGACTTGGCCTTGGCGTTGGCCTCGTCCACGATGTGCTTGGCTTCAAGCTGGGCCTCGTTGACCAGGGTCGTCGCCTTCTCCTGGGCGGAGGTCTTAGTGGATGCCGCATCCTGCTTGGCGCGGTTGAGCAGCTCGGTGCTGGTCTGCTCGGCCGAAGCCAGCAGCTGCTGGGCATTTGCTCCGAGGGAGGCGAAGGAGTTGCGCGGCTGTTCGACCTTGCGTGACTTGGCCTCCTGGAGTTCCGCCTCCAGTTTCAGAATGCGATCGTCATCGGCCTTGATCTGCTGACGCAACCGGGCCAGATTGCTCCGCGAGGCCGCTAGGGCTTGGTCGACCCGCTCCTTGTCATAGCCTCGAAGGACAACGGGAAACTGATCTTCGGCCATGGAAACACTCCTCTTCGCCACCAAGACATGCCGGCCCGTGACAAAGATGTCTTCGGTCCGGTGGATTTACCTCGACTCTACCCCATGACAGGCCGAAATTTGCCGTCTGACAAGCTGCCGACACATTGACCTTACATACGGGGCTCAGGCAATAAGAATAGGGCTGGAGGAGGGTCTCCGATAGTAGCGAATGGTCTCATTTACCACCTCGCGCACAGCCTGTATCTGCTGATCCAGAGGCAGACCGCACTCCTGTCCGTCGCTTTCGTTGACCAAGGGAAGACTGACGAACCCGGCCAGGACATCCTTGTGTCCTGCAGCCCATGCCAGCAGGTTGTAGAAAAGCGCGTTGCAGACATAGGTACCCGCGTCCGAGCTGAGTGTGGCCGGAATACTGCAGGTGCCAAAGTCGTGCAGGATGGCCCGCAGTGGCAGTCGGGTCCAGTAGGCGGCCGGACCCTGGGGGTCAATGGGCTGGCGACTGGTCTGGCGGACGGTATCCCGGGACTCCCGCTCCCCTAAGTTGTCATGGTCGTCAGCATCGTCCTCCTTGAGGTTGACGGCGCAACGCTCCATGGCGATGCCACGAGCCCGACGCTTGAGCCCTGTGGCGATGATGATATCGGGGTGCACCCGCTCTATGGCCTCATGCAGTATGGGCCAGGCCTTGGCGAAGCTGACAGGCATGGTGACCGAGGAAATAGTCAGATCCACGCCCTCCAAAGGATCCTCCTCAGTGGGGCCAACAGGGCGCATGCCCTCCATGCCATGCTTGGCCAGGGCCTGTGAGACCTGGTAGGAGGGGTTTACGTCAACACCCTTGTAATGATCGTATCCGGCGACGATGACCCTGATCTGCTCCATGTGCACCATGGTACACAGGACTTCACCCGGCCAGGGAACGCGCTATCCATTCAGCCATGGGCACGTCCGATGGCAGGGTGATCTTCATGTTGGTCACGCTGCCGGCCACAATGGCCACCGACTCCTCAGGCAGGCGGTCCACCACTACCCTGGTGTCATCAGTGGGATGGAAGTCGGGGTCCGCAGCGGCCAGGTCGTAAGCCTTGCGGAGGGTGCCGAAACGGAAGGCCTGCGGGGTCTGAGCCCGGAACATGTTGTCACGGTCTGGCACCTGACGCACCACCTTGCGATCGCCCAGGTCGCCGGTCATCAGCATGGTGTCACTTGAGGCCACGGCCACGGTTGCGGCGTTGAATGTATCCAAGGCATCGATGCAGCCATCGATGGACTCCTGGCTGACGAAGGGGCGAACCGCATCGTGGATGAGCAACTTGGCATCCTGGGGAATCTCCGCATCAGCCAGGGTCTGCAGGGCTGCCTCGGTACTGTCCATGCGCTCGATGCCGCCCTGGATAACCGTGCGGACCTTGTCGTAGGTGTCAGCGCCCACGATGGCCTCGACAGCCTCCCGCACCCGATCATTGACCACGACCAAGATGTCCGTGACCCGGGCATTGGACTGGAAGGCGTCAATTGACCAGGTGATGATGGGTTTGCCGCCCACCTGCACCAGCTGCTTGGGATTGCTCTCGTCAAAACGAACGCCCAGCCCGGCCGCCAGAATCACCGCTACAACTGGCTGAATCTGCTCCTCCGGCTCTGCACTATCCTGACTGGCCTCGGACGGGGCTGCTGATGCTCTGCGCTCACTCATAGACTCAACGGTACTCACGAGAGGACGCTGAAGGGTGCAGACCCGGCGCTATCTGCACCGAACATCTGCACCCGAGGTCTGCTCCGGCTGCCAGAAACAGGATCAATCAATCTCACGGCTTCAGTCATCGGCCAGAATAAGGGCCAGCATGCGCCCCTCCCCAGCCTTGTTGGCCAGCGAGGCCCGACGGTGGGAATACCAGAGTGGGTTCTCCATTGTGCACAGCGGTCGGTGCAGATCCTCAAGACGCTTCGATAGGGAGGGACCCTCGCCGTCCTGGCTGCACAGCTCTTCCAGGTCCGGGTCCTGACGCAGATAGCTGGTCGCAGCGCCAACCCGGGGGGCGGAGTCTACGATATTGGTCACTCCTGCCGTCTTCAGTTCCATCCTGGCAGCAGTGGCGATGTCGATGGCGATTCCGCCGAATCTGCATGGTCCGGATGCGCCGGGGAAACGCTTCTCGAAGTCATCGGCCAGGTCCGAACCCACCTGATAGCAGTCCGCGCAGATGCTAGGTCCCAGGGTTGCCACGATCCTGGACGGGTCAGCACCCTTGTCGGCCATGGCCTGGACTGTTGACGGAATGACTCCAGCCACCAGACCCCGACGGCCGCAGTGGGCCGCCCCCATCACGCCAGCCTGAGGGTCGGCCAGAAGCATGGGAAGGCAATCAGCGGCAAAAATACCCAGGGCCAAGTCGCGACGGGTGGTCACCTGAGCATCAGCCTCGCAACGCCCCTGGGGCTGACCCTGGTCGGCATCCCAAACCCGGGCTGAGTGAACCTGGTTCACTAGGACCACGGGACGGTTCAGCTGGCGACCCAGAGCCTGACGATTAGCAGCAACTGCCTGCGGGTCATCGTCTCCCTTGCCGCCTAGATTCAGCTGGGCATAATCGTCTGAGGAAACCCCGCCCAGCCTGGTGGTGTAGACCACCTTGATCCCTGGCGCCAGGGCTATGGGAATGGTGACCGGGATTGGCCGACCCTGATCGTCCAGCGACGACAGGGGACTGCTGTCTAGCAGGGTCTGTTCCCGATCCCAGGCTTCTCCCTGAGCACTCTGACCATCCTGCTCGTTTGGTTGAGGCTCGAGACTCATGCAGTCGCCACCCGGTTCAGGCGGTCCATCTCCTCTTCGCTCAGCTCCATGTCGGCCGCCTGCAGGGAATCCAGAATGGTGGCCGCCCTGTGGGCCCCGGGAACCACAAAGACGTTGCGGTTCTGGGACAGCTCCCAGGCCAGGACCACACGCTGGTGGGAAACGCCGCGCTCCTGGGCCACCTGACGGAAGGTGTCATAACGGGTTTCGTCCTTGGGCGCTCGGAAACCTCCCAAGGGGCTCCAGCAGACAAAGGCCAGACCCAGTTCGGCCGCATGGTCCAACTCCTGGCGGGAGCTGGTAAAGGTGGGCGAGAACTGGTTCTGCACGGCCACGAGGTCATCGCCCAGAATCTGACGAGCCAGGTCCATCCGCTCAATGTCTACGTTGGAGACGCCTAGGGTCCGGGCCACGCCCTGTTTGACCAACTCGGCCATGGCCTCCAAGGACTCCTGGTAGGGCACCTGCGGATCAGGCCGGTGCATGTAGAGCAGATCGATGGTGTCCACGCCCAGGGCCTGAGCGGACTCCTTGGCATGCCGGATCAGGCTCTCCGGTCGACCGTCCACCGCCCAGGTTGGCCGACCATCGGTGAAGTTGCGGTAGTGCCCAACCTTGGTGGCCACCAGCACATCCTGACGGGGTCCCTTCCAGGAGTCCAAAGCCTGGCGAACCAGTCGTTCATTGGTCTGCTCAGGACCACCTGACTCGTAGTAGGACCAGGCAGTATCCAGATGTCGGCAACCGGCATCCAAAGCCTGATGGATGACGTCGATGGCCGTTGCCTGGTCCGGCTTGCCCTCGATGGACAATCCCATGCAACCCAGTCCGACCGCTGTCGTAGTAAAGGGCCCCAAGGCCCGCATCGACGATGTCATACACGTACTCCCGTCTTGTAGATTGACGCCAGCTTCAATGCCGCCGGCTTCCTATCGAGCTTAGCTTGTGGCCCAGTATCAACGACCGCCGAAGGAACCACCACCGGAGCCACCACCGGAGCCACCGAAGGAACCACCACCGGAGCCAAACCCACCAATACCACTGCCGGAACTGTTGCCGCTGGCCTGGCCGATCAGGCCGCCGATCTGTTCGAGTCCCTGGGTCAACTGAGTACCCAGATCAACCACCCCGCCTTGGCCAAGCATTGAATTTGCAGCCAATGCTTCAGGGCCACTCACGGAGGAAGCCACCGAAACATTCTGGCTGTAAGGCAGGAAGGTACAGTAGAGCAGGCTCCCGCGCGCATTATTATTCAGCCAGTCGAAGTCGGTCAGTTCAGGGCTGGCCTGTGCCAGCTGAGCGACAACCCGGTCACTTATACCGAAGGCCGCAGCGTAAACCAGGTAGCGGTCCCAGAGCACCAGATCCTCCACGCCCCGGTGGCTAAAATCGCTGAAGTCCAGCAGATAGCGCCGAAGCCCTGACACCTGACCAGCCATGAGTTGTCCATTCCGGCTGAGCACTTGCGAACTACCATAACGAATGGAGAATGCTGCAACAGCCACCAGAAGCACGGCCAAGGGCGCACGTACCAGCACGGTGCCCGGCAGGAATCCAGCCAGCAGGATGAAAGCGGCCAAGAGCACGGCCAGGAAGGGCAAGACCTCTATGCCATGACGATAGGCACGCAAGTCAGCATTGTTGGTCTCAAACTTGACGGCCTTGTCGAAAGCCTCCAGATAGCCCTTGCCATGATTAGCTTCGGTGCTGGAGAAGAGAGCAATCATCTCGTACAGGTCGAAACGTTCATCCTTGGAGCCCATCAGAGCGGAAGCACCTTCCAGCATGGTCAGGCAGGCTTCCTCGCTTAAGGACAGGGCCAGGGAGGCTCGATCCTGACTACAGACCGGATTAATGACCACCTCCATGGACTGCCGTTTGCCCTTGTGGAGCAGCGAGCGCATCACCTTAGTCAGGGAACCTCCGCCGGAATTCGCCCGGTCCTCATACTTGACCGGAATCAGAGCGATGGCCCGCTTGGAGGCCAGGGAGAGAATGGTGGCTGACAATTGCCTGCCAATAGGAGATTCTCGGGTCAGCATCAAATCGTTGATAACGGCGGCCACGGCCGGTGACAGATCAGGAGGCTGACGGTAGTAGATAATATCGCCTCGGTACTGGGAGTCTCCATAGGTGCGGAAGGCCTGCCAGAGCATCACTACAATCAGCGCGATAGCAGCCAAGACAGTCAGTACACCAGCCAAAAGTCCGATCCGCGCCCGTCTGGTCTGCTCGGCGTGCCAGTGCTCATACTGCTGGCGCTCCTGCTTGATGATGCGATCACGCGCCGGTTGAGAGTCGGTCCTGACCACCGAGGAAACCCTCTTCGCATCGAAGAGAGCCACCAAATCCAGATGCTGACCTGGCCCGATCCGGTCAGCTGAAAAGTGGATACGACTGTCATCGCCCACCTGGTAGGAACCCTTGCCAGCGAAATGGAGCCAGGCCTTGGCATCCTTGTCCTTCTCTGTTCCTATAAGCTTGGGAAGCCTGACATCAGCGCTCATATGCTCGACAGAAATCTGGTTGGTGTCGCCCACGGGCTCCCATTGGAATTCGGCCACATCGGGATGGGCAGTAGTTACCCCGTGGAAGGTCATGTCGATGCGGAAGCGCCGACCTGAATCCTCGGCAATCTGCGGAATGTTCCAACCCAGCTCCACCTGACACCGGTCCCCCTGGGCGCCGCAGGCGGATCCTTGGTCCGAGTCGCCCGGCTTGTAGGATTCCAATCCTGAGTCCGAGACTGTGCCCATATACCAGGTGCCAGCCATGGTCTTATCCCAGTCGGGAACCTGATCGAGGTTATCAGGATCCGTCGGCGGATCGGCTTGCCTATATGTAGAGCCATTGGTCAGGTCGCGCACGCTTATGTCACTGATGCCAGTCAGCCGGTCAGGCTTGATCTGATAACGCTGGTAGAGCTCCCTCCAGGGACGTTTGTCACCGTTGTCGTCCTCACGGGAGTTCATGGTTACGGTCAGGTCCTGACTGATGCGCAAATCGCCGTTATCCAGGACCTGGACATCATAGTCCACTGAATCGTATACCAGGTCCGGCCAATTCTTGTTGAAGATAAGCAGAGCAGCGACTATGCACGTCACCAAGGCTGCCACCAAAGCCAGTGCCAAGGCTCGGAAAAAGCGGGAAGTGCTCCAGGAGGGATGGCCTGAGACCGGTTTCCCAGAGGAGGCTGCTGGGGCGTTCACTGTCCGAAGTCCACAACGGGCGCCTGGCGGCTGCCCTCGTCGGCCTGGAAGTACTGGGCCTGACGGAAGTGGAAGAGGGATGCGATGATGTTTGAGGGGACCGTCTCGATGCGGGTGTTGAACTTCTGGACCACATCATTGTAGAACTGCCTGGCGTAGGCGATTTTGTCCTCCAGGTCCTTGAGCTGACGCTGCAAGTCCAGGAAGTTCTGGTTGGCCTTGAGCTCAGGGTAGGCCTCCGCCCGAGCCATCAGAGTGACCAGGGATTGACCCAGTCTCTGCTCGGCATCGGCACGGGCCTGCATCTGGTCTCCGCCAGCTGTCTGGGCCTGAGCCACGTCGGCGCGGGCCTTGGTCACCTCCTCCAGGACGGAGGACTCGTGTGAGGCGTAGCCCTTGACCGTCTGGACCAGATTGGGCACCAGGTCGGCACGCTGCTTGAGCTGGACGTCAATCTGGGCCCAGCCATTGGCCACCCGGTTGCGCAGATTGACCAAACCGTTGTAAGCCCCGATGCCCCAGATGACCAGCAACACGACCAGCAGGACAATGACGATAAGCACGATCAGTGATACGGACATGTTCCAATTCTCTCACGGAAGGGTCTGCAGACAAAACAGGACCCCGCCCATTAGAACGGGGTCCTATCGGAAGACACCGAATCAATCAACATCCGGCATCAGCGGGAATCAGTCTTCACTGTCGAAGGGGTCGAAGTCCCTGCGCACCCGGCGACGGGGACGCTCGGAACGCTCCTCCCGGTCGGCCCGGTACTCGTCGTAGTGCTCGTCGGCCGCATAGCGCGGATTCTCCCTGCGGCCACGATAGCCGCCACGTCCGGAAGAGCGACGCTCATGACGGCCGCCACGATCACTGCGGTCATCACGCTCGGCACGGCTGCTACGGCCGCGACGCTCGCCACGACCACGGCCGCCACGATCCTCGTCATCGTCACGGGAGACCCGACGCCGATCACGACGGGAGCCACGGTCCTCGTCCTCGAACCAGTCACCGCCATCCTCAAAGTCGCGGTCGCGGCTCTGGCGACGGTGCCGGGGACGGTCCTCCTGGTCCTCGTCGTCGTAGTAGCGGTCATCACGCTCGGAACGGGAGCGACGCGGGGCCTCATACCGATCCTCGCGTTCGGAGGAACGGCTGCGGCGATCGCGGCGATCACGGTCACCACGACCGCTGCGCTCACGACGATCACCGCCACGGTCCCGACGGTCACCACGGCCTCCGCGATCGCGACCTCCTGCGGACTCCTGGTCCTCGAAGCCGGGGATGGCCAGGGAGATCTTGCCTCGGTCGTCCACACCCTGGACGATGACCTCGACGGTGTCACCTTCCTTGAGGACGTCCTCCACGGAGTCGATGCGTTCGCCGTTGGCCAGGTTGCGAATCTGCGAGATGTGCAGAAGTCCGTCGGTGCCCGGTGTCAGGTTGACGAAAGCGCCGAAGCTGGTGATCTTGACCACCTTGCCGTTGAAGGTCTCGCCCGCCTCGGGCACGTGCGGGTTGGCGATCTGGTCGATGACCTCCTTAGCCTTGGCTGCAGCCTCGCCGCCCTCGGAGGCGATGTAGACCGTGCCGTCGTCCTCGATAGAGACATCGGCGCCGGTGTCCTCCTGGATCTGGTTGATCATCTTGCCCTTGGGGCCGATGACCTCGCCGATCTTGTCGACCGGAACCTGAGTGGTGATGATGCGCGGCGCATAGGGGCTCATCTCGGCGGGTCCGTCGATGCACTCGTTGATGACATCCAGGATGGTGGCCCGGGCTTCCTTGGCCTGCTGCAGGGCGGCGGCCAGGATGTCGGCGGGAATGCCGTCCAGCTTGGTGTCCAGCTGCAGGGAGGTGATGAACTCGGAGGTGCCGGCCACCTTGAAGTCCATATCGCCGAAGGCATCCTCGGCACCCAGAATGTCAGTCAGGGTCTTGTAGGTGGGCCGACCGTCGACCTCGCCCGTGACCAAGCCCATGGCGATGCCCGCTACAGGGGCCTTCAGGGGCACGCCGGCAGCCAGCAAGGACAGGGTGGAGGCGCAGACGGAGCCCATGGAGGTGGACCCGTTGGAGCCAATGGCCTCGGAGACCTGACGGATGGCGTAGGGGAACTCCTCGCGGCTGGGCAGAACCGGAATCAGAGCGCGCTCGGCCAGGTTGCCATGGCCCACTTCGCGGCGCTTGGGCGAACCCACGCGGCCGGTCTCGCCGGTCGAATAGGGCGGCATCTCGTAGTTGTGCATGTAGCGCTTGGTGGTGGGGCCGGACAGGGCATCGATGGTCTGCTCCATCTTCAGCATGTTCAGGGTGGTGATGCCCAGCACCTGGGTCTCGCCGCGCTGGAAGAGGGCGGAACCGTGCACACGGGGCACCACGTCCACCTCAGCAGACAGGGTGCGGATGTCGCGCAGGCCACGGCCATCAATGCGGTAGTCCTGGGTCAGGATGCGGCGGCGGACAATCTGGCGCTGAAGCTCCTTGAAGGCATTGCCCAGCTCCTTGTCCTTTTCGGCCTCGTCCATGTCGGTGAACTCGTCGGCCAGAGCCTCGCGGACCTTCTCCTTGATCTCGTGGATTCGATCCTGGCGGGGCAGCTTCTCCGCGATGGACAGAGCCTGGTCCAGATCAGCATGAGCCACCTGGTCGATGCGAGCATAAAGCTCGTCAGTGTACTCGGGGAAGAGCTGGAAGTCCTTGGTGGGCTTGGCGGCCTTGGCCTTGAGCTCGCTCTGGGCCTCGCACAGAACCTTGATGAAGGGCTTGGCAGCCTCAAGACCCTGGGCGACAACCTCTTCGTCGGGCTTGATCTGGCCCTCGTCATAAATCAGGCTCCAGGCGTTCTTGCCGGCACCGGCCTCGATCATGGCGATGGCGACGTCCCCGCCCTCGACCACACGACCGGCCACGACCAGCTCGAAAACGGCGCGCTCGCGCTCGCTCCAGCGCGGGAATGCCACCCACTGGCCATCGATCAGGGCCAGGCGCAGACCCGAGACCGGACCCTCGAAGGGCAGACCGGAGATCAAGGTGGATGCGGAGGCCGCGTTCAGGGCCAGCACATCGTAGGCATCCTCGGGGTTGACGGCCAGGATGGTCTCCACGACCTGGACCTCGTTGCGCAGGGTGTGCGGGAAGAGAGGGCGCAGGGGGCGATCAATCAGCCGGCAGGCCAGGATGGCCTCGTTTGAGGGCCGACCCTCGCGACGGAAGAAGGAGCCGGGAATCTTGCCCGCGGCATACATCTTCTCTTCCACATCGACGGTCAGCGGGAAGAAGTCGTAGTTCTCCTTGGGGCTGGACCCGGCGGTGGTGGTGGACAGCACCATGGAATCGTCATCAAGATAGGCGGCTACTGCCCCATCCGCCTGCTGGGCGAGACGACCCGTCTCGAAGCGCAACGTGCGCTTGCCATATGATCCGTTATCGATCGTGGCTTCTACAGCCGTGATTTCGGGACCCTCCATAGGGTTCCTCCTTTTATTTACTGCTTGTTTACTACCTGATGTCAGGATGCTCGGCGTCACTTAACCGCCGGAGATCCTTGTACTTCGGTCTGGTCCTGCCGAACCCCATGTCCGGCGATTTTCATTCCTTGCGGACCAGCCTTGCATTTCAATTCGGCACCATCTTCTGCAACCCCATCCCGGGATCGACGGTACCTGGTTCAGTCATGCAAAAGCGCCCGAGCGCTAGGCCCGGGCGAAAGCATGCATAATCAGTGGCGCAGTCCAAGACGCTCCACCAGGGAACGGTAGCGGTTGATATCCACCTTCTTGAGGTAATCCAGCAACCGGCGACGATGACCGACCATGAGCAGCAGACCGCGACGTGAATGATGGTCGTGCTGATGCTGCTTGAGGTGCTCTGTCAGGTCGGAGATTCGCTTGCTCAGAAGAGCCACCTGGACCTCGGGGGAACCGGTGTCGCCCTCGTGGGTCGCGTATTCCTTGACGATTGCCTGCTTCTGCTCACTCGTAAGAGCCACGGCTCCTCCTCTTGCATTCTTCCGTTACGCGGTGCACCAGCCCTATGCTGAAGCGCTCTCGATCCGCGGGCGAAACACGCCAAAAATACATTATACACAGCGATGGGACCGAGGGCGGGAATTGAGGGATAGGCCAAGGACGGAACCGAGTCTTGTGGGGTTCCGCATTATCTGATATCCATTCGACTATCCATATCGTCCGGGCAGGCATCAGCACGCTTGCCATTATGTTTGCCAAGCTGTGATACCAGGCGAATAGGCCGCATGCGCAGAACACCCAGCTCGCCATTACAATGCCATGCCACAGCTTGAACCATGCACACACTGGCCATATAGAGTTATCCATAACCTCGGGTCTCACCATCAAGATGGCGTAAGACCAAAGCCGTGCTTATCGAATGGCTGAGGGTGCTTCACGCCTCAGGTTTCATACACTGCCAAGTTGAAGATAGTCATGCTTCCTACAAAGCGGCCTGAAAACAAACGACATGACCTCATGTGCCGATGCCGCTGAAAATACGGTGATCATTGCCGGATACGAATCTTATATGGCAGGTTTACGTGTGGAAGAACGACGGACCAGCCTAGGCATAAGCAACTGGGTTGTGTGGATATGGCCCTTTGGATTCGTGATCTCGTCCACCAACTGTTGCATGGCCTGCCTCCCCATTTCAACTCCAGGAGATTCAACGACGGTCATCGGCATAGGTGAAATGCTGTCCATCGTGTCTCCTTCGAGACCGATGACGGAGACATCCTGGGGGATTCGCAGATCATTATGCTGAAGAGCACTGAGCAAGCCGGCAGCAAGCGTGTCTGTGGCGGCGATCATACCGTCAGGACGCTGTTCCGGCGGCATCGCAGCAATCGAGTTGCCCAATTCGAGGCCATCCTCAAAGGAATTCCCTGCAGAATCTACGCTTTGAAAGCTGATCTCTCCATCTTTGGAAGCAATGTCTTCGAAACCGAGCAGCCGGTTATGAATAGGTTGGAAGACATCAGCCGCATGGTAGGCGAAAACCAGTCTTTTGCATCCTGTGCCGATGAGTTCATGGACCGCCAGCTGGCAAGCTGCTTCATCGTTCTTGAGTATGGAGCAACTGTTATCGGCAATCGCAGGGTTGAGATGATCGATCATGACAACGGGAATGCCCGCAGCTCTAGCGAACGCTATGTCATCCTGTGAATCGAATACTGAACTGAGCAATATCCCCTGAAGCCTCATCTGACAGAGCATCCTGACCAAGCTCGTTTGCCGTTCCTTGTCAGACATGGCATTTACAGCTATGACCTGCATGTCTTCTTCATCGCATACCTCTTGTACCCCCTCGAGAGCAGAGATAAAGACGGAATTCTCCACATCAGTAATCACAAAACCGATGATGGGGTAGGGCACAGTGCCAAAGTTGGAGTGCTGTCTGGGCATGCGGATATATCCAAGGGACTCAATAGCCTCTTGAATTTTGAATTTCAATTTATCCGATACCCTATCAGGATAATTCAAATAATTGGAGACCGTACCGATAGACACCCCCGACAGCTTGGCAACATCGCTTATGCCGATGCGGTGCTTCTCCCCTGCGTCGCCTTTGGCCTTTCGAGCAACTGGCCTGTTTTCGTCGTGGTTGTTATCGCTCATTATCGTCACTCTATTAAACCGTTCGGACACTGAGCGGCGATATTGCAACGAATACTACTGGCAACTGACCTAGAAGGCCGACGAGAATGTGGCACATATCTCGCTGTCAGAACTACAGGCCCTGCCATACCACGTACATCATAAACTGCAAATTGAATTTCAGAATATACAGTTTTCTAATTTGAAATTCAAAATCAAAAGCAGTAAGCTTCCTCCGTATGGAGGTTCACTCCATGGAACCGTCAACGGCTGCAGATCGGCCGTTGACGAGGGTATGCAGCAGTAGCAGCATCCTCGCTGTCGAGAGATGGACTGAAAGGAACAACGATGTGTGCTTCAAGCAATGAGCCCACAAAAGGATTGGGCGTCTATATGCCACTTGCCATGGCGGCAGGCATAGGCTCCCTCTTGGGTTCCGGCGTCATAGTAGGGCTTTCGTCGACTATTACTGTTTGGCAGACAGGAATGGGACTGAACAATGGACAGGTTGGCATAGTGTCGGGCATTCTAACCTTTGCCATCGCCTTCGGTTCTTTCTTTGGAGGACGATTAGCCGACACGATTGGCCGCGTAAGGGTTTTCAACTGGATTAATCTTGTCTATGCCATCGGCGCAGTCGCATGTGCCCTAGCTCCGAATTTCGTCGCTCTAACGCTCGGCGTTGCCGTTGTGGGAGTGGCTTCAGGCGCCGATCTGCCAGTTTCCATGACAGTGGTTTCGCATGATGCCCCTACCGATTCCATAGCGGCCCGGCTCGTTTCCACCACACAGATATTCTGGCAGCTGGGCATTCTTATCGCTTCCCTTTTCGCCTTTGGCCTCTCCCGCATGCAAGGAGACATGGGCGGTCGAGTGGTCTTTGCCGTATTGGCCGTCTTAGCCTTGGTCGCCTGGCTCTGGAGACTTCTGTCCCCCTCTTTCCGCAGCTTCCACGAAGCCGCCGAAAAGCGCGATGTCGAGCAGGCTGGCACAGAATCTGCAGCCGCCCAGAAGGTCTCGGTTATCAAGGTGCTCTTCGGTCCACGCCGACAGGTCCTTCTGCGATATCTGGCCGCCATAATGGTGTTTTATTTGGGATGGAACCTGCTAGCCAATACCTGGGGTCAGTTTCAAACCTTCATGTTTGTAAAGGCAAACGCCTCTCAGTCGCTTGCCACAGGCCTGGGCGTAGCCCTCAATGTGATGACCGTGATTGTCAGCATGATTTTTGCTTCTATTGCAGGAGGTAAATACCGGAACAAAGCCTTTGTCATCGGTATGATCTTTTCATTCATCGCCATGCTCTGCATGGCCTTGGGCGGCACCAACCTATGGGTCATAGTCGGAGCAACCGCAATCCAGAACATCGGTACACCTCTTGCTGGTGAAGCCTTGTACAAGGTTTGGACGCAGGAGTCCTTCCCGATCGAAATCCGGTCCAGCATCCAAGGCTTTATCAATGGAACTTCCAGACTGGTCTGTGCCCTTTTTGCCTTCGTCACTCCGCTGCTGGTGCTTCCCGGCACGATCCGCACTACCATGTGGTGCTTCCTTCTGGTAATCGTTATTGAATTCATAGCTGGCTGCCTCATGATTTCCTTCCAGCATCGATATGGCACCGATGAGGAATACATGGCCGCCACCCATGAGCATGGCGAGGCCTGAACATGGCGAAGAACTCTTCTCGACTCGACCGCCGTTATTGGCTATTGAGCGCCAATGCGGGAATGGCCTCCTACCTTGATGCAGCAATCCTGGTCAGCACCGGCATCGCCTTGCCATTGTGGACGCACAGTATAGGCCTGTCGACCTGGTGGACCGGTGCAGTAAGTACAATGCTGACACTCGCCGTGGCTGTTGGCTCGTTCTTCGGCGGACGCCTGTCTGACATATTCGGCAGGGTTTCGGTGTTCAACCTGGATATCCTCTTTGTGGTTGTCGGTGCCCTGATGGCAGCTTTTGCCCCCAATCAAACAGTCCTCATTTGCGCACTGATCATATGCGGGCTGGCTTCAGGCGCCGATCTGCCAACATCCCTTGCTGTCATTTCTGAGCGTGTTCCAAAGGACGTGCAAGGAAGGATTGTTTCCAGTACGGAATTATTCTGGATAGGTGGCATCATAGTTTCGCAAGCCATAGGGCTAGGTGTTTCAGGCATGGGGTCGGGCGGTATCATTGTCCTTTTTGGCTTCATCGCTCTAGTTGCCCTTGTTACCTGGCTTGTCAGAGTGGCCAGCAAATCGTTCAAACGCGTTGAGAACGATCTCTATCATGAAAACTCTGCGATTCAAGCCAAGCAACCTGACCAATCAGCTTCGGACGCCTACCCGCTTTCGGAGTTAGTGCATAAATCAAGGTACTTGATTCCCATGCTTCTGCTCACGTTCTATTACCTCATGTGGAACCTGCCAGCGAACACCTGGGGATCATTCCAGACATACTATATGGTCGAAATTGGCGGAAAGTCGCAGGCCTTTGCAACAGCCTGCGGGTTGATCGCCAATATACTCACGCTGATAGCCACATATTGTGTTTTCATGAAACTCGCTGATACCAAGTATCGGTATACTGTCCTGTTCTTCGGGGTCACCTGCGGGATCGCGGCTTTTGTGGTTTCGGCATTCGCCGGCGGCCAATGGCTCGTATTCACCATTTGCTACTTCGTGTTCAGCGCCACAAACTGTCTGCACGGAGAATCAGTTTATAAAATTTGGAGTCAGCAGTTTTTCCCATCGAATGCTCGAGCAACTGCAACCGGCTTCACTTACGCCATCGTCCGCTTTTTCACAGCCTTGTTCGGCTTTGTCACTCCGACCATCATGGCCTTTTCCCCGACCCTGCTCCTATGGCTTCTAGTGCTGTTCCTTGTTTTGAGCCTGATTACGGCCCTGGCCACATTGAAATTCATTCAGGCCTATCGAATACCGGATCCGGTTCTAAACCAAGACAACTCTTAGTGGAAGCTTGACCATCAACGTCATTGACATATTTACGTAAGAAAGGCATCGATATGATTCAGGCACCTGTACGCGTGCGTGTTGAGCAGTTCTCTGGTGATGTATTGGGAATTGGTACGCCAACACCCCGCTTATCCTGGGAATATAACTGTCCTGTTCCGGAAAACGCAAAAGCCGAAATTCGCGTCGAACGCCGCAAACCGCGTCACGGCGCCAACGAAAGCACAATAAGCGTGGATTCTTCCCAGAACATTCTCCTGCCCTGGCAGTTCGAGCCTTTGGATTCACGAGAACTGGTCAATGTCTTTGTCCGTGTGAAGACCGACAAAGAGACCAGCGAATGGTCGCGTCCCTTATTCTTCGACGTCGGCCTCTTAATGCCACATCAGCGCGTAGCTGATTTCGTTGGACCTTCCTGGCCCGAAGCGGGAACAGATCATCGCCCGCAGCCACTGGTGCGAACAGAATTTACAATCAGGGAGAAGCCTGTTCTCGCCAGATTGTACCTGACCGCCTTGGGACTGGTATCAGCCAGAATCAACGGTCACCGTGTGGGTGTCGATCAACTGAACCCAGGGTGGACAAGCTATGACAATCGCTTGGAGTGCTGGACCTATGATGTATTGGATCTGATTCACGAAGGCGCCAACGCACTGGGGCTCCTACTTGCGGATGGCTGGTATAGGGGCAGAGTCGGATTCGATGGCGGTGAAGCTAATGTATGGGGCGACAAGATTGGCGCTTTTGCGCAATTGGAAGTCACCTACGCCAACGGCGAGCGCCAATCCCTATATTCGAACTCTTCAGATGAACGATGGAAGACAACACTGGGACCCATAGTAAGATCAAACATCTACGAGGGTGAAACCTATGATGCGCGGAAAGAGATGCCTGGCTGGGACAGGCCAGGCTTTGACGACAGTTCTTGGCAACCCGTGGCGGAAATACCTTTCGACGAGCATAAAATCGAATTCCCCGTCATGCGCTCAATCCAGCCGGATAAGATCCAAGAAGACAGGACCATACATGTGACAGCTGGTGTGGAACCGGGAACCTGGTTGATTGATACGGGTCAGAATGCGTCCCAACGTCTGAAGCTGCACATGCACGGGTTGAAGGCAGGCCAAGAGATATCCGTACAACATGCCGAGGTACTGGACAAGGAAGGCAATCTCGTTACTACCATCCTCAAAAGAGGCCACCAGTTGGATACGTACATATCCAACGGAAAAGACGGCTGGTGGGAACCGGAATTCGACATGCACGGGTTCCGTTATGCACTGGTGAAGGGATGGCAGGGCACACTGACACATGAGGATATCAAGTGCACTGTCTACCACACAGCCATGGAAAGAATTGGATGGTTTGACACGTCCAACGAAATGGTCAATAAACTCAGTGAGAACACAGTCTGGGCTCTGAGATCCAATTTCATGTCGATTCCGACGGATTGCCCCCAGCGGGACGAGCGTGTGGGTTGGACGGCCGATATCGCTGTTTTTTCGCCAACGGCCCTTTACCTGTACAACGCGGCTGGTTTACTTCGCAACTGGCTGCGCGACCTGGCATTCGAGCAGAAGAAGAATGGAACAGTTCCGTTTTATATACCCTATGTCCCCATGGGGATCTGGTCGGATCCGCAGGCCATTGCCATCTGGGGCGACGCAGCAGTACTGGTGCCTTGGGCCTTATATATGGCCACTGCTGATAAGGATGCCCTGCAAGAGCAGTATCCTGCCGCGGTCACCTGGGTGAACGAGGTGCATGGCTACTTGTCGCCAGATGGCGTTTGGGACAGGCGACCCGAATATGCTCTTGGGCAGTTGGGTGATTGGCTCGATCCCACAGCCCCGCCGGAATCTCCCGACCAAGCCATGACCGCAAAGGAATTGGTCGCTACTGCCTTCTATATCCACAGCTGCGATCTTCTTGCGCAAATGGCCATCGTTCTTGACAATGACGATGATCGGAAACGATTCAGCCATTTCGCCGAGGTCTCAAGAGCAGGGTATGGGAAACGGTTCGTTGCAGCGAATGGAAGAATGACCTCCGACACCCAGTGTGCCTATACCTTGTCCATCATGTTCGACCTGGTTCCCGACAAGACTTTGATGGAGGGCTTTGGCAACAGGCTGGCTGAATTGGTCCGCTCGTCTGATTGGAAGATTGGTACAGGATTCGCCGGCACCGCTTACATTCTCCCTGCTCTGGCCAAATCAGGACACCTGGATGAAGCTTACGGTCTTTTTTTGTCGACCAAATGCCCGAGTTGGCTCTACCAGGTATCGATGGGCGCAACCACAACCTGGGAACGCTGGGATTCCATGGAACCCGATGGCAGCTTAAACCCAGGGGGCATGACCTCGTTCAATCACTATGCTCTGGGATCTGTGAATAATTGGGCTTATTCAACGATTGCGGGCATATCCCCTATGAGCCCCGGTTGGAAAACGATCAAAGTCGCTCCGCGACCGGGTGGGGGGATCACCCACGCTTCCGCCAAGCATTTGACCCCCTACGGATTGATATCAATTGCTTGGAATATTGATTCAGATTCGCATTGCATGCATCTTTCCCTGCATGTGCCTTACGGTGCTACAGCTTGTCTGGACCTGCCTGGCACCCGGCAGGAATGGCTTAAGGGTGGCGATTACCAACGTCAATACTCCCTTTGATAAGGTTTGAACGCTGATCTTGCATTCATCAAGTGGCTTCCCCGACCGTTGCTCATTGGTGGGGAAGCCACTTGCGCCTACCAGCTTGCATGCGAAAATACAGCATGCGCATATTCAGCTGCGTAGCTTTATACCACCTGGCAGTTTTGCTGACTCATAGATGATTTCGTCGCCGTTCACAATTACCTGTCCTGCACCACACCCGCGAAAGCCCTCGCATTACGGTGAAAGGGTAAGAGTCAGGCTACAACCGTGGTCTTTAACCAATTCTCATGGAACAGATCGGTTTACCCTACGCGTCGGAGACCCATGCAGATATCGGGGATGGCATAAGGAGAATCGTCCTGATCATTAGGAATCTGAAACCTTCCTCCAGCGCTTGCTTCACAGCATCCAGAGCTTTTTTCGTTCACGGCCGTTCATACCGACGGAAGCAATCCCAGTGTTTTCTTTAATCAGGGGCTCCTGGGACTGCTTCAGTACATACACGGTTACTGCTGACAGGTTGCTTCACACCGTTCTCACTGGGGACTACGGTCTTTGTCTGCAGCCCGTCGGATTCTGGGCCGGATCGCTCTCACTCCGCTCACCCATGTTCTGTTATTCCGCCGCGCAAATCTCAGAACAACCGCATGGTACATTTGGCATCTAAGTCTGATTAGTCAGAACAATGTCAATGAGTTGACGATGAATGAGACTCCGGCCAAGCAGCAGCAAACAATAATATTGAACTGCTTCCACGTTTTCTAAATATCGAAATTACCACAAGCAGCCAGTCACATAATAAACAATCGCACGGAAGTGGCGGCTGCTTCTGGCTTTGATGTCATTGACCGAGCACTATACAAGGAAATCATGATCACTGACCATCCAGACAAAACCTCGTGTGAAGTTTAGAGGATACTGCAGGACCCTCCCAGTATGAAGACCGGAAGCTTAGGGGTAATAGTCAAAGGAGCGGCCCCAGAGATTCTTTTCCACAGAATCATAAGATCTGCTTCCCTAACCTTGCATGCATTTCACCAAAATGTCCCCGCCTCCGCTCATCCCGCCCAGTGACAAGCAACAAACATGGCACCGATACCCGAGCTGACAGGAAACATGAACCTTATCGGAAGTGACTGCCTGCTCGTATGGCTGCGTGTTTGCACAACATCGCCGAAAGGAACAGAAAAAGATCTCTCCTTGGCCGACACGACAATCAGGTCATGCCGCGGTAATCAGACCTCCGAAGAGGACGATGGCGATGGCCGCCAGCTCGATGATGAAAAATAAGGAAAGAGCAGACCAGCTGTGGGTCAGCGTGTTCCAGGGGGAATCCTTGCGCACACAGACCAGGATGGCCACGAAGACGACCGCAAAGACCGCCACGCCTAGGCCGGCAGCGATGATGCCCAGGTTGGCCGCATTGGCCAGAATGGCCTGATGCTGGTAGACCACGAAGGTGCTGTACCAGAAGTTCATCTTGAGCAGGCAGAGGCCGGCAATCAGCTGTTCGGCTGCTAGGCCCAGTACGAAGACCACCCGCCAGAACCAGGAAGACGACTCGATGATGGACATGCCGATACCCATAAAGGTCAGCACGGTCACCGTCCAGGCGATCAAGGCTATGCCGCGCGGGTCCAGGACCGAGGCATAGCGGAGCACGCCCTGGGTGTGGTTGATGGCCAGCGAGCGCCCGTATCCATAGGGAATGACGATGGCCAAGAGGACCGCCAGCGCGAAGACGACCCAACGGACCGGGCGGGCACGTCGCTGCTCGATCTCAGCCAGCGAGTATTCCGAATCCGGAATAGTCGCTTCAGGGTGGGCCGAAACCTTGTTCACCGCAGTCGCTTCATCCGGATGCAGTTGCGCGGTTGTGGAACTCGCTGCATCGCTTATGCCGGATCCCGCGCCATCCGCATCGTCGAATTGCTCCATCGGCGACCACACCTCCAAGTCCGCTACTCGTGGACACACCGCCTACAAGCTTATACCGGACGGCACACTCGCGCCTAGGAACGAGAGAATGGCATGAAAATGATTAGTACTATACCGAAGCAGCAACTCATGCTCATGTTTTGAAGAAGCAGAATTTATAATAAAGTTCTAAGGAAAGAACTGATTTAATACATATTCCAGCTAAGAAGCAGCGCTGTATGGTTAATTCAAAGCAGCGCAATCAGTTTTTCGTTTTAGGTTTCCACGCAGCAGGCAGTGCATTTGCCGCAAGCAGAGAGCCATTCGTTGCAGTATTCCCAATCCACACCCCCACGAGGAGAGCGTCCATCCTCATTGCCTTAGTGGACCCAAGACTGGGCACTTCAATCCACGCTCCCGTGAAGGGAGCGACCTTACGCTCTTGTCTGTTGTAGCTTCCCGCGTCTATTTCAATCCACGCTCCCGTGAAGGGAGCGACCCAATGTTCGCCATGGCCGATTGCGGGAGTGTCTTATTTCAATCCACGCTCCCGTGAAGGGAGCGACCTTTTCATCCAAGGTGGCACACTCGCGGTTCGGATTTCAATCCACGCTCCCGTGAAGGGAGCGACCTGGGACCAATCATCAGAGATGGTGTCCTCTAACTATTTCAATCCACGCTCCCGTGAAGGGAGCGACATACAGACATTTAGACAACGCATGCAACGTACTACATTTCAATCCACGCTCCCGTGAAGGGAGCGACGCGTCTGGTCGCGGTCTTTTCTGCCTCGTTGCGATTTCAATCCACGCTCCCGTGAAGGGAGCGACGTGGTCGTATCAATCAGCGAGTTGGTCTCAGCAATTTTAATCCACGCTCCCGTGAAGGGAGCGACCACCAGCGAGGCCGACCTCTACCAGTCCCTGATATTTCAATCCACGCTCCCGTGAAGGGAGCGACCCATGTTCCTACGAGGTCTTTGCCTATGCCAAAATATTTCAATCCACGCTCCCGTGAAGGGAGCGACACTATGCGGGCAACGTCACGGATGTGGACGCTAAATTTCAATCCACGCTCCCGTGAAGGGAGCAACGCGCGCCGTAGGCGCGGACAACGTCTACCGGTGATTTCAATCCACGCTCCCGTGAAGGGAGCGACCCCTGAGTGCCTCCGTGTACGCGTTGGCCTCGCCGTTTCAATCCACGCTCCCGTGAAGGGAGCGACGTGTTCGTGGCGTTGTTGAAATTCCCTACGGTTGGATTTCAATCCACGCTCCCGTGAAGGGAGCGACGATGGCGCCCCAAATCTGCGACCCCAGGTTTCTATTTCAATCCACGCTCCCGTGAAGGGAGCGACCCGAATGTATCCGTCATCCACACTGAAAAGTTTTATTTCAATCCACGCTCCCGTGAAGGGAGCGACACGCCAACGACGATCCGGACGGTGAGCTCACAGCCATTTCAATCCACGCTCCCGTGAAGGGAGCGACAACAGCGTAGTGCGACCCTCGCACACAGCATAAATTTCAATCCACGCTCCCGTGAAGGGAGCGACATGGCATGGGAGACGGTGTGCGCGATGTCCGTGTCATTTCAATCCACGCTCCCGTGAAGGGAGCGACCTCTCGGACCTGACTGGGAGTACCACTGGCTCAAATTTCAATCCACGCTCCCGTGAAGGGAGCGACCCGACAACGAGGCCCTGAACCTCATGCAGGACAAATTTCAATCCACGCTCCCGTGAAGGGAGCGACGTTGCATTTCCCGACGTTCGTTTCATTATTTTTGACATTTCAATCCACGCTCCACGCTCCCGTGAAGGGAGCGACTAGCGATGACGAATTTATTTCAAATCGAGATGGAATTTCAATCCACGCTCCCGTGAAGGGAGCGACCGGGCAGCAGCCAATAGCCCCGGCAGACTGTCAATTTCAATCCACGCTCCCGTGAAGGGAGCGACTCGGCGTTCGCGAAGAACACCTCGGTCGGTATCATTTCAATCCACGCTCCCGTGAAGGGAGCGACACACGGGGATCGCGGTCAGGGCCACCGTGAGCAAATTTCAATCCACGCTCCCGTAAAGGGAGCGACGTGCGAGCTTGTAGATGCCGGTGATATGGTAATATTTCAATCCACGCTCCCGTGAAGGGAGCGACGCGGGTCGCCGCAGCTGTGTCCGGCCATGTGATATTTCAATCCACGCTCCCGTGAAGGGAGCGACGGCATTCTTGGCCCCCTATGGGGCTTGCAGACTATTTCAATCCACGCTCCCGTGAAGGGAGCGACCGTATATCTTTAATGCGGCTAAAAACGATGGACAATTTCAATCCACGCTCCCGTGAAGGGAGCGACCCGCCTCCCATATCACGGTGTTCGATGCCGGCGGATTTCAATCCACGCTCCCGTGAAGGGAGCGACTGCGTGATGTGGCTGACGGCAGAAGCTTGGCGGCATTTCAATCCACGCTCCCGTGAAGGGAGCGACGCCCCTGGTGGCTGATAATCCACGTGAATACGTGATTTCAATCCACGCTCCCGTGAAGGGAGCGACGACATCTATGCCCCGTTCGTATCGAATTCATCGAATTTCAATCCACGCTCCCGTGAAGGGAGCGACAGAAGGCAGCACATCATGCGTCACCCAACGCTGATTTCAATCCACGCTCCCGTGAAGGGAGCGACCTGATAATCCACGCGAATACGTCGAATTCGACCTATTTCAATCCACGCTCCCGTGAAGGGAGCGACCCCCTTTGGCCTGCCACTGGGCCAAGGTGTCGGTATTTCAATCCACGCTCCCGTGAAGGGAGCGACACCTTCATGGGGATCCTGGCGGCATTCCGGGCGATATTTCAATCCACGCTCCCGTGAAGGGAGCGACCCTGTCGGTTGGCTAGGTTGGTGTTTTGCTGGTTATTTCAATCCACGCTCCCGTGAAGGGAGCGACCAGGCTTTGCATGGACCTTAACCGTCGTTCCTTGAATTTCAATCCACGCTCCCGTGAAGGGAGCGACGCAAGCTTGGACCTAATCGAGCCCGCACGACCGGATTTCAATCCACGCTCCCGTGAAGGGAGCGACACAGAACGCACGGACCGGTGATCATAAACGCTGGTGATTTCAATCCACGCTCCCGTGAAGGGAGCGACATATCCAGTTTGCTTGTGCCGCCAAAAGTCTCAAATTTCAATCCACGCTCCCGTGAAGGGAGCGACCTGCGCGACCTGGTAAGGCAGACCGTCCTAGAAATTTCAATCCACGCTCCCGTGAAGGGAGCGACGAGCAGCCCGTCCATGGGCTCCCAGTGACCCCAGAATTTCAATCCACGCTCCCGTGAAGGGAGCGACGTTTCTGTAACCCTCTCGACCGCCAATGAGGACGATTTCAATCCACGCTCCCGTGAAGGGAGCGACAGGCCGGGTGGGGCACCAAGCCCATTATCTACATATTTCAATCCACGCTCCCGTGAAGGGAGCGACGGACGGCTGTATCGAGTTTCTTCTCTGGCGTTTGATTTCAATCCACGCTCCCGCGAAGGGAGCGACCTGGTTGCCGGCGTAATGGTCACCGTACCGCGCGATTTCAATCCACGCTCCCGTGAAGGGAGCGACCTGGCAGCCTCATTATTACAGTAATAAGTAAAAAATTTCAATCCACGCTCCCGTGAAGGGAGCGACGACCGGTCACCAGCCATGAGGGGTCGCCTCCCTGATTTCAATCCACGCTCCCGTGAAGGGAGCGACACGATCCTAAGGGATCGCACCTATGATGAGACGCATTTCAATCCACGCTCCCGTGAAGGGAGCGACCTTTGTCTCTCGCTCCCCGACAGCACCTATTGGGCATTTCAATCCACGCTCCCGTGAAGGGAGCGACCTGATGATCGTCGTATTGCGTACCTTAATTACTAATTTCAATCCACGCTCCCGTGAAGGGAGCGACCCAGTCCGACGATCCTATCGACTGCCGCCTTTGAATTTCAATCCACGCTCCCGTGAAGGGAGCGACAAGCCAGCCGACGACATTATCCCACGCACCGTGATTTCAATCCACGCTCCCGTGAAGGGAGCGACTTGGCTGACAAGGATAAGGCCATTGCTCTTATAATTTCAATCCACGCTCCCGTGAAGGGAGCGACTCATATGCTCATAGCTGGTTTCCAGTTTGGACCGATTTCAATCCACGCTCCCGTGAAGGGAGCGACGTTCTTCTGGAGCACAACGTCTCCCTTGTATGCATTTCAATCCACGCTCCCGTGAAGGGAGCGACAGCTGGTAGAAGACGCATCTGCCATCCGGAAGCAATTTCAATCCACGCTCCCGTGAAGGGAGCGACTCAAGCTGAACCGGATAGCGATCAAGCAGCTGAAATTTCAATCCACGCTCCCGTGAAGGGAGCGACCCGGCCGGATGGATCTGACCAATGCACCAGTCAGATTTCAATCCACGCTCCCGTGAAGGGAGCGACGATTCCCGATCCGACCATCAGCAAGGAACAGGCCATTTCAATCCACGCTCCCGTGAAGGGAGCGACCAGACTGAGCGTGCTACAGTAAGTAGCACATAAAATTTCAATCCACGCTCCCGTGAAGGGAGCGACGATAAGCAATGAGCAGCAAAAAGCAAGTAGATACATTTCAATCCACGCTCCCGTGAAGGGAGCGACACCGGCTGCCTTGACCATGCCAGCAGCACGCCGATTTCAATCCACGCTCCCGTGAAGGGAGCGACTGTTGTTTGACGTACTGGTAGGAGTCGTCGGCCAATTTCAATCCACGCTCCCGTGAAGGGAGCGACCGCAGTAATCCTTGCCAGTGGCCGGATCGTGCAGATTTCAATCCACGCTCCCGTGAAGGGAGCGACGACATGGGTAGCCGATAGAGTAGGTCCAGCGTTTATTTCAATCCACGCTCCCGTGAAGGGAGCGACACACCCTGAGTGATCCCATCCCACACGCCTGTGAAATTTCAATCCACGCTCCCGTGAAGGGAGCGACTTGCGCCGGACAGTGCCATTCTGACATACAATTGATTTCAATCCACGCTCCCGTGAAGGGAGCGACTAGCAGACCTTATGAAGTACGCTCGGGACAGTCTCATTTCAATCCACGCTCCCGTGAAGGGAGCGACGGGTCACCAAGACAGTGTCCAGCCGCCGGATGCGCATTTCAATCCACGCTCCCGTGAAGGGAGCGACGCATGGCCGACAAGGTTGAGCAGTTCAACGCGCAATTTCAATCCACGCTCCCGTGAAGGGAGCGACTCGTGATACCAAGTGCACTCCAAATCAGGCTCAGATTTCAATCCACGCTCCCGTGAAGGGAGCGACCATTGGTGTACAACGGCGACAGCCCTTCCGGCATATTTCAATCCACGCTCCCGTGAAGGGAGCGACGTATCCGCTTTAGAACAGTAGGCTATTGCCTCTGATTTCAATCCACGCTCCCGTGAAGGGAGCGACGTCTGGACGACCTGTACGGCAGGCTTGACGATCCATTTCAATCCACGCTCCCGTGAAGGGAGCGACAACATAAACCAGTTCTATGCGCTGAATTTTAGTAATTTCAATCCACGCTCCCGTGAAGGGAGCGACATGCTCAGCACGATACGTGCCAAAAGCCCTAGATATTTCAATCCACGCTCCCGTGAAGGGAGCGACCTGTAGTGTATAGGTCCACACCCACGCTCTTGCATTTCAATCCACGCTCCCGTGAAGGGAGCGACACCGCAGGCGCAGACCTACACGGAGGCCCTCAAATTTCAATCCACGCTCCCGTGAAGGGAGCGACCCGGGGTCTTGTACACGTGCAACTCGTCGCAGATATTTCAATCCACGCTCCCGTGAAGGGAGCGACCTTTGGCCGCGTCGGCTGGCGTTGCACCAGCATTGATTTCAATCCACGCTCCCGTGAAGGGAGCGACACAACGCTCTGAACAGCATCAAAAAGGTCGCGGGATTTCAATCCACGCTCCCGTGAAGGGAGCGACCTCTTCCAGCATGGCGGCAACCCGGTCCTGCGCTGATTTCAATCCACGCTCCCGTGAAGGGAGCGACCATCGGTCAGATACACCCCGGGGGCGTTTCTGTCATTTCAATCCACGCTCCCGTGAAGGGAGCGACCCCATGACATCGATCCTTTCTCTCATGTTCCGATTTCAATCCACGCTCCCGTGAAGGGAGCGACGTCTTCGATTTCCTTTTTGGTGTATCTGTCCTCAATTTCAATCCACGCTCCCGTGAAGGGAGCGACGAGAGAGCAGGAGCTTGCCCCTTGCGTCTGATAATTTCAATCCACGCTCCCGTGAAGGGAGCGACGATATATCTGTCAGGATTCGGCAAACGCCACAAGATTTCAATCCACGCTCCCGTGAAGGGAGCGACAGTGGCTTGACCTGGTGTACAAGGCCTATGGGGTATTTCAATCCACGCTCCCGTGAAGGGAGCGACCTTTGTATCGAAGTTCTTGGCTATCATATCAACGATTTCAATCCACGCTCCCGTGAAGGGAGCGACGTGTGCAAGGCTGCTTTTTTAATCCCGGGGAAGGATTTCAATCCACGCTCCCGTGAAGGGAGCGACTGGCATCATTCGCCACAAAGCTCGGCTTGTCCCTATTTCAATCCACGCTCCCGTGAAGGGAGCGACAGCACAATGATACATCCGATGACCAATATATGATCAGCTTTTAATGGCTGGCGACTCCCAACAGCCCAAACTAGGTACCCAGATTCTATTTCTAGTCGAGCAATTGAGATGATGCTTCAAGTCGATAACATCACTATTCAGTTATCAAACAACTGTTCATCCGATTCACTAAAATTCTAGCTTTTTTCGTATACATACCCGTCTGATTTGAAATGCGAAAAGAACTCAGCTCACGAAAACATGCGAAATTAAGACCGTATATCGTCCTGAAGTAGAGATTTGCGACGCGAAGGATCAGCCAAATACATGATTGCTAGCGTTTCGCACCAACGATGATCCACAACAGCAGTCAACATACTGCACTGTTTACAGAATTACACCAACCACTTAGCTATCGTCTAATTTCTGCGACCCAAACAAAACAGTAAAATCAAAGTCACTTAACGCTCTATAACATCATCACTTTGTCAACAGGGATATGGCGCCTAACCCCATAGTAATGGATTCTGCGCGAGTATCTGGCACCCAGATCGTACAAGATCAAGCTGTCTTCCTGAGGATTGATCAACGTCATCAGCCGCTGTTTTAGCAGCTCACGGTCGGCGGGAGTGACCACGCATTCGAACACACTATTTTGCACACGCTGACCAAACTTCATGCACTCATGGCCGACCTGTCGCAATCGTCTCCGGCCAGCAGCCTCACAGGTGTCGACATCATAAGCGACAACCACCATCATTATTCTTTCACCCTACTTCCAAAACATCGGCGGATAGGCATCCATATCCCCACGTATGTATCTAGCCAACAATAATGCCTGCACATAGGGCACCAACCCCCATGGCACTTTCTCCTTAAGAAAGGGGTGCATGATTTGCTCATTTTTGCGCTTCTGCCAGGCTGAAAGCACCTGCTTCCTCCCCTTGTCGTTAAGATAAGTTCCTCCGTTCTCTCTAATCTCGAAATCTCCGGCCTTAATTACATGAGTGTTGACCAGAGACAAAGCCAGCCGATCCGCAAAGACAGGGCGCAATTCCTCAACAAGATCCAGGGCCAGCGAAGATCTGCCTGGCCTGTCTGTATGCAAGAATCCAACATAAGGATCAAGGCCAACACCTTGAAGTGCAGAACGACAATCTCCGGAAAGCAGCACGTAGATAAATGAGAGCAGGGCATTCATCCTATCCATCGGTGGCCTCCGGCTGCGCTGCTCGAAGTAGAAATCATCCTTATTTGTGAGGATGAGATCATCAAAGGCATAAAAGTAGCACTTCGCAGCCTCCCCCTCCACACCACGAACCGAATCCGCTGTTAGGCAACCATCCAATTCCTGCAAGGCTGCCAACAGACGGGCACTCTGCTTTTTGACACGAGGCACATTGATCCGTAAAGCGTGGTCTCGGGTAGCGCGCTCCAACACCTGTCGCGCATTGAATATCTTGCCCATGACGAACGAGGCTGCAATCGAGCAAACCTCATTATCGTCATCGGCCATGTGATACTGACGGCGTCGCAAAAGCACATTTCTGTTAGCTTCTCCAAGTACTGACCCGTAGTATTTGCCCTGCGGAGAGTAGAAGGAGAACGAGACCCCAAATTCATTACACTTGCCCAGCAAGGCCGGCGAGGCACCCTTGTAGCTGAAGCAAAGAATAGACTCCAAGGCACGCAGGGGTATCCGTCCCATGACGTGGTCTCCCTCATTCACCACAACATTCTCCTGCTCCAGGGAAAGGTAGGCATCCTCTGTAGTGACAAACAAGGTGTTCAACATCTGTCTCAATGGATCATCGCTTCCCTCTGGTGCTTTTCCTCAATAACCTCTCATTGCCCAAGTTACCCCTACAACTCTTTCAAGGTCTTTCGAATGTAGTCAGCGGCGGAAGACTTATGCACAAGTTCAGGCAGGCAGATATCCTTCAATGAGCATGACCGGCAACCCGTTTTCGGCTTCACCTTTGGAGTATGGCCTCGTCGATAAAGGTCCCGCATCTCCGACAGATCATCGGCCACCTGAGCGCGAAGTTCATTGTTGAGTTCAACCACTTCACGGCGCTTGGTCTGCTGGTAGAACAATGCCCCCTGGCTGATGCTGCAGGAGAGCATTTCTTCCAAGCACATGGCTTCGCCGCACAATTGCAAACGATCAGCATTATTGACCTTGCTGGAACCATGTTTGTACTCAATAGGATAGGGTTTCCACCGCCCTCTTCTGCCTGTCAATGAAACCCCATCCTGAGCCGCGTGAAATTCGACAATGTCACAATCTCCGACAACTCCTAACCTTCTGGAGAATACGCGCAGATCGCGCAGTATCAAGGTGTCGCCGCGTTTTTCAGAAGCGTGGTAGTCGTGAGCACGTCGGTGTTCGAAGTCTCCTGCATATGTTCTGGTGTTGTCACGCCACTGCTCCTCTATGTGGATCAATGCCCATTGGCGCTTGCAGAACTCAAAATGCTGAATGCCAGACAGGGTCAGCCATTCATCCTCAGGATATTCGGCCGGCCCTGTGGCCATGGACAAGTCCATGGAATTATCACTCATTGTAGTGTTCTCAGCCATCCACCATTTCAGTCAGTTCGACCGACTGCGGAATAGCTGAAGTATCAACGGTCACATCGTAATCCGAGAAGCTGCGCGGTGTCTCAACTTCAGGCTTATGGGCCACATGAATGCTATCGAACAGCTTATAGGAGGGAGCATCGCCAAGATCGTTGCTGTGCTTGAAGACATAGAGCTTGCGAACGGCCATCTTGCCCCTAGCAGCAGAATGATCAAACTCGAACATATTGAGAATGGCCTGCCAAAGCATGGCCAGGTCTTCCTCGCTAAATCCGGTGGTCTTTTGTGCTAGCTTTGCATTCACATAGCCATCAGCACGGTATAAACCGTAAGGAACAATTGACTTGTTGCCCATCTCATTGTTCTTGTTCTCTTGGTCTTTTTCCGTAGTAATGGCCACCCTGGTGATGGTGACCGACTGTGGGAAAATCGGATCGATGGACCTCGAGAATCCAAGTTGCACAGGGCCACGCACCTGGCCACAGGCCAACCCGCCCTTGACGAAGGTGGTCATCACCGCGCCAAAGGTCCTGATATCGAAGAAATTGGAACACATGTAATCGAGGATTAATCTATCCAGCTCGCCATTTTCCTTCTTGGCCTTCTTTAGGGTCTTCCCGATACTGTCCACATCGGGGTCCCCATTGACGCCAATCGCTTTCAATGCCTCAGCATCGAGGCGGTTCAGCGGAACCTGCTGCTTAATATAAATACGCCAGGGCGCCTTATCCCCGTTAATCAATTGCACATAGTTACGTATCTTCCTCTTTAGGCAAACATCAGTAACAATTCCAATCCCGGTCTCACTATCGGTTCGTGGCATATTGCCTGATTCCGGATCTCCGTTGGGATTGCCATTCTCAACGTCATAGAGAATGGAAAAATCGTACCTATTTTGGATAGCCTTGGCAGTTTGCTCACTCATTTACAATTCCTTCTTCCTTGTTAGTTTCCTTATTGTCGTCCTTGTTCTTGCCCTTGTAGCGCTCCTGAGTCTCGAAATAATATCCAAGCTGGAAAGCACCCTGTTCAGGCAGCGATAACCTCGTCGGGAAGTTCTCGCCGATTCTGTTCATCAGATCAGCGATACGCTTGGTATAGTAAATGCGCGTTCCCGTCGGCAGTTTTCGCAGGTGCTTTTTCGCCAAATCGCCCAAGTGCGGGAAAACCACGGCTGGCATGGTCGATGCATTAGTAAAGAACCGGTCACCAATCGTGGTATTGATACCAGGATTCGCAGCATGTTGTATGTCCTCATACAGGGCGAACAGCCGTCCTAGGACATAAGGCACATTGGTGCTTTCTTTGTTGATGGACACTTGCAATACCTCCTTAGGGCATTGGTTGTTTTGATGACGAAGAAAATACGCTTTGATGATTGCCGCCTTGGCGCGGGGAACTTCATGCTCAACGCCAATGCGGTTCTCGACAGCAGTCAGGAGCGACGTAGGATAGGGCGCACCTGTAAGAATGGCCTTAAATAGGTCGGAAACTGTACGGGGGGAAGCTGGAATCCTCTTTTTCCCACCAGCGGCAGATGGCACAGTTTGCGCAAGGAGCATCCACACAGGTAGATCGTGACGTTTATCAAATTTCGGTCGTTCGATATCCAAATCCGCATAATGCCGACGTACATGTTCCATGTAACTGCCATAAGTGTCCTTCAAGAAGAAGGACACCGAAAGCCTGGCCGCATTAGGGGCAAGCCCAAGGATGTAAAAATGCTCATCCGGATTAAGCCTGACACCATTGAAATCAACGGGGTTCCCCTTAGACAAGGCTGTGACAGTGGCTATTAGATCCTGTTGGTCAACCCCTGCAGCGCCTTCAATGCACAAGTTCATCTCAGCTGAGTACTCAGCCTGTCCTGACTCTGCCCAGGAAACAATCGTCAAGGAACCATCATTGACAGTTCTTGTATACTGATCGTCTTTCAGCACAGTATTTAAGGCTGTAGTATAAGCAAAGGCTTCACGTTTGCTCATAGGAGCATTTTGATCCTGCTTTTTGTTGTAGGAAAGATATGCTGGCGCGTTAAAAGACACTAGTGCTGATCCACTGGATTGTGCGTTGCGGACGCCTCTGATATTTGGATGAGTAAGAGCAGGGACGACAGCTTGGCCTGAAACAACACTTTGCATGGTTTCAGAACCAGCGGCCGTTTCACCACTGTCATCGTCATCCGAAGAGAACCATGAATCCCAGTATTTCTGCATGGTTCGGTTTTTAGATAAAGGTAAGCCGTTAAAGCAGAGGACAAAATTACCGGTTAAGGCCTTCTTCCAGTCCCCTTCGCCTAATTTCTCCTCGACAACTGCCGCTTGAGGCGTCCGGGAAAAGAAAGCGAGCACTGCACGGGCTTCATCATCTTCGGCGTTTGCAAGCACCTGACGATGCAATTCAGCAGCAGCTGCAAAGCGCTTGGCCGCCTTGTCTGTTGCACCGTTGGCATCTGCACCTAGCAGGTAAGAGGAGTTGTCGCAGAGGAAATTGGCCTGAATTTTCACCGTTCGTAATGCATGTGCCGGAACAGGCATCATACGTCTGAACTGCTTGTTCTTTGTCAATGTCCCAAACGGAATGACATGGGTTATGGCCCCGTCATCCGCTATGTCCAGTCCCCACGGAACATTTTCAACGCTGTATCCATACCGCGGTGCCTGACCAGCCTCCACCAGCCGGTCGTAAAGTCTGACTAGTTCGCCAATCATGAGCTCATCCTCGGATCAGTTGCATCCAGCACGCCGTTAATCAACTCAGCTCTGAAAAACATAGGTTGCGGGTCCGCAGGGTCTCGATAGTCCATGTCGTATAACATGTACCCCAGATCCCGATGACCATTTTCGAATCCCTTGGGCTGACCCTTATCGACATCCCAAAGCCGAAAATCGACAGGGAACTCCCGTGTTCCGAAATAAGGGTGGTGATAGTACTGCCCGTTCTGAGCTCGTCTATTGAACATGCTGATGAACTTAGCCGGCGTATCCCCTGCAGCAGCTTTGCTATTCATATCAAAATGTGCCTCAATCACATAGTGAACATCCCGCAGAATGGTGGAGGCACGCTGCTGAATGTCTGAGGAAGCATAGATCGCGCTGTCTTTGGACGGATCATTGATCATCGACCGGATAGTATCGGCCGATATCACGCTGCTGACCTCATTGCGACGAACACTGGTGAATCTGATGGGATTCATAACCACGATCCTGTCAATCCGCCAGATCATGCCCGGATGCCAGAACACAGCCTCCAGAATCCCACGTGCCGCCGATGGCGTCATCACGTCGTACGAGACTCTCTCTACTTTCATTTCTGGTCTGGTGAAGAGGGCGTACGGACCCCAGACCTCAAGTTGTACTGTCATTGGTCTCCTTTCCTGTTGCCGGTATTGCTAATTACGATTCAGCCATCAATACAGCAGCCCGTTTTGAGGCAACTGATCTTCATCGACCTGCAGACCTGTAGCACTGTCGTACATGCCCATGTCCAGCAGAACAAATGCATCGTCATCCGACCTGGCACCGTGCTCAGCCAAAGCGGATATCTTCCCAGCCTCTTTGAGTCTGTCCAGCTGTCTAGGCCAGACATTGACCGCGTACCGGCCCAATCTGCGGAACAGCCCTCGCGTATAGCAACGAGGATCAGTCAGCTGGGCACACAGGGTGCTCGCTTCTTCATTGACCGGTATATAGACGGGAACAGTTGGCGTATCAATCAGCTTGAAAAGCTCAGCAATCTGAGCGAACGGCATACGGCATCCTGATATTCCACGCTCATGAGCCTTAAGAATCTGACGCTGATCGAGACTCTCGTCCCCTCGCATTCCAAAGAGCCTGGTGAAATATTCATGAATCGCTTTTGAAGATGCCAGGTCAGCATTGCCTTTCCGTACCAACTCGAAAGCCAACATATTCTGTTTCAAAAACGAAACCTGGCCCTCATCAGTCGAAAAAACATGAACCAATGAGGCATCCGCTTCACGTCGACCTTCTCTATTGCAACGGCCAGCTGTCTGAAGAATCGAATCAAGACCAGTCTGTTCCCTATATGCCTCAGGAAAATCGACATCCACTCCGGCCTCTATCAGAGACGTGGATACGACCCTGCAAGATTCTCCCTGGGTGAGGCGATCCCGTATCTGCTTCAGAAACCGTTCCCTGTCATAGGCACATTGCAGTGTAGTCAAGCAGAAAGTACCGTCTTCAAAGCCATGCTTTCGCACCGCTCCGGAGATGTACTGCGCCTCCTTACGTGTGTTGACCACGCACAGAACCTGATTATGGCCTTCTACAGCTTCAGCCATCTCATCCATGTTCTTATGACCGTCATCGACGATTCGGTTGCGCCTGAATTCCGAGCGCTCCTTTTCGCTTAATGGTGCAATTTCAGGGATGGTCAGATTCGGGCATTGAAGAGCCTGAGCAAACAGTTCCTGCAAGGCCGGCTGTGTTGCTGTGCACAGCACCGCGGTGACGTGATAGTTGGCAACCAGTTCAGCTATGGCCTGTACACATGGTTTCAGCTGAGGCAAGGGCAAGGTCTGGGCCTCATCGAAGATCACAACAGAGTTAGCTATGTTATGAATCTTCCTGAGTTTAGAGGCCTTGTTGGCGAACAGGCTTTCGAAAAACTGCACAGCAGTGGTTACGATAACCGGCATGTTCCAGTTCTCGGCCGCAAAACTGCGATGCAAATCGTTTGCTGTAAGCTCGTCTTCCTCTTTTAATTGGAAAGCAGCATCTGCATAGTGTGGTAGAACCGCATCTGACCCAAGGAGGGTTTCGAATTCCTTTACCGTCTGGTCGATGATTGACGTGTAGGGCACGACGTAAATAACCCTATCCATATGGTGTGTTTTGGCGTGTTCAAGCGCGAACGTAAGCGAGGAATCAGTCTTGCCGCCGCCTGTGGGAGCGGTCAGCGTGTATAGACCTGGATTCCATTCAGGATCGGCCCCGTGAGTAAGGCAGTCACGCAATATGGCATTGCGTTTTTCATTCAACGACGTACTCGCCTTCGCCGACAGGAAGGACTCAGCCCTGCGCTCCATGATTTCAGCAAGCGCCTTGATTCTGATTGACTGATGCTCACGCAGCTGCCCAGCCAGCGCTTTACTGATCTCACGTAATTCCTGTGGAGGCGGCATGATCGATTTGGACAGACGATCGGGACCGAGATCCTGAAGCAGCTGCTCGAGAAATGGTGATTCATCGCGCTCTACTTTGCCATTGACAAAGAACTCAGCATCCAGCCGATCCGCATCCACTAGCGCTGATTCGTGCATACGGATACGCATCATGTCCGAGAAATGTGAGCCCAAAGAAGGAAGCGGCTTGACTTCGGGAAGAGTGATCTCATCCTTCCAATGCGATGCATCAGGGTTGGGACGCTTCATTCTGCCGACCAAGGTGCTTGAATTCTCGGTATCAATCTGATTGCCAAAATCCGGCAAACCAGCATGATGCCCTGCAATGGCAAATGTGGCTTCTTGAAGATGGAGCTTATAGGCTACTTTCATCCCGTATGAAGAGTGATTGACACTACTGCTCATCATAGGCCTCCCTAATCATCCTCTGGAATTCCGCCGAATACTTGCCTATGTCATGAAGAAGGCCTGTATCCAGACCCATATCAGCCTGATCTTGGTCATACAGATAACCAGCCAGCCTGCCGGCGAAGGCTGCATCAAGGCATCCCGTCATTACCAGATGCTGCACGCAGACCTCGAAACCATGATCTTTTGAAGTGCGGGCCAGATACTCATCTACCTCGTCGCCTTCGGTCGTCATGCGATCATCTCTTCCTGACTTGGGTCACTGTTGAGCGGTTGCGCTGTATTGACCTGAATCCAAGCCGTCAATCGCCATACGCAAACCGGCTTCCCGCATATAAACCCAGAATCCTCAACCATCGCCCCATCTCCTTCGTATAGGCGATCACTTGTGTTCTGATACAGAAATATAAACCTATTAATGAATAATGTCAATTCGGTTTTTGGTTATTTAGAAAGGACTATATATTACGTATATATATACAATTACTGAAGCTTGGTTTTATCTAGGGAAAATCTAACGAAGGTATAAAGGCTCATCAGCCTAGGCCGATGAGCCCTAGCCTTATTCTACTAAACAGCCAGAAACCATTTCAATCCACGCCTTGCGGCGACTACGTCTGTATTCTGACCACAGCATTCAGCAATGCCGATCATGCATACAAGCCAACCACAATCCAAGCATGCGCCATAGTGACGTTTTAAGTTATAGCTAGATTGCTTTGCGCTACAGACACTTTATAAGTTACTCCTCTTCAGCTACTGAATTTGCTTGGCGCAGTCATTGACCTTATCCGCTATCTACAAAGTACGGCGGCGGTACTCCATAGGAGGCATACCTACTTTGGATTTAAAAGCGCTGCAAAAGACGGACAGCTTGGAATATCCGCAATTCAGAGCAATCTGTTCGACAGGCTTGGAGGAATTGCTGAGCATACTTCGAGCCGCATTGATTCGCGCGTCCATAACATAGGCATGAGGCGTATAACCGGCTGCCTTTTTGAATACCCTAATGAAGCTAGGCTCACCGAGACCAGTCATAATGGCAAGCTGCTGATTGGCAATATATGTCCATCACCATTTGAATGTCATGGCCGCTCCTGTCAATGTCACCCTGCCCCACCGGCGCATCAACGAACCAGGTCAGAATGTCCGTCACATATTTCGCAAGCATTGTTTCGGATAAATAGGTGCCGGACCGAAATATGTTGTAACTGGTCTTTAGCGGATGCAATGCCTTTTCATCCCGCTCCAGGGCGAAGATCGGCCCTCGCTTGGCAATTATCTGCTGATAATAAAACCGGGCGGCCTGACCATCGAAGTGCATCCAAAGTATCTCTGTCGGCCCCACAGTCTGATAGTGAAAGTATTTGGCAGCAATCCGAAAGTACAAACTGACCACCATGGGCAACGCCCCGCATAGCATTGCTACGCGGTGTGAGCTCGCCTGATTTCAAATACATGATTTGAAAACTGGGATAGGTGTCACGCTAGGTGCGATTACCATTGGGCATACAGTAAGACCTTCTTGGCATTGAGACTGCGAGCAAGGGTCATGAATGCTTGGCATTTACTTATTCATGAAGCCGAGGCCCTGCAGCAGAGTGCTCAGGAATCCGGGGATTACCCTATTCAGGATGGCAAAGCCGATGATAACGACCGCTATGAAGACGACGACCCCTATTAGCTCGTCACGCTGCCGCTGACGGCGTTCAGCCTCACGCGCCGCTGCCTTCCTCTTGCGGTAAACCACCGGACACGTCGTTCCTGGACGATGACGATGTACAGGACACTCTGGATCATACTGACACACACCATTAGCATAAGTCTCCTCGCCGGATCCATGCATTGATACTTGCCCGCAAGCTCTGTTTGCTTCTTCCTTGTTTGGTCTCACCACACAACTTCAAGATTGGACACAATTCAGTCAAAAATATGTTCAGCTGGGTTATATGCTGGCCAAATCGATCGCCTGAAACTGCTTTATCTCCTGCAAAGACAAGGGTGAAGATGTAAACCCGGCTGCACTTATCGCGGTATTCCCTATGCCTGCCCTCATCGATGAGCTCAGAGACACCAGCAGCGACCCCATATATGCGAGCACTGAACTCAAAGACAAAGATGTGAAAGACATACCTGCTGCACTCCCACGCGACGACAGAACGATTCGAAATCACTCTGGTTGTTGGTTTTGAATTATCGTGGCGAACCTACCAGCCATCCGTTCTGAAATCTTTGAGCTGAGAGTAAGCGAAGAGGATTGGACCAATGACAACGATGTTCCCGTTGATGGAATCACGCCCGCGGATGCAGGGAACGCATGAAGTCCAGTCCGGCGAGCCTGCTACAAATGTGATTATTCACACGTATGCGGGGAATGCGCGTAGTATGCACAAAAAAGTTTGCATCAGTAAGGATTATCTTCGAGGATGCAAGCGTTCTGTCGCAGACCATACAAGGCCTGCACCATGAGGGAAGGGAATCAGTCATGGCATGGAAGGGGAATGCGCAGGGCGCATCGGCGAAGGCCGACCATTGGCATTTCATCGTCGGCCTCGTGGCCGTCCTGGTGGTTGCCGCGGGCCTGTTGCTAGGGGTGTGGGCTTGGTCTTCGCACGTCAAGGCGGAATCCCTGGCCGACTGCCGGTCGCAAGCGGCTTCAGCGGCTCGGAATGTGAAGGCCTACAAGACGGACCGGGCTGCGGCGCAGCGGCGGGCCCCGGCCATACCCCAGGGCGACGTGTCCGACGTCAAGGTCGTGGCCGCCGTGGACAAGGCCGCCAAGCCCTCCGTCCCCGCAGTGCCTTCGTGCAGCGTGGACGACTCGTGGAGTTCGTTGAGAGCCTTGGCACAGCAGGCCGCCCAAGTTGCCGCCAAGGCTGATGCCGCCGACCGCGGCGTCAAAGCGGCCTCGGAGAAGGTGGCCCATGACGAGGCCAGGACGGTCAAGGCGCACCTGGACAAGGCAATCGCTGACGGGGACTCGCTGCTCTCGGGCAGCGACGGCCAGGTGGCGGACAACGCTGTGCGCGACGCCCTGAAGACGGTGCTCGACCAGGCCAAGGCCGTGCAGGCCGACGCCAAGGCAGACACCAACGCGCGGCGCAAGGCCATCCAGGACCTCGCCAGCCAGATGCAGGCAGTCAATGACTCGAAGACCGCCAAGGCCAAAGCCGATCAGGAGGCCGCCGATCAGCAGGCCCAGCAGGCGGCTGTTGCAGCTCCGGCGCCTTCCTCGGGCCACACACAAGGCGGCTCTGCCAGCACTTCGGCCCGTTCCAACGGCTCCAGATATGCACGAGGCGGATCCCGCAGCGGCCAGACCGCTCGTCGGGGAGGCGGATCAGGAGGCGGCTATACCGCTCCCGCGCCTTCGTCGGGAGGTAGCGGCTCCAGCTACACTCCCGCCCCTGATCACTACACCCAGGAGCAGATCGACGGAGCTCATCACTACATGTGCGTGACGCATCCTGCGATCACTTCCGGGTGCTGAGCCCGCCGGGCATACGAAAGGGCCGTCCCCCCGAAGCCGGAGGGGCGGTCCTTTGCGTCTTCGGCCCAAATCACACCCCTGCCATGCCGCACCTGAATTCCTTGCAGACGCACAACCGAACGCTGCGACGGGATTATCTCCGCGTAAGCAGGGAACACACCTCACGAAGAGGCTGCATGTAGTCTACCCGGGAGCCGCAGTCAGCGCTTAGAACGACGCATGCAATACATAGAGCTGACCGCATCTGAAGTCTTGAACCTTGAATTCGACTCCGATACGGTCGGAGCATCGCTCCACATGCCGAAGACTTCTATTTAGCTGCTTAACGTGATAACTAGGAATTAACGCCACATGCGTCACATGTCCTTGTCTAGTTTCAGACACGCCTGCACAAAAGTACAACCGCCGAGGCCACCGGTCCGTCATGGCTGAGAGCGATGTGCCAGCACAACTGTACTCGATCGATCTGACCACCGGTCAGAGGCAAGGAATCGTAAAGCCTGGCTTCCACCGAGGACTCCAGGTTGACGCCCGGCCGACCCCGGCCGTCGTCCAGGATCTCCACCCCGCTCCAGGGAAAATCATCCAATCCATAGGGCGATGCCTCAGGTCCCAGCGCCTGCGACCAGGCCTTGAGCACCGACTCCTTGCCAGCCCAGCGCACCGCCAAGTGCGCCGTTATATCGTCACGCTTGAGCATGGACCGCTGCTCGGCCTGCCGCCGCTCCCGTGGCGAGAACAAGCTTGTCATGCGCGTGCCCGGCATGGCCAGCTGCCGGCCGAACTCCTTCAGGTCGACCAGGTCATGTCCCAACCCCAGCACTTGTCCAAACCCGGCATCATTCATAGGCCCGAGTATGCCCCTCATCGGTCACTGCAGCAAATCATCCGATCAGAAACTCGAAAACTACACAACCTGGGGTCCTAATCAACAATCACTGCAATCTTGCACAAACAGCCCTAGAAAGGGATAAACCACAAGGAATAAGAGGTTAGCAAGAAGGGAAGGTATGGATAAGAATAGATGGAGTGAGAGTCTGCCATATCTCATAGAGCGAAGTCAGCAACCTGCTTGGAAGTCAGCGGGCTGGGCCAACCGCACACAAATCATTTAGGAACATTCAGCGCAGCAACTCAGAGGCTCTTCGCAGGACCTGAAGCCACAGGAATCCAATCCAAGCGGCGATGAGCATACATTGTCCTTAGCTTGCCACGTACCTGCCAACGGAGGTACAGAAACCAGCGGCAAAAGGATCATGAGCGGCTGGACATTGATCAGGAGTTCAAATCACTCGGCCATGCTCTCATGCCTATGCTTGAATCTCGGCCAGAGTGGTTCACACCTGGGTGTTTGTTCGGGAAGCACTGCGACCTTCTCCAGCTCGGAGTGGAGTTGCTTGAGTCCTTCGTTCTCGATGCGCAGCCGAGAGAACGTCATCATAGACAATGCAGGGCTACGCTTATCGTACCGAAAATAAAAGCAAGAGGGTGGTGCTTGAAGGGAGGTAATAATGTCAGCTTTATGGTGGCGCAGAGTGGCGTCATACCTGCTTCGCATAGTATTGCCAGCGGCCTTGCTATCGCAGTTAGTGGGGAGCATTGTATTTGGAAGATCTTCGCCAGGCGGATCTGCTCAATCCTGGATCGATTGCGCTTCTGTGGCTGTTGCCTGCGTGATTTCCGCATGGTCCGCGCGCAATGGGCAATCCTGGGCGCACCGTCTCCTCAAGCTTCAGGTATGCGATCAGGATTCCAACCTGTCCATATCCGGTCTGAGAATGGGCGTGCGGGAGATAGCGCATCTTGCTGATTTCGCATCGCTCTTCATTGGTTTTCTTTGGCCTTTATGGGATGGCAGAGGGCAGACCTTCGCCGATAAGATCATGGGAACAACAGTGACCAGAAAACAATAGGCATGCCTGCAATGCCGCGACGACGCCCTGTACCCATCGTGCAGGCATGCGAAAAAGATACGGCTTCCAGCAGCAATCAAACCATGGGCATTAGTGCGCATGGCGCAGCAAACTATAGCTGGGTTTCATCTGTATACTGCTGGCCGCTATGTATCTGCTCGACAATGGCGAACGCCGACCGTATAGCCACGTATACCACCAGCAGCGCTATAGCGATAATCCAGTTAGTCATGGGAATCGAACCCTTAGGGCCACCCATGAAATGCAGGGAGACAAACCCCAGAATTATCAACGCCAGGCATAGCAGAACAACAAAGACTGCCCGGCCAGTGGTCACTCCTTTGGGGAATAGACGAGTCACACACTCGACCAGGCAGATAATTGACAGCGCAAAACCGACGGATGCCACAATACTCACTATCATCACCTTGCCAATCCCTTGAACAATGCCCAACAACCATCAACACCGAGGGCTGCCAGCAGTGTCTTTCCTAAAGTGTTCTCGAAATTCTTTCAATCCTTAAGGAAGCGGCAACTTTCTTGCCAAGCTTCATACCTCGTAATGCACCAAGCATACTTGACTGGATATAACAACTCAATTAGCTTTCCATTCTTGGCGGTCCGTTTTATTAACTGTCCAACCTGGTCATAGGGCCCAAAAATGGTTCCAGTGGAAATACCAGTAGCCTCTCCCGTCCTGGACGATTACGATACCTGTGCGACATCTGGGAGGCCTTGTTGCTGCAGTCAGCCGAGCACCTCCGCGTGTACCCTAACGTGTACCCATTCAGCCCGTAAAGTACCGAATACTGGGGAAGATTTCGCTCAGTCAGACCCGATCCTGACCGCTCCAAGTTGTTGGAAAACCCGCCGAGAATGACGGAATATCAACGATTATCATGGAGCGGGCGACGGGAATCGAACCCGCGTAATCAGTTTGGAAGACTGAGGCTCTACCATTGAGCTACGCCCGCAAAGCCGTTGGCTCGGTACAGAGCATAGCACATGGGCCGGCCGGAACATGCAGTAAATTGCTCATCCGAGGTTTAATTCAGCGCGAAACCTATGTAGACATCTCTGGACCGAATCCCTGTGCGACATGGAGACCTGCGCCGATTACCCCTCCCCCACGGATAACCGTGAAGATTCATACAGAAATTCTGGCCCTTGCCGGCCGAACTAATATCAGGCAGTTCATCCACATTGAATAAAAACCCTCTCTCGCCAGTATCGCTTCATTGGGTATGCATGGATCAATCCCGTGGATCCGAGGAACATCTTGCGTGTACCCGCGACTACCTGAGCACTGCGGGATCATTCATGCTAACGCGGTAGCCACTCATTACTGAATACTATGTATGGAAAAGAACAAATATTCCGCAAGATCTTTCATTTTTACAGAGCGAGGCGAATCGGACTGATATCGAGCCGCCATTCGATCTTGAAGAAAGAAAATAATAGGGAATTGACATTGACAGCGGCAAGTTCGCCGCGCACATCAGCCTCGTCTTTCGACGATGGAAATTCCACTATGCCCGAGCATCGATTGCAATGGCTGAAATCATGCGGAAGATAACAGTATGAGCATTAATTCTTCTGATACCATCTAAAGCAACGTCAACAGATATTTATTATGCAGTTCTCAAAAACGAGAACAGCGGGAAACAAGTAGTTGGCCACAGTTGAGAAGGGAACTATAGCCAAACATAATTGCCGAGTAGTTAGCCTAGGTTCTTCTGCTTTGATTAACGAAGAGATGAGATTTGTTTGCAGATGAGGTCAGATGTCAGCTTGTTGCTGCGGAGCTAGCATCATAGCCTATGCGACAACTTGTTCTGCTTCAGTATCGACAGATTGACCCTACCTAATTTTGGCAGCTTTTCATCTTGCAGCTCCTTCTCAAGAAAGGAAATGAAATGATATTAGCCATTAAACATTTTCTGTCATTATGTTCAGATGATCTCAAAAACAATTGGGGCGAGCCAGATTACATGAAGCACCTCGTTGGGGCTACGATATTCGGATTGTGCGGTGTAGCTTTTGGTGTCGCGATGTTCGTTTTATTTCCTTAGACATGCACGATACCTTGCTGCAATATAGTTATATCTACGAGCGCAGCAAACACCGATGAGTGCGGTGTCTTTGCGGAAACGCCGAGTCAGTACGAGCTACCATTATTCACTAGCTACCGCTTCCCATCAGGGACACCTATCCGTGGGGCAACAATAATCAGTGAGGTTTAGACGACAACATCGTGCACACACGGGGCATGCCTGTCTTTGTTCTGAAAGATAAAGCGGTACTCCTTACAAATCCCTCCAGTCAGCATAGGAACCTTCCAGTCCCTAGGCCTTGCCTCAGACATAAGGGCTCATGTCTAGGAAATCAGCTTGAACAGTCCGTTGGAAACAGGCAATCGCCTCAATGCAGTAAATCGCCCGACCCGGCACCACCATCAACCAGTACCTGTGCCAGCTTTTAAGGGTCCCGCCCACAGCATAAGGGAGAAAATACCGGCGTGGCTATGGTGGTCGGGCTTCTTGCCATGAGTATTATGGCAACAAACCTCAGCCGCAGGATCCCATAGCAGCGGCCACTAACACTTCGCACGAGTAAGAGGCCGGACGACTCCCCCAAGACAAGTTCGGCCATTCGGGTGGCCCAGCAATAATCCCAAGTAAAACCTGGGCCACCCATCTACTTTTTTATACCTTTTCATGAATGGGGTCCAATCATGTTCAGGTTGTAAGGGCCGCCTGTCCCTCAAGCAGCTTTGAAGCAACCCAATGCACGCCCTTCTTAATCGTACTGAAACCAGATACAGATCGTATGCCTGTGTGGGACAAGACAAGTGAAGGCCATAACCAAGCCTGACGTACCTAGAATCATTTCAATCCACGCTCCCGTGAAGAGAGCAATCACCCGAGTACGAGCAGTTGATGAGATCTATCCATAACAAAAGAGGAGGTGAGCCGTCTGGCCCACCTCCTTGATCAGCGCAGTGATTGAACTCTCACCGATTTCCCATCCATCACTGCAAAGATGGGGAATCGACCAATTCAGGATGCTTTCAGCTCAGGTCGTAGTAGCCGTCGGCACCCAGTCGGGCCTGGGGATCTAGCAGCATGGCCTTCTCGATCTCATGGCCCACATACCCGTGGCCGTCCTCATGGAAGCGGCGGTTGTCGATGGGCTCGTAGAGCGGGGCCCGACCCATGCGGCCCTCCTCCAAACGGCGCTGACCAGCGGCCAGGCGGTCGTTGGCCCGGCGACGCCACTGGTCCAGGGCCTCCTGGCCGGAGGTCTTGAGCACAGCCGCCTCGAAGGCTCCGGGGCTGACGATGACCCCGATGCCGGAGACATGGCCGAAGCCCAGGGAGGTGACCAGCCCGGCCTTGATTCTGCCCACCTTCAGGGGCTGTTCCAGCCAGACCAGATGGTCGTCGCGTCTCAGGACCGGATCCACGCAGTCCAGGGAGGCATTGGCCGGGATCACCCCGGACCGGAAGAGCTGGGTGAGCCCGTTGATCTGGAAGATGCAGGCGCCACCCTTGGCATGGCCGGTCAGGCTCTTCTGGGAGATGACGTAGAGCGGGTTGCCGTCCGTCCGCCCGATGGCGTGGGCCAGGGTGTTGTGCAGCTCGGACTCGTTGGGGTCGTTGGCGTTGGTGGAGGTGTCATGCTTGGAGACCACGGCGATGTCGTCGGGGCTCACGCCCAGCTTGGCCAGCGAGCACACCAGGTCCGAGTCCTTGCCGCCCATGCCGGCGGCCAGAGCCCCCAGCCCGGGTGCGGGGATAGAGGTGTGGGCACCGTCCGCGAAGGAGTGGATGTACCCGACCACGCCAGCCACGGGCAGACCCATGCGCAGGGCGATGTCCCCGCGGGTCAGCAGGATGGTCCCGCCGCCCTGGGACTCCAGGAAGCCGCCGCGCCGACGGTCGTTGGCCCGGGAGAAGAACCGAGGCTGGATGCCCTTGGAGTACATCTCGGCGGAATCGGCAGTGGCGTTCATGTTGCCGAAGCCGATGACCGACTCCACGCCGATGTCGTCGATGGCGCCCGTGACCACGAAGTCAGCCTTGCCCAGAGCGATCTTGTCAGCGCCCTCCTCAAGGGAGACCGCGGCCGTGGCGCAGGCCGAGACCGGCTGGACCATGTTGCCATAGCCGCCGATGTAGGACTGCATGACGTGCGCGGCCACCACGTTGGGCAGAGCCTCCTGAAGGATGTCCGTGGGGATCTCCTTGCCCAGGAAGCGGTCAAGGTAGAGCTTGCGCATGGAGGCCATACCACCGAAGCCGGTCCCCTGGGTGGAGGCAACCTTGGAGGGATGCACGGCCTGCAGGATCTCCACAGGGGTGAATCCGGCCGACAGGTAGGCGTCCACGGTGGTCACGATGTTCCAGAGGGCGATCTGATCCACGTCCCCGACCATGGAGGCGGGAATACCCCACTTGACCGGGTCGAAGCCCTTGGGGAACTGGCCGCCCACGGTCCTGGACATGGTGGCCCGACGCGGCACGCGGATGCGGGAGCCAGGCAGGCGGGTGACGGTCCACTCGCCGGACTCCTCGTCGCGGGCGACGCTGGTGTGGTCCGGATCCTGGGCCACGTACTCCTGAGCCATGTCCCTGGTGGGCACCGAGAAGGCCACGTCGTGATCCAGGAAGACGTCCACCTCCTCCTCGTTGGTGCCCTGGCGGTAGTCGGAGCCCATGCCGTCGTCGAAGGGACGGATGCCGGAGCGGGCCACCACCTGGTCGTGGTAGCGCTCGGCGATGTCCTGCTCGGGGACCAGCTCGCCGTCGGTGTCGTACCAGCCAGGCTTGGGGCTGTCCTGCCACTCGACCAGACCCATGTTCCAGGCCAGTTCGAGCACGGCGGCGGCACTCAGGTCGACCTGTCCATCCGAGTGGATGCCCATCTCGGCCTCGAAGCGGGTGCGGCCGGAACCCCAGGGACCCATCTCGCCGATGGAGACGATGACGATCTGATCCTCGGGTCTGGCCGTCACGCCCTGCCAATCCTGCAGATCCACCGGGGCCTGGGCGGGCACCCGGGGTGTGGGCAGGGCCTTGATGACCCGGTCTGGATCCTTGTTGGTATCTGCGGGCGCATCTCCGGGCTTTCCAGCCGGAACCGCTGTCGACGGATCGTCGTTCTGGGCAGCCTCGGCCTTCAGGGCCTTGAGGTCCAGAGGGCTGGAACCCAATCCACCGGTCAGGTCGGCCTTAAGCGGGGCCTGGAGAGCCTGCTGACGAGCCTCTACAGTGCAGAGATCCAGCAGGGAATCAGCCATCTGCCCGGTGGAGTAGGTGTGGACGCCGTGGCGCTCCACCACCTGTACCAGCGGATCGTTGCCACCCATGAGTCCGGTGCCGCGGACCCAGCCGATCAGCGGGTGGGAGAAGGTGACCCGGCCGGACCAGTCCTGCTCGGGACGGGACCGGTTGACGATGGCGTCCAGGGCGGCCTTGACCTCCCCGTAGGCTCCGTCGCCGCCGAACATGCCACGGTTGGGCGAGCCGGGCAGGACCACATGCAGACGGTGGTCGACGTCGGTATCCGCCCCGATGCCGGCGAACCCTGCAATCTGGCGTTCCAGGCTCCAGAGCATGAGCCGGGCCTGGGACTCGAAGAGCCGGCCCGAGTCGGCCATGGTCCCGTGCATGGCGGGGGCTGCGAAGGGCAACAGCAGGGTGGGCTCGTAGGCGGGCTTGAGCACGGTGGTCGTAGCCCCCGTGGTCTTGCGCTGCTCGTTGCCGACCCAGTCGACCAGGGCATCCACATCCCGGTAGCTGGACAGGTTGGCGGACACGATCCAGAGACGGGCACCGCCCACGGCATGGCGACGGTAGAGGTCGCGAGCCCAGATGACGGTCTGCGACTTCAGGGAATGGCAGACGGCGATGACCGTCGCCCCACCCTCCAGGAGGCCGGCAGTCAAAGATCCAGCGATGGACTTGGGGGCCACGCCGGTGACCACGGCCACGTCCTTGGCGAATCGTGCGGCGGTCTGGTCCGAGTCGGCAGGGGTCATGGCCTGGTCGGCGATGCCGCTGAAGACCCGGGCCAGATCCTGCTCGCCGCGTTTGCCCGCCTGCTCGGCATACCAGACGGCCTGATCGTGCACCTCGCGTCCGGCTCCTACGAAGCTCAGGCGGCTGCGGTCATCATCATGCTCGTGGTAGATGTGAGCCAGATCCTCACGGGCGCTGGCCCAGCGGTCGTCGAAGAGGACGGCGCGCGAAGCCTCGAACCTTGGCGCCACCTGCTCGGGCCAGTCGCTGCCCAGCTCGGCATCGACGGCGGCCACAACGGCGGCATCCTCATTCTCACCAGGCTGGACGACCGGAGGCTTGAGCCCCAACTTGTCCAGGAGGAAGCGGGCGGTGGAGGCCAACACACCCTCGGAGCCGGTCACCTGGGCCGCAAAGGCATCCAAGGCGGCGGAGTCAACCACGGCACCGCCAGCAGCACCGCCTGCAGAAGGCATGGAGACCGTCACGCCGTGACGCTGGGCCACCTGCTGAACGGCCTGGTCGATCAGCGCATTGGCCGCAGGCACGGTGGAGACGGCCTCGGTGGGCAGGAGGGCCAGGTCGCCGCCGCGCGAGGAGGCACCCTCGCGGGTGTCCAGGACCAAGCTGGCCACGGTGGCCGAGACCCAGCCCGCACCCAGCTGCCAGACGTCGGAGACCCGTTGCTCAACCTGCTGCAGCTTGAGGCCGGATGGGCCGAAGAGGTCGCGGATACGCTCACGCACGATGTCGGAGAGCACCGGACCGAAGGGCCGATAGTTGGGGGCCACCTTGTTCACCAGGGCGCTCAGGTCGGTCATGCTGGCCTCGGCTGCTCCGTCCACGCTGGCCACGCCCAGCTCCGAGCTGATGTCCATCAGCAGCTGGTTGCGCCTGGAGGAGACGCCGTTGGTCAGGGTGTCGGTGGTGTCGGTCTGCCCGATCTGCTCGGGGCGGATCTTGGTGGAGTAGGCCAGCAGAACGGCGATGGCGTCCGAGGCCTTGAAGGGCAGGTCGGCCACATCGGCACCCGATGGGCCACCGGTGGTCGAGGCCGGAGCAGGAGCCGAATCCTCGGCTGCCGCAGGGGCTGAGGCAGGGGCCGGAGCCGGAGCCGATGCAGGCGCGGGCGCAGCAGCCTGAGTAGGTTCAGGGCTGGAATCCTGGACCGGGGCTGTGGGCTCCTCCTCCACCGGGGCCATGGGATCGGTGTCGGTCAGATAGACCCGGCTCTCGTCCCTGCCCAGGTTGTAGACGCTTACGTGACGCTCGCGGAAGTCGGGCAGCTTCAGGGTCTTGGTGCCCAGGTTGGCCAAGGTGGGCGAATGTCCCAGCCCTACCTCGATCAGCTGCTCCACGCCCAGGCCGCCCTGCTCGGGGGCATCGAACATGATCGCCTGGGTCTCGATCCAGCGCACCGGGGAGGCGAACTGCCAGGAGAGCAGCTCGGTCAGCAGCAGACGGCCCAGCTTCTGGTCGTCGGCCGCATACTGATCCCAGACCTTGGGATCGTCCAGAGCCTGCTTGATGCGTTCGGAGGGAACCACCTCCAGGATGGAGGCCGCGAACTCCTTGGTCATCTGGAAGGGCCGTGCAACCAGGTTGGGTATGTAGCGACCCTCCAGGCGGGAGTAGTCGATGTGCTCGGGCAGCAGGGCGTCCAGGGTGTCACGGAACTCGGGCACACCCTTGCGCAGCAGGGTGGAGTGGAAGGGCACGTCGATGCCGGGCACGTACATGAAGGCCGGCTTGCCGCCCGCCTCCTTGGCCCGACGGTTGGCATCGGCTCGCAGGTACTCCAGACCGGCGATGGTCCCGGCCACGGCGTACTGCTGGCCGGCCAGGTTGTAGTTGACGATCTCCAGGAATTCGCCGCACTCCTTGGACACGGACTCCACATACTGCTTGACACCGGAGTCGCCCACGCCGAACTGGTTGGGACGCAGGGCGCCCATCCGGTAGTTGCTGCGCCCCTGCTCGTCACGTTCGATCAGGGAGTGCATGGTGGATCCGCGGTGGAAGACCAACTCCAGGACCGTCTCCAGGGACATGACCCCGGCGAAGGAGCTCAGAGCATTGTACTCACCCAGGGAGTGACCGGCGAAGTAGGCGGGCCAGATGTCCATGCCGGACTCACGCAGGCGGGCGGTCTGGGCGAAGGCCACGGTGGCCAGGGCCACCTGGGTGAACTGGGTCAGGTTGAGCAGACCCTCCGGATGGTGGTAGGTGACCCCCTTGGCCGTCAGGGTGTGGGGGTTGTCACGCACCACGGCCAGGATGGAGAACCCCAGCTTGCTGCGGGTCAGGGCATCGGCCCGTTCCCAGGTCTCACGGGCGGCCGGGGACTTGGCCCGCTCGTCCAGGACCATGCCCTGCTGCTGGATTCCCTGGCCGGGGTAGACGTAGGCGGTCCTGGGGGCGCGGGCGATCGCCGTGCCGCGGGAGACCAGCTGGCCGTCGATCCTGCAGGTGACCTCCAGGACCAGGCCGCCATGGCGGACCTTGCCCACGCGCTCCAGGCTGATCTCCACCTTGTCGCCCAGCTGGACCATGCCGTACATGTTGTAGGTCCATCCGGCGATCTCGTAGTGGACGCCCTGCTCGTCGGTGGCCTGGGCCGCGTACTGGGCGGTGGCCGACAGCCACATGCCGTGCACCAGCGGCGCAGACAGGCCGGAGACGGCTGCTCCTCGCTTGGAGGTATGGATGGGATTGAAGTCCCCGGAGGTACGTGCGAAGGCGGTCATGTCCTTGGGGGCGGTGACGGTGACGCGACGCAGCAGCCTGCGCGGCGTGTCCACCGTGTCGGCGCGGATACCGCCGTACTCGGGAGCCTCCTGGGGCAGCTGGTCGCTGTAGGCGCGGCCACGGATGGCGAAACGCTCGACCTCGCGGGCCAGCACGGTCCCGTCCTGGGCGGCGTGGACCACATGGATGGTCACCACCCGGCCGGAGGAAGATTCCTGGTAGGGCTCGGCCCAGCTGGTCAGCTCGATCCGCTGGCCGGTGTATTCCAGCAGGCGCTTCTCTCTGACCTCCAGCTCGATCAGGTGGTCCAGATGGACCGCATTGAGCAGTCCCTCGATGATGGGGAAGCCATTCACATAGACGGATCCCAGGGCTGCGTAGATGGCCGGCCAGGCCGGACCCACCAGGGCGTCCGGGGCGAAGCCGGAGGGAATCAGCGCATCGGGTAGGGCGCCTCCGGTGGCCGCCTCATGGTCGAAGCCCAGGTTGGCTGCCAGGGTGTAACCGCTGTGGGCCAGGCCGAAGGGATGCTCAGGGTCGTCATCGTCCTTCTCGATGACAGGCATGGCCTCCAGCTTATCGCCGGTGACGGAGGTGTTGCCGATGCCGGCTGTATCGGCCAGCAGGGCGTAGACGTCCTTGGGCAGGCGGCTGCGGTCGACAACCGGGAAGAGGCCGACCTGGTCGCTCTTGAGGGTCAGCGGCACGACGATGTCGCGCACCGCATGCCGGTCCAGGCCGCCGTCGGGGTCGTCGTCCCAGTAGGTGTCCAGATGGATGTCCAGATCGTAGTGCTCGCCCTGGTCGTCCTGGCCGGTGGCGGTGATGGTGTAGTTGGGGTCGTCCATGGCCGTGCCGTAGGCCGGATTGGCCATCAGGTGGCCCACCCAGGAGATGTTGGGGCTGCGGCGGATGAACTCCTGCGCGTCAGCGGCGCCTGCCAGCTGGCTGTAGGCCTTGGCAGGACCGTTGTCCAGGTCGTGCACCCGGTCTATGGCCGCCTGCTCGAACCGTCCCAGAATGGAGGCCACCGGCTCGTCCACCGTGGTGATGCCCGCCACGGAGATGGGCCCGGGAATGGCCCTGACCGAGTCGGCGCCGTAACGGGGGTCCTCGGACTGCCAGAGCTGATCCTGGCCCCACCAGCGCAGCAGATCATTGTCGATGACCGGCACGAAGGGCATGGGCTTGGGGTACTCGCGCACCAGGACGGGGAACCAGGCCACGTCGGTGGGCACCACCTTGAGCTCGGCTGCCTGGGGATAGGCCTCGTGCAGTCGGCGAAGTGCCTGCTCGGGCTCGACCACATCCTGCCTGGAGGCGAAGATGGAGTCGAACTCGCCGCTCTGACGCTCGCAGACACGGGCCTCAATGCGCCGCAGCAGGTGCAGGAAGCGGTCGATGTAGGTGTCATCGGCCCAGGGGTAGGCCAGGTCGGCGAAACGTTGGGCCCAGTCCTGGTAGGTCATGGTCTCCAGATCGCCGAAGTAGGGCTTGGCGGTCTTGTTCAGGGCCTCGATGATCTCTGCGCGACGGGTCTCCAGCTCCTCGGGGTGCTTCATGACCCGGACCAGCAGGCGGCCGCACTCGGCGGAGGAGTTCTCCATCTCGTAGATGTCGGCGTGCAGATGGCTCAGGCCGGAGCCCACACCTCCCACGGACTTGCCGCTGGGCACCCACTTCTCGCCCATGGGGGCGAAGGGGTCCGGATCGGGGGTGGAGCTGTCGATGCCGGGGGTGGCCACCAGAGCCCGCTTGATCTCAGGATTGGTGTGAGCCTCCTTGGCGGTCATGGCCGCTGTGCCGATCATGACGCCGTCCACGGGCATGTCCGGCAGGTGGTAGGCACGGGACCACTGACCGCTGATGTAGTCGGCCGCCCGCTCAGGGGTGCCGATGCCGCCGCCGGCCACCAGAACGATGTTGGGGCAGGCACGAACTTCGGCGTAGGTGGTCGAGAGCAGGTCGTCCAGGGACTCCCAGGAGTGGTGGCCGCCGGCGGCCCCGCCCTCGACCTCCATCAGAATATGGGTGGGGGCGACCTTGCGGGCGATGGCCACGACCTGGCGGATCTGGTCCACCGTGCCGGGCTTGAAGGCCACGTAGGGGAAGCCCTCCTCGTTGAGCTGACGGATCAGGGACACGGCCTCGTCCAGCTCGGGGATGCCGGCAGAGATGACCACCCCGTCGATGGGGGTGCCGGAGGCGCGCTTCTTGGGCACGATGTGCTGGCTGCCGAACTGGAGGTTCCACAGGTAGCGGTCCATGAACATGGCGTTGAACTCGACCGTGCGGCCCTCCTGCAGCTGGTCCTCCAACTGGGACACATGGCGGTCGAAGACCTCGGCGGTCACCTGGCCGCCGCCGGCCAGCTCGGCCCAGTAGCCGGCGTTGGCGGCCGCAGCCACGATCTCGGGCTCCACGGTGGTCGGGGTCATGCCGGCCAGCATGACCGGGGGCTTGCCGGTCAACCGGCTGAAGGCCGTCTCCACCCGGGGACCGGCCGGTGTCTCAAGCAGACGGGGAGCCAGCTTGGACCAGTCCTGGGTACGGACCGGATCCTCCTCCATGGTGGACAGCTGCGCGCGCCGGGCCTGGTTGGAGGCCTCGACCACGCCCACGCCGGTGCCCTGGACCAGGTTGTCCACCAGCTTGCCCAGGGTCTCGCCCGGGCCCAGATCCACCAGCCAGAGGGAGGCGGCATCCTGCTGGTCCATGACCTCGGCGATCCGGCCGGCCCAGTCGGCATGGTTGAGCAGGACCTCCTGAGCCAGAACCCTGGCACGCCCGGTGTCCAGACCGCAGCGGGAGGCCCAGTCCACGCTCAGATCCACGGCCTCCTTCATGAGCGGCGAGTGGAAGGGCAGGGTCACATCCAGGTACTCCAGAACCGGCGAGAAGGCGGTTCCGCCACGGACCTTGTCCTCGCGCAGTTGGCGCTGATGCTCGCTCTCCTTGCCCGCCTCGATGGCGAAGGCTGCCAGATCCTCCGGATAGCCGGACAGGACCAGATTGCGATCCGAATTGGTCACGGCCACGCTGATGGGGCCGCGAGCGCCAGGCACCCGGTCGATCAGGACCTCCACCTGATGGCGGGTGGCGCCGCGCACCGAAAGCATAGGGGTGGCCTCACCCTGGCGGTGGATGCCCAGACGACGGGCCTGACGGGTGCCAGCCGTTCCGATCAGCATGGCGGTGGCCAGAATCTGGTCAATGGCACCCTGAGCAGCCTTGAGGGATCCGGCAGCCTGAATCTCCTGAACCATGTGAACGCCGATGATGCCCTGGGAGTGCCCCAGCAGGGCCACTGGACGGGCCTGGGCCGCGTCGTAGCCCAGCTGGTCCATATCCATGAGTGCGCCCAGCTGCACCAGGGCGATGCCGGGCACGCTGACCGCAGCGTCGGCGGCCGGCCCCAACCTGACCGGGTCGGGCCTGTAGCCGAACATATCCAGCTGACGACCGTTGGTGGCCAGCAGGTCGGGCTTGACTGCCCTGAGCAGGTCGGTGGCCGCCGCCATGCGCTCCTTCAGGGCCTTGTCGATGTCAGGATCGCCCTGCAGATCGGCCAGGGCCACGGTCCAGGGGTTGGATTGGCCGGCGAACATAAGCGCGTGCGGCTGCTCAGCGAGACGGTTGATGAAGAATGTACTGGTCATGATGTCCTATTCATAGAGAGTTAGGGATTACTGATAATGACGAGGAAAAGTTCACAGAGGCTGGTTGCCGTGGTGCTTGTCGTTGACCCTGACGCGTTGCTTGTCTGCCAGGAGGTCCATGGCCTGGACCAGGACCGGTCTGGTCTGCTCCGGGTCGATCATGGCGTCCAGCTCGCCCATCTCCAGGGAGAGATTGGCGTTGACGGTGCTGGTCTCGTACTCCTGAGCCAGCCGGTCGCGCAGCTCATCCACGTCCCGGCCGGCCTCCTTGGCCTCCTGCAGGTCGCGCCTGTGGATGATGTTGACCGCGCCCTGGGCCCCCAGCACGGCTATCTGCGAGGAGGGCCAGGCATAGTTGAGGTCCGCGCCGATGGCCTTGGAGCCCATGACGATGTAGGAGCCGCCGAAGGCCTTGCGCAGCACAATGGTGACCATGGGCACCTGGGCGTTGGCATAGGCGTATATGACCTTAGCCCCCCGGCGGATGATGCCGGCGTGCTCCTGGTCCGAGCCAGGCTTATAGCCAGGGGTGTCCACCAGGGTGATGACCGGCAGGTTGAAGGCATCGCAAAGACGGACGAAGCGGGCCAGTTTCTCGGAGGATTCCACATCCAGGCTGCCCGCGTCCACCATGGGCTGGTTGGCCACGATCCCCACCGGCCGGCCCTCCAGGCAGGCGAAGCCCACCACGATGGACCGTGCGTAGAGTTCCTGGACCTGAACCAGCTCGCCGTAGTCGACGATGGCGTGGATGACGTCCAGCACATCGTATGGCTGCCGGTCGTTCTCGGGGATGACCGTGGCCAGTCGCTTGGCGGCCTGGCGCTCGGCATGGCCGGAGATGAAGGCGTACCGGGGAGGCTCCTGGCCGCTGTTGGCAGGCAGGTAGGCCAGCACGGTCCGGGCGTAGTCGATGGCGTCGGCCTCGTCCTCACCCAGGTAGTGGGCCACACCGGAACGGGTGTTGTGCACGTAGCCGCCGCCCAGCTGGTCCATGCTGATGGTCTCGCCGGTGGCTGCCTTGACCACGTCGGGACCGGTGACGAACATGTCCGAGTTCTCCTTGGTCATGATGATCAGGTCGGTCAGGGCCGGGCAGTAGACGGCACCGCCTGCGCAGGGTCCCAGGATCAGGGAGATCTGCGGGACGAAGCCACTGGCCTGGCAGGTCTTACGGAAGATGCGGCCATACTGGGTCAGGGCGGCCACACCCTCCTGGATGCGGGCGCCTCCCGAGTCGATCATGGCCACGATGGGAACCTTGATCCGCAGGGCCATGTCCATGAGCCGGCAGATCTTCTCGCCCTCGGCCCGGCCCAGGGTACCGCCCCTAACGGAGAAGTCCTGGGCGTAGACGCCGACCTTGCGCCCGTAGACCAGGCCGAAGCCGGTGATGACCGCAGAGCCCGCCCGGTCCCCGGCGATGTCGCCGCCGGCGAAGCGTCCCACCTCCTCGAAGGTGTCCTTGTCGAAGAGCAGATCCAGACGCTCCCGGGCGGTCTGCTTGCCCTTGGCATGCTGACGGTCGCGGGCGTGCTCCTCGGCCTGTTTGGCCAGGGCAGCAGCCCGGTGGATGCCCTGGCGCACCGGCTGGGAGCCCAAGGTGGATTCGCTGACGCTCATGCCTGCTCCTCCCCGCCCAGATCCAGGGTGACCAGGGTCTGGCCCGGATCCACCCCTTGTGCCACGGACACATCGATGGTCTTCACACGCCCCTTGGCCGGGGCATAGACGTAGTTCTCCATCTTCATGGACTCCAGAACCACCAGCAGGTCGCCCTTGTCCACCTCCTGGTCGGGGGCCACGTTGATGCGGGTGACCACCGCTTGCATGGTGGCCACGATGACGCCGGACCGGGCCGCATCCTGCCGGGGGGTGCCAGGCTCCTGATCCCGCAACCCGCGTCCACGCAAGGGCTGCCGGGGCCGGGAAATGCCGCCATGGCCGCCGACGCCGCCCATGCCGCCCAGCAGTGACTGGGGCAGAGCCAACCTGACCCGCTTGTCGTCGATCTCCACGTTGTAGGTCTCCATGGGATCGCTGTCCCGGTCCTGTTCCTGGGCGGAGGCACCGGAGACCGAGGCGGGCTGGCCGCTGCCGTTGGAGGCAGGCTCCACGTTCAGATAGACCCGTTCCAGCCATTTGGTAGACACGTCGAAGGAGTGCCCGTCCTCGGCGGTGAACTCGGGGTTGGTGAAGATCTTCTGGAAGAGCCCAGCCGGGGTGGGGACCCCACTGATGCTCATCTCGCGCAGGGCCCGGCGAACCCTGGCCACGGCGGCCGGGCGGTCCTGGGCGGTCACGATCAGCTTGCCCATCATGGAGTCGTCCCTGGGCGAGACCGTGTCGCCCACCTCGACGCCCGAGTCCACGCGGATGCCGGGGCCGGAAGGCCACTGAATCGACTCGATGGTCCCTGAGCTGGGGGTCAGGTTGGTGGCCGGGTCCTCGCTGGTGATGCGCAACTCGAAGCTGTGACCGCGGGGCGGAGGCGCCACATTCAGGGAGCCGCCGTCGGCGATCCGCAGCTGCTCGCGGACCAGGTCCAGTCCACAGACCTGCTCGCTGACCGTATGCTCCACCTGCAGCCGCGGGTTGACCTCCATGAAGTAGACATCGTCCCTGGGGGTGACCAGAAACTCGCAGGTGCCCAGGCCCACGTAGCCCACCGTGTCGAACAGGCGGCGGGAGAACCCCTCCAGCTGGGCGATCACGTCGTCGGACAGGAAGGGAGCCGGGGCCTCCTCCACCAGCTTCTGGTTGCGGCGCTGAACCGAGCAGTCCCTGGTGGAATAGACGGTGAACTGGCCGTGGCTGTCCCTGCCGGACTGGGTCTCCACGTGTCGGGCGCGGTCCACGAACTTCTCGATGAAGTAGTCGCCCAGGTCGCCGCCCTGAAGAGCGTCATGGTTCATATAGAAGGTGCGCAGCTCGTCGCTGTCATTGATCAGGGTTATCCCCCGGCCGCCGCCGCCGTCAGCCTTCTTCATCATGACCGGATAGCCGTGCTCGTCGGCGAAGTCCAGCAGGGGGCGCATGTCGGTGACGGGCTCGCTCAGGCCCGGCACCACAGGCACCCTGGCCCGCTCGGCCACCTTGCAGGCGGTGATCTTGTCGCCCAGCTCGTCCAGGACCTCCGGGGCCGGACCTACCCAGGTGATGCCCGCATCAAGCACCTTGCGGGCGAAGGAGGAGAACTCGGAAAGGAAGCCGTATCCCGGGTGAAGGGCATCAGCGCCGGCCCGGCGGGCGATGGAGACGATCAGATCCTCGTTCATGTAGGTCTCCATGTTGGTATCCCCGGGCAAGAGGTAGGCCTCGTCCGCCATCTGGGCATATGGGGCATCCCGATCCTGGTCGGCATAGACCGCCACGGTGGCGATCCCCATCTCCTGGGCTGTGCGCACAACCCGCAGGGCTATCTCGCCGCGGTTGGCGATCAGCAGTTTTTTCATTCCCCTCTCCTCACTGGTTGCTCAAGGGTGATTGGACTGACGGAAAGTATGAACAGGGTGGGACTTTAGGCCCCCACAGCGGCCACTTCAGGCAGGACGCCAACGTCTGCCGTAGATACGTCAACCTGATCGCCATCCGACAGCTGCACCCGCAAGGAGGCATCCGGGTTGATCTCCAGAGCACGGCCCTCCACGGGCTCACCGGCCACGGGGACGACCCTGACCCGCTTACCCAGCGTCCAGCTGAGCGCGGCAATCCGCGAGCGCAGCCCCTGGGGCCCGTTCAAGGTCCTGTCCAGCGACCCGTCAAGGCCAAGGGGGGCCATCTCCCCACTCAGGTGCCAGCTGATGGCGTCGACCAGGTCGTTGCGAAGAGACTGGTAGTCGGGCAGGTCCCGGTAATGGAACTGCAGGGATGTGGACTCCGCAATAGGCAGCGCCTCCCGGGGCAGGAACAGGTTGATGCCGATGCCGACAACCAAGGCCGACCAGTCCCGATCCACCCGGACCAGCTCGCAGAGAATGCCCCCCAGCTTGGCCCCGCGGCAAAACAGATCATTGGGCCATTTGAGAGTCAGGACCCTGTCAGGGTCGCCACCGTCAGCCAGCGGGCAACCGTGGTACCCAAGCACGTCCTGCAGGCCTTCCAGAGCAGCCAGCCCCGCCACCATGGGCATCCATCCGCCAAAGGGTCCAGCCAGCAGTCCAGTGGGCAGCGGCAGGGCCCAGGTGGCCAGCAGGGAGCATCGGGCCTGATTGACCCAGGTTCGGGCAAGACGACCGCGGCACCGGGACTGCGCATCGGCAACCGCTACGCTCAGCGGCATGGTGCTCCCCCCGGCGCCCGGCCATCGCCGAATACCTTTACTTGCGACTCTTCCCTCGTACCGTGTAGTCGTAGAAACACCCTGACGGGCGTTTTTTCGAGGCGTATCTTCGGCTTTTCCCCTTGTGCCAGAGGCCAGTCCCTTCACGGTCTCCGTGCTCGTTGTCGATTCACCGCCCCCAAACAGCCGCTCGACCCGGTCGCGCGCATCCGAATACGTCGAGGCTTCCAGAGCATGAGCCACGAGCGTATTGGTCGAATCGACGGTGTCGAGCACCACGATCGAGGAGAGTACGCCACTGTCCAGCGATGCCGAAGGCTGCCACTTGATATTCTGATGAGGCACGCGTTCCACTATACGGCACAAGGGGTCAGCCCCGGTAGCGAACCACCCACAAAAGCGACGGCCGGTTTTTGTATCTTTTCACAGGAGACCCTTGGATAGCTCAGAGCGCATCCTCGGATGGGCACTGGATAAAATAGGGAAGCCGTACACCAGGCATGACCCGCGAAAGGGGTTCTTTTGAGCGCAGACAGCGGACGGGCGCAAGCGAGAGAGGCGGGCGAACAACCTGTGCAGACATCTGCCTTGCAGACCGGGAGGCCTGGATCTCGTGCATCCCGGACCGTCGGCCTGGTCCTGGCTTTGCTGGCCTGCCTCTGGATTGCCTTCTGCACTGGACTGGGCCCCATCTACCGTCAGCAGGGTTCGCTGACACAGGTGGGCCTGCCCCAGGTGCTGATCATGCTGGGAACCCTGGTCCTCTGCCTGGCACTGGTCCTGGTCTGCCGCCGGATTCTGCTGGGTTGCGAACCCCTTCGGATGCCGCAACGGCTGACCGCCCTGGCGCAGCGCCCACGGATGCGTACCTACGCGGCCTTCATCACCAGACAAACCAGTGGCTGGCGACCCATCATGCGTCTGCTCCTGCTGGGCTGGGCCTGGGCCTTTTTTACCCTGCTGGCCGCCTACGGGGCCGACCTGTATGCACAGGCCCAGGAATGCGCCAACTTCCTGACTCAGCTGCAGGGCGATCAGCTCCCCTACGGCGGCAATGCCTTCACCCAGATGGACGTCTATCCCATCGGTCATTACCTGTGGCCGGGTCACCCGGCCTTCCTGACCGACCAGCACAACATAGTGCTGACCCTGTTTTACGGGATGACCATCATGGCCTCCAACCATCTGACCGGATCCTATGACGCGGGCATCGTGCTCCTAGCGGGGCTGCAGGTGATCTTCGCAGCCTTCTGCTGCGCCGTCACTGCCGACCGCTTCCTGCGTGGCAGTAAAACCGAACATTTCGGGGCCCTGGCCCGCACCCTGGTCATGATCTTCTTCCTCTTCTCCCCCTTTGTAGTCTTCAGCACCTTCAGCCTGACCAAATCCCCACTCTTCGCCTTCGCCTTCGTCTGGTGGTTCGGCATCTGGCACCAGCTGGAGTCAGCGGACAAGAACTCGCCACTGTACGCCAACCAGGCGGCCCGACTGCGGCCTGCCCTCGCCTTGAGCACCCTGACCATGCTGATCAGCGCCAAGTATGGCCTTTACATCGTCCTGGCCCAGCTGGTTCTGGCCCTGATCATCCACCGTCGCCAGTGGGCCACCATCCTGATAGGTCTCCTGCTGCCCCTGGTCCTGTTCACAGGGGTGACCGGCGCCCTGACGGCCACAGGGACGGTCATCAAGGGTGACCCCGTGGAGAGCCGCAGCATCCAGCTGCAGCAGATCGCCCGGGTGGCCCAGCGCAACCCTCAGGGGATTCCGGCCCAGGCGAGGGCCGACCTTGAGCCCATCATGGACCTGGACAATGCCGCCATCCAGTACACCCCCTGGGAGGCAGACCGGGTCAAGTCCTCGGGCAACCAGCCCAAACTGATCGTCTATCGATGGAGAACCGTCACGCCCGAGCAGCTGTCCCGGTTGAATCGGGCCTGGCTCCAGGTGGGACGGCGCAACCCGATGATCTACCTGGATGCATTCATGGCCGAATCCTACGGGTACTTCGACCCCGGCGACCCTGCCTACGTGGCCATGTCCTACTACCTCAACAACGGCTACGTGCAGAACTCGGGCTCCTGGCTGGCGGCCTGGTGCCATGACTGGCGCAATGGGGTGACCGGATTGGTCAGAACCTGGGCAGACACCCCCCTGCTGGGCCTGGTGGCACGGGCCAACTTCTGGGTGGTGGCCGCCCTGCTGCTGATCGTCGCCCGCCTGGCAGCCGGCCACTGGCGCGAGGCCCTGTGCTGGTTCCCCCTCCTGCTGATCATGGGGGTCATGATCACTGCTCCGGCCAACAACTTCGAACGGCACATGCTGCCGGTGGACATGGCAGTGCCCTTCCTGATCCTGGACATGGTCCGGCAGAGTCGCCGTGCCCGCGCCGAAAACCTGATGGACCGGCCGACATGATCGGCAAGTCGAAGCGGTCCAGACCGAAGGACGATGAACCTGCCGAGGCGCAGCAAGCTCACCGGGCACCTACTGCCTCCGATGCCGCCATGGAGCAGATTCTCCTGAAGACACTGGATCATCTGCAGGAGGCGTTGCCCTGGGCCAAGTCCTTGCCCGCTGATGGACGCAGAACCTTGGAGGGGGCCATTCAAACGGCTCTGGACGACCTGCTGTCTCGACTTGACGCACAGGGTACAGAAGACAGTGAAGTCCCCTCCCCTGTACCAGCCGAGCTCTCTCGGAGCCTGGGCCCGCACCGAGCCATGGAGCTGACCCGGGTCATTCTGGACATGCTTGAGCAAGCTGGCCGGACCATGGGAGCCGAAGAGGAACGAGCCACGCTGGTCTACACCCGCCAAGCCGCCACAGCGGCAGCCGAGCTCTACGCCGACCTGGCCGAGGCAAGGAACGGACGCAAGGCAGTAACGGAGTCGAGAATCATTCGGCATCTGATCGAGAAAACGGCAGACACACGGACGGTGGATGATCTGGCCCGTTTAGGCTGGCCGACCGAATTCGACTGCTTCGCTGTCGTTGGCGAGGCCCAGGGCAATGATGACGGGCAGGGCATGGAGAACGCCCGCCAGCCCATACACACTACAGTGGTCCGTCAAGGCGGCAGGGCTCTGGTGGGCGAGAGCGAGGGGCTCACGGTGGTCCTGATCAATCCCGACCGGTCGGGCACCCCAGCCGACTTCTGCGCATCCATCCTGCGATTCTTTACCGATGAGTCAGCTGTCTGTCTAGGACCACTCCGCCATGGGATCTCCGGTGCGGAAGCCTCCATCCGAGCCGCTTTGAGCACGCACGCGGCGGCTCCAGCAGTGGCTGACCCCATCACCGCCGCCCTTCCCAGACCACTGCACGCCGACGACCTGCTGCCCGAACGAGCCCTGAACGGAGACACGGACGCTGCCGACCAGCTCTATCAAGAGGTCTATATGAGCTTGGCCGGACAGGATCCGGACGGGCCCCTGCCGACCACGCTGCTCACCTTTCTGCGCTCGGGCAACTCGCTGGAGGTCACCGCCAAAAAGCTAGGCATCCATCCCAACACCGTGCGCTACCGGCTGAGGCGCTGTGTGGAAGTGACTGGCTGGGATGCTATGGACCCTCGAGAATCCTTCGTCCTTCAGGCGGCCCTGATCATCGGCAGAATCCGCAGGTCGCACCCCGGCGCCGACTGATGACAAATTCGGGCGAAAACATGCAAAAGGGCGAGGGGCCGAAAGGCTACCGTCCTGGAAGTGTAAGGCTAACAGAATCAGAGCATTGCGATGCCTGAGAGAACGCTCTGTCCCATAGTGTTAACAGTGGATTTGACGATGTGCACTCGCTCCTTTCACAGGACATCCATCCGGAAAGATGACCTGTCCAATCATTGCCCCTGACCAAATCTTGCTAACGCAGACATCGAGCCGAACACGCGTCACGGAACTCTGCTAGCGAAAAGAAAGTCACTTATCTACTGCGCAGCAAGCATTCCTGTGCTTCTTTTGCTCTTTTGAATGCATGATTGCTGCGCTAATACTCGTAACCTTTCAGACAAAACATCAAACATACCTAGTGATTAGCAAACAACGCATAGCAACTCAATAAATTTGAATACCAAACAGGAAAAGCCTGCAAAGAAAACCAAAATTATCAATCCTGGCTGACTTTGCAGACTTCGCTATATAACGGCCTGATATTACTTGACCGACTTAATCAGACCCACCAGAATCGCACCTCCTAGCGCACATACTGTTGATGCAGGGAATATCGCCTGATATCCGAAAGCAGAAATTAATGTCGCAGAGAGAACTGGTCCGAGAACCTGACCACCTGTATTAGCCAAATTCAGAATACCTAAGTCCTTCGCAGCAGAATCTGGATTGGGAAGCACTTCAATGTTGAGCGCTTGATCAACTGCATTGTAGGTTCCCATTCCGATGCCACCTATGACACCGTAAGCAATCATCGTCCATGGATGGTTATCAAGGAAGGGGATAAAAGCGCCAACGGCTATGAAAAGAGAAGCGATGACAACAGGCAACTTACGTCGCTGAATCCGATCCGCGATAGGCCCGGCTACGGCTGACATGACGATTGCAGTCACCATCAAACACAGAGAGATCATCGACACAAGCCGAGATGTTTGGCTCGAATCCTGCTTCATATAATCAGTCAGAATGTAAAGCTGATACCCTGATATGGCGAAATTCGCTGAGACGATCAGGAATTTGCCGCACAAGGCCAAGTAGTAATCCCTGGCATGGTGCACAGGAAAGGAAAAATGGTCAATAACCATATGCATGTCGAACCTGGATTTAGGCATATCTAGACTAGACTGCTCACGCATCCCAAGGGCTCCAACCGGTCCGGCAATCAATGTCAGCAAAGCCATAACAATAAAGCCGGCAGTTACTTTATTAAGGAACTGTGCACCAATGATCTGCCCGCCATACAGCCCGATCGAGTATCCAAGGGCATATATGGATGTAATTACGCCTCTATTCCTTGGTGCTGTCATATCAGACAGAATGGCAATTGAAGGTGCAACGATGGCATTCAAGAACAGCTGATAGATGCACCAGGCAAGCACAAGTAAAACAACCGTATTAGCCATATTGACAACTATCAGCATCACAGCACAAGCAATGGAGCCAAAAACTATCCAAGGCGTTCGCCTGCCCCATCGACTCCGAGTCAAGTCTGAAAGAGCACCGAAGACAATATTGGCCAGAGCCGCCACAATCATTGCACTCGTCGAAAGAATGGCAATGACGCTTTCCTTGGAAGATGGAGCTATCACTGCTACTTTCGATGGCAGCAGCACAGCCTGCACACCAAGATAGGGTCCAATCCATAGGAAAGAAACCAAGGCAAGAGCCACTCCTACACGGTAGGGAGGTTTTGGCTGCTCCTCATCAGTGACAGTACCGCTCCAGGCTTTTTTAGCAACTGTGCTCATAGAGTTACCTCAGCATTAGCGCTATCTGGATCGCCCCAGTATAAAGAGGCTTCCAAGCGAATCAATCCATGAGGGGCATCAACTTTGCGTGTATGCGCATTCCAACGACCCAACGCAGTATAGTCAGTATCAACCAAGATCGTCTTGCCCGCATGAGCAGGTACTTGCACAGTCGAGAAGCCCAAAAGTTCACGCTCATCTGCACGGTCACCCTCGGTCTGACTACCGTAAATCTGGACAACACACCAGCCATCCCGGTCGCCGGTATTTTCCACTTCAACTTCGACGCATCCCGTCCCTGCAACCGTGTCAGCCGAACGGCTCGTGATTCTTGCTACCTGCCATGTTGTGTACGAGAGCCCATATCCCAAGGGGAACAATGCTTTCGACCCTTTATGCTGAATGAGACGCTGCCCATAGTAACGGTCATAGGTAATCTCTGTGGCATCAATATTCAAATCAGGCAAGTCATCTTCAGACGCCGGAATCGGATAGGGAAGGTGTCCTGAAGGATTCGCTTTACCAGTGATGATGTCTGCAATTCCGTGCCCGCCTTCCATACCGGAATACCACCCAAGCAGCAGACAAGGAATCTGATCCACCCAGTCCTCCATGAGTACAGCACCAGCGCTGACAACGACCACAACGGTCCTCGGGTTATACCTTGAAACCTGAGCTATAAGATTTACATCATCCTTATGAAGATGCAGATCACGTCTATCACCACCAGTGGTTCCAGTGCCAACGACACTGGCTCCGCTACCCATAGCTTTAAGAACCTCATCACGAATTTTTTCTTCATTCTCATCATGAGGCTCCGGATATAATGCCAACAAATCATCGCGGTCGGCTATAGAACCATCCACGAATTCCCCCTCATCGGCAGCAGTGTATCCCACCACAACCACTGCAGCATCTGCACCTGCTGCACAGGCAGCAACATCCTCATCAGAACCGCCAGAAAGGTAATCAATTTTCTCCTTGCCATAGGCGTCCTGCAGCCCCTGCAGGACTGTCACCACATAGGGTGCATGCACATCGGAAGAACCATGGTCTCCAGTGTTGGCGATATCTGCGAGTCTGCCAAAGACGGCGATCTTCCTCGTCTTTTGCGGAAGGAGCGGCAGAACCGTTTCACCTTCTACCTGATCGTTTTTCAAGAGAACGACAGCTCTGTCTTCAACCTCGCGAGCCAGCTGTGTGTGTGGATCGGAGGCAAGGGTATTCTTAGGCTCATCACTCCAGCGCTGAGCATAGAATCTGAGCTGATTTTCCAATATGCGTACCCCTGAACGCCGGATATCGCCCCAAGAGAGCCTCCCCTCTCTCAAGGCCTGTTGCACTTTTTCATGTCGCTGCTGGGAGAAAGGTTCTTCTATATCAAGACCATGGGTGATTGACGCAATCGGATCGCGTAATCCCCAAATGAAATCCGAAACAGTCAGTCCTTTAAAGTTCCACTCGTCCCGAAGAACTTGGATTAGGTTGTAGCGGTTTTGGCCTCCCCATTCTCCATTTATGGAATTGTAGGAGCTCATGACCGCATAGATGCCATGTTGGGCAACATATTTGAAATGAGGTAGATACACTTCGTTGAAAGTCGCTTCGTCAACACTGACATCAACGCTGAAGCGCGCATTCTCCATTGAATTGCATGCAAAATGCTTCATGCAGGCCATAGCATTATGCTGTACACCCTTGGCCAGAGCGGCCCCCATTCTGCCGAGAATGATTGGTTGATCGGAATAGGTCTCTTGCGCCCTACCCCATGCCGGATGCCTTGGGAGGTTGATACAGACTCCACCGTAAAAGTTGCCGCCTTCTTCACGAACTTCCTCGCCGATCGCTACCCCCACCCGTTCCTCAAGAGCCACATCCCAAGTGGCACCACGTGCCATAGATACGGGAAAGGCTGTGCCCTCCCCACGGACACAGCCGCGCGGACCATCTATGAAGCGGATGCCTGGAATGCCTAATCGGTCATTTTGCCCGTGTACGTAAGGGCGGTAGTTATACCCATCCTTGATAAAACTGAGCATCCCTGGCCAGAATGGGGTATCCCCATCCAGCAGATCAAGACTCTCTTCCTCAGTCAGCTGAGCATAAAGCTTCTTTGCCTCATGTTCCGAATCAGCACCATCCTTGATACGCTCTACCGCTAATTCGAACGGTGTTTTCCTTGCAGTTTCGTCTTTCGTCTGCATCATGACCTCGTCTTCGAAATCGTAATTTTGTGATTGCCTATCATTAACTATGTAGTTAACAATAAGTGCTATCAATATATGATTGTCAGTGTTGTTTGTCAAATCAACTAATTATATAAGTGATATCAGCTTCGAAGCCTTCGCGGCTTCTAACTTCTTGTAGCAATGATCAGTTTGTTCTCATGCGAAGCGTTCTCTAAACGCTTTCCAGGATTCCACCAGATCGAAATGTCCCAAATCCCTCAACCAGCGTATCTGCATCCCATCCATTTCAGAAAGAACGAGTTGGGCTATGCGAGCTGGGTCATCGTACCCATCATGCTTTGCTGCCCTAGCAAAAAGACTGGTAGCCCATCGTTCTCGATTCTGGAAGTAGGCATAGGCTGGATGCTCCGAGTTGAGCGACTCCCCCTGCATGATGGTGTACAGACGTACTATCTCAGGCTGCTTCGAGTTCTTCTGCACAGCAGCCAAGCAGAGATCCCATAGTCCGAATTCTGTAGGATCGGCCCATAGCCGATCCAACCCAACGTGTAACTCCGATGCCATATTGTGCAGGTCAATATCGTCCCTGCGCGATAGTACGGCTACCAGTAGTTTTTCCTTGTTTTTGAAGTGATAAAGAATGGCAGGCTCAGTCAGATTGCAGGCTTCGGCTACTTGACGCACTGTAAAGCCCCAGAAGCCATTCTTTCCTATGATGTGTGTTGCAGCGTCAAGTATTTGTTCCTTGCGTTCCTCGACAGTAAAGCTTGCTTTCTTTGAGCTTTCACTATATTGATAATCACTCGGAAGAGGCACTCCAGTGCTGCTTGTTTTTGAATCCGCGCCCACGAGATTATCTACTCCCCCTACTGTCAATTCACTTTATCGCCATTATAGAAAAGGCGAGAAGCAATCGCGCTTCTCGCCCTCAACTAATTATACGGAAGAAATTCAGAGCACCGCGATGTCCAGAGGAACGCCCGGGCCCATGGTGGTGGTGACGGTGGCCTTGGTGATGTAGCGGCCCTTGACCGTGGCCGGCTTCAGACGCTTGATCTCCTCGTCAACCGCGTGGAAGTTCTCCTCCAGAGCCTGCTGTTCGAAGGAGACCTTGCCCACAGGGAAGCTCAGGTTGCCGTTCTTGTCCACACGGAACTCGATACGTCCAGCCTTGATCTCGGTGACCGCCTTGGCCACATCCATGGTCACGGTGCCGGTCTTGGGGTTGGGCATGAGGCCACGGGGACCCAGCACGCGGCCCAGACGGCCAACCTTGCCCATCATATCGGGGGTGGCCACCACGGCATCGAAGTCCAGGTAGCCGCCGGCGACCTTGGTCACCAGCTCGTCGTCGCCCACCTCGTCGGCTCCGGCCTCGGCGGCTGCAGTCGCCTGAGGGCCACGGGCGAAGACCAGGACGCGCACGGTCTTGCCGGTGCCGTTGGGCAGGCTGACAGTGCCGCGGACCAGCTGGTCGGCCTTGCGGGGATCCACGTTCAGGCGGTAGACGGCCTCCACGGTCTCGTCAAACCCGCGCTTGGGCATGCTCTTGAGCAGGGCGATGCCCTCCTCGGGGGTGTACAGGTTGGTGCGATCGACCTTCTCGGCCGCCTCGCGATACTTCTTGGAACGCTTGGTCATCTGCTTCTCCTATCAGCAGTCGCGGTGCGGGCAAGCGTATGCCCTACCGCTCACAACAAAAATTTCAGTCGGTGACGGTGATGCCCATGGAACGGGCGGTGCCTTCGATGATCTTCATCCCGGCCTCGACGTCACGGGCCGACAGATCCTCCATCTTGGTCTGGGCGATCTCGCGGACCTGGGCCTTGGTGACGGATCCCACCTTGGTGGTCAGCGGGTTGCCGGCACCTTTGGAGACGCCGGCCGCCTTGCGCAGCAAGTCGGCTGCCGGCGGGGTCTTGGTGATGAATGTGAAGGAACGATCCTCGTAGACAGTGATGATGCAGGGAATGACCTGGCCCATCTTGTCCTTGGTGGCATCGTTGTACTGCTTGCAGAAGTCCATGATGTTCACGCCATGGGAACCCAGTGCGGGGCCCAGCGGGGGCGCGGGGTTGGCCTTGCCGGCCTCTATCTGCACCTTGATCAGCGCGGTGACTTTCTTCTTTGCAGCCATATGCTGGTTCTTCTTTCTACGAAGCGGTGATGTCGGAGACCATAGGTCCCCTCCCGCAACCTGTTCTTTCCAAATGCGCTCCACAGGGGAGCACAAGCTTGACGATTATCGCATCGACCGGGGACCGGCCGACGGCGCTCAAACGATCTTTTCGACCTGGTCGAAGCCCAGTTCCACGGGGGTGTCCCTGCCGAAGATGGAGACCAGAACGGTCAGCTTCTGCGTGGTGGGCTCCACATCGGAGACCACGGCAGCCATGGTGGCGAAAGGTCCTTCGGTGACGGTGACCTGATCGCCGACGGCGTAGGAGACCTCCACGGTGCGCTTCTTGGCGGCCTCGGGTTTGTCACCAGCGGCCTTCAGGGCTTCGGAAGCGATCATGGGGGCCATCATCTGGACGACCTCCTTGCGGGTCAGCGGAGCCGGCTCCTTGCTGGGACCGACGAACCCGGTGACGCCCTCGGTGTCGCGGATGATGCGGCGGGCGTTCTCATCTGGCCACATGCGAATCAGCACATAGCCGGGCACACGCACGCGGGTGACGACCTTCTTACCCTTGTCGGTGTGCTTTTCGACCTCCTCCATGGGAATCTCCACCTGGAAGACCTTGTCCTCCAAGCCGAAGGAAGCCACGCGGGACTCCACGTTGGCCTTGACGCGCTTCTCGTAGCCGGAGTAAGTGTGCAGAACGTACCACTTACCCTCGAGTGTGCGCAGCTTCTTGGAGAACTCGTCCACGGCACGCTGACCCGGATCCTCCTGGTCGGTCTGGTCGTCAGAATCGGAAGAATCGACCTGGGTGTCCTCGGCCTGCTCAGCCTGCTCCGGAGAGGTTCCGAGCTGCTGATCCTGGACCTGGGCATCCTCCTGCGCGGGGGCGTCGACGGATGCCGACGGGACCGACTCAGTTGCCTGATCGGGGTCCAGTCCCTCTCTGGTCAGATCATCACTCATGGATCACTCCACCTTCTACCTTGTCACGGCTCAGCCGAATATCAGGAGGGCTAGTTTGCCCAGCCCGAAGTCCATCGCAGTCACGAAGATCATCAGCAGCAACACAAAGATGAAGACGGCCACGGACCAGCCCACCAGTTCCTTGCCCGTGGGGGTCACAACCTTGCGGATCTCATCGATGACCTGCTTGATGAAAAGCCCGATACGCATGAAGAAGTTCGGCTTGGCTTCCTCAGCCCCATCCTTCTGTGCCATGGTCATCCATCCTTCGTTTGTTCTGCATTATCTGCTGCAAGCCTTGGCAGGGAAGGCGGGACTCGAACCCACAACCTACGGTTTTGGAGACCGTTGCGCTACCAATTGCGCCACTTCCCTATCGGAACTTCCCACCAGCCTACTCGACAGGGAGGAAAAACCGCCAAATGGCAAGTCTAGCCTAAAGGATGGATTGCGTCCAACCGTGTTGCCACCATAGCATTTCGCTCAGGAGCCGGATCAGGCGCTGATCCAGTCCCCAAGGCGCCGCATGCCCTCGGCCAGGTCGTCATCGGCCAGCGCATAGGAGAAGCGCAGGCAGCCGGGCGCGCCGAAGGCCTCGCCTGGCACGGCCGCCACCTGGATCTGCTCCAGAATGACCTCGGCCAGCTCACTCGAGGTAGCACAGACCGTACCTTGTGGACCCACTGGCCGATTCAGCAGACCGGACACATCGGCAAAGGCATAGAAGGCACCCAGGGGTTCAGGGCAGGTCACACCCTGCATGGCGTTCAGGGCATCCACGATGGCACGCCGACGCAGGGCGAAGGCCGACCGCATGGCCTCCACGTCCTCCAAACCGCCGGTCAGGGCCGCCAGGGCCGCCTGCTGAGAGACGTTGGCCACGTTGGAAGTCATATGTCCCTGAAGCTTGGCAGCCGTCTTGGCCACCGGCAGGGGGGCAATCAGCCAGCCCACTCGCCAGCCAGTCATGGCATAGGTCTTGGCCACACCGTTGACCACAATCAGCTGATCTCGCACCTGGGGCACCAGAGCGCCCGGATAAGGGGTGTGCGCCCCCTGGTAGGTCAAATGCTCGTAGATCTCGTCGCTGATCACCCAGATCTGGTGCTCCACAGCCCAACGGCCCACGGCTGCCACCAGGTCGTCGTCCCAGACCGTCCCGGTTGGGTTGGCGGGCACGTTGAGAATGATGGCGCGCGTGCGCTCGGTCCGGGCCGCCTCCAGCTGCTCCAGGCTGGGGATATAGCCCTGGTCGGCTCCGCTGAGCACCGGGACCGGCCGGCCGCCAGCCAGCAGAACCATCTGTGGATAACTGGTCCAGTAGGGTGCGGGGATGATGACCTCATCGCCAGGATTCAACAGGATCTGGAAAGTCTCATAGACGGCCTGCTTGCCACCGTTGGTAACCACCACCTGATCCGGGTCGATCTGGTAACCCGAGTCGCGCAGGGTCTTGTCGGCGATGGCCTGCTTAAGTTGGGGCAGACCCGCCGTGGGCGTATAGCGGTGGTTGCGCGGATCCAGGCAGGCGCGGGCCGCCGCCTGCACGATGTGGTCAGGCGTGGGAAAGTTGGGTTCGCCGGCACCAAAGCTGATCACATTCATGCCCTGGGCCTTCATGGCCTTGGCTTTCGAATCCACGGCCAGAGTGGCACTGGGGGCCACCGCATCTATGCGTCTGCTCAGGGTCTGCCATTGCGCCATAGTCATGCTTTCATGCTACCGCCCGCCACCCCCAGGGCTGCGCTCAGACCAGGACCAGAGAGTCCCGATGCACCAGCGGGTGGGCATAGTGAGCGCCCAGTTGGCGGCGGAGCTCCTTGGAGGTCAGGCCCAGCATGTCCTGAGCCTCCTCGGAATCGTAGCCGGACAGGCCCTTCGCCACTTGGTTACCAGACTCATCATGGATCCAGACCGGATCCCCCGCCGAGAACTCACCCTGGACCGATCTGGCACCAGCTGCCAGCAGGCTGGCTCGACCACCGCGCAGAGCTTTGACGGCCCCCTGATCCACCAGATAACCGCCCCTGGGACGGGATGCGAACTTGATCCAGAGCCGGTGCGAGGAGCCCCGCGGACGGATGGGGGCGAAGAGGGTGCCCACCCGGTCGCCGGCCAGAGCAGGACCTGCAAGATCGGCGCGGGTCAAGACCACGGGCATGCCGGAGGCCGCAGCAATCCGCGCCGCCTCCAGCTTGGTGGACATACCCCCGGTCCCCAGCCCGGAAACAGACCCCTGGGCATCCACCTGGTCCATAATGGCCGCCACGTCCGGCACGAAGCCGATTCTGCGGGCCCCTGGCTGGGACGGAGGTTCGGTGTAGAGGGCATCCACATCGGTCAGCAAGACCAGGGCATCGGCGCTGACAATGTTTGCAATCAGGGCTGAAAGATGGTCGTTGTCGCCGAAACGGATCTCGTTGCTGGCCAGTGCATCGTTCTCATTGACGATGGGGATGACCCCCAGATCCAACAGACGGCAGAGGGTGCGCCGGGCGTTGCGGTACTGGACAGCATGGGTTGTGTCACGAGCGGTGATCAGGATCTGGCCAACCCGTAGGCCATAACGGGCGAAGGCGGTCTCGTACTGAGCCATGAGCAGACCCTGGCCCACTGAGGCCGTAGCCTGCTGGGTGGCCACGTCATCAGGGCGTTCGTTGAATCCCAGGGTGCCAAAACCAGCTGCGATGGCCCCGGAGGTGACGAGGACCAGGCGAGCGCCATTCACGGCAGCCGAGGCCAGGGCGCCCACCAGCGAACGCAGACGGCCAAGGTCCAAGTGCCCATGGGGATCGGTCAGGGAGCTGGATCCTACCTTGACCACCATGGTACGGGCCTGAGCCACCCGGGAGCGGATCTCAGCCTCATCAGATCCTTCCCGTTCGGTCATTGTCCAGCCTCCTCCGAACTGGCGGTGTCCGTATCCCCGTGCCCCAGCAGGCCCCGCCTGTCGTGGGGATCGTCGTCCACAGAGGGGTCTGCCCAGTGTCCCTGCCGCCGCTCCTGCTCCATGACCTGTCGCACCGCCTGCCGGGCATCCATCATCTGATGATACTGGCGGCGGCGTTCGCTGTTGGTGCGGCGACGGTTGAGCCCCTGGCTCTCCTCCAGGCGCAGGTCACGACCCCGAGCCACCTGGGGGGTGCCGTCCAGCATTTCGGCGCCGGCCGTCACACTCGGATCCCAGTCGAAGGCCACTGCATCGTCGCCAGGACCGATGCGGACCTCGTCCCCAGGTCTGGCTCCGGCTTTGCGCAGGGCATCTTCTACGCCCATCCGGGCCAGGCAGTCAGCCAGATAGCCCACGGCTTCTTCGTTGTCGAAGTTGGTCTGGCGAACCCAGCGCTCGGGCTTGGCTCCGCAGACCCTGAACCAGGTCTGTCCGGACCTGGTCTGATGCCGCTCAAGGGTGAAGTCCCCGGACTGGTCGCCGTTCCTGCGCCGCCGCTCCAGGGGGCGGATGACCACGCGTTCCTCCTGCCTGGCCTCTTCCTGCTGACGCAGCTGCCCGCGCAGGCGGTGCACCAGACCGGCCAAGTAGTAACCCAGTTCCTTAAGTCCCTGATGCGAGGCTGTGGAGACCACAAAGACCTTGAGACCCAGGGCCTCGAAGTCAGGCCTAACGAATTCGGCCAGTTCGCGGGCCTCCGGCAGGTCAGCCTTGTTGAGGATGATCACCCTGGGCCGCTCGGCCATGGGGATGACTCCCAGCGGAAGCTCCAGGCGGTCGGCATAATGGGAAAGCTCCTCCTCCAGGGCCCGGTAGTCGCTCATGGGGTCCCGATCAGGCTCCAAGGTGGCGCAATCGATGACATGGGCGATAATCTCGGTGCGCTCGATATGCCGCAGAAACTCCAGCCCAAGACCCTTGCCCTGGGAGGCTCCTGGAATCAGCCCTGGCACATCGGCCATAGTAAAGCGGCTTTCCCCTGCCTGGACCACGCCCAGGTTGGGCACCAGGGTAGTGAATGGATAGTCGGCGATCTTGGGCCGGGCCGCGCTCATGGCCGCCACCAGGCTGGACTTGCCCGCGCTAGGGAAACCCACCAGGGCCACGTCGGCGATGGATTTGAGCTCCAGTACCAGGTCGCGCTCCTGCCCGGGGTCCCCGAGCAGTGCGAAGCCAGGAGCCCGCCTGGCCTTGGTGGCCAGGGAGCGGTTGCCCAGGCCGCCCACGCCGCCTTGAGCTGCAACGAACCGGTCTCCCACGTGGGCCAGGTCGGCCAGTCGCTCACCAGGCTGCTTGCGCTCGCCTTGGCCCCCTTTGGCGGTGAAGACCACGGTGCCCACAGGCACCGGCAAAATCAAATCCTGGCCACGGCTGCCGTCCTTGTCGCCGCCCAGACCCATGGTGCCTGATTCGGCCTGGCGGTGCGGCAGGAAGCGGTAGTCCAGCAGGCTGGTGGCGTTGGCATCGGCCTGAAGAATGACCGAACCGCCCTGGCCGCCGTCGCCTCCATCAGGCCCGGCCAGGGGCTTGTACTTCTCGCGGCGGATGGAGGACGCCCCATTGCCGCCGTCGCCACCCTTGACATGGACGGTGACCTGATCCACAAATGCGCTCATAGGGGCCCATGGTACTCAATCCGGCCTGACATGCGGCCCCTGAGAGCTGAATGCCCTGCATCTTCATACATATGCAAAAAGGCCACCCCCACGACAGGGATGGCCTTGGCTGATGCCGATAAAGGGCAATCAGGCGGTAAGCACGTCAACGACCTTGCGGTCACGCCGATTGGCGAACCGAACGGTTCCGTCCGTCAGGGCGAAGAGGGTGTGGTCCTTGCCCAGGCCGACGTTCTGGCCAGGATGGAACTTGGTGCCACGCTGGCGAACGATGATGTTGCCGGCCACTACGGCCTCGCCGCCGAACTTCTTGACGCCCAGGTACTGTGCATTCGAATCGCGCCCGTTGCGTGAGCTGGACGCACCCTTCTTATGTGCCATGTCTGGTTCCTTTCCTACCTCGACCTAGGCCCTCAGGCGATGGCCGTGATCTTGACCACGGTCTGCTTCTGGCGGTGGCCCTTGCGGCGCGCCACGCCGGTCTTGTTCTTGAACTTCTGGATGTTGATCTTGGGGCCCTTGGCCTCGTCGTCCACAACCTCGCCCTTAACGGAGATCTTTGCCAGATCCTTGGCGGCCATGGTCACCTTGGATCCATCGACGACCAGCGCGACCGGAAACTCGACCGACTCGCCCTTCCTGGCAGCCAGACGGTTGACCGTGATCTGGTCACCGACCTCGACCTTCTCCTGATGGCCTCCGGCCTTCACAATCGCGTACATAGCCCTACCTTGCCTGTTGTCCAAAGCTGTATGCGCCCGGCATCCGGGTCTCGCCATGCGATTGACGGACCCGTCCAGACACCAGCTAACCAGTATAGAAGCAAACACACCGCGTCGTCAAATGTGCCTGCTCCGCCGACAAAACGAATTCAGTTTATGACTCCTTGGCGACATCCGCCGTCTCAGCCTGGGCATCATCCTCGTCCGACGCCGCCTGGGCCGCCGCAGCGATCCTGGCCAGCTTGGCCTTGACTGCAGGAGTCGAGCCTGTGGACAAGGTCTCCTTGGAAGAGGAGCCATGCCCATGCTTGTTGGTCTTGACGAAGGGGTCGCCTCCCTTGACTGCGTATGGGTCAGCGTAAGAGGCTGAGATGGTCGGCTTGTCGTGGAGGATGAAGCCACGGCCATGGCAGGTGGGGCATTCCTCGGAGAAGGCCTCGACCAGACCCTGGCCCACCCGCTTGCGGGTCATCTGCACCAGACCCAGGGAGGTGACCTCGGCCACCTGGTGCTTGGTGCGGTCCCGGGCCAGGCACTCGACCAAGCGGCGCAGGACCAGGTCGCGATTGGCCGGCATGACCATATCCACGTAGTCGATCATGATCATGCCGCCGATGTCGCGCAGGCGCAGCTGGCGGGCGATCTCCTCGGAAGCCTCCAGGTTGCAACGGGTCACCGTCTCCTCCAGCGACTTGCCCTTGCCGATGAAGCGGCCCGTGTTCACGTCGATGGTGGTCATAGCCTCGGTGCGGTCGATGACCAGGGAGCCGCCGGAGGGCAGGTAGACCTGGCGCTCCATGCCCTTGCGCAGTTGGCTGTCGATGCTCCAGCGATCGAAAACATCCTTGCCCTGGTGCTCGGCCGGGTCCCAGTGCTCAAGTTTCTCCTCCAGGTCGGGGGCCATGGTCTCCAGGTAGTTGCGGACCCTCTCGTAGACCCCCTCGCCCTGGACCACCAGCTTGGCGAAGTCGTCGTTGAAGATGTCTCGAACCACGCGGATTGCCACGTCCGGCTCGCCCTGCAGAAGCTTGGGACGCTTGCCGTGCAGGAACTCCTTGCGCTTGTCCTCGATCTGGCTCCACTGACGCTGCAGGTTCTCCAGGTCCTTGGTCAGGGCCTCCTCGCTGGCCCCCTCAGCCGCGGTTCGGATGATGACGCCCATGTCCTTGGGGGCCACCTTGGAGACGATGCTCTTGAGGCGGGAACGCTCGCGGTCGGGCAGCTTGCGACTGACGCCAGTCATGCCGCCCGAAGGCACCAGGACCAGGAAACGGCCGGCCAGCGTGACCTGCGAGGTCAGCCGTGCGCCCTTGTGGCCAATGGGATCCTTGGTGACCTGGACCAACACAGGGTCGCCGGACTTGAAAGCCAGCTCGATCCGGCGGGGCTGGCCCTCCAGACGGGTGGAGTCCCAGTTGACCTCGCCGGCATAGAGCACGCCGTTGCGGGCCTGGCCGATGTCCACGAAGGCGGCCTCCATGCTGGGCAGGACGTTCTGAACTCTTCCCAGGTAGATGTTGCCTACGGTGGAGACCTCCTGGATGTCGGAGACGTAGTGCTCGACCAGGATATCGTCCTCGATGACCGAAATCTGGGTGTGGTGCTCCTTCTCGCGCACTACCATCAGGCGGTTGACGTTTTCACGGCGGGCCAGGAAGTCCTGCTCGACTAGTTGAGACTGACGTGAGCGTTCGCGGCGGTTGTCCCGCCGACGCTGCTTTTTGGCCTCCAGGCGGGTGGAACCCTCCACGTCGGTGATTTCGTCAATATATTGCTGCTTGCGCGAACGGCGTGCGCCGGACTCCTCGGACTCGCCTTCAGCGGACTTGGAACCCCTGCGACGGCGGCGACGACGGGTCAGCGGGGCCTCGTCCTCGTCATCCTTGTCCTTCTCCTGCTCGTGCCCGCGACGGCGGCGACGGGTGGAAACGGACTTCTCAGAGTCCTCGTCATCGCTCTTGGCACGGCGGCGGCGAGGGGTACGGGTACCGGACTCCTGCTGATCCTCGTCCTGCTCCTGGTCCTCGTCGACCACGAAGGTGATGCCCTCGTGATCCAGATCCTCCTCGATGCGCTCCACCTCGTCGGCGGCCCTGCGCTCCTCGGCATTGAGCCTGCGGGAACGGCGTGAACCGCCCTCCGAGGTGCTCCTGGATTTGCTTCGGCGGGAGGGCTTGGATGACTGTTCGGTATCCTCGTCCTCCTCATCCCGTTCGTCGCGCTCATTCTGCTCAGGCCTGGAGACGGGTATAACGGGCTCCTGGAAGAGCAACGACGTCATAGGACGGGGACGGGCGGTGCGGGCGGCACGCGGACGCTCGTCCTGCTCCTCAGCCTTCCGGTCTGTCCTCTGGCTGAGCCCCGATGTCAGAGCCTCCACAGCCTCAAGGGCACGTTCCTGACGGTCTTGATCAGGTTCGCCCTCCTGGGCATGCTCCTCGGTGCGTCGGCGGGCAGTAGTACGGCTGCGACGACGAGTAGTCGTCCTGGTTGGCTTGGACTCGCTCTCATCCCCCTGAGCATCTTGGCTGGAGTGGTCCTGCGCGCTCTGATCGGCAGCCTGATCCTCCTTGGACTTGCGAGTGCGGCGGCGACGGGTGGTGGAGGAGGGCTTGGACTCGTCGTCCTCCTCCTTAGCCTTGCGGGAGGTCTTGCGCTTCTCGGCCTCGACCTTCACGGGCACGTCGGCACCGGCCGCGCCGGCCACCCTGACCACACGCCGTCCAGAGCGGCGACGAGTACCGGGACTTGTAGTCTCTTCAACCTGCCGCCCCTGCCCATCACTGATGGCGGGCCTATTCTCCTGGGTATCCTCATTCGTATTTTCGGGCACAATGCTCCTTGCGGCACGCCGCCTCGCGCCGCTCTCACGGTCCCGATCCGTCCTCACGCTGCACTCTCACTGCAACCGCGCACCTGCGTACGCCCGATCGAAACGCCTTGGCAAAAAGTCTTCCTGACGCAGGCGGACACCGACGCCCGCACGGATCACTGGGTCTCCGTCCGGGGGGATCAACGCCTACGCTGCAAGTGGTCAGGCAGAACCACCGTCATCTAGTATGTCACAGTTCAGCGGCCATCTGGTCCATTGAGCCACTCGACCAGTATTGCTTCCAACCGGACCAGGTCATCCAGGGGCACCTGTTCATCGGCCTTATGGGCCAGCAGGGGGTCCCCCGCGCCCAGATTGACGGCTGGTAGGCCAAGGGCTGAAAACCGCGCCACATCAGTCCATCCCAGCTTGGCGCGAGGCCGCTGACCCGTGGTCTGGGCAACCAGGTCCGCCAGCGAACGCGCCCATGGCGAATCCAGACCCGGACGGGCCGCGGGCGATTCATCGCACATGCGCACCGAGAATCCCTGGAAGACCCCGCCCAGGGCTATGTGCTCGCCATTGCCCAGCTCTGCACCTGTCCCCTGCCCCATCATCAGCTCCTTGGCCTGGGCCAGGCTCTTGTCGGGAGCGAACCGGTAGTTGACATGCACCCGGCAGCGGTCGGGAATGACGTTGGTGCCCAGGCCGCCCTCGATCATGGTGGCGTTGAGCCCCTCCCGATAGTCCAGGCCGTCAACCCGCACCGTGGCCGGACGGTACTGCTCCAGCCGATCCAGAATGGGCGCGGCCGCGTGGATGGCATTGCTACCCATCCAGGCCCGGGCGGAGTGGGCCGCCGTGCCGTGGGTGATCAGGTCGAAGCGCATGGTTCCATTGCAGCCGGCCTCGATGGTGCAGTCGGTTGGCTCGCCGATGATGGCGAAATCGCCTTGCACCCAGTCGGGGTGGGCGGCCACCACCCGGCCCAGCCCGTTCAGGTCGGCCTGGACCTCCTCATGGTCGTAGAAGACGAAGGTCAGGTCATAGACCGGCTCCTGCAGGGTGAGCGCCAGGTGAAGAAAGACGGCATCCGAGGCCTTCATGTCGGCGGAGCCCCTGCCGTACAGCACCCGGGATCCAGGGTGGGCGGCGGCCAGGTCGGCGCGGATGTCCGGGTCGCCGGGCTCCAGCCAGCGCGGGGGGAGGTTCCCATCCACGGGCACGGTGTCCAGATGACCGGCAAGGACGATGCGGTGGGGACGGCCCAGCTGGGTGGAGGCCACGACCGTGTCGCCCAACCGTCGGACCAAGAGGTCAGCCCTTGACGACAGGGCCCTCTGGACGGCATCAGCCAGGGCGCCCTCCTGGCCGCTGACCGAGTTCAGGGCGGTCATGGACTCCAGTATCCTTGCCAGGGCCTGGGCGGGTTCAGCCCCTCGGGCGCCGGCGAGAAGATCAATATCGGTCTGCGTGTTCTTGGTCATAGTGCCATGCTAGCGGGCCGGGAATCGCAGATGGACCTGCAGCCGCAAGCATGAGGTCCTGGTGGCACAATGGGGGCGACGGAAGCGGTGGCACTCCGCCTGGGAGGCCGCCGTCCACCATGCGAGACGAGGAGGATGCCGGAGTGCCTGGACTGCTCAGCGCCATGGAGGGGTTCTTCATCATCGGCGTGGTCATCGCCGTGGGCTATGTGGCCGCCCGCTTCCATGTAGGCGGTCCCACAGCCCAGCTGGTACTGAACAAGTACTCATTCTTTGTGTCAACGCCCTGCCTGATGTTCGCCATCCTCTCCAAGCAGAAGCTGTCAGTAATCTTCCACCCCAGCATCATCGTGGCCTTCCTGTCGGCGGCGGCCGTGGGTCTGCTCTTCGTGGCCCTGAATGCGACCAGCTTCCACTTGCAGGCCGCCGAAGCCACCATCGGCGCTCTCGACTCTCTTTATTTGAACTCCAATAACATCGGGCTGCCTGTGGCCACCTATATTCTGGGCAATCCCACACTGGTGGCCCCTATCCTGGTCATGCAACAGGCCCTCTTCACCCCAATCGGGCTGACCGTTCTGGACGCGACCACCTCTGGCAAGCTTTCGGTCAAGACCATCCTCAAACAGCCTCTGAAGCAGCCGATCCTCATCGGCTCCATAGGCGGCATAGTGATATCGGCCATCAGCGCCCAGGCCGGCCATTTCGTCATCCCTGACTTCGTCTACAAGCCCATCGACATGATCGGGCAGTCGGCCGTGCCCATGATCCTCATGGCCTTTGGCATGTCCCTGCGGGGTTCGCGGCCCATGGGCCAGGGCACCAACCGTCGTGCCACCCTGTGCGCGGTCATCCTGAAGAATCTGGTCATGCCTGTAATCGCCTACCTGCTGGCCCGGTTCATGATGGGCTTCAGCGGAGCTGAACTGTACGGATGCGTGGTTCTGGCGGCTCTGCCTACCGGCCAGAACGTCTACAACTACGCCGCCCGCTACGAAGTGGGAACCACCTTCGCCAGGGACGGCATCCTGCTGAGCACAATCAGCTCGCCCGTGGTCATCGCCCTGGTCGCTCTGCTCCTGAGCTGATGCACCCAGGCAGGCCTTTTGCTCAGCCTTCGGCCGCCAAAGCCTCCAGGCGTTGCCGGAAGTGCGGCCAATCCTGTCCGAAAGCCTTCAGAAGGGGCAGGTCCGCGACCTTGCCCAGGTCCACCCATTCCAGGGCAATGCTCTCATCGTCATTCATGCGGGGATCGACTTGGTGGCCGGGACGCTCGAAGGCCAGTATGGTCGTGTAACCCCAGGGGCCGTGGTCCTCCAAGTAGGAACCCACCACCTGAATGTCCTCCGGACGGATGTTGGCCTCCTCATAGCTCTCGCGCAGGCCGCCTTCCAAGGGATTTTCCCCGTCGGATATGGCGCCGCCCGGCACACCCCAGGTGCCGCCCTCAGCGCTCCAGCGGGCCCGATGCTGCAGAAGCACACTGACCGGCACACCTGTACGGGCATCACGCCGGACCAACAAAACGCCGGCAGCCCCGTTGAGCCCCCAGTGCCGCTTGCCGCAGGCGCAGTCCACCCACCCGTCGCCAGGCTGATGGACGTTCTCCACGGGAGCGACCAGTCCCTCAGGGCCGTGCGTCGATCTGGCGGTCTGCTGACGCTCGGGCATGACTCGTTCGGCCCACAGGTCAGGCCAGGAGACGCCCAACTCCTGGGCCAGGGCGCGCAGAGTGGGCATACTCAATCCCATCACTCCACTGGGATCACCCTCGATGCCCTGGATGAAGGCGCTGCCTAATCCCTCCAAGGTGAAGGATCCAGCCACCTCCAGGGGTTCGCCTGTGGCTACATAGGCCTGCATGGAGGCCCGGTCGTAGTCTCCGAAGGTCACTTGAGCGCTGCTGACCGCCCGGGCCTTTCGTCCGGTGGCCAGATCGATCAGACAGTGACCGGTGACCAGGGTACCTGTTTGGCCACGCATGGCCATCAACCGCTCCATAGCCCGGTCTGGCTTGTGAGGCTTGCCCATGACGGCCCCGTCCATGCTGAACAGCGAGTCACACCCCAACAGGAGGGGCCCGCGCCCGGCGTCGATCATCCCGCCCCAGGCCCCAATGACCTGGCTCATGGGATCCCGGGAGGATGCACCCGAATTACCCTGGCTCAGAGGCCTGAACGTGACCAGATCGCCCCGGGATCGTCTTTCGGCATCCTTGACGGCATCCAAGGTCGCTTGAACAGCCGAAGCCTTGGCCTCAGCCAAGACACTGACCCGTTCGCGCACATCCAGGTCATCCAGGCGACAACCCAGTTTACGGGCCCGTTCCGCAAGCACAGCCGGCTCATCAACCTTTGAGGGTCGAATGATGGGGTCAATGCCGGCCTGGACCAGAAGACGTCGCCTGGATGGAGAGGATGATGCCAGGATCAGCGGGATATGCCTGTCTTCAGTGTTCACGATTGCCTTCCTGGTCCCGTTCCACCTGGACCCCCCGGCAGTCCACGTCCAAGGACAGGATCCGCCAGCGACCGGAATCCAGATAATCCTTGGCAAGGGTTCGCAGCTCATTTTCGGCATCCCCATAGTGCAGGACGATAATGCAGGGTCCAGCCCCTGAGACCGCCGCCGCATAGCCCTGACGGCGCAGGAGCTGCAGGAGCTTGGTGGAGGACGGCATGAGCCCGGCCCGGTATGGCTGATGGAGTCGGTCCTGGGTAGCTACAAAGAGCAAGGAGTTAGCTTCGGCAGCCTGCCCGATCGTCTCGGCCCCCAGGTCATCCAGTGACCCTGGGTTCAGAGCGCCGGGAATCAGGGCCGCCCGAGAAAGGTTGTGGACGGCATCCGCATAAGGCACCCTGTTGGGCAGGGCCTGTCGGGCCTTCTGCGTGGACAGATGGGCGCCGGGAATGAAAACCGTGGCCTTGATGGCCGGGTCCACCTTGTAGCGCAGGGTGTGGTAGCCGCCTTCCAAGGGCGCGCCCCCGGCTATTGGCAGGGAACCCACCCCCTCGCCAGTGGCCAAATCATAGGAGACGGTCAGTCCCCCGTAAACGGCAGGCGCCACGTTGTCGGGATGCCCCTCGATCTGGGCAGCCAGTGCAAATACGGCATCACGGCGCAAGGGACCGGCGTGGGCGAAGGCAGCAGCAGCCGCAATCCCGGCCACGATGGCCTCAGCGCTGGATCCCAACCCCCTGGCCTGGGGGATACGATTGACGGCTCTCATGATGAAGCCGAACCGTGGCAGTCCAAAGACCTGGCAGGCCCGCCGGAATGCGGAAACAACCAGGTGGGTCTCGTCTCGGGGCAGGGTCCGCTCTCCCTCGCCTTTGATGACGACATAGGCGGTGGTGTCACCCGGGTCAACGGAACGGGTGAAGACGATCTCGTCATGGTAGTTCAGCGCCAGACCGACTGCATCGAAACCCGAACCCAGGTTGGCGCTGGTGGCTGGCACACGCACCCGGACAGTAGATGGACCCTCTATGGCAGTGGTCATCACTGGGCCTGCCGATCGAATACGCGCAGGATGGAGGCCTGCCCGGTGACCGAGTCGAAGGTGGAGATCCGCTCGACCACCCGCCGCAGGGTCACCTCGTCGCACAGATGGGTGACCACGCGCAGCTGCTGAATTTCGCCGCTGTAGCCCGGGTCATGCAGGGTGGGCTTGATGTCCTGGTTGACTCCGTTGATGGAAATGCCCGCCTCGGAAAAGACCTGGGCGATGGCCGCCAGCACGCCAGGCTTGTCGTGGATCAGGAAGCGGACAGCAAAGGCGGCCCGGGATGAATCAAGCGGGGCCATGGGGATGTTGGCGTACATGGGGATTCCCGGACCCATGCCATGCTGGACGATGTGGCGTGCCTCGGTGACCACATCCCCCACAACGGCTGATGCTGTGGGCGCTCCGCCGGCACCCCGGCCGTAGAACATGAGATCGTCGGCGGCTTTGGCGGTGACGAAGACCGCATTGAAGCTGCCATGGACCGAGGCCAGAGGGTGGCTGTCGGGGATCAGCGCCGGGTAGACCCGGGCGGAGATTCCCTGCTCCCCGCGTTCAGCCACAGCCAGAAGCTTGATGACCCGGTGCTCGGTCTGTGCGGCCGCGATATCGTCGGCGGTGATGGCGCGGATGCCCTCCACGGGGACATCATCCAGGCGCACATCGGTGTGGAAGGCCAGCGTGGCCATGATGGCGGCCTTGGCTGCCGCATCCAGCCCGTCCACATCGGCAGTGGGGTCCGCCTCAGCGAAGCCTTTGGCCTGGGCATCGCGCAGGGCCTGATCGAATTGAAGACCCTTGGTGGTCATCTCATCCAGAATGTAATTGGTGGTCCCGTTGACGATGCCTACCAGACTGGTGATGCCGTCGCCCACCAAGGACTCGCGCAGGGGCCGCACGATGGGGATGGCTCCGCCTACAGCCGCTTCGAAGTAGATGTCGACGCCCCGTTCTTCGGCGGCCCGGTAGAGCTCAGGACCGTGCTGGGCCAGCAAGGCCTTGTTGGCGGTGACCACGCTGGCGCCGGACTCGATGGCCTTGAGCAGCAGGGTACGGGCCGGCTCGATCCCGCCGATCAGTTCGATGACGATATCCGCTTTAGTGACTAAGTCGGCTGAGTCTGTGGTCAGCAGGGACGGATCAATCCAATCAGCCTTGACCTTGTCAGGATGGAGGACGGCGATACCTACCAGCTGCAGGGGGCGGCCCACTCGACTGGCCAGATCCTGGCTCTGCTCCACCAAGAGGCGGGCAGTCTGGGAGCCCACGGTCCCGGCCCCCAGAAGTGCTACGCGGATGGGCCTGACGGCCTCCTGCTGCTGCATGCGTTCAGGCATATGGTCCTCCATCCGCCCCAACGGGGCCTGTCACCAAGTGTTGCTCCATCTTAGAAAGCCAATCCGACACTCCTACCCACTCCAGCGGCTGGTTGCGTCCTAGGACAAGGCTCACCCCTGGTCCAAGGCCAGCAGATCATCCATGGTCTGCCGCCGCAACATCAGATGGGCACCAGACTGGTCCAGGCCCACCACAGGGGGGATCAGAGCCTGGTTGTAGTTGCTGGCCATGGTCCGTCCGTAGGCGCCGGTCACTGGTACCAAAAGCAGATCACCCCGGCGAATGTCCGCAGGCAGAGGCACATCCTGCACCAGGATATCCCCTGATTCACAGTGCTTGCCCACCACACGGGCCCGGATCCGGTCCACGCTGCCATGTCTGTTGGCAAGGACGGCAGTGTACTCGGCCCCATACAGAGCCGGACGAATGTTGTCACTCATGCCGCCGTCAACCGAAACGTAGGTGCGCACACTTCCGTCAGACAGGGGAACGGGCTTGACGGTGCCCACCCGGTACAGGCTCATGCCGCATGGGGCCACGATCCAGCGGCCGGGCTCGAAGGCGATGACCGGCATGGGCATGCCCAGGCGGCGGTTGATGGCGGCCATGTCAGCCCCCAGGCTGGTCAGGGTCTGGTCCAGGTCCATCCGATCCTCATCTGGAGTGTAGGGCACGGAGAAGCCGCCCCCCAGATCAACCTCAGGCATCAGGTATCCGTCGGTGGCCCAGAAGGTATGCCGCAGCAGCATCATTCGCCGGGCGGCCTCGATGAAGGCCGAAGAGTCATGGATCTGAGAGCCGATATGGGTATGGATGCCCACCAGCTCCAGTTCCCGCTCATAGGAACGAATCTCCTTGAGCAGGGCGATGGCCGGTCCGTCAGCCAGGGCGGACATGGCTTTGATCCGGGCAGGATCAGCAGGTTCAGCAGGCCCGTTGGCAGCCGAGTACAGTGCCGAAGACGACGGGGAGACCGCAGAATCGCCAGGAGCCAAAAAGCTGTCATTCTTCGTGACCGCCGGAGTCGCTGCCCCAGCCTGTCCGGAGGATCCAGGCTCAGTGCCCAGGTCCAACAGGCCCACGTCGGTGCCCTGGGGCAACAGGGGGATGCCGAACTTCTGATCCTCGTGTGCAGTGGAAATGTATTCATGGCCGCCGGCGTGCACACCCACGGTCACCCGAAGCATGACCTTGGCGCGACGGCCCTGTGTCCTTGCAGCAGCAGCGATTCGCGCGGGCTCGTCAGGCGCATCGATAACGATGGCCCTGTAGCCCTCCCTCACAGCCAGGTCGATCTCCTGGTCGGACTTGTTGTTGCCGTGCAGGACCAGACGACGGCCAGGGGCACCGGCAGCCTGAGCAATCAGCATCTCGCCCAGGGAGCAGGTATCGATATCCAGCCCCTGGCGCAGCATGACCCGCACAGTCTCCTTGCTGAGGAAGGCCTTGCCCGCATAGCTGACCCTGGTGGTCGCACCGCCCAGGTCTCGCAGAGCCGCCTGGCGGAAGGCCGAGGCCCGTTCCGCCATCATCGCGGTGTCCATCAGATACATGGGGGTGCCGTAACGCTTGGCCAGATCCTCCATGGAGCACCCGTGCATGGTCAGCATGCCCTCATGGTCTCGCTGCAGAGCCTCGGGCCAGAACCCATCAGACCCCAACCCGCACATCCCTGTTTCCATCAACGACCTCCCGGTGACCTTCAGGCTTACATACGGTCCGGGGCCTGGACGCCCAGCAGCTCCAGACCATTGGCGATGACCTGCTGCACAGCGTCATTGAGCCGCAGACGCGCCGCTGCACGAGCCGGCTGTGGATTCCTGTCCTCGTCAGTGTCCAGATCCGCCCGGCCAGTAGGCTCCATGGGCACCACGCGCTCCTGGTTGTACCAGCGGTGATAAACCCCAGCCAGCTGCTCCAAGTAGTGGGCCACCCGGTGGGGGGCCTTCTGGTCGCCTGCAGTCTGAATCACATTGGGATAGAGGGACAGGACGCCCAGAACATCGTTGTCGGCGGCGGTGTCCAACAGAGACAGGTCGGCCCCGGACCGGTCGATGCCCGCCTGGGCTGCGTTCCGATCCACATTCCTGGAGCGGGCGTGCGCGTACTGCACGTAGTAGACGGGGTTGTCGTTGGTGTGCGAGGCCAGCAGGTCCAGGTCGATGTCCACGCTCTGGTTGTAGTCAGTGCGGGCCAGGGAATACCGTGCGGCATCCACGCCCACGGCATCCACCAGATCGTCGATGGTGACCACGTTGCCGGCCCGCTTGCTCATGCGCACGGCCTGGCCGTCCTTGATGACGTTGACCATCTGGCCAATCAGGATTTGCATGTTCACGCCTGGGGTGTCCCCGAAGGCCGCGCAGATGGCCATCATCCGGCCGATGTAGCCATGGTGGTCGGCGCCCAGCATGTAGATGGCCTCGTCGCAGGGATCCTTGGCACGGCGGCGCTTGTTCAGGTAGTAAGCGATGTCGGCCGCCACGTATGCTGCGTGACCGTCGGACTTGATGATCACCCGGTCCTTGTCGTCGCCGTAGGTGGTGGAACGGAACCAGGTAGCCCCGTCCTTCTCGAAGATGTCGCCCTTGGCCCGCAGCTCGTCAATGGCCCGGTCCACCTGGCCGGACTCATACAGGCTGTTTTCATGGAACCAGACATCGAAGTTGACTCGGAAGTCACGCATGGACTGCTGGATCTCGGCGAACATCATAGGCACGGCCCGGGTGCGGAAGGCCTCGCGCTGCGGGCTGTCACCCTCGGCGCCGTCCTCGTCGCGCAACCTGGGCATGGCCAGGATGTCCTGCCCCTGGTCAGCTGCTTCCTTGACTACCCGCGAGGCGATCTCATCAATGTAGGAGCCCTTGTAGCCGTCAGCGGGCACAGGCTCGCCATGGGCCGCAGCTACCAGCGAGCGGGAGAAGCGGTCAATCTGCGTGCCGTGATCGTTGAAGTAGTACTCCCTGACCACCTTGGCGCCGTTGGCCTCCAGGACGCGGGCCATGGAGTCGCCCACAGCCGCCCATCGTGTGCCGCCGATATGGATGGGGCCCGTGGGGTTGGCCGAGACGAATTCCAGATTGAGTGTGCGCCCGCTCAGGTGATCGTTGCTCCCATAGGCGGATCCCGCCTGCAAGACAGCATCAACCACAGCAGCCGCCGAAGCCGAATCCAGGGCGATGTTGATGAAACCAGGACCTGCCACGTCCACATGGGCGATCCCGTCAACCTTCCGCAGGGCCTCGGCCAGGGCCTGACCCAGTTCGGCAGGCCTCATTCCGGCCTTCTTGGCCAGCTGCATGGCGATGTTGGTGGACCAGTCCCCGTGGGAGCGGTCCTTGGGGCGCATAACCGCCAGATGGTCGGCATCAGGGACCATGCCGGGCTCCAGGTTTCCCAGCCGGCCCGACTGGGCCATCTGGACGGCGGTCGAAGAGATGATACGGGCAAGTGCTTCAGGACTCATGCCCTCAAGTCTAGCGACGGCGGGGACCAGCAGCCGACCTGTCTCAGGCCAGAGCCACAACCTCGATCTCGACCAGGGCCCCCTTGGGGATGTCCGCGCCGCCGAAAGCCACTCGGGCCGGCCGCACCGAGCCGATGAAAACCTGGGAGTAGGCCTGATCCACCTGGGTAAAATCCTCCACCCGCCGCATAAGGATGGTGGCCTTGACCACCTTTTCCATACCACTGCCGGCTGCATCCAGGATGTTCTTGACATTCTTCAGGGCCTGGGTGGCCTGGTCGGCTGCAGTACCCTCCACCAGCTCGCCGGTGTCCGGGTCGATGCCCAACTGTCCGGAGACAAAGACAAAACCCCCGGCCTTCACAGCCTGACTGTAGGCTCCCAAGGCCTGGGGTGCATATGGCGTGCCGATCTCTTCCGGTCCATCTTCCATGAGTCCGTCCTTTCTTCAGGTCCGCCGCACCCATGTCGGGCCGAAGCCCCGGGCGGACACCGTCCACTATAGGAGTGCCCACCCGGCAGAAGCGCCATCAGTCTCAGCCCTTGCGAGCTTCCTGACCCATCCAGTAGGCCAGTGAGCGCAAATCGCCGGCCTCGTAGGTCTTGACGAATTTCTCGACCTGGTCCGGATCCGAGCAGGTCTCCGGGAACCGCATGTAGCGGGTATCCAGAGGGCTGGCTCCTGTCAGCTTGATGTCGATGACCGAAGACCTGTCGGCTTTGCGAGCCTCGGAGAAGGCGTGGCGCGCATCGGCCACCGTGCGCACAGTGAAGCCCAAGGCACCCATTCCCTCGCCGACCTTGGCCCAGTCGGTGTCGGGCAGGTCCACCCCGCTCAGAGGCTGATGGCTGTCATCGCGCTGCTCGGCCTCGATGTAGCCCAAGGATTGGTTGGAGAAGACCACGTTGATGACCGGGGCATGGTACTTGAGCTGGGCCAGCACCTCCTCGCCGAGCATGGCGAATCCGCCGTCACCGCTCAGGGAATAGACGGTCGATTCCGGATGCTCCAGCTTGGCAGCCAAGGCGGCCGGCACGGCATAGCCCATGGTGGCGTGCTTGCCGGAGACGGTCCAGCGGTTGGTGGGCTTCAGGTGCAGCAGACGCAGGAAGTCGATGTCCACATTGCCCACGTCGGGGATGACAATGTCATTGTCCTCAAGCTGCTGATCGATGATGTGGAAGACAGGCTCGGGCCTCAGGGGCGTGCGGGTGTCCTCGTTAAATGAGGCCAGCCACTGGTCCCAGTTCTCTTTGCTGCGCAGGCAGGCCCTGTAGAAGACGGACTCCTCTTGGTCCTGGCCGGCGGCGGTTATTGCCTTGAGGGCCTCGCGGGCATCGGCCTGGATGGCCAGGACCACGTTGGCCTGGAAGCGCTTGCCCAGCTTGACCGGGTTCAGGTCGATCTGGATGACCTTGGTGTTGGGAGTGACGAACATGGACCCGAAGGGGTTGTCCGAACCTACCCAGACCGTCAGATCCGAAGTGTAGATGGCCTCCGTGGCGGTCTTGGTGGCCACACGGCCGGCCGACTGCAGGTAGGCAGGATAGGTGTCCTCTACGATCCCCTTGGCCGGGAATGTGGAAACCATGGGCATCTTGAAACGCTCGGACATGGCGACCAGTTCATCGCGGGCCCCGGCAGCGCCCTGGCCGAAGTAGAGCAGCGGCGCCTTGGCGGACTGGATGATCTCGACTGCCTTGCTGACCTGGTCGGCCGCAGGTTTCAGCGGCTCCGGTTTGCGGAAGTTAGGCGCAGATGCCACCGGGCGGTCGTCGATCTCGGCCCAGGCCAGATCCTTGGGAATGATGACCACGGAGACCCCGTGGCTGGCATAGGCGCGGCGGATGGCCTCGTCCACCAGGGCCGGCAGCCCCTGGGCGTTGGTGGCAGCCCGGGCGAATACGGCAACATCGGTAAAGATAGGCACCTCGTCCATGGCCTGGAAGAAGTCCATGTTCATAAAAGCCTGGGGCACCTCACCCACCAGGGCCAGAACCGGCACGCCGTCCTCACGGGCATCGTAGAGGCCGTTGAGCAGGTGGACCGCACCGGGACCGGACGAACCGAAGCAGACACCAATCCGGCCAGTCAGTTTGGCCTCGCCGGCGGCAGCCAGGGCTCCGGCCTCCTCATGACGGACCTGGATGAAGTCGATGTGCTCACGCTCGTTGTGGATGGCGTTCATCATAGAGTCGAAGGAACCGCCGGGCAGGCCATAGATGCGCGGCACCCCCCACTGCTCCAGGACGTGAAGGACAGCATCCCCTGCATTGATTCGATTGGCCATGTGAACTCCTTTGCTTCACCGGGGAAAAGATGCTCCGCCACAACGCGGAAACGTCAGTCCTCCCCGACGTTCGGTCTTACCCTCTCACTATGGCACCTGAGAAGGAAGACACGAGCGGGCCAAGGGCCATGTTCCTCAAAAGCTTAGTGATTCACCACACATATCGTGACGCATAGCGTGCGCTTGTTTCATCCAGCGAGTGCCATAATCATGATCCTGTGCACGATGACAGACGGGAATCGTATAAAGAAACCCCCCACGCTCTTCCTTGCCGCAGGGATTTCATCTTGGTGGGCTCGAAGGGATTCGAACCCTCGACCTTCTGTTCCGGAGACAGACGCTCTATCCGCTGAGCTACGAACCCGACAGCCACCTTCCAGTGGACAACAGAGACCATACTAGGACACTTTGCGCATTTTCGCACCCATGCGCGTCCTAACGTGTCGGTCCGGCTCCAGCCGCTCTCGGCGTGTTGCCGCAAGATTCCGGGCGTTTCATAGGTATCGTGATGGCAAGGCCTCGTGCCACCGCCCCGGTTGCGCCATTGCATCCTCATGCGGTGGCGCGAAGCCGCCAACATTCCCGGATGATCTTCTCTCGGGATAATCTCCACTGTAGTTCCTTCACCCGGCCATCACAAGCGGCCTTCACATACCTGGACCATGAAACGGGCTGTGGACAGCAAATGGTGGCCGCAACCGGCCTACCGTACCATGGGAAGCATGGCCATGGATGAGGACGAGGACGATTTCGAGTTCGAACGCAGATTCTTCTGCCGGAACCTTCCTCGGGAGCTGCTCAGGGAGAGCCGACCGACCCTGATCGTGCAGAGCTACTACGTGCATGAGGATAACTTTGCCCTTCGTGTGCGTCTGCAGGGCCAGGTGGATCCAGTGGTACCCATGACGGCCCGGACCGATGCCCTCCACACTCTGCTTGAGGAAGGCGACCACTTCGACGCTGCCTCAATAACGGCCAAGGGGCCCTCCGTAGGAGGCACCCGCTACGAGGCAGAACGGGCCATCGATCCGGGAATCGCCCTGGAACTGATCCTGCGCGGCGGGATTCCGATCGTCAAGAACCGGTATGGGGTCTGGCTGGACGAGGACTGGTGGAACCTGGATGTCTTCGGAGACGGCAACTCCCCATTGGTGGTGGCAGAGGTGGAGCGGACCGGCCCGGTGACCGACCTGACCATTCCCGACTTCTGCGCCACGGAGATCACCGACGATCCGCGGTTCTCCAATGACGGGCTGGCTGACCACCCCTATGGCAACTGGGCGACTGACTTCGACCGAGAGTTGAAGGCCAGCGGACCGCGCTTCCTGACCAACTTCGACGGGAACCGCGAGTCCTAACCCAGGACCTGTTCAGTACATCAGCGTGGACAAACGGCGACGGGCCTTGGCCAGCCGGGGATCAGTCGGTTCAGGAATAACGAAGTACTCCAGCAGACGGCGGCGGATGGGATCGGTCTGATCCCGGTGCCCGGCCAGAAAGTCCAGCAGGCGATCGAAAGCATCCTGGATCTGGCCGCCGATCATGTCCACATCGGCCACATCCAACTGGGCCTGCAGGTCGTCAGGAGCATTGGCAGCCGCCTGACGGACCTTACGGACATCGGCCTGGGCCGACCGGGCCATCAGCAGGCACTTGGCCTGTTCGCGCTTGGCCAGGTCGTCGGTCGAGTCTGCCTGAACCAGCTTGCCGTAGGCCTCGGCTGCAGCTGCATAGTCGCCCTCCTGGGCCAGTCGGTGGGCCTCCTGATGAGCAGGAGGGATGGCATCAGCCGCTGCCTGTCCAACCTGCTCGTCCTGCTCCTGGTCGTTGGTCTCCTGGTAGGGGGCGCTGCCGGTGATGCCGGCCTTCTGCGCCATCTGCACCACCTGTGGAATAAGCTGATCGGTGATCTGGTTCATCTCCTCATCGGTGGGCAGTCCTCGCAGGATGGGCATGGGTCTGCCGGCCAGCAGGGCAAAGAGGGCCGGGGCATCCTGCACCTGGAAGGTCTGGGCGATCTGCGGATTGGTCGCGATGTCGATACGGGAGAGCTGAATGCGCCCCTCCTGGGCGTTGACAGCCTGGGCCAGACGTGTTGCCAGGGGGAAGAGGCGGTCATCGGTGGGTACCCAGAGCAGAATCAGAATGGGGAAGGTGGTTGAGGTTTGAACCATGGCCTGGAAACTGGCCTCGGTGGTATCAATTACGTAGCCGCCGGCAGCGGGTGCGCCTCCCTGCTGGCCTGGCTCGGCATCAACCTGGTGCTTGAGCGCGCCCAGGTCGACTGCTCCTGCCAGCGAGACACCCGGCTGCCCCTGACCGTTCTTGTTCGCCATGTCAGTCCTCCTTAACCTGGCGGACGCTGACTGCAGCTTCGGTCCGCCTTCGAATGCAAACTCCTGGAAGCCAATCTAGTCCAAGACCCGGGCGTTCACCCAGCGCAATCCCGCCGTTCAGACCGCTTCTACCTTGATGGGCTCGCGCTCGGCACCCACGGCCCTGATGGGCTCGTGCGAGTCCGCGGAGGGCACGTAGAGGGCAATCACGTTGACATAGGTGACTCTCATAGTGCTGGTGGGCTTGCCCTGTCCAAAGAGGGCCTTCTCGGCATCCGAGGCGGGCGAGGACTCGCGGCCCTCACCCGCCTGCCTGGTCCAGACCGAATCAATCCGGGCCACGACCAAGTCCCCCCCATCGGAAGAGTGCATGACCCGCAGCTGCCCCTGTGCCGGGGTGAAGGTCTGCGACTGGCTGCCCTTGTTGGCTTCGATTCCCTGTTGAACCACCTGAGTCAGCGTGCCCAGAGAGTTGCGGAAGTCATCCTGGGCGAACTCCTTGGCATATTTGCTGCCCTGGGGGTTCTGCAGGAGGTCGGCATAGCGGCGCACGGCCTCCACCGGCGTAGCCTTGAGACCCTGATCGTCGCCCTGCCCCATCCTGGCACCGATGGTGGCTACCGGAAACTTGGGCAGCTGGGCTCCTTGGAAGAGCCGTGCCACACCCCAGAGCTTATAGTTCTCATGGGCGGACTCCTGGTCCAGAACCAAGAGGCGCTTGGACTGCTGATCCTGCGTGGTGGTGGTAATCGAGAATACTGAGCGCGGCCAACCCGGATCGCCGGGAATGACCGTCTGGGCGATGGTGGTAGGGATGGTCGTCTTTGGATCCAGCTGCCCGGTGGCCTTGGCTATGGTCAGCTCGCTGGTGCGAATCTCCAGCTGGGGACCGCTGACTCGCTGGTCCAGCCCGGCCGGGTCCTTGGCCTCGTTGGCCTGGTCCAGAACAGCCCCGATGCTCTTGCGAATACGGGCCTCCTGGGCCGGGGTCAGGTTGGGCGCGGGAGCAGTGGTTGCAGTGCTCTGAGGCTCGGTCCGGCTGGCCTGGGGAACCTGCCCCTCACAAGCAGACAGACCTGGCAAGAGGGCCAGGGACAAGGCCAGCGCCGCTGCAACCCCTACCCTGTTCATCGGTTTGTTCATACTCATTGGCGCTCCTCCTCCCCCTCGTGGGCAAGCCTAGCCAGGTAGGAGGCCATCTCTTGGCTGCTGATGACCCTGGTAGACGACATATCATCGGCTCCCCGATCGCCGCTGACGGTACGGCTGTCGCCATCCTCCTGTTGGTCAGCGACCAGGTTCCGATTGTGCGGATCAATCACCACGGGCGGCCTGGGCGGGGGTCCTGGATCCCCCTGCCGCGCCTGTCCGCGGGCGTGACGCAGGCGCCGGCCTGAAGCCGAGCTATGCCGATTCCCCAGACCAGGCAGAATGGCGCTGCCCAGGGCCTGGACCACACTGACCTCGGGAGTCTCTTCAGCCTCTTGTTCAGGTTCGGTCTGCTTGCGGCGCTTGACCGGATCCATGGCAAAGACTGTTGCCGAAAGAACGGCCAGCAGGGCCAGAAGCCCGCCGGCAAAGTAGAAAGGCATGGCGAAGTTGGGCAGCTTGTCCCGCTGCCAGAGCATTTCCAGTCCAAGGGAACGGGAACCCTGGGGAACTGTCACCAGCAGAACTGCCTGCGGATCGTCGGTCTTCAGGGACATGGACACGTCGTTGTCGGAGCAGGTGACCTGTTTCCACATGTCCGAATCCTGAAAGGCCACGCCTTGTTCGCTTTTGACAGCCTTGCCGGGACTGGTGTCCCTGCTGACGGACAGGGTCTGCCAATCATCCAGGCCGCGCACACGGGCCACATCATGTCCAGCCGTCCAGCCAGCGGCATCCTTGGCCGTAGTCAGGGCCATACAGACGGTAGGCTTCTGTGACTTGGACGCTACGGACCCAGAGGTTCCAGTCGGCGCCGCATCCACTCGCATGGTCACTTTGCTGTCCACCAGGGGAAGCACGCCTGGATCGGTCACCACATAGGCTGCCTTCGTGCGCGCATGCGCATCCACATGAGCCGAGGGCTTCCAGACCGTGGCGTTGAGAATACCCAGCACAATGGCCGTTACAGCCAGCAGTCCGAAGATAGGGGTGACGATGCCGCGCATGATCATGCTGTGACGCGAGGGCTTGTCAGGCCGTGTCATCTCGTCTTTTTCTTCGGGTACTTGCTCCATATTATCGACATTCTACCGTCGGCACCCTATGAGATGGTTTCCGCCACCGGGAAATCACCCATAAGCCCTAAACTGGTCTTTTATGACCATCATCGCAAGAAAATCAGGCAGCAGGCGTCTGCTGGGCGCCATGACCGCTTTGGCTCTATGTCTTGGACTGTCAGCCTGCAGTGGGAAATCTGACGGGGGCGGACACTCAGGCGACACCATGCAGGGCGTATCAGCCAGCGGCAAACTTGGCAGCAAGCCCGACATCAGCTTCAAGACCCCCTTCAAGGTCGAGAACCAGACCCATCAGGTCATCCAGGAGGGCAACGGCGAGGTCATCCGCGACGGGGATCGTGTATGCACAAGGAGCCTGGCCCTGGATGCCAAGACCGGCAAGGTGCTCAATTCCACCTGGGACAAGAGCAGTCCGGAGTGCTCCATCGTCATCAGCAAGAAATCCATCCCGGCATACTATGACACCTTCAAGGGCCTCAAGGTCAACTCCACCGTGGCCGTAGGCATCGATGAGTCAAGCTCAGGCAGCGGCGGTCAGGCGGCTGACTCCTATATCATGGCTCTAACCTTCGTCTCCCGCTCCAAGAACCTGACCCGCGCCCAGGGTCAGAAGGTGACCGACCTGCCCAGCGACCTGCCCAAGATCAGCCTGGACGACAAGGGCAAGCCCTCCCTAGATCTCAACGGATACAAACCAAAGGGAGGATTGGTCGTCCAGCCCCTGATCAAGGGCAAGGGGGCCAAGGTCGGTCAACATCAGAGCGTCAGCGCTAACTACACCGGTTGGCTGGCCTCCGACGGCAAGCAGTTCGACTCCTCCTGGGACCGGGGACAGGCCAGCGACTTCAGCCTGGACCAGGTGGTCAAAGGCTGGCAGCAGGGTCTGGCGGGCCAGACGGTAGGCTCTCAGGTTCTTCTGGTCATTCCGCCCGACCTGGGCTATGGCAGCCAGCAACAGCAGAAGATCCCGGCCAATTCGACCCTGATCTTCGTGGTCGACATCCTGGCCGCCTACTGATCCGGCAATCCCACAACCCATACAGACAGGGGCCCGCACCCATCCGAATGCGACTGGATGGGTGCGGGCCCTGCCATAAGCCAGACGGCCAGGTCAGTCCTTGCCGCCCTCGACCACAATCTCGTCGGGGTTGGCTGCGCTGCCGTAGACCGGCTCCAGGGTCTTGCGATAGTCCTCATGGAAGAACCGCTCCTGGCCAAGCTTGACAAGCTCTTTGTTGATGTAGTCCAGCAAAGGCTTGTTTCCCTTCCGCACAGCCGGGGCGATGACAGCCTCATCCCCAAGCTTGGTGATACCCACCGAGAAGCCCTTGTTGGCCTTGGCCCAGGCCAGCACCTCGGTGTTGTCCGTGCTCATGGCATCGCCACGGTGGTCCAGCAGGGCGTTGTAGGCATCGGCGTACTGGTCGTACTTCTGCAGCTTGACTTCCGGGTAGTGCTGCTCGAAGTAGGGCTCAGCCGTGGTCCCCTTGGCGATGATCAGAGTCTTGCCGTTCAACTCCTTGACATCTTTGATCGGCGCCGAATCCGGGGAGACCACGCCCAGGAAGACCTTCATATAAGGCTTGGCGAAGTCCACCTTGCGAGCGCGATCATCGGTGACGGTGAAGTTGGCGAGGACCACGTCCACCTTGTTGCTGGACAGCACATCCACACGGGCAGCCGGGTCCACTGAGGTGTATTCGGGCTTGACGCCCAGATCCTTGGCCAGGCGCTCGGCCAAGACCACATCGTAACCCTGGTTCTTGCCGTCCTTGTCCACGTAGCCGAAGGGGGCCTTATCGGTGAAGACCGCCACCTTGAGCTTTCCGGACTTGGTGATCTGCTCCGGGGTGCGTGCAGACCCGGATGCTGCCGAAGAGCCGGAGCTGCTTGCCGAGCCGCTTCCAGCGTCACTGGGGGTGGCCGCCGAAGGGCCGCAGGCCGCCATGGAAGCCATCATCGCGATCGTCGCCCCCGTGGCCAGCGTCGCCCGTATTAATCGGTTCACTACCCTTGCGGTCATGATCCCTCTTTTCCTCTTATCTTTCCTATGACCGCCCCTGGAGGCGGTTCCGGCGAATACCGCCGGACGAATATGCGAAGTCCTCATCGGGACTCCTGATCCTGATCCTGGTCCTGGTCCCGCCTGCGCTCATAGGTGAAGGTGGACAGGAAGCGTTGCGCCCGGTCGGTTGCCGGGTGAGTGAAGAAGGCTTCCGGATCGTCGGACTGCTCAACCAGTGAGCCTCCATCCAAAAGGACAATGTGGTCGGCGATGCCCCTGGCGAAGGCCATCTCGTGGGTGACGATCATCATGGTCAGTCCTTGGTCGGCCAGCTCCAGAATGACCTGAAGGACCTCGCGGACCATTTCAGGGTCCAGAGCCGCTGTCACCTCGTCGAATAGCATGATTTCGGGATGGAGAATGAGCGCCCGGCAGATGGCCACCCTTTGCCGCTGGCCGCCCGAGAGCTGGCTGGGCCAGGCATCCCGGCGGTCGGCCAGACCTACCCGGTCCAGCAGCTCCAGAGCCTCCTGACGTGCCTGGTCCCGCTTGCGCTTCTGAACCAGGACGGGTGCCAAGGTCACGTTATCCAGCACAGTCCTGTTGGGGAAGAGGTCGTAGCTCTGGAAGACCATGCCGATCCTGGTGCGTAGGTCGGAGCTGCGGTTGCCCGACATAAGGCCGCCAGGACCTCCGCTGTGCTTGCCCAGGGGATGCCCGGTCTCCACCACTTGACCATCCAGAAGGATGCGGCCGCCCTGTATGGGCTCCAGTCCGGCTATGGTCCTCAACAGGGTAGACTTGCCAGAGCCCGAGGGGCCCAGGACCACAAAGACCTTGCCCTTGGGCACCTGGAAGGAGATGTCATTGAGCACAGGGCTCTGAGCCTGTGGATACTGCTTGACCAGATGCTCGACGGTCAGCACCGCCCGTTCCTCCTGATCATCCTGTGGCTGGTTCGCCGTCGTTTGCCCCTCAGTCATGAGCCCACCTCTTTTCCAGATGCCGGGCCACCAGGGACAGGGGCCAGCAGATGAAGAAATACATAAAAAAGATCACCCCGTAGATCCACAGAGTCGCCTGAGGATAGGCGAAACGGTTGGCGTCGATGATCTGCTGACCGACCTTGATGACCTCGATGACGCCCAGCAGGGCGGCCAAGGAGGTGGTCTTGACGATCCTGGTAGCCAGGTTGACGCTGGCAGGCAGCAGTCGGCGCAGGGCCTGTGGAAGTATGATTCTGGAGAAGGTCTGCCAGGACCCCAGTCCCAGGACATAGGCCGACTCTACCTGGGTGCGAGGTATGGACTCCAAAGCGCCGCGGACCAGGTCGCCCAGCTCGGCCCCGCCCCAAAGCACAAAGACCAGCAGGCAGGCGCCCGTGGCATCCAGATTCAGGTTCCATGCCCTGGACAGCCCATAGAAGGCGATGAAGAGCAGGGCCAGCTGTGGCATGATGCGGATGAAGTCCAGGTAGATCCTCATCAGGAAGCGAATCAGGGGGTTGCGCAGGGTCATCAGCCATCCGACCACCAACCCCAAGGGCAGAGAGAGCAGGACCGAGACGCCGGCTATCCAGACAGTCACCCAGAGCCCCTGGAAGAGCCTGGGCATGACCCCTGGCAGGAAGAGCACCTCAACGCCGTGCATAGTCGAACCTCCGCTCAAGAACGGTTCCGATGACCGAGATGGGCAGCAAGATGACCAGATAGGTGACGATGAGCAGAGTCAGCGACTCGTAGGTGTCATAGGACGTTCCCATCAGATCCTTGGTGACATACATGACGTCGGCCAGAGCGATGGCCGAGACCACAGATGACTCCTTAATCAGGAAGATGATGTTGGCCACCACACCCGGTATGGCGCTGCTCAGGGCCTGGGGCAGCACAATCCTAGTCAGGCTCTGGCCAGGCGTGAATCCCAGAACGCGGGCTGACTCGGTCTGCACCCGAGGCACCGCCTCCAGTCCACCACGCATGGCCTCGGCCATGTAGGAGCCGCCCAAGAAGGCCAACCCGACGATGGCGCAGGTCTGGGCGCTCCAATTGACCCCAAGCTTGGGCAGCCCGAAATACAGAAAGTAGAGCTGAACCAGGAGCGGGGTGTTTCTTGACAGCTCGATGTATATCCTGGCCACCTGCGAGAGCAGAGGGATCCTGAAGACCTCCAGCCCGGCGCAGACCAGCCCGATCAGCATGGAAAACACCACGCCGAAGACGGAGATGAAGACCGTTACATAGGCTGCATTGACGAAGAAGTGCAGATTCTGCGCCATGAAAGTCCAATTCATGCCCTCACCCCCCTAGTTGCTTGAGTCCTGTTCATCTTCTCCTCTTCACTGCTTTTCGCCCGCTTCACGCCACCTGCGGCATATAGTGCACAATCCTAGAGAGCGTGAACCGCTTTCCTCTGCTTTTCGATATACGAATACCGGATACCGCGTTATCATCAGCTCTCACAGGAACCTGGACGACGATTCGCAATCATCCTGCAACCGAGTGGCACTGATGAGAGGGCCACCAGATGACAAAGGCCGACGACACCTGCAGATCGTGCATCCTGCAACTGGCAGGTACACTGCACAAACCACAGATGATCTCTCCGTCATTGCAATACCTATCAACCAAGCAGTGCCGAATCAAACGTGGCCGACCCATTGAGCAATTGCAGAACAATAATCAGTCAATTACCTGCCTACCAAGCATCTACTAACCAAGTAGGCGCACACTGTGTTTTTCATCAACCCTGCTACTCACCAAGCTATGAAAAAAGCCCGGTCCACATATTCGTGAACCGGGCTCCGAGTACTTTGATCAGGCAAAGACCTTGGTGCTCTGTGCTACCTTCCTGATCAGATCGGGGCGATACCCGCTCCACGTCTCCTGGTCAGTGACTACAATGGGGGTCTGCTTGAATCCCTGGGCGATGAACTGGTCGATCAAGGTCTGATCCTCGGTCAAATCCACCTGCTCGAACTCCAGCCCCTGCTTGGTCAGCTGACGCTTGGTGGCATCACACTGGGGACAGTGCGCCTTGGTGTAGACCGTGATGGACATGATCGCCTCTCCCTTACATGTAGCCGTGATGTTCCAAGCTCTATAGCCCTCTACTTGGAACCTGATGATTGCACTCTACACACTCCTTGGCGCGAGCACAATACCACCTGTAGTGGCGTGTCAGGCCATCAACCCCAATATCTAGTAGCCTTTCAAGTCTTGTGGATCTAAGAGAGAATATATGTGAGCTATCTTACACACATGTCATTTAAGACCGAAAACTGCCTTAGAAGAGGGTCAGTTCGTCGCTATCGGCGCCTTTCATGGCCTCGTAGTCCAGGATCAGGCACTCGAATCCCCTGTCCTCAGCAAGAACTCTGGCTTGTGGGGTGATGGTCTGGGCCGCGAAGATCCCGCGGACAGGAGCCAGCAGGGGGTCGCGGTTGAGCAGGCGACAATAGCGGGTCAGCTGTTCCACCCCGTCGATACCCCCATGCCGCTTGATCTCGATGGCCACATGCCGTCCCTGGCCGTCCACGGCCATGATGTCCACCGGACCGATGGGCGTGGGATACTCCCTGCGCACCAGAGTTGCCCCCGGGCCGATGCGGTCGATCTGTTCGGCCAGATAGCGCTGCAGATGCGCTTCCACACCGTCCTTGACCAATCCCGGATCCACCCCCAGGTCGTAACTGTCGTCAGCATAGACCTGGTAGAGCCTGATGGTGAGCACATCGCTGGATTTGACGGCCGAAACACGCAGAACCTTACGGACGGGCCGAGTCTGGTCCTGATCCTGCTCCTGGGCGATCAGCGCATCGGGCGCGGCAGCTTCAGCTACCTCATCCGGCCCGGTTCCAGCCACGGAATCAGCCTTGACGCCCGCGCCGTCCTGGTTCGCATCCTCGGGCTCGATCTCCCTGATGGTGCAGGGAGCGCACATCCAGTTCAGAGGCTTGTATGAGCCAAGTTCCGAAAAGATCAGACAGCTCATGTCGGCCTTGATCAGCAGGACGCGCCTGGCCGGCGGCAGGCTGGCATTGAGACGCCCGGAGTATTCGGCGGAGCAGTCGGCAACAATGATTCGCACAGGTGCCAATATATCAGTCGCTGTTCCGTGGCAAAGAAGAAAAAGCCCGGCCGATGCAAGTGCACCAGCCGGGCGGAAGAGGAAGGAGGTCAGGACTGCTGTCCCTGATCAACGTCCTCCAGGTAGTGGTCCACGGCCACAGTCAGCTTGTTGCTGTCGAAGGAGGCGAATCCGCTGTCCACATGGAAGGACTGACGTCCGCCATCGGTGGCCTGAACCCGGATATTGCCCTCCTGCAGCAGGGCCAGCACCGGCTCGTGGTCGGGCATGATGCCCATGGACCCCTGGGTGCCAGGCACGGTGACCGACCGTGCCTGGCCCGACCAGATGGGCCTGTCCGCCGAGACGATGTTGACCTGCATGGAAGCCTTGCCCGTGTCTGCCATGACTACCGGTATTCCTTCTGCATATCGTGCCACTTGTGTTCAAGGTCGTCGATGCCGCCGATGCCGGAGAATGCCTGCTCGGGCACGTCGTCGTAGGCGCCGTCGCAGATCCGAGTGAAGGCCTCGATGGTCTCGTCCGCAGGCACGTAGGAACCCTTGCGACCGGTGAACTTTTCGGCCACGTAGAAGTTCTGGCCCAGGAACTGCTCAATCTTGCGGGCGCGATTAACGGTGGTCTTGTCTTCCTCGCCCAGCTCATCGATGCCGATCAGAGCGATGATGTCCTGGAGCTCCTTATTTCTCTGCAAGATGGCCTTGACCCGGTTGGCGCAGTCGTAGTGGGCCTGTCCAACATAGCGCGGGTCCAAAATCCTGGAGGTGGAAGCCAGCGGGTCCACAGCCGGGTAGATGCCCTGGGAGGCGATGTCACGGCTGAGCTCAGTGGTTGCATCCAGGTGGGCGAAGGTGGTCGCAGGAGCAGGGTCGGTGTAATCATCGGCCGGCACGTAGATGGCCTGCAGGGAGGTGATGGAGTGGCCCCTGGTGGAGGTGATCCTCTCCTGCAGGGCGCCCATCTCGTCGGCCAGATTGGGCTGGTAGCCCACGGCCGAGGGCATGCGGCCCAGCAGGGTGGAGACCTCGGAGCCGGCCTGGGTGAACCGGAAGATATTGTCGATGAAGAGCAACACATCCTGGTTCTCCACGTCGCGGAAGTACTCCGACATGGTCAGGGCGGTCAGAGGGACACGCAGTCGGGTCCCCGGAGGCTCGTCCATCTGGCCGAAGACCAGTGCGGTCTTCTCCAGCACGCCGGCTTCGTCCATCTCACCGATCAGATCGTTGCCCTCACGGGTGCGCTCGCCCACGCCCGCGAAGACGGAGACACCGCCGTGGTTCTGCGCCACGCGCTGGATCATCTCCTGGATGAGCACGGTCTTGCCCACGCCTGCGCCACCGAACAAGCCGATCTTGCCACCCTCCACGTAGGGGGTCAGCAGGTCGATGACCTTGATGCCGGTTTCGAACATCTGGGTCTTGGACTCCAGCTGATCGAAGGCAGGCGGGTTGCGATGGATTGGCCACCGCTCGGTGACCTTGATCTGTTCACCCTCCTTCTTGTTGAGGATATTGCCGGCCACATCGAAGACGTGCCCCTTGGTCACGTCACCCACGGGCACCATGATGGGCCCACCCGTATCGGTGACAGTGGCACCGCGAACCAGACCGTCGGTGGGCTTCAGAGCCACGGTACGGACCGTGGAATCGCCCAAGTGCTGCTCCACCTCCAGCATGATGGTGGTCAGCGACTCGCCCTCGGTGTTCGAGGACTTGCTCAGGTCCACGGTCAGGGCATTGTAGATGTCCGGCAGATGGCCTGCCGGGAACTCCACATCGATGACCGAACCCTGGACTCGGGTGACGCGCCCCTTGGAGGCCGAATCCGGCTTGTGGCTCGCTGTGGTCGGCTGTTCTTGCTGTGCAACCATTGGCGTTCCTACTCTTCCTCTTTGTTGAGCGCATCGGCGCTGCCGACGATCTCGGTAAGTTCCTGCGTGATGGCCGCCTGACGGGTAGCATTCAGCTTGCGGGTCAGGTCGTCGATCAGCCCCTTGGCGTTATCAGTGGCGGTGTGCATGGCGTTCTGCCTGCTGGCGGTCTCCGAGGCAGCCGAAGTGAGCAGGCATTCATGGATGCGCGACTGAATGTACTTGGGCAGAACGGCATCCAGCACCTCCTGGGGGCTGGGCTCAAAGTCGTAGAGGGCCGCATAGCGGTCGTCGCCCTGATGTCCATGCTCGTCGTCCGGCACAGGGGCATCGATGGCCTCCTCAGGCTGCTCCTGGTCAGGCCTGATCAGCTCAAGAGGCAGCATGCGCAGCACCCGAACCTTTTGCACCACCATATTGATGAATTCAGTGAAGACGATGTAGAGCTCGGAGACGCCCCCCTTGGCCGCTGGAGTCATGTAGGTTTCCAGCAGTGCCTGGGAGATCTCCCTGGCCACATCCACACCGGGCCGATCGCTGTTGCCCTCCCAGGTCTTGACGATGCTGCGGTTGCGGTAGCGGTAGTAAGAGACACCGCGACGACCGTAGACGAAGAGCTGAGGCTGTCGGCTCTGCTGATCCAGGCGAGCCAGTAGAGACTCCGTCTCACGGATGACCGAGGAGGTATAGGCCCCGGCCATGCCACGGTCGGCCGTCAACGCCAGCACAGCAACACGTGGGTTCTTCTCGTCCTTCCTGACAATGGGGTGGCGGATGTCGTCCGTGTGGGCCACCAGGGCCTGGACTGCATCAAAGATCGCATCGGAGTAAGGCTTCGCTTCCATGGCCACGGTCCTGGCCTTGGCAATATGCGAGGAGGCTATCATCTCCTGGGCATTGAAGATCTTCTCCAATGCCGAAGTGGAGGCGATCCTTGACTTGAATGCGAGTTGTGAGGCCATGGTCTACCGCTTCCCAGCCTTGCTGCCGCTCTTGCCGTCGGCCACCAGCTTCTCCTGCTGGACGTCCACCGGTTGCTCCTGATCCTGATCGGCTTTGTGGCCGTCCAGGGTCTGACCCTTGTGGGTCACGAAGGTCTTGGCGAACTCGTCCACGGCCTTGTCAAGAGCCTTTTCTGTATCGTCAGTGAAGTCCTCCGTGTCGCGGATGGTCTTGAGGATGTCAGTGTTGTGGTCCAAGTAGTCCAGGAGCCCGGACTCGAAGGGCAGGACGTCCTCCAGGTCCAGATTATCCAGCTTGCCATGGGTGCCGACCCAGACGGAAACGACCTGCTTCTCCATGGAGTAGGGCGTGAACTGAGGCTGCTTGAGCAGCTCAGTCAGTCTGGCGCCACGGGTCAACTGGGCCTTGGAGGCCGCATCCAGATCGGAGGCGAACATAGCGAAGGACTGCAGGGAGCGGTACTGGGCCAGAGAAATCTTCAGAGTCGAGGAGACCTTCTTCAGAGCCTTGGTCTGTGCAGCGCCGCCCACGCGGGAAACGGAGATGCCCACGTCCACAGCGGGACGCTGGTTGGCATTGAACAGATCGGACTGCAGGAAGATCTGGCCGTCGGTGATGGAGATCACGTTGGTCGGAATGTAGGCCGAGACGTCGTTGGCCTTGGTCTCGATGATCGGCAGACCGGTCATGGATCCGCCGCCCAGGTCATCGGAGAGCTTCGCGCAGCGCTCCAGCAGACGCGAATGCAGGTAGAAGACGTCGCCAGGGTAAGCCTCGCGCCCCGGCGGACGACGCAGAAGCAGGGAGATGGACCGATAAGCCTCGGCCTGCTTGCTCAGGTCGTCGAAGACGATCAGGACGTGCTTGCCGCCGTACATCCAATGCTGGCCGATGGCCGAACCGGTGTAGGGGGCTATGTACTTGAAACCTGCAGAATCGGAAGCCGGGGAGGCCACGATGGTGGTGTACTCCATGGCGCCGGCCTCTTCCAGGGAGGAACGGACCGAGGCAATAGTGGTGCCCTTCTGGCCAATAGCCACATAAATGCACCGCACCTGCTTCTTGGGGTCTCCGGACTCCCAGTTGCGCTTCTGGTTGATAATGGTGTCGATGGCGATGGCCGTCTTGCCGGTCTGCCGGTCGCCGATGATCAACTGACGCTGACCGCGCCCGATAGGTGTCATGGCGTCGATGGCCTTGATGCCGGTGGCCAAGGGCTCGTCAACGGGATGCCGGTGCATGACATCGGGGGCCTGAGCCTCCAGAATTCTGCGGCCCTCACTTTTGATTTCGCCTAGGCCGTCAATGGGCTCACCCAAGGGGTTGACCGTACGCCCCAGATAGCCGTCGCCGACGGGCACTGAAAGCACTTCGCCGGTCCTGTGGACTTCCTGGCCTTCTTCGACACCTGCGAAGTCGCCCAGGATGACCACGCCGATCTCTCGGGCGTCCAGGTTGAAGGCCAGACCCAACGTGCCGTCCTCGAAGGTCAGCAGCTCGTTGGCCATGCAACCAGGCAGTCCCTCCACATGCGCAATGCCGTCACCAGCCGTCCGGACATAGCCCACCTCCTGGGTGGGGGTATCCGTCGGCTTGTAGGACTCGACAAACTGGTCGAGCGCCTTGCGCACCACGGCGGGATCAATGGTCATTTCTGCCATGATCACTCCTTATTTCTGTTCTTGTTCAAGTCTGTTGGTCCCCTGCTCATCCTGCTACTGTCATTCGCCGCTTCAGGTGCTTCAGCTGGGTGGCCACCGTGCCATCGGTGGAGACCGAGCCATACTGGACCTTCATGCCACCTATGACCGAAGGGTCAACCACCGAGTTGATGTGGACCGGCTTACCCAGCTTGCGCCCGTAGACCTCCTGTAGGCGGCTGACCTGCTCGTCCTTCATGGAGACCGCCGTAGTAACGGTGACCATGATCTGGTCCATGTGCTCGGAGAAGCGGTCCACCAACCAAACGATGGTGTCAGGGAAGCGCCGCCCGCGCAGATCGATGGTGGAGTTCAGTGCCATCTGCTTGGTGACCGGATGCATATGCTGCCCATCCAGGAGCGCCCTGAGCAGGTCGGCTCGCGCCTTGGAATCGCTGTACTCGTCAGAGAGCCGGAAAAGCACCAGCGGCATGCCTAGCAGGGCTGAATGAATCTCAGCTAGCTCACCGGCCACCTGGTTGGTGATGCCCAGAGCATCGGTGTAATAGGTGGTAGCATCCACCGACATGTCCTCGGCCGCGTTGGCGATGTGCACCACACGGCTCCACTGATGATCAGTCAGATCATGGAGGATATCCACGGTCAGCGGATCAGCCTTATCAGCCAGGATGGTGTCGATCACCTGCCACTTGTCCTCAGCTGGACGGGAGGGGTCGGTCAGCGCACGCTCCAGGGGCCTATTGGCATCGAGCAGGGTCACGAAAGTATAGAGCTCCATGGCTACGCGGAGGGCATTCTTCCCCTTGCTTTTCAGCAAAGGGGCATACTTGGCCCTCGTCTCCTTGTCGGAGCTCAGTGAAGTCTCTCCTCGCATGTCACCTCCCCTTTCGCAGAATCAACGTACCCGTGGTCCGCCAATCAGTCATCATGCCTGCCGCTTGTCCGAGGATTGTTCGCCCTGGTCCGCGATGATCGAGTCGATCATGGAGGACTGCACGGCATCATCCTGAAGCTGCGAGCCCAGGATTTTGCCTGCAAGAGCCGTAGCCAGCGTGCCCACCTCGCCCTTAAGCGAGACCAGAGCCTGCTGCTGCTGGGACTTGAGGGATCTCTGGGCGTTCTCGGTGATCTGGTTGGCCTCAGTCTCTGCCCGGGTCCTGGCATCAGCCACGATCCTGGAGGCTTCAGCGCGGGCATCATCCCGAATCTGGGAAGCTTCCACACGAGCCTTGCTCAGCTGATCCTGATACTGCTTGCGGGCCTGATCCGCCTCTTCACGAGCCTTGGCGGCCTTCTGGATGTTGCCCTCAATCTTGGACGAGCGCTCATCGAAGATGGCCTGGAACTTGGGCATGAAGAACTTGTAGAAGAAGACGGCCAGGATGACCAGGATGACCAGCGACCACACAATGTCATAAACCTGGGGGATGAATAGCTGAATCCCCTTGCCTGCCGCTAGAGCGTACATTGGCTCCTCCTTTCCCTTATCGAAGCCGGATCATGCAAGAATCGCACGGCTCAGGCGATGAAGAGCGCCACGAAGCCCAGCAGGGCCAGCACCTCGATCAGAGCCAAGCCAATGAACATGGTGGTGCGCAGCTGCCCGCTGATCTCAGGCTGGCGAGCCATGCTCTCGACGGTCTTGCCGACAGCGATACCCAGACCCAATGCGGGGCCGAGAGCTGCGATGCCGTATCCCAGGATGCTCAGATTGCCGGAGACCTCAGCAAGTGTGATGATGTCCATTTATTTTCCTTTCCTCCACCGTTGCCGGTTCTTGGATTGTGGTTCAGCCCCGACCCCCGTCTACCGGTCGGAACCGACGAATATGTGGGCTGCGACCGCCTTAAGCGCCGACCGCGGCTTTTCTCTTTCGCTCAACCTTCCTCAGGGTAACTCATGGAGATGTAGACCGTGGTCAGGATGGCGAAGATATAGGCCTGAAGGGCCGCCACAAAAATTTCGAAGGCCGTCAGGGCGAAGCCCAGAACAAACCAGCCCACGCCAGCCAGGGCCAGGAGCTTGTTGCTGGCCTCGATGATGTAGAACTGGGTGAAAGCCAGGCTGACAGCCACCAGCAGATGGCCGGCGATCATGTTGGCAAAGAGTCGAATGGTCAGGGAGGCCGGCTTGACAATGACCATCTCCAGCAGCTGGATGGGTGTCAGAATGATATAGAGAGGCCAGGGCACTCCAGCCGGGAAGAGCTCCGATTTGAAATAGCCCCAGACGCCCTGCTCCCGGAATCCCGTCACCATGTACTGGCAGAAAGTCCAGATGGCGAATACCAAAGGCATGGTGATGGTCGCTGTTGCCGCAATGTTCATGCCCGGCACGATGCCGCAGAGGTTGAAGACCAGGATAGTCAGGAAGATGGTCGTAATCATGGGCACGTAACGCTTGCCCCGAATCTCGCCCAGGGTGTCGTAGACGACTGAGTCGCGGACGAACTCAATGACCCATTCAATAGCCCCCTGCCAGCGGGAGGGGATCAGCTTAGCCCTGGCGGCAGTGATTCCCAGCACCAGAAGGATAATGACCATGGCCACGAACCTGATCAGGATGATTCTGTTCATGGCGAAGGGCGTTCCCTGGAAGAGAATCTCAGGAGGCAGGAAATCTTCGATGGTGGGTAGCTCGCTCGGCTTGGCCATGGCCAGACTGAAAGCTTCACTTCCCATTGCCTCTAGCATCTATCGCCTCCTGAACGACACAGTGAACACTATAGCGCGTATGCGACCCATGGCTGCACCGTATCGGTAGTGTAGCCCACGCCAAGAGCCACGGTAACTATGGATTCATCCAGTGTGTCACAGATAGTGGCCGCAGGTCGAATCCGCCCCGCGGTGTGGACAGTTTGATAACGAATTTAATCCAAACGTCATTAACTATTAACAACGCCAGGAATAAGCCCGTACCCGTCACCAGCCAAAGGACGATACCCGTCAGCGCGTGGGCATCCAGGAGCGTGTCTGATGGATCGGTCGGTGCCTAGTTGGCCCGCTGCCCGCAGAGTCGGCACCTGGTCCAAGTCGTAAGGGGTGGTCTCGTAAACCCAATTCAGCCAGTTGCGCCAGAGCAGGTTAGCATGGGCCCGCCAGGAGAAGACTGGCTCCAATCTGGGATCGTCATGGGGGTAGTAGTTGACCGGGAAAGGAACCTGGTCCAGGCCCTTGGCCATGTCGCGCCGGTACTCGTGAGCGAGAGTGTCGCGATCATACTCCCAGTGGCCCAGCACGAAGATCTCTGAGAAATCCTGGGTGCAGATAAGCCCTGAACCCGACTGAGGACCCCAAGTCAGCACCTGCAGATCCGGACAGGCCCGCACTTGGTCCTCGTCCACCCCGGCCCAGCGGGAGTGGGGCTGCAGGGCAATCTCGTCAAAGCCATTGGTGATGAAGCAGTACTCGTCCTGCAGATACTGAGGAAAGACCCCGAAGACCTTGCAGTCCAGGTCGCGCTTGGCGATGCCGTGGCGGTAGTAGAGCCCGGCCATGGCCCCCCAGCATAGATACATAGTGGAGAAGACGTGGGTAGAGGCCCAGTCCAGAATGCGGGTCAGTTCATCCCAGTAGTCGACTTGCTCGAAGTCCATCTGCTCCACTGGAGCGCCAGTCACGACAAGACCGTCATAACAGTTGTCCTGGAAGGAGTCCAGATTCTCGTAGAACTTGACCAGGTGATCCATGCTGGTGTGCACGGCCTGATGGGTGGAAGTCTTCATGAAGTCAATCTCCACCTGAAGCGGCGACTTGGAAATCAGTCGCAACAGCTGGGTCTCGGTCTCCACCTTGGTAGGCATCAGGTTGAGGATGACCAGCCTGAGCGGACGCATCTCCTGGCGCTCCGCCTCATGGCTTTCCAGGGCGAAGATGCGCTCCGAATCCAGGATGGATCTGGCCGGCAATCCGGTGGGGATGGTGATAGGCATGACTCTATTATGGCCCAGCGCAGGCCTTCCCACACACGGACTTGACAAGTGCGCTGGAATCCGTAACATAGATAACTGCTGTGTTGCACAGCCGACGCGGGGTGGAGCAGTTCGGTAGCTCGCTGGGCTCATAACCCAGAGGTCTCAGGTTCAAATCCTGACCCCGCTACCAAATAAGGCTCGGGATCGTCTGAATTTCGGGCCTTTGTTTTTATAACATCTTATAGAGCCGAGCTGTAATTAATTATTATTGACTATAAAGTGTACTTAATCTATAAGGCAGCACGAATTCCTTTGAGATTCCTTAGTCTGCCGAACAGACTGATAAACCAATCGTTTATACGGCGAAGAGAATAAATCGACAGTTACAAACAAGCGGTAAGCGTGTCATCAAATTCGATGATCTAGCAATGAGCTCCAAGTAATAGCTTTCATACCTCTCATATTATTCTATGGCACGCGTGAAGATGCACCGAGTTGTCTCTTCTAAGTTTGGACAAAAATGATCAAAATATACACTCTCGCCAACAGAGTTAATTTACTCAATAGGATACTATTTTGCCGAACAATCGAAAATTTATTTCCATTTTACTGTTTAAAATTTAATTGTCTGAGCCAAGGAACAACACGAAATCGTCTGCCACTATCGACTTCTACGTCTACAAGTCGGCCAGCAATTATGCGTCTTTCTAAGAATCAGACGGTCTGAGTTGAGCATATCAGCTCTGTGCCTCCAACCTCAGAAATTGCCTCCGGCAAGCAGATGTGGTATTAATAGAAATTAACAAGACATGGAAACGTTTCCACGATGAGGTGACCCGATGACAACAATCAAAGATGTGGCCGCGAGGGCCGGGGTATCTCTAGGAACTGCTTCTAGAGTGCTTTCCAAGAGCCCCCATACATCGGCCGATTCTAGGGCAAAAGTCATGCAGGCAGCCAAGCAATTGGGTTACGTCGCCAATGGCCCGGCCCAATCCCTTAGGCGGGCACGGACTAACATTCTGGGCTTGCTCATATCCGATATTCGTAATCCATTTTTTGCTCGTTTAGCTCTTTCTGCGGAAAAAGAAGCCCGTAAATCTGGATACATGGTTGTCTACGGTAATGCCAACGAAGATGCAGACACTGCCGATGAAATCGTCCAGGTCTTCTCCCAGCAGCGAGTTGATGGGGTCCTTTTCTCCCCTCAAGGCATTATGACTCCTCATATTCAATCATTCTTGAAAACAGGAACTCCGTTGGTTCTACTCAACCGTCACCTTGAAGGTATAGAGGCGCCATATTTTGGTACAGACAACGTCCAAGGCATGAATCAGATCCTGCAATACCTACACGAACGCAAACATAAAAGGGTGGCATTTGTTTCAGGTCCTACTACCATATCGACGGGCTTGGAACGGTATAGAACATTTATGGAAGGCAGAGATAGTTTCGGATTCGATCCTGATCCTAGGCTGGTTCAGATAGGCAATTTCTTAGCAGAAGGTGGTTATCGTGCTGCTCAAGACATCATCCGTTCTGGCCTGAAACCATCGGCCATAATAGGCGCTAACGGCGAGACGACGGTGGGCATACTCCATGCATTACATGATTGCTTAAGTACCAAAGAAGCGAGGCGGATAGAAATCGTCTCCTTCGACGACATGGAGTGGTTTGACTTTATCAGTCCCCGCATCAGTGCTGTTCGCAACGACGCAACTTCAATTGGCAGAGAAGGGGCCAAGGGATTGATCAAGCTCATTCAGGGGAAGAGAGTGGAATCCAAGATGATCCCTACCCAGTTCATCAATCGCTCCACTTGATGTGTTTTTTTACGTGGCATATCCCTACTGTTCGCTGAAGCACAGTCTGACGAAAAGTCGTGAGGGAAGGGACTGCCTTTCTCTCAAGAGCAAAGAAAGGAAAGAAATAATGAAGGTAGCATTAGGGGCTGATCATGCTGGATTCCCTCTCAAAGATGAAGTCAGAAAGGCCATTGAGGCAGCTGGCCATCAGGTGATCGACTGCGGTACCAACAGCACTGATCCTGTTGATTTCCCGGACATTACGCAAGCGACCTGCAAGAAGGTCGTGACCGGGGAGGCAGAACGAGCCATTCTAGTCTGCGGCACCGGGCAAGGCGGTGTCATGGCAGCCAACAAGATTCCAGGTATTCGCTGTGGTTTCGCTCACGAGACCTACTCGGCTCATCAATCAGTTGAGCACGACAACGCAAATGCAATAGCTATGGGAGCCTGGCTTGTCCCTCATGCCCTGGTTCCAGATATCGTCTCCGCCTTTCTCAACGCGCGTTTCGACAATGACGAAGATACCCGCAGACGTGTAACCAAACTTAATGCCATGGATCGGATAGAGGTTACTGGGGGCCACGGAAAAGAAGAGGAGAAATCAAAGTGAAACAGGCTCCAACCGAACAAGAAGAAAAAGTCTTAGGGTCAAAAGACCGACTAGAGACATCCATCGCTGCAGGCATAGGAACATGTGTGGAAAACTATGACTTCATAGCTTACAGCACAGCAGCAGCCCTATATTTTGGCACTGATTTCTTTCCTGCAGGGAACCGTTTCATCAGCACTATGCTGGCCTTTGCAACTTTGGCAGTCGGCTTCGTCATGCGTCCCATCGGCGGAGCAGTCGGCGGTTATCTGGCCGATAAGCATGGCAGAAAACCAGTACTGGTGGGTGCCCTCTTGGTCATGGGAGGGTCTACCTTTCTGATTGGTCTAATGCCAACCTATGCGGCTATCGGTCTGGCAGCTCCAATCATCTTGACACTGATCCGCATGATACAGGGGCTTGCCTTCGGTGCCGAATGGGGAGGCGCTATAACTATGGCCTATGAGCATGCTCCTTGGAACAGGCGAGGCATGTACTCCGCAATCCCCCAATCCGGAAATCCATTAGGCATCGCTCTCGCCTCCGGGATGTTCGCTCTCTGTGCCTTTCTGCCAGGTGATTGGCGTTGGCGTATACCCTTTTTACTGAGCGCACTACTAGTCGTCGTCGGCCTTATCGTTCGGTCCAAGCTCTCAGAATCCCCTGAATTCCAAGAGGCTCAAGCAAGCGGCAAGACCGAAAAGAACCCACTGGCCACCTCAGTACATCGGGATTGGAAAGGTATTCTACGGGTGATCTCTTTGAGAATCGTAGAATCATTTGCGTACTATCTGACCGCCACATACCTTCTAAACTACATCTCGGAGCAAGAGCCCGATATGCGACCGGTTGCGCTGAATGCCATAACCATAGCCAGCATCGTAGCTATTTTTGCCACCTTTTTTGCCGGCAGTTTGACTGATCATGTCGGAAGACGACCCATCTACATTGCAGCTTGTATTGCCGCCTTAGCTTTTGCCTTCCCCATGTATTTGCTAACTAATGATCACAAGCCTGTATTGATTACGATAGTCTTTATCATAGGGATTGGGATTATCCATGCCTCATTCACAGGCGTACAGGGGTCACTCTTGACCGAACAGTTCAAAACTTCCACTCGCACTTCAGGTGCATCCCTTGGCTACCAGGTCGCTGCCGCGCTAGGAGGGTTCGCCCCCATGCTGGCGACGGCTATGGTAAATGCCTTCGGGTGGCCAGGCGCCTCCATGCTCTATATGGCCGCTGCTCTTGTGGGCTTGATCGGAATTCTCTCCACAAAGGAAACCTATGGAAAAAGCGAGCGGACAAGAGTCAATAATCTTGTGCGCCAGGCTAAAGCGAATCAAATCAATAAATAAAGGTTGGGGTTTCTGATAAAGGCAGAAACCCCAAATGTCTGAAAGCCATGGCGACGTACACACTGACTAGGAGGTGCGCCGCCACATTCATATGCAGACGTAGACATTCTAGCCCCTGTGGAATTACGGGCCACTCAGAATAATCTCAACAAGATAATGACAAACACGTCCAAGGAATCCATAAAACGCTGATGGTCACATACGGTGGGTGATCAACCAGAGAACCCTCGCGATCTCGTAAATCTGGAAACCAGAGGCTGTGTAACTAGCTAAAAATGGCAATCCTGGATAAAGCATATGAGCCAACAACGCTGATGCTCATCGGTTGCAGAAACTAATGTCATACGAATCATGTGACATTCCACTTTTATAACTGTTGAGAATGAATATATAGAACTTAGCCTATTGGATAAACCATTATTGAAGTACTTTCCATGAAATGCCTCGAATGACGCATCATTACCAGTAAGACTGCGAAAAACCGGCATATGGAAAATACCACCCAATCCATGCAATAACTTTATGAGTGAAGATATCCCCATCGCATTTAAGTGTGATATGACCGTGCATGTCACAAATCGGGTGAACTTTCCTGCTGGACCAGAAACAACTACCGTCCACATTGCATCTTATTGCTTATGCGAGAAAACAACTCACCTAGAGAAATCGAGGTATAAAGGCAATGTCACGTCACCAAGGTGAGAGAAAAAGTGCTCCAGGTGAACATCGACGTTGCTGTCGTATCTCATAATTTAATTAATAAGGTGCATACTACAAGAATTCTCCCAAGAAGAATGATGCCGACATCCATGGGACCGACAAATGGGTTTTCGTGCTTGCTATCCGATTTCTGGTTGAGCGCGCTGGAGTCGTCGTCATTTTCGTCGGTGTTCCCCTCAAACACCGGTAAGGGAGAAAATACTCTGGGCTTTGCTTGCCGTGGCTCTTGTAGCTGTTTGGAGTCAACCGTGGGTAACCCCAATTCAGCTTGTACACTGCACCTCTCCTACAAATTCATCTTGGAAATGACGGCGTGTGCTGTCGTTAGTCTGGCATACTAAGCAATCTACGGAGGTAGAGCTGCCGAGTTTTCTTCGCTGCAGCTTTTGGGATTTGGTCTTTATATTATAGGCATCCATCTGCAAGGCAGATGGATGCCTATAAAGCAGTAAGTACACTTGATTTTTTGGACCCAATGGCCGTCGGTCGACAATACTGCTTGTTCCAACTGAAAAACGGTAAGGCGAAGGAATACGAGACAGTACCTACTCAACTTAGCTCGTCCAAAAGCTCGCTGCACAAATCCAACTACGTAAGTATCGAGCCCAAACCCCAACCCTTGCTACTAATAAAACTGAAACTAAATTCACTCATATTCCGGCTCTTTTCTTATATCTGGCTAGTCAAAGTTCTTAGCAGGTAAGTGGCAAAAAGCTTGGATGCTCCTTCGCGAAGTAGACTTCTCGAACTTGCTAGCATAATTGCATCTGCACCAAGGAAGGCCAAGGGGGCTTAAATGCAATACACAAAACTGGGCGAAACGGGCATCAACATATCGAAGATCTGCGTGGGGTGCATGAGCTTCGGCAAACCAGGCACCATGCATGACTGGACACTGGATGAGGAAGGGACCGACGCGGTCGTTGCGCACGCACTGGACCTGGGCATCACCTTCTTTGATACAGCCAACGGCTACTCGGCTGGGACCAGTGAGGAATATCTGGGAAAGGCGCTTAGAAAGCATACAAGCCGCGACCGGGTGGTCATCGCCTCCAAGGTCCACTTCAATGAGGGACGGCTTTCGTCCAAGGCCATCCATCGCGAGATCGATGGAACGCTCAGGCGACTGGGCACCGACTACCTGGACCTCTATATCATCCACAGGTTCGACTATGAAACGCCAATCGAGGAGACCGTGGAAGCGCTCAACGATCTGGTCCAAGCCGGCAAGGTGCGAGCGCTGGGCGCCTCGGCCATGTACGCCAGCCAATTTCAGGATATGCAGAAAGTCGCTCGAGACAACGGCTGGACCCCTTTCAGCGCCATGGAGAACCATTACAACCTGCTTTACCGGGAGGACGAGAAAGACGGGCGTCTCACTCATGCCCTACAGCCCTCTGGCCGCCGGCCATCTGACACGGCCCACCTGGACCGCCGACACACTGCGCAGCGCCACTGATAAGGTCTCGCGCGGCAAATACGACCGGGCCGAAGACAACGACCTTGCCATCATTGACCGTGTGCAAAAGGCGGCAGAGCGGCACAACGTTCCTATGGCCCGGGTAGCCATCGCCTGGCAGTGGGCCAAAGGCGTCGCCTCACCGATCATCGGCGCCACCAAAGCCCATCATCTTGACGATGTTGTGGCTGCGCTGGATTTGGAACTCACGCCTGAGGAGATCGCCTCCATGGAGGAGCCCTACCTGCCGCATGAGACAGTGGGAGCCATCGACAGCAATCCTCCTGAAGGCGTGGTGCTGCTGGACGCGGAGGAGAATTAACGCAATCCCCCCTGGCCTGGAGCATAGGCATGTTGAATCTAATGACTTGTGATTCATTGCCAAATCATACATTTATTGCTGTGCCAGACCCGGGGAACAGCTTAAGGAAAAGTCCTGATAGACTCGGGTCGGTCTATAGTTCGACACAACCGTCCGCATCCTCCAGATCCGCTGAATCATCCGAATCCTCGCTAATTTCTAGAACAGTCAGGGCATCAGAGGTCTCAGTATCTTCAGAATCTGCTGGCGTATTCAACGTTTCCGATGCCTGTGGATTCCCGGATGTCTGCGAATTGACCATGTCTAAATCCAGTACCTTTTTATAGTCGCGATCCGCATCAGACTGTGAATAGCCAAAGTGAGCCTCATCCATAACGGAAATCAGGTGCATACCCATAGGGCGCATAGTTGTCCAGGTAATCCCTCCCGACACCACTCCACCAATTATCGGCACAGCCTTGGAAACCCCTTTGGCAAAGACGCTTTTAGTCATTTTTACGGACATGGTCTTGGCTACCGATTTGACGATCGGATAGATCACTCCTTTTGTCAAGGCCTTCTGTGGCAGATGCTTCAAGGCTGATTTCCCCAGTTGCGTGGAGATCAAACGCACCGCCGAACTGGCACCAGCGGCGCCAAGCATGACACCGAGGTATAAAAGCAATTGATTCCCGATCACCTCATCATCTGGCAGGGCACCTTCCCAGAAATCCTCCTCTCCATACAGATAGGCGATCTCTTGGGCTGTTATAAAAGCAAAACCGTAGAACTGGGCCGCATCTCCTGGAATTGTGACAGCCATGGTAATCCCTCCCGGCACTCCAGCCAAGAAAGATGCACTAGTGGATTGCCCTGTTCTTTTCAGGACGATTTGCCGTGCCATCTTATAAAGAATCTTCCGATCACAACCCGCGGCCACGGGGCCCCTCTTCACTATGTCTTCAATGACCTGCCGTGGAGCGCTAGCGAACTGCTCACGTAGAAACCGCTCACGATCTACTTTCATCCCCGGAATTCGCATAGCCTGATTCAGCACCACCATCAAGGGTTTCCCGCCATCTTTAGAGCTTTCGGTGTTTTCCTTCGCCATCGCTAACCTTCTCCACCGCCATCCTTGGCCGATATTTTACGGGGTCAATAGTATCCAAGAAACCAGACGATCACATCCATAACCGCTGCACTCAAGCGTGAGGCTGACAATTTACCAAGCAGCCGTCCGCCTCAGCCGTTGAATGTTTTAATACGGACAGCACAATCATTTGTTCAGCCAAACTTTCATTTTGCCTATTACTGATTTCTCGAGGCAGAAATGACATAAGACTCTGAAGATATCTGGGAATGGCCAAAATAACTGACGTTCGCCTGACGAATAGCCGACACACCCTGCCTTGGATCCGGAGCAGGCCGGTATCGCTCTCCCAGATCTATCTGCCCTGCGACAGGTCGAGACCGACCCTGGTCTGCCGACCAGCCTCATTAAGCCAATCGGCAGACCAAGATGCACATACGGGTCTCTGTACTTGTTCCAGGGTCACTGTCTCCTATGATTCCTGGCGGACATCTGTCTGACTAAGCGGAAGATGATAAGCCCGGTCATGACCGCTGCGGCGGCGACGGCCAAGGGAAGCACCACCGAAGATCCGGTCTTAGGCAGTGCTGCTTCCAGAGCATTCCAGTCATCACTGTTGGATTCAACAGCTTGATCAGCGCAGAGCAGGCGACCATCGACTACCACTCCGCGAGAGTCCGCTCGTCCAGTGGCTTTTTGGGCGTTCTCCATTTGCGGCAAGGAAGCCTGATCTTCCACCGGACAGGGCACCAGCGGGCTGCCAACTACTCGGGCCCTGTCGGTGTGCCGACCTGATATGCCTGTCACTGTGGCATGCACGTCCACAGACTGGCCAGGCCGTAGCATTAGGGTCGACCAGTTGTCAGGATAGCGAATCCGAGTCACACGCCCCTGACCGACGACTGTCTGATCTTCCAAATGTAGTTGCCGGGCGAGGAAAATTGCTCCGGTCCCATCGCTGGGATCGCGAGGAGAATCGTTGGTGATCCGGAAGACAATAGGGACATCATCATGAGTTCGAAGGGCCTGTTCCGGCTGATCCCGATCACCCTTAGACATACCGCCGGCCTGATCAAACTTCTCGATATGCAGTGCCGGGGTCATATCGGGCGTTCTGGTCCAGACCGTGTTGGAGACCAGAGTCTTGTCCTGATAGAACTCAGTAAATCGGTTCTCATGACGTTCCACCTTCTTCAGCCTTCTGCATTGCAGGTAAGCCCTCCAACCGACTGGGCGGTCGCCTGAAGCACTGACCAATGCCAAATATCGCGGTGTAGCCTCCACTTTGACCAGACCTACAGGGTCTGCGGCCATCGTGAACAAGGGACCGCCAGGGATATCAGCTGACATGTTCGAACCAGCCATGATCTGTCCATGATGAATCAGGATGCGTCCATTCTCGTAGAGATCCTGGTTAGCGTAGACGGCCCAATGGCCGGTGAACCGATCCACCGAGGGGTCCAACCGATCCTCAATCCGCCAGGTCCCCACCTGCGGATAGGCCCGTCCGGCCGGCAGCAGACTGGAATCCAGCCGGTAGAGGAAGATCCGGCCACGGTAGATACTGCCGCCGTGGGCGCTGTCCCCACCTACGGCCACTACCACATCCTTGGCAGGATTGAGCGGCTTGACCGGATTAGCGACCACATTGGTCGCTTTGCGCATGTCGTTGACGATCTGAGTCGCCTGGTTGCGCACCACGTGACCAGGCTCTGCACGGATGACCGTGTAAGGCAGGACCAGATCGTAGGTGCGCCCCAGCAATCCTTGGTTAATGGCCGGCTCCCTGAGGGGACTATGGCCTCGGGCAGCGGCATAGGCAGCCAAATCCGCAGGTTGAGGATCTCCTTTGAGGGTCGCACCTGTGGCCGGAACATAGGTGTCCACAGTTTTGGCGAAGACCAGAACCATACCGTTTTTTACCTGAATATTGAAAGCCTTAGTGTGATCACGACCGTCGGAGCCAAGAACCTCGATGCTCTTGGAATCGATATCCAGGTGACGAGCATCGTAGGCATCCGTCATGCCCAGCCGCCAGACCGGATAGGCGGTATCTTTGCGGCGGGCGTCCAGACTGATCCGATAGACTCCATGGTCGCCCATGAAGAGCACCTTAACGTCGATGCTGATGCCTGGATCATGCGCGCTGACATCGCTCTTTGAGGGATGGAAGTTAGCTGGCGGATTGCTCACTTGTTTGGAGGGGGTCAGTGAATTGTTCAGTGTCAGCAACCACTGATTGCCCACCCGATGATCCCTTGGGGCCTTGGAATCAACCCTGCCCTCAAAGCGCAGGCGCATTCTGGGATTGCTCCCGGCACGCCACTTGCTGATCATACCGGAATCGGTAATGGTCACCCGCAAACTGTGATCCTTGTCCTTCCACTTTGTGGCGTATCCGGTCTTGGCGATGATATCGCCGCTCTGCAGGTCAGTCACCTCAAGGGTCTGCTTGTCGGGCAAAAACCAGCGATCATACACATCCGTCAGGGTGATTGACTTGACAGGATATGCCAGATTGTCGGGCAGGCTGGGCTGGGTATCCAACTGATATTCCAGTCGCTGACCGGGGAAGACCATTTTGCCGTCAACGCTGGCCTGCTCCCCACCTTGACCAGCCTCAGAGATTACATCCTTGCGTACCGGAGGTAGGTATCCGCAAATGCCCGGCTTGTTGGTCTCCACACTCTGCGTGTTGACTGTCTGGGAACCCGAGTTGGTCAGGGGCTCGCCCTGGCTGCCATGGCTATTAGGAGCTCGGCAAAAGGTCAGCTCCTGGTCAGGTGCTCCACCCATATCCTTGCGGACCTTAGCTGCGCCGCCGCCGTTGGCAAAGTTAACCGTGAAGGGAACCAGCATGGTGACCTGCTTAGGGTCCTCCATCCCCTTAAGACCGTTCAACCATCCGCTTTTGGCTCGGGCCTGTGCCCGGGTGCCGGTCACACTGATCTCGAAACGGTCTGTCACATCCCTTCCCTTAGCCACAATGTCCTCGATGCTGCTGCGGCGGTAGTGCTCGTCTGCATCAGCCTTGGCTTTGGCCACGAAGACGCGGATGGCCCTAGCCCCATCCTGATCAACCAGATAGTCAGCACCACTCCAGTCGTCAGTCAGGGCGAAAACCTTGGGTGCCTCAATCAGATGGGCTTCGACAGCGGCGTTGACCACCGACCCCACCCGGTCTCCGTCCAGAAACGCATGCCCGTCGGCACCAGTTCCGTTACTCCATTGGGGGTCTATGACGCTCTTCCACACCCCTGTAGCTGTATCTCGCAGGATCCAGGATTTGTCGGGCCTGGGCTCCCAGGTGGGTGTACGACGCTCCGGGGTCGACTGGTCAATCTGCCGGGCGGCGCCCTTCCAACTGACTCCTCCCTGATCCAGAATTACCCCGGTCTCTGGCCGTTCGACAGTCACATCCAGCTGCCATGCCCAGCGGTGTTCCTCCGGCAGAGCACCGCCCTTCCAGGTGGCTGTGGCCCGGTCACCAGGCGGCCTAGCTCCTTCGGCAGTGTTGAAAATGAATTTGTCAGTCAGATCTTCTCCGCTGGTCTGGTCCCTGACATGCTGACCACTGATACGGTACTGCTTACCTTGAGGATTGAAGACATCACTAAAAGTTAGTTCACGCCCGCCCCGGCCGGTTCCAGTGACGATATGGGTGCGATTGGTCATTCCATCCGCGCTAGTGCCATGATCTACTTGCTTATCGGGAGCATCCGGAGGCAGATCGGCCGGCTTGGGCTCGTAGTCGTTGAGCATGATCACCACCAGGGAGATGCCCTTCTCGTCGCCTGCATACTCGTCAGCGAACTTGTCAAGATTGTCGTTGGGCTGATCCCAAAAGGAATCGCTGGTCCGATAGGTCACCCCACGATTGCTAAAGGTGCTGTTGGCCACCTGGCTGCGCCAGCTATCCATCCAAAGCTTGTGAATAGCCACAGAAATCCCGTCAAAGATGCGTTGGGATCCACGATAGCCGGCAACCACTCCCACGCCGGTTACCCGACAATGGGCCTGTCCGGACTGGTCGGCATGCGCCTCGTTAAAGCGCGCCTGACAGTTGCCATTGGCCTCGTCAAGAGCCTGCCGCTTGACCCGGGCCGTAGTGGCATTACCACCATCCACGACCCCCATCTTGGAGAAGGCCCTATCGATGCTGCCTATCTCATAACCGCCAAAAGCCCCCTGGTCGTCATCCTTGTAGGCCCAACCCTGCCAGAGCCGGAGCTTTTGGCCACCGGGAGGTACTGGTCTGCCGCCAGCATGACCTGATCCTCCGCCAGCCATAGCAGGAGCCGCCGGGCCGGCAAGGGTCGCCAAGGCGAGCAGAACCGCCAACATGCCGGTCCACCTATGCTTGTACATACTCGTCCTCACTCTTCGCCCGCTCCATTCCTTGAGTATGAACGGCTGCTGAGCATATACGTGCGTAAGAGTGAGACTGTGGTCGAATGTGCCGCGGGACGGTTATGCTGTGTATGAGACATACCTATGCTGTCCAGACCGAGAAGGAGACAGGACAATGGCAGAGACATTCGATGTGTTGGTCGAGATCCCCCGGGGCTCCCGCAACAAGTATGAGATGGACCACGATAGCGGCCATATCAGGCTGGACCGCACCCTCTTCACCTCTATGGGCTACCCCGATGACTACGGGTACATCGACGGCACCCTGGGCGAGGACGGTGATCCCTTGGATGCTCTGGTCATGATTCCCGACTCGGTCTTCCCGGGCTGCATCGTCGAATGCCGCGCCGTGGGTCTCTACCACATGGTCGACGAGGCCGGCGGGGATGACAAGGTCCTCTGCGTGCCTGCCGATGTCCGCTACGATGCCATCAAGGACATCGACGACGTCTCCGACTTCCACAAGCAGGAGATCAAGCACTTCTTCGAGCAGTACAAGGCTCTGGAACCAGGCAAGGAGGTCATGCCTGGCGACTACTGGACCAACGCCGAGGCTGCTGAGACCCAGATCAAGGCTGCACGCGAGCGCCTGGCCGCCCAGCACTGACCTCTCAAGGCCGACCAGTCGGCACAATCACCCCGGCAAGGGCCCAATCGAGCGCCCGAACCGGGGTTTTGCATGCCCAAATCCTCCCAAAACGCGTCTGGCCGTCTACGATTGCCAATTGCGGGTGCGCGCGCAAGGGCAGGAGCGGCTATGACTTTCTATACGTACCAATACCTCAAGGGCGGTCAGACCAACTGGACCATGATCAGGATCATCGTGGTCGTCGTGCTGGCCCTGGCCTTCCTCTTCTTCCTGTTTATGTACTCACGCCACCGCTGGAACCACAAGTACAAGGATCTGTCCATAATCCTGGCCACCCTGCTACTGCTGGCGGCGGCCATCCAGTACAGCGACTACACCAATCTGCGCACGGCCAGCCTGCAGAGCGGACAGCTGACCACGGTCATCGACAAATCTGCCGCCAAGCTCAAGGTCGATCCTGAGCAGATCAGCATCAACGACACCTCGCGCAACAACGACATGATCATCAAGACCCCCAAGGGCTACTACACCTTGGTATTCAACAGCTCCGGCTCCGAATTCCTGCTGCAGCGCGCCGACCTGTACCACCCAGACATCACCGTGATCGGAGAGTGACCCATGGATATCAATTTCTACGTCAACGTGGCCCTGAAGCTGATCGTCGGTCTGCTCTTCATCACCCTGCTCATCAACGTGACCGGCAAGGGGAACCTGGCGCCCACCTCGCCCATGGACCAATTGCAGAACTACGTCCTGGGCGGCATCATCGGCGGGGTCATCTACAGCGACAGCATCTCCATGGCCCAGTACATTGTCATCCTGCTGATATGGGCAGCCCTGATCCTCATCACCCGATATGCCAAGACTCACATCCATGCGGTGGGCAAGTACATCGACGGCGAACCGGTCACCATCATCAAGAACGGCAAGCTGTTGGTACAAAACTGCCTCAAGGTCAACCTAACGGCTAAGGAGGTGGACTTCAAGCTGCGCACCAAGGGCATTAACGACATTCGCGACGTCAAGCGGGGCATCGTCGAACAGAACGGCAGCTTGACCATCATCTCCGAGGGTGACAAGGACGTGCGCTATCCGGTGGTCATGGACGGGCGGGTCAATCCCGACGTGCTGGATACCATGGGACGGGACGAGGACTGGCTTGACGAGCAGCTGGCCAAGCAGGGCATCCACAAGGTCAGCGATGTGTACATGGCCCGCTTCCAGAACGGTGAGTTCTACGCCGTCACCTACCAGGACAAGTAGCGCCATCCACGCAGCGGGGGGCAGCCTGACAGTGACTATGGCTCACTAATGGGCCTGTCCGATAGCCTGTCATGCTTGATTCTCCAGCGCTGACAGGTAAAATCTATGTCCATATTGTTATGGCGTAGCATGTGAACGGCATTCAACGAATTCAAAGCCGACTCCAGTCGGCAGTTCCGCGCTCGACGCTCCCGAGGCGTAGGCGGGTTTGAGGAGACCTGGTCGAGGCCCATCCCACCGGGGATGAACCCTTTCAAGGAATGCCGTGTTCTTAAGACTGTTGTTTATCGCTTTAGGTGTATCTTCTGACGCTTTTGCCGTCTCCATCAGCAAGGGACTGTCCGTGGACAGACTGCGGGCCCGCCATCATTGGCTGGTCGGACTTTGGTTCGGCGGATTCCAGACTCTGCTGCCTCTGCTTGGCTACTTCGCAGCCTCCATGCTGCAGGACTCCCTGGCCGCTGTGGATCACTGGATTATCTTCGGCATTCTGTCGGCCATCGGGGTCAACATGATCCGCGAGGGCGTCTACGGCAAGGAAGAAGGAGCTAACGGAGAAGAGAGCTTCTCCTGGCGGCAAATGCTTCCTGCAGCCATAGCCACCAGCATCGACTCATTCGGCGTGGGTGCGGGCCTGGCCCTGCTGGGCATCAACATCTGGCTGTCCGCATTGGTCATCGGACTGGTGACGGCTACGGTCTCCATAGCGGGATTGCGCATTGGATACGTCGTCGGTTCCCGCTGGCGCAAGCCGGCCAGAATCGCCGGCGGCATCATTTTGATAGTCATGGGCATCCAGATCCTTCTGGATCACCTGATGAACGCCTAGCTCAGATCGTCGTCTGGAGGACGAGGGCCGCCAGTACCACGATGGCTCCGGACAGAAGCACCGACATCAGCGCCAGACCAATGGCTCCAGGCCGATCAGCTGCTTCTTTGGCCCAGCGATAGCCTGCGGCGATGAGCCCGATCAGCAGCAGCAAGGCCACCAACCCCACCAGAATCGGCATTAGGTCAGGTTGCAGGTCTCTGATCAGCTCTGGCAGGAAGACCCACCCCGAGGCGGCGACAGCAGTGACCCCGCCCATGGCCGTTGCGGAAATGCCTCGGATGACCATCTGCCGGTCCCGACGCAGCATCTGCCGAACGAACATGAACACGGCCAGGAGGGCAAGCAGGAATGCCGCAGTCGACAGCCAGACCCTGAAGGCGTCAGACCCCTGCACGACCAAGGCCGGAACCAGACAGGCCAAAGTCAGCAGAGCGAACATGGCCCGGTCGGGGCCGGGTCGAATGCCCCGGCCGACCAAAGGCCAGGAGGCCAACAGGGCCAATGCCAGCACCAGAACCAGGACGGCCTGCACCCATCGGGCGACCCGAGGCTCTGCCAGCAAACCCGCCGCCACGCCCGGCAGGACCAGCGCCGCCAGGGCCAGCAGCTGCGTCAGGGCGGGCGCGCGCCCATCCCGGGTTTCTTTTACGGTCTGCGCCATGGGTCCTCCTGCCTGTCCCCGTCGGGGAGCCATACGTCACATCCTAGGGCAAGGCCATCCTGTGAACTCGGAACCCCTGTGACGGGCCGATTGTACAATGATGACGGCTGTTCAACGAATCCACTCCCGCTATGGACGAACGGACAGGGAAGAAGGTACCCCCGTGACGGATCTGACCTTGATGACCTGCGCCGAGGACCCGGCATCGGTTCTGCCAGCCTTGGCCCTGCTCTCCCATCGAGTGCGCGTCCTGCCCCTGGACGCCGCCTCCCTGGTAAGAATGCCCGAGGACACAGTGCTGCTGATCGATGCCAGCGACGATCTGGCCGAGGCCAAGACACTCTGCAACCTGACCCGAGCCTCGGGTCTGTCCACGCCCATCATCCTGATTCTGAGCGAGGGCGGTTTCACCGTGGTCAATGCCAGCTGGGGCGTGGCCGACGTCATCATTCAGTCCGCATCCCCAGCCGAGGTCGAAGCCCGGCTGCGTCTGGTCTGCCAGCGCGAGACCCCGACACGCAAGCCGGATGCTCAGCCAGAAGAGGCTGAGGACCAGGTGCCCACTGGTCAGGTCCGATCAGGCGATCTCGTTGTGGACACCGAAAGCTACACGGCCCGAATCCACGGTCGTCCCATCAACCTGGCCTACAAGGAGTTCGAGCTGCTCAAATACCTGGTTCAGCATCCCGGCAGGGTCTTCACCAGGGCGCAGCTCCTCCAGGAGGTCTGGGGCTATGACTACTACGGCGGCACCAGGACGGTGGATGTGCATGTGCGGCGTCTCAGGGCCAAGCTGGGCAGCGAGTACGAGCACCTGATCGGCACGGTCCGCAATGTGGGCTACCGGTTCGACCCTCCCTCGTCAGCACGGACGGCCTCAGCCCCCAAGGCCGAGCCGGATGCCGGGACCGACCCAGACCCAGCCGAGCAAGAGGACAGCCAGTCAGAACAATCCCAGGATTCCAAGAAGAAGAAAACCGATCATAGTGACTGATGCATCATCAAATCGAAAGCGTCCCCAAGGCAGGGAAAGCAAGGCCCACCGCCTGTCCCGCATGCACGAGGAGTACCGCATCCTCTGCCAGGTCTTTCCCGAGGCGGTCTGCGCCCTGCACTTTCGCAACCCCTTCGAACTGCTGGTGGCTACTGTCCTGAGCGCCCAGACCACCGACAAGCGGGTCAACTCGGTGACCCCCGAACTCTTCGAGCGCTACCCCGATCCCGCAGCCATGGCCCAGGCCCAGCCGAACGAGCTGGAGGCCATCATCCACCCGGTGGGCTTCTACCACGCCAAGGCCCGCCACCTGCTGGGGCTTTCCCTGATGCTGACTGAAGACTACGGCGGCGAGGTCCCTCAGACCATGGAGGAGCTGACCGCTCTGCCCGGTGTGGGACGCAAGACCGCCAATGTAGTCCTTGGCAATGCCTTCAACATCCCCGGATTCCCGGTGGACACCCACGTCACCCGAGTCACCGGCCGCCTGCGCTGGCGGACCGACTGGCGCAGCACCCACCCCGATCCAGTGAAGATCGAGCATGAGATCTGCGACTGCTTCCCGCCCGAGGACTGGACCAATCTGTCGCACAGGCTGATCCTCCACGGCCGAGCCACCTGCCACGCCCGCAAGCCCGACTGCCTCCACTGCCCCTTGGCCGAAACATGTCCCAGTGCCGAACTCCTGGCCGGACCGGCCTCTCGATAGAATCAAAACCATGGCACGCGGCAGACACACACAAATCAGATCCGGGATCATCTTTCTTCTGGTACTGGCGGTCCTGACTGCGGGCACCTATATAGCCTGGCCGCTGGTGACAGGTCAGGGAAGCTGGCAGCTGCCCTGGGCCCAGGGGAGCTCGGACCAGATCGTGCGCATTCGAGCCCGCCAGGCCCCCGTCTCCCTTGACATCCGCACCGAACCCGGATTCGCCACAGACCAGGCCTTGATGGGCAACGTCTACCAGACTCTGACCAAGCCCGACGCCAAAGGCCGGCCGACGCCCGGCCTGGCCCAGAACTGGGAGGTCTCCTCAAACGGGCTGCTCTACACCTTTCATCTGCGCAATGACGCCCGCTTTGCCGACGGACGCCGCCTAACCGCGGAGGATGCCCTCTGGTCCCTGCACCAGATCATCGACCACCAGTACCAGGGTCATCGGGACCTGGATGGACTGGCCAGGGTCACCAACCCCGATGATGCCACACTGGTAATCGGCCTGAAGAGCCCGAACGCCAGGCTGCTGACCGCCCTGAGCGGTCGTGCGGGCATAGTCTACGACCGCCGGGCCCGTGTCAACTATTCCACTCGATCAGCTGGTTCAGGCCCTTACCAGGTGGATGACTGGCAGCCGGGCACCAGCCTGACCCTGACCGCCAGCAAGTCCTACCAAGGCCCGGACAAGGCCGCCATCCACAAGGTGATCTTCAGCTATACCGGCAGCCCGCAGGAGACCATCAAGGATCTGGACCAGGGACACCTGGACGCTGTAGTGGACATGGATCCCGCAACCGCCGCACAGGCCCACAAGGCGCCGACCGCCACGCCCAGCACAGACAATGTGGTCCTGGCCTTCAACAACATAGCAACCAGCCCGCTGTCCGACCAGCATATGCGCGAGGCCGTCCGCTACGCCCTGGATCGAGAAGCCATTGCCAAACTGGAGGGAGGCGGAGCCAAGGCGCTGGGCGGACCACTCAACCAGCTGAGCCCCGGCTACGATCCTGATCTGCAGGCCTTCCCCTTCGACCGGGCCCAGGCGATTCATCGGTCCTCCTACTACCGCCCCTCCTTCTTTAAGAACGGTCTGCGTCTGGTCTATCCCCGCGAATTCGGCAGTCAGGTGGGCGAGCTGATGCGCACACAGCTCAAGGCAGCAGGCATCCCCACCCAGGTCTCCATGGTGGATCAGCCCACCTTCCGCGACCAGGTGCTCAACCGCCGCGACTACGACATGGCCCTGATGGTCATGGACAATGATGAAATCGACCGCTTCGCCGACCCCGACTCCGCCATGCTCTTCGACAATGTCGATATCCAGAATTCCTGGAAGCAGGTGACGGACTGCACCGACCAGAACACCTATGCCGAGCGACTGAAAGCCTTTGCCCGACAGGTCAGCGACCTCTCCCCCAGCGACTGGCTGTATCAACGTACGCCCCTGGTCCTCACCGCCCCCCGCCTGCAGGGCATGCCCAGCTCTCTGGTGGACCGCTACCTGCCCCTGTGGAACCTGCGCATCCAAGGGTGAAAAGGCCGGTGCCCCTTGTCACTGTTCGTCCATAAAATGCTGGTATGTCTGCTGAAAACCAAGGAATCGTCAATGCCCATCTGACCCCCCTGCCCGACAGGGTGGGCGTGGATGGTCTGGAGGAAAAGTGGTGCCGCGACTGGGATGAGTCCGGCGTCTACCGCTTCCGCAACACCCGCGAGCGCTCCGGCGTCTACTCCATCGACACCCCGCCGCCCACGGTTTCGGGGCATTTGCATGTGGGACACGTCTTCTCGTACACCCATACCGACGTGATCGCCCGGTTCAAGCGGATGCAGGGCTACGACGTCTTCTACCCAATGGGCTGGGACGACAACGGCCTGCCCACCGAGCGGCGGGTCCAGAACTATTACGGGGTCCGCGTGGACACCTCGCTCAAGTACGATCCGGACTTCAAGCCCCCCTTCCACGGGACCAAGGGCAAGAAGATCAGCGCCAAGGACCAGGTGCCCGTCTCCCGGCAGAACTTCATCGAACTATGCGAGGAACTGACCGCCGAGGACGAGAAGCTCTTCGAGCAGCTCTGGCGGTCGCTGGGCCTGTCGGTGGACTGGTCGCAGACCTACCACACCATCGGCGAGCATCCCCGCCGGGTGGCACAGAAGGCTTTCCTGCGGAATCTGGCCCGGGGCGAGGCTTACCAGAAAGAGGCCCCGGGGCTCTGGGACGTGACCTTCCAGACCGCCGTGGCACAGGCCGAGCTGGAGTCGCGCGAATATGACGGCTTCTATCACCGTGTGGCCTTCCGGTTTGCGGACGGCACGCCAATTTACATCGAGACCACCAGGCCTGAGCTGTTGGCGGCCTGCGGCGCTCTGATCGCCCACCCGGACGACAAGCGCTACCAGAAGTACTTCGGACAGAAGGTCTACTCCCCCCTGTTCAAGGTGGAGGTGCCCATCCTGGCCCACCCCGCCGCAGAGATGGACAAGGGCGCCGGCATCGCCATGTGCTGCACCTTCGGCGACGTGACCGACGTGCAGTGGTGGCGGGATCTGAACCTGCCCACCAGGTCCATCATCCAGCGCAACGGACGAATCGTCATGGACGTGCCGGACTGGATCACCGATGAAGGCGGACGTCGAATCTTCGAGCAGACCGAGGGCAAGACCACCTTCTCAGCCCGCAAGATCATCGTGGATGCCCTGCGTGAGTCCGGCGACCTGGACGGCGAACCCAAACCCACCAAGCGCATGACCAACTTCTACGAGAAAGGCGACAAACCCCTGGAGATCGTCACCTCCCGTCAGTGGTACCTGCGCAATGGCGGCACCGACCAAAAACTCAACAAGGAGCTGCTGGAGCGTGGCAAGGAGCTCAACTTCCACCCGGACTTCATGCGGGTGCGCTACAACAACTGGGTCCAGGGACTCAACGGCGACTGGCTGATCTCCCGCCAGCGCTTCTTCGGAGTCCCCTTCCCTCTTTGGTACCCGGTCAAGGAAAACGGGGAGACCGACTACGCCCATCCCATCACCCCGACCGAGGACAGGCTCCCCATCGACCCCAGCAGCGATGTGCCTGAGGGCTTCGAGGAGTCCCAGCGCGACCAGCCTGGCGGCTTCACGGCCGAGAAAGACATCATGGACACCTGGGCCACCAGCTCCCTGACGCCTCAGATCGTGACCCACTGGGCCGAGCCGGGCGAACAGGACCAGGCCCTCTTCAAAGCCACCTTCCCCATGGACCTGCGCCCCCAGGGCCAGGACATCATTCGCACATGGCTCTTCAGCTCCATGGACCGCGCCCATCTGGAGAACGGCTGCCTGCCCTGGAGCGACACCACCCTGTCCGGATGGATCCTGGACCCTGACCATAAGAAGATGAGCAAGTCCAAGGGCAATGTGGTAGTTCCCGACGAACCCATCAAGAAGTATGGCGCCGATGCCGTACGCTACTGGGCATCCTGCGCCCGGCTGGGCCTGGATGCCACCTACGATGAGGGGCAGATGAAGATCGGTCGCCGCCTGGCCGTCAAGCTCCTCAACGCCGTCAAGTTCGCCTTGGCCATCGGACGGGAGGACGAGAATCATAAGGTCACCCAGGCAGCGGAGGCCACCTGGAACCCTGCCGACGTGACGGTCCCGCTGGATCGCGCGGTCCTGGCCGGACTTGCCCAGGTGATCGACCAAGCCACCAAGGCCCTGGAATCCTATGAGCACTCCAAGGCATTGGAGGTGACCGAATCATTCTTCTGGGACTTCTGTGACAACTATATCGAGCTGGCCAAGAACCGGGCCTACGGGACCGCGGATGCCACTGGCAGAACCCCTGACGAAGCACAGGTGCTGAGCGCCCGTACAACCCTGGGACTGGTCCTGGACGCTCTGGATCGTCTCCTGGCTCCCTTCCTGCCCTTCGCCACCGAGGAGGCTTGGCAGTGGATGCATCAAGGGGACGGATCGGTTCACAGGGCCTCCTGGCCACGTTCAGAATCCTACCGTGCAGCTGCCCAAGGCCAGGACCCGGATCTTTTGGCCTGGGCAGGCACGGCCTTGGCCTCACTGCGACGAATCAAGTCCGAGGCCAAGGTCTCCATGAAGACCCCCATCCTCTCCGCCTCCTTGAGCGTGGCGCCGGAGGGCCTGGAAGCCGTGAAAGCAGCCCTGGACGACATAGCCGAAGCAGGCAGGGTCACCGGAGATCTGAATCTGGTCGAAGAAACCAGCCAGCCCGATACCAAGGGAGCCGGCGAGGATGAGGAAGGCATCCGGGTAACTACCAGCCAGCTGGGTGAACCCCCGGCCAAGAAACCTCGCAAGTAGGTTTCATTCCCAATGGCAACCGGGGCGGTTCGGCCATAGGCGCCGCCCCGGTTGTCATCAGTTTGCACTGGCGACAAGGTCGTTATCAGTGCAGCTAGCATTACAGCCTGCAAGGCCAGGCGAACAATCTTCACCCGTGCAGTTTTGTAATCAAAAGCATGCCCATTACGAACTGCTCGGACCGCATTTGCCTGTGGAACGCGTGATCACAACACTCTGCGGCTCGCGAAGATTGTAATGCTAAAGTAGAGTTAGTAGCGGGATTTTACATGGTGTGCGTCGACGCAGTTATGGGGACTATGACCTGGGAAGTCAGCACGCTTGGGGAGGAAGATTAAATGGGGAATGCTCATAGCACCCGTAGACTGTTGACCTTAACGGCTATGATTGGACTGGCGCTGGTCGTAGCTTCAACCGGAGCATACGCAAACACCGACGACATGGCGCCTACACCTACAGCAGGCAGCAGCAGCGCGAACTCATTGCTCAAAACAGGTGAGCAGGCACGGGCTATGATGCCGACCGCATCACCATCGCCGCTGGCCAACAATAATCCCTCGCCGTTCAAGTCCATCCAACCATTCAATAAGCAAAAGACTGACAAGTCGCCCCAGACCAGGGATTCATCCTCATATACCCTCACCTTTGATTCGGATGGGGGCTCGCTGACGTCCGGCTCGCCGGCCTTGAGCCAGACAGTAGCCTCAGGTCATCTGGCATCTCCTCCTGCCGTCACCAAGACAGGCTACCTGTTTGACGGATGGTTCGTCAAAGCAGCCGACGGCAGCTCCAATGTGGCCTACGACTTCGGCAAGCCGGTCACCAGCACCAGCGCGAAGTCGCTGATAGCCCATTGGTCATCAGTCAAAGACTCCCAGTGGACGACAGCCAACGCCAGCGGCAACGACACAGGGGGCTCTTCAATCACCCTGACTCCCCCCAAGCCCAGAGGGGTCAGATTCGCACAGGTCAGCGCCGGCCACGACCACACCCTCGCCGTAGGCTCGGATGGTCATGTCTACGCCTGGGGCGACAACAGCAAGGGCGAGCTCGGCGATGGCTCCACAATCAACAAAAACACACCGGTGCGGATCACCGAAAATGACGCTATAAAAGGAAAGACCTTCATAGCTGTCAGCGCGGGAACCAAATTCTCCGTAGCACTGGCTTCTGACGGCAGCGTCTACACCTGGGGCGATAACGCACGCGGCGAACTCGGCAACGGTTCCATCACGGATTCCTCAGTACCAGTAAAGGCAAATCTCAACGTCACCATCACCGCCATCAGCGCCGGATATTGGCATGTCATGGCACTATCCTCAAGCGGAACGATTTACACATGGGGAGACAACCAATACGGCCAGCTCGGCAACGGGTCCACGGGGGTCAACGTCAACCCTTCACCCGCGGCAGTGGCCTCTCCATCCGGCGTCACCTTCACCACCATCAGTGCCGGATACGATTTCCAGACAGCGCTGGACAGCAATGGCTATGCCTACGCCTGGGGACGCAACCAGGGCGGCCAGCTCAGCATCGGCACCATGGACGACACCAACAGCGGTTCCAATGTCTACAAACCAACGCGCATTTACGGCGACTCGACCGGCAACCCAGACAGCACTGTCTACACCGACATCGATGCAGGGTACCTGCACGTCCTGGCACTGAGCAATTCAGGCAAGGTATATTACTGGGGTTATCCCCTGATCAAAGGAAATGACCCCAATGCCGACAGCGTTCACTCCTTCTATCCCAGTCTGGTAAGCCTGGAACCGGGAGCGGCGACGCCTGTTTCAGTCAGCGCCGGGGACTCCTCCTCTGCGATGGTCGACTCTGCGGGCAGCCTGTACATGTTCGGCAGCAATTCCAGCGGCCAGCTGGGCGACGGAACCACAAAACCTAAATCAATCATGACCAAGGTAAGCCTGACAGGCGTCACAGTCGCCGCATTCGATGTCTGCCGGCACAGTCTGGCCATCGGCTCGGACGGGCTCCCCTACAGCTGGGGAGAAGCGAAAAGCGGCAAGCTGGGACAGGGCAGCAGTGGACCTCAAAGCGGCTCACAGACCAAGCCTGCAGCGGTCAGCCCACCCCAAATAGATCTGGCCAAGGTGACCTTTGGCAAGACTGATGTTGCCAAGACCGACAGCGGCAGCCCGATCAACCGAACTTCAGCAGGTGACGACACTTGGAGTACGAATACCCCATGGACGGTCACTACCCCGCACCACACCTACGGAACCACCAAGATCAAGATCAATGAATGGACCATTGGCGGCGCAGCGCAACAAAGCCAGGCCATCGCCGACTATACATTCACACCCACTGCTCAAAAGGTCACCTTTGATTCGGACGGGGGTTCATCGGTCTCGGACCAGTCCGTCACATCAGGCAAGCAGGCTTCACCTCCCAGCGTTACCAAGGCAGGTTTCCTGTTCGACGGCTGGTTCGTCAAAGCGGCCGACGGCAGCTCCAATGTGGCTTACGACTTCAGCAACCCGGTCACCGGACCGCTGAATCTGAAAGCCCATTGGTCGTCGCCAGACACCAAATGGAAAACGTCGAACGCCCTCCATGGCGATGACACCGGTGGCTCCACGATTACTCTGACTCCTCCCAAACCCAGGGCAGTGAGGTTCGCGCAGGCCAGCGCCGGGCGCTACCACACCCTGGCTGTGGGTTCTGACGGACACGTCTACGCTTGGGGGAATCAGGCCAGCGGGAGTCTGGGGAACGACAAAACCTCAGACACGGCGACTACACCAGTACGGATCACTGAAAATGACGCCATAAAAGGAAAGATCTTCATAGCCGTCAGCGCCGGCGACGCTTACTCCATGGCCCTGACCTCGGACGGTACCGTCTACACCTGGGGCAACAACGACAAAGGCCAGCTCGGCAACGGCACCACAACAAATTCTGCCGTGCCTGTAAAGGCGAATCTCGACGCCAAAATCACCGCTATTAGTGCAGGACGGTCATACGCCATGGCCCTGGCCTCGGACGGCACGGTCTACACCTGGGGCAACAACCAGTTCGGCCAGCTCGGCATCGGAAGCTCAGACAACAGCGACCATTCCTCCCCCACCAAGGTCCCGACGCTGTCCGACATCACCGCCATCAGCGCAGGATTCACCACAGGCACCGCCCTGGACAGTCAAGGCCACGCCTGGGCCTGGGGCCACAACGAAAAAGGCCAGCTAGGCAACGGCACCAACGATAACAATCCGACGCCAAAACGTGTCCAAGACCTGGGCACCGGACAGCCTGATACGCGGTTCTATATCGCCATCAGCGCGGGCTATCAGCATGTGCTGGCGCTGGATACGGATCATAACGTCTATGGATGGGGTTCCGGCACCGCCATCGGCTCCTCGACTGATACCAATGTCAGCACGAGAGGATCCACTAAGACCAGCTTCGGAGACGACGCTGTCAACATCACCGCCATCAGCGCGGGCGACGATGGATCCGAAGCCATAGACGACAACGGAAAGCTCTACACCTGGGGCAATCAGGGTTACGGCCAGCTAGGCAACGGCAATATTGATGCATGGCAGACCAATCCGAAAGCCATCACTCTGGCCCAATCGGTGAAGGCCTGCGCGGTAGCCACCTCCGGCCATCACCAGACGGCCATAGGGTCTGACGGATTGCTCTACACCTGGGGATACAACTACTACAACCAGCTGGGGCAGAGCATATCGGCATCAAGGCCCGGCACCACACAGCCACCACAGATCACCCTGACCAAGGTGACCTTCGGCACCATGGCCAGCAGCACCAAGCCAGCCACGAACCTGACCCAGACAAGCAAAGACACCTGGGATGAAAACCGGGATTGGACCTTCGTGACGCCCGCGTACCCGTACGGCCCGTCCAGTTTCACCATCACATGGAACATTGCCGGCGATGCCGGGGACTCAACGCAAACACAGCAGTTCGACTACACCTTCGATCCGACCAACAAGCGCATAGATCTTGACCCCGTTGGAGGCGTCGGGGCTGCATGGACAAGCAAGGACATCAAGGAAGGCGAATTGGTGCCCCGACAGACTGTCACAAAAGCAGGCTTCCTATTCGACGGCTGGTTTGTCAAAGCATCCGACGGCAGCTCCGATGTGGCCTATGACTTCGGCAAGCCGGTCACTGACCCGCTGACCCTGGTCGCACACTGGACGCGTTCGTCTCCAATGACTGTCAACCCAACCATCAGTCCGTCCACCGGCGGATACCAGGTCACCATCACTCCGCCCTCGCAGCGCGGCATCCGTTTCGCCCAGGTCAGCACGGGCAAAAACCATTCTCTGGCCGTCGGCAGTGACGGCAACGCCTACGCCTGGGGAAACAACGGCAGTGGACAGCTCGGCAACGGCAGCAAAGATAGCAGCAAGACACCCGTCCGAGTGAAGAAGCCCGACAGTGTTGCCGACAAGGACAACTTCTCCTACATCCAGGTAAGCGCTGGTTATGGATTCTCGCTGGCCCTCGGCAGTGACGGCAACGCCTACGCCTGGGGAGGCAACGGCAATGGGCAGCTCGGCAACGGCAGCAAAGATAGCAGCAAGACACCCGTCCGAGTGAAGAAGCCCGACAGTGTTGCCGACAAGGACAACTTCTCCTACATCCAGGTAAGCGCAGGAGGCTATCATTCCCTGGCCATCGGCACGGATCATCAAGTCTATGCCTGGGGAGACAGGAGCAGAGGTGGACAGGTGGGCGACGGTAGTACGACTGGGAACGTCCCTACTCCAGTAGCTGTCAACGCAAGCGCCACCAGCCCCGGATTCCAAGTCAGACAGGTCAGTGCAGGATATCAGCACTCTCTGATCATCGGCATAAGCGGGCAAACCTACGCCTGGGGATTTGGCTACAACGGCAGACTGGGCAACAATTCCACAGTCTCACAAGCCAGCCCCGTATCGGTGTCGTCACCCAAGAAATACGAAGACGGATCGACAGGATTCTTCGCCACTCAGGTCAGTGCGGGAGGCTCACACTCCCTGGCCATCGGCAGAGACGGCAAGGCCTACGCCTGGGGTACGAACACCGACGGACGCCTGGGCACAGGAGACACCAATGATGCCTCAATACCGACTCTGGTGGCCGATCCTGACGGAGGCAGCGATGGATTCAAACCCACCGAGGTCAGCGCCGGAGGGTGGTTCTGCGCAGGAATCGACGACAAAGGGAAGGTATACACCTGGGGAAGCAATGGTCAAAACGCCCTGGGCAATGTCTCCATCACCGGATCAATCAGCGTATCCCCCGTTCTGGTGAGCAAAGACGGCAGCACCATACAGATTGCTGCAGGCGAGCGCCAAGTCCTGGTCATCGACTCCGACGGCAAGGCCTACGCCTGGGGCGACAATAGCGGCATGCAGCTAGGCACCAATTCCGACAACAGTTCCGTCAAGGCGACCACCTTGGTCTGCCCGCCGCAATTGACCATCAGCTCGGTCACGGTCGGCACGGACCCGGATACCGTTGCAGTTCTCCAACTGACGCGGAACGGCACGGAAGAGACTTGGGGATCCTGGAATACCTGGACTTTCTATACCCCAGCGTTCAAAGCAGGCTCGACTACGGTCAACATCACCTGGAACATTGGCCAAGGCAGCTCTCAGACCGAGAACCTGGACTTTTCCTACCGGGATGTTCTGCCCCTGACCGGCAGCCAGGGACTGCTCGCCATGCTGCTTGTCGGGCTGTTCATTACGGTGACGGTCCTGGCATCAAGGCAGCACTACCAGGAAACGGCTCATCAGACTAAAGCCAGCACTCGCTGACCAGGCGATCCCGTCATCGCTAATATCTAGTGGTCGATGGCATAGTAGTTTATCTACGCCATCGACCACTAGCGTGCTATGGATTCCCTCAGCGCGAACCCAGCTGGCTGGCCAACTGTTCGTGGCCCTGTTTAGCAGCGTCAGCCACCAGATGCAGATAAGCCTCAGCCAGATTCGGATCGAGGCCATAATTTTCAGCCTCGTCTCGCAAGGCCGCTATCTGTGAAGCCTCCCGACGTAGGTCAGCTGAGGCGAATCCCGCCTGGGCCTTGAGCAGACCGATGCGGTGGGTCACCCTGAACCGTTCGGCCAGCATGGCGACAATAGCGGCATCGATGGTGTCCACATCGGCACGCAGTTCCTCCACCTGGCGGGCGGCCTCGGCCTGGGGTCCCCCGCTCTGCGCCTGGTCATCGATCACTGTTTCCATCTTCTCAGAGCTCATGGCAACAGTGTAATCCTGCCACCAAAGTTCCGACGGCCTGGTCTAAGGGCAGAGCGCTGTTAGTGCAAATTTTGGACATTCCCGAAATCCGCAGGTTATAGATAGTTCCGCTGCAAATCGCGGATTCTCTCGTATTCCTGATGGGCCTTTATCGAGGATTCGATATGCGCCACCTCAGGAGTGGCCACCTCCCAGTAAGCGTCGGCTGCATCGTCACGTTCCACCGGTGCCACCTTTGCATAGATGGCGGTGATTTGATCACTGGCGAGCGCCTTTCGCAAAGCCTGACGCAGTTGGTCCGCATCCTCGACGGTATAGGTCTTGACCCCATACCCTTCAAGAATCTTGGGAAAATCAACCTGCAGCGGTTCCTTAAGATTCTGACGGCCGTTATCTCCCCGGTAGTAATACTTGGTCTCAAATCCTTGAGAGCCGACCTGCATGGACAGTGAATGAATCGATCCATAACCGCCGTTATCCAAGAGCAGCAATATGATTTTCTCCCGCTCCTGAATCGCCGTCAGCACATCCTGGTGGTACATGATGAAGGAGGCATCGCCGATGAAGGAGAAGATCTCCCTGCTCGGATCAGCCATTCGCATACCCAGGGCTGCAGGAATCTCATAGCCCATGCAGGAATAGCCGTATTCGACCGAGTAGCCCAGCGGACTGCCTGCCGCTGCTTGTCAGCCTTGGCCGTGGCCTCACTGCGATAATCCTCGTCCACCTGCCAATCGCCCAAAACCTCCTGCAGCTCGCTCAGCGTCTCACGGGCATCGCCAATGACCGGAATGGCTGCCTCCTTGTGCGCATCGAATGACAGGACGTTGATATTGACGAAGTGGACCTGGGGATTCTGGAACATCGTGTTGGAAGCCGAGGTGAAATCCGTATCGTTGAACTGTTCCTTCTCGACCTGCTGTAGAACCAAGCCTGTACGTCGGGTCGAGAAATAGTCACTGAGGAGCAAAAGGACCGCAGACTATTAACGGCCGCAGTGATCATATCCCACGATCTCCTTTACTCGCATCTTTGCCAGTTCAGGTCCATGAATTATGCGTTTGTTGCTTTATTCCATTCAATTGCATCGTTGAAATGTTGTCTGCTCAGTTTCCCCTTCCCCGAACGACACCCAAAGACTGATATACATGGGACAGCAGAAGGTACGGATAATCAACCTATCAGCCTACCGTCAGTTGAGCGATCCGACATATTATCATGGTATAGAGCTATTGGACAGTTCTCTACAAATTTTGATAAGCAAATCAAATAAATCGTGAACATTCGATACAACTGAGCAAATATTGATACAAAAATCCCGCATATCGGTATTTTTGAGGATTTTTTTATTGCTATATCGCTAGGCCGTCACTAACATGAAGGGCATGAATACTCAAACATCAACGAGGATATTGGACGTTGCAGTCATTCCTGGTGACGGAATCGGCCGTGAAATCGTGCCGGTCGCCCAAGCCGTACTCAAGGAAGCCGTCGGCGACAGCGTCTCCTTTAACTACACCGACTATGATCTGGGCGCAGATCGCTACCTGCGTGACGGTACCCTCATCACAGATGATCAACTCAAGGATATGGACCAAAAGGATGCCATCCTATTGGGGGCTGTCGGCGATCCACGAGTCAAGTCAGGAATCCTGGAGCGCGGCCTGCTGCTCAAGCTCCGTTTCGCATTTGACCAGGCCATCAACATGCGGCCGTCCAAACTCTACCCCGGCGTCAAATCCCCATTGGCCGACCCTGGCGACATCGACTTCGTCGTCATCAGAGAAGGCACGGAAGGCCTGTATTCCGGCATGGGCGGTCTGTTGCGCATGGGCACCGAACACGCCATAGCAACCGAGACCTCGATGAACACCGAATTCGGTATCGAGAGGGCGGTGAGGTTTGCCTTCGAACTGGCTCGCAAGCGCGGGGGCAAGAAGCACGTAACCATGGTCAACAAGACCAACGTGCTCTACTATGCCGGTCAACTCTGGCTGTGGGTCATGGACAAGGTCGGCAAGGAGTACCCTGACGTGACCTATGACTACCTGCATGCCGATGCCTGCACCATATTCCTGGTCACCGATCCCTCCCGGTTCGACGTGATTGTGACCGACAACCTCTTCGGCGACATCATCACCGACGAGGCTGGCGCTGTTGTGGGCGGAATCGGCTATTCGGCATCAGCCAACATCAATGTGACCGACGAACATCCCTCCATGTTCGAGCCCATCCACGGCTCTGCCCCCGACATTGCAGGCAAGAACATAGCCAACCCTTCGGCCACGATTCTGTCCACAGCCCTGCTCCTGCAGCACTTCGGGTATGACGGAGCGGCTGCCCGAATCGAACGAGCCGTGGAAGCGGATGCCGAGGAGAATTCCTCCCGCAGACGGAGCACTGACCAAATCGGCCAGGACATTATCGCAAGACTGTAAACAACCTACATACCTGTAAGTGATCCTGGAGGCCTGACACCCTGGTCTCCGGGATCGCTTGCCGACCCTGTCCGAAGCGAGGATGCCGACGAACAGGACGAATCAAGGGCATTCAAAAGTTCCGACAACGAGGTTAGACAATATGAAAATCGCATTGGATCCCACACCGTTCCATCCCGACCTGCCCTTCCTGCCGTTTTATGTGCACCTCTAAGGCGGACGACGAATTAGTCAAGGACTTCGCGGCCGCCTTGAAGAAGGCACGTGTTGAGTTGTGCTCGCTGCTACCGGTCTACAGGACTTCCTGGCCCGACGAACGAGAGCGACAGACAGCCGTGCGTTATTGGAAGCGGGCCATCGAAATTGCAGCTCTGCAGGATGTGCACGGCATCAACAGTCCGCCGGTCTGCGCCGTCTACGCGGCTCCTCACACCTTCCATTACAGCAATAATATGGATGGGATCACCGCCTTGGCCGGCAAACGACTCAGGTCGGTTTATGTCTCAGACAGCTATGCCCATCATCGTTCGCATGATCTACGCTACATAGCCAATCCCCCAGGAACCAACGCCCGTGTTCATCAGCATCCGAAGGTGGGTGACGCGATGTGGACTTCAAGGCCCTGTTCGCCGCCCTGAAGAAGAATGGGTTCCTGGATCGCGAAGAGTCCATCATCGTCTCCGACGTATTCGCTGAGGACGCGACCGCCCACGAAACGCCCGCCTACCAGCATGAAACCATAGAACGCCTGGTGGCGGAACCCGGACGCAACTGCCTGTTTCTTCAGGAATTGCCATGTCGGCCGGCAAGGAAGGAGCATAGCATGAGCTTCTGGCTGATCATCGGTTTGGCGGTAGCTGCTGTGCTGATAGGCCTGGACAAGTCGTTGATACCAGGCTCGGCCATCCTGGCAGTGGCCACTCTGGCATCGCTGATGCCCGCCAAAGAAGCCACCGAGCTGACGCTGATCATGGCCATTGTCGCTGACTGGACCGCTATCTGGGCCTACCGGCATGACATTGTGCTGGCCTCCCTGTTTAGACTGCTGCCGACTGTGACCATAGGCATCCTAGCCGGCGTCTGGTTCTTGTATCACGCTGACAACAACGCAACCAAAAAGACCATAGGGCTCATACTTGCCTCCTTTGTTTCACTCTACTTTCTTTCTCGCATAAGGACCGCGCTGAAAACGCGATACGGCGGCAAGAGTGAAGCCTCCCAAGACGGAACTAGAGGCAGGAACAAACAGAAGCAAGGAATAAGCGTGGCCTTCCACATGCTCTGCGGCGTTCTGGCGGGTTTTACCACCATGGTAGCCAATGCAGGGGGTCCGGTCACAACCGTGTATTTCAGCAGCGAGCAGCTGCCTGTCAAGCAATTCCTTGGCACCACGGCAGCCTTCTATCTGGTGGTGAACCTGGTGAAGCTGCCTTTTGCAGTCGGACTGAATACGATAAACAGGGAAGTTGTGCTTGCCTTCCTATGCGTTCTCCCGCTCACTCTGCTCGCTGTCATCTGCGGCAGGCTGATCGCCGGTCATGTCAACCAGACAGCCTTTTCTGCGGCAATATATTTCTTCGCAGTCATCGCCGTCATCAGCCTTCTGATATGAAAAAGCCCCATTACGGGAAGAATAACGAGTCCCGCACAATAATCGGCAGAACTTCCCGTTCTAGACTAAGCACTACGATAAATTTTAATCAGGCCGAAGATCGACTGTTTTTGCCGATGCCGTGAACGAACACGGCGCGTGTCGTCTATCCAATTGTCATCAATCCAATGAGGAAAACGCTATGCACAACACAACAGAACGATTCGTACACAAGCTGTCCGAAGGCAATGCCTCCATGCGCGACCTGCTAGTAAGCAAGCGACTCTTGGACGGCAACAATCACCTGCCAGTATTAGTCAGATCGGGAGCCCAGATCTCCACGCCCGATATGATGAATACCACTCTCAATTTGGGACTCAACGAAGAGGCAGTGCGGGCTCCTATTAGTAAGACCGGCAACCTCCACCGGGACTGGGACTCCTACCTTCGGTTCATACCGCTGTACGGTAGCGCAGTGATGGGTGTGCCTGGAAAAATCTCCGAGCGCAAAGCCGAGCAGCATGTCAGAAGAAGCACAGCGCCTAAGGATATCGAAGGCATGCACCATGCGGAAAGGGTTCTAACCTTCCTCGGAGGCATGGTTGGTCATACCGCCGCAGCAGTGGCAAAGGGGATTAGGCGCTGCTGCGTGTCGGGTCTGTCCGATTTGGGATTGATGGATGAAGACGGCTGCCGCCTGTCGAACCAGAACATAAGGGAGGGCAATTGGATCTTTCCGAATGGGGAAACCAGGAAGATCTATGCAGGAAAATTGCCCGCACGGCCCTCTTACGAGATCGGGCCCTTCACACGCGTGATGTCATGGGCCAACCGTTTCGTCACATGGAGGCCAAGGCCAACGCGGATCCGCCGGAAGACTTCCGACGCTCACAGGAGCCGGGCGATGAGAGAGTCGGGCTGTGCCGCACCGGGCACATATTCTCCCAAGGAGAACGCGGCGGAGATCCCTCGTCCATCGAATTCTGCGGCAATTGGCCTCGATTATATACCCTGCTCAACCTACCAGTCGCAGGCAACAAGACTGGGTCCGGCCCAGGCCAGTCTGGGCGGGCATGCGCTCGAGGCAAGTAAAGGAGCAATCATGAAGAACCAAGCATGACTGCAAGAACGATCCATCTACAAGAACGGTGAGGAAATCATTATGAATGAAAACATCGATATGGACAAAATCAGAGAACTCAAACGGTTCGCTGGTCGAATCAGACAGGAGACAATCAAGGAAATCTCGGCCTTTGGAACCGGCCACGTGGGTGGATCCCTGTCTATAGCCGACCTTCTTGCTGTCCTGTACGGACACGAGATGAACATCAAACCCGAGGATCCGCAGTGGGCCGACCGGGACTGGTTTGTCCTTTCCAAGGGCCACTCCGCACCAGCCTTGTACGCCACACTCGCTCTGCGCGGATACTTTCCCATGGATTGGCTGAATACCCTCAACCGCAACGGGACCAACCTTCCTAGCCATGCCGACAGACTCAAGATTCCCGGAGTGGACGTAACCGCCGGATCCCTGGGTCAAGGATCCTCAGTAGCCGCGGGTGTTGCTTTGGGACTGAAGATGGATGGCCGAAACAACAAAGTTTATCTAGTCATAGGAGACGGCGAGAGTCAAGAGGGTCAGATATGGGAGATGGCCCTCTTTGCCGCCCAGCATCGCTTGGGCAATCTGATTGCCTTCATGGACTATAACGGTCTGCAACTGGACGGATACTGCCAGGACATCTGCTCCCTGGGAGACGCTGCAGCCAAGTTCAAGGCTTTTGGATGGCAGGTCGTTGACGTCTCTGATGGCAATGACGTCCCATCCATCCTTCAAGCCTTGGAAACAATCGGCAGCAAGTCCGGAAAGGCCGACGGCCAGCCTTCTATGATCGTGCTTCACACCGTCAAGGGCCTGGGATGGTCGGAGATCGCCGGAAAACCGAAGAGCCATTCAATATCAATCAACAAGCAGGAGCGCGACCAGGCCTTGGCCGAAGTCCAAACAATGATTGATGCGGCCTAAGGCATGAGATCCACGCACACAAACCCAATTGCACAAGGATAGGTAAAGAGGAAACAGGAATGATAGAGCGTACTTTGGAAAACGAGAGACAGGAAATGCGGCAGGCCTTCTGCCAATGCCTCCTTGACCTGGCGGCCGACGACGAACGCCTGATCCTTCTGGATGCTGATTTGATGAGCGCCATAGGCACCAAGCCTTTTCAGGAAGCCTACCCAGAACGGACGGTGGACTGCGGCATTCAGGAAGCCAATATGATCGGCACTGCGGTAGGGCTCTCCCTGACCGGCAAAATACCCTTCGCGCATACCTTCGCTCCGTTCATGAGCCGAAGAGCGATGGACCAGATCTTCATTTCCGGCGGCTACAGCAAGGCCAATGTCAAGCTCGTTGGCTCCGACCCGGGAATCACGGCCATGACCAACGGGGGCACCCACATGTCCTTCGAGGATATGGGGATCATGAGGAACGTCCCTTCAATGACCGCTCTGGAAGCCACCGATATCACCATGCTTAAATGGATGATGAGTTGGCTGGCCCAAAACTACGGCATGCAATATATGCGGCTGGTGCGCAAGCAGTGCGTCAAGGTCTATCAGGAAGGAACTCATTTCCAAATAGGAAAAGCCGTACAGGTCATAAATCAGTCCGGTGCAGAGGCGACTATCATCGCCAGCGGCATCTGCGTGGCTGAATCTATTAAGGCTGCGCGCACTCTTGACGATGAAGGCATACCGGTCCGCGTCCTTGACATGTTCACATGGAAGCCGCTGGACAATCAGGCTGTAGCCGATGCAGCCCGACAAACCGGAGCCATCGTGACCGCTGAGAACCATAATGTCAATACAGGCCTGGGTGCTGCCGTCAGCGAAGCAGCGGCAGGCAGCTGCCCAGTTCCTATCGAATTCATCGGAGTTCACGACCGATTCGGCCAGGTCGGCGACCAGAACTATCTGGCTCAGGAATATGGATTGACGGCAAAGGATATAGTCCGAGCCGTAAGGAAAGTCGTCGACAGAAAACACCAATATCTTCAACGCTGACATTTGATACGTCGCCAGACCACAGAACAGGGGGCAACGTGTCGGATTGCCGACACGCTGCCCCCTGTTGGCCTGTGACTAAGCGTGAACCGTTGCGTGCAAATCTGAACCGAGGTGCGCGCATGTTCACCTGCTCGGTTCTACTTCTGAGCCAGCATGGACTGGTTGATGGCCGCCAGGAAGTCCCGGTTGGTGGCGGTCTTCTTCAGCCTGGGCACCAGTGTCTGATAAGCCTGCTCGGTCTCCATGCCGCCCAGGAGGCGACGAAGACGATAGACCACAGCCAGCTCCTCAGGCGCGGTGATCAGCTCCTCGCGCCGGGTGCCGGAGGCGTTGATGTCGATGGCGGGGAACATACGCTTGTCGGCCAGGTCCCTGGTCAATCTCAGCTCCATGTTGCCAGTGCCCTTGAACTCCTCGAAGATGACCTCGTCCATCTTGGACCCGGTCTCCACCAAGGCCGAAGAGATGATGGTAAGAGAACCACCATTCTCAATGTTGCGGGCGGCGCCAAAGAAGCGCTTAGGCGGATAAAGGGCCTGCGCGTCCACGCCGCCGGAGAGGATGCGTCCGGATGCGGGAGCCGAGATATTGTAGGCGCGAGCCAGACGGGTCATGGAATCCAGAAGGACCACCACATCCTGCCCCAGCTCCACCAGACGCTTGGCCCGTTCGATGGCCAGCTCAGCCACAGTGGTGTGATCGCTGGCAGGGCGGTCGAAGGTGGAGGAGATGACCTCACCCTGAACCGTGCGCTCCATGTCAGTGACCTCCTCGGGCCGCTCGTCCACCAGGACCACCATCAGGTGCACCTCGGGGTTGTTGGCGGTGATGGAGTTGGCGATGGACTGCAGGGTCAGGGTCTTGCCGGCCTTGGGCGGCGAAACGATCAAACCGCGCTGACCCTTGCCGATGGGAGCGACGATGTCGATCAGACGACCGGTGATGTTCTTGGGCTGGGTCTCCATCCGCATGCGCTCCTGCGGATAGAGGGGGGTCAGCTTGTTGAAGTGAGGGCGCCCTGCAGCGTCCTCCACGCTCATGCCGTTGATGGTGTCAATGGCCTGAAGAGGAACGAATTTCTGCCGCTGATTGCGATGCTCGCCCTCGCGGGGGGGACGGATGGAGCCATGCACGGCATCACCCTTACGCAGGCCGTACTTCTTGACCTGGCCCATGGAGATGTAGACATCATTAGGGCCGGGCAGGTAGCCAGAAGTGCGCACGAAGGCGTAGGAGTCCAGCACATCCACAATGCCTGCCACGGGGACCAGATCCTCGGGTTTGAAGTTCTCCCTGGGCTCATAGTCACGATCCCGGCCGCTGCTGCGATGGTTGTTGCGATTGCGCCGGTCATTGCGATCGTTGCGGTCATTGCGGTCGCCTCGATTTCGGCGATCATAGCCGTTGTGACGGTAGTCGCGCCCCTCTTCGCCGCGATCCTCATAGCTGCGCCGACGAGGTCGGTCATTCCGCGAAGGCAGTGCTGCCAGAATGTCGTCCAAATTCCGCACTGAACCTGAGCCGGAACCTTCGCGCTCCTCACCATGCTCACGCTCGCTCCGGCCGCGGTTGGTGTGGGAGCCTCGGGATGAATCCGTGCTGCGGTGACGGCGACGGGATATGACCACGTTCTCCTCGTCGGCCACGGTATGGGGGAAGCGGTTCCGGCGCTCGGTATGACCGCTCTTATGACCGTCAATGCCCAAAACATCGAAGAGGTCTCCGACAGGACTATCACCCTTGGATTCCTGGATTTCCGTGGACTCCTGTCCGCCTTCCGCGGAGGACTTCGCCTCCTGCTGCTGAACGGTGGTCTGGCCTCCCTTGGCCACGGCGGCCGCAGCCTTGGGCTTGCCAACGGTTACTCCCTCAGGGGCCTTGCCGCCCGAGCGTGCCGCCTCGATCGTCTCGATCAGGACCGGCTTGCGCATGCCGGAAATACCGCGCAACCCCAGCTGCCTGGCCAATTCCTTGAGTTCGGGCAGCTTCATGGAATGAATATCTTGGCTTGTTGCCACTGTTGTAATGCCTTTCCTTCGCTATGCCTAATTAGGCTAGGCAAATAGCTTGAGAATAGTGCGGGGGTACCGCTCATGAAAATTCGACGCCGACTCGGCTTATCGAACTTCCATAAGCCTACAACGACTGCCCGACCGGTGCAAGGAACAGCCTGCGTGTCCAAATATTCATGGGTAAACCTCTAGACTGGGCATATGAATGATCGATCATCTCTGCGTGAGCAACGGCGGAGCGAATTCGTAACCACCGCCATGCGGGTCTTCGACCGGAAAGGTGCCGCAAACACCTCCCTGCGCGACGTAATACACGCCATGAATCACGGCAAGGGCGTGGGCATGAGCGTTTTCTATTACTACTTCAAATCCAAGGACGACCTGATAGATGCCTGCGTGCGCACCTACCTGGCCTCCTACGTGGACAATGTGGTCGACATTCTGCAGAATCCTGACCTGGGCGTTCAAGAGGCGCTGGACGACATCTGTCCGCATCTGGTAAGGGCCATCTGGAAGATGGACGTCATCTTCGCTGATAAGGCCAACTGGTACAACTACCTGAGCACCAACAGCAATGTGATGGAGGGCTTCGTCAGACAGATCATCGACCCTTTGTCCAAGGCCCTGGACCGCTGGCTGGATCGGGGCGACCTGCCGCAGACCCAGCTGATCCAAACAGCCGGCACCCGCACTGTGGCCTGGCTGATGGCCGACGGGCTCTCGTCCATCGTCAGCAACGGCAGAGGAGCCGCCGGAAACCCGCAAATCAGAGAGGTGGTCCGCCAGCGTGTCCGCGAGAGCGTGGCCTTCTTCTCGCAGCTTCTCGGCCTGCCCTTGAAGCCACCAGCCATCGCCCTGTCGTAAATGACAAAGCCCCCGACCCTGCAGTCGGAGGCTTGGAAGGAAACGAAGGCAGAGGTCTGTCTACTTCTCCTCGTGATAGGACTTCTCGGTGTTGACGTTCCAGACGTTGGTCTTGTCAGTACGCCCCGATTTGATGTTGGCCACGGCTTCCATGGACGTGGCCATGGAGTGGTCCTGGTTGTTGTAGTGATGCTGCCCGTTGCGGCCCACGCAGTAGAGGTTGCCGAAGGAGTCCAGCCATTTGACCAGCTCGGGCATCTGGGCGTAGGTGTCGAAGTAGGCCGGGTAGGCCTTGACCACCCGCTCCCGGTGCGAGTCCAGCACGTCGGCAGGTCCGTTGATGATGCCCATCCGGGTCAGCTCCTTGATGGCGAAGTCAGTGGTCTGCTGATCGCTCATGCTCCAGAAGTCATCACCCTCTTTGCAGAAGTACTCCAGGCCGATCCAGACAGTCCCGTCCACGTTCTTGACCATGTAGGGGCTCCAGTTGTTGAAGATCTGGATGCGGCCCATCTTGTAGCCGGGATCCTGCACATAAATCCAGCAGTCGGGAACAATGGGCGGATCACCCAAGGTCTTGATGGAGGTGGTGTTGCGGATGCGCAGGTGGCGGACCAGCAGACCAACGGTCACGAAGTCACGGTAAGGCAGACCCTGAGCCACCCTGACCATTTCCTTGTCGGTGGACGGCTCCTCGTGGGCGATGGCCTCCACCAGGTCCTTGATGGGCATGGAGGAGATGATCTGGTCGGCTTGCAGAGTCACTTCTTTACCATCAGCGTTGCGATAGATGACACCGGTCATGTGGCCGTCATGCTGGGTCAGTCCGATTACGCGGGCATCGGTGATCACGTGGACCCCGTGCTCCACATTGCGACGCTCCACGGTCTCCCAGAGCTGGCCCGGACCCAGCTTGGGGTACCAGAACTCCTCGATCAGGCTGGTTTCGACCTGATGAGCATCGCGCTTCTTGGGCAACAGCTTCTGGAAGGCGTTCTTGAGCACGCCCATGATGCTGAGCCCCTTGACTCGCTGGGCGCCCCAGTCGGCGCTAATCTCGCGGGGATGACGACCCCAAAGCTTTTCGGTGTAGCCCTCGAAGAACATGGAGTAGAGCTTGCGGCCGAAGCGGTTGATATAGAAGTTCTCCAGGTTGTCCTCCGGCAGCTTGTGGACGACGGACTTCAGGTAGCTGAACCCGGCCTGCATGGTCAGCTTGAAGCCCATGGCCCTGAGGGTGTTGAGCGTCAAGGAGATGGGATAGTCGAAGAAGTGGTGGTTCCAGTAAATCCTGGAGACGCGGTGACGCTTGAGCATGACCCGGTCAGTCTTCTCCGGATCAGGGCCGCCGGGCTCCAGGTCGTGGTGGCGGCCAAGTTTTTTATCGTCATAGGAGGGCGCTCCCTGCAGGGGCAGGACCTCCTTCCACCAGTCCATGATCCGGTCATCCTTGGAGAAGAACCGATGGCCGCCAATATCCATGCGATTGCCGTTATGCCGGACCGTGCGGGAGATGCCGCCAAAGGCATCAGTGGCCTCCAGAACAGTGACATCATAGCGCTCGTCGCCGCCGTCCTTGACCAGTTCCCATGCCGCTGTCAAGCCGGCGGGCCCTCCACCGATGACGATCACGGACTGCTTGCGCTCCATGCCAACCTCCTGAAAACCGTATGAAATCACCACTACTGTACCTGGCTCATCCCAGGCCAGAGGCTGCCGAGGGACTTCCCACACGAATTCCCGCCATTGCGTGGAACAAACGTGATGATGCTCGCCCCTGAACGATGTTTTAGCCCAACGCATCGGGGATGTCGATGTCCGTCTTCTGCACTTCCTCCACATTGACATCTTTGAAGGTGACGATGCGGACGTTCTTGACGAACCGGCTGGACCGGTAGACATCCCAGACCCAGGCATCGGTCAGCCGGACGTCGAAGTAGACATCTTGCCCAGCGGACCGAACGTTGAAGTCCACCTTGTTGGCCAGGTAAAATCGCCGCTCGGTCTCGACCACATAGGTGAACAGCTTGATCACGTCCCGGTACTCGCGATACAGGGCCAGTTCAGCGTTGGTCTCGTAGTTGTCGAGATCCTCAGCACTCATCGACTACCTCCATTCGCGCGATCACGGCCATGGCCAAGCGTACGCCACCAGGCACGCTTGGAACGCTTGGCCTCAGTCGACCCATAGGCCCAATCAGATGCCGTATGCTCCTCGCCAGACTGCTCGGCAACAGATTCTTCGGAATCAGGCTTCTCCCCCGCAGCCGCTGCGTCCGTCTGACCAGAGTCTGCCTTCTCATCATTCCTGCTGTCAGATCCTGCATGGTCTTCAGCAGGTTTGTCCGAATGCGGACCACCTGATGCAGACGAATCCTGAGATGCCGAGGTGGATTCCTCAGGCTCGGACCCGCTTGTGCCGCCATCCTCATCCGCGGCGTATCCATGCGCAACAAGGGCTTCAGCCACACCGGGGTTTTCGCGGATGACATGCATGCCGAAAGCATTCAAAGAACGAATGGGATCATATTCGTCGACAAGTGCGTCCATGACGATCTGATCCTGATACTTGCCGTTCTCGGCATCCCAGAGCGCATCTCGGGAGGTGCCCGAGATCATGAATCCTAGGGACTGGTAGACAGAGATCGAGCGAGTGTTTTTCTCTGGCACAGCCACCCAGATCCGGTGCAGGCCCAGACCCGTAGGAGCAGCCGCGTACCCGTAGGTCATGATTCTGGGCATGGCATCCCGGGAGTAGCCGCGCCCGCGGAAGTGCCTACCCAGGACCACCTGAATCCTGGCCGAGCGAGACCAGCCATCCACGTCGATTAGAAAGATCATGCCGATGACCCCCTTGGTGGCATCGGCATCGGGCGAACCATCCTGGTCGGTATCCGCATCAGTTACCATGGCCCAAGCCAGGGTGCGGCGGGACTCGGGGTCACCCACACCCGAATCACGGGCAGCCAGACCCTTGGACCAAGCCACCGACCGACGTACCCAGGCATTGACCACGGCTCGTTCGGCACTAGGCCCCTTACCGGTGATGCCGGTGGAATTGTAAAAGGCCTCCAGCTGGTCCATTGCTGTCAGATCGGCGATGACCGCCGGGCGCAGGTGCAACATCTCGCCCCGGATATAGGGAATCTCGATCCGGTCGGGCAGCTGTCTGCTCGCCGCATCGCCTGATCCCTCGGTTTGCGTTTGCGGTCGGTCATTGCCCCTGCCGCTCATAGACATCACGTCACCTCCATGATCGCCACCCTGCGATGGCAATCAATTGTAATCCCTCGCCCCTGGGAAAACCATGAGAGGCTGGGCGGGTCCGCCGGTCCGAATCCGATGGAACCAGATCGGCGGACCGGGCGTGGTCAAGACTTAGCGATGCGCTCCATGACGATCTTGCTGACTGCCTTGGCATCGGCCTGACCCTTGGTGGCCCTCATGACCGCTCCGATAATAGCGCCCATGGGCTTCATATTGCCGCCTTTCAGCTTGGCCACGATGTCCGGGTTGTCCTTGAGGGCCTGATCGACGGCTGCATCCAAGGCCCCGTCGTCCGAAACCACCTGATAGCCGTGCTTCTTAACAACCTCGCTGGGCTTGCCCTCGCCTGCCAACACGCCAGAGACGGTCTGCTTGGCCAGCTTGTCATTGAGCTTTCCGTCAGCGATCAGCTGTTCCACATCGGCAACATCCTGAGCCGAAATGGGCAGCTCCTGCAGGCTGACCCCACGGGCGTTAGCTTCGCGGGAGATCTCGCCCAACCACCACTTGCGGGCTCCGGCAGCCGTAGCGCCGGCCTTGACCGTATCCTCGATCAGATCCACAGCATCGGCGTTGACCGCATCCTGCATTTGCCTGTCGGTGAAATCCCACTCCTTCTTGAGGCGAGCGCGGCGTTCGCGCGGCATCTCAGGCATCTGAGCCTTGAGCTCCTCGATATGATCCTTGGTCACATGGACCATGACCAGGTCAGGATCGGGGAAGTACCGGTAATCGTTGGCATCGGTCTTGACACGGCCGCCCGCCGTGGTCTGTGTGGACTCATCCCAGTGGCGGGTCTCCTGCAGCACCTCCCCGCCGGACTCCAGCAGGGCTGCCTGACGGCGAATCTCGTAGGTCAGCGTCTTCTCGATGCCCTTGAAGGTGTTGACGTTCTTGGTCTCCGACCGGGTTCCCAGAGGGGCGTCCGGCCCGGCGTGCAGGGAAACGTTGACATCGGCGCGCATGTTGCCCTGCTCCATCCGGGCGTGGGAGATGCCCAGTGCCCGGACGATGTCTCGGATGGCCCGGACGTAGGCCCCTGCCACCTCGGGGGTACGCGCCCCGGCGCCCTCGATGGGCTTGGTCACGATCTCGACCAGGGGGACACCAGCACGGTTGTAGTCCACCAGTGAGTGATCGGCGCCCTCAATGCGGCCGTCGGCCCCGCCTACGTGGGTATTCTTGCCAGCATCGTCCTCCACATGGGCACGCTCGATGGGCACGCGGAAAATGCTGCCGTCGTCCAGCTCAACGTCCAGGTAACCCTCACCGTTCAAGGGTTTGTCATACTGGGAGATCTGATAGTCGCGAGGCATGTCCGGATAGAAGTAGTTCTTTCTGGCGAACTGGCTCCACTCGTTGATCTGGCAGTGCAGGGCCAGGCCCAGCTTGACCGCATAGTCGATGGCGGTCTTGTTGACTACAGGCAGGCTGCCGGGCAGGCCCAGGGAGACCGGAGTCAGCTGGGTGTTGGGCTCGCCGCCGAACTCGATATGGGCCGGGCAGAAGAGCTTGGTGTTGGTGCAGAGCTCGACATGGACCTCCAGGCCGAACACCGGGTCGTACTTGGCCACGGCATCGGCGTACTTCATCAGTTTTTCAGCCATTGTGATTCCGTTTCCTTCCGATGCCTACTTGTTCGATCCCTGGGCCAGGCCATCCAGCCAAGGAGTGGACAACTTCTGGGAGATGGGTCCGCCCCATTGCTCCTCCAAGGCCGCCTCAAGAGCTGCAGCAGGCCGGTACATGACCTCGTCGCGCATCTGGGGGGCAAAGAACTGGAAGCCGGCAGGCAGCCCGTCGTCGCTGAGCCCGGCGGGAATCGACATGGCCGGAGTACCAGCCAGGTTGGCCGGAATAGTAGCAACATCGTTCAGGTACATGGCCAGCGGATCGTCCATCTTCTCGCCGAAACGGAAGGCCGTAGTCGGCGAAGTGGGCGATACCAGGACATCGACCTGCTCGAAGGCCTTCTCAAAGTCGCGGATGACCAGGGTGCGGACCTTCTGAGCGGAGCCGTACCAGGCATCGTAGTAACCGGCGGAGAGGGCATAGATACCCAGGATGATCCTGCGCTTGACCTCGTCGCCAAACCCGGCCTCGCGTGTGGCGGCCATCATGTTGGCTGCCGTCTGGGGGACGCCATCGGGAGGCATGACCCGCAGGCCGTAGCGCATGCCGTCGTAACGGGCCAGGTTGGAGGAGACCTCAGAGGGCATGATGATGTAGTAAGCAGCCAGCGCGTATGGGATGTGCGGGCAGGAGACCTGAACCACCTCGGCGCCCATGGATTCCAGCAGCGAGACAGCCTCGTTGAAACGTGCTTCGACACCGGGCTGGTAGCCCTCGCCGCCCAGCTCCTTGACCAGACCCACCTTGAGTCCCTTCAGATCGCGCTTCTGGCCCTGACGAGCAGCCTGTGCCAGAGGGGGAACCGGCTTGGGAATGGATGTGGAGTCTCGGCGGTCATAGCCGCCAATGACCTCCTGCAGCAGGGCCGCGTCCAGCACTGACCTGGAGACCGGACCAATCTGATCCAGGGAGGAGGCCATGGCTATGGCCCCGAACCTGGAAACACCGCCATAGGTGGGTTTGACGCCCACGGTGCCGGTCAAGGATCCGGGTTGCCGAATGGACCCACCAGTGTCAGTGCCCAGGGCCAGCGGAGCCTCAAAGGCGCCGACAGCCGAGGCCGAACCGCCGCCTGAACCGCCCGGGACCCGCTCGGTATCCCAGGGGTTGTGTGTGGGTTTGAAGGCCGAGTGCTCAGTGGAAGACCCCTGAGCGAACTCATCCAGGTTGGTCTTGCCCAGAATGGGCATGCCTGCGGCCTTGAGCTTCTTGATAACGGTGGCATCGTAAGGCGGCACCCAGCCCTCGAGGATCTTGGAGGCAGCCGTGGTGGGAATGCCCTTGGTGACGATCATGTCCTTGATGGCAATGGGAACGCCGGCCAGTTCCGGCAGCCCTTCGGCGCCTTCATGGGCCAGGCGCTTATCGAAAGCGTCAGCCTGCTCCAGGGCCTGATCAGCGCTGACCTGCAGAAATGCATCAATGCTGGGCTCGGCGGCTTCGATCACATCCAGATGAGCCTGAACCAGCTCGCGGCTGGAGACCTGCCCCGACCGCAGCTGTGCGGCCATGTCGGAGGCGGATTGCTTGACCAATTCTTCCTGTGCGCTCATCGTCTCACTCCTCACCCAGAATGCGCGGGGCCACGAACATACCGGACTCAGTTACCGGCGCCCCCGAAAGGGCAGCCTCCTGGGTCAGCGGCTCTTCAGCCTCATCGGGACGCAGATAGGCCTCCAGGGGAATGGGGTTGGCAGTGGGGGGCACATCATCGCCGGCCACCTCCTGGACCTTGGTGATGGAATCGGCGATCACGTTGAGTTCGCCCTTGAGGCGGTCGGCCTCCTGATCGGTCAAGGCAATACGGGCCAGATCGCCCAAGTGCTTGATCTCTTCACGTGTAAAAGTTGGCATACCACTTATCATATGGGTGCTCTATGACACGCAGAAGACAGGGTCAACCGATGTCTGCGCGCCGGAAGACCAGGGTTCCTAGAGCACAGCATAGGGCTGTCCATACCATCATGATCAGGCCGGCCTGCCACCAGGTAGGCCACCATCCGCGACCTGCCTCTGATGCCCGGCCCAAGTCCGAGAGGAAGGTACCTAGCAGACTGGTTGGAGTCAGCCTGAAGGGAATCTGCAGCCATCCAGCATGAGGGCTCAAACTCCGCAGGAAGCCCAGAATCAATGGCAGGATCAAGGTCAGTCCAAGAAACAGACCAATCCCGCCTGCCTTGGATCGGCTCAAGGCTCCCAGCCCCAGCCCCATCAAAGCGAAGAGGACCAGCATGAGCGGGCCACCCAGCAGATCAATCAGGGCCAGCCCGGACTTGGAGGCGGGCAAGATGCCGGATCTGACTGATAGAAGCGGGGTCGCCAGTATCCAGCTGAGCAGCAAGCCCACCTGTGCCGCCAACCAAGTCAGCAAGGCCAGAACAAAGCCCTTGGCCATAAGGACCATGCCCCGACGAGGATTGGCAGTCAGCGTGCTCTCAATGGTGGCGCCGGAAAACTCACGCGTAAGGACCAAAACCCCAAGAATGCCCACCACGATCATGGCCGGAAACAGGCCACCTGCAACGGCCGACCAGAAAACGTCACTGGAGGCAGGCAGGAGGTTGATCAAGAAGTGATTGGTCTGTTGCCCATGGCCAACCAAAACCCGGAGTGCACAAGCTATCAGGCCAGTGCTCAAAGGCTGCAAGAGCATGACGCTCAGCAGCAGGACCCAGGTCGATCGCAGGGAGAACATCTTGCGCAGCTCCCCTCGGACCGCTCCGGAAAGGGTCAACTGACCTGATGGACGACGCAAACCCAGGAAGGACAACCCCGAGGTCCGACGCAGCCGGGTAAAGGCAGAGCCATGCCGTGGAGTTCCGTAATTAGGTCCTGTGGGTACCTCTCCCCGACTCCGACGGGCCCGACTACCGTTGTCGGCACTCATGGTCGTGCCTCTGAATCACTTTTCCGTGCATCCCCTCTTCCGTGGATGATGTCCTTGTAGGCCTGTTCCAGGGAAACCTCCTCCTGCTGGAAGTCGTAGAGAACCACACCCTCCTGGGCCAGAATCGAGGCTGTGGAAGCCAAGGGCGCACCCTGAATGCGGAAGCGGGCGGCATCTGGCGGACAATTCTCGTCTGGCGGCAGACGAGTGATGCTGATTCCGGCAGCCGTGCCCAGGGCGGCCTTTAATTGGCTGGGCTGCGGCGTCACCGCATAGATGGAGTCACGGGAGTGCTCGCCAATGAACCGGGCCACGGTCGTTCTCTCCAGAATCCGTCCTTTGGCGATGATAACCAGATCATCAGCGATTTCAGCCAATTCGTTTATCTTGCGGAAGCTTAGGAGGACTGCCTTTCCCTGTGAGGCAAGGCTGCGCCAGATGTCCCTCACTCGCTCGACTTCCTCCGGATCTAGTCCTTCAAGGGGATCGTCCAGAACCATGTTGTGTGGGTCGCCCAGAAGGGCTGCGGCCAGGGACAGCCGCTGACTCATCCCTAAAGAAAAAGAACCCGTCGACCTATTGGCGACCGACTGCAGGCCGACCATCTCCAGTACCTGGTTCACCCGACGCTGATCGATGCCATTGACTGCGGCCAGGGCCAGCAGGTGGTCCTTGGCCTTGCATGCAGGATGGGCATTGCGTGGATTCAGTACTGCTCCCGCTGTCCGCATGGGCGATGAGAGCCGGACGAAAGGCTGGCCGTCGAACAGGGCTCTGCCTGCATCAGGACGAACCAGCCCTAGAGCGATGCGCAGTGTGGTCGACTTGCCAGCGCCTTTAGGCCCCACAAACCCGGTCACCCGACCGTCTCTGGCCGTAAAGGAAACACGGTCCAGTGCTTTGCGGGAGCCGAAGCGCTTGGTCAGTGAGTCAATGACAATCATGGACTCGCCACCTCCGCATGCTGGCAGATCCAGGAGTGCATGGCCACGGCAGCTGCAGCCCCCGCGTTAATGGAGCGCACCGATCCAAACTGGGAGATGTAGACCACATCGTCGGCCAACTCCAAGGCCTTCTCGGAGAGCCCCGGCCCCTCGGCGCCGAACATGAGCAGGCAGTGACGAGGGAAGCTATAGGTCTCCACGGGAACGGCCCCAGGGACGTTGTCGATGGCAATCATGCGGGGCATGGACTCCCCCTGCCCGGCTGCCTCTTCTTGCAGGGTGGTCGCCATGGTTGCTATGTCGGGGTCGTGGACCACGTGCTGGTAGAGCTCGGTCATCAGGGAGCCCTTGCGGTTCCATTTGTGAGGACCGACTATATGGACGCGGCGGGCGGCAAAGGCGTTGGCGGTTCTGACCATGGAGCCGATATTGAAGTCGTGGGTCCAGTTCTCCACAGCCACCTCAAAATCATGACGGCCCCGGCGATCCAAGTCGTCCCGAATAGCCTCGACCTTCCAGTAGCGGTACTGGTCCAGGACGTTGCGGCGGTCCCCCTGATCCAGCAGTTCACGGTCATAGCGCGGGTCTATCGGAAGGGGCTGCTCAGGATACTCTTCCTGCCAGGGACCAACCCCCACTTGCCGGAAGACCGGCTCATCTGAGGCCATGGCCGCTCGGGTCACTGGATCAGGCTCCCTCATGATCGCTCCGGCGAACTGTCGGCAGTGTCGGCGAACTGATCCTCCTGGTAGGCGCAGATGAAGGGCAGCTGCTGCCGCGACCCGTCCACCGGATCGACCACCTGAATGCTGCCGTCTGTCCGGCCACCCACCAGCGAAGCGATAGCCAACGTCTTCGCGCCCTGGCGCTGGATGATCCCACAGTCAAGATTGAGCTCGTTATCCTTGCCTAAGGTAACCAGGGATGAAGTCTGCACATAGGATTTCCGGCCCAGCCAGGCATCCAGCAGGATGACCCGCCTGCCTTCGATGGATGGGCCCTTGATGGAGGGATATACGAAGTCCATGACGAAGGCGTCCAGATCCTGCCCGCGCGAGGCTGCGGCATGAAGCATGGCATCAGCCAGTGGCACAGCAGCGGCGGTCAGGGCCCCGACCGCATCGAAGTCGTCGACTGAATAGCCTGCATCTTCCAGGGTGTCCAGAAGAACGTGCCCGGCAAGTTCGGCCCCGCGGTGGTGGAAGGTGACCCCGCTCAGCTCGGTGAAGGGACGCCCGCCGATCTCCTGGGCCAGGAGTTCGCGCAGCTGATCGACCGGCTCAGGCAGGTCCATGTCGGATTTGCGCCCGACCAGATCAGGCGACCCAGTGGGCCTGAAGGATGAACCCTCTTGTCTCTTCGATGCCTCGTTCATGCTTATCAGACTAGCGCCGGAGGCCCCTAAGCGGCACTCACTGCCCTTGGTCGGGCAAAACTTCCGGCGCGGTCAGCTCCCTGATATTGCCCTTGTCTGAATCGATCATGTCGACCGAATCGATGACCTTGGAAGGGTCCATCTGCTGCAGCTTTCGGGCGGTAACCAGAACCCGCGATTCCAAAGAGGATGCGAACTTGTTGTAAGCGGTCACTGTGGCAGTGATGGAACGGCCCAGTTTGTTGGCCCGGTCGCCCAGGACCACAAAGCGGTCATAGAGCTCGTGTGTCAACGTAAATAGGGTGCGGGCGTCCTCGGACAGGTTCTGCTGCTGCCAGGCATAGGCCACCGACTTGAGCACAGCCCAGAGGGTCACCGGCGAAGTCAGAGCCACCTTTTGGGCAAAGGCATCATCCATCAGGGTGGGGTCCACCTCCAGAGCAGCCTGCAGAAGGGAGTCGTTGGGGATGAAGGCTACCACGAAGTCCGGGGCCGTTTCAAAGGCGTTCCAGTACTCCTTGTCGGCCAGGGCCTTGACGTGCTCGCGCAGGGCACGGGCATGCGCCTTGAGCAGCTCGTCCCGGCGGCGCAGCTCGTCATCCGAAGCGGTGTCGGGGATCTCGCAGGCCCGCTGGTAGTCGGAATAGGGTGCCTTGGCGTCAATGGGAATGGTCTTGCCGCCGGGCAGATGGACCACCATGTCTGGACGCAGAACGCGGCCATCCGAGGCAGTGACCACAACCTGAGTGTCGAAGTCCACATGCTCCAAGAGCCCAGCGGACTCGACGATATTCCTGAGCTGAGCCTCTCCCCAAGCGCCGCGCACCTTGTTGTTGCGCAGTGCCGAAGCCAAGGAACTGGTCTCCTTGTCCAGCCGCCCCTGCTGCTCACCCAGACTCTTCAGCTGCTGCCCCAGGGACCCCATCTCCTGCTTGCGACCTTCCTCGATTTGGGCCACCTTATGCTGGAGGGCATCCAGATTCTTCTGCACGGGAGCCAGAGCCGAGAGCACCTTGCTCTCCTCCTCCATGCTCTGAGCCTGCCTGCGCCGCTTCTCCTCTTCCTGAGCCTGTGTACGGCGGCGCTCCTGCTCGATTCTGATTTGCTCGGCCTGCTGGGCCTGGGCCAGCTGGGACTTGACAAAGGAGAGCTCGCGGTTCAGGCCGTCCACCTTGGTCCGCGCCTCCACCAGAGCCGCCTCGGATCCATGAAGCCTGTCCTGGACCTGGTCCAGCTGCGAACGCAGCTCATCCACCTGGCCGTCAGACCCCGTGCCGACGGCCCTACGGCCCTGGGCACGACCCAGCACATATCCGGCCAATCCCCCCAGGACCATACCGATCAGCAGGAGAAGCACAACCATGACCACCGATGACATAGAATCGAACATATGTTCTAGTAAACCTCCAAGACTGGACCCGAAAGTGAGATCGGCACGGCAGATTGTCGGCGATAATTCGAGAATTCGTTTTTTCCGCAAGGAATCGGCCTTAAGACCGGTGCTGGGCCGCAATGACGGGCAGAATAGAAAATATTGAGGGGTTGGAGCAAGACCGAAGGAGATCCGTGGGTATCGATATCTTCCTGGCAATAGCCGATCTGGTCGTGGCCTGTGCGGTCACCTGGCTGATCATCTGGTACTTCCTTATGCCGTCGGCTCATGTCAGTGACCAAGATGCAGGCTCAGACTCCCTGGCCAACCACCCCTGGCGCGATCCCGAGGATTGGGGCAAATGGGGGGCCGATCTGGACTCCCGCAGCCACCGTCTGCTCAGGCCTACCATCATTAGCGCCCTGCTGACTGCACCCGTCCTCGCTCTTGATCTATTCGATCGTTTCGCCCCCGATCTGATTCCCTCCTGGCTGACCAGCCCTTGGGTCCAGGCTATTCTGATAACCCCAGTCATCTTCTATTGCGGTCGTGGAATACTCATGGACGGGTGGAAGTCCATGACCGAGCACCGTTGCAGCCCCGATCTTTTGGCCATGCTGGCCACAAGTCTGGCCTACCTGTACAGCCTGGCTACCTGCCTGGCCGGGTCCCTGCTACCGGAGGGCTCCCGATCCCCATACTTCGACCTGATCGGCGTAGTTATCACCCTCCTGTTGCTGGCCCGGGTCATCGGCACCAGAATGGAAGCCTCCCTGGTGGCCTCTTTGAACCATCTAACAGAAATCCGACCAGCCTCAGGCCTGGTGGCCGATCCCGAACATCCGCAGACAGTTCCCGCCCGGATCCTTGCACGTGACCGGATCCGCTCAGGAGATTTGCTCCTGGTACGCACAGGAGAGCGCCCAGCCGCCGACGGGATTGTGGAGTCAGGATCGGCTCTGGTGGACGACAGCGAGCTGACCGGCGGCGACCGACCTCGGCCTTGCGGGCCCGGCGACCGGATCCTGGCCTCCAGCAAGATTCTGGAGGGTCGACTGTCCATCCGCGTGGATGCCGCCGGCGACAACACCTATGCAGCCAGGCTGGTGAAGATCATCCCCCAGGCCCTGGTCGAACGCTCCCCTGACATGCGTAGGATGGATCGCATCGTCAACATAGCCATCGCCCTGATCATGATCCTGGCTGTCTGGACCTTCATGCTCTGGCTCATGCTGGGACCGCAACCCCACCTGGCCCACGCTGTAGGCAATGCCGTCTGTGTGCTGACCATTACCTGTCCCGCCGTCGCAGCCATGACCATACCCATGGCCTTCCGAACCAGCTTGGAGACGGGCCTGGCCCACGGTCTGCTTTTCACTTCGCCACGAGCCATGAACCACCTGGGCCGGGTGCGCACGCTGATTCTGGACGACTCCTCTCTGCTGGGTCCCGACGACTCGGAGAGCCAGGGTGTCCACGCGGAATCCCTGACTCGCACTGCCACCCATCTACGCGCCTTGCGAGTGAGCAGCCTGATCCTGGATGGAAGCCGCCAGCCGGACGACAGGATCGAGCGGGCAGCCCGTCAGGCGGGCGTGGATATGCTGATCACCCGGCTGACCCCCGAGCGCAAGCGCGAGTGCATGGATCGGCTCAATCACGACCTGACCCGGAGCAGCAGAGGCGTTCCAGCGGATCGGACTGGTCAAGACACCGCTTCCGCCGAGAAGCAGGGTCGAACCAGCCTGGTGGCTCTGGCAGCTGGGACCACGGCGGATCCCAAGCTGGCAGCCAGGGCTCAGGTGAGCATCACTTTGGGTCCAAAACTTCAGGCTGACACAGACGATGCCGCGGACGACATCGACCTGCCACATCCGGATCTGATCCTGCACCAAGGCGACCTGGACGGGACAGGCAGGGCCATCGAACTGAGCCGGGCCACCACCCGGGTCATCAAGCAGAACCTGACCTGGTCCACTGTCTACAACGTCATCGCTCTGGTCATTGCCACCGGAATCTGCCAACCCTTCTTGGGCTGGATGCTCAACCCCATGATTGCAGCAGTAACAGGGGCCTTATCCACCATCCTGGCCATGCTCAACGTCCGTCGTCTGCACCGGCTGCGGCACCTGCGCCGTCGCTGGCTGCACCTCGCCCTGATCGACACAGACCAGCTTCCTACTGTAGCGGCACGACGCCCCCAAGTCATCGTCGACAGCCAGTGGGAGTCCATGCAAGAGGGCAAGGATCCGACGGCCGCTATGGACTGAATCTACAGAGCACAGTACGTGGTACAAAAAGGGTCGGCACTCGGGGATTATCCCGGGTACCGACCTTAATTGATCTCAGCGAGACTGGGCCTGACCCTGATCGTCGCCACGAGCGGCATGACGGCCACGACCGCCATCGCCGGCATCAGCCTCGGCATCGCCATCAGCCGTCACATCGTTGACCGTGACCGAATCATCGACCAGATTCTCAGTGGGCCAAGCGGTCAGCTCCAGGTGGTCGCCGCCGGTCTGGTCCACCAGGACCGTGTCGCCGTCGTGAACCTTGCCAGCCAGCAGCATCCTGGCCAGCTGATCGCCCACCTCGGTCTGGACCAGCCGACGCAAGGGCCGAGCACCGAAGGCCGGGTCATATCCCATGTTGGCCAGCCATTCCCTAGCGGAGTCGGTGACATCAAGGGTGATGCGCCGGTCGGTCAGCCGCTGGGCCACCTGCTTGACCTGGATGTCCACAATGGAACCCAGCTCGTCGCGGGTCAGCGGGTGGAAGATGACCAGATCGTCCAGCCGGTTGATGAACTCAGGCTTGAAGTTGGCATGCACCGCATCCATAACGGCCTTACGCTTGCCATCCTCGTCCAGGTCGTCCCGGACCAGGAACTGCGAGCCCAGGTTGGAGGTCATGATCAGAATGGTGTTCTTGAAGTCCACCGTCCTGCCCTGGCCATCGGTCAGCCGACCGTCATCCAGAACCTGCAGCAGCAGGTCGAAGACCTCAGGGTTGGCCTTCTCGACTTCGTCGAAGAGGACCACCGAGTAGGGCCGCCTACGGACGGCTTCGGTCAGCTGGCCACCCTCCTCATAGCCCACGTAGCCGGGAGCAGCGCCGATCAGCCGGGAGACCGAGGCCTTCTCCATGTACTCTGACATGTCGATGCGGACCATGGCCTTCTCGTCGTCGAAGAGGAAGTCAGCCAAAGCCTTGGCCAGCTCCGTCTTGCCCACGCCGGTGGGGCCCAGGAACATGAAGGATCCTGTAGGCCGATCGGGATCGGCGATGCCGGCACGCGAGCGCCGGACCGCGTCGGATACCGCATGGATGGCCTCCTGCTGGCCGACCACCCGCTTGCCCAGGTAGTCCTCCATATGCAGGAGCTTCTCGTTCTCGCCCTCCATGAGCCGTCCCACAGGGATACCGGTCCAGTCCGAAACGATCTCCGCTACAGAATCCGCATCAACATGGTCAGGAACCATGGGCTCCTGGGCCGGTCCCCCGGCGATGTCAGCCCCATCGGGACCAACGTCATTGGAGGCGTTCTTGGCCTGCTCGGCCGCGTTCTCCGCCTGGGCCAGCTGCTTGCGAATGCCGGGGATCTCCCCGTAGAGGATGCGGGAAGCCTTCTCCAGGTCGCCCTCGCGGGTGGCCTTGTCAGCCTCGACCCGCTTGGCATCCAGCTGGGCACGCAGATCGCCGACCTTGTTGTGGCCGGCCTTCTCGTTCTCCCAACGAGCCTTGAGGCCACCCAGCTTCTCGCGAGAGTCCGCCAGCTCGGCCTGCAGCTTGCTCAGACGGTCCTTGGAGGCTGGGTCATCGGCCTTCTTCAGCTGCATCTCCTCCATCTCCAGACGGGTGACGCGACGTTGAAGCTCGTCGATTTCCTCAGGCTGGGAATCCAGCTCCATCCTCAGGTGGGCAGCGGCCTCGTCAACCAGGTCGATGGCCTTGTCTGGCAGCTGACGACCCGAGATATACCGGTTGGACAACGTAGCTGCCGCCACCAGGGCATCATCCCCGATGGTCACCTTGTGGTGAGCCTCGTAACGCTGCTTGAGACCACGCAGGATGGCCACGGTATCCTCCACGGAGGGCTCGCCCACGAAGACCTGCTGGAAGCGGCGCTCCAGAGCCGGGTCCTTCTCGATGTTCTCACGGTACTCGTCCAGGGTGGTGGCGCCAATCAGGCGCAGTTCTCCCCTGGCCAGCATGGGCTTGAGCATGTTGCCTGCATCCATGGATCCCTCTGCGGCACCAGCACCGACAATGGTATGAATCTCATCAATGAAGGTGATGACCTGACCGTTGGCGCTCTTGATCTCGTTGAGAACAGCCTTGAGTCGTTCCTCGAATTCGCCACGGTACTTGCTGCCAGCCACCATGGAGCTCAGATCCAGGGAGATCAGCCTCTTGCCCTGCAGGGTGGTGGGCACATCGCCGGCTACGATGCGTTCGGCCAGGCCTTCGACCACAGCTGTCTTACCCACGCCAGGCTCGCCGATAAGGACAGGGTTGTTCTTGGTCCGCCGAGACAGGATCTGCATGACACGACGAATCTCCTGATCCCTGCCGATGACCGGGTCCAGCTTGCCCTCCTTGGCCTGGGCGGTCAGATCGGTGGAGTACTTTTCCAAGGCCTTGTAAGTGCCCTCGGCATCCGGGCTGGTCACCTTGGCACCGCCGCGCACCTGGGGCACGGCCTTACGCAGGGTATCTGCCTGCAGACCGTTTCGGTTCAGAATATCGGCAGCCTGCGAAGGACCCTGGGCGATGGCGATAAGCAAATGCTCGGTGGACACGTATTCGTCCCCCATGGCCTGCATTTCCTTCTCTGCCTGAGCCAAGGCCATGCTGAGCTGACGGCTGGCATCGGGCTGCGATGCCGTGGATCCGCTGGCCGACGGCAGAGCCACCAGGGCCTGACGGACCTCGGCTCCGACCCGTTGGCTGTCACCACCAGCGGCTTGAATCAGCCCAGGCACCACGCCGGACTGCTGACGCAGCAGTGAGTCCAACAGATGGAGCACATCCACCTGAGGGTTGCCGGCCGCCGAGGCCGACTGAATAGCATCGCCGATGGCCTGCTGAGCCATGGTGGTGAAGTTTTCGTTCATAGAGCATCCTCCAACATTCTTCGACAGAGCCAGCCGAATCACTCGGACCGACCCGTCACGGGTTCATCTGTCTTCTACAACAGCGAAAGGAGGACTCCTATTCCCAAACTTGAGCCTAAACGACTCAAGTTTTTATATTGCTTGTTTTACCGCTATTCGCTACTCGTCGATGACTACATTGCGCAGGTAGCCGATCCCCTCAACCTGAACCGTGGCCTCGTCTCGGTTTTCCAGGGAACCTGTGGCGTGCGGCGTGCCGGTCATGATGACATCGCCGGGCAGCAGGGTGGCGAAGCTGGAGATGAAGGCGATCTGCTCAGGAATGGAGTGGATCAGGTTAGCGGTGGTGCCACTGGCCTCAGGCACCTCTTCCCCGTTGAGTTTGAAGGAAATCTTCGCGTCACGATAGTCCAGGTCGGTCTCGATCCAAGGCCCGAGGGGGCAGGCGGTGTCAAAGCCCTTGCAACGGGTCCACATGGGATCGTTCTTCTGCAGATCGCGCAGGGTTACGTCATTGACACAGGTGTAGCCCAGCACATAGTCCATGGCCTCGTTGACGCTCACCTTCCGAGCCATCCTGCCTATGATGACGGCAACCTCCGGCTCGTAGTTCATGTCCTTGCTGTAAGAGGGCTTGACGATGGGATCGTCAGGGCCGATGACCGAGGTGGAGGGCTTCATGAAGAGCATGAGATTCTCTGGAGGCTCCGGATCCGAGGACTGGCCATGCTCGGCCATGTAAGCGGAATGGGCGCGGTAGTTCTTGGCTGCTCCATAGATCTTGGAGGGGATGACCGGGGCCAGCAGCCGCACATCCTCGTCGTCCAATGGGTAACGCTGACCGGTGGGTTCGACCTGCTGGCCGGTCAGTGGGTAGCCGCTCAGCTCGACCAGGTAGTCCTTGCCGTCCTGCTTGTCAGTTTGGACGAAGGCGTATCGTGGGGTGTCCTTGTAGGAAAAACGCGCGATTCTCATAGGGCACAGTCTAGCCCCAGCCCGATCCTCTTAACAGAATCGGGTTCCAAAAACAGACAGTGGCTGATTAGATAAAAGCCCGCGGTCCGAAGATGGCTGTGCCTACACGGACCTCGGTCGACCCCTCAGCCACGGCATACTCCATGTCTCCGGTCATTCCCATGGACAGCATGGTGCAGGTGTCAGTGCCCGGCTCCCCCGAATCCCTGATGCGGTCGCGCAGACTACGCAGGTGGGCGAATCCACTTCTGATGACCGCCTCGTCGTCCACATGTGCACCAACAGTCATCAGACCCTTAAGCCTTATACCCTCCATACCAGCCAGCTCATAGGCCAAATCCAGAGCTTGATCGGGGGCACATCCCGACTTGGCCTGCTCGCCAGACTCGTTGACCTCCAGGAGTATGCCCACAGTTCTGCCCGCAGCCAGTGCCCGCGTGGCCAGCTTTCGAGCCAGCGAAGGCCCGTCGACTGACTCGACCGTGTCGACATATGGCAGGATCTTATTGATCTTGTTGGATTGGAGCTGCCCAATAAGGTGAAAGCCCACCCTGGCGCTTGATGAATCACTGTTTGCAGTGTCGGTGCCGAGGGACAATCCCCCGTCCCGACAGAGCTTCAGCAATCCCTGGGCCTTAGCAGTGACTTCCTGAGGACGATTCTCGCCGATCCGACGCACCCCGGCATCGATGGCTGCCATGATCTCACCCACATCGCGGGTCTTGGTGGCCGCCAGCAGAGTTACCGAGCCCTCTTTTCGACCGGCGGAGTCCTCCGCTTTGGCGATCCTTTCAGCCACACGCTTGACCCCATCTGCGATCTGCCCAGCTCGTTCCCTGCTGATCTGCCGATTGCCCAGATCCTTGTGGTCCATATAGGCGACCATGATCCGCTACCTCCTTACTTAAAATCCGGAAGCCTTGACTGAGGCCATGGTAGCCAGTGGCTCATACCGGAATTCGCTCCGATCCCGGGCCCAGATGACAATACTGACGAACCAGGATCAATGAGTCACGCTGCGCGGTCACGAATATTGCTATTCAGCAGTCGCTAAACAGTAATTCCCTCAAGTCTGAAAGTCGGCAGGTAAACATATGCCGCAAATGATCGACATGGCTCAGGACCGGAGAACTCAAAGATTCGGCTTTGCGCCGGAAACGTTCAGCTTGCTCAGATCCAGCTTTCTGTCCTTGTGCTCAGCAGCCAACATGTTCCACGTGAAACCATCCAGCAACTCCTGCACACTCACGGGTCTGGGCCGATCCAAGAGTCCCAGGAGCCATCCACAGACCCCAAGCACCTGCTTGGCCGTCCAGCCGTCTCCTCTGAGCGATCCCAAGTCCGGCGATCCGAAACGCTTGGACATTCTTCTGCCGTCCACGCCATCGATCAGAGGCAGATGCGCATACTGAACACGAGGAGCCTGCGGCTGAAGATGATTCCGGATCCACATCTGAATGGCCGTGGACCTTAGCAGGTCCCTTCCTCGCACAATCTGATTGACACCCATGGCCAGGTCGTCCACCGTCACCGCCAGCTGGTAGGAAACCAAGCCGTCCGAGCGTTGAACAACCACATCACCGACCTGCCTAGGCAAATTGAAAGACTGCGGGCCAAAGATCAAATCGTCGAAGCGACAGATGGCATCCGACTCGTCGGGCTGGTCAGGGACTGCAATCCGAAGGCTGTGTCTCTGCCCCCGGGCCAGCCTTTCATCGACTATCCGATGGGAAAGTCCTCGGCAGGTGCCCGGGTAGACAATGAACCCGTCGCCTTCATTCGGCGCCGATGCCGCGCGGATGTCAGCACGGGAGCAGAAGCAGGGGTAGACCAGAGGCTGCCCGCCGATCAATTGCTGCGATTCCAGCAATTTCAATGCCTGACTGTAAGCATCAGCGCGCTGGGACTGGTAGACCACCTCGCCATCCCAATCCAATCCCAACCATGCCAGGTCGTCCATGATCCAGCGACCGGCATCCTTGACCACACGCGGCGTATCTATGTCTTCGATGCGAAGCCGCAGAACCCCGCCGGACCCTTGCGACCTGACACCTAGCCAGGCCGCCAGACATGCATAGACATTGCCAAGGTGCATTCGCCCAGTCGGCGAAGGCGCCAACCTTCCTACGACCTTGGCCTGACCGGCCTGGTCCATTCTCGGTTCTCCCTTGTGCATACCGACATGCTTGCATACCATCAGGCAGCCAAAAACTACACGCCCCTGAATGGTCGCGCAAAGCAAATGATCAGAAGCTGTCGAGCAGGCGATCGATCTCCTCGAAGTGCTTCACCTCAGGCCGCCAGACTGGCTTGCCACGAACGATGACCAGCTTGGGATCAGCCAGAGTCCGCACATTCTTGGCAGGGTCCTCGTCAAGGACAATCAGATCCGCATCCTTGCCCGTGTCGACCGAACCAGTGACATTATCAAAGCCCAGGTTTCGGGCATTGACCTGAGTGGCAGCGTGGAAGGCCTGAGCCGGGGTGAAGCCAGCGTACCGCACCAGATAATCCAGCTCGCGCCAAGTGCCATACTGGGGCACAAAGGTCATGCCAGTGTCGGTGCCAACGCCGACGGCAATGCCGTTCTCGTGAGCCTGCTTAGCACTCTTGACCATGCCGTCGACTACCAGCTCGGAGTTGCCACGAACTATGTCGCTGATCCCGAGCTCCTGCTGGCTGATCTTGACCAGTGGCAGGCCAGCGGACAGAGTGGGATCCAAGGCAGAGAAACCACGAAGCGAGCGCGGATTGTCAAGGAAGAGACCGATCATCTCGTTATCCAGAGCGCTGCCATGCTCGATAGTATCCACACCTGCCTTGAGAGCGGCCTTGACCCCCTCGGGGCTCTGGGCGTGTGCCGCGACCAACACACCAAACTCATGGGCCTCATCGCAGACGGCGGCCATCTCCTCCTCGGTCATCTGCGGGCTGCCGGCCTCGCCAAGCTTGGTAGCATCGGTGACACCGCCGGTCGCGGCCACCTTGATGGCATTGACCCCATGATCCAGGTTCTCCCTGGTCCGACGCCTGGCCTCTTCTGGAGAGGAGCAGGACAGGGCGATGAAGGGATCGCCATGCCCTCCGGGAATCGCCAGGAGGGGGCCGGCAGCCAGCATGCGCGGGCCGGTCAGCTCGTCGGCATCAATCTTGTCGCGCAGGCGAACCGCCTCATAGCCCACATCACCCAGGGTACGAATGGTTGTTACTCCCGAGTTCAACAGCGTGGAAACGTTGCCCTTGATCTTGGCATCCATAAGGACTTTGCCGGCAGGACTGTGCACTATCTTCAAACCGGCATCGACCACACGCGGCGACAGGTCCGTACCGCCGGACAGAGGCTTACCGTCAGCAAAGAGATGGGTATGGGCATTGATGAGTCCAGGCGCCACAAACTTGCCCGTAGCGTTGATCCGGTGATATCCGGAAGGCACGTAGGCCAGAGGGGTCGGGCAGACCTGCTCGATCCGGCCATCCGCGGACACCAGAACAGACATATCCTTCTGAACCGTGCCTTTTTCATCACCGGTCGCGATACTGGCATGCTCGAGCACAAACGGCTCGCGCTCTTTCCTGCCTTGAAGACGCCCCATGGTCGTACCTGCCTTCCCATCTCCGATGCACTCATTGCGAGGAACCGGGCATATATGTTCAATACTATCCACTGCAGGACGAACCATTCAAGCTTGACATACAAGCAGGGACCCAAAGTCAACATCCCCGAACATTGGCACCGAGGGGCATCCAACAAGCAGCGATGATTCGAGAACTTCGCCAGAGACCACCCCCATCTGCCTGAACAGGAAGGCATCATCTCGACTCAGGCACGCTGTCGGTGACAACCCGACTTAAGAGTTTAAAAGAGTGTGACTAGTTATGCCGAATTCCGCCCGCGACTTGAAGACATCGAGATAAGTTGAATCTATGAAAAAATAGCCTTGCAATAGACGACGACCTAACTTCAACCAAGCCAGTATTTAACAATAACTAATATCTCATCTGTATAGAGTCCCATAAACGGGATCAACTCCTACAAATGACCAGCGATGTGCAAGTGCATCCCTGCAGCTTTTGGTCAGTTGAGTTACAACGTTCTGGTGCGGCATTGTTTCCAGGGGAATCACTTGTTCCGCAGATTACTCCTTATTTTGCATGAAATAAGCATCATATTGGATATTGGTTTATTAGGTGATGCTCAGAAAGACGAACATTTCTGGGCCTCATCAAACTTACATCTACAAATAATATAATAAACATATATAATTATTTGCTAATAAAATTCTCCACATCAATATGCTTTTATTATTGAGCCATTAAGCCTGCTGGGCTGCTAACAGTTGTCATCGGCACATTGATCCATGCAGATTTTTTCACGCTAGTTACCTACTAGCGGCTAATTCAAAACGCAACAAAAGACCACCACCCCAGACCGATAAAACGACATCCGAGGCGGTGGTTAGCAAAAAGCCAACTTTTTAACTCTTATATTCATATACCAGATGGTGCATTCCTGCATGTATGCAATCGGAATACTCACCCACTTCGACTAAAGCGGAACTGCCTTCAGGAATAGCGGCATCAATGAACAGCTTGCCCTCATCGGCCTTATATTTCCATGTCAAGTCGATAGTACCCAAAGCTGTCTTATGGACCACATGCGCATCCTTGATAGGGCCCCAAGGCTTGGGAGCGATCTTAAACCTGTGCCAACCTGGGCTGGACATCACCAAACCACCAAGAGTAGAGTACATCCATTCGGCAACAGATCCGAGAGCGTAATGGTTGAAGGAGGTCATTCCCACTCCTGAATTCACCTTTCCGTTGGGCAGCATGGAATCCCAACGCTCCCAGGTGGTGGTGGCTCCCATAGAAACTTGGTATAGCCAAGAAGGGCACTTGTCCGATAGAAAGAGACGATATGCCTCCTCGAGGTGTCCAGTTTCTGTCAGAGCAGGGAGGATGTAAGGCGTTCCAGCAAATCCAGTACCCACGGTATAGTCTCTATCCCGCACCAACTGAGCCAGACGCCGACCCGCGAACTTCTTAAGATCCGAATGATCGTCTAAAAGCCCGAAATGTATAGCCAAGGCATAGGCGCACTGAGTATCAGAAGTCATGAGGCCGTCTTCACCGACGAATCGCGAAATGAAGCCGTCCTTAACATGATCCGCCAACTCCGCATATTTGTCTTGATACTGCACCAGGCCAAGATCAGAAGCCATCTTCGAAGCCAAACGAGCGCTCCGTGCAAAGTAAGCCGTTGCCACCAATTCCTTGGCGGTGAGTGCCTTAGCCATGTCGTCAGGCGGAGCTGTTGGATCAAGCCAGTCACCAAGCTGACCATAAACAATGCCCGGCCTTCTGTCCCATACCCCATCCGGAGACAGGTACCCGGAGACCTCTTCGATCCACTTAACTACGAGATTGTACTGTTTACCCAGCATCACCTTGTCACCACTATCCATGTAGATGGCCCAAGGCACCAGTACAGCAGAGTCTCCCCAAATCGCCAAAGCCTGAACTTTGGGGGTCTGCCACTCGCCTAAGGGGAAGTACGGCACATAGTAGGGGACGCTCCCGAACTTATCGGTTTCCACATTAAGATCATGCAACCAGCTTGACAGGAAACCTTCCACGTCAAAGAGCATTGCAGCGGTTGGAGCAAAGAGCGCAATGTCTCCTGTCCAACCCAAACGCTCATCGCGCTGCGGACAATCTGTTGGGATGCTGACGAAGTTGGAATTCATGGACCTCACGATGTTGTCGTGTAGCTGATTGACCCGTTCGTCCGAGGTCTCGAGCCATCCGGTGCGTTCAAGATCAGATCCGTAGGCAATTGCAACCACATCATCTGGCTCCAGATCGCTTGGCCATCCCTCGACGAGAGCATATCTGAACCCATGAATGGTGAACCTGGGCTCCCAGAACGTATCCTCCCCATTCGAGGTATACCTATCTATCTGGTGACCGCGCCGCAATGGAGCAGTAGCCAGCTCGCCATCCTCCAATACCTCGGCATGCTGAACAGTAAACGACTGTCCAACATTGAACCCATGGATCTTGAAACGCAGACGCTGAGTACAGTTGACACCCATGTCTATCAGGTAGGCATGCGCGCCATGCTGCTGGATACTGACTGGCCGGTGCCGATCAATCTCTCTGACAGCCGGAGCGATGGGCTCAGTCAGCTTATCCACATCGAGTGGAAGTTCAGCCACCGGCTCCCAGTTCGCATCGTCAAATCCCGGTTCAGACCAACCCTGTTCCTCTAGACGCGCATCATACTCTTCGCCTTCACACAGACCACTGCTGACGATCGGTCCTTTGTGCGCCTTCCATGTCTTGTCATAGGCATTAGTGACTATCACATCTTCGCTACCATCGGCATAAGTTACGTTCAGTTGAGCATAAGCGCCTAGTCTATCGCCATAGATATTGACTTTACCTCCGCGGAAGCCCAGCCTGCCACGATACCATCCATCACCCAACCACAGGCCCAAAGCGTTGCCTTTATTCTGAAGATAATCGGTAACATCGTAAGTCCAATACAAAAGACGGTCATCGTAGGATGTCCATCCCGGGGTAAGGATATCGCTTCCGACCTTTCTGCCGTTGATCTCAGCCTCGACCAAGCCATAAGCCGTCAAGTAAAGACGGGCCGATGCCGGCTTAGCCTTGAGTTCAAACTCCTTCCTCATCAAGGGCGCATGTCGCCAGTCTGTAGTGCTCTCATACCAGCCAGGCCCCACCATGGCACCGAGACGATCCCCAGCCTCGAGAATGCCCGTTTCCAGGCTTACCTCGTCGCTCCATGCTGATGCTTGGCCCTTATCATCCACCAAGCGGACCGCAACTGAAGTTCGTTCATGTGATTCAAGAGGCTCTACAGGCCAAGCGTGCAGATGATTGCCCCGGTAATCCACCCCGATTATTTCCTCCCTGGTTTCTTCGCCGGGCTTAGCTCTACGGATCCGAATTTGTGCACCAGCGACTTTGTCTTCGTACAGCTCCTGCCGATACACCCAAGAAATCCTAGGTTCTCGTTGCCCCGATCCAAGAACGTTACCGTGCATATGCTCAAACATGACAGTTTCAATCGGTTTGCTCTCAGTGATTCGTTTTTTCGACTCAACTGGCATTTTCCTCAATCCCTTTCCTTGCCGGTCGATTTCCCATCCTTGGGAGGTCAACCAAATCTTGTTTTAGAAGAGTAAATTATTAAAGCGCTTCAATACGAACAACTAATAGTACTTATTGCCTATTTTTGCAAGCAGCTTTTGCAAACTTCCACCAGAAATACGTGAATATGAGTGCTATTTTCATTTACCTAACGTTCATCTCGGCTATATAGATGACTGCAGCATGGATCAAACACCCAAATATAGATTTGACAAACTCGTAATTACCATACATTATTAAAGCGTTCTAATAACGGATCCCAAAGAGGGGATAACAGGTTCAAAGAGAACAGCTGTCGTTCCCAGTAGCCAAACGGAAAGAGATGGTTCAACGGTGATTGAGCACAGCAAACTGGATGCCCGCTACTGGCGGTTAACCTTTAATGCAGCCATTGCCTCCTACATGGATGCAGCCCTGATCGTATCCGTAGGCATTTCCTTGTCGTCATGGCAGACGCACTTCAACCTGGATGCCTGGTGGACTGGGGCTCTGAGCACTTTCCTCACAATATCCATCGGCATAGGCTCTTTTTTTGGAGGTAGACTCTCTGACATCTTTGGAAGGATACGAGTTTTCAACCTGGATATCCTGTTCGTAGCCATAGGTTCCATACTCATCGCTCTAGCTCCGAACACGAAAACTCTGATACTTGGTCTAGTCATCGCTGGCTTGGCTTCAGGAGCAGACTTACCAACTTCACTCGCAGTTATATCTGAAAGAATACCGCCTGATCACCAAGGCAGGGTCATTTCCTCTACGCAGATCTTCTGGACTGCCGGCATTATCATCTCCCAAGGGATCGGCTTCTTGGTCTCAGGCATAGGTGAGCTGGGCATCACCATCCTATTCCTTGTGGTGACTGTCATTGCCCTTCTTACTTGGCTGGTGCGGGTATTCAGCCGATCTTTCAAGACCATGGAGATCGATCTCGCCAAGGAAGCGAAAACGAAGAATGATGTTCAGAGGAATGCAACTTCTCATGCATATCCCCTGAGCCAGCTCCTAACCAAGACCAAGTACCTGCTTCCATTAATCAGCCTTACATTATTCTATTTATTCTGGAATTTGCCCGCCAACACATACGGCTCTTTCCTAAACTACTACCTAGTTAAAGCCGGAGGCCGCAGTCAAGCCTTCTCGACAGTCATCGCATTCACAGCCAACATCGTTAGCGCCTTGGTGCTCTATTTCATCTATATGAAATTCGCCGATGGCCCACGACGGTACACCATGATGCACATAGGAATGATACTAACTATAGCTGCCCTGGCCATCTCCGCCCTCGGCAGCTCTTCCTGGCTGATCTTCACCATTTGTTATTTCGTATATGCCTGCGGTAACGTCCTGCATGGCGAACCTCTCTACAAGATTTGGAGCCAAGAACTCTTCCCGGTCAATGCCAGAGCTACGGCCACTGGATTTTCGTATGCTGTAGTTCGCACTATCACAGCCATCTTTGCTTTGGCGACCCCGGCCATCATGGAGGCATCCAAGTCGGCTCTGCTTTGGACGCTGGTCGTCTGTATGTGCTTGGCATATATTACAGCGATCGCTCTTCTCCACTTCATAAGGTCCCACGGTTTAGATTCTCCTTCTGCCCAATAGATCACCTGAATAAAGAACTCAATGCATAAAGAAGAAAGGTATGCATCAATGAACAGCACAGAAGTAAACAAAGAAAAATTCCGCAGATACGCCCCACTTGCTTATGCAGGCGGCATAGGTTCCCTGTTAGGTTCAGGCATCATTGTAGGTTTGAGCGCTACAATCACGGTCTGGCAACAAGGCCTGAAACTCGACGTAGGCCAAGTAGGCATCATTTCTGGGGCCCTAACTTTCGCTATAGCCTTTGGCTCCATCTTTGGTGGTCGTATAGCTGACTCCGTAGGACGAGTACTGATCTTTAACTGGATCAATGCCATCTACGCCATCGGCGCTTTGATCTGCGCTTTCTCAGCCAACTACTGGATGCTTCTAATAGGCGTAGTCATCACTGGAGTTGCTTCAGGAACAGATCTGCCAGTCTCTCTGGCAGTCATCTCCCATGACGCGCCTAACAGCGAAGCCCAGGCAAAGCTGGTCTCTTCCACGCAAATTTTCTGGCAGATAGGTATTTTCATCTCCTACGTTTGCGCTTTTATCGTATCAGCTATGGCAGTGAACGGCGCCCGCATCGTCTTCCTCATCCTTGCGACCTTGGCCATCATCGCTTGGATTTGGCGCACCACATCCAGAACATTTCGTCTCTTTCATAAGGAAGCCGACGAGCGCCTGCAAACTCTAGGCGAAGAGGGATCTAAAACCACCAAGGTATCAGTAGCTAAATTCCTCTTTGGTCGTAAGCGCCAATACCTGTACTTCTTCCTGTCGATCTTGGTCTTCTACTTAGCTTGGAATCTCCTAGCCAACACTTTCGGCCAGTTCCAGACTTTTATGTTCGTACAAGCTAAGGCAAGTCAAACTCTGGCAACTGGTTTGGGCATCTTCACCAACATAGTTGGTGTAATCATGTCCCTCTTTGCCACACAATGGGTTAGCGGCCCTCACAGGAAGATCTGGTTCATTACCGGGTCCATTCTGAACATGCTTGCCATCAGCATCATCGCCGCTTTCGGCAGCACTGTCTGGTTCATCCTTCTTGGTGTCACCTTGAATGCCATCGGAGGCGGCATAGCAGGAGAGGCCATGTACAAGGTATGGACTCAGGAATCTTTCCCCGTTTCAGTGCGTGCCAGTATCCAGGGCATCATCAATGGATTATCTCGTTTCCTTTGTGCGCTATTCGCTATGATCACCCCGATGCTGGTCATGCCTGAACGAATCAAGGGAACCATGTGGATGTTCGTTGGGATCATCGCAATCAGCATGGTGGCCGGGATCTTAATGATTCACTTCCAAGCCAAGTATGGAACAGATGCAGCGCGTATTGACTCCGAAAGTCTTAAGCAAGACAAGGAGGCCCTAGAAGGATAAGAGCTTCCTTTTTGATGTCCATAACCCATTCTCACGGAGAACTATAGTTAACTTTGTGACGACAACAAAAGCGGGCCTAGGACCATTTATGTATCTTGGTCCTAGGCCTGTTATGGCAATCACGGTATTGCATCGCTTTTATTTATCATTTTTATGCTATAAAAATCAGAGTTGGCACTTGATATTATCCTACAAAGGATGCGTGAATAAATACGTATGAAGCAAGCTACTATCGCCGATGTCGCGCGTCGTGCAGGTGTGTCAATCAGCACGGTATCGAATATGTTCAACCATCCGGAAAAACTGTCTCCAGACACTCGAAAAGCTGTTTCAGAGGCTATCAGTGACTTAGGATATGTTCGCAATCGTTATGCTTCTGCTTTAGCAGGACAGAAAGAACCAGTATTCGGCTTATTGGTCACTGGTCTGGATCATGGACTTCCCTTAGGTATAGCAAATGGCGCATATGAGGCTGCCAAAAAAGCGGGATTCGATTTACTCATAGCCAGTGCCGACAACGATTATGTCATCAACGACCATTACATAGATTTCTTCCAAGGCATTCAAATGAGCGGGCTGATCCTGACCCCACGGCCCAAGAATCATTGGAAACCCGGCTACAAATTATCTGTGCCGTCTGTCATAACCGATTACTTGGGTAGTCCTAACGACGGGTGCTTCGTCGGAGCAGACAACATACGAGTTGGGGTCTTGGCCATCAAGCATGCAGCTAACCTCCATCGTCATCACCTGGCAGTTGTTACATCAAGTGATGATATTCAGACACTGTATCTAAGAATGCAGGGCATGAGAGAGGAAATCCGGAACTATCCGGAGATGATTCTGGAAAGTATAGATGCTTATGATTGGCGCGATCCTAAAGCAGGATACGAAATCGGCAAACAGCTGGCTTCACGCCAGCAGCAGGATCGACCGGATTTCATCATCGGGATGACTGATGTACTCGCTGCAGGTGTCATTGAAGGAATTCTCTCTACTGGGTGCTCTGTACCCGAAGACATCGCGGTCATGGGATGTGACGGCAATCCTATGGCTTGGTGCGGATCCATGCCGCTGACCAGCATTGTCCCGACCGGTTTTGATATTGGAGTACAAGCCGTTCATCTGCTTTTGGACGAGATCAACTCAGAGCACCACCAACATTCCACTATCGTCAACCCGGTACACCTTCTCATCCGCGAAAGTACGATCGGCCGCCAAGCCCACAACGACGCGGCGAAGAACTTGGCATTGATCAACTCATCTATACATCAGCCTCTTCATCGGTAATGCCGCCACAGTCGCCACAAACCATCTGGCCTTTATGACGCTAACAATCACAAAGTACAATAGAAATAAAAATCCGTGCTTTAAAGATTGAAATGAATGAGGCATAAATCTACTACCCAACTTATCCAGGCAGATCTTTCAGTACTTGATCAATAACTTTCCATATTTCCAGTATGAAAAGCTGCATGAAAGCATGAATCGACGTCACCAGTTTCATTTGTGCAAACGCCAGCATTCAAGACTAGAACGCGGATCGACGAAAGGCACTGAAAACTCTGAAAGCAACATCAACTGTTTTAAATCCACGCCGTTAACAAATGATCATACACGGGGAACAAACACTAACTTCCCAACAGCTGACACGCATTTGGTAAGTCTGCGGTAGCGCACCGAGATCTGGCTCCTAGGTCATGCCGTCTGCGAGGCGGCTCTGCCCTGTAACTTGGACCACTGTACCGAACGCACGTGAGGTGACAAAACGATACATCAGCTGGTACTGTTGTGATCTCGACCTCTCAAACAATCTTTGAGAAGCCTTCTGTTGCCTAGCGTCAAACGATTGCTGGGTTAGACAAAATGCGTCTGCCTTCACCTCGCTTACTTTAAACGTTCGCTACATCTGAAATTCAGATAACGTCCAGGAAACTATGCAGATCATGGCTTGCTGGTAGTCTGCTGATAGTCACTGAAGACAAAAGACGGGGAAACCATGTCTCATGCCGAACAGATACCACAGCCGCCAGCGCCAATGCCAGCTCCGGAGCCAGCCAAAAAGAAAAAGCCGATCTATAAGAGGGCCTGGTTTTGGATAGTGGTCGTACTTGCCGTCATAATCGTCAGTGCCGTATCATCAACCTCTGGCGGCAGCACGGCAAGCAGCACCCCTAAATCAAGTGCTGCCACTACCTCGCAGCAGCAGAGCAAGACCGAGGACACTGCAAAGGCCTCGCAGGCTCCCGCTACGCCTGACGTGCCACAGGAGTACAAGTCGGCGCTGGCCAAGGCGAAAACCTACTCGGGAATGATGCACATGAGCAAACAGGGCATCTATGCGCAGCTGACCAGCGAGGCAGACCAGTTCAAGCCAGAGGCCGCACAGTACGCCGTGGACAACCTACAGGCAGACTACAACGCTAATGCACTTGCCAAGGCGAAGACGTATCAGCAGACAATGAACATGAGTCCTGCCGCTATCCAACAGCAGCTGACAAGCGAGGCGGACCAGTTCACCCAAGACGAAGCAGCGTACGCAGTTCAGCATCTGAATCAGTAACTACCTGTTACTGATTGGCCCCGCTTCGGCGGGGCTTTTCTTTTGCGGGTACTTTTATCCAACGAATATCCAACAAAACCGAAATCGTGGAGCTGGCGGTAGACAAAGGAAAAGCCCCGCAGCCATTACGGCTGTAGGGCTTTGACTCTGTGCCCCCACGGGGGCTCGAACCCCGGACACGCTGATTAAGAGTCAGCTGCTCTAGCCAACTGAGCTATAGGGGCAGGGCACTTTCAAGAGCCAAGTAGATACTATACACGGTTTCGGCAGACCCGCAACACGGCGCGTCACAGATCTGCCGAATCCGTGTATGGCCCACTCAGACGATCTTGGGCATGGGCGTGGTCAAAGAGGTGGTCAGGTTCACCTGCAGGAGGCCAGCACCCGTATGGGCCTCGACCTTCTTCAGGGTGACTGTGCGCTTGTCCTGATCTGCCCGGTCATCGTCAGTCATGGTGGCTGGTGATTTGACCGCCACCACCACCAGATCCTCGATGGAGATGCCTGCCTTGCCGCACAGATCGGAGGCCGCCTGGAGACTGTCCTGGAAGCCCTCACGCTCAACAACCCGATCAGCAGGCACTCCGTAGGCACTCTGGGCGATCCAGCGAATCCGATCCGGTACAGACATATCATGCAGGCTGGCCGTATCCGCCTGGGTCTTCGCGGGCTCCCGCAGGGCCTTAATCAGATCTTCTAGCTGAGGCTCGAGGGCCTTTCCCCCGTCACGGAAGAGGTTGCCTGCGATGGGTTTGCGGAAGCCCAAGCCGTTGGCGGTCTCCCGCAAGGAATCCACCTGGTCGTCCTCGCCCTCCCAGAGGTTGATCAGCGGGAAGGTGGGGATGCCAAGTCCCTCCAGACGGTGCACGTGGAAAGGATAGCGCCAGCTCAGCTTGGGATCGTCCCGCCAGGTGGTGGCACGGGTGACGACCACGGCGGCGGCCGGCCACTGGGCACCATACTCACGGGCGGCGATGTCCAGCCACTTCTGGGCACCGGCATCCGCTCCGTAGCCCGCCTCGACGACGACCACGTCGTGCCGGGCGCAGGCCATCTCCACGGACACCAGGCTGGGAATGCCGATGGAAACGTTGGCGAATGGCCCGCCATGTACATAGACCGGAGAACCCTCCAGGGTCTGAGTAAAAGCAGGCTTGACTGCATCGGTCAGGATGCCGGTGATCCGCCACAGGTCTACAAACTCTCCGAAGGTGACCGGACGGCCATCCAGGGTCCCCGCGACCATGGCAGCCACACGCTGTTCGATCTCTTCCATGCTCCGGGAGAGGACCACGATCTGCATGAGTTCGCAGGTTGGCGTCAGAACGGTCCGCTCAGGCAGGTCGCCCTTGCCTCGGTCCACGGTGATCTGCCGCAGGGACCGTGAGGGCACCTCGCTGACTCGGGGCACCAGGACGGTGTCCAACCGACCCTCGTCCACAGCCTTCTCCGCAAAGGAGACCAGCAGGTTCTGGGCGGATTCGATGGCCGCCATCTCCCCGCACAGGCCCCAATCCACCAGCTCAGGATGAGTCAGGGAGGACTTGCCGCCGCCGGAGGCGCCACCCTTGGACCCGGCAGCGGTAATGCCCATGCTGGGCTGACGCAGGACGGCGGCAGCATCCACTCCCCTGGCACGCAGAGCGTCAATCAGGGCGATGGTGGTGGTGGTCTTGCCCTCGCCACGCGATGCCTTCAGCGGGGTGTCTGCGGTAACAAGCAGCACCCGGCCATGCTTGCGCGGCATATCCGGATGATCCTGCAGATCCTTCAGGTAGCCGAAGGCATCGATCTTGTCAAACAGACCGTATGGCCTGACGTAATCGTCAAAGCCCGTCATGAGGCTCTCCTCCTTTATGATCCTTATCAATCGGATGGCTCAGTTGTCGGACAGGTGGTAGCCGTTGCGCATGCCCATGCTGGCCGTGTAGAGCACCTGGCTCAGCAGGTCGTCGGTCTCCTTGCGCAGACGGTCGGCCATGTCCTTGTTGGCAGCCTCCAGCACCTGGCGAACCTCGGGGTTGTCGGTGCCCTTAGCGGCGCCTTCCAAGCGGGCCACCTGCTCATCTGCGGAGGCGATCATGCGATGGCCCTCAGCGCCAACGCTCTGTTGGTAGCGTTCGACTGCCGGCAAAGTACCGGCAAAGGCCGAGTCGCACAAGGCGGCGATCAGTCGGTCTGACCAGTAGAGGCTGTCGGTGGAGACCTGGCCCGTAGTGTTGGCCAGATAGTCGGGCGTGCGATCCACATTGGTATAGAAGGGAACCAGGGCATTGAAGGCGTTGGACCCATATGAAATCCACTGGATGGCCCGGCAGGATTCAGGCTGGTAGGGGCGCAGCTGGATCAGGGACAGCTGGTCATTGCGATTGATGCCGATGGGGCGGTAAAGCCCCTTGGTGTGCTCGTTGCCAGTCCGCCCATAGGGATCGTAGGGTGTGCCCTGGTAGTGAGAGCTGAGCAGATACTTGACATCCTCCACGGTAATCAGCCGCTCAGGCTGACGGCACCAGGGGATGTTGTCGCTGGTGGGAGTGTGATCGGCGTCCGGCCCATCCCAGATCTCGTCATAGGGGTTGAGGAAGCGCTGCATGTACCAGGCCCGAGGCGTGTTGTACACATGATCCGAGTCGCTGTGGGATCCAAAAGCGTCACGCGGGTTGAAGGGCGAAGCCGACTCCACGGACAGATCCAGGTAGTTGTCGGCGATGAACTCCCGCAGGTCGGCCGAGCAAAGGTGATCGGTCTGGTCTCCGAAGGCGTCGTCCAGATCGAACTCGTCGATGCCCAGCTGGTTGGGCATGGTCACATAGGAATCATCAGGCACGCGCTTGGCAATCCAGTGGTGGCCACCTACAGTCTCCATCCACCAGATCTCGTCCACGTCGCTGAAAGCGATACCATTCATCTCATAGGTGCCGTAGCGCTCCAGCAGGGAACCCAGCCGCTGGACGCCCTCCCGAGCCGAGTGGATATAGGGCAGGACGATGGTGACCAAGTCCTCCTCGCCGATGCCTCCGGGCACCGCGGCCAAGTAGTCTTCATCCCCGGGATGGCCCTGGGCGGGGGTGGGCTCAACCAGCGGATCTGCACCCAGAACACGTTCGTTGGTGGTAATGGTCTCGGTGGCCGACATGGCCACATTGGCGCTGTTGACGCCTGCGGCAGCCCAGAGCCCCTGATTGTGCAAAGCATCGGGCACCGAGGTATAGCGCATGGGATCGTCGGGCAGGTCTATTTCCAGGTGGCTGATCACACTGTGGTAGTGCCGCGGCTGCTGGTCAGGAGTGACTAATACGAAGCGCTTGGGACGAAACTCTCCATTGGACGAATCCTCATCCCGAGCGATGATGGTGGACCCGTCGTAACTGGCATTCTTGCCTATCAGAAGCGTGGTGCAGGGCATATAAGCGTCTTCCTTTGTCTGATCGCGGTCAACTGTCATCACCAGTCCGGAAGTCGGGGGATGCCATTCCAACCGACTGCGTGGGCAGGCAGGGATGACGGCCGTCTGCGCACTTGGGGCATGGCCTCACTCTAGTGCTAGACCGCCCCAACCAAATCAGGCATCAGCTGGCAGCCAGGCCCGAGCTGTTGCGGCCACCGGCTGGGCGGAATGGATGGCATGGACCAGGGCATTGAGCCAGAACCCCTCCCCCAGGCCCGGCAGAGCCTCTTGTGTGGCCCAGGCCGACAGCACATAGTCATGAACCCGGTCCGGAGGCGTGGGGCCGTTGTAACGCATAAGCACGGCGGGGTCGTCAGCGATCTCCTCCTCCATAACCAGGGGCGAGGCCGCCGAGGTGCGTCCTTGGGGCACACCGGGAATCAGATTAGACAGATTTCTGGAGAAGTCCTCAGGAATCGCCAAAACGGAGCTTTCGGTCCCCTCAGGCTGCAAGGCGAGCAAAGCCTCGATGGGCAGGTTGGCCAGAGACCAGTGAATCCAGGGGAAGCCGCACACGGGCACGGAATCAGGATCCACCAGCATCCAGTGCAGGTAGCGGGCCTCCTGGGGCACATCCTCAAGCCGGAACGGGAAGGAAACTACGGGACGTCCCTTTCGGGTAAGGGACTGAGGGGCGCGCTTGGCGTACCGATCGGGAATAGTACCGAAATCAGTGATAATCCTCATGATTCGATTCTCGCCTGCCCAGCCGACGAGGTCAAGTTCATTCTTGACCGACAGTTACGGCAATTGGCTCGTACTCAGACCAGCAGGGTGCAGAAGAGGGCCTCGAAGACCAGGAGCGGCGAACCATTGGCAGCCAGCCTCCTGCGAGCCCGAGCGATCAGCTGAATGCGGTCGATGGCCCCCTGTCTGGAGAGCCTGACGGACAGATCAGCAATAGCCGCCCGATTCTCCAAATTGACCAAGCCAGCCTTCTCTTCGGCACCGTTCTGCAGGACGCCCACATCCCGGTAGACGCTGGCCAGGGTGCTCAGGTTGCGGTCCAGCACATCCCGTGTCAGTCTGGTAGCCCGCCGGCGGACCTGATCCTTGCCCCCCAATGCATGGTAGGCCCCACGCAACTGCCGGGGAATGCGTTCCTTGTCCCTGAGACCGTTGATCTGCCGAAACTCCCGCTCGTCCCTGGTCACCTCATCGTCCACGGTGGCGGTGGCCTGATCCCGGGCCGCATCAACCACCCGGCCAGCCAGGATCACAGCATCCGAAGCGCGCCGCAGGCCCAACAAACCCACCACCAGCTCATCACGGTCGGCCAGGACCTGATCCCTAGTGGCGTAGAGGCGGGCGATGCCGATGTGCCCCTGGGCCAGACGGGCGGCCTTGGCGGCCAGGGGCCGGTCCACCCCCACCTGATCAGTCAGGAAATCGGCCACTGCAGTGTTGGATGGCACCGCCAGGTTGAGGACCCTGGTCCGTGAACGGATGGTGGGCAGCACATCCTGGGCGCTGGGTGCGCACAGAAGCCAGATGGTATGCTCGGCAGGCTCCTCGATCTCTTTGAGAAGCACATTGGTGGTCCGCTCCAGCATCCGGTCTACATCTTCGATAATGATGACCCGCCAACGCGAGGTTGAAGGCATCTGCTCCGAGGTCATGATCAGCTCCCTGACCTCGTTGATGCCGATGGTGACCTTATTGGTGGACAGTATGGTCACATCCGGATGGGTTCCGGCCAGAACCTGCTGAGTGACGCGGGTAGGCTGATCGCTCAATCCCTGATCCGGACTGATTAGGGCCGCCGCAAAAGCCCGGGCCAGATTGGAGCGCCCCGATCCAGGAGGTCCGCAGATCAGCCAGGACTGCGCTACCTCGTCATGACCCTGCGCCTGAGCGGCCACTGTCCGCTTGAGTAGCTCGACCGTGGGCTGCTGGCCCACAATGGCGTCCCAGACGCTCATCGGCTCTTCCGTAGGAGCTGGGGCAGGAGCAGCCAGCGAGCGCGGGAACCTACAGGAACCGAATCATCATCTGCATCACCGCCGACTGTCCCTGCCTCCATGGACTGGTCGTCCTGGTCAGCATCAGCATCCAGTGCCTGATCAGAGGTATCCACAGCCTCGGTCCAGTCCGACTCGGCACCTTGCTCATCGTCCTCATATCCTGCCGTCGATTCATCTTCGTCGGCATCGTCCTGGGCGTCAGTGTCGTCATTGTCATCATCGACATCTGGGAGTTCATCGTCAACTTGAGGCAGATCTGGCTCGCGCCCTTCGACCAACTTGTCCAAATCGTCCTGGATGATCTGCCAGACCCGGTCGATGGATTGGGTGGCGTCGATAACCAGGAACCGGTCGGGCTCCCTCTGAGCCAGCTGCAGGAATGCCTGACGCACATGCTGCTGAAAGTCATCGCCAGCCGACTCCAGCCGATCGGGCTCATGATCCAGGCGCAACTTGGACTGAGACGGATCCGCGTCCAGCAGATAGGTGCGTCTGGGCAGAAGGCCCTGACTGGCCCACAGGCTCAGCCGACGAATCACATCCACTGACAGATCACGGCCTCCGGCCTGATAGGCCACTGAAGAGTCCAGGTAGCGGTCGCAGAGCACAATGTCTCCTCGCTCCAGAGCCGGGCGCACCACCTGGGCCACATGCTCAGCCCGATCCGCCGCATAGAGCAGGGCCTCGGTCCTGGGGGCCAGATCGTCGGAGGCATCAACCACGTCGGTACCGCCGGTCACGGCGACCGAGGGAAAGGCTGCCAAGCCGTGAAGGACAAGTTCCCGAATAGTCAATCCGACAGGGGTGCCGCCTGGCTCGCGGGTAACCAAGGATCGCAGGCCACGCCCCTGCAGATAGTTATGTGCTTGTTGGACCTGGGTAGTTTTGCCTGCACCATCCACGCCCTCGAAGGAAATAAACAAACCCTCGCTCATGCCTTATGCTCCGTAGTCTTGGCAGTCTTGGTAGTTTTAGTCTTCTTTGTGGTTTTGCGGGCGCGAGTAGCCGACTTGCCAGCTGTAGATTTGCTGGACGCCGACTTGCGAGCGGTGGACTTTCGTGCAGTCGACTTGCGGGTCGTCCGGCCGCGCCGCTTGGCGGGTCCGGCCGCGCGCTTCTCTGCCAGTAAGCGGAAGGCCACCTCCGGCTCGATGGACTGGGCCGTGTACTGCTTGGGCAGGGTCCTGTTGGTCTGTCCGTCAGTGATGTAGACACCATAGAATCCGTCCCTGATGGTGACGGGTTTGCCGCTGTCGGGGTCCGTGCCCAGCTCACGAAGAGGAGGCTTGGCCGCGCTCCGGGAACGCCGCCCGTACTTAGGCTGGTCAAAGAGGGCCTTGGCTCCGGCCAGGTCGATAGTGAAAATCTGCCCCTCGTCGGTCAGCGAACGCGTCTCGGTGCCGCCGTCGGCCTTGGTGGCCGTCAGATAGGGGCCATAGCGGCCGTTGCTGGCTGTGACGGTGGCCTGGTTGGTTTCTCCCGTTTTGGCATCGGTCAGTTCGATGCTGCCCACCGTCCTAGGCAGACTAAGCAGCTTCAGAGCATCTTCCAGGGTGACTGTGTCTGGATCCATGGTCTTGAAGAGCGATGCCATCTTGGGCTTAGGGCCAGCCTGCTTGGTTGTCCGCGCTGTCTTGCCAGTCGGCTTTTTCTGCTCGGCCACTTCCTCCTCGGGGCTGATCAGGGCCACATAGGGCCCAAATCGGCCCTTGCGCACCTCGACCCGACCGCCGGTCTGCGGATCCTTGCCCAGCTGACGGGGACCGCCGGCATTAGTGGCGATCAGTTCATGGCCCGCCGCCACTGTCAGCTCGTCCGGAGCCATGGTGGGCGGCAACGAAGCACGCTTCGGATTGCCGTCGGCATCCAGGTCAGCCGTATCCTCAAGATAGGGCCCGTAGCGGCCGACCCTCACCTGCAGGCCATCACCGATCTCGATGGTGTTGATCTTGCGGGCGTCGATGTCCCCCAACTGGGCCACCTGCTCCTGTAGGCCCTGATGGGCCTGATCAGCGTTCTGGGCGGCACCTGGGCCCGAACCGAAGTAGAACCGGGTCAGCCAGTCCTTGCCTCGCTCCTTGCCATGGGCGATCATATCCAGGCCATTCTCCATCTGCGCCGTGAACTGGTAATCCACGTACTTGGGGAAATTGGTCTCCAACAATCTGACTACCGAAAAGGCCAGCCAGGAGGGAATCAGTGCACGGCCGCGCTCGTAGACGTATCCGCGGTCGATGATGGTCGAAATGATGCTGGCATAGGTGGAAGGCCTGCCAATCTCCTTGGCCTCCAGGGTCTTGACCAGAGAGGCCTCAGTATAACGTGCAGGTGGCTGGGTCTCATGGCCCTCAGGATCGACAGAGGCAGCACGAAGCACGTCACCCTGCTGGACCGGAGGCAGAGAAGAATCCTCATCGGTCTGCTCAGAGCCTGCACCCATGGCCTTGAGGAACCCGGGGAACTTGATGACGGTGCCTGAAGCCTGGAAGAGGGCCGTACCCTCCTTGCCCGCCTGCGCCGACAGGCGGATAGTGGCTGTAGACCCGGTGGCGTCGGCCATCTGCGAAGCCAGGGTGCGCCGCCAGATCAGGGTGTAGAGCTTAAGCTGGTCAGGGGCCAGACGGTCGGCCAGGTCCTGAGGCCTGTGGAAGGTGGAACCGGCGGGCCGGATGCACTCGTGAGCCTCCTGGGCACCGGCAGTCTTGGTCACATACTGCTTGGACTCAGCCGAAAGATATTCGGCACCGTACTCACGCTCGACTCCCTTGCGAGCAGCGGCAATGGCCTCCTGGGAGAGAGTGACCGAATCGGTACGCATGTAGGTGATAAACCCGTTCTCATAAAGCCCCTGGGCAGCGCGCATGGTGGCCCGGGAACTCATGCCCAGCCGGTTGCCAGCCGTCTGCTGCAGGGTAGACGTGGTAAAGGGGGGCTGGGGACGCCGCCGATAGGGCTTGGTGTCCATACCCGTCACCGTGAAGTCCTGATCCTTCAGCGTCTCAGCCAGGTTCCGGGCATGCTGCTCATCCAGCTGCAGGACCTGCTCCTTGGCAGCCGCTTCCGTCAGCAGACCCTTTGAGGTGAAGTCCTTAGAGACCGCCAGCCGCTGCTCCCCCAAGCTAATCATCCGCGCCTGAAAACCACTCGACGACGCCGATTCCCCGGCATCCTCCTGCACCAGACGCGCCAGCAGATCCCAGTAGGAGGCCTTAACGAAAGCCATGCGCTCACGCTCGCGCTCCACAATCAGCCGAGTCGCCACAGACTGGACACGCCCTGCGCTCAGCCCCGGACCCACCTTGCGCCAGAGCACCGGTGAAAGCTCGTAACCATAGAGCCGATCCAAGACTCTGCGGGTCTCCTGGGCATCAACCATGTGGGCATCGACGTCCCTGGTGTGTTTGAGCGAATTCTTGATGGCCTCTGGGGTGATCTCATGAAAGACCATGCGCTTTACCGGCACTTTGGGTTTGAGGGTCTGGACCAGATGCCAGGCGATGGCCTCCCCTTCCCGATCCTCATCAGTGGCCAGATAGAGCTCGTCGGCATTCTTCAGCGCCTTCTTGAGCTCGGACACCGTATGCTTCTTCTTGTCATCCACAATGTAGTAAGGCTTGAAGCCATCGTTCACGTCTACGCCAAACTTGCCGTAAGCCTTCTTCTGGGAGGCCGGGATCTGCGATGGCTGGGCCAGGTCGCGAATATGGCCCACCGAGGCCATGACCGTGTAGCCCTTGCCCAGGTACCCGCCGATCTTCTTTGCCTTGGTTGGCGACTCAACAATGACGAGCTTATTGCCGGATGCCATGGCCTCTCCTTATATTGTGGTCTTTCGCACGCCATCTTACTCACGAGGTTCCGTAACCATGCAAATCAGGGGTCATGTGCACGGGTGTGGAACACTAGCTCTGATGGTGGATGAATCAGAGATCGGCCTCAGTTATTTTGGGGCGGAGCCGGTGGACGACCGACAAGGCCCATCCTGGTCAGAGGTGAGGCTGTGATCTGCCTCATCGCCAGAACCAGTCCCAACGTCAGCGACAGAGCCGAGGCCATCAGTATGACAGCCGAGCAGTGAACCCCGTAGGCTGTCCACCGAGCGCCGATCTCCAAACCAGGGCTGACCTGCCAGATGACATAGCAGGCGTAAAGAATCCCTAGGAACCCGGCTACCGACATCAAGGTGGAGACAATCTGGATCGAGGCCGAAGACATCCTGGTCCCTGGAGCATCCATGCCGGTCCCCCGAGTGGCGGCCAGAGCAATAAGACAGAGACCAGTCGGAATGAGAATGCCCATGACCACGTCTGAGGGGCGGTGCCAGCCGCCCTGCACCAGCGAGCAGCCCACGGACAGGTCAAAGGCGAACCCTGCCAAGGCAACAAAGGCCCTCCAAACCCGGGGCACCACACAGAGCAGGGCCAGGACCACCGCCAGAGCGAGGATGGTGTGTCCCGAAGGCGCAGAATTGGCAGCGGAAGCCTGAACATGGATCAGTACAGGGCGAGGCAGGAAGCGTTTGAGGATGCGCGCCGCCCCGTAGACCACCAGAGCATAAACAACGACCTGGCCAAGCAGCCACCACCTGCGTCGCACTAGAACAACCACCAGGGCGAAAAGGCCCAGCACTACACAGATCACCACAGTCGCATAAGGAATGGTGAACAGTCCCAGATAAGCCTTGACAAGGGGTGCCTGGTCGAGGAAACCACGGAAGTTGGTCAGAGCCATGTCGTCATAGGTCTGCCCAGGAACAGTCCAGACGGCCGCCCACCAGACCAAAGCCGCCAGACCTAGGCAGGCCAGGCCAGTGACCAGGCACAAAACTAAGGCTGAAATCCGAGGGCGAGACGTCAAGGGATCTCGGTCAATATGACTGCTGTCCGCTTCGTTCTGCTTATTAGGGTCCCGGTACCAGGTTGCCTGTTCTTCGCCCTGCTTGCGCTTGTTGGTCATACCTCTAGACTCTATCCAACCCCTGGGTCGACAGCCGACACCTCGTCCGGCGAATACGCTCCCTTCACGACTTCAGCCAGTTCAGGCAGTGCAATTATGGAAAACTCCCACGCAACCGCCAGAGGCCACTTGCCCTTGCCGCAGTATGCCACATGAGAGCAAGCCACCGTGATACACAGGCCAACTCCATCTGCCGTTTGGCACGCAGAATCCTCAATAATTATCAATATAGGCACCTGCAACACCTTCGACCCGAACCATCCGCTAGCATAAAAGCAGAAGGGTTACCGCGAGTTTACGGCTAGTCACTAACGAGGTCGGAGGCGAGGCGTAAACGGTTTCAGCATCATCTTTGAAGGAGATGAATAGCTAAGTCGCTGCGGAAGCGGAGAGAAGGGAATAAGAGGATGAAATACTGTACCCAATGCGGGGCGGTCAACGAGGACGACGATCAGTTCTGTAGCCAATGCGGACAGCCGCTTGACGCGGTTATAAAAACAGATAATCAATCCCCCAACCCGATCAAGGACGCTGAACAGAACGATAGACGCCAACCCAGCCAAGATGAATCAGATCAATCGGCGAGCGTCACTGGTGCCTCCGACACAGCCGAAACCTCTGCCGTTAATACCGAGTCTAGAGACTCAAACCATGTGACCGATGCAATTGATGTCGATAAAACCAGCGCAAAAACGGGCAATACGGAAGCCGCCCCTCTGTCCGTGCTCCCTGGACAGGGCCCAACATCGAGCTCAGCCCCTGCCAGCGTGGTTGCCTCCCGTAAGCGGCTTTACATCCTGATAGCAGCCTTTGTGGCGCTGGTCTTAGTAATTACGTGCGGTTTTGTCGCTTACCGGCAACTGTCGCCCAAAGCCATGCCTCATGTGCAAGCCAAGACAGCTGCGGAAGCCGTCGAACAGCTCAAGAAGGCTGGCATTCCCGCCAAGACCCAACTCCAGTTCAGCCCCAAACGCAAGGGCTCCTTCATCCGCCTGTCCGGAGCTGATAAGTCCGGCCACCTACCCAAAAACGCTCACGTCACCGTCACCGAGTCAGCTGGTCCTGGCGTTCCCAAAGGCACCATCGGTCAAAGTAAAGCCAAGGCTGTACAAACGCTCAAAGCCATGGAAGTGCCTCTCACAGTGGCTGACGTCGTCTCATCCAAGACTGGCGTCGGCCAGGTCGCAGCCTCCTCCCCGTCCGACGGACAGCCCGTACTCGACACCAAAGACGGCATCCATGTGGGCATTGCCACTGACAAGGCAGGCATTCCCATCGAGGTGGCCGGCATGGACAAGGACCAGGCTCAAAGCCAGCTGGAGGCCAAAGGCTACAGCATCACTATGCAGCCCCGCTTCTCCAGCCGCAAGAACCTCGGCAAGATCGTCGGCGCCAACCCATCCATCGGCCAACCCGCCAACACCAAAACCGCCACGCTCTACTACGGCGTAGATGCCAGCAAAAAACTCGATGTGCTCGCCAGCAAAGATGACAGTTTCCCGCAATCCGTCTATATTCTTAACAAAGAGGCAAACTTGGCCGGACAATACTGCACCGAAGACGGCGACTGTCTGAACTTGGACACAATCAGTAAGGATGAGGCCGGTAGCCAACTCGGCGCTTCATCGCAGTATTTGAAAGTACGCGGCGAAACAACCCCAGGCGGAGATCCACGAGATTACTTGAGCCTGTGCACCTTCTCCCAAGACCTATCCGGCTGCATCCCCTCCAATACGGGACTGGACGAAGGAGCTGGGTACATGAAGAACCACCTGATCTCCGGCCCCAGCGGAGCCTTCGAACTCTACGCAGGTATAGGCCTGCCCAACTGCGGGACCGTGCCTGTTGACGCTGCCTTCTGCGATAACGGCACGCCCAAGTTTGTGCCCTTGGGCGAAGACCCCGGCTTCCAAAACTCCGGTTTGAAGTGGAAGGCCAAGGACTTCTTCGTCTACATGCCGGTAGGCGCCAAGCTTGGCCAACTGGAATCGGACGAATACTTCGCAGGCAGGCCCGACTTCAAGCCGGATGCCGACCGCCCCTACCTGATCAAACGCAACAACAGCAAGTATCCAGACCGCTCAGCTGATGACAACAGGAACAAAAACCCCTATGCGCCCACTCAGTACGGCAAAGCCGAACCATTTCAGGAAGCACCTAACAAGAAGAACGTCTACTACCTGGTGGAAAATCCAATCGATTGGAAAACCATAGGTGGCAACACCGTAACCCAAAGCGAGAAATCGAATTCCGACAACAAGGTCAGCCAAGACTTTCATGCCTTGGCAGGCAAGTGGCTTTGGGCTGAATCCGGCGATGGTTCCCTGATCAGTAGAATGACCATCCAGTCAGATGGCAGTTTTACTGGCACGACTTTTGAGCGTACCGACCGGCCCAAATTTATGGATGGCAACACCGATAACTACAGCGGCCATTTTTCCAAAATTACCAATAATTCGGATGGCACCAAGACTTTGACTCTAGACCCTAAGTCGATCAAGGGTGTTTCGGATTCCTTGCGTGAATGGTCAGGCCTGACGAAGACAACATACACTTTCGTGCCCGCTGGTCAAGCCATACCGAACATGGATGAAAAAATGCAGGCTGCTGTAGCGAATTGCTGCGGGGCCCAACCCCTTGATGACGCAATCACAGCAGAGGGCATCATCTTCGTGAAAGATAACAACTGAGTCCTTGGCTGACAGGCCATAGAAAATAACAAAAGCAAGGAGTTCCCATCTTCGCCAATACAGCGATGACGGGAACTCCTTGCAGCTTATCGGCTAATCAGTAGTAGTTCTTACCAGAATCGTCGATCTTAACAGCCAGTTCACCATCTTTGATCACGAACGTGCCAGTCAGACAGTCAGATGCCGAAGATCTGCCATCCTCCCAGTCGGATTCTGAATCAAAACGATATTGGTAAGTGATATTGGTCTGAATCAAGCTGGTTTTGAACTCGCCGTTACTCAAATCCAACTCACTCAATGATGGCTGGCTACTGACAGTCCGTTTGATGTTGGTATAGCTTGGACCGCCATAATCCTCGAAAGTGCCGTTGGAGAAGGAGCAACCAGTTTTATTCGTTTCGGTAGAGGCCGTGCACTCATTGATGCGCTGCTGGACCTGGTCCAGGATTCCCTTTTCCAATGCGTCAGTGGCCTGGGGAGCGATGTAAGCGACCTTACTGGAACCATCGAGCTTGACCTGCTGGGCTTGGATGTACTTGGAATTAGGCAACTCCACCTTGGCCACACCTGGATAGACCGGCAAGGTGTATTGATCCATCGAACTGTAATGCATCTCATCGCTGCTGTCGGATGAGGACGAGTCAGAAGGAGGAGTAACAACCTCTTTGTTCATGCCAGCTTCTGCCAGCTTGACATTGATGCCGTTAACCACGAGGCTGTCCACAGTCTTTGGGGCAGCTACCTTGATGGTGGTAGTCAGGGGTGTGGCAATCCTCCAGGAGTCGAAGATCAAAAATTGCTTGCCAGCGGCTTGTATATCCAGCGGCTTGGACTGCTTGACACCGTTGACCGTATAGGAAATTCGCACCTGATAGCCTGAGCCTCGCGGGTTTCGGACCAGAGGGCCAATCTCGACGTTCTTGATGCGCGAATCCGCATTCTTAGCGTAGTCGTTTGTCAGCAGGATGCGCGAGTCGTTGGCCACGCCAGGATCGACCAATTGATTGGCACGCTTGTAATTGCCGCTTGACACGGCGGATACGTACGTTTTGATCTGCTCTGAAGGTGTGAAGACCATATTCTTGAGTATGAAATATCCGCCGATCAATATGACCGCCACACCAATGAGGATCCCCCAGATAATGACAGTCTTTCGCTGCACTTTACGTGTGACCGGGACAGCGACAGGTTGCTCTACTGATGCCGTAACATTTGGTAGGGCCTGCGTTTGAAACTGGGAATCAGCCGCAGTCGAGGGCTCCGACTCGACGCCCATATACTGCTCGTTCTGCGACAAGGTCGCAGTAGGCTGCTCCGCGTCCGCCATATCATCAGTATCTTCCTTGCTTGAGGAGACGGGCCGAGACTGATTACCATTTTCATCGGAAGAATTCGAACCCTCGGAAGCAGGATCCGCCTCCATGAAGGAATCGTCTGCATTAGTGCCAACATCTGCCTCAGGAGCCTCTTCACTAGCGAGCACGGGAGTAGTAGGCGTTGGGATGCTTTCCTTGACCTCGTTCTCCCCTTTTTCACCATCGAACCCCAGAGTCATGCTTTGATCGTCTGCCGACGTCATCAGGTGTCCGCACGACGTACAGAACTGGGCGTCAGGCTCATTCTTAGCCCCGCAATTTGTGCAAAACATAATCGTCCTCACCTTTCTGCGTTTTTCTTCTGCCTGTCACGACCACTGTCAGACCAAGGAGAAGATCGCACTTATGAACGCGGCGCCGGCAATGCTAATGAAGATGATCATCACCAGCAAGAAAATGAGGAAGGCCGCAACCAAGAAAATAAGCCAAAGCCAGAAGGAATCCAATTTGCGAGTGTTCCTGGATGTAGCAATCAAATAGGAGGGAACCGCTGACATGATGCTGACACTTATTAGGAAAATGACAGCTGCCATAACCGAGCCACCAATCAGAGAAAGCAGAACCAAGACCAGGTGGAGGATCGCGAAAGGAAGAATAATCTGTGCGAATGCGTCATGTACCTGCCGAAAACCGTCGGGGTCACCATAAATTTTCTTGCCTATGAATATAGACAAGGTCATGACGTAGAGCACAAAAGCCACAGCGATGAAGCCTCGGAAGAAGAACCCAAAATTACCCGAAGAGCCGGTTGAAGCCGACGAGGACGAATAGCCTAGCATCGATGTTACAGGGCTAAGTGCGTTCGATACAGCGGAGACAGTCCGCGATTCCCAAATCGTGACCAACAAAGAAATGATCATAGCTTCCACAAATATGGGCACGCATGCATACCAGGCTGGCTTGATCATACGTAGGCTGGGCTTCTTCAAGGCAGCAAGCATCCAGTTGAAGAAAAGTCTGGACTGAGTAGGTACAGACTGCTGAATTGGCACCATGCCAGGTCCTGCACCGGACATAGGCTGCTGGAAAGGCGGCTGGTTAGGCTGGGTTGGCTGAGCCTGCGGGAATGACTGGGTCGGCTGCCCAGTAGAATTGCGGGTATCTGGAGAAGGTTGTCCTAGTGGCGATTGCGAATCGATATTTTGTGGCAGCTGGGCGCCCGGGACTGGCATCGGATAGGCACCAGAAATGAGGTCAGGCTGGCCCGACTGCTCAACCGGATTAGATACCGGCTGAGGAAGACTAGGAGAAGGATTATTTGGAACGCCAGCATTAGCAGTCAGTCCAGCCTCTGGCTGAGTCTCGGACTGCTCATTTGAATCAGGAGTAAAGCCCGGAGCAGATGCATCCTGCTCCTGCTTTGCAAAGGGCATACCGCACTTTCTGCAGAATTTTGCACTATCCGGATTTTCGGCCTGACATGAAGTACATTTCTTCATGATTTGTCACTCTCCTCTGATTTCCCCTCCCCAGGCCGCTAATCAGCCTAGAGCAAACTCTTCATAATTCAATCACAAGACGTAAACATCAAACAAGAGAAGATCAACTGCCGATTGACACTAAAATAGCAGCGGCGTCCGTGCACACACATGCATGAATCAACAGAGCTATACTTGAATAATTACCTATGTCTGTAGAGTTAGACCCAAATACCTGCTGTCAGAACACAATTCAGTCATCAATCCAACGAGGCAGTCCACCTCTTGATCTGGCAAACATCTATGAAAAACTCCCACGCACCCGCCAGAGGCCACTTACCCTTGCTGCATTCCTGCCCTGGGGGGATTGGGTGACATAACGCCACGTGAGAGCAAGTCACCATGATAGCAGACAGGCTCCACTTGTCCACTGGCAGGCGCCGACTCATCCAGCCAGGTGTGCATTCAGTCGATATCGCCACCAGTCGCTTCCCTGAGTAGACCCGTCCGCTAGCATGTAAACAACAGGATCGCCGTACTCCGAGCGGCTGATCACGGATCATGTCGGACCCTGGACAGCCCGGCATCACAGCGACAAGGGATGGATGGCTGAAGACGAATGGCTGACATGGATGCTGATTTGGTGATTGTGGGCGCTGGCCTGTTCGGTCTGACCGTGGCTCAGCAGGCGGTCGAGCACAGCGGGGCCCGGGTGCAGATCATCGACGTACGCGACCACATCGGCGGCAATGCATACTCCTACATGGACGAGGAGACCGGGGCCGAAATCCACAAGTATGGGGCCCACCTCTTCCACACCTCCAACCGCAAGGTCTGGGAGTACGTCAATCGCTTCACCGAATTCACCGACTACACCCACCGGGTTTATACCACCCACAAGGGCGAGGTCTACCCCCTGCCCATCAACCTGGGCACCATCAACCAGTTCTTCCACGCCCACTACACCCCCCAGCAGGCCCGTGAACTGATCCGGGAACAGGCCGGCGAGCTGGCCGGGACCGACCCAGGCAACCTGAATGACCAAGGCATCTCCCTGATTGGCCGGCCCCTGTACGAGGCCTTCATCAAGAACTACACGGCCAAGCAGTGGCAAACCGATCCCTCCCAGCTGCCGGCTTCGATCATCAAACGGCTCCCGGTGCGATTCAATTACGACAACCACTACTTCAAGGACACCTGGGAGGGCCTGCCCAAGGACGGCTACACGGCCTGGTTCGAAAGGATGATCGATGACCCACGCATCCAGGTGAGCCTGAAAACCGACTTCTTCGACAACTCCCAGCCCTGGAACCGGGATGCTCTGGTGGGGCAGGTCCCCGTGGTCTACACCGGCCCGGTTGACCGCTACTTCGACTATCGTCTGGGCGAGCTCAAGTGGCGAACCGTGGACTTCAAGGAGCGCCGCTACGACGAAGACGACCACTTCGGCTGCCCGGTCATGAACTTCTCCGATCCTGACGTGCCCTACACCCGTGCCATCGAGTTCAAGAACTTCAACCCTGAACGCTACGATCGGCAGAACCATGAGCGCACCGTGGTCTGGGAGGAATACAGCCGCTTCGCCGGCAAGGGCGACGAACCCTACTACCCTATCAATACAAGCGACGACCGGGCCCTCTATACCCAGTACAAGCAACTGGCAGCCCAACAGCCGAAGGTCGTCTTCGGCGGTCGCCTGGGCACCTATGCCTACTACGACATGCACCAGGTAATCAATTCAGCCTTGGATGCCTGGGACAAGCGGATCGCCCCCCTAGTAGGCCACAACCAGGACTGAAACCCTGGGTTGAACTCCTGCCGACCTTCTAGCGGTAATCATCCCACTGGGGTGACGGGAAGAGGATGGGGTCAGCCTTTGCCCACAGGGCGATCATGTCGTCGTCGGGATTGGTCAGCGCCTGAATCTGCACACCGTCCATGGTGCAATAGACGGTTCTGATCAGCCGATGGAAAGACGACCGATCCCGATAGGGCTCAGGCAGCTTCCAATGGATCCCGTCCATGAAGTCGATCATCCGAGCATGGCGATCGCGGTAGTATTCGTGCGCTGGATGGGACGGATCGTGAGCCTCCACAGCCAAATGCATAAAGAGCATGACCAGGACCATGCGCTCGGCATTCTCCTCGACCAGACGACGCAGATAACCCGGCAGCGAATAGAGAGAATGCCCCTCCTGGTCTCGACCTATGGCCAGCTCATCACGCTCGCCGGGCTTGGACCCAAAAGTGAAGGAACCCTGGTCGTAGTAGACCTGGATGACCAAGGAGAGGAGCTCCTCGCGCGTGCGGGCATAATGACGTAACCCAGGCAGGGTCAGGCCAACGGCATCCGCGATGGCCTGCATGGAGACGCCGTAGGTACCGTAATAGGCGATCATCTGGGCGGCGACCTGGGCTATCTGCTTGCGACGCTCGTCGGGGGTCATCCGCCGTCGTGCACCGATTGGCCGCCGTGAAAAGCGTCCAATAATCTGCTCTCTGCCAGCCTTGTTCCTGGTTTTCCTGTTCGCATCGCTCATCAGGATCATCATACCGTTGGCCGTCAGACTGCCAACGGCTCTATATTGCCCCTCTCTACAGCCCGTTACCAAGATTGGAACCGCCAGAAAGGACTTGCCTGCTTGCTTATTTTATATTTTTAAGATATAAAACAATACGGGAAGCATGGCGCTTCCCCACTGTGCACAGACGCACCGAAAGAGAGGGAGTCGGACAATGACACAAGCCGATTCAGCAGGCGGGCAGGAGCTCGGCACCGCAGCTAAAAGCCGATACTGCATAGCCTTCTTCGTTTTCAATCTGTTCTGGATGATGGCTCTATCCATCGTCGCCTCGGTCCTGCTGCCCCAACGCCTGACCGACATCGCTCCGGGGTCCAAGGTGGCCATATCCGGGGTCTTCAACGCCACCACGGCCCTGACCTCACTGGTGTCCAACCTGATCGTGGGCAACCTGTCCGACAGGACCCGATCCATCTTCGGCCGCAGAACGCCCTGGGTCGTTTCCGGCGGCGTTCTGGCCGGCATCTCGCTCTTCCTCATGGGAGTCATTGCCAACGTCTGGGGCATCGGTATCTTCTACTGCCTGGCCATGGTCGGCCTGAACATGATGATCTCGCCAGTGGTCGCATCCCTGTCTGACCGTGTTCCCGAATCACAGCGGGCCACCATGTCAGCATTCATTTCGGCAGGCAATCTCGTGGGCAACTCTTTGGGCACGCTGGTCGGCGCCCGCTTCATCACCATGCAGATCCCAGGTTGGATCATGTCCGGCATAGTCATGGGCGTGGCCGGACTGGTCACAGTGGTCATCTGGCCCAAGGAGCCCTCCTCAAAGGACATGCCCGCTTTGAGCAGCAGCCTGCGCTCCATCCTGGAATCCTTCCGCCCGCCCCGCCACGCGCCCGACTTCTGGATGGCCTTCGTAGGACGTTCACTGCTCCTGTTCAGTTACTACATGATCCTCAACTATCAGCTCTTCATTCTTCAGGACTACATGGGCCAGTCCGTCAAAGACTCGGCGGCCACCATGTCGACCATGTCCCTGGTGCTGATCGTGGTCTCCATGGTCGCGGCCCTGGGAGCAGGCCCGATCTCCGACAGGATCGGTCGCAGGAAGATGCCCGTGGTCATCGCCAGCCTGCTTCTGGCCCTGGGCTATGCCATGCCATGGATCATCCACAGCCCCCTGGGCATGATTCTGTTCACCGCCATCGGCGGCTTCGGCTACGGCATGTACGGGTCGGTCGACCAGGCGCTCAACGTTGACGTTCTGCCCAATGCCGAGGAGGCCGGCAAGGACCTGGGCATCCTCAACATCGCCACCACCCTGGGCCAGATGGTGGGTCCCATGGTGACCTCGCTGATCGTCTCGGTAACCAAGTCCTACCAGCTGGTCTTCCCCACCGCCATCGTTCTGGTGTTGCTGGCCTGCATCTTCATCAGCCGCATCCGCACCATCAAGTAAGGAGTCCAAACAGTGAGCATCCACATCGACCCGCGCCTGACTATCGGCACCATCAGCCCCTACCTGCACGGCCAGTTCATCGAATTCCTGGGAGAGTGCATCGATCAGGGACTATGGGTGGGCACGGATTCCTCCATCCCCAACACAGACGGCATCCGTACGGATGCTCTCAAGGCACTCAAGGACCTCAAGCCACCCCTGCTGCGCTGGCCCGGAGGCTGCTATGCCGACACCTACCACTGGCGTCAGGGGGTCGGACCGCGCAATCAACGTCCGGTAGGATACAACGAGAACTTCGGCACCTACCAGCCTGACGGACATGGCTTCGGCACCGACGAATTTCTCCGTCTGTGCCAGGCCGTTGGAGCCGAACCCTGGATCAACGTGAACATGCTGAGTGGATCCGTGGCTGAAATGCGCGACTGGATGGAGTACTGCAACCGTCCATCGGGCACGGCCATGTCAGCCATGCGGGCCGCCAACGGTCACCCCTCCCCCTATGGCGTGAAGTTCTGGGGTCTGGGGAACGAGCCCTGGGCTGGCGGGGGAACAATGACCCCGTCCATGTACGCGGACCGCTATCGGATGTTCGCCTCAGCAATGCCTACCTTTGCCGAAAACGGGGACCAGCCCCCAATGATCCAACCCATAGCCTGCGGCCCAGACGGAAACAAGCCTATGGAACGAGTGCGCTGGACCAGGGACTTCTTCCAGGCTTTGGCCCAGTACCGCCAGCCGCCCATCGCCGCCTACGACCTGCACTTCTACAACTGGAACATCGACCACCCCGACGACACTTCCACTCAGTTTGATCAGGACGGCTGGGATCGGGTGATTCAAGGCGCCCTTGAACTCGGTGAGGTCATCGACCAGCAGTGGGATCTGATGCAGGCCTGCCTGGCCACCATGCCCCAACCTGAGAGCACCATGGATTCCAGGCTGACAAGGGTCGACCTGGTCATGGGCGAATGGGGCAACTGGCATGGCGATGCCTTCACGGCTCGTCCGGCGCTCAGGCAGCAGGTGACCATGCGCGACGCGGTCACCTCGGCTCTGACGCTGGATATCCTTCAGTCCAGATGCGACAAGGTGTCCATGGCCTGCAATGCCCAGACCCTGAACGTCCTCAACTCGCTGATCCTGACCGAGGATGACGCCACCATACTGACCCCCAACTACGACGTCTTCATGATGTACCGGCGCCACCAAGGGGCCCGGGCGATCCAAAGCCTGCCAGAGGCCGACAAGCCAGCCCTGCACGTCTTTGCCTCAGTCAAGGACGGGCACATCATGGTGGACCTGGTCAACGCCGACATGACCTCTGCCGTCGAAGCGGCACTGACCCTGCCCGAGCCTGTGCGTCCTGCGGGCATGCAGAGCCTTTCAGCACAGGATCCGCATGCCTGCAACACCCGATCCGACCCGGACCAGGTCAGGGCTCGCCAGGTCGATGTCTCGGATATCCCTGAAGGACGTGAAATTACGGTCCGCCTGGATCCGGCCTCAGTGAACGTGCTCGATCTGGCCATGGTCTGAGAGGCAACAGCAGCAATCGGCGGATTGGACACCACGCCTGCAGTCCACCGATTCAAATCTACGATCCAACCACATAAACAAACATATAAACCGCATGTGGCCGACCCCCCGAAAGAGGTCGGCCACATGCTCTTATATCAGGCGCTTGACAGCGCTCGACTGAGTCTACTCAGGCGTGCCAGACGTCCTTGCCGTTTTCCTTGGCGGCTTTGACATCGGCATCCAAGGCGCTCTCGTCGCCCTCCACCTTGCCAGCGATATAATCCTCGACCAGCTGATGGGCCTCGTTGTCCTCATGCTGGACGGCAGGAGACTTCATGAAATAGGAGCTGGGTGCCAGCACTGGGCCGGCCAGATGACGGTCCAGGGCAATCTTGGCGGCACGCAGGGCGTCGATGACGATGCCAGCTGAGTTAGGCGAATCCCAGACCTCCAGCTTGTACTCCAGGTTCAGCGGGACATCACCGAAGGTGGTGCCTTCCAGACGCACGAAGGCGAACTTGCGGTCATCCAGCCAGGCCACATAGTCGGAAGGACCGATGTGGACGTTGTGGGGATCCATGTCGTGAGGAACGATGGAGGTGACTGCACGGGTCTTGGAAACCTTCTTGGACTCCAGACGAGTACGCTGCAGCATGTTCATAAAGTCCATGTTGCCGCCCACGTTCAGCTGGTAGGTGCGGTCCAGGCGCACACCGCGATCCTCGAAGAGGCGGGCCATGACCCTGTGGGTAATGGTGGCGCCCACCTGGCTCTTGATGTCGTCACCCACAATGGGTAGGCCGGCATCGCGGAACTTCTGGGCCCACTCAGGGTCGGAGGCGATGAAGACAGGCAGGCAGTTGACGAAGGCGCACCCGGCCTCGATAGCTGCGGTGGCGTAGGCCTTGTCGGCCTGCTCAGAGCCAACGGGCAGGTAGGAGACCAGCACGTCGACCTTCTTGTCGCGCAGGACCTGGGCCACATCCACGGGTTCGGCATCCGACTCGGTGATCATCTTCTTGTAGTACTCGCCCAGCCCATCGCCGGTCGGCCCGCGCAGGACTTCCACGCCCTTGTTGGGAACGTCGCAGAACTTGTAGGTGTTGTTTTGCGAGGCGAAGATAGCCTCGCTCAGGTCCTTGCCGACCTTTAGAGAATCCACATCGAAGGCGGTCACGAACTCCACGTCACGAATGCGGTAGCCACCGAAGTTGGCGTGCATGATGCCGGGGATCTTATCATCATCCTTGGCGTCCTTGTAATACTCGACTCCCTGTACCAGCGAGGAAGCGCAGTTGCCCACGCCCGCTATAGCTACACGGATGCTCATACAAACTCCTCTGATTTACTGAGTTATTCCAACCTAAGCATACCTTCTTCCAATGGAAAGCATGAATGGAATTGAACCGTACCTTCGCACTCAGTAACAGAACTCGCTTCGAAAAGGGTGCAAACGTACGAAAATGATGAACGTTCAGCCCTAGGTCGAACAGTTTTCAGCCCTGCCGGATAGCGTGGTTGGCATGGCCAATCAGACTCGTTCAGTCAGTTCGACCTCGCCCGCACGCAGGACCCAGTCCGGAGCGCGTGGCGGCAGGAATCGCGCCGACAGGCTCACCTCGCGGCATGCCGACCGGAATCACCGGGGCGGCGGACCCCGTCGCGGGCGGCCCCACAAGTCACATCGTGTGCTTAAGTGGACCTTGGCCCTGTTGGGACTGGTGCTGGTCGCTGGGGCGGCAGCCTTCGCATACCTATATCTGACCACTGAAATCATCCCACCGGAGAAGCAAGCTCTGGCGCAAAAGACAACGGTCTACTATGCGGACGGCACCACCCCCATCGGAACCTATGCCAATCAAAACCGTGAGATCATCAACTGCGCGGTCCTGCCCAAGTATGTAGGCAATGCGGTCGTCGCCTCGGAGAACCGCACCTTCTACAAGGACAACGGCATCGATCTCAAAGGCATCAGCCGAGCGCTCTTGAACAACGTGACCAAGGGCACCCGTCAGGGCGGATCCACCATCACCCAGCAGTATGCCGAGCGCTACTATCTGGGCGAGACTACCTCCTACAAGGGCAAGCTGCGCGAGGCCATTCTTTCCTTGAAGATTTCCAGGACAGAGGATAAAGACACGGTTCTGTGCAACTATCTCAACACCATCTACTTCGGCCGTGGCGCTTACGGGATCCAGGCCGCCGCCCAAAACTACTTCGGCAAGGACGCCAAGGATCTGACCATGCCTGAGTCGGCCATGCTGGCTGGCATCATCCCGGCCCCTACCTCCTGGGATCCGGCGGTCAACCCCAAGCAGGCCGAGTCGCGCTTCCACCGCGTGCTGGCCATCATGGAGGAGGACCACTACATCAGCCATCAGGACCGAGCCGGCGCTCAAATGCCGCAGACCATCAAATACATGCCGCAGAACGTCTACCAGGGACCCAACGGCTACCTGCTGCGCATGGTCCGCAACGAGCTGTCCTCCGGCAAAAAGGCACCCTTCACCGCGGACGACCTGGACACGGGCGGCTACCGGATTATCACCACCATCCAAAAGGACAAGCAGGATCTGATGTTCCAAGTGGCCAGTCCGTCCACAGGCAACAAGCATCTGCCGCCCACCCTGCAGATCGGGGGGCTCTCGGTCGACCCTAAAACCGGGGCCATCATCTCCCTGTACGCCGGTGACGACTACCTGACCCACCAGCTCAACAACGTGGATCAAGCAACCTTCCAGGTCGGTTCGACCATGAAGGCCTACACGCTCTTGGGCGCCATCCAGGACGGGGTCAGCCTGAACACGGTCTTCAATGGCAATTCACCTCGTACCTTCTCCAGCGTAGGCAAGTCCGTCGCTAACGCCGGGAATGTCAGCTACGGGTACATCAACCTCTATTCCGCATTCGCCAACTCGGTAAACACGGTCTTCATGGACCTTGGCGAACACGTGACCTCACGCAAGGTTGCCCAAGTGGCCCACACGGCCGGCATCACCGGGAAGATCGACGATACGACCACTTTTGACACCCTGGGAGTAGACGCCCTCACGGTCTATGACGTGACCCAGGGCTACGCCACCCTGGCCAACGGGGGACAACGACCCAAGCTGCACCTGGTGGCTCAGGTCAAGGATGCCAAGGATCAGGAGCTCTATACGGCTGCAATCCAGTCGGATCAGGTCTTCAACGCCGAACAGGTGGCTCTGCTGCAGAAGGCCATGACCACCACGGTCCAGCGTGGCACTGCATCCTACGCACGTTCCCTGGGGCGGCCCATCGCCGGCAAGACCGGCACGGCCAATGACCAGACGGCCATCTCCTTCATCGGATTCACCCCCTCGCTTCTGACCACCTTCGCCATCTGGAACCAGGGACAGGACGGCAGCGCCCTGAAGGTTCCGGACCGCTATCAAAACGACTTCTATACGGTCCAGCTCTTCACCCAGTACATGAAGTCGGCCCTGGGCAACAGTCCAATAGAGCGTTTCCCAGACGCTGAGGACCATGGCAAGGTCGGTGGCCCAGAAGGCAACTGGGGCAGCGGATCCTGGAAGAGCAGCAATTCGTACAGGCCCAACCGCGAATACTCATATGGATACTCATATGCACCCCAGCAGCGCTACCAGCGCCAGAACTCCGAACAGGGGCAGTCCGGATCCGGCAGCGGCTCGGGGGCTGGTACCGGAGGCGGGACAGAGAACGACAGCAACAGCGGCACCGTGGAGGGCGGTGACAAAGGCAGTACTCAGGGCAATTCCGAGGGTGAACCATCCCAGCAATAAACCAATCCAGACAATTAGGTCCGATCCGGGCATAGCTGTGCGTCCGGATCGGACCTGGAGGACTGGAGCCTTCAGCCGCGCTGGAAGCGGTTGAGTGCCGAGATGATGGCCTTGAGGGAGCTGGTAGAGATGGACGAATCGATGCCCACGCCCCAGATCACCCGGGACCTGGCTGGTTCGCCCACCTGGCATTCCACATAGGAAGCCGCCAATGCATCGGTGCCGGCGGTCATGGCATGCTCGGCGTAGTCCAGGACCGAGACGGTCTGATCCAGGGACTTGAGCGCATTCAAGAAGGCCGCGATTGGACCATTCCCATGTCCTTGAACACGCCGCCTCACCTCTGGGTCGCCCGGGGCAAGCCCCCGATCCAGCAGGGTGGCATCAAGAACGGTGTCGGATCCGTCCTCGCCGGAGGTGACTGCAACATTCAGCAGCTTGAAGCGTCCCCACTGGCGCAGGGTCTCGTCGCGCTGATCCGCCATGGACTCGCCGCCGACCACGCTCCCGCCAGCCTCCACGGGCAGGTACTCGTCCTTGAAGAGCCGCCAGATGTCGGCATCTTTGACCTCGCGCTTGGTCCTGTCGGCATAGCTCTGGACCAGCCGTTCGAACTCCACCTGGAGACGCTTGGGCAGGTCCAGATGATGGTTGGCCTTGAGCAGGTAAGCCATGCCGCCTTTGCCCGACTGGGAGTTGACCCGGATGATGGCCTCGTAGTTGCCACCCACATCCTTGGGATCGATGGGCAGATAGGGCACCAGCCAAAGGAAGTCGTCAGGGTTGGCGTTGGCGCGCAGGGCCGCCTGCTGCCGGGCGTCCAGACCCTTCTTGATGGCATCCTGGTGGGAGCCGGAGAAGGCCGTAAAGACGAAGTTGCCGACGTAGGGGTGCCGCTCGGAGACGGCGATCTGGTTGCAGTACTCCACCGTCCGACGGATGCCGGGCATGTCGGAGAAGTCCAGTTGGGGATCGATCCCCTGGACCAGCAGGTTCAGCCCCACCGTGCAAATGTCGACGTTGCCGGTGCGCTCACCATTGCCCAGCAGGCAGCCCTCCACCCGGTCAGCCCCGGCCAGCAGACTGAGCTCGGTGGCAGCCACGGCCATACCCTCGTCGTTGTGGGGGTGCAGGGAGAGCACCACCGCATCCCGGTCCTTGAGGTTGGTGGATATGTACTCCACTTCGTCGGCGAATACGTTGGGGGTGGTCATCTCCACGGTGTTAGGCAGGTTGATGATCATGGGATGCTCAGGCGTAGGCCGGATCACATCGATGACCGCATTGCAGACCTCCAGGGAATACTCTGGCTCGGCACCGGAGAAGGACTCGGGCGAGTACTCATAGGAAAGATCAGTGCCCCCGGCATCGGCCTCCAGAGAGCGGCAGAGTTCGGCCGCGTCGGTGGCCAGCTTCTTGATCCCGGCCTTGTCCTTATGGAAGACGACCTCCCGCTGCAGAACCGAGACCGAGTTATAGAAGTGGACCACGGCCCTCTTGGCTCCACGCAGGGCCTCATAGGTGCGACGAATCAGATGTTCGCGAGCCTGGGTCAGGACCACGATAGTCACATCGTCGGGAATCAGCTCACGCTCTATCAGAAGGCGGATGAAGTCGTAATCGGTCTCGGAGGCCGAGGGGAAGCCCACCTCGATCTCCTTGAAGCCCATGGAGATCAGCAGATTCCAGAATCTCAGCTTGCGCTCGGAATCCATGGGGTCGACCAGGGCCTGGTTGCCGTCGCGAAGATCCACCGAACACCAGCGGGGCGCCCGCTTCAGGGTCTTGCCCGGCCAGGTACGCTGCGGATAGTCAAAGGGAACCTGCTTGTTGTAGGCCACATATTTGTTGTAGGGCATGGCACTGGGCTTCTGCGGCGAACCCACAAACCTGGGGGGAGGCAGCAGCAGGTCGTTGTTCCCTCCATTGGACGCAGCGGCCTGGGCCGCAAGATCAAACACGGATGCACGATCCTGATCCATCTCTCCTCCTTCTTTCGTTCGTCGGAAACCGCAATATCACCCGGCCATGGGTGCTCGGACAGGCCGAAACCGTACCGGGGGTGCCATTATTTTACCGGAGGAGAGCTAGGACATGCGGTCCGGGTCCGCATTACGACGCAGAGGAAGGCGAGGGCACACAGTCTTGCATAATTCGCAAGGTTACCCAAGTTGCAAACACCAGACGATGCAAGCACTGACAGAGTGCTCACTGCATAAGATTCAGTTGAAGAGATTCACTGGAAGAGTGAGACGCCACGACGGCCCTCGCAGTAGGCGTTGCCCAGCCAGGTGTGCCGTGAGTTGGGCCAGACCGAGCCCAGACGGGGGGCGTTCTGGCTCATCCAGATGCTGGGCACGCGTCCATCGGCGCTGTGGGAACCCAGCAGGTTGAAGCCGTTCTTGACCGCCAGCCAGTCGGGATGCTGGGTGGCTATGGCCAGGCCCTCCTCCAAGGTCAGAGGGAGACGGTCGTCTGAGTCGATCAGCTTGCGGGCCACGTCCGGCTCGCGGTTGGTGTAGCAGGTCCCGGTGTGCGGTTCCAGGACGATGTAAAAGGGTCCCTCGGGCGGCTCGAACCCGTTCTGCGGCAGGAAGCTGGCAATGTCGCGCGGAGGCATAGTGGTAAAGCCAGCCATGCGATTGATGCTGGTCCGGGCGATCAGCGACTCAGGCGAGACCAGCTCCCTTGTAGGGATGAGCAGGATCTGCTCACCCAGCTCAGTGGACTCCAACGCGGAGATCAGGGGCTGAGCCAAAGCTCTGAAGGCGGCGGCGCTGATGTCCGCCACATCCGGATAGCCCAAGGCCACGATCCGATCCAGTTGCCGCTTCACTTCTTGGGAAGATCTGGTCATGGCCTCCAGTCTAATTCGAATCTGCTACGACAAGCACCCGCACTGTCTACACCCGCATGCCGAGGCGAGGCACTGTACTCAGATTCAGTGCTGGCCGTACACGTGCTGGTATCGGTCGTTCAGACTGGCCACATCCTCGTCGGACAGGGGCACAGGCGTACCGATCTGCTCAGCGGCCCATACCGTACGCGCCACTTCCTCCGTCATCGCCGCTGCCTTCACCGCAGCTTCGGCATCCGCACCGACAGTGAAGGGGCCATGATTGCGCATGAGCACCGCGGGGCAGCCCGGATTCTCCGCCAGGGTCTCGACCACCCCACGACCTATCTGATCCGAACCGATCAAGGCGAAGGGACCCACCGGCACTGGACCGCCGAATTCGTCACCCATCATTGTCAATACGCACGGAATTGGCCGGCCCACTGCGGCAAAGGCCGTCGCATAAGTGGAATGTGTATGCACCACGCCAAACACTTCAGGCATGTGCCGGTAGATGTAGGCATGCGAAAACACATCCGAGGAGGGTGCGGCAGATCCGTCCACCACATGCCCCTCAAGATCCGTAACCACCATTGATTCCGGTGTCAACTGCTCATAGCGCACCCCGGATGGCTTGATCACCAGCAAGTCGGCTGAATGCAGACGCTGTGAGACATTCCCCGCCGTCCACACCACCAGCCCCCACTTGATCAACTGCGCATGCAGGGCAGCAACATGCTCACGGACCAGACCTACTTCGACACGTACCTCGTCAGGGAAATCAGCCAAGGACGTCATAAGAACCACCACCATTTCCAATATGGGGCCGACCCTCCCTGCGAAAAGCCGGCCCGGTTTGCTTACCTGCGCGTGCAGACCATGCTGCGCATCCTCACAGGCTTTCCAGATCCTTGCCCTTGGTCTCCTGGGCAAAAAGGTATATGACAGCGCCGATGACCAGGCAGACACCGAAGAAGGTGAATGCCGTGGTGACAACGCCGATGTTGATGTGCTGGGAGACATAGTCGCCGCCCACCAGCAGCCCCATGAATATAGGGCCTACGATCTTGGCCGTGGCGCCGATGCCGTATCCCAGCCCCAGTCCGGTAGAGCGAACATCGTTGGGGAACTGCTCGCCGCCGAAGGCATTGAGAATGCCGAAGACACCGTCAGCGAAGGTCATGATGACCAGGACGGCGATGTAGAACTGCCAGCCGGAATTGTGGAAGAAGGCCGCATAGAAGCATCCCAAGGCCCCGATGATGCCGAAGGAGAACATGGTCCAGCGCCGACCGATGATGTCAGCCAGCCAGGCAGAACCGAATCTGCCTATGCAGTCGGCCACGGAGACGCCCATGAACAGGTAGGCCACCATCTGCGTTGAAAAGCCAAAGGCATCCTTCATCAGCGTCTGACCCCAGGATTGAATGGCGAAGGAACCCAGAATGAAGCAGAAGGACCCGACCGAAATGATGACCAGCGGCTTTAGATGCTTGGACAAAAGCAGACGGTAGCTGGCCTTCTGCTCCTGCTCGACCTTGGGCAGGGCGCCGACCTGGTCCACGGGGAGCTCGAGAGCCCACGCCAAGGCCTTGCGGGCATCATCGTCACGTCCCACGCTCTGGTAGAAACGGGGGGACTCAGGCACCGTCGCCAACCAGAAGAGAAGAAGGACGGGGATAACGCCCAGGGCCACCAGCACGCGCCAATTGTCGCCGATCAGGCTCTGCGAGACGGATCCCAGGAGCAGTCCCATAGGAATGAAGACCGAAGCCAGGCCGGAGAGCATGCCGCGCTGCCTGGCCGGGACAAATTCCTGGACGTAGGGGATGGAGATGATGTTAAGACCGCCTACGCCGACACCCACGCCGATGCGCAGGATAGCCAGCAGGATCCAGGCACCGTCAGGCAGGAATACCGACAGGGCCGTAAAGACCACGAAGCAGAGAACACACCACTGGAAGGCATGCTTGCGGCCGAAGCGATCAGCCAAACGCCCCCAGAGGATGGAACCGATGACTGTGCCCAGCCCGGAGCAGGCCAGGATGATTCCAGCGGAAACCCCGGTCAGGTGCCAGGCCGAAGTCAGGAGGGAGACCACAAAACCAATCAGGAACATATCGAAGAATTCGGATATGTTGCCGGCTATGGCCAGGCCGATGATGCTTTTCTGATGTCCGGTCAGGGGACGAGCGTCTATCTGCTCGTAAGCGGTCAGTGCGTCCCCGGCCTGTGTGACATGTGTATCACTCATAATGGGTTGCTTTTCTTTCTCGGATGATCATGATGATGGTGGCCCGACCCCGGTATGGGTCTGACCGGATGGTCCGGGCCGCCTTCTCCGTCCTTGGAGAATGCTGTGGCGGGCCTGGATCATGAAGGAGATGTCAGCGATTGATATCCCCGCCCAAGGGAATATCCAGTTCTTGGGCGCGGATACGGGTCAGATCGCCCATATGTGTCAGGGCGTATTCGGCGGCCCGCTGTCCCCACCTGACACCGCACTCCACATCATCGGAGAGGAAGCCATGGAGGGTGGCGGCCACGAAGGAATCCCCGGCACCGGGGCGGTCCACCACCGGAACTGTGGTGGTGACGTACTTCTTGATTCCTTTGGAGGTTCTCAGGTAAGGACCATCCAGGTGATTGGTGGAAACGATGTACTCATTGCCGAAGCGCTGATAGAGCTGTTCGCATACCTCCTCGCCACTCCCCTCGATTCCGAAGACGCTTTTGGCATCCTTGATGGAGCAGAAGAGAATGCGGGCCTTATGAGCAATGGGCTCCAGAACCTTTCTGGCCTGGTCACCGGTCCAGAGCTTGCTGCGGAAGTTCACGTCAAGGGCAATGTCGATGCCGCGCTTCTCCGCCTGCTCGGCTGCGTAGGTCACCACCCCGGCTGTGGTATCGGTCAGGGCCGCAGTGATGCCGGTCAGGAAGAGCAGGCGGGTGTCCAGCATCCGATCCCAGTCGTAATCCTCAATCCCCGTCGACCTGAAGGGGGTGTACTCACGGTCGTAGATGACGTTGGCCGGCATCGGCGGCTCGCCCGGCTCCATGAAGTAGAGGGCGATTCGGCTCGCCGGCTTGCGGACCATGGTGCTCAGATCAACGCCCACGGACCTGTACTCGCTCAGAACGTATTCGCCCAAGTCCCCCTCCGGCAGCGAAGAGGTCCACAGGGTCCTGCGCTGAAGCTGGGCCAAAACTCCAGCCACATTCGCCTCTGAACAGGCGGGATTCATCAGGATCGACCGGGCGTTCATCAGCCGCTCCCCCCTCCTGACCGTGAGCCTGATCTGCCCCTCTCCTATGGTCGAAAGGTCATATGTATGTTCTGCCATCACTTGCTCCTTGTCTACACGGTCGCTTTCCCAGCATGGACCACGACGTCCGCTTCAGTCCGTATTACGACCTGTCACATTCAAACTCGCACCGGTCGGGTCGACCCTCCAGGGACGACCGCTGGCATCATAGCCTCCCTGCCGATGCCAAGGGGGTGGAGGACCGGCACAACCACCCCCGGGTCGCAACCGTGATGGCTGCGACCTTTACCTCAGCCTCTGGGGTCAAGCACTTCCATGCCAGCCCCGCGCAACCAGGTTTCCACTTTTCCCCTTGCATTCATGACGATCTGATCGGCCTGGTCTGAATCATCATTCCACATCTCCAGCATGATCCGCCCCGACCAGGACTGCCGGGCCAGCTCGGCGAAAGCAGTGGGAAAGTCGGCACAGCCCTCGCCCATGGTGATGCGACGCGGCTGTCCCGGGAGCACATCCTTGACGTGGATGGCCAGCATTCTGCCGACTCCAGACCTCAGCTCAGCCACGGCATCCAGCTCCTGCTCGTACAGGTTGCCGATATCCGGGTACATGCTCAGCCAGGAGGACCCGATCTGATCGCAGATGGACAGACCCTTGGTGATGGAGGTGATGTCATTGCCGTCCACATTCTCTATGCCCAACATGACACCGGCCTGGGCCGCGTACTCAGCCGCCCTGGCCAGAACCTCCACATACCTGGCGCGCTGGTCGGGATCAGGGTCCTCGTAGTAGGCGTAGTAACCGGCTACCTGGATCAGGGGAATGCCCGCCTCATGAGCCAGGTCAATCGCCTTGAGGAAGATCTCATAGGCCTGACGGCGGATAGCTGGATCGGCCGAGCCGGGGCCGACCTTGCGGTGGCAGCTCAGGCAGATCCCTCCGACCTGGACGCCCTGGCGGTCGGCAGACTGGCGGAAGGCGGAAGCCTGGGCAGCCGTCCAGTTCAGACGGGCCATTCGCTTGTCGCTTTCGTCAATGGATAGATCCATGAAGGTGAACCCATCGGCGGCGACATGGGACATGAATTCGTCCCAGTCATCCGGCTCGGCGGGGGACTTCAAGGCCTTCTCATAGATGCCCAGGGTGACGCTGCCGCTCATTGCGGCCACACCCTGCCAATGGTCTCCCGCAGTTCAGTGGCGGCGGCCAGGGGGTCATCAGCCTTGACGATGCCGCGGCCCGAGATCACCACTCCGACGGGAACTCCTTGGAAGAAGGGCAGGTCTTTAGCCGTGACCCCGCCGGTCACGGTGACCTTGAAGCCCATCTGATGTAGCTGGCAGATACGGTCCTTGTCGTTTTCTCCCCAAGTCAGTTTGCCGGCCGCTTCAGCGTCGCGAGAACGGTGGACGATGACCTGGGTGGCTCCAAGCCGCCGCCACTCGCGCGCCTGTTCGGGATCGTAGGTCTCCCCAAGCTCAATCTGGACCTCGCCGCCAAACTCCTGGGCCACCTTCACCACCTGCTCGACCGTGGTCATGCTGGCCCCGGCAACTACCGAGACCCAGCTGGCACCCGCCTCGAAGCAGGCTCGGGAGATGACCGCTCCAGCTTCAGCAATCCTGACATCCGCCAGGATTGTCTTATTGGGATAGAGGGCACGAATCTCGCGCACGGCTCTCAGCCCTTCGGCGATGATCAGGACAGTTCCGCACTCGATGACATCGACCTGGCTGATGGCTGCGTTCAGAGGTCTCAGAGCCGACGGCATGTCAAATGTGTCCAGAGCGATCTGGAGCTGAGGACGTTCCAGGGGTTTGTCTGCTGCCATTGTGCTCAGGCCTCCTTCCGGAAGGAGAAGAAGTTGTGGGCATTGCGAATGAGCAGCTTGTCCACGTAGTCAGGGTCAAAGCCTTCGGCAATCATGCGGGGGCCGTCCACTGCCGGGTTGTAATCCACGCCGCTCACAGAGCCGTAGACCTTCTGGTAGGAGCGCTTGCCGGAGTCCGTACCCAGGAGGATACGGTCTTCATAGCCGTCTTTCTTGAAAGCCTTGAGCTCCATCATCCTGTTGGAATCGGGCTGATACTTGATCCTGTTCGTGCCGTCGATCTCCAGATAGACGCCCAGGTCCAGGATCTCCTCTAGGTAGTAGACATCAGCGTTGCGCTGGATGTGGCCGATGGCGATCTGGTCGGCCGGGACCCCCAGTCCGATCAGGGTCTGGGCTTGTTCCAGACCACAGGTTCCATAAGTGGTGTGCGTATTGATGGGAGCGCCGGTTTCGATGGCCGCCTTGGCAGCAGCCTCCATGCACTTGTGTTCGAAGGGTGTGATCTCTCCGTAAGCGGTGCCGATCTTGATGACGCCTGCCTTATAAGGGCTGCGATCTACCAGAGGGCCGGTGTAATCGTTGCGGTCAATGCCCTCGCGGATATCGGCGATGACCAGGTCGGCGATTTGATCCACGCTGTAGCGGTTGATCCAGTGGGACTGGGTCTCCAGGTAGACATGCTCACGGTGGAAGCCGGTGGCTCCGATGATCTGCAGGTTCTCCACCGAGCGGGCCACCTCGGCCAGCTTCTCGATGTCACGGCCGCAGTTGATGGGGCACATATCCACCACGGTACCGCCCTGCTTGCTCCACTTCAGCGAAGCCTTGGCGAAATAGCCAGCCTCGGTCTCTGCCTTTTCGACTGAATCCAGTTGATGGTCCTTGTCCAGGTAGACCTCACCGGCTCCAACCCGGATCAGATGGTCGTGGCTGTTGACTACACCAAGCGTGCTCGGATCAACATCACCCAGAATGGTTCGTGCGAATGCCATGTGAACTCCTTTGTTGTTTATGCTCTGCGACTTCGCGGCACCGGTCTTCAGGCTCTTCCTGCCAGTGCCTTTGACAGGAGACAGATTATGCGAGCAATTACAGAACAACAAGGACTTTGATGAACATATGTACTCTAGCTATGGTTATAGATCTATGCCGATTTCATTTTTTACCTTTGAAAACGCGCATTTTCAGACCGAACAGAGTAGATAAACGGTTTTTCACTGAGCCTGATAATATGTACATATGTTCAGCGATCTACAGATGATGACTACTTCGGATGCTCGCAAGCGGGTTCAGCTGCTTCTTCGCATAGCCCGCATGTACTACCAGGATCACATGCTGCAGTCCCAGATCGCCACAGCGACAGGCTATTCCCGCCCCTCTGTCTCCCGGATGCTCAAAGAGGCCCAGGAGCGAGGACTGGTGAAGATCTCCATAGAGAATCCCTTAGAGCGGCTGGAAGAACTGGAGTCCAGGCTGATCCGACAATTCAACCTCCGTTGCGCTCGGGTCTCAGAGCCGCCACAGGGATGCACCGGGTATGACACCGTACCCCGAAGCGCAGCATCTCTTCTGGTGGAACAGACCAGGCCCGACTCTTTGATAACCGTCTCCAATGGCAACGCGGTCGCCTACACGGTTCGCGAAGTGCCCATGCAAAACTGGGGAAAGTCCAAGGTCGTACAGATGATTGGCTCCCTGTCACCAACCAATCCCATGACGGATTCACCAGAGATATGCCGCATGCTGGCCCAACGACTGGGCGGCAGCTATTCGACGCTGCCAGTGCCCATGATCCTGTCTTCAACCCCCGTGGCTGAAGCCATGCGCAAAGAACGCCAGATCGCAGACACCCTGACCCTGGGCGGACATGCCGACGTTGCGGTGGTAGGAGTCGGGTCTGTCCAGGAGGGAAGGTCCGGACACATTTTCAAAGACTACGAGAATGCCGCTTTCATTAAAGAGGTGACCAAGCTCAAAGCCGTGGGGCACATTTGCGGGCACCACATTGATGCCCAGGGTCGCCACATCCAAACCAGCCTGTGCGAACGCACTATATCGATTGAGTTCGAACGCCTGAAGCGGATCCCCCTGGTCATAGGCGTGGCCTGGGGGCCGCAAAAAGTTGCCAGCATCCTTGCCTGTTTACGGGCCGGGCTTATCTCTGCACTGGCCACCGACCGCGACACGGCCGAGGGGATACTTGAGCTGAATCAACAGCAGAGAAAAGCAGGCAGACAAGCCTCACAAGCTTCGAGCCGAACAGAGGCCAAGCAGGGCTGACCCTACATGAAGGCCATCAGGCAGACGGGGCCTGGTAGAGCCGATGAGCCCAGATGCAAAATCAGATCCTGTCGGCAAAGTGCTTGCGGGCGATCAGCTCGGCGATCTGCACGGCATTGAGGGCGGCTCCCTTGCGCAGGTTGTCATTGGCCACGAACATGGACAATCCCCTCTTGCCTTCCACGGCCTGGTCCTGGCGGATGCGGCCCACGAAGCTGGGGTCCTTGCCAGCTGCGTCCAGAGGAGTGGGTATTTCCGCCAGACTTACCCCGGGGGCCTTGGACAGTAGGTCGCGGGCCTGATCAGGAGTGACATCGTGATCAAACTCAGCATTGATGCTCATGCCGTGGGCAGTGAAGACTCCTACCCGCACGCAGGTGCAGGAGGCGGCCAGATTAGGCAGGTGGAGAATCTTGCGACTCTCATTGCGCAGCTTCTGCTCCTCGTCGGTCTCCCCGCTGCCGTCATCGACCAAGTCGCCTATAAAAGGAACGGCGTTGAAGGCTATAGTGCGCACCACCTTGGTGGGCGGGGGGAACTCAATGGCCGATCCGTCGAAGACCAAACGATCAGCACCCTGCTCCACGGCTGTTTTGGCCTCGTCGCGCAGCTGGAGGACACCGGCACGCCCAGCCCCCGACACAGCTTGGTAGGAGGAGACGATCAAGCGGCGCAGACCGTACGTCTTGGCCAAGGGACTCAGCACCGGCATGCAGGCCATGGTGGTGCAATTGGGATTGGCTACGATTCGTCGTGGTATAAGATCCAGGTCTTCGGGGTTGACCTCAGACACCACCAGGGGGACCTCGGGATCCATCCGCCAATGGGAGGAGTTATCGACCACGTAGGCTCCGGCCTCGGCAAAGCGTGGGGCCCAAGTTCCTGAGGTCGAACCGCCGGCGGAGAAGATGGCCAGATCGATTCCGCTCAGGTCGGCCTGCTCCACATCCTCGACCGTGATAGTCCTGTCACGCCAGCGCAACTGTTCGCCGGCAGACCGGGATGAGGCCATGAAGCGCAGGTCAGCTACAGGGAAGTCCCGTTCGTCCAGCATGCGGCGCATGACCATGCCTACCTGGCCGGTGGCGCCCAGAACGGCTACATTGATGCCACGGCGACCATTGTTCGCCAAATCAGCCTTATCAGTCATTGCTCTTTCCTCTCCGCTCAGCGACCTGTGCCGCCATAAACGACCGCCTCGACCTGATCGGCATCCAAATGGAAGGCCGTATGGATGGCCCGTACCGCCTCGTCCAAGTTCTGAATGGGCACCAGGGCGGAGATACGAATCTCAGAGGTCGAAATCATGAGCACGTTGATATGCCGGTCGCTCAAGGCCCGGAAGAAGGTGGCGGTAATGCCCGAGTGGGTCTTCATGCCGACCCCTACCAGGGTCACCTTGCCCACCTCAGGGTTGATGTCGACCGAGTGGAACCCCAGTTGCTCACGGGAGTCATCCAGCATGGGAACCACCTGATCTGCCTGAGCAGACGGCAACGTGAAAGAGATGTCCACGGTTCCGGTGGCCGCTCCAGCCTGGACGATCATATCTATGTTGATGCCGCCCTCGGCAAGGATAGTGAAGAGCTGTGCGGCTACGCCGGGTCGATCCGGCACGGCCCGCAGGCTGACCTGGGTCTCGCTGCGGTCGTGGGCAACCCCTGAGATGATGGGTGACTCTGGGCCGTTCAAGTCCGGGAACAAGTCGCCCATGGATTCGCCGTTGGTCATGACCTTCCTTCCGTCATATCCCGTTGCCTGTCGGTGTGTGCAGCGGGGCGGTCCGGCAGTTGGCCGGTCTCCAGATTGGGAATCTTGTCGACATCGACATCGTCGGGCATGATCAGCGTGCCAGGACGATGGGAAAATGAACTGCGCACATGAATGGGCATGCGGAAGCGCTGGGCATACTCCACGCAGCGCAGTGCCAGCACCTTGGATCCGCCGGCCGCCATCTCCAGCATCTCCTCGTATGAGATACGGGCAATTCTTCGGGCGGTGGGCACAATGCGCGGGTCGGCAGTAAAAACGCCATCCACGTCAGTATAAATCTCGCAGACATCCGCATTGAGCGCCACAGCCAGGGCCACAGCCGAGGTGTCCGAGCCGCCACGACCCAAGGTGGTAGCATCGCCGTCGGAGTTGACCCCCTGGAAGCCTGCCACAATTCCAACTTCGCCCCGGTCCAGGGCCTTCATGACTCGCTGGGGTCGGACATGGCGGATGTGGGCTGCGCCGTAGCGCGCATCAGTCATGAATCCCGCCTGCGAACCGGTGAAGGAATGGGCATGCTCGCCTTGCGCATGGATACTCATGGCCAGCAGGCTCATGGAGATGCGCTCCCCCGCCGTCATGAGCATGTCCATCTCGCGAGCCGGAGGATTGGAGTCCACATCCATGGCCTGATCGATCAGATCGTCAGTGGTGTCCCCCATGGCGGAAACCACCACTGCGATGTCATTGCCAGCGCGCTTGGTATCAATGATGCGCTTGGCCACACGCTTGATGGAGTCCGAGTCTGCCACTGAGGACCCGCCATATTTCTGAACGATAAGTGCCACTGCTGTTCCATCCCGCGACGGTTAAGCCACTAGACCATCATCTGCAACATGTTGATTACATGGATTATACGAACGACACCGTTCTATCAGACCCCCTCCACCAATATGCGAAACAACGACGGCAGCGGGGGAAACCTCGAATCAGTGACTGCGTGCCTTACAGATCGCGACGGCCGGATATTGCCCGGCCAAGGGTGATCTCGTCAGCATATTCCAGATCACTACCGACAGGCAGACCGCTGGCCAGCCTGGTGATCCGAAGATCCAGAGGCCCCAGCAGTCGTCCCAGATAGGTGGTGGTGGCCTCGCCTTCGATGTTGGGATCCAGGGCCAGCATGACCTCTTTTACCTGATCCGTGCCCAACCTCTTCAAGAGCTCGGGAATGCGCAGATCGCCTGGCCCGACGTTGGACATAGGGTCGATGGCCCCGCCCAGCACATGATATAAACCCCGGTATTCGCCGGTACGTTCGATGCTCATGACGTCCTTGGGCTCCTCGACTACGCAGATGATACTGCGGTCACGACGTGGATCCTGGCAGATGGGACATGGGCTGGTCTCGCAAACATTGCCGCAGATCTCGCAAAACCGAACCTTCTCCTTGGCGGCGACAATGGCATCAGCCAGGTCCTGAGCACTGCGCCGATCGGCTCCCAGAATATAGAAGGCGATGCGCTGCGCCCCCTTGGGGCCAATGCCCGGCAGTTGGGCAAAAGCATCAATCAGCTCTTGAATGGCTCCATCATAGGTAGCAGCCATCATTCACCTCCCTGTCGCTGCGCCTGTTCCTGCCGGCGCTTTTGGACGTTGATCGGATTCTGAGGGTCGTCAGCAGCAAAATCCTCCACCTTGGTCACGTCAAACATTTTGGTCAATTCATCCTGGTTCATGGCATTATCCGCCCCGAGACGGGCATCGTCCATGGAATAGACATCGTCCTCGGGATCCACTGAAGGCCCCAAATCCTGGGAGGCAGCTACAGCGGACGAAGCCCCATCCTGATCGAGACCACTGGAGGCCGAGCTAGCGAAGCCTGCTAGCGTCCTCCTGACCTCAGATCCAGAGACCTTTGCCGTTGCGGGCCCGTCCGAGTCACCGGCGATATCTGAACCGCGATCGTCACCCTGGGCATCTGACGAGGTTGGGATACCAGTTGCCATGGTTCCGCTATCAGCAACCGAGGCTGCACCTAATGTGTTTCCCTGACCGGACGAATCAACCGACTTTGAAACTTCAGGCCTCTGATCCGAAGCTCCGCGACCTTGGCCGCCAGAGGCTGCGGCAGTGATTCCGGAATCGGGCAGGGCCCAAGGATCCGTGTCATCGCTCATGTCCGGTAGAGCAACTTTTTTGGACTCATGGTCTTTCTGAATAGTGGACCCGTCGCTGCCCTCACCAGACTGCCAGGTCTTTTGTGGCGCATGAGTCGCTGGAATGGGGTGAGCCCAGGGATCATCGTCCGGCAACACCGTTGAAGCGGTTGAGCCAAAGCCTGCCGCCGGCAACGGTTCCGGAAACGACTGGACCGGGCCGCTGACCGGGTGGTGAGCGTCGTCGGAGTTTCCGTCGCCTGCAGCTTCTCCAGAGGTGGACCTTCCGTCCGACGCCGATGCTCCGGTCTCACCCTGATGACCAGCCGAGGCTGTCATCTCTCTAGGGGCATGCCCTTGCTCCGTGGCCGCATGAGGCATGACCGCCGCTCCAAGGTTCATGGTGGCCAAGCCAGCCCGCGCCAGAGCCACCTCCTTCTTGACCTCTGCCCGACGCTGGGGAGACATCTTGTTGACGGACTCTACCGTCTCGCCGTTGGCAGCCGTCCCCGATGGGGCGATCATAGTGGTCTGTCCGAACTCCTTGCGAGCGCGGACCATGACAATACGTGGAACTTTGGTCTCCCCGTCAACCGACTGCGCAGCCACGGCCATGGCGAAAGCATGCTGGCTGAGTGGACGGTCGAAGGTCATAGACAGTCGCTTGCGGCCGGAGGGGTCTGCTTTCATGGCCACGGTAGGCACCCGGTCCCGCACCACATATTGGCGGACCTCATCCGGCAGAGCAGCCACCAGAGCATCCCAGCGCTTATCCAGCTCTGTACCGGTCGGGATCTCTGTTTCCTGTCCTCGCGTAACCTCCGGTTGTGCAGACTGAGGCAGTTCCGCAGACCGGGCAGGCCCGGAAGGACTGGATGATCCAGCCTGCCCCGCCGGCTGCTCAGTCAACGAGGAAAGTGCTTGCTTGTGCTCGGATTGGGCAGAGTCTGAGCCGGAATGGGTGGGCCATCCTTCGCGCTCTTGCCGTCCGCCAGCAGAGAAATCGGAATGCGAACCTGCCATGTTCTGCGGCCCGGCAAAGGAAACGGGCGCTGCTGCAGACGACGAGCCTACCCTGCCAGGTTGTTCAGAGCGATCAGCCTCGTCGGCATGCCCAGACTGGGATGCTCTGGACGGCCGACCGTTCTGCTGCGATCTGTCAGCGCCGATGAACCCGCTGCGGGCGGGCGCCAGGGCCGCATCAGCAGTGGATGTCGCCCGTGGGGCCGGTCGCTCCATAGGCTCGCAGCCAATTGCCAGCAGCCTGGCAGCCAGCAGCTCCAAGCGCATCCTGGGGGAGGTGGCTCCGTTCATTCCCGCCAGTGCATCATTGATGATGTCAGCCATTCTGGTCAGGACCTGCAGATCCAGAGCATCCGCCTGCCGATGCAGATCGGCCACCTGGTCGTCGTCAGCATCCTCGCTAAGCACGCTTTCAGCCCGCTCTCCCGCCAGTTTGAGAACCAGCAGGTCGCGGACATGGGCTAGCAGATCCTCAACGAAGCGCTGGGGCTCAAACCCACCGACGACCACCTTTTGAATAACCCCGTAGAGGCCAGCCCCATCGTGAGCGATCATTGCATCAACAGCTTCGGCTATCAGTGCGGCAGGAGTAAACCCCAACAGAGCTACAGCCGCATCATAGGTAATGGTGTGCTCGTCAGCGCCTACCATGAGCTGGTCCAGCACGGAAAGGGTGTCACGCACCGATCCGCCTCCTGCTCGCATGGCCAGCTTGAGCACACCAGGCTCGGCCTTGATGTTCTCCTTTTCGCAAATGCCCTCCAAGTAAGGCCCCATGACTTCCTGGGGCACCAGACGGAAGGGGTAATGGTGGGTCCGGGAGCGGATGGTGCCGATCACCTTCTCCGGCTCTGTGGTGGCGAAGATGAACATGACGTGTTCCGGCGGCTCCTCGACGATCTTCAGCAGGGCATTGAATCCTTGCTGGGTGACCATATGAGCCTCGTCCAAAATGAAGATCTTATAACGGTCACGCACAGGGGCGAAACCTGCCCGCTCCCTAAGCTCCCTAGCATCGTCAACTCCATTGTGGCTGGCGGCGTCAATCTCCACCACATCGATGGAACCAGGGCCTCCTGTGGCCAGATCCCTGCAGCTGTCGCATTCTCCACAGGGATGGCTGGTCGGCCCCTTGGCGCAGTTGACGCAGCGGGCGAAAATCCTGGCACTGCTGGTTTTTCCGCATCCCCTGGGGCCGGAGAAGAGGTAGGCGTGGGTCAGCCGGTTCTCATCCAGAGCTCGGGTGAGAGGGACCGTGACCTGCTTCTGACCGATAATGCCGTCAAAAGTGTCAGGCCGATACCGCCGATAGAGTGCTAGTGCCATGATTCAAGGCTATCCATTTCTTTAGACACGTTCGCTTACCTTCCTATGGCTTTCGCCCCGCTTCCTTCCCTCATCCACAGGGCTCAGGGCCTGCCCGGGCAGACTGGACCAAACGGGGCATCATCGGGACTCCGGTGTCTACGCCTACCGAGACCCTCACATCACCTCCATCCACCTGACAATCCGTCAGGACGCCACGGTTGAGACGGGCGACCCGGGAGGCCAGAGTACATGGCTGAGCCTGTCCTTCGTCCAGGGCAGAAGCTGCAGCAAGAGCCGAAACATCGGCACCGGTACGTGCACGCGTCCGGCAGATCATGAGATTGCCCAGAAGCGCCGCCAGAACCAGACCCAGGCCGACCAGAGCCATCAGCATGATGCCCATAACCGTGCCGGAACCCGGATCCGAACCCCTTATCCATGAACCGGTACGCTTCAGGTGCGTCTTTCTGGCATGTCCGGGCATGACTCATTCCTCCAAGATGGCCACGGCATTGCCATGGACCTGTGCAGGCAGCACGCCCATTGGGCCGACAACCACTGGACATGACACCCTGACTGCCGTCTGTCCGGCTGATGGGCTCAGCCTAACCTGGGCATGCGGCCCAGCCATCCGGTACACCAGCTCTTGAGAATCGCTCTTGCCACGAGTGACGATCAGGTCTCTGGCAGCCGCGTTGGCCGCATCCTGACAGACCATGCCAATCCTAATCGTCTGGGTCAGCGTTAGCAGTATGAGAGCCAGGACCATGACAGCAGGAAGAACGATGGCGAACTCGGCCGTTACCGTGCCGTTATCGGATCGCCACCCTCGTCTGCGTTCATACCGTCTTTCAGCCGACAGCACTGAGTGCCTTCTTCACCAGCCCCATCAGCAAAGTGCGTGTGGAAGGGGATTTGACGATGGCCAGCAATACACCGGCCAGCGTGGCGGCCGCCACCATGATCACGGCGTATTCAGCAGTGATGGCCCCGGATTCAGGCCTAGCCAGAACCACGCTCAGCCGCGCATGCAGGGCACGCACTCCAGAATCCATAGCCTGACTGACGCGAACGTATAAAGCCACCATGAACCGGCTGGAACGCTGCCTTATTCTTTGTAACCACTGCGATCCGGCACTTGCAGCAGACCATGTCGTAGCCGGCACCAATTGGCCTCCTGCCTGCCTTGTCTGTAGATGGAAAACCGTCGCAACCTCCTGTGAATATGTCATCGTTCTCACCTTTGCCTTTCCTTGTCTTCCCCGCCCCGGCGAATGGCCGTTCCTCAAAGAATCGGCATCCGATACCTTTCACTGTGCCCGTTCCAGCACGTCTCTGTCGCCTTGTCGGATGCATGTGGACGAGTGGACCTGCATCGGCAACCTGTGGACAACTGTGCCCACAAAAACTCCACATCATCAGTACATCCCACCCGCAAAGGCCGCAATGCAAGGGATGACTCCGATCAGCACGAAGGCCGGCAGAATACACAGCCCGGTCGGCACCAGCAGCCTGACCGTGATCGTCGCCGTGGTCTGGGCCAGCGCGCTGCGGGCATGGTGATCCAGTTGACGGATGGTTGTCTCGATACGCGTCAGAGGCGATGATCCCAAACGCCAGGACGGCTCCAAACAGTCAGCCAGGACCTGGATGGACTGCCCGTAATCAGAATCGCCGATCGCCCCCGACCAGGACAGATCCCACCCGTTACCGCGTTCGAGCAGGTGAGCCACTTGAACCATCCGAAGCCCATAAGGGCCTGGCAACAGCCCGCCAATAACCCCCAGAGCTCTGGGCAGAGAAGCTCCCTGACGAACAGCGACCCCCAGCAAGGCTAATACCAGGCTCAAAGGCGGAGTTGATACCTGCTCATCGGCTAATCGCTCACCAAAGCCGTCGAATTCCATGAGCAGAAGGGCCAGCATGATCGACAGAGCGGCAATCAGCGGTTTCAAATCCACAGATCCTCCCTGCCCAGCTCGTTCATCAGCTGATGTATCCAAACCAGACCAACAACATAGAAGGCCGCTCCAAGAATCAGACATATGGTTCCCGGGCCCGGGCGACATAGGAAGGTCAACGGTCGCGCACCCATGAACTCTCCCATGATGATTGTCAACACCGGCAAGATCGACAGGAGGCGGATCGTGGCCCTGGGCACAGCAAAGGCTTTTTCCCGGGCCTCATCCAGCGCCGCCCGCCGCCTCTGCATAACCGCCACGGTCCGCAGCCCATCAGAAGCCCGGCAACCCATAATGGCGCTGAGCCCATAACAGGCCATCAGAGCCTGGGCCATAATTGTCAGAGTCGGCCCCCGTTCCTGAGGCAGGCATCGGTTCTCCAACATGGCCATGACACGTTCCCGCGTGACCTCCTGGGTGGCGAACTGCCGCCCGGATGCCTCCTCGAAAGCCTCTATCAGACCGCCTCCATTGTCTACAAAGGCAAGCAGGGAAGTGATCAGCACCGCCAGGCCGGGCCGATCCGACTGTGCAAAAGGCTTGACTGACATGGCCTTGAGCCTTGCGGCCACGTCGCCTCTATGCGGAAACAAAGCCAGACAGGCAACAGACGTTATCATCGCAGCCAACCAGGCTGCAGTCTCGCCATTCATAATCCACCTCAACTACGCAGCGTTCGCCGAGGCGCTGGTCACAATGCCCCACAGCCTGGCAAACTTCGACCAGGCCGTTCCATATGTAGCTGCCCCTCGGCCCGGCCAGGTACAGACAGCCTCCCCCAAAAGCCGACCGTCAACGGTCGTCGTTAGTCGGCCAATCTGAGCGATATGTCTATGACCTCCGGTTCGTTCCAGGTGGATAACAACGTCAAATGCCCCTTGAGCTAGAGCCGCCAAGGCCTTCGGATCCAGCCCCGCCAGCAGCCCCAAGGCCGCCAACCTGGCAGGAACGCGTTCTACATTGTCGGCATGCAGAGTGGCCATGCCACCCCGATGACCAGAATTGAAAGCTCGCAGCAGATCCGCTATCTCCTCTCCCCGGCATTCGCCCAGGATGATCCGATCGGGCCGCATGCGTAGTGTGGCCTTAACCAAATCGACTAGCCCCACACCCCCTGCCCCTTCAATGTTGGATTCTCTGGCAGCCAGGGAAACCAAGTTCCTATGACCTGCAATACGGCCTAGCTCACGGACTTCCTCTACGACGACCAGCCGCTGCTCCTGTGAACACATGCCCAGCAAGGCCCGCAGAAGTGTGGTCTTGCCGGCACCCGTGCCACCAGTCACTAGAATGGTCGCCCGATTGACCACTAGCGCCCGAAGGATAAAGAGCCAACTGGCTGGACACAGCCCGCCAGCAACCAGCTCCTCCAGACCCGGCGGGTTTCTGTTGGGCAGTCTGATGGAAATGGCAGCGCCTTCGGGAACGAGCGGGGCCAGGACGGCGTGGACCCTGATCCCCTCCCTGCTGGAAGCATCGGCCATGGGTCGAGCATCGTCCAGGCGACGCCCCAGCTGAGCGCATAACTGCACAGCAAAGTCCCTTACTGCCCGAGGGCCTGCAAACCCAGGCCGGAGCAGAACCTCCTCCATGCCCGCACCTCGGTCGATCCAGACATTGCCCTGTCCGGTCACTGCGATGTCAGTCACAGCGGGATCGCTCACCAGCCCATCCAAGTACCCGAAAGTGGGCGGCTGGGCGGAATCACCATCGGGGAATGAACCTTCGATGTTTTCCCCGCTTCTCTCGATCATTGGACAGCCTTAAACCGAGTCAATTCGCGAGAAGAGATCCGCTCTTCCCTTCTTTCGCCGACGATCATTCCTGCGATCCGCTCCACCAGGGGATGAAGAGCCCGGGCGTAAGCACGCGGCACCCGTTCCAGACCACGTCCATCCATGACGGATGCAGACAGTTTCGGTTGCGGATTGAGAACCACGTCCACCGATCGGCCCAGAAACTCTTCCGCCTGCTCCGGGTCGACGCCATGACTGACCCGGTGCTGAGTGGGCATCATCCCAATCAGAGCCATAGGGGGCCTACACGAAATCAATGGACCGTCTTGAGCTTGGTCGCCCGCACCTCTGCGGCCGTTCAGAGCATGGAGCAGTGCTTTCGCCCGTGCAAGGCCCAGCACGGTCATATCCACCATCAACAACGAAGGCAGACCCTTCAGCGAGCGCAGATTACCCAGACCACGGCCTCGACCGGCATCGATCAGCAGGAGATCAGCAAATCCAGCCATTGCGTTGACGGCTGCATCCACGTCCCACCAACCCTGTGACGGAGCACTCCAAGGATCGTTGCTGAGCAACGGGATGTCATCCCAGACCGGCAGCTCTTCACGGAGGGCCTGAGGATCCACCCGGCCCAGGGGAGCACGGATTCGTCCCAACCGCATACCAGGCGCCCCCTCGATGCCGACCAGAACATCCATCCCTCCGCCGTCCAGGTCCAGATCCACCAGAGCGCATGACGGGACCATGCCCCGAAGCTGCTTGGCCATCAAAGCTGTCATGGTTGTCAGCCCAATGCCTCCTGAAGCTGAGAGAAAGACCAATCCGGCCACAGCGGACCCATATTTGGCTTCTGGGTCGCTCCGGCCGATGCCAGTATCCTCGCCCGCCCCCCTGCCTGGTTGGTGCTCCGAGGACAACCCGACCGAACTAAGGGAGTGCAGAGTCCTTTCAGGCTCCCACCCTTTCATGCCGTCTTTTATAACTTTCGGCCGTCTGCCTATGCTCATTCCAGTCATGGCTACCAGTACATCCGCCCTCTGGCATCAGCACCAGTCCCCGGAGCTGATGTGGTCGACTACCTCATGTCTCCACATCGCTTCGCCCTCTTTGTGTATAAATGCATCAAGACCGCGACACGCGTGAAATTGCAGTGTTTTTGAGTCCAAGCCCATGAAATGCCACAGATGATCACACGGAAGCAACAGATTCCTCCAAACCTGGTGTATTTGGCCTGCCTCAATGCACGCGATCACACAAAAGACCAAGTCGGCAGCCTTCCCCCGTTCCAGCCGATGGACAGGCTTGCCATCGGCCTCAAAACTGGCATAATAGCTTATACAAGGACGGTTCAAGAGCACGGAAGCCCACAAAGTGTATGGCCACTAGGACCGATACGTTGGACGGGTGTATAAGACTTGACCGTTGCAACGATGATGTTGTGCAGAGATTCCATCTGGACCGACCTTGCGGGAACGGCCTCCTGCGGGGGGCCGTTCCTATTTATCCACAGGCTTTATCAACGATTGCAGAGGACGGCACCTGGGAATAAAGTGCTATGGTATGGTTCAGAAATTTGACGCACCCTCCAAGGCCTTGCTACGGAGCCAGATTGCGGAGCATATTGCCGAGACCGACGGCCAGGCACGGCATGTATCCAAGCACTCGGATCACCCGGTCTCGCCCTTGCCTGAGGACCGCTATTTCGACCGGGAGCTGAGCTGGCTCAAGTTCAACAAACGCGTGCTCGAACTGGCCGAAGATGAGAGTGTACCCCTGCTGGAGCGGGCCAATTTCGCCGCCATCTTTGCTAGCAATCTCGATGAGTTCTTCATGGTACGCGTGGCGGGTCTGAAGCGTCGCGTAGACACCGGCATCGCTGTAACAGCAGCCAGCGGAATGAGCCCCCGTCAGCAGCTGAGGGCCATCTCCGAGCAGGCCCACAAGCTTCAGGACGAGCATGCCCACTATGTAATCGACCACATCCTGCCGGATCTGGCCGCCGAAAGCATCATCCTGCTGAGCTGGACACAACTGAGCAGCCAGGAGCAGGAACGGCTCACCAACTTCTTCCGCAACCAGGTCTTTCCAGTCCTGACACCACTGGCCGTTGACCCGGCCCATCCCTTCCCCTATATCTCAGGCAACTCCCTGAACCTTGCGGTCCTAGTAGAGAACCCAACCTCGGGCAAGACCCACTTCGCCCGCGTTAAGATTCCCGACAATCTTTCCCGTCTGGTTCCTGTGGATGATCTGACCGACGAGGAGGGTCGGGAGGAGCGCTACGGGTTCATCACCATGGAGAACCTGATCATCGCCCACCTGGAATACCTGTTCCCAGGCATGATCATCAAGGAGGCCCGCTCCTTCCGCGTCACCCGCAACGAGGATATTGACGTCGAGGAGGACGATGCCGAAAATCTGCTCAACGCCATGGAGAAGGAGCTGCTGCAGCGGCGGTTCGGACCGCCCATCCGCCTGGAGATTTCCGACTCCGCTTCTCCCTTCCTTTCCCAGCTGTTGGCCAGCAAGCTGCGAGTCAACCAGGAGGAGGTCTATCGGCTGCCTGCTCCCCTGGACTGCACGGTCCTGTTCGAGCTGCAGTCCATCGACCGGGCCGACCTCAAGTTCCGCCCCTTCATTCCCACCACCAATCGACAGATAGCCGAGGTGGAATCCAGCCAGGCTCAGGACATCTTCGCCGCCATACGCGAGCATGACATCCTCCTTCACCACCCCTATGACTCCTTCTCCACCTCGGTTCAGGCCTTTCTGGAACAGGCGGCGGCCGATCCGCGAGTGCTGGCCATCAAACAAACCCTCTACCGAACCTCAGGCAACTCGCCCATCATCAATGCCCTGGTGGATGCCGCACACGCCGGCAAGCAGGTCCTGGCCCTGGTCGAGATCAAGGCCCGGTTCGATGAGGAGGCTAATATCGCCTGGGCTCGTCAGCTGGAACGGGCTGGCGTCCATGTGGTCTACGGAATCGTAGGGCTCAAGACCCACTGCAAACTCTCCCTGGTGGTCCGTCAGGAGCAGGACGGCCTGCGTCGGTACTGCCACGTAGGCACAGGCAACTACACCCCCAAGACCGCCCGCCAGTATACCGACCTGGGTCTGCTCACCTGCGATCCAGTAGTGGGACAAGACCTGACCAGGCTCTTCAATCAGCTGTCAGGTTATGCGCCTAAGTCCTCCTTCCACCGCCTGCTGGTAGCCCCACGCACGGTCCGCTCCGGACTTCTGCAACGGATCGCCCGCGAGGAAGAGACCGCCTTGAATGGCAAGCCTGCGTGGATACGAATCAAGGTCAACTCCTTGGTGGATGAAAAAATCATTGATGCCCTCTACCGGGCCAGCCAGGCCGGGGTCCGCATCGATATCGTGGAGCGCGGTATCTGCGCCCTGAAGCCAGGTGTGCCCGGGCTGAGCGAGAATATTCGAGTCCACTCCATCCTGGGACGGTTCCTGGAGCACAGCCGCATCTTCGCCTTTGCCAACTCCCAGGGCCCCCAGATCGGTGAGGGCCCCCTGGCCGGACCGGAGGTCTGGATAGGTTCTGCCGACCTGATGCACCGCAACCTGGATCGCCGTGTGGAAGCACTGGTCCGCATCACCGCGCCCGAGCAGGTGCAGGGACTGATCGACTACGTGGATCTGCAGATGGCCGACACCACCAGCTCCTGGCACATGCAGCCCGACGGCACCTACGTGCGCCACAGCCGCGATGACCAGGGCAAGCCTTTGGTCGACTCTCAGGAGTATCTGATCGATCGTCACGCCCGAACCCCCAGGGCCAGGCGATGATGATGTGCCTCCAGGCCGGCGAGTCCGCTGCCGAGGCGGACGATCGGGATGGCATTCGGCCATGAGCAGGACGGTCGAGGCCGCCGGAGCCATCCTCTACCGGTGGCGCACTAGCTTCCAGGGATGGATGAAATTCAGCGACGACGGCCGGGCAGCCCCAGGAGCCGACCCACGCTCCGACCTCGATGACCTGGAGCTCTGTTTGGTACATCGTCCCAAGTACGACGACTGGAGCTGGCCAAAGGGCAAGCTGGAAAACCGTGAGACCCACATGCGGGCGGCCGTGCGCGAGGTGGGCGAGGAGACAGGCTGTCTTGTCCGGCTGGGGCCATACCTGGGAGATGCCGAATATCCCCTGAACAACGAGGGCCGACGCCGGGGCGGCAAGGGCGGCAGGCTCAAACATATCTGTTACTGGATGGCCACGCTGACCGACTCGGAACACGCCGCCGGTCAGAGCGCACTGCTGGGGCCCATCCACCGGCCAGATTCCAGGGAAGTCGACCAGATACGATGGGTCGGAGCCTCCGAAGCCCGCAAACTTTTGACCCACCCCAGCGACAGAACCATACTGGATGCCTTCGTGGATCGGGTGGAGCAGGGCGGCGTCCGGGCTCGTCAGTTGATCATCGTCCGCCACGGCAAGGCAGTGGCCCGAAAGGAGTGGACAGGTAAGGACGCGAATCGTCCTCTGACCCCCAGGGGTGCCGGCACCTCTTACGCCCTGGCTCGGGAGCTAGCCTGCTTCGCGCCCGACCGCCTCCTGTCCTCCCCCTGGATCCGCTGTGTGCAGACATTGCGACCCTACGCCGATGAGGTAGGCCTGCCCATGGAGATGGTAGCCTGCCTGACGGAGTCTTCCTACCACCGACGCCCCGAACAGGCCCACAGCTGGCTGGACAGGCAGATGGCCGACCTGCTGACAGGCAACAGAACCATCATGATCTGCATGCATCGCCCGGTCCTGGGAGGTATCTTTGAAAAGCTACGCGGGCTGTGCTCCAGCGGATCGCTGTCCAAACGGCTGCCTGATGATTCTCCTTTCATGCCCACCGGCAACGCGGTCGTCCTCAGTTTGACCGGCGACCCCAACCATCCGACCATCATCGACATACAGAAGGTGACTCCCATTGTCTACTGACAGCAACTCCAGAATCGGCTCATCCTCAATCCGCTCCTCCCGTACGGGATTCGTGGCCTCTGGCACAGGAGCATCCCGGCCCTCACGCCCTGGCCAGCTGGATCCAGCCATCGCCGACCAGCTCTCCGGAGGTATGGATCCACAGCAGATCAGCGAGATGAGCCATGTATCAGCAGCCTCCCTGCTGGACCGGGTCCACCACAGTGCCGACCCCGCCATCGTCAAACGAGTCCTGACCCTGGTAGACCGCGAAGGCGTGGATATAGTGGCCGAGCTCTGGAGCGACAGTGACCCCGACTCTCTGCCGGGCATCCTTTGGCGGCTCTACATGCTTCGCAGCTGGATGCGTAAGGACGCTGATGGAATAAGTCGTCTATGGCGGCTGGGCGAGCCCACCGACACTGCTGCATCAGCCATCGCCGGTGTCGATCAGGCCCCGGAGGCCGACGACATCATCCGAACCGCCGATTCCATCCTCTCAGGAGCTTTCACCGGTGACTTCGCCATAGCTCTGGAACGGGCCGGAGCATTCTGCGACGTTATCGCCCGCGGCATCAAGACCACCATCCGGGACGCCCAGAGCAGACAGCTGGACGGTCAGGAGGCCAAGGAGGTCGACGCGGCACAGCGCACCGCCAACTCCCTCAACCAGACGGCCCGAGACTTCATGAGAGGCGCTTCACTCTGGCGGCGGGGACGGCTGGAGTAGGATCCGCCACCCTTTCAAGCCGGAAGCGTAAGCGCGTCGTGAGCACAGATCAGACCCCGGCATGCCCTACAATGGGGACTGCGTCGGACCATGGCTAAGCCCCGGGCTCCGTTTGTTGCCGCTGCGAGCGGCGTTTGCGCCGACAGGCGCTTGCATGGTTCGGCGTTTTCATTTCCACTCCCAAATCGAAGGCAGCATGGCTTGCCGGGCGCTACCAGAAGCCGACCCGCTGAGCTACGCTGAGAGGTATGGAACTTCACGTACTGGAACACCCGCTGATCGAGCACAAGCTGACCGTACTGCGGGACAAAAACACCCCTTCCAACACCTTCCGTGAGCTGATCAGCGAACTGGTCATGCTTGAGGCTTACGAGGCCACCCGCAATCTGGACATCGAGGATCACCCCATCGAGACCCCGGTCGCACCCATGGTGGGCAAGAAGCTCTGCTCCCCCCGCCCCATGGTGGTTCCCATCCTGCGCGCCGGACTGGGCATGCTTGACGGCATGACCCGGCTGCTGCCCACCGCCGAGGTCGGATTCCTCGGTCTCAAGCGCGACGAGAACACTCTGGACATCATCACCTACGCCAACCGTCTGCCAGAGGACCTCTCCGGACGTCAGTGCTTCCTGCTGGATCCCATGCTGGCCACCGGCGGCACCCTGATCGCCGCCACCAATTACCTTGCCGAGCGCGGCGCCAAGGACGTGACCTCCATCAACATTCTGGCCGCTCCCGAGGGCCTGAACCGCCTCAAGGAGGAGATGGACCCCTCCATCAACCTCAAGGTGGTGGTCTGCGCAGTCGATCAGAAGCTGAACGAGCACGCCTACATCGTGCCTGGCCTGGGCGATGCCGGCGACCGCCTTTACGGCGTCATCGACTGAGCCAATAAATTGACAGGGGCACAGACCCCAAATCTGTCGAGGATCCGAACTATGCGCAGTTCGGGTCCTTTTTCATTCGCCTTCTATGGCAGTCCCTGCTGATGGCACTTGGCAGAGTAGCCATTCCCCCCGCCAAGCGCTTAATCGCTGATCGCCACCCTGGTTCTTCCCTGGTCTGACCCTGAAAACACCCTGAAAGAGCTATCTCCCGGTGTTGCAATAAGAACAGCAGCAGCATTCAAGGGCGAGAAAGGAGCACACCATGGAGGGCAATTCCCTTTCCCTAGGTAGATCAATCACAGGAGCCGGGACCTCAGGACCGATGGGTGGGGGCGGCTCGCAAACCGCAGGTCGGACCAAGGTACGCACTCCTGGCCTGGCCTCCCTGGTGCGATCCTTTCTGCATGAACATCGGTCCTCCTACACGGTCATGGTCCTGGCGGTCATGGCCGCTTCGGTCCTTACCAGCGCCTGGGTCCAGGTAGCCATTGCCGCTCGGAAGGGCGACGGAATGCCGGATACACGCGCGATGAATTCCTACGACCGCGCTATGACCCTGTCCTTCCAAGACGGCGCTTCACAGATATCCATAGGGTACGCCTGCATATGCGGGTTCGTCTCCATCTTCCTGGTCATCACTTCTGTGGGGTTCCTGATCGAGCGCCGTCGTCGCGAGTATGCCATGATGCGGCTTTCAGGCGCCTCTCCCAGGACCGTGAGATTCATCTCCCTACTGGAATTCATGATTCCGGTAGGTTTGGCCGCCCTCTTGGGCAGTTTGGCGGGATGCCTGCTGGTGCCCGCATTCGCCAAGTCCCTAATCAACTCAGGCTTTGAAGCGCTGGAAATGACCGCGCATCCCCACCCCACGGGAATTTTCTTCACTTTCGTAGGGATACTCCTGGCAGGCCTCTTGGGAACCTGGTTCGCTGCCAGGAGGATTACCGCGATCTCTCCCATCGAGGCCCTGCAGGACTCGGGAAATCGGTCAGGGACCAAGTCAATCGGTCCTCTTCGCCTGATAATCGCCCTGGCCGGCCTGGCTGGAGGACTGGCCATGGTCTATCATCGCTTCAAGGGCATGGACATTGAAATCCAGATCATGGCCTCGACCGGCTGTCTGCTCGTCATCATCGGCGCCCTGGCCCCTGTCCTAGTTCCGGCCTGTGCCAACCTGATCGGCATCCCCTTCCAACTGGCCTTCCGAGGCGCCGGTCTCCTGGCGCGGCAAAGGGCGCGGAAGAAAACCCGGAGCTCCACCGCCGTAGCAGTGCCGATCATACTGATGCTGGTCATCGTAACCGGATTTATAGCCCTGGGACGATCCGGCTGGGCACAAGAAGCCATAAGCCGGTATAAGCCGATCGCTGCCGAAACCATGATCAACGCAGAGACCAATGATCCAAGAGACCTGGATCGCCGACTTCGGTCCATTGCAGACATCGAATCCGCAGTCACCTATAGCGAGGGATCCTGGACAACTGCGGACAAGGAAGATAATGGCGGCAATGACGAACCTTCCGTCATGGCTATGCACGTCAACAAAGCAGGCAAGAGCGTCAATACAATTAGCCCAATCTTCATCAAGGGCTCCGCTGCTGACCTGGGGCCGGGCAAGATCGCCGTTATTGCAAGTGGCCGCACCCAGGAGAAAAACCCTATTGGTCGCAAGCTGACTCTGATCGACAGGTACGACAAAGGCCATACGCTGACCACCACCGCCGTAGTCGATATGACCCCGACAGGGCAGACGGGCGAATACCTGATGACGGATGCAGACCTGTCGCAACTGGCGCCCGACAACAGTGGATCGACCACCCTGGCCAGGACCGCCCCAGGAGTTCGGACAGGCAATCTGATCAGTCAACTCAATGCTTCATGGGACAGGAAGGGCATCAAGGCCTGCACCAAGAAGGAGTACATTCGTTCCAACATCCAAAGGTCACAGAAGGTGCAACGGGCCATGCCCCAGATAGCGAACGGGGCCATCGTCCTAACGGCCATATTCCTGATCCAGGCATGCGCCATCGCAGTCAATGAACGTCGCCAGGAGAATCGGAGAATGCAGGCTGCCGGTGTTTCACGTGGAACATTAGTCTGCTCCTCGATTTGGGAGTCAGTAATCGATGCCCTTTCGGCCATCCTTCTTTCAGCCCTGGCCATGGCGGGGGTGCTTGCCGTCATCTTCCACCAGTTGTCCGGCCAGATAGACATGAGCGTTGTGCCTCTCCCCTACGGCTACTTCCTGACCATGGCACTCTGGGCGATAGGCCTGGCCGCTGCAGCCTCCGGGCTGTATAGCTGGTTCAGCTCTCGGGCAGATACGACTCGAAGATGATCCCGTCGAAGTCCGGGCTGGCCGCCTTTTCCGCACGCTCGGAACGAACCGTCCAGGCGATGGGCGTTCCACCCAGGAACCGATAGAGACGCATGGGCAGCGAATGCCCACTGTGCCACTCGCAGGCCACAAAGTCCGGCCGCCCCAGCCAATTGAAGAGGAGGGACCCGGCCATCCAGCGCACAGCCGAGGAACAGGTGTCCACCCGGCCGTGGTAAGGGGCGACCAGTTGTCCCCTAGTGACACCTGGGTGGTGAATCCGATACCAGGCAAGGGCCAGGACGTTGAATGATTCAATCACATAGGGGCCCTGGTACCTGGACAGGAGGGCATCGGTCCGATGCATAAGCTCCCGATCCAAGCCTCGGTCCATCTTGATCTCGACAACCAGGGGCACCCGGCCATCCACCAGAGCGAGTATCTCGGACAGAAGAGGCACATGCTGCACCTCGGAATCGTTGAGGTCCCGGTCCTCGCCTTCTATTTCGGGACCGCCATCGTGGTCGGCAGAGCCAGAAATCCCTTCCACGGACTCAAGAGCCTGAGCAGGGCTTGGGCACAGGGGAATCCTCCGCAGCTGATCGTAGGTCAGGTCCGCTACTGCTCTATTGACGCCAGCCACCCGCCGCAGATCTCCATCGTGGATGACCACCACCTGGCCATCACGGCTGAGATGGACGTCCAACTCAATCCCGTAGCCGGCCCTACAGGCCGCTTCGAAGGCAGCCAGCGAATTTTCGGGCGCCACTACCCGACGCGGGTTGGCCGGAGCCGAGGCATGCCTGCCCAAGGATTTACCGGACGCAACCTTCAGGCAATCATGAATACGGTGCAGGTAGGCGGACTGGCCAGGATTGGGATTGGTCGTCTCCATCCCCGAGCCAGCATCATGCAGACCCCTATGGGCATATGGATGCAGCGACAGGCCCACAGGCTTTCTTCGGCCCGCAACCACCGAAAGGCCAGGAGCCAGGGCCCAGCACCAGGCCCCCAAAAACCCGAATCCCAGACCCAGTGCGACCTTGCCGGCCAATCGTGCTTTGGACCCCATCATCGCCTCCAGCCATCAGCTACTCCACTACCCACGCTAGCATCGCAGGAGGCCGGACGCGCTTTGCCGGCTTGACTTCAAGCTGCTTCAAGGCCCTATCCTTGAACAAGCAGATCAGAGAGGCACGCTCCCGCCTTTAGCCAACTCCGTCGAGCAATCTGCCAAGAAAGAAGCGCAGTACCATGCAGAATGATTTATCCGCCTCCGTCCCGTCCGTTAAGCTCAACAACGGCGTCCTCATGCCCATGGAAGGCTTCGGCGTCTACCAGATCGCCGACCTGGACGAGTGCCGCCGCTCGGTTCTGGATGCCTTGGAGACCGGGTACCGGGCCATCGACACGGCCCAGGCCTATGGAAACGAGCAGGCCGTCGGAGATGCCCTGGCCCAGAGCGGCCTCGACCGCGACCAGGTCTTCCTGACCACCAAGGTCTGGATCACCAACTACGGATACGACAAGACCAAGGCCTCGGTCGAGGAGTCCATGAAGAAGCTGGGCACGGACCACCTGGACCTGGTCCTCCTCCACCAGCCCTTCAACGACTACTACGCAGCCTGGCATGCCCTTGAGGACCTCTATGACCAGGGTGTCCTGCGGGCCATCGGCGTCTCGAACTTCTATGCCGACCGCTATGTGGACCTGGTCAAGTTCAACAGAATCGTCCCGGCCGTCAACCAGCTGGAGACCCACATCTTCCACCAGCGCCCCCAGGAACGCACCTACATGGACAAGTACGGCACCCGAATCGAATCCTGGGGACCCTTCGCCGAGGGCCGCCAGGGCATGTTCACCAACCCGACCCTGACTGAGATCGGGCAGGCGCACGGCCGGACCGCAGCCCAGGTGGCCCTACGCTTCCTGGTCCAGGACGGGGTCATCGTCATCCCCAAGACCACCCACCGCGAGCGCATGCGCGAGAACCTCGACATCTGGGACTTCCGGCTCAGCGACCAGGAGATGGGCCGGCTGCGGGCCATGGACACCGGCAAATCCGCCTTCATGAACCACGAGGATCCTGAAACCGTGGAGGACTTCGCCGGCTGATTCAGCATCAGACAGTATCTGTATCTGTCCAGTATGGGCGGGCTCTCAGCCTAGGCTTCGCCGTTGCGTCGCCGACGCTTGAGGGCCCGATGTTTGATCAGGATATCCAGGACTATCCAGACCGAAAGGATGAAGGCCACCACGTATCCCAGCATGCTGACCACCGGGATACCGAAGACCACCGGCTTGATGCGGGCGAAGTAGACGATTGAGGAGCCCACATAGAGGCCGACGACGATCAGGGCCATGGTCAGCCTGTTGACCATGTCGGACAGCTGCTGCAGGGGTTCCTCGGAGCCAACCAGCTGCACATTGGCACGCAGCTGGCCACGGGTCAGCATCTTGGTTGCGGTCCGGGACTCAGCCAGGGCGCCCAAAAGCCCATGCAGGGCCAAGTCGCCTTGGACGCCCAGCTTCCGGGTCTCCTCCTTGAGGATGGATCCCGTGCCCTGGCTATAGGCGACATGATCGGTGATGATCTGCACGATGTTGGCCTCGGGCAGGAACTCGTCCAAGAGTCCTTCAAGGGTGACCAGGCACCGCGCCACCATGGTGACCGACCCCGGCACCTTGATGCCATGCCGGGCGGCCAGCTTCATAACGGCATTGACATATTCGGCGATGTCCAGATCTGCCAGATCCAGCTTGCCGAACCGCTGGACGACCGCATCCAGATCAGCCAGAAGGTAGGGGTAGTCCTCGGCCCTGGCCTCTCCCGTACCGGCGAAGCGGAGCAGCCCCTGGGCCAGGGCCGGTGAATCCTCGCGGCCTACTGCAAAAATCATGTCCTTCAAGGCCGATTTGGTCACCTTGTCCAGGCGGCCGACCATGCCAAGGTCTATCAGCACTATGCAGCCATCGCGGATGATGATGTTGCCGGGGTGCGGATCGGCGTGGAAGAAGCCCCGGTCCATGATCTGGGTGGCATAGTTGTCGACCAGCTTGGTGCCTATCTCCTTCAGGTCATAGCCCTGAGCCACCAGTTGGGCAGGCCGTGAGAGGGATATCCCGTCGATGTACTCCATCACCACCACATGCCTGGTGCACAGTTCGGGATAGGGCTTCGGGCAGTCGATGTAGGCGTATGAGTCGCAGAAATCCTTGAATTCAGCCAGATTGGCGGCCTCCTGCTGGAAGTCGACCTCGGACTGGAAGGTCTCCCAGAGCTCCTCGACAACCCCGCGGATGTCGATCACCTGGGTGCTGCGGACGAACCGGGAGGCCCACTTGACCATGCTGCGCAGAATGTCGATGTCCTGGGCCATGGTCTCTTGAATCCCTGGGCGTTGGACCTTGACAGCCACGCCCTCACCGCTGACCAGGCGGGCCCGATGCACCTGCGCCAGGGAAGCCGACCCCAAGGGAACAGGGTCTATGGAGGAGAAGATCTGGTCGAGCGGACGGCCGTACTCGGCGGCCAGGGTGCTGGTCACCACGGAATACGGGATGGGATCCGCGTCGGCGCGCAACTTGGAGAGCTCACGGCAAAAGGCCTCCGGCAGGATCTCCGAACGCATGGAGAGAATCTGGCCCACCTTGACGAAAGTGGGTCCGAGCGCTTCGAACAATCGGCGCATGGTGACCGGGGTCAGACCGTGGATGATGTCGAACCGGTTGGCGATGCGGATCATCTCGGCCAGTCGACGGGCCCTGCCACGCCTGTGCCGGATCCTTCCTGCCGCCCCCTGCCGCTCTCCCGTACCGACCCCGAAGAGGCCGATGGTCTGCACAGGGGCATCATGCCCGTTCATGGCATCCATACTCACCACTCACCTGCGTCCTTTATCCGCATGGCCGACCAGCGGCAGACATTCCGGCGCAGACGACCGACGCTGACAGTAATCGACCGCCTTCAGCCCTGCTGACCCACAATGGGATCATTGGATGTGATAGGGATGGACCCGGACCGACGATTCGGCATTGGCGCCAGGGGCTCGTGGTCGGGACGGCGGGGATCAGGAGCAACATGAGTCGCAGGCCTGGGCGCGCCAGCAGCTGGTGCAGGCGCGCTGTCAGCAGGAGCAGGAGCAGGAGGGTTCTGTCTGTTCCGCTTGAGCTCAGTGTTGAGAATCTTGCCCTGCTCGACCGTCAGTTCGCCCTTCTTGACCAGGTTGTCAATGACCTCCTGGCCCTTCTCCACGCCTGTGGCCAAGGCTCCGATGCCAGCCAGAAGCACCTTGTGCAATCCGTCACCGATATGCAAATCCGACATGATATGCCTCCCAGCATTCATACGCCCTTGAAGTACCGGGCTCTTTTGACCGCCAAGAGACGAGCGGCCGTCTCTCTTTACAGTCTAGCTGGTTATCATTAACCGATCCGATTCGACACCATGGCAAGAGGGACCGCAACGCCCTGTCTCCTTGACACTGCCCTCCGACCGCTGATCAGAATCTGCGCAGGACCCGCAGAGAACCGCAGGCTCCCCTTCATCTGGGCCTGGAGGCTGCGATACGGCTGGCCTGATCTGCCAGGGAGTCCAGCCGCTCCAGCTCGCTCCGACTCCTCTGATCCATGGCAGTCTTCATCTGGGCGAAGGTGCCCTGGCCGTACCGCCTTTCGGCCGCCCCCTCGATAAGGAAGTCCGTGATGGCCGGGTTCTTCGGCAGCAGCGACCCGTGCATATAGGTGCCGATGACCTTCTTCCATCGGGCCCCCTCGGTGTGGTCCTTGCCGTTGTTGCCGCGGCCATCCTCGGTCACCATGCCCAGGGGACGGGCCCCCTCCCCCAGGTAGGTCAGGCCCGAATGGTTCTCGTAGCCGACCACCCTGCCGAAGTCCTCTGCCTGCTCCACCAGGTTGCCTATCATCCGCTCGGGCTTGGCAACGGTATGCACGTCAAGGATGCCGACCCCCTCCAGGCGCTCATGGTCGGAGGTCTCGAAATAATGGCCGAAGAGCTGATAGAGCCCGCAGATCATCAGCATGGGCACATCCTGGTCGGCCAGATCATGTAGAAGCCCGCCCCGCTCCCGCAGATCGTCGATGATCCGTTCCTGGCCATGGTCCTGGCCACCGCCACCCAGAATCATATCGATCCGCTCCGGCCAGGCATCACCGGGATCGTAATAGCGGACCATGGGGCGGAACCCGTACAGCTCGGCCCTGCGGGTCACGCTGAGTATGTTCCCTGAATCCCCGTAGATGTTCATGTCACGGTGGTAGAGGGAGAGGATCTGCAGTGGCGGATGGTCTCCCACGGCCTTGGTCTTATCCTGCGGCTGCGGCATTCCTGCGCTCCTTTTGGCTCGCTCGCTCATGCGCCCACCCCGGCATCGTCCACGCTCGTGATCCTGCCGAGGGCGGACCGGAGCCGGAGCATTGACGTGTAAGTGCAGTAGATCCGCTTGGGTCGCCCTGGGTGCACCTCAAGGAAGGCTGTCAGCGCCCGATCCAGGTCGGTCTCGATCGCATCCGTGGGCACCTGGTCATAGGCCAGGCGCAGGGCCATGTCGTAGGCCCGGGTGCCGGAGACCATGGCCACACCGGTATCCCTGAGCGAGGTGAAGTCCACATCCCAGAGCCAGCTCATGTCACGCCCGTCCGCATACTCGTCGCGGATGGCGATCATGGTGTCCTGCCCGGCAGGGTCGAAGGAGGACAGGGCCAAACGGAAGCCCATGGGGTTCTTGACCAGGACCAGCTCAACCGGCGCGCCCTGGTAGGTGATGACCTCCCCGCGGCCGAAGGCGGGCGTGACCTTGGACAGGGCATCCATGAGTGCTGCATCATCAGGCTCCCTGTCCTCCAGAACGACCCTCACCAACGCCAGGGCGGCGGCCGCATTGTAGAGGTTGTAGACGCCCTCCAGACGCAGGTCGGTCTCCAGAAGCCGCCCGTCGAGGCGGAAGGCGGCCCGGTGGTCCATGACCCTTTCCAGGGTCACCTCGGCTGGCAACCGGTGACCGGGGCGGACCGGGCGGGAGGTGCTGGCCGCACCGGCACCATCGGCGTCCCGGTCCGAGGCATGCATGTCGTCATCAGTGGGGAAATAGGTCAGCAGGTCATCTGACAGACCGAAGTAGGCCACGCCGGTCCGGGCCGGCGTCTGGGCGGCCAACCTGGCGATGCGCGGATCCTCACGGTTGAGGACCACCGTGCCCGTGGTGGCCTGGGCCACCTGACCCAGCAGCCGGGCAGTAGTATCGATTTCCCCAAACCGGTCCAGCTGGTCACGCATGACATTGAGCAGGAGGGCATAGCGGGGCTTGACCTGCCGCACAAAGTGGACCGCATAGGCCTCGTCCAACTCCAGGACGGCAATATCGGCATGCAGCCGGCCGGAGAGCCCCAGAGTGGAAACCAAGGCCGAGACCACGCCACGGGTGAAGTTGGACCCGGTCGGATTGGTGAAGACCTTGAGGCCCAGGGATTCCAGCATGGAGGCGACCATTCGGGTGGTGGTGGTCTTGCCGTTGGTCCCCGAGACCAGGACCACACCACGGGGCAGCCCCGACAGGGTCCTGGCCAGGAAGCCCGGGTCGATCCGCTCCACCACCTTGCCAGGTAGGGCCGAACCGCCGTGATGGGACAGACGCGAAACGAGACGCACCGCCTTGCCGACCAGAAGGGCCAGGAGGGAGCGCCAACGTTGCCAGTTCATATTAGGCCTCCTCCCGTTGATTGCTGCAAGTCTCCATGTTTGCGTCAGTACGAGTGAGGAATACGAAGTTTCCACAACCAAAACTCATAGAATAACCTTTCGCAGGGCGACATACGAGAAGCGCACTGATCACAATCTTCGGAGGCCATAGACTTGATTCTACAAAGGACACGTGTCCTAGTACGAGCCCTCGGTCGGCGAGAGTCATATTAATTCAGGTTGTCGGACGATACGCGCTTCTGAGTCGGGCTCTAACGACTTCCCCACCAAGCATTCTGCATCTTCCTGGCCATCCCCACCACATCCGGGTCTTATTGCTGTGGTGCGCGTGCCGTGGTCCCCCGTAGGACCAAGGCGGGAGTCATTAATGAATGGGGTTCCTGGAGATGCTCTCCACGCATTAATATCAAGGCCTTAGTAGCTGCGTCTCTAGACATCTCTATTGGATTCTGATGGATCGTTGTTAAGTTCACAGCAGAAGCCACGTTGGTGTCGTCGAAGCCGATCACCGACATTTCCTCGGGAATGCGTATCCCGAAGTGCCGCAATTCGGCAACTAGGCTGATGGCGAAGTCATCTGACTCCACACATATGGCTGTCGGGCGAGCCTCTGCAGCCAACAGACGAGCCACCGCAGAGGAAACAGCCACATCCTGTGTGTAGTAGTCACTGAATTTACCCATATCGAAACGCTGAGCATCTTCGCCAACAAAACCCTGCTGATGAGCAGCCTCCATGAAATCATCAGCCCGTAACTGAGAAGTAAAATGAAAATCTCCCGGAGCCGGCTGCTCCACAAAAGCGATGCGTCGATGCCCAAGCTGCTTCAGGAGCCCGACTGCCTCCCGCATAGCACGTTTGTCATCCAAGAGAACGGAGGCATCAAATCCCGTCAGGTTGCCCGAATCAAGCCCGACCGTGGGTATGGTCAACTGACCAAGGATTTCGGATTCCACTTGTCCTAGGTTAATAGAAGTAACTATGATGGCGTCCACGTTTCCGTCTGCGGGAAGACGCTCAAAAAAGGTATTGAGCTGTTCGTGGGTACGCACTGTGTTGGGAACAACATCGTACTTGTTGCGGACTAGGACATCGTAAGCTCCTTGGAGCACAGATGAGTCAAACCATGTATTGAGGGCATTTGCAAAAACAATCGAAACCCTCATGGTTTTACCGCTTGCCAACGATGAAGCATTCCTGGCAAAGGAGAACCGCAGACGCCTAGCCGCATCCTGCACCCTCGCACGGGTCCGACCGTCCACCTTATCCAGACCACGAAGAGCACGCGAAACTGTGGAATCTGAGACACCTGCCTCAACAGCGACATCGTGCAAGGTGACCCTAGACATTTCATAACCTTTCCAGCAAGGACAGTACATCCCTCTCACAGTATATCGGAGCAAATCCTAGAAGCACACTCATAATTTGACTTTTTAATGCAAGCGCTATTATTCTTAGGAAGCAATAATCCCCTTCGAAGAATGCACGGGATTATAAGGCACAATGATGTAATACAGCAACTAATTGATCAGTGAGGATACTGAAGTTATGCAAGAAAATAACACTAATAATAAAAACGCTTTTACTAGAGCTGACCTCTGGTGGAAACAAGCGGTGATCTACCAGATTTACCCCCGCAGCTTTAAGGACTCTACAGGCTCAGGCCTGGGTGACATCAATGGGGTCACCAGTAAGATGGACTACTTAAAGGAACTGGGAGTCGATGCCATCTGGTTATCCCCCTTCTATCCCTCCGAACTGGCAGACGGCGGATATGACGTAGAAGACTACAGGAACGTTGACCCAAGGCTGGGGACCATGGACGATTTTGACATGCTGACCCAAGCGGCACATAGCAGAGGCATTAAGGTGATGGTCGACATCGTTCCCAACCACTCCTCCCATCTTCATCCTTGGTTCCAGGAAGCTCTTCACTCTGCCCCAGGGTCAGCAGCAAGGGATCGATACATCTTCCGCGACGGCAAGGGAAAACATGGCGAGTTGCCTCCAAGCAATTGGGTAGGTAACTTCGGGGACCCCGCATGGACCAGGGTCCCAGACGGTCAGTGGTATCTGCATCTGTTCACAGAACAACAACCTGACTTCAACTGGGACAATCCGGAAGTGCGCAACGACTTCATTAAGACGCTGACTTTCTGGTGTGACCACGGCACCGATGGATTCCGTATCGACGTAGCCAACGGCTTGGCCAAGGACCTCGACCGAGACGATCTAGATGACTACGACTTAGACTCCATGAATGTAACAGTAGATGATGGCACCCACCCCGTTTACGACCGTGACGAGGTCCACGAGATCTATCGCGAGTGGCGCAGCAAAGTTTTCAACAAGTACACGCCGGCACGTTTTGCCGTGGGCGAGGCTTGGGTTCCAGCCAACCGTCAATATCTCTACGCCCGCCAGGACGAACTCGGTCAGGTCTTCAACTTCGAATTCGCCAAATGCAACTGGCTCCGTGACGAAATGCACTTAGCCATCGAGGACGGAATAGCGTCCGCTGCGCGGACCGAAGGATCTACCTCGACCTGGGTGATGAGCAATCACGATATTCCCCGAAACGCCACGCGCTACGCCCTCCCTCAGGTCAAATCCGATAATGGCCAATACCATACCATTGCCAAGGACTGGCTTCTGCGTGACGGAACAACATATCACGAGGATCGAGACCTGGGATTGAAGCGGGCCAGAGCGGCCATCATGATGGAAATGGCCCTACCTGGTTCGGCCTACGTCTACCAGGGAGAAGAACTAGGCCTCTTCGATGTTGCTGATATCCCGTGGGACAAACTCGAGGACCCCTCGGCCTTCAGTGCCAAGGAATCCATGGCCAGGAAAGGCAGGGACGGAGCTCGCGTCCCCCTGCCCTGGATCGGCAAGGACAAGCATTCCTTCGGGTTCTCACCCGAGAGAAAGCCTGACGGCCAGACCTCTGAGAAGCCCCATCTGCCCCAGCCGGATTGGTTCGCCCAACACGCAGTTGATGTGGAAGAGGCTAACTCCGACTCCATGCTTTCCTTCTACCGGCAGGTAATCAGGCTCCGTCACGAGAACCAGACAGACGATACCGGCATTACCTGGTTGGAAGACTACGACAAGGCTTCTAATAGACATGATGGCGCTAACGGATACCCTGGCGGTTCAATCGCCTACCGCCGCGCTAATGGGTGGGCCAACGTCACGAATTTCAGTGAAGAGCCTCTAACGCTGCCTCACGGCAGGATTCTTCTGACTTCTGAACCACTCACAGCAGACGGTCGGCTTCCACAAGACGCCTCCGCTTGGATCAAGCTTGACTAGGCAAAGAAGGCAACGCATCATGTCAACATCCAAGCCAGCGACAGATCCGACAGCTAAAGCGACTCCAGAGTCTGGTTCAGCATCGAATCAACCCGCGAAGAAAGGTAAGGCGGAATCGCTACGCTATGTGGTAGGCCTCTTCATCTACAACCTTCTGGTCTACATAGGATTCAATGGAGCGGTTGCGGTCCTTCTTCCCCAACGTCTCAAAGACATCGGGGTAGCCAACCCCTCTGCCCTCTTGGGCACTATCAGCGGGGTTGGAGCCGTTCTCTCCATGTTCATCAACGTCTTTATCGGAAGTATGTCCGACAGGACGCGTTCACGATTTGGGCGACGAACACCGTGGATCGTTGCGGGCGCCGTAGTTGATGGCGTCTGCTTCTATGCAGTTGGCTTACCAAAGAGCGGGTCAATGGTGGGAATCATCTATTGCATCTCACTCATCGGTCTGAACATGATGACCGCACCAATCACCGCCGTCCTCTCGGACCGTGTCCCTGAAAAAGACCGCGGAACAGCAGCAGCCGCCTTTGGCGGAGGCGCAGTCATCGGCCAAGGCATAGGAACCCTCATGGATTCGGCTTTCATCAATCACACCCAAGTCGGATTCTTAGTGGCAGGCATTGCTCTTCTTCTTGCCGGATGGATTCCCATGGCAGTCATTCCACGCGAGGCCTCCAACAAGGATATCCCCAAGACGGCCGAGCCCGTCTGGAAAGTTCTAGTCCACGCCTTCACGCCACCGACTAAGGGAGCATCAGATTTTTGGAAGGCTTTCATATGCCGTACCGGCCTGCTGATCGCTTACCAGATGATCACAGCCTACCAGCTTTATATCCTTGAGGATCGCATCGGCCAGACCAAGGCACAGGCAGGGTCCGTCATCGCCACTATGTCCATGATCACCATGGTGGTTTCCCTGATAGCGACCTTCTCGTCAGGGCCCATATCCGATATGATCAAACGGCGCAAACCACCCATCATATTCGCTTGCGCCCTCTATGCTATCGGCATCGCTCTGGCATGGGCCATCCCCACTCCCACTGGAATGCTGCTTTTCGCAGGCGTAGCCGGCTTCGGGTACGGCATGTATTCCGCTATAGATCAAGCACTCAATGTTGACGTCCTGCCCAACAAGGAGAACGCAGGCAAGGACCTGGGCTTCATCAACATAGCTACTTGCGCAGGGCAAGCTATCGGTTCGGTCTTCACGTCGACCATAGTCACCGTCAGCGGAGGCTACAACTTGGTCTTCCCGGTTGCCATCACCATGACGATCTTTTCGGCCATCGCAGCCGTCATGATCAAGAAAGTGAGGTAGAGAATCTTCCAGTCGGATTCCGGTATCAGACCCCTCCCTGCTGGTAGTCCTGGGGCATGTCCTTGAACTTGGACTTCTCGCCCAGGAAGGCCAGCTTGAAGGTATCGGTGGGGCCGTTGCGGTGCTTGGCCAGGATGATGTCGGCCTCGCCCGGGCGGTCCTCCTTGTCGTAGAAGTCCGGCCGGTGGACCAGGAAGACCACGTCGGCATCCTGCTCGATGGATCCCGACTCGCGCAGGTCGGAGAGCATGGGTTTCTTGTCGTTGCGCATCTCGGGACCGCGGTTGAGCTGGCTCAACGCCACCACCGGAACCTCCAGCTCCTTGGCCAGCAGCTTCAGGGCGCGCGAGAAGTCGGAGACCTCCTGCTGGCGGGATTCGACCCGCTTGCCCGAGGTCATCAGCTGCAGGTAGTCGATGACCACCAGCTTCAGGTCGTTGGTCTGCTTGAGCCGGCGGCACTTGGCACGGATCTCCATCAGGCTCATGTTGGGCGAATCGTCCAGGAAGAGCGGGGCATCCTGGAGCCTGCTCCAGAAGGTGTTCAGTGTGTTCCAACGCTCGGGGGTGATGTCGTCCGCCCGGCGCAGGGCCACCAGGGGGATGTCGGTCTCGGCCGAGATGATGCGCTGGGCCAGCTCGGTCTTGCTCATCTCCAGGGAGAAGACCACCGTGGTCATGTTGTTGTGGAGGGCCGCGGCGCGGGCGAAGTCGATGCCCAGGGTGGACTTGCCCATGGCGGGGCGGCCTGCCACCACGATCATCTGCCCGGGCTGCAGACCCTGGGTCACGTCGTCGATGCTCTTGAAGCCGGTGGGCACGCCCCGCTCCATGTCGCCGTTCTGCAGCTTGTCCAACTGGTCCAGGGTGTCATGGACGACCGGCCCGATGGCCTCGTAATCCTGGCGGACCCTGCCCACGCTCATCTCGTAGACCTCGGCCTGGGCCAGGTTGACGATGTCCTCGGCCTGGGAGCCCTCGGCCGAGTAGCCCAGCTGGGCGATCTTGGTGCCGGCCGCGATCACATTGCGCAGGATGGCCCGCTGGTGGACGATTTCCGCATAGTAGGTGGCGTTGGCGGCTGTCGGGACCGAGGCCACCAGGGAGTGCAGATAGTCGGTGCCTCCCACCTTCTCCAGGTCGCCGAACTTGAGCAGCTCGTTGGCCACCAGGACCGCATCCACCGGCTGGGAGGCCGAGAAGAGGGTGACGATGGCCTCGTAGATGGTCTGGTGCTTGGGCTGGTAGAAGTCGGATATTTCAATCATCTGGCTGACTTCGCCGATGGCATCCTTGCTCATGAGCATGCCGCCCAGCACGGCCATCTCCGCATCGTCGTCATGCGGGGGCACCCGGTCGAAGAGCATGTCACGGCCGGTCTGGGCACGATCGGTGGGACGCTGTTCGGGATGGGTGTAGTCGGTGTAGTCATCGGAAGCCATAGCCACGATTCTACGAAGAGGACCGTCCCTGACAGCCCTAAGATGAGGATTTCACCCAAGGCATTCACCAGGGCGTGCCGACGGCACTGGACGGGCACGGGGCCGGTCCTGCATGTGTACAGAAAAATAAGTTATCCACATTCAAGGCGTGTCCTAGAGGACATGTGTGCAACTTATCCACCTCATGGGTACAACTCTGTGCAAAACTTGGGGACAGTCGTCCACATCACCAATCCAGCTTGCGCTCAGGGCTGTTTGGTGATATTGCACCTACCGGCAGGGCGTCCACGGACTGGCTTTCAGGGGTTGTGTCTTCAGTCCAGAGCATTAGCATGGCGTCCATGCGCAGCCACAGGGACATCCCCGAAACCAAGACCGGATCAATCACGCCGGAAGAACGGCGGGCGACCTACCGGACCATTGCTGGACTGGCCATACCCACATTCGGCCAGCTGATCGCCTCCCCGCTCTTCGTCATGATTGACACTGCCATCGTGGGCCACATCAGCGACTCGGCCCTAGCAGGGCTCTCCGTCGGATCCACCGTGGTGCTGACCACCGTGGGGCTCTGTATCTTTCTGGCCTACGGAACCACCTCCCAGGTGGCCCGACTCATGGGCGCAGGCCGGCGCAAAGAAGGCATGCAGGCCGGCGTAGACGGCATGTGGCTGGCCTTCGTCATCGGCCTGGTCGTCTGCGCCCTGCTCCTGGTTTTAAGTCGGCCCATCTGCAGCCTGATGGGAGCCCGCGGGCCAGTCCTGCAAGCTGCGCAGACCTATTTGAATGCCCTAGTCTTCGGCCTTCCGGCCATGCTTATGGTGTATGCGGCCAACGGCATCTTCCGGGGACTGCAAAAGGTAAAGATCACCTTGGTGGCCGCTGTGTCAGGCGCCATCCTTAACACCGCCTTGGAGGTCCTTCTGGTCTTCGGCCTGCACATGGACATTCTGGGCTCGGGCCTGGCCACGCTGATTGCCGAGTGGGCCATGGGGCTCTTTTTGACCATCCCCGCCCTGGTCTGGGCCCGTCAGGAAGGCGCCCAGCTGCGGCCCCGACTCTCAGGCATGGCGGCCAGCATGGGCGACGGTTTCCCGCTCTTCCTGCGAACCCTGGCCCTGCGAATCTGCCTGTTCATGACCGTGGTGGCTGCAGCCCACCTGGGTGAGCAGGTATTGGCTGCCTACCAGGGGGTCAACTCGGCCTGGAACTTCGGATTGAACATGCTGGATGCCGTGGGCATCGCCGGTCAGTCACTGGTGGCCACCGAGCTGGGCGCCGGACGGCGGTCACGGGCACGGGTCATGACCGACCTGTCAGCCAAGGCCGGCATGGCCATGGGAGTGCTGGTCGGATTGGTCATGATTGCCCTGGGACTCTTCGCCGCCCCCCTGTTCAGCCCCACGCCGGCCATCAGATCGCTGATCACCGTGGGCATGATCGTCCAGGGAGTCTTCATGCCCGTCGCCGGATGGATGTGGGCCCTGGACGGAATCCTGATCGGGGCCGGGGACTATCGCTACCTGGCGGCCACCTGCTCCCTGACGGCTGTAATCTACCTGATCGGCCTGCTGGGCATGACGGCCCTGGCCATGAACTGGACACCCACCTGGCGGATAGCCATGCTCTGGGCCGTCCTCAATGTCCTCTTCATCGGCGTCAGGGCCATCTGCAACGGCTTGAGAACGCGCACCGATGTCTGGATGGGGACAATAAGCCAGGTCAAGGAAGCCTGAAAAGACATAGAAAAGCAGGACCCCGACCGCTAGACCATGAAATCGGCCACAGCGGCAGGATCCTGCGAAACTGGTCAGCAGGAAGACGACCATACAGACGACAGCAGGCGGCTGCCTCAGATGGCGTCTACGCCGGTCTCCCCGGTACGAACCCTGACCACCGAATCCAGGGTCTGCACCCAGACCTTGCCGTCGCCCACGGTGTTGGTGGCGGCAGCCTGAACGATGGTGTCGACCAGCTCGTCAACCCGGCGATCCTCGGTCAGCACCTCCAGACGCACCTTGGGAACCAGGTCCACCTTGACAGTGCTGCCCCGGTAGACCTCCTTATGGCCGCCCTGCCGACCATAGCCCTGGGCAGACGAGACGGTCATGCCGTGCACGCCGACCTCGGTCAGGGCCTGCTTAATCTGATCCAGCCGCCCGGGCTGAACAATGGCGGTAATGAGTTTCATGCTGCCTTCCTTTCTGATCAGTTCAGAATGGATCCGAAGTCGTAGGCGCTCTCACCCTGATCGCTCTGATCGACGCCGATGACCTCCTGATCCTTGCTGACCCGCCAACCAATGGTCTTCTCCAGCGCAAAAGCGATCACGCCAGTTACTGCAGCCGCGTAGATGATCGCAATCAGCGCCACCAGGAACTGAACCAGCAGCTGCCGGAAATTGCCGCCGGCCAGGAAGCCCGTGCCGGTACCAAAGAAGCCTATCAGCAGAGTGCCCAAGAGACCACCCACACCGTGGATGCCTACCACATCCAAGGAGTCGTCATAGGCGAAACGGAACTTGAGCCCGCAGGCCAGGCAGCAGACGAAACCAGCCAAGAGGCCGATGACCATGGCCCAGAGCGGCGAAACCACGTCGGCCGCTGGGGTGATGGCCACCAGACCGGCAACCATGCCGGATGCGGCACCCATGGCGGTGTAATGTCCGCTACGGATCCGTTCAGTAAAGAGCCAGCCCAGGGTGGCCCCGCTAGCGGCTATGGTCGTGGAAACCCAGGCATACCCAGCCGTGCCATTGGCTGCGAAGGCAGACCCGGCATTGAAGCCGAACCAGCCGAACCAGAGCAGGAAGGCGCCCAGCATGACCATGGGCACATTGTGGGGACGCATGGATTCCTTGGGGAAGCCGATGCGCCTGCCGATGATGAGCACAATGATCAGGGCTGCCACTGCCGCGTTGATGTGGATGACCGTACCGCCTGCGAAGTCGTGCGCCTGAGCTCCGATGGCGTTGGAGATGGGTCCATCGGCAGCCAGCAGTCCGTGATTCCAGACCATGTGGGCCATGGGCGCGTAATCCAAGGTGATCCAGAGAGCCACGAAGATCATCCAGGTGCTGATTCTGACTCGCTCTGCAAGGGCTCCCGAGATCAGGGCCACGCAGATCATGGCGAAGGCGGCCTGGAAGGCGATGTCCACCGTGTGCGGGTAGGCAGCGTTTGCGGAATCAAGCGAGGTGAAGACCCCATTCTTGGCTGTGACCGTGTCCTTGAGCAGGAAGCCGGTGATGGGGTCGCCGAAGACGCCGCCGATATCCTTGCCTGCAAAGGAAATCGACCATCCCCAGAGGGCCCAAATGATCCCAGTCACGGCAATGGCCAGCGTGGACATCATCATCATGTTGAGCACAGCCTTGGCTCGGACCATACCCCCATAGAAGAAAGCCACCGCCGGAGTCATCAGGAAAACCATGGATGCCGCTACCAGCATCCAGGCAGCATTTCCAGAATCCATGCCTACACCTCTCTTTTCCCCATCCGAGCGAGCAGTCCCAATAAAGAGGACTTCCCTCCGGACAGCCTACGTCAGATTCTCTTCCACTTCCCGATTCATCAAACAGGAAGAGGATGACGGTCAGGTCACCGTCGCATTACCTCCGGGTGACTATTGGATGACCACCTTATGACCGACTGCCCGACCGACTAGCCAGACTACTCGTCTCCCAGAATGCCGTCGACAAAGGACTCGGGGTCGAAAACAGCCAAATCGTCGGGCCCCTCGCCCAACCCGACCAGCTTGACGGGCACGCCCAGCTCCCGCTGGACAGAAATGACGATGCCACCCTTGGCCGAGCCGTCCAGCTTGGTCAGGACAATGCCCGTGACCCCGATGGCCTGGGCGAAGACCTTGGCCTGGATCATCCCGTTCTGCCCGGTGGTGGCATCCAGGACCAGCAGAACCTCGTCCACGGGTAGGTTCTTCTCGATCACCCGCCGGATCTTGCCCAGCTGATCCATGAGGTTGGCCTTGTTCTGGAGGCGCCCGGCGGTGTCCACAATGAGGACATCTGCATGATCATTTTTGGCCCGTTCCGCGGCTTCAAAAGCCACCGAGGCCGGGTCGGCACCGTCACGGTCGCTGCGGACCACGGGCACACCCACCTTGCCGCCCCAGGTTTCCAGCTGGTCAGCGGCGGCGGCACGGAAGGTATCGGCGGCACCCATGACCACTGACTTGCCATCGGCCACGAAAAGCCTGGCCAGCTTGCCCGCCGTGGTAGTCTTGCCGGTGCCGTTGACGCCCACCATAATAATTACCGACGGCCTGTTGGCCTGGGGTCGGGCGGCCACAAGAGTTCGGTCCATATTGGGATCGACCAGATCGATCAAGCGCTGACGAAGACTGCGGCGTACTGCTGCGGGATCCTTCTGCCCAGTAATCCGGGCATCGTCGCGCAGCTGTTTCACCAGCTGTTCGCTGGCCTCGGCGCCCACATCCGCCATGAGCAGGGTGTCTTCCACATCCTCCCAGTCGGATTCGCTCAGATGGTCCTTGGTCAGAATGGCAAAGAGGGCCTTGCCGAAGGGGTTGGGACTCTTGGCCAGCCTGGCTTTGAGTCTGATCATACGAGATGCGGATGCCTCCGGGTGAGCCAGCTCCTGCTGCGCTGACGGTGCTCCCTGGTCGGCCGAGGAAGACTGACTGGATGCCTCTGAATCGACTGAGCCGGCTGAATCCGTAGAAACGTCCGGATTATGGGAGACGCTCGATACGGGAGAGGCAGATTGGACAGCTTGATTACCTGATGAAGCTGCTGGGGAGGCACCAGGTTGGTCTTCAGCTTGACCCTCTGCTGCAGCCGTCGCCGATTTCGGGGACAAAGAAGGGTGGCCATTATCAGGCTCTTGCGCCCTGCCGGGGCGTGCGGAATCCCGCTGGGACCGGCGTTTGTGGACCGCCACCAGAATGCCGACCACCGCCAGCACCAGGACGATCAACACCGCGATAAGAATAAGGAGCTGCTGTGTTGTCATAGATACCAGCCTAAGGGCGAAAAGGGACACGGGCGGTCATCACCAGCGGTCACTTTCCGCCTGGATGGCTCTTTTCCGTCTGCGAACCGCTCTTGACTGCAGGCATGACATCAGAGGTGGTGGTCTGAGGATCCCCCCGCTGTGGACGCGAAGGCTCGGGGCTGGATGATCGTAGGGTGGAGCTCCTAGGAGCTGGAGGCCCAGAGGCCGCGGAAGCCGGCTGCACCGCATTCTTCTTTTGTCTCGGGCTGACCGACGATGTGGAATCGCTGCTCGGTGGCGGGGGCAGATTTATCTCGTCCGTGGAATCGGATGCCAGCAGACCCCGAACCTCCATCACGGAGGAAGAGTTCACATAGACCGGATAGGGATGTTCGCTGTCTTCAGCGGTTGGCGTATCCTCGCCCGAGCCAGGGGAGAACGACAGATGCCCGCCTGCTATCCGCGGCAGCTTATTCTCTCGTTCCTGCTGACGGCGTGCAGCCCGGCGCACACGCTCATCGAGAGACTGGGAGAAGGCACGGTCCTGGGACTCGCCAAGCGCCAAGCGCATGACAAATACAACGAATGCCACCACCACCAGCACCCATACCAGGACAATCAGCCAGACCATACATGCCATTCTCTCAGAAGAACCCCACAGACGCGCTACGACACGAGGAATCTATTGGTCTCTTTCACACTGGCAGATCAGTGGATGCCCTGGACCCTTCTTATACCTACCCAAGTTATACCCAAGGCGGCCAAAGGCAAGAAGAATGGCTTTCGCGCGAATTAACCTCAGCCGAGCCCGCAACTACCATTCAGGAAACCGAGAAATTCCTCGCAATGGCAGCAAAAGGTGCATAGCCGTCAGAAGTATCATTTCCAGCGAAAACCGTATATGGAAACAAGCCCTAAGGTAATGCAGCCCACGGTCAGGTATAGGATCCCGAGCCAGGCATGAGGCCAGGTGCCCGATCCGATCAGCATCATCGATAAGGCCTCCCGCATGTGATATAGGGGCGTATACGGGGCGATGGTCTGCACCCAGGACGGCAGCATATTGACAGGCATCATAGCTCCGCCAATGAAGCCCAGGGGCAGAATAATGATGTTCGCGAGGATGGATACCCCTGCGATGGAGTAAATTATCATGGCGATGATGACACCCAGGAAAAAGAACAAGAGGTAGCCTAGGACCAGGGGAAGCAATCCCGACAAAAATGTCGGTTTCAGCACCATTCCCATAATCATTCCCAAGACGACAAGCACTACAGCTTGTGCCAGAAGAACGACGATACCCACAACAGCTTGGGAGAGGATAATCACATTCCAGGATAGAGGAAAATTGCGAACCGTCTGAAGCATGCCATTCTCACGCCAGAGAGCAAGGTGCGAAGCCCCCGCAAAAATACCCACATAGGCAGCGCCAAACGCAATGACATTGGCGCTGATTTGACTGGCAATATCAACTCCAGGAACGTAGCTCTTAAAAGACAGGACCAGGACCAGCAACAAGGCTATAGGAAAGAGAAAGGTGAAAACCAAAGTGGACCAGTCACGAATATCGTAGTGGAACATCAACTTGAATAGAGTTTTGAAGCTGTTCATTTGACGTTCTCCTTTTCGAGAAGGCGAAGGTAGACATCCTCCAGACGCCCATCCTTGACTTGCGCCTGGCTTGTATTGATCCCTGAATCAACCAATTTCGCGAAAGTAACTCCGGTATCCCTGGTGCGAACTGTTAGACCGTCGGGTGTGGCTTTTACATAGTCAGCTCCCACGAGATGGGCTACTTGATCAGCGTGATCCAAGGCATTCGGAAGAAGAATGGTCGATTCCATCTCTGCTTGCGCAATAAGCTTGCTGGGACTGGCTGTTACGAGAATATGCTTATCCGCCAAGATCGAGACCACGTTGCACAACCGCTCCGCCTCGTCCAGATGGTGCGTTGTATAAAGAACCGTGGCGGCCAATTGCTGACTGGATTTGAGCAGGCTCACAAGGTCATGGCGTGACTCAGGATCGAGGGCAGCAGTGGGTTCGTCCAAAAAGAGCAGCCGAGGATGGTGGACGACAGCCGTGGCGATGGCCAGTCTCTGCTGTTCGCCGCCGGACAATGATTCAACCTTGTTGGATGCCACATGATCCAGTTTCAATGCATCAATAAGATCGTCCACACGCGACCGGGGCACCTGGTAGATATCGGCCACTGCAGTAAGGTGCTCAAGGAGCGTCGTTTTGGGGAAGAAGGACGACTTTTGAGGCTGGATGCCTATTTGGCGCAGCAGGGCCAGGTTGCGTGGATAGGGCGTCTTGCCCAGAACGGAGACCGTTCCCTCAACCGGTTTTTGCAGTCCTTCCAAGACGGTGAACAAGGTTGTCTTTCCAGCGCCATTTGGCCCGATGACCCCATGGAAGGCTCCTTCTTCAACCTCCAATGAGAGATGAGAGAGAATCGTTTTGTTCTTTATTCGAACAGTAAGGTTCGATACGCTTACTTCGATATTGCCTATTCCAGAGCCTTTCAGCGTCAATACTGATGTGGTAAAGCGCGGGTTGTGTCGTCTATTGCTGCTTGTCTATTCATGACTATTTCAATTTGCTGAGTCTGGGCAGGCAAGGGAAAGAATCAGTCCAAATTCCGGCCCAGCATAGTATGGTGATTTTGGCTCCGATGGTCTTTTCCATGAGACCATCTGCTTCAACTACGATAGCTTATTAATCCATATTCTTTCCTCACCCATGAGCCCAGAATTTCAGGCATTTTCTAATAAAATACAAGCTGGATCAGACATAAAACCGCCACCGTCCCACAAACTATGGTGTCCAAGAGCACGTACTGACAAACACTGATTCCACTACTGGTTTACCTGCAGCTGGAACAGCATATTCCCATTTATCAAGCGGGCCACCAAGGGGCGGACGGGTACATCTACTTTGTTCCCAATCGGCACTTTGGTAAGAGAAGCCATACCAGTATCAGCAAAAGCGGATATTGAGAAAAGTGCGATGCTTGTTCCCCCGGCTCATGCTCACCAGTGGGGAGGTTGACCGCCGACAACAGTAGACCGCGCGAACGAACAACGACGGCGATGATGCGAAACTCTGCAAGTTATCGACGGAACCCACTATTTCGCCCTTTTCGCGTATTGGCTATCTCGAATGATGCTGGCCTTCACCGTTTCGCCGCCAGTGTCTTACCATCATGAAGACAATCATCATTAGCCAAGCTGCTGGGTATGTGCATAAACCCCAGAACTGTGAACCGGTGGCAAACGATATAACATGGGCGAGAATTAATGCCAGGGCAAAAAACCTGACAGCAATGACTTGCGCCTCATCGGATGGTTTCTGTGTCGAAGCTGTTTGTCTCATGGCGGTTCCTTTGCCGTCGTGCATAATGCACGGAATGTGCATAAAAACAAATATACACTAACCGGCATTCGCTCAAAATAAGCTTAAAATAAGTTCGCGTTCTGGATGCGCATATACGTCATAGCCGGAGAAAATCATTGCAGAGAGCCTAGCCAGGAAGCAATTACATGAAAGCTGCTTTTGCATCCAAGATTGCGTTTACCGATCTGTTCGTTTCGTAGACAAATCAATCCAATACCGTTCTACTGGCTGACCAGATCTGCTGGGGAGCACATTCTCCAGTTGCCCGCCACGCGAAAGGATGGTCCGGCGGCTGGCCAGATTCGACGGGGAGCAGGTAATCAGGACCCGGCTCATACCCAGAGCGGCCGCCCGCCGCAAACATTCAACCAGCATCAGCCCGGCATAGCCCCGCCGGCGACAATCCGGACGAACTGAATAGCCGATGTTGCCGCCCGTACGCAGAAGCGCCTGCGTAAGCTGCAACCTCAGCTGAATCATCCCCACCAGTTTGCCGCTGGGGTCCATGGCGGCGAACTGCAGAGCTGGCACAAATCCCGGCGGCAGATCATCGCCACGCGCCTGATGAGCCACCTCAGGCAGGCCTGACCAACGAACCCCATCCAGGCTGTGGCAGCCCTCCAAGGGGCCGAGACCAGCCGCTTCATCCTGAGGCTGAGAACGGCAGGCCTGCAGATATTCCCAGATCATTTCGGCATCCACCGCCCCCGGCCGGTCCAACCTCACCAGATGGATTCTCATGGTCCACCTCCTCTGTCGAGTGCTTGACCACCACTTTGTGTTTCAGCTTACCTGAGCAGCATTCAACGGAACTGGGGTTTTCAAAGAGGACAAGCGCCACAGGGACATCGCGCACATGGGTGAATAGTCGGAACTCAATACAGCAAGAATCACAATGTTTAACAAGGTTCTTCCAAACTTAAGTTCTGTTCTTCAGTTCCCAGCTTCATCAGGTCAACGAAAGCGTAGCTCTGGAATCTATTGTTCTTTCTGCTTTTCTCCTCGCGATGCCCTGAACAACTGATCAGGGATCGTCAGTCAGACATTCCGGCCTGAAACCATGTGATGACGATTTGTGTACGGTCTCGCAGGCCGGTCTTGTCGAGTATGCGACTTACGTAGCGCCGGATGGAGGTGATTTCGAGAGTGAGACGCTGGGCTATTTCCTGATTGGACAGCCCCTGAGCAATGAGCCCGGCTATCTCGTACTCCCTGGGGGTCAACTTATCCAGCTGCTGCCGGGCCTGCGGGTCACTGACCTTATGCCGTGCATATGCTCTGTCACGGTTGATGAGCTCTGCTGTGATACGGGGGGTGAGCACTGCGTCACCATCGGCCACTGCGTGAATGGCTCGATGCAGGTCTCTGGTGGATACGTCTTTGAGAAGAAATCCATAAGCTCCTGCGTGCAGACCAGTGAAGGCATAATCGTCTTCGTCATAGGTGGTCAGAATCAGCGTACGAATGTCGGGGAACTCCTTGGCAATGACCGCAGTGGCACTGATGCCGTCCATCACCGGCATGCGAACGTCCATGAGGATTACCCGAGGAAGTGGCTGTGCGGCTGCTTTCATCTCCCGAAGTATGGTCACTGCCTCCTGACCGTTGGAGGCTTGTCTGACGACCTGTAAATCGTGGTCGGACTCGATCATGCGTACCAACCCCTTGCGGAGGAGTGCAAGGTCATCGACCAGCATCAGGTCAATCATGGGCGTTGCCCTCTTTCTCGCCGGCGCAAGGCAGGATGGCTTCTACAGTCCATCCTCCATTCTTGCCCGGTCCGCAACTCAGACTCCCTCCCATCAGTCGGCATTGCTCGTCGATTTGTTTGAGGCCCACTCCTTGATGATCATGAATGGCCGGTTGCTGATCGCCCAAGACTTGCCCATGCTCATTCCCGTGCCCATCATCGTGAATGCTGATGCGGAGGGTACCGTCCTGCTCATAGTCGCGGGAGATGACGATGGTGCTCGGGTCTGAGGCATGTCGGAGCGTGTTGGTAATTGCCTCCCTGCTGATGATGAAGCAGAGGTTGTCCTGTCTGGGATCGTGCCGCTGATGCCCTGTTTCGGTAGACACGACAGCCAGACCAGCCGCGCGGGCATGGGCGATTACGGGGTCAAGCTCGTCGAGCGTGTGCAGCCTGGAGCCATAGCTGCGCCCATCATCATCGGACTTTTCAGGTAGCGCCTCATGCTCTTGAACAAGGGTACGGACGGCTTGTCGGGTGTCGGCCAACCCATCCCTTGCCACCTGATTGATGTCTTTGAGCACCTCTTGCAGCTCCTCGGTCTCAACCGAGTCAGCGAATCCCTGGGTCAGGGCAATGATTGTGGTAAGGTCATGGCCCACGCTATCGTGCAGCTCCCCTGCCACCTGGGCACGTGATATGGCCTGATCCCTTTGCCTGGCAAGCATCTCAGAGCGGATGCGCTCCTGCTCCTCACGCTGCTGCGTCTCGCGTCGAATCCGGTAGGACCTGACAGCTATGGCAGCGGCTACGACAGCCATGATGACAGCCATCCTGGCCGACCATTCCAGAAAGAGCATGTGCCCGGCATGCATGCTGATGGCGACCAGACTGACGGCCGCGGCTGTCTCACCAACGCCTGTCGCAATCCTGGGCACGGACGATAAACAGACGCAGAAATAGAGAGCGCCCACCAGGGGTATCAGGAAGCTATCGTCCGAAGTGGCAAATGACAGACCGATGTATATCAGGGTCTCCATGATCGTGATGAGCAGGGAAAGCTGCCTGCTCCAATACAGCAGGCAGGAACACAGGAATCCGATCAGGCCGATGACCGTCTTCCAAACGGGCAAAGGAATGTTCTCGGCCCAGACTGGTGGAAACGTAGGGGCGCTGACATAGAGAAGCGCATAAACCAGGCTCAGCACAGGCATGACAAATCTGGTCAAGCGTTGATTGCTCAACAGCTCGAATAGGTTGGTTGCTATGCCCTTCATCGCGCCCCCTCACGCCGTATGCCGAGGATGCCCAGGTTCATTCGCCAGTGTACTGTGCTATCACACAGGCAGGGGAACGACCTGCTGATTTGCGCACCGTGATCCACGAAGCCAGTGATGCCGCCAAAGTCAGAAGCAGGAAGACCAGCGCCCAGTGGACCCAAGGTATGCCGATGCTGGCAGCCCCGAAGACCTTGCGGAATCCGACAGCGTAGGCCATGACCGGCAGAAGGCTGGAGGTGAAGGATATCAGTACGGCGGTGGTTGCCATGATGAACCCTTCAAGAGCGGCCATGATTTCGAGTTGGTTCGGGTCCGCGCCAGCGATCGAGATAAGGGACAGATCCAGGCTTCGACCATGGGCTGAGATCAGGTATCCTGCGCATACTCCAGCCAGCGTGACGACCAGTGCGGGGCCCAGAAGGGTAATGAGCATGGAGAAATCAGAGCTGCTGACATCCAGGTTGGGAGGCAGCAGATGACTGGAATCGGCGCTGGTCTGGTAGAAGGAATCGGTCATCATCAGCAATGAAACCCCCACGACCAGCGGTAGGACCGTGGAGCTGAGACTACGCATGCGGGCACTGGCTTGCCGGCAAGCGATCAGCCATGAGGGCTGGCGAGGTGCGATGATCCTGGTCCAGCCGCTGGTGACCGTGCCCAGCAGGGAGGGACCTGCCAAGCAGATTGCGGCCAGCAGGAGCATGAAACCGAAAGTGCTTCCCATGGCGATAGGCAGGATGGGCGCAGCGGTGTGCAAACGGACCAGTTGCTCATCAGGGATGGTCCGCGCTTGCATAATCGGCATCAGCATGATTGCCAAGGCTGCCAACAAACACAAGGCAGCGGCAATACGACGAGCCAAACCTGTTGTTTTTGGAGGAATGTTTGCAGCACGCAGAGATTCCACGGGACTGATCCTGCTGATGGTCCCGATGGTCAGCAGCGTGCCGATCAAGGCCACCAATACCCCGCACGAGATTCCTATCGCCCAGGAAGCCAGCTGGTGACTGGCGATGAAAGGCTGCCTGCCGATCAGGAACTGGGAAGTCTCCCATGCATAGAGGGGACGGGCCAGCAGAAAAGAGGCCGCCAGCGAGACCACACTGGCCGCGAGCGCCAAGATGAATACGCGCATACAGGTCAGCGAGGTCAGTTGCCAGGGCGTTGCGCCTTGCAAGGCTAACAGGGCAAGGTTGCGCCGCCGCTGGTTGATCACCGACGAAACGACCTGCAGAACGATCAATACTGCGGCAACGAGAAGTGCGACAAAGGGGATCATCAAGTTTTGGTAGGCGGTGCGACCTTGCTCGGCCATGCCGGGAAGGTCGCCCAAGGCCTTGGCTGAAGAGAGCATCATGGCAAGCAGGCCGACCATGGTTTGCGAGGCGATCAGCACGAGGGCGACACCAGACCAGGCCAAGGGGGCATCCTTGAAATCTCGAAGAAGAAGTCGCATCAGATGCCCGCTTTCGGCACAGGAACCTTGTCGGCTGTAACTATGCGACCGTCGCACAGATGCACCAGAGTGTTGCAACGGGAGGCGACTTCCGGACTATGGGTGACCATAATCACTGCATGGCCCGGTCGACCGGCGAAGGCAGCGAGCTCATTGACGACCGCGTTGCCGGTCTCCTGGTCAAGGGCGCCAGTAGGCTCATCGGCGAAGATAATGTCGGGATCCGAAATCAGCGCACGGGCCAGGGCAACCCGCTGCTGCTCGCCGCCTGACAGGAGGGTCACATTGGTCTTGAGTAGCCCCCTGATGCCCAGTCTGCCCAGCAGCTTGAACGCCTGATCCTCCGGCCAGCGAGTCTTGCGCAGAATGAAGGGCAGTTTGAGGTTATCCTCCACGCTCATCGAAGGCACCAGATTATAGGACTGGAAAACGAAACCCAGGTGCGCACGGCGGAATCGCGCTGACGCTGCAGGCCCCATGGCAGAGATGCGCCGACCCAGGACTTCCACCTGGCCCGAGCTGACGGGTTCGAGACTAGCCAGGCAGTAGAGCAGGGTTGATTTGCCGCTGCCCGATGGCCCTATAATCCCGGTCATGGCTCTCCAAGATGCAGTGAATTCTACATTGTCCAGGAGAGTTAAGGCCTCCCCCTTCCTAGGCGACACCTGCTTGCACAGGCCAGATGCATGGATAGCGAAGGGCTCGCTCAGGTCGGAAGGATTGGCGATACGCTTCATGGCAGTATCCAGTGCTCGCAAACGGGTGAACGCCGGTATGAGCCTGTGATGCTCTGTACGTGCGGCGATGCGTATTGAACCGGTTGTTTCATCGGAGCTCCCTCCCTTAGCACACTTGCGAGGGCAAGAGATCGCCTCGCAGGGACGATTCTTTCAATCTGAGTACGGGGAATCAACGTCGGCCACCACTTCGCCATCTGCAGACGACAAAACAGTGCCCGATTCACTGCGCAACGGATAGGAAACCGCTCTACGCTTTGGCAGAAGCTTTTGGCAGACAGGTTCGTTTACTATCCGGTATGGGTCCCGTCAGCAAGTTCAGGGTTTGCCCCACCCCTCCCCCCTACAGATCCCAACAACCTTGTTAAGTGGACGGAAAGGTAGCGTTTCAAATTGATATTCTTCGTTAATCTGCATGGGTTCTCGGTCTTGCTTCGCCCGAGAACCGGCTTGCCGCGAACTGGAAAAATCCAACACAAACATGTAGTGTTGAGATGTTGCCCCTCTGGCTCAATGGTTAGAGCAGCGTCCTTTTAAGTCGTGGGTTGTGGGTTCGAGTCCCACGGGGGGCACTTTGGATTACCGATTATTTAATACCAGCCACTATGCTCCGCACAGATCATCTGCCTGCGCAACAGTGGGCCAGGTTCCTGATACAACTTTGATCTATTTGCCGAATCTCAGTATCTACCGCGCCTACCCAACACCTGATCGTGGGAACCTAGTCGTAAAATATAGGCAGCATCGCCCTCCCTATGCGACACCAGCAGCAGATCTCCAGCATTGCCCACATGGCACTCATAAACAGCCGCATAACCTTGCAGCATATACATCAGATGATGCGCTTTCAATGCCTGGAGCGACGCTTCAGAATTCTCCGCTATCAGATCTAGCACCTCCTCGACCGGCTCTAACGGGACGTGCCTGCGAGCCATGCGCTTCAGGTCTCTCGTAAAAGCACCAGTGGGAACCAGCGCAAGCCTCATCGATCCGCGCCAGCAGCTGCTAGCACGCCATCCACCAGGTCCTTTCCTGTGGCGTACCCCCTAGTCTTCCCCCTCATGGCCAGACGGCGCGATTCCTCCAAGGCCTCCTCGGTTTCGGCAGGTAGATCCAAGCTGAAGTCCAAGGGGATCCGCTGCTCCCGAATGATCTGCTTGTAAAAAGCTCTGGTGACCGTAGTCATATCCAGACCAAGCTCCTTCACGATATGATCCACCTGTTGCTTGTCCGCATCGGATATACGCACCGTAACCTGAGACATCTTCTCCATTGGAGCCCACCTTCCTCGTTGTCTGTAATTTTGCATAAAAGTACAAAATTACAGCAGATATCTTACTTTAATGCAAAATTGCAGTGCATGGTAAGGCATTAATGCGCATAGCTGACAGCAATAACACATGTCTATTGCTTCATGATGCGCTGGGCGACTCCGATTACTCATACTTCCAAGCCATCTTCGACGAAGTGGACCTCTACGGAGGCGATACCCAGAGGTCTTCCGCTACAACCAAAGTCGCCCGAACGAGAATAACGCCGAACACAGCTGCACTCGCCCCTTAGCAATAACAGCCTTGGCCCCCACACAGCTGATTGATCATGGATACACCGCGCCAGAGGTCTTCTGGGCCTATCACCATTCCGGTCCTTTCCTGGATGCCTTCAAACAAGAAGAAATAAGCAGCCAGGTCATAAGGCAAAGTCACTTTTACCTTATTAGGAGTACCTATGTCAGAAAACAAACTAGTCATCGCTGAAGAAGAGCTACACAGTTTGGAAAGCCGCAGGGTCACATTTAACATTTAGAATAGGGAAGATATCGGCCACTTCCTGACATAGTGGACTTACTTCATAAATTTCAAGTCATATGAGAACAGCTACAAACAGGTTAGGAGAGGATACAAACAACTCCAAATCCCGCATGAACTCACCACGCCAGGAGAAAAGAGGATAAGCCGTTGGGTCTAAAAAGGAAGGGAGATTCTAGGACGCACCTTGGAAGAGTGAGCGGAGCTTGGCTCTGCACCCTCTCCGTTCGCCCCCGAGATCGTCACAGGAAGCACATAAAGATGCTCGTCTAACTTTTCCCCGTTGATTTCTTTGAGCAATACATCTACGAGTGTAGAAGCCAGCCGGCGATAAGGTTGAATGACCGTAGGAAGTATTGGATACGCAATCTGGTAGACGAAAGAACCGTCATAACCGAAAACAAATAGGTCTTCGGGAATGCGCCGACCTGATTCTAGGGCTTTGCGCTGAACGGCAAGGGCCACCAGATCAGAGGCGAAGACTCCATCGACAGTAGGATTGTCCACCAGAAAATCGTTTGCGGTCGTCAAATATGTAGAGAACTCAAATTGGTTCAAATCTAGTTCATAGGTAGCGCAGGAAATGCCCTCCTCATGCATCCGCTCTGCGAAAACCTTATGCCGCTCAATCGAGGGAGTTCGGACTTTAGAAGATCCAATGAACTGAGCCACATTTCTACATCCACGGTCAATAAAAGCTTTAGCAGCCAACATGCCGCCTTGAACATGATCCGCGCTCACCACCGGTATGGCATCAGCAAGAAACCGGTCCAAAGCCACTATCGGAGCTTTGATATCGGCATAATTGATATCGATGGAATGACTGCCAATGATAATGCCGTCGACCTTATTAGCCGTGAGCATGTCAAGATATTTTCTCTCTTTATCAGAAGAATGCATAGTATTACACAGAATCATTTTGTAGCCCCTCTGATTAAGCTCATCCTCAATCCTCGATGTCATAGTAGCGAAAAATGGCTGCACTACATCAGGTATCACCAAGCCAACAATATTTGTTCTGTTCGTGTACAGGCTACGTGCGATTTGGTTCGGCTGGTAATGAAGCATGTCTATTGCTTCTTGAATCTTATTTCGAGTTCCCTGAGATATATAGCCTCGGCTGTTGAGATACCGGGATACCGTATTCTTGGAAACTCCCGCTACCCGAGCAACATCTGTTATAGTGACCATACCTATCCCCCTTCATAATTGCTATATTCAGGGAGTAGATACTCATTCGTTGACTTACTCTCCCTCACTCACCTTTTAGTGTATGTGCAAACTATCAAATCTCTGAAATAGAGACCCCGACTGATGCCGAGAAGCGGCACCAGTCGGGAATATATTGCTCATCATCCTTTGACAGAACCCGCCAACATGCCGGAAACCAGGTACCGTTGCAGGAAAAACGAGATCACAATAACGGGCAGAGAAAAGAGTACAGCGGCGCCAGTCATGGGCCCTAAGTCCAGATTGTAGGAAGTCAAAAATTCTGAAAGGGCGACCGGCACAGTCTTGGCCTGACTGCTAGTCAACAGCAGCGCAACCAGAAAATCATTCCAAGCCAAGAGGAAAGTAAATATTCCAGTAGAGATAAGGCTCGGCGTCACTACAGGAAGGATTACCTTAACAAAAGCCGTAAAAGGCCCTGCTCCATCCACCGCTGCTGCCTCGTCAAGATCCACCGGCACATCTTTGAAGAAACTGATCATCATCCATAGAACAAACGGCATATTAACCCCAGCGTAGACAACGCAGAGAACCGGCAGGTAATCATACATGCCAAATTGCTGAACCAGACTATAGATCGGAACGACGATGCTGGACATGGGAATCATTTTGAGACAAAGCACCACAATTAGTAGAATCCCGCTAAACCGCGACATAGCTGTTCGAGATATTGCATAGGATGCCAAAGAACCCAACAATAAGCAGATCAGCGTGCTGACTGCAGCCGCTATAAAGCTATTACCGAAATATAGCCCCATATCGGAGGTCTCGAATACCTTACGATAGTTTTCCAAGGACCAAGCCTTAGGGAGGAAGGTCGGATTAACAGAGATGACATCATGGGAGGGCTTGAAAGAAGAGAACAGCATGTAGAGATAGGGAAATATAAAAGCCAGCAAAAATATAATCGCCAAGACATACATGAGTATGATCCAGATGCTGTCGTCCTTATTGCGACCGAATTTCTCATGGAACATCATGAGCTCCTCTTCTGCTTGAACTGCGTGGCCAAGGTAATACCGACCAGCACGAGAATAAATATGACCGCCATAGCACTGGCATACCCAACATCCCCATAACGTTGAAGCATCTTATATATATGCACGCTCAAAACTTCGGATGAGCCCTGAGGGCCTCCCTGAGTCATGGCCCAGATGATGTCGAATGTTCTCGCTGCATCAATCACACGAATCACAAGGGCACTGAACAACACACCTCGGATATTTGGAATGATGATTTTCGTTATGATCTGCCACTTACTGGCGCCCTCGACCTCGGCGGATTCATAAAGACTATCCGGTATTGATTGAATTCCGGCCAGAAACATCAACATCATGAAAGGGGTCGTGAGCCATACATCTGCGATGATGCAAGAGATAAGAGCAAACCGTGAATCCGAGAGCCAGAGTATGCCATCAGTGGAATGCAACAGTCCTCCCTTAACTAACAGAACATTGACAATACCGAACTGTCCACTCAGCATGAATTTCCATACCAGGCCTGCTACCAAAGGTGCAATCATCAGCGGGGACAGAATAAAAGTACGAATAGCTTTAAATCCCCTATACTTATTTGTCAAAACTACAGCCAAAAGTAAGCCAAGTATTGTCTCGAAGGAAACGGCAACGACTACATAGACTGCTGTGTGCAAAGAATCTGCTTGAAACTGCCGAGAAGCCAAGGCCTTAGCATAATTCTTCAGACCGACGAATGCCCTACCCTCATAGTTGTCACCAACGTCAAAAAAACTGTCATATAGTAGCTTGAGCAGAGGGAAAAGAAGGAACACCGACATAAAAATCCCAGCAGGCAAAAAGAACTTGAACAGGGTTCGATTATCAAATGTTGAACTGATCATCTTCCTGGTGCTATGAGGGCTGAATCTAAAGCGCCGCCCTTTGAGAAGCATTGCATTCTCTCTTTTCATTATCCCTACAGATACCGTATCTTTCTCACCCTCATGCCCTGGTAATCTCTGATTTAGCCAGATTTTCCCCGAACTTTCGCGATGCCTCTCCGTTTTACGATTCATCTTTTTCTCCTACTTTCAGAGAGAACAGGGTGGGAATGCAGACTCAATTTTCCTCACTACAGCTGCTAACCTGGAACGCTGCCGCATTTCCCACCCGCACTATTGCCGACCTATTCCATCAATAGGCTTTCAATCGATTGCTGCGCCGCCTTTAGCTCCTCCTTGGCATTAGCGCCTTTAAACACTTTCTGAACCATTGGCGATAAAGTCTCGCTTTCTATTTGTGCCCAAAGTCTGGTAGCAGGGCGATTCTGGGTTTGCTTGGCCGCTAGAGTAGCCTCCAACGCCTTGATATGAGCATATTGAGGATTATTCTCGTACTTTTTGAAAACACTCCTACGGGCAGCTACGCCCAATTCCTTCATGTAACCCTCATTCTTCCCATACATGAACTTCAAATATTTCTTGGCTATATCCTGTTTCTTAGAATTTTTTAATAACACTTCATACCAAGGTCCAGGTATGGCTCCGATACCTGCCGAACCGCCTATCATTGGCGCAGCACCGACCTTGTCACCCAATTCCTTGGCCGAAGCTAGATAGAAATGACCCCATGTAAGTTGCATCGCAAGTTTGCCTTGATTGAACATATTCGATATTTCGCTGGTTCCCAGCGATAGATAATCGGAAGGAACAGAGCCATCCTTTACCAGATTCTGCATATATTGCAGGGCATCCGAGTAAGGTTTACTTTGTAGATCAGGCTTATTATTTTTGCCTAGCACAAGATTTTTGGCACCTGCCTGAGTGGCGAATTCCAGCCAACCAGTTACCGAATCAGCGCCAGTCTGCCCCACAACAGCAGTCCCGTAGTTTCCATCCTTAGTAAAGAATTTCGCCGCATCCCGATACTCTTTCCAAGAGGTGGGAACTTGTAATTCATACCCATACTGAGCCTTGAACGCTTGCCGGTTGCTCTCATTCTCGAACAGATCCTTTCTATATAACAGAATCTTCGAGTTGGTCCAAGTAGGAATACCAAGCAGTTTCCCGTTTAACGTACCGCCTTGCGCAAGTTGAGGCATCAGATCGTTCTTTTCAGCTGGAGAAAGCACCCCATCAAGAGAGGACAACCCTTTGGATAAAGCGGAAAACCATAGAACATCAATGACAGCTAAATCATGAGTGGCCTTGCCAGAATCAGTTTCAGCCTTCAATTTGTCATATAGACCCGAATAAGGCGAAGTATCTATCTTAAGTTTGTAACCCGTCTGTTTCGCAAATTCAGCCGCACTGCTACGAGCTACCTTTTCCGCCGGGCCTCCGCCCTCAACCAATAGATTCAAAGTCTTGTCATTAGGACTACCTGTAGACCCCCCAGACCCCCCGCAAGCAGTCACCGATATAAGCAGGACACCTGTAGTTACAGCCGCCAATACCTCTTTTATAGCCTTTTTCATTGTTTAACCTTTCTTCCACCTCACCGCTTGTAAACACAGGCGAAAGCAATCAATCGCGATCCATGGCCGATGAGGGTTCAGATACACCGATAACATCATCTCCACGCATTGCTACCCTTGAAGCTTCGTATGCTCGGCATATTGACTTCACTGCATTACCGCATGTTTATTCGCATTGTTCTGTATGAAAAATCTGAGAAAACAAGGCAACATCACTTTGCTCTCACGCCTATGCAATTCGCAAACGCACATTGTGTCAGGAACTGACAACATGAACGATTACAGACAAATATTCGTAAAACATCCAATGCTTAATGAAACCGTTAAGACCAAACCTCCTTTGTTTGTCATCGGGAATTTGCGCAGGGTTCTGACATCTTTGCGATACCACTGCGCCATCACCGACAAGAACAATATATGTTTTTTTAGAGTATATGTCAACCGATTAATATATAAATAGCAAGCATTCTGCCAATCACTGTAAATAAGCCATTTTTAACCATGAAATACTATATTTATCGGTTGAAATATGACAATTATTCATTTATGATTATCCTGTTGTATCTATTCACAGATGCATGGAATCCCAGAGCGCACCGCGAATAGACCCAGTACCCAGCAATGTTCAGCAGCACAGTAGCTACAAGACAACAACCGTTCAAGGAGGACATAGATGACCAGTCGTACCTATTATGATGTGACGCAATGGCCAGTCGGAGATCCCTACAAGGATATAGGCCTAGTGATCAACAGCATGATCAAAGACATCAAACGGAATCAGAGCCAAATCGACTTGGATGAAGGAGGGAAACCTGGGGCCACCATATTCATTCCCCCGGGGGATTACCATCTGGAAACACAAGTACTTATTGACATTAGTTATCTCTCTATCGTTGGCTCCGGTCACGGTTTCACATCGTCGAGTATTCGTTTCAATCTTTCACAGGCAAACGAGCAGTCATTACATGAGCTATGGCCCGGAGGAAGCCGAATACTGGTGAACCTCAAACCGAGGAAGGATGATGAAACCTCATCCGCAGCCTTTCTCATCAAAAGGGATGGAAGTCCGCGAATTAGCTCGGTCGAATTTTCCCATTTCTGCATCGATGGTCTGCATTTTGTAGACGACGGGTCGAGTGAGAAGAATCCTGAAAATACCTATATCAATGGGAAAACCGGTATTTATGTAGCATGTGCTCAAGATTCTTTCCGGGTAAATGGCATGGGGCTGGTTTACCTAGAACATGGCATAATCATCAAGCAAGCCGATGCCTTAAGCATCCATGATAATTTCATCGCTGAATGTGGAAACTGCATTGAACTAAGAGATTGGGGACAAGCGTCGAAAATAACCGACAACCTTATCGGCGCAGGCTATAAAGGGTATTCGATCTTCGCTGAGCACTTCGGTGGACTGCTAATTTCCAGCAATAATATATTCCCACGAGGTGCCAGCAGCATCTACTTCAAAAACGTTGTACGCTCAACTATCACCAGCAATAGATTACATTCCTTCTACCCCGGAATGATAGATTTGCGAGACGATTCCTCGGACAATCTGGTAGCCGCAAATCATATCTATCGAGCACATGAACCGTGGCCTCCGATGCAGGACCACGACAACGGACTGAACGATTTGTACGGCATTGTGCGTATTGATGGCAATAACAATTCACTGATTGCCAATCATTTTTCAGATATTTTGGATAGCACCAGCATTAATCCCATTGGCACTACGCCAGTCATCATTCATCTCATCAATGGTTCCGGCAATTACATTGCCAGTAACCATATTGTAGCGACTACAGAAACAGAAAATTCCTTAGAAGAGGAAGAAAAAGACAGCAGTGATTCTTGTTTCTCAACGCAGGTCACAGCGATGCTTTCTGGAGAAGCTGCCAGATCGATCAATTTCCTCGCGGTGCAGGTTGATCCTCCTTCTTCTCATAACATGATTCTCGATACTGGAACCAGTTCCCAGATCAGGATGGACAAAACCAGCAATGCATGCAGGCCATTGCCGGAGCAGCCTGTCTGATCGCGGAATCATTCATGCTCATAAAGTGACGAAATAAGTGACTTACGGTAATCAACCAACTTTCCGGTTTTTTGATATACCAACGTATTATCTGCCTTCCTAAGGGAAGGGGGAGGGGCGAGGAGAGGTCAAACCGGCAGTTGTCTGACTGTCCAGTTGAACAGTTTGCGCAGCTCCGAAGCTACCAGGACCAGGGAGGCCAAAGCGATGCACTCCAGCCAGGCCTGAGGCTGGAGGGGAACGGTGCCGAAAGCCTCACCCAGGAAGGGCACATAGATCACCAGGAGCTGGAGCAGAATCGAGATCCCTATGGCACCCCAGAGCCAGAGGTTGCTGAAGAGCCCCAGGAAGGTCGACTTGCGGGAGGAGCGGGAGGCCAGGGCGTTGAAGAGCTGGGCGAAGACCAGGATGGTGAAGCCCATGGTCCGCGCCTCCCTTATCTGCGCCTCGTGACCGATCGCCTGAACGGATCTGTCGGTGAAGAGGCCGCCGCTCAGGTGCATGTCCATGCCAATCAGGGTGACCACAGCCATGACCAGGCCTATGTAGATGATGTCAACCCACATGTCCCGGTCAATCACTCGGTCATTGACGGATCGGGGCGGGCGGTCCATCAGATCGTCGGTCTGCGGATCCACGCCCATGGCCAGCGCGGGCGCCGCGTCGGTCAGGAGGTTGATCCAGAGCAGCTGGGTGGCCAGCAGCGGCACGGTCACGCCCGCCATGCCGGGCTGCGATATGCCCAGAAGACCAGCGAAGACCACGCCGCCGAAGACCGTGAAGACCTCGCCCATGTTGGAGCTGAGCAGGTAGCGCAGGAACTTGCGAATGTTGTCGAAGATGCCCCGGCCCTCTCGCACGGCCTGGACGATGGTGGCGAAATTGTCGTCCGCCAGGATCATCTTGGCCGATTCCTTGGTGACCTCGGTCCCGGTGATGCCCATGGCCACGCCGATGTCTGCGGTCTTGACAGCAGGGGCATCATTGACGCCGTCGCCGGTCATGGCCACGACCTTGCCCTGGTCCTGGAGCGATTCGACGATCTTCAGCTTGTGCTCGGGGGCCACGCGGGCGTAGACGGAGACCTTGGAGGTGGTCTCCCGAAGCTGGTCCGAGTCCATGGCATCCAGCTGCTCGCCAGTGCAGGCCGGCTGTCCGGGCTTGATGATGCCCAGGTCCCCTGCGATTCTGGCCGCAGTGAGCGGATGGTCGCCGGTGATCATGATCGTTCTGATGCCGGCCTTGTGAGCCTGATCCACCGCATGGCGGACCTCAGTGCGGGGCGGGTCAATAATGCCGACCATGCCCGTCCAGATCAGATTGCTCTCCAGTCGGGTGCTTTCCTGGATCACCTTGTCGGCAGACAAGCGAATTGCAGGAGCATGCTGAGACTTTTCAGGCAACCGGTCCGTCTGATCCGTCCCGACCGTGCTTGACGGCCACTCCCCCGCGTCAGCTTCGGCCAGCGCCGACAGCTCCTGGTCGGATACAGGCCGGAAAGCCTGTCCCAAGGTCCTGTAGGCATCCGCCGAGAGACTGCTGACCTGAGCAAGTATCCTTTCCCGATCGGCACTGGTCATAGGTCTGACCTGGCCGCCATCGAGAATCCGGTCGCATCGGCCAAGCAGCACGTCGGGAGCGCCCTTGCAGAAGAGACGTGATTCCCTTTCGTTGTCATCATTCGGGGCAGCCAGAACCGACATGAGCTTGCGCTCGGACGTGAAAGGAATCTCGGCCAGACGACGGTAGCTATCAGCCTTGGCATCAGCGCCGACTTTACGGGCGGCAACAATCAGCGAAACCTCCGTGGGATCGCCGACGCTCTGCCAGTGACCCTGCCCGGATCCAGACTGGGCCTGGGAATCAGGTTCGGCCTCGACCGGCTGCCAATGCAGGTCTCCGTCGTTGGCGATGGCCCCGACCATCAGGGTCTCTTCCACTGCCTCAGCCAGAGATGAACCAATGGTATCTGTCAGTTGTTGATCATCTGACCCACTGGCCTCGAACGGCTGCATGGTTCCCTCCGGAGCGTACCCGGTGCCAGTGAGCCTGACCTGCCCCGAGGGGACGACCACCCGTTCAACGGTCATTTCATTGCGTGTAAGAGTTCCTGTCTTGTCGGAGCAGATGACTGATGCCGATCCCAGGGTCTCCACCGAGCTGAGCTTCTTGACGATGGCATGATGCTTGGCCATGCGCTGCACGCCCAGGGCGAGAACCACAGTCAGGATGGCCGTCAGCCCCTCCGGCACAGCAGCTACGGCCAGAGATACGGCCATGAGCAGGGAATCAATCAGATCCTGGGTTGTCTGAAAGCCTTCCATCAGGGCCAAAGCAGCCAAAACCAGGGCGGCAATCAAGCAGACGGCCAGTCCGAGGAGCTTGGAGACGCGGGCCATCTCCTTCTGTAGGGGCGTGGGTTCCTCCTGGGTATCAGCCAGCATGTCGGCGATCTTCCCGACCTGGGTGTCCATACCAGTAGAGGTGACGATCATGCGCCCGTTCCCCTGGGTCACTGCGGTGCCGTTGAAGACCATGTTGGTTCTGTCACCCAGAGCCTTGGGCTGGTCAAGCCGACCGGGCCGCTTGCCCACCGGCAGCGACTCGCCGGTCAGCGATGCCTCGGCCACGCGCAGACCCGCGGCCTGGAACAGTCTTCCGTCGGCGCCGACCGAATCGCCTTCAGCCAGGACTACTACATCACCAGGCACGATCCTGCTGGTCTCCAGGCTGACCACCCGGCCGCATCGCAGCACCGAGGCGTGCGGGGCCGTCATGCTCGCCAGAGCATCCACAGCCCGCTCGGCCTTAGCCTCCTGAGCGTACCCCAGGGCGGCATTAAGGATGAGGATGATCATGATGACGATGGCATCAAAGGGCAGGGGCTCCCCGCCTCCTGATGCCGGATGTGAGCGTTCCACCACCCAGGGCACCAACGAAATGGCCGTGGCTGCCAGAAGCAGATAGACCAAGGGGTCCTTGAACTGTTGAAGGAATTCCCTCCATGCAGGAACGGGAGGCGCTCCAGCCAGCTCATTAGGACCGAACCTGTCCAGCCGACGCGCCGCCTCGGCCTCATCCAGGCCCCGGTCGGGGTCCACATTCAGAGCAAGGGCAACCTGATCGACACCTACTATAGAAGGGTCCTTGAGGACGGGGCCATTCACTCTGCGCCTCTGCTCATGGCCCTGCCCTGCAGTCGGGATCACGCCGGTATCTGTCGATTTCTCATGCTTGGGATCGCTGGTCAACCCAGTCATGCCACTCTCCTGCTTATGCCACGGAGTAGTCAACGCTTCAGAGGCCCGTTGGAAGAAATCAGAGGCGGCCAGACCAAAACGCTGCGTGGATGCTTGCCAAGTTGAACCAATAATATACATAAACACGGCCGAAGTCGTCAAGGCCTTTGCTTCAGTATGCATTCTCAGGCCTGTCTCATGACAGAGACGGTATCTTTGCTGCACTTAACTTGGCAGCGCCCTAGTTGCCGAATCCCCCCCCCCAAAAAAAATACTAGATCTTCATTAGAAAAGCTTTAATGAATTTGGGCTCATCTGGCATAAAAACCCTTATCTGCCCTGAGAATCCTATTTAAGACCCTCTTGTGATTATTCGACAGGCTCAGCTGGCGTTATCTGAGCAGTAAATAGTCTTATAGGCCAACCATGGTAGTTCTTGCCAGCCGTCTGCCCTAACGATCCTTTCAGTGGAGACACCATTGGAAATAGCACTAAACACGAGAAAGAGAGGAGAGAGACGGACAAAATGCACAACATTATCGATCTGCAGAATAGTAATATCGCCATGAATGATGAAGCCGCTCATCATAGCGGCGTCAGCATATTTGCATGCCACGGCGGTGGGCATGATAATATCTGGAGTTGATGAACCTGCAGCTAATCCACAAAAATATGCCACTGCGATGACGCATTCATCAAAATGGCATGGGCTGTCATTTTTGCCCTGATGACGGCAGGGACAACAGTCATGTAAGTCTATGGGCGCCATCCTTGTATGGCATCCATAGCAATATTCTGATGAAGATTTATAAGTCGCGAGAACGGCGATGATGGGAGAACGGTGATGAGTGGTGCTTCAGTGAGTTCAAATGGATTGACAATGACGGTGACTCCGAGGAAGGATGATTCGATCACCATCCTCGACCATGTCGACTTCCATGCTGAGCCCGGAAGAATCACGGGGATTGTCGGCCCCTCAGGCAGCGGAAAGTCCACCTTGCTGTACTGCCTTTCGGGGTTGGAACGTGCGACATCCGGAAGCATCTCCCTTCTAGGGCATGACATCACACATATGCGAGCGTCCGCGCTCACTCGGTTTCGGCGTCGACATCTGGGATTCGTGTTTCAATCCTACAACCTGATCACGAGCATGACGGTGGAGGAGAACCTCGCGCTGCCATTCACCCTGCGCGGCCGTCGACTCCCCAAGCAAAAAGCGGATGAGATGTTGCGGTACTTCGGATTGGCAAACGAGAAAAAAAGGAGCGTGACGATGCTCTCAGGCGGAGAGCAGCAACGTGTCGCGCTTGCACGAGTGCTGCTCTCCGATGCAGATATCATTTTCGCCGACGAGCCGACTGGAGCCTTGGATCAGGAATCTGGCGCCAAGGTCATGCAGGTGTTCAAAAGCCTGGCTATGGATGCGGGCAGGACCGTAGTAATAGTGACCCACAGTGGAGAGGTAGCCGGACAGTGCGACCAGATCGTTGAGGTCCGTGATGGCCACGTGCTGAACGCTGATACGGAGAGCGGGGCCCGCATATGAGGGGCGCACTCTCTGATCTGAAAGCAGCCCCGGCCGTATGGGCCGGCGTATGGCTGTCACTAATCGTTTCCCAGACCGCTGTGTGCACTATCGTCGCCGCGCGCAGGGCTATTGATGCCGCTTACCACGGACCGGATGCCGGGTTAGGCGCCAACCTTTCCGGCCCAGCAATGCTGTTCAGCGTGGTCATAGCCGTGTTCGTGATGCTGTGGGTCGTGACCGCCGCTCTGAACCAGCGCAGGCACCAACTAGCATTGCTGGTCCTTCAAGGCGCCACGCCCTGGCAGCTGCTCTTCGGGAATCTGGCTATCATCATCGTCCTATTCATCTTGGCAGCAGTAGCGTCATCCCTCCTGACGCCGCTGGCAGCACCATATCTGTTCGACCTCCTGGCCAGAGCATTCGAGCTGAAACTGACGTATCAAGCAACCCAGCTGCTGGCATCCATCGGCACTGGGTTGGCCATTGCCGGAGTCGCCGTCCTTGCAGGCACAGTGCTGACCGTGCGCACACTATCCAAGATCAGGCCGATAGAGGCGCTTCGGCAGTCACAAACCCCGCCGAGACAAGTGAACGCATTCCGTGTTCTGCTAGGCGCATCGTTGCTCGTGGGAGCGATATGCGCGCTCATCATCCCGGGGACAGCTACACGCAAGATAGACTCTGGCGAGCTCGCCACGCACATTTCCGGCAGGAATCCCATAGAGTCCAGAGTGACAGGATTCATTGGGTTCTCCATGGGAGGCATGTTCCTCCTGATCTTCGCATTGGCTGTTCTGGCTCCCTATGTCATGCACTGGTTCACCAAAGGATGGACGCATCTTCTCCCCCTGCCATTCAGCACCTGGAAACTCGCTAGGCAGCAGGCCGTTGGGAGGATCCAACGACAGAACGCGACCATCATTCCCATGACGGCCGGCTTGTCGTTGCTCATGACTTTCTCTGGTGTGTTGCATACGCTGACCGACAGCCTCAAGAATTTCGCCAGTAACGGCCATTCCATGAACGTGAACCCACACATGCTGACGAACCTGATGGCCATGCTCGGCCCTGCGCTCATCATCGCTTTGGTGGGCGCAATCTCCGGACTGATGATCACCGCACGAGGGCGACGCCTGGATCTGGCGCTGACATACGTATCCGGTGCCAGTACCGGACAGTTGCGCATTTTGGGAGCCCTCGATGGTCTCATTTCGATGGTCACCTCGGTGCTGCTCGCCTTCGTCATCACACTGCTCAGCACCTGCGGCACCGCCTTCATGCTGCAACGATATCTGGGAAGCGCAAAGATAAGCGTTCAATGGGGATATTGGGCGGTCATCGCACTCCTCGCTATTGTCGTAGGCGCCCTCGTCACAGGCGTGCAGGCGCTGTGCGCGCGTTCCGAGGATTCTGTGAGGGTCATATCACGTGCAGTCGGTGAGTAACCACCCCCAACAAAGGACGAAAATGTCGCCACACAAGCGGAATAGTAATGAGAAAACCGCATCTTTGATAGACGTGCCCCGCCTTTTGAAATCCATAAGGGTGTTTTATTCACGGTTAGTCTGCTAAGTATAGCGAGCGCCCTCTTAAATCTGGCTCAGCCACAGCTTGTCAATGTCATTCTTGGACGCGTGCAGCATAACATGCGATCCGCAGTGCCCCTCTAATAGCGTTGGCAGGAGTGTTTCTGTCCGGCGCAGCAATCACTTCTTTTGACGCTTACCTGCTGTTGAACGATATGAGACGGTCTCTAGTAATGCATATTCTGCATTTGCCGTTCAAAGATCTGGACCAGTCGCATACAGGCAACGTAATTTCTATTATTTCATCTGATACAAATGAACTGAAGCGATTGCTGACCGATAATTGCCAGAAGTGTTTGGCACTTTACTGGTGTTCATAGGCGCGTGTGTGGGAATGGTCATAATCAGTCCCGTCATGTTCGTTATCTCTCTTTCGACCTGTCTTGTTACTGTCGGTTTACTGGTAGTCTTATCCGGAAAATTACGAGACTGCTCCAGAGGGGCTCAAACGGCCATAGGAGATATGACGTCTGCAGCCACTGATGCTTTGATGAGTTTGAAAAGGATCAGGGCCTTCAACGCCACGGAGCGTGAGACCAATAAAATCGGCGAGAAGCCAGGCAAGCGTGCACATCCGGTCGTCTAATTTCAAAGAAGCAGTCACTGATATGGCCATCAGGAATGGCCTTAATGCAGTTGTGCCTGATGGTTGTATCGGGAATCGGCGCTTTCCAAGTGGCCAAAGGAGTGATGACTGTTCAGCAACTGGTAACTTCTCTATGTACCTAGAAATGATGCCCACGCCTATGGCGACACTTTCTTCGACATATAGCAGACTGTTCAGAGCGTTGGGCGCGAACTCCAGCATTCAAGCGATAATGAGAATGCCGACCGAAGATGCGACATCAGCATGAGCAGTATCCAGTAGGGTCCAAAGGAAGGTCACCAACTCCGATCAGATTGACATCGATCTTGACCATGCTGATATTCCGTATGATGACGCACGGAACAATCGTGGCGGGCTCCAATTGAATGAAGCGGGCGTGCATATGAAAGGCGGTGTCGTCTACGCGATAGTCGGACCATCCGAAGCGGGCAAATCAACCATGCTGGCCCTTATAAGGGTATTCTATAAGCCAAATCATGGCCATGTTCTCTTTAATGGTATTGATCTTTCAACTCTCAGCTCCTCTTATGTACGTTCTCTGATCGGCTATATAGAACACGATGCCCCCATATATTCCGGTTCTTCCAGAACGAATCTGGCGATGAACAAGAACGGCGTATCCGATGAAGGCTGCTGGAATGCCTTAAATAAGGTGAACCTCACGCCAAAGTGAGAGACACCTTCGATGGATTGGATACCCCAGCAGGCAACGCGGTGTATTGCTGAGTAGCGGTGAACGCTATCGCTTGGCCCTGGCAAGGCTGTTGTCCATAAGGCGGCCGATCATGCTGCTTGACGAAACAACATACCATTTAGACGCTAAAAACGAGGAGCTCGTCGCACAAGTCATTCATGCCAATTCCCCGGAGCAGACAATAGTCATGGCGGCACAGAGAATACAATCAATCGCTTCGTCAAATAGAATCATGGTTTTGGCCAATAGAACTATCAATGGTTTCCTTTGGAAAATATTGTCTGCCAATTCTACTCTCCTATATGTATTGCTGTTAATAAACTTGATACCAATGTGAATAATTTGGCTATATATAAATATGCGCGGAAAATACGATCCACCGGCAGCAAGGTTCTCACCTCAACAAAGGAACAGACGATTCAAACTATCGTCTTGCCCTCTAAAGATATCTTTAATGACATTTATTGGCTGCTTGGTTTCCAGCATGATATGCAGTCATTACTAGACTGACCACGGGATATCTAGCAGTAAAGTTTAGCTGGGAGTACAGCACGTGAACCTTACACAGGGCACGCAGGAATAAATCTTGGAATTGCTCATTGTCAAGACATGACCCTCGCTGTTCCGCACAGTCAATCAGCTATCTGTTTTTTGATGACTATATGATCACGACGATGTTGATCGCCTACGGGCTTAAGGAGCCGGACCGGGCATCAGACCGCTGGTTAATAGCCTAAACGAGACGGAGTAGTCAACGCTTCGAGGGCCTGTTGAAAGAAATCAGAGGCGGCCAAACCAAAACGCTGCGTGGATGTTTACCAAGTTGAACCAAGAATATACATAAATCAGGCTATGCTCGTCAAGTTCTTTGCTTCAGGGCGTATCAGCCGACTTTCCATGCCGATACGCCCGAAGACAGACGACCCTACTTGACCGAGCGGATCAGCATGATGACCGCCGCGCCGATCAGCACCATGACGATGGCCACGGGGAAGATGAACACATACCCGGCACGGATCACCAGGACCGAGACCAGTACTGGGGCGATGACCTGTCCTAGGGTATTGGCCAGGTTCAGGATGCCCAGATCCTTACCAGCTTCGTTCTTGTTCGGCAGCACATCAACATTCAGGGCCTGGTCCACCGAGGTATAGATGCCATTGCCCAAGCCAGCGATGCCCGCGTAGCACATCATGCCCACTGCCGTCGGGAACACCCACGGAAGTGCAATGCCCAGGGCCAGGATGCAGGAGCTGACCGCCACGATGGCCTTGCGACGGCGAAGCTTGTCCGATATGGGACCAGAGATTATCGAAGCAAGGAAAGTGACCACCATCGAAATGACGGACATCGTAGAAATTGTACTGGCCGACTCCGCCACTGAAAGCCCGCAATACTTTTGCAGAATGTAAAGCTGATAAGTAGCGACCATCGACGAACCTATCATCATAAAGAGCCTGCCACCGAGAGCCAGGTAGAAGTCACGACTCCCCTTGGTCGGCGGAGTGAAGGAGACCCGCAGCCGGTGCCAAAGCCCTTGCTTCTGGTTACCCTTTCCATTACGCGCAGCCGTTGCTGCGGCACTTTCAACAGCGGAATGCTCACGCGGCCAAATGATGACGGTGAGAATGCCGGTGACCGCAAACAGGCAGATACCGAGGATGAAGCCCACCTGCATGTGACCAATGAATCGGGCTCCTATCAGGGTGCCTAGGGACTGCCCTACGATGCTACCGCCTCCATAGAAGGCAGAGAAAGTGCCGCGAGTGGACTCGGGTATCCGGTCCGAGAGCACCGCAACAGCCGGCGCAATCATCATGTTGACGCCCACCTGCACCAGGCACCAGCCGGCCACGATGGTAGGAATAGTCACTGCCTGTGCCGTGTAGAGATAGCCCAGCGCAGTGACAATTCCGCCGGCCACAACCCAGGGTGTGCGCTTGCCCAGCCGCGAGTGCGACATATCAGACAGGGCGCCGAATATCACATTGGACACCAAAGCGAATACGCATCCGACTGAATTCATCGTGCCCAGTATGGCCTCGGGAACGCCGATGCCAAGATCCGTGAACCGCTGCGGCAGGAGGACCTGGGAGCCGGAGGTGCCGGCGGTCATCCACAGTACTGAAAACAGGCAGAAGCCTACGCCGAAGCGGATTTTCTCTGCTCGTGTCAGAGGACGACCCGTATCCGGCGCCAATGCATCCGACGACGATGTCGCCTTCTGAACCTGCTCAACCGTATCAACCATTTCACATACTCCAATCCTTTACAGGGGAGCACCATGCTCCATCCGAGCTTCTTTGCTCTTCCGCAGACGTACAGCTGTGTTGTTGCTCCGCTTCTACGAGGATCAGCCACGACAGAATGCGTCATGCATAGCTTTCTGGGCCGACCAGTTCCAAACAGTCAGGACCTGGTCGGCCCAGCAGCAGTCAGCGTTCAACCACCAGATCGTAGGTTCCTGCAGGGTAATCCTTGCTGGATCGTTTGCCAGGGGCTGCAGGGGAACCAATCAGCACCCGCGCCACGGAACCGGCAGGGACGACCAGACGAAGCCTGACCCGGCCATCTTCTTCGAGCCGCCAGGACGATTCAGCCATGCCATGTGGCGTCAGATGGCGTGTCGAGGCTTTCGTCAACCCGCCACCGATTCGAGGATCGACCTCGAAAAGGCTCCACCCTGGTTCGAGAGCTCTTAAACCGCCGATTCGCTCGTGCATCCACTCGGCCACAGACCCCAGGGCATAGTGGTTGAAGGAGGTCATGCCGCCCGGGTTGATGGATCCGTCGGGCTGCATGGAATCCCAGCGCTCCCAAGTGGTCGTTGCTCCCATCTTCACTTGGTAGAGCCAGGAGGGGCACTCGGTCGACAGCAGCAGGGAGTATGCCTCGGCATCATGCCCGGTCTCGCTCAAAGCTGGCAGGACGAATGGAGTGCCGGCGAAACCAGTGGAGACCTTGCCGCCTGATTCGCGCACCAGTTCCGCCAGCCGTTGGCCGGCAGCCTGCTTGAGTCCAGGCTCGGCATCGAACAACCCGAAAGCAATCGAAATCGCATAGGCGCACTGAGTATCGGAGGTCATGCGCATGTCTGGGCCATCGCCGACCACAAACCGGTTCCGATAGCCGGTGACCATCCGCTCATGCAAGGAGCGGTAGTCGGCTGCCTCTGTCGGCTTCCCCAGAGCCTGGGCAATGCGGGAGGCATAGTCAACCGAACGGGCGAAGTAGGCAGTGGCCACCAGCTCCTTCTGTGTCATAGCCTGAGCAGGATCATCCGGCGGAGCGGTGGGATCCAGCCAGTCTCCAAGCTGACCCAGCACATAGTCCGGCCGACGATCCCAGACTCCGTCCGGCGATAGGTAAGCGCGCACTTCGTCTATCCATCCCCGCACCAGATCCCAGGATTCATCCAGAATATGCCGATCACCGCCCTCCATATAGAGGGTCCAAGGGACCGCTACGGCCGCATCTCCCCAGATAGCAATGGCTGACGGCTTGGCCCAGACGCCCAGCGGTACAAAGGGTACGAAGAACGGTATGGTTCCATGAGCCTCCTGCTCAATGCGCACATCCTTCAACCAAGAGGAGAGGAAAGCCTGCACATCGTACAGGTAAGCGGCCGTCGGCGCGAAAAGATCGATATCTCCGGTCCAGCCCATGCGCTCGTCCCGCTGAGGGCAGTCCGTGGGAATGGAGAGGAAATTGGAACGCATGGACCACAGGACGTTGTCGTGGAGCTTGTTCAGAAGCGGATTTGAGCTGTCGAACCAGCCGGTCCGCTCCATGGTGGAGTGGTAGACCCGGCAGTCGATGTCCTCGGCGGTCAGTTCTCCGGGCCAGCCCTCAATGCTGGCATAGCGGAAGGCATGCATGGCGAAGCGTGGCTCCCACCAAGCATCCTGACCATTCGAGATGTACTGGTCATGCTCCTGCCCCCGGCGCAGGGTCCGTGTAGCCAGGGTGCCGTCCTTCTCCAGCACCTCGGCATGGCGGATGGAGATCCGAGCCCCCTCTGCCAACCCATGCATGTGCAGGCGCATCCGCTGACTGCAGTTCTGACCGAAGTCGATCAGCCAGGAGGAGGACTTCCCCGAGCCTCCGGTACGGGTAATGGACACCGGCTGGTTCCGCCCTTGCATGCGTACGGCCTGGAGCTGTGGATTCTCAATCTTCGCCGGATCATAGGAAACCTCAGCCACTGGCCGCCATGCCGAGTCGTCGAAACCCGGACTTGACCAGCCAGGCTCCTCCAACCTGGCATCGTAGGTCTCCCCCTCATACAGGTCCGAGCACACGATCGGCCCCAGAGTGGTTTTCCAGGTGCGGTCCCAGGAGTTGGAGTAGATGTGAGTGATCGAGCCGTCCTCGCCCTCCACCTCCAGCTGGGCGAACATGCCTATCCTGTCGCCATAGAAGTTAGCCATGCCGCCGTCGAACCCCAATCGGCCACGATACCAGCCGTCGCCCAGCCAGAAGCCCATGGCATTAGCACCCTGCGACAACTGCTCTGTCACATCGTAGGTCCAGCACTCCAGACGGCGGCCATAAACAGTCCAGCCAGGCGTAAGCTCGTCTGATCCGACCCGAGCGCCGTTGATTTCAGCCTGGACCAGGCCCAGAGCAGACAGATAAAGCCTGGCGGACCTAGGCGCTGCAGGCAGCTCGAACTCCGCACGCACCAAGGGCAGATGACGATGGTCCGTTTCGGCCTCTGGCCAGGAGGGACCGACGAAGTCGGCGATGCGGTCCGTCACATCCAACCCGACATCAAAGTGGCGCTCCGGCGATGGCGCTCCAAGAGGCGCTCCGTCAGCATTGAGCATGGCAAGTGTCACAAGCGCCCGTTCCCGCGAACGCAGGGGCTCAAAAGGCCAATCCAGAAACATATTGTCGCCTGCGTCGACTTCGGCTTCCTGCTGTACAGGATCACTGCCCGGCATCCTCCTGGTTAGGTTGATCGCTACCTGTGTCCCTTGGGGCGGCTGTTCCGAGTATGTCCAGGAAAGCCTCGGCTTGTGGCTGCCGATCCCCAGTACGTCACCGTGGTAATGCTCCACCTCAGGGGCACTGATGGCGATTGTCTGATCCGTATTCATATAATTTGACCTCCTTGTCTTGTATCTGTGCATTACCGCTGGGACCGTTCCCTGCGTTCCTCATCTGTGCCATACCGTGCCTGGAGCCTGATCATGATGGTTCCGGCGATGGCCTCGATGATCACCACCCCTGCGAAGCCCCACATGGTGGTTCGAATGGCAGAAGGCACGACCAGGGCAGGTGTAACCAGGGCGAACAGGCCGCAGCACAGACGGGAGAAGCCGTTGATGAAACCCTGGATGGAGGCACGTATCTCGATGGGGAAGGATTCCTGAGTCCAGACCTTGTAGAGGGCTTCACCGGCCAGAGGGCTGCCCAGATTCATGAAGGCGGTGGCGCCGACGATTACCCACAGGTTGGTGCCGCCAAGGGAAAGAGCGACCATGGCGATGAAGGTGATGATGATGCCTGCTACGAAGGCCTTGTTGCGGTATTTACCCCCGGCGATCGAAGCGAAGACGATGTTGAGGATCAGAGTCACGAAGTTGAGGATGATGCCCATACCGGTGGCCAGGGTCTGGGAGGCATGGGCATTGACCAGCATGAAAGTCTGGAACTGACCCCAGGTGTTGGCCAGCAGATTCCATCCCACATAGAAGATCAGGATGGCAGCAAAGAAACTCAGATACATCTTTTTGTTCGCGCCCATCATCACCTTGATCACCGAGACCTTTGCCCCGGTCTCAACCCCGGGCTCGGCTGCGTCGCGGCGATCAGCGGCCTCGTGGAAGGCACGGAAGGTGGGCGAGCATGTGCGCCAGAGCCAGGCGATCACGGCAAAAACAGCTAGAATCACGAAGACCACACGGCCTCCTGCCGCCCCTTGCATTCTGGAAACCAGAAAAGCGCAGATGAAGGAGATGAACACGCCGACCTGCCAGTAGACCTGAGTGGTGGATACCAGGCGAGCCGCCAGCGAATCATTGGGAGCATCATGAGAGACGACGGTCATCGACACCGGCAGATCCGCGCCTGAGGCCACGCCTGCAATGACCACTCCGACCAGAAGCATGGCATAGGAGCCGGAGAATACGACGATGGCGGCCCCCACCGCATAGAGCAGATTGATCCAGTTGAAAAAGCGGACCCTGCCCACAGCGTCAGCGATGCGACCTCCGAAAAGGGACCCGAAGGCGATGGCGAAGGTCAAGGCACCCGACAGGACCCCCACCTGGCCATTGCTCAGCCCGAAACCCTGCTGCCAGACCGTGATGGTCGATGAGAGGCCCACAATGATGCCTGATCCCAGCATGGACCCGATGCCGGCGGCAACAGCCAGGGAGCCATAGCCTCCCAGCCCCTTGTCCGCATTAGAAGTGCTGTCTGCCATATTTTTCTCCTCTGTCATTGAGGCGAGCGCCGGGCGCGACCTTGCATATCGAAGCCCGACACCGGTCATTTTTTATTTTTCATTCCATATATAAGGCGAGAGACTGCCTTGTCATGGATTAATACTAACTCACTTTTTGAAAATTTCAATCCTTGTTTCCAAACAAGACTCGGTACTGCCGGAAGCTAAGCGTTAGGCTGGTTTTACGCGATAATCATGGTCAGCAGGAAGGAATCCGACACAATGTCGTCCGCACAAGACGCAGCCGTCCCGTCAGGCAGAGGCAAGGTGGGCGTTGCAGACATCGCCCAGAAAGCCGGAGTCTCGCTGGGCACTGTCTCTAATTATCTGAACTATCCCGACCGCGTCTCGCAGACTCTGAAAGAACGCATCAGCGCAGCAATAGACGAACTCGGCTATGTGCCCCGCCCAGCTCGTGGAGCCGCGGCCCTGACCGGACAGTCCACCATCGGCATCATCATGACCGATATCGAGCATTCCCTGTTCACCTCCGTATTCGAAGGGGCTCAGGAAATCTGCGAAGACAAGGACATGCAGCTGATAGGCACCAATGCTTATTCCGATTCGAAACGCCAGACCAGCCTGCTCAAGCTCTTCTACTCACTGGGCGTCAAGGGGGTTATTCTCTGCAGCGTAGTGGACTGCACCGCTGACTTGGAGTGGGCGGCCTCGGTCAAGCTGCCCGTAGTGCTGGTCGATCATGTGGAGCCCAGCAGCAAAACCAAAAACTGCAGCGTCCTGGAGAACAACCTCGCCGTAGGGCAGATGGCGACCAGGCATTTGCTGGAAGCTGGATGCCAACACATCGCCTTCGTATCCCACTCCTTCGACTATCAGTCCATATACGACCGCTATACGGGGGTTCAGCGGGCCATGCGAGAGCAGTCCCAGGCCAAGTTGTCAATCATCGACTCACACGGAATCATGATAGAAGACGGCTATGAGGTCGGCTGCGAGATCAGCCAGCTCCCGCCTACGACAGTCCCTGACGGCATCATTGCCGGCACCGATGTGCTCGGGGTGGGAATCATCAATGCCCTGCAGGAGAAGCACAGATATCGCGTACCCGACGACATCAAAATCATCGGCACCGAAGGTGCCCGCACGGGCAACTATCCCAAGGTCCCCTTGTCAGTCGTCGCTGCGCCCGGCGTCGACATGGGCCGCAAGGCCGCAGCCCTATTGATGGACGAGTTCAGCAACTCCCGGCATGTACACGGCTCTGTATTGATTGAACCGATTCTGGTGGAGCGGGATTCAAGCCGGGCGGCATAATCTCGAGAAAAAGACATTCACCATGTTATGACCCTGCTTCATCATGGCCGCCCGGCAATGCCTGCCCTTACGGTATGCCATTCACGGCTGCTTCCCCGAAGACACTTCAGAGAAGGAATCATTGGCCACATATCGTTGGTACTTGCTCCGGGGTCTATCGGGAAGCGTCATGGAGAGTGCATTTTCTACGAGCAGCGGCTCGATGTACCGCCTGCGGACATAGTACTTGCCTAATCCCAGCGCATGCGCAACACTCTCGAGCGATTGGGGCTCCTTGCAGAAATCGAGAATCCTGTCTCGTATTCCAATGCTCTTCTTCGCAGGATCTGATACTGCGGTTCCGGACCAAGGAACGGTTGCTTCCGCCGCACCAGCACGCTCCGGCACAGAGTAGAAGCGCACAGTGAAGGAAGCCTGCCGATCCTGAAACTCTACAGGCTTATATCCACACTGTTTGGCCTCCTCGCGGATAGCCGGAATCCCTGAGTGCCGATTCTCGGCAATACCCTCAATCTCCAGCAGACTGACCAGGGTAGGGTTCCTGGTCTGACTGTTGGCAAAGCCCAAGTCGTTGATGCTCTGACCGCCATATACACCACCAGGATTCCAGCATTCAAGACGATCGGCAAAGAGCGTCAATCTGACCGGCGTTCCGTTGCAGTATGGGCCATAGTCACGATGCATCAATGCGTTGGTCAGGATTTCCCTGACTGCGGTTTCGGGATACTCAGGAATATCAGTGCGCACCCCATCCCTGATCACCGTCCTGGTTCTGCTGTTGCGCCGCACAAAGGCCATGGCATCCTCAAGCATGCGGTCAATGGTCCCTTCAAAGCGCTGATTGTCAAGGAACCGCTCTCCCCCAAGACCAGTTCCGGCCTTGGTTCCCGGCACAACCACGGCGGTAATGCAGAGGTTCGGATACACCTGCTGCGGGTATTCGCCAAGGGTCATCAGACCTGCAAGAGTGGGAGATCCACGACGGCAGACACCTGATAGCTCCAGGATCTCGTCCTCATTCCTTCTGGCCAGGAGCGGGCGTTCCCGCTGTGCGCGACTAATGAAATCATGACGTTTTCCTGGGTTCAACATATCGGAATCGGCCTGAGGGTCTACCGATACATCGTCGCGCCGACCGTCCTTGAAAGTCTCGATCTCATACAGCTGCGTAGGCGTCATGCGGGCATCGGCATCCCCGATCCGGGTGTAGCTGCCTGCGCTGATGCCTGCTGTCTTACGGTAGACAGGCCTCTCGCCCATGGGTTTGCCGTTGATGTAAGCCGACACCACGGTCTTGCCGTCAATCAGGCTTTCGCTATAGACCGGTCTGACCTCGGGATACATCTCTTTGCCCTGTGCCGTTACCGCCTTTTCCAGCTCCTGCGCGTCATGGACGCCGACAACCTCAAATCCAAGACTTTCATCCAGCCCGAATACGATGATGCCGCCCTCGTTTTGGTTGGAAAACGACGACAGCGAGTCATACACCTTCGGAGTCCCCTGGCTGGCGGCTTTGACTTCTATCGATTGGCCTTCGCAACCCTTGCGCTGAATCGAACGCACAACCTCCTCCAGCGACAGATCGTTTTGTTCAGCGTCATCTGATTGTTGCATACAGGCCCCTACAAATTGATAATCTCTGTTATCTTTATCATACAGATTTACTAAAGAATGGCAAACTTTAGTAATTGATTACTAAAATAATCGCTAAAAATTGATGTTTTTATAATTATCAATCCATGATTAACACTATTTCCAGATCTTTATCACTGTGCAATTTTTAGTCGGACACCGAGTTGGCCGTGGCCGATATTCACCCCGCCTCATTCACTGCACCGGCAAAGATACCGTGACTACTGCGCCATTGCCATCGGTTGCATTCCCCAGGGTCAGGCGGCCTCCTGCACTCTCGACAGTTGACCGGGCGGCAGCCAGGCCGATGCCATGGTGGCCGCCGGAGCCGTGCCGACTGCTGTCAGCCTGATAGAGCCATTCCGTGGCGTGGGCCAGAGCCCGGCTGCTAAATCCTGGACCCTGGTCATGCACGGTCACGACCAAGGCTCGCCCGCCCTCCTGGCCATACTCCAGCTTCCATGTCAGCGTCACCAGACCATGGTCCGGCGAGTAGTCAGCCGCGTTGGCCACGATGTTCATGATCGCCCGGGCAAGGTCAACAGCATTACCGGAAACCTGGCCAGTCTCTGAACCCAGGCGGTCATCCCTCTCGAGTCGCAGACCCCGAGCATTGAGGTACCCCTGGGCCTGGTTGTCGACCATATCCCTCAAGGCAACTGTCGTGACCCCGGATCGCTCTGAAGCGGTGCCCATGGAACCCTGGCTGATGGCCTGGGCATAGTCGGCCATCTCACGGATGGCATCCTCAATGGAGTCCAGGTAGGACTGCTGCTCCTGGCTGAGCCCGGTCTCCCCCAGCAGGTCGGCGTTGCCTCGCATGATGGTCAGCGGCGTCTTCAAGTCGTGAGCCAGAGCCGCCACCTGCCGACGCTGGGACTCCTGGGCCGTCCAGGTCTTCTCCAGCGATTCCCTCAACGTGACGCGCATCCTGTCGAAGGACCCCAGCACCCGGTTGATCTCCAGCACGTTGCTGCAGGGCAGTGAGGCGTCCAGGTCCTGCCGCCCTATGTCGTCAGCCACCTGGTTGAAGACCTTGAGCTTGGACGATATGACATGGGCCGCCCGCAGCCCGACCAACAGGAGGGTGAGCAGCAAAGCGATCCCGTAAGACGCGAGCAGCAGGTTCTGGGGATTGGGATAGCGGTCCCGGGTCTGCCTTGACGCCCACTGCGGCTGAATCCGATAGGCCAGAACGCATGGCCGCCCATCGGCTGTGGCATAGACGACATAGGTCGCATCCGGCTTTGCGCGAGTGGCAAGGGGCCGTCCCGTCTTCTCTCTCCGCTCTTCCGATGGCTTAGATACGCTATGCGCCCGATGGTCGGCGGCCAGCTGATCGGCCTCGCTGGCCATGCCGCCCTTCATATCGCCCCCCACGGGATGCCCTTGACTGTCATAGGTTCGGTACCAGTAGGCGGCGGGAATCAGGGATTCGACAACAGTGGTCGTACGGCCAATGGAGCGCCCCACCTTCTCCAGATGCTGCTCGCCATAGTTGGCCCAGAAGAAGTCGCCCCTGGCCCCCAGGTTTATCCAGACCATATATATGCCGGCGAACAGCAGAGCCAGAATCAGCAGCACGTAGAGAAAGTATCTGATGATCAGCAGAACGATGGGCATTCCCCTGCGGCTTGGCCGGCCCCTGCCGTCGAGGCTCTGCTCCATCGGCGACTCGGGCGCGCCGTCAGTCAGGCCACCCATTGGTACCCCACTGACCAGATGGTCCTGATGGGGTCCACCCCCAGGGCTTTGAGCTTGCGCCGGGCATTGCTCAGATGCACTCTTACCGAAGCCGTGGCATCGCTGTCCGCATCGTCGGCGGCCGGATCATCCTCTGCGGCCAGGCAGGCCTCCCATATCTGCATGGGCGCGTAGGCCCGACCGGGATGTTCTGCCAGCAGGGCGCATATGCGGTATTCCGCATCCGTCAGATTGGCGTTGTGCCCGTCCACCCTGATCTGCCGCGCCTGAAGGTCCATGTCCAAGGATCCGAAATGCAAGAGCGGGCGCCCGCGCCGACTGCCCTGGGAAAGCCTCGCCCTGACCTTGGCTCGGAGCTCGGCAATGCCGAAGGGCTTGCGTATATAGTCGTCGGCACCCAGACCATAGGCCAGGACCGCACTGTCCTCATCGGTCTTGGCCGTCAGAAAGATGATCGGGCAGGACACCCGTTCCCTGATGGCAGCCAGGAGGGCAAAGCCGTCCATGTGAGGCATCATGACATCGCAGAGAATCAGGTCGACCGAGGACAGGTCCATGCTTACAACTTTCCGCGACTCGTTGACCACGGTCACGGCATAGCCGTCCTTGGACAGGGCCGCCATCAGCAGGGTGGTGATCCTTGGATCGTCATCCACCACCAGGATGGAGGCCCGATACCGATCGTCCCCGGGGGAACCTCCGGCGTGCACGTCAGCCACGATTGGCTCCTTTTCTGCGCTTAGCGACCCGGCCCAGCAACGTTTGAGAATGGACCTTTTGCAGGCCAGGATTCTTGTAAGCCTGATTTCTTGCAGGACGATTTTCTTGCAGGACAGATTCCTTACGGACCGGATGCCCTGCAATCCAGTCTAATCGCTGGCCTTTCGCCGATCCTCGAACCTGCCGATCCAGAGCAAGAGGGCCAGGCCCAAGGTCAGGGTGAGGACCAGACAGGGAACCAGATTATCCACAGCCGTCACGCCGATTGAGGCACGCAGGCCCTCCCCTCCCGGCATGGTCAAGGCCAGGGCCTGCTCGATCCCCAGGGAGCCGAACCTGGTAGGCCAGGTAAAGGGTATCCACCGGCTGATCCCGGGCGTGCTCGCGACACCGGATAAAGTACGGCTGTACAGGCCGTTGAAGAGGCCACCAAGGGAACTGATGGATACCCCGGTGCCAAGGACACCAATGGCGATGGTCGCATTCCGGCCGAAGCTCAGGGCCAGGGCGATGGAGAAAAGGTAGAGGCAGAGGGAACCGCCTGCCATGCCCAGGGTGGCGAGCGCGACGGCCGAGATTGGTGCGCCCAGTCCGCCAGCCAGAGCCATGGGCAGGCAGAATGCCAGAGCCGCCAAGGCCAGGGCCAGCAGACCCAGAAGCCAGAGCACCAGGACCTTGGCTGCCAGACCCAGACGGCGGCTGGGAATCCCCAGAAGGTTGGCCATGTCGCCGGCCTCACGCTCAGTCTCGATGTTTATGGCAACTACGATGGCAGCCATTAGGGGCATGAAAGCGCCTAGGACCTGAAAGAAGGCATCGGTCTCCAACCCGGGATCATAGGGGGCTGCGGCGAAGTAGGCACCGCAGACGAGTCCGGCCGCCAACCCGCAGACGACATGGATGGCGATAAGCACAGATCCGTGCAATCTCACGACTTCCGAGGCCACGACCCGGCCGACTGTCATCCCAGCCATGTCAGTTGGTCTCCTTCCGCGAGAACCAGATGCCCGTCAGGACGGACAGAAGCAGGAACCAGACCAGACCGGCCACCAAGGCCGTCAGGCTTTGCCCGCCGAAGACAGACAGCGCAGCCTTGATGGGACTGTTGTCTTCAGTCTCCAGGGGCACACCATCAGGCATGACCTTCATGAAGGGCACCGGCAGGTTGATCATGGCGGCGGGCGGCAGGAAGGGCCATAGCCGTTGGCTTCCCCAGAAGATGATTGAGACCAGCAGGTCCACCATGTAAGGCAGGCCAAATCCAATCAGAACACCGAACCGGGTGGTCAGTGCCAATCCCACCGGTATCATCCAGGAGCAGGCCAGGACCAGCATCAGGGCACTGACTACAAAATCGACTAGGGAGGGGCCTTGAACCCCGGAAACGGCGACCATGAGTGCCGAAAGGCCCAGAGCCAGCAGGGTGGCAATGCCGATCAGAAGCAGGCAATATACAATCTTGGCCCACCAGACCAGAACTGGCGCGGCAGGCAGGGCCAGAGTGGTCCTCCACCGCTGCTTTCCGTCGAGGTTGGCCACAGCAACGCTTATCAGGGCGGTCATGGCCGGTAGGAGCAGAACATACCAGTAGTTGACCCAGGAAGGCATCCAGATATGCAATCCGAACGCGAAGCAAGCCACGATGACAATGAGCACCAGAGGGAAAGCCAAAGCCATCCTCCTGGGCGCGGCCGACCGGCCTTTTATGATCTCCGCTACCAGGATCCTGCCGAAGGGGATGCCATTGCCCCTGGTTCCGACCCTTTCAGCCGTGTCCTGCTGAATAAGTTCGTCAGTATTCCTGCTGCTCATCGCGACCTCCTGAGCACGTCCATGAACAGCCCCTCCAGGTCCTCCCCGGTGTGCAGTTCATTCTCGTAGGCCAGGCGACCGTCGGCGATGATGCCGATGTGATCCGCCAGGATTGACACTTCTGAGAGGATATGGCTGGAGACGATCACACTCATCCCCTGCTGCGGAAAGCTGCGGATCATCCCCCTCAGCTCCTCGATTCCCAGCGGATCCAGCCCGTTGGTGGGCTCGTCCAGGATCAACAGACGGGGTTTGGTCAGGATGGCGTTGGCTATCCCCAGGCGCTGTTTCATACCCAGGGAAAACTGTCCAGCCTTCTTGGAGCCCGTATCGCTAAGTCCGGCAATGGAGAGCACCTGGTCGATCCGCTCATCGGGGAGGCCGAAGAGGGTCGTGCGCACCTTGAGGTTCTGGCGGGCCGTCAGATTGGGGTAGACGGGCGGCTGCTCGATCAGGGCGCCGATGTCGTAGAGGTCCCGGCGTGACCAGGGGTGTCCATCCAGAATCATGGATCCGCCAGTGGGGTGCAGCATGCCTGTGACCATCTTCAAAGTAGTGGATTTTCCAGCCCCGTTTGGACCCAGGAGCCCGTAGACTCCGCCCTCGGGGACATGCAGGGACACCTGGTCGACGGCCCGCTGTCCGTGGCCGAAGACCTTGGTCAGCCCCTCGGTCCGCAATATGTAACGCATGGTCAGCTCCTATTCGTTTCCGTGTGACAGGAGCCAGACTAAAGACCGAAAATAAAGAAAGATAAAGGAGCGGGCTGGACACTTCTGCAAACCAAGGAAGGCCTTGCGAAAGCTTGAGATACCTGAGACAGTCAGAGTTTGCGTCTGCCGAACCCTGATATCGGACATGACCCTCGGCGCAAAAGACCGATAGAGCAAGGACTTTGCTGGATGACCACGCCGAAAGCCATGAAGAGGCTGATCCGACCTGGCCCCTCGCCTTTTCCTCGCCTACTGCTCAACTTCGCAGCGCGCTAATTAACACACGCAACCAAGGAAATCAACTCTTTTCTTCCCGCCGGGCCGATGCTACATCTGGTACCTGGCTCTGGTGCACCATGCCAATTCGACAGCACGATCAAAGGAACCACATGCACATTCGACCACTCCTTTCCCTCACTCGATTCAAGCGCGCTATCGCAACCATCCTGGTGCTGGCAAGCGCCCTGTTCTTCCTGGGTGCCTGCGGATCGGGCTCGCAGGCAGGTCCGTCCAGCGAGTCAAAGGCCACGGAAGGGCAAGGATCCTTCCCCGTCAAGATCGATCACGTCTACGGCACCACCTCCATACCCTCCAAGCCCAAGCGCATCGCCACCGTCGGATGGGCCACTCCCGACAATCTCCTGGCCCTGGGAGTCGTGCCGGTCAGTATCCAGAAGAACGCCTTCGGCAAGACCGTGGATGGAGGATACCTGACCTGGACCAAGGATGCCTTGGACGAAATACATGTGGATAAGGCGGACATGCCCAAGCTGCATGACGAATCCGACGGCATCGATGTCGAGGCCATCGCCGCGTCCAAGCCCGATTTGATCATCGGCCTGCTCTCCGGCATGACCAAGAAGCAGTACGACACCTTGAGCAGGATCGCGCCCACCATCGCCTATCAGAAGGTTGCCTGGGGCGACCCCTGGCGCAAGGTCATCACGGCCACAGCCCAGGCCATCGGAGAACCCGAAAAGGGTAAGCGGCTGATAGCCGACCTGGAGGATCGCATAGCAAAGGCCGCCGAGGCCCATCCGGCCATCAAAGGAAAGACCGGGGCGGTCATGTATTTTGATGCCTCCAAACTCTCCAAGTTCAGCGTCTACACCACCGCCGACGCCCGGCCGCAGTTCCTGAACGACCTGGGCTTGGAGACTCCCGAATCCATTAAGGAGGATTCCAAGAGCACCAAGGACTTCTACAAGGAGATCTCCTCCGAGCACACCGACAGGTACAAGGATGTCGACATCATCGTCACCTACGGCACCCCGGACCTGCTTGAAGCAATGCGCAAGGACCCCCTCCTCTCCAAGATTCCTGCAGTGGAGCGCGGATCCGTCGTGGTCATCGACAACGACAGCGAGATGGCCAATGCCCTTGACCCCTCGGCTCTGTCCATCCAGAAGACGACCAACACATACGCAGGGCTTCTGGGCGAGGCTGCCGCCAAGGTCTGATCAGGCCGTAGGTGAGGGGATGAAAGAGGGAGAGGTGGCGCATATATGCGGTCGGCGAGCAGCCATGCATCGCAACGGAAACGGACCCATGGTCTTGTCCGGGCTGATTCTGGCCGTCTGTCTGGTCATGGTCTGCGCCCTGTCCCTGGTTTTCGGCTCCCGTTCCGTCAGCCCTTCTGACATCCTCAACGCCCTGTCGACCTCCTCGGATGACATCGCGGTCTCGGCCATCCGCCTGAGAATCCCCCGGACCGTCCTCGGCCTCCTGGTCGGTGCCGGGCTCGGGGTGGCCGGGACCCTGATGCAGGGCATATCACGCAATCCACTGGCGGACCCGTCGATTCTGGGTTTCAATACGGGGGCGGCCCTGGCGATCGTCTGCTCCATGGCCTTTTTCTCCCTATCGACACCGGCCCAGTATGTCTGGGTGGGACTGCTGGGCAGCGCGACGACCGCACTGATCGTCTGGGCCATAGGCTCCCTGGGGCCATCCGGTCCATCTCCGCTACGGCTGACCCTGGCCGGTGTCGTCATCAGTTCGGTACTGGGGTCCCTTACCTCCGCCATCCTTCTGCCGCGCGTCAATGTCATCAGCTCTTATCGCTTTTGGCAGGTGGGTGGAATCTCGGGCGCCCGGTTCGACCTCATGATGCCGGTCCTGCCTCTTCTCGCCCTTGGCCTGATGCTCGCCTTCTGCCTGACGCCTGGAATCAACGCCTTGACCATGGGGGACCAGATGGCCGAAGGACTGGGTATGCACGTCGGACGTGTCCGCAGCCTGGCCTGGCTTGCGGCGATACTCCTCTGCGCCTCCTGCACGGCACTGGCGGGTCCGATTGGCTTCGTCGGCTTGGTGGTCCCCCATGTGGCACGACTGCTCATAGGACCCGACTACAGGCGAATCATGGCCCTGAGCATCCTCATCGGCCCCCTCCTGGTGGTTGGCGCCGACGTGGTGGGCAGGATAATCACCCGTCCATCCGATGTGGAGGTCGGCATCGTCACGGCACTGATTGGGGCTCCCGTATTCGTGATTCTGGCCGGGCACAGAAGAACCGCAGAGGTATAGGCATGGATGCTTGTCTCCTTCATGATTCACAGAGGCATGATGCGATGACCGACCTGCAGCGGATAAGATGGGCCCATGCCATTCGTTCGCTGACAGTGACCATCCTGCTTGTGATACTCCTGATCGCTCTCGCATTGGCCGATCTGACCTTAGGACACCGCGTCTACCCCATGAGTGACCTGGTTGGAGCGGTCTGGGGACAGTCAGACGAAGGAACCAGGTTCGTGATTCTCCAGCTGCGCATGCCCCGGACACTGATCGGCTGTATCGCCGGCATCGCGTTTGGCATGGCTGGAATCGGCTTCCAACACCTCCTGCGTAACATGATGGCCAGCCCGGACATCATCGGCATTACTGCCGGAGCCGACACTGCTGCCATCTTCGGCATTGTCGTATTGGGTTTGTCGGGCATACCTTTGGCCTGCCTGGCGGTCATGGGCGGTCTCCTGACAGCCCTCCTGGTCATGGCCCTGGCCTGGCGCGGTTCATTTGACCCGACCCGGCTGATACTGATCGGCATCGGAGTAGCCGCAGAGTTCAACGCACTGGGCTCCTGGCTGATGATTCGTAGCGACCAGTGGGACATCCAAGCTGCGACCAGATGGCTGACAGGCAGCCTGGCCGATGCCCAGTGGACCGATCTGCCGATACTGGCAACAGCAACTCTGCTCGGCTCCATGCTCCTGCTGGCACTCGACAGGAATGTCAGCACCCTGCAACTAGGGCAGGAGATGGCCGCAGGACTGGGCGTCAGGGTAAGCTGTGTCCAGTTCCAGGTGATCATCGTAGGTGTGCTGCTTCTGGCCGTCGCGACGGCAACCACCGGCCCCATCTCCTTCGTTTCGTTCCTCTCCGGCCCCATCGCCACGGTCCTGGTCGGCCGGGGAGCATCAGCCCTTATCCAGTCAGGCCTGGTGGGAGGTTGCCTGGTTCTGGGTTCGGACATCGTCGCCCAACATCTGCCCTCGGCCCAGGTGCCTGTCGGCATCATCACCAGCATTGTGGGCGGACCCGTCCTCATCGCGATCATGGTCCTCATGACCCGCAGACAGGAGCTCTGAACATCATGACGTCACCCCCGGCAGGCGACACCTGGAGCAGCGAGCATCGGCTGGCCGCCTCGCACCTTCGCCTCACCTATGGCGGACGTACGGTCATCGAGGACCTGAGTCTTGATATACCTCCACACACGATGGGATCCATCATCGGACCCAACGGATGCGGGAAGTCGACCTTTCTCAAGGCCATGGCTAGGATTCTGAAACCGGCGTCGGGGGCCGTCACGCTGGACGGAGAACCCATCACCAGCATGCCCACCCGCAAGGTGGCGACGATTCTGGGGCTGCTGCCGCAGAACCCGTCAGCCCCCGCCGGCATCACCATCGCCGACCTGGTTGCTCGCGGCCGATATCCCCACCACCACTTCGTCGAGCGGTGGACGACCAAGGACGAAAAGGCAGTGGAACGAGCCCTCGCCCTGACCGGACTGACCGACATGGCGGGGTGCCCAATCGACCGCCTGTCCGGAGGCCAACGCCAGCGCGCCTGGATCGCCCTGACCCTGGCCCAGCAGACCGACATACTCCTGCTTGACGAGCCGACCACCTACCTGGACATCGCCTACCAGCTTGAGGTGCTTGACCTGCTGAGCACCCTGAACAGGCAGGAGGGTGTCACGGTGGTCATGGTTCTCCACGACCTGAACATGGCCGCCAGATATTCGGATTGGATCCTGGCCATCAAGGATGGCCGGATGGCCGCGCTGGGCGCTCCCTATGAGGTCATGACCGAGAATCTGGTCAGAGAGGTATTCGATATCGCATCCACTGTGGTGACCGATGAGTCCACTGGCACCCCGCTGATGACACCAGTGCCCTTCCATAGTCTTGAAGCTCACTCTGGCGGGGCTTGTAATGTACACGTACACTGAGATGACTCGGCAGGACGACACCGAACAATCCAATGATGTAAAACTCTTGAAGTAAACCCCCTCTGTCCCAACCAGAAAGCCCCAAAACCAACGATTCACGAACCATGACAACCCGGAACGGAGCCCCATCCTCAGGCAACTTGGCGTTCAGATCAACCCATAAACCTCAACTGAAAGAGAGCCAGCCATGGAACAACAAGCCACCAATCATCCTGTACCCTTGATCCCCTTCAGTGTCTCCGTAGCCAGAGCGGAAACACTCTCGCCCCACTTCAAGCGAATCGTCTTCCAGGGACCGGATCTGAAGATTTTTGCAGACGCGGGCTACGATGAACGAATCAAAATCCTCCTGCCCCTCCCCGACGGATCCGTGCCGCCCCCTTCCTTCTTCAAAGCGACCCCTGAAGATCCGCTTGCCTGGTACCAACAATGGAGGACCCTGCCCGCAGAGAGCCGCAATCCTCTGCGCACCTATACGGTTCGCAAGGCCAGGCCCGAGAGCGAGCAAATAGATGTGGACTTCGTCATCCACGATCATGCCGGACCGGCAGGAGCCTTCGCAGAGGCTGCCAGACCTGGCGACCAGGCCATCATCATCGGTCCCAACGCACAGGCGGGAGGACCAGTCGCAGGGATGGACTTTCACCCAGGCCAGTCCAGACATCTCCTTCTAGTGGGCGATGAGACGGCGGTGCCAGCCATCGCCGCCATAATGAACAGCCTGATCCGAGACCACTGGCAGGGCGACGGGGTGGCAGTGATCGAAGTCCCGACCGAAGAGGATCGTCTTCCGCTGCCCGAGCACGCAGGAATCCACGTAATTTGGACGACCTGCGACGAATCCGGACATGGACATGCCCTTATCGAAGCCATGCACAATCTCCTGGAGGACCTGCCGATCCATTCGCCTATGTCGACTACGGCCGCAGCCGCTAAATCTTCCAAGGGATTCACAGAGATCGATATCGACAAAGAGCTGCTCTGGGAGACTGCCGATGCCACCCAGGCGGACGCCTCCATCCATGCCGACGACCTGTACGCCTGGATCGCCGGAGAGGCGGCCACCGTCCGCGAACTGAGGCGCATGCTGGTCAGAGACCGGGGAATGGACCGGCGCAGTGTCTCTTTCATGGGATATTGGCGTCGGGGCCGTAGCGAGATGTCCTGACCGCCCGACCCAGTGAGTGGGCAACCTGCCATGTGCGGACAACCCACCCCCGTCTTCCTTGACCTACGAGTCAGAGAGTGATCACACGAACCCTTCTGACTATGTGAGTATCAGGTCATGGGTTGCCGAGTCGAACCTCGCCACAGCACCTTGCAGGACCGCAGAACCGATAGGGAGAAACTACAGGCCTGCTTGCTATACCGCGGATTGCATGGAAAGAAACCCTGTTCGGCCCCAATGAGTCATTCCTGGTCGAATCAGCCGCAGTACTCCTGGAAGAAATTGGCGATTACCTGGTGACCATACTGGCTACCGATGCTCTCGGGGTGGAACTGGACGCCCTCCATGAGCGACCGGTCCCGCCTCAGACCCATCACATAGCCATCCAGAAGCGAGCGCGCGCTGATTTCCAGATCGGCGACTTGATTGACCGAGGTCTCATCGGCAACCAGAGAATGGTATCTGGTCACGTCGAAAGTATCAGGCAGGCCCTTAAAGCAGCCCTTCCCGTCGTTTCTTATTCCGCTCACCTTGCCATGCTGACGACTTGAAGCCCTGACCACCTGAGCTCCGGCATGTTCGGCGATGGCTTGCATGCCCAGGCAGATGCCAAAGACCGGCTTCCGTCCTGCCACCTGGTCAAGAAGCTCCAGGTAGCCGCAGTCCTCCGGGCGACCCGGTCCGGGACCCAGAATGACCGCGTCGAAGGCGAGCGGATCCACCTGCGCAAGGTGGTTCACCCGGACGATGGTCGTATCAGCGCCCAGCAGGTCCACGTAGTTCTTGACCACATAGACGAAACTGTCAAAAGCATCAACCAGCAAGACTTTCATGGGCCAGCTCCTTTCCGGTGATGGCCAGGTAGGCCGAACTCATCTTCTTCATGGTCTCCTGCCACTCGCTCTCAGGCTGAGAGTCCTCAACGATCCCGGCCGATGCGCGCAGGTGATAGCTGCCGGAATGGTAGGAGGCCGTCCTTATGCACAGTGCAGTCAGGACCATACCGTCGAATCCGAGGAAACCCACTGCCCCGGCGTACACCCCGCGCGAACTGACCTCGGTCTCCTCGATAATCTCCACGGCACGTACCTTGGGGGTTCCTGTCATGGTACCGGCGGGGAAGGCGGCCGAGAAGACGTCGTACTTGTCCAGGCCAGGCCGGATCCGGCCGATCACATCCGAGACCATGTGAATGACGTGGGAGTAGACCTCGGTAGTCATCAGCCGGTCCACCTCCAAGGATTCGGGAGTACAGCACCTGGCTACGTCGTTGCGGCCCAGGTCCACCAGCATCAGGTGCTCGGCCCGCTCCTTGGGGTCGCCGGTCAGCTGCCTGATGGCCGCCTGGCGGGCCTCCTCACCTCCGGGATTGCCGACCGTTCCGGCGATGGGCCGCAGGGTTATGTCACCATCTGGGGTCAGCCCAATGAAAAGCTCGGGGCTGGCTCCAATGACATGCACCCCTTGGGGGGTCACGAAGTAATACATATAGGGGGATGGATCCTGCAGACGCAACCGCTGGTAGACCTGGAAGGGCGGAATGCGGGAATCCACCTGGATCTCATGCCCGAGCTGGAGCTGGTACACATCTCCCTGGGCTATGTGCTCCTTGCCCTTGGCAAACCACCGATAGAAGAGATCCCGGTCAATCGTGTCATGGGCGCTGTAAGGAAAGACCGGTCCGATATCCTTAGGCCCTGCACCAGTCCGGGCAAGGTCTTCTGCAAGGAGGGCGTCAGATTGCAGTAGGCCCAGTATGTCCGCAAACCGAGCGGACTCATGCCCAGCGCTCTCCCCCTCCGGCTGCCCGTCGGGCCTGCTGACCTCGATGCCAGCCGCGTCTTCCCCGCTTCCTAGACCACCCCGGATGCCATACCCGCCAGGGTCGCCGCTCAAATGGAGCAGCGTAGCACAGTGGCTGCCAGCCCTCAGGTCCAGGGTGATGATTCCCCGATAGAGGGTCAGCGAGATGACCGGCAGGGCCGCATCCCTAGGAATGCGCTCTTCCAGGTCCTCAATCATGAAAATAGTGTCATACCCGAAGTAGCCGAACCACCCCATCCCGAAGGGGCCTTCATGGCCGCCACTGATGGCGAAGGAAGACTCAATCCCCCTCAGTACCGCGAACACCTCCTGGATATCGGGGACCGGATGGCGAACCACCCCTTGCTCAATCCGGCCGAAGGCCTCCAAAAGTCCTGCCAACTGTACGTTATCCAGCGGATCAATGGTCATAACGTGGCCCGTCACGCTCAGGGTCAACATCGGCTCGAATCCGATCACCGAACGGTTCCTGTCCGGATCGGGACCGCTCAGGGACTCCAGGAGGAAGAGCTGGTCCTCCCGATACCTGGTGCGCAAGCGCCTGTATATGGAGAGGGCGTCGAGGTCGCTGACGAATTTGTGGGATTCCAAAGTTGCGTTGATGGTCATAAGGACACTTCCTAGGTCAAACGTTGCGGTCTGGAAAGGGCGGTGAAACCTCACTCGGTGCCGATCCGGCAGATCATGGATATGAATTTCCCTTGGCCCTATGTCCGCAAATAAAAAAGAGCAACCTCAAACACCGAGGTGAATACAGGAATCAGTAAAAGAACCGGCTAAAACATCAACGCCATCGAGCATCGACATAGAAGAAGACACCCTTGAGCAACCAAGGCTGCAGTGATGTCGTTTTCTCCATGGCCACGATGCTAGAGCACCCGGATGCATACGACCAATAGCCATCCACCATTCGGACGAAATCGGTCCATCTAAATAGATGCCGGCACCAAATCCGAAACGTGCTTGCTTAGCGACAACATGTCTTGCGTCAGGAACACCAGTTGCTGCTGATTGAAATCCCAGCCGACGAGGACTACCTTCACCTTATCTAATCCCAGCTTTGTTGAAATTCTGAAACATGACTTATGCTCCTGTCAGCGCCATTGATCCAACAAGACGCCGGAGCGGCCCCGAATAAGAATACTGAGAAGCACGACAATACTGGAATGGGGTCTTTCATAGACATTATGCAAGAGCTGACGGACAGACATCCTCGATCGAACACGTAACCAGAAGAAGATACGTACCAGGCATCTGAACAGATGCAAAAAGTTGATGATCTTTGTTTAAAAAATTAAACTTTCGCTGCGCAAACCCATTTCTGCATATTATCAGACCCTGGATCTTATACGTGGACACAGCATCCAGTGAGGTGCTGAACGTAAAAGCAAACATCAATACACCATCAATGAAGCTCCCGCATGATTCTTTCGTAGTCCAGTCATCGTACAGCGTTGTAATTACTTAATATTTTTTAAAAATGCACGATATCGCTGGTTGAATAACAACATCTTTATTTTTGCAATGTCATATGAAGCCGGCAGGTTTGGGATTCTTTCCAGACGTTTAGCTGGAACATATGGGCATCTACCTGGCAGCATGATAAAACGCTGCTAATGGTAAATTCAGAATCAGTTAAGGCCACTCATCCTCGGTCGAACATTCCTTCGCGGTATAGGCAGAGAATGGAAACCATTAATTTATCGCATGGCTTAGTTGAGGAGCTAAAAACAATCAGAACAACCGGCGTTAGGATTACTAATCATGGTTACACTTCAAGATGTCGCAAAGGCAGCGGGCGTTTCTATTGCTACAGCTTCGTGGGCTATCAACGATAACAAGGACGCAAGAATCCCCCAAGAAACGAGGCAACGAGTACGAAAGGTAGCAGTGAGCCTTGGATACAGGCAAAATGCCTTAGCAAGAGGGTTGGCCCGTGGGCAATCCGATTCAATTGGCTTCATCAGTGACGGAGTAGCGACCTCGCCCTTTGCCGGTCAGGTGATTCGTGGCGCACAAGATGAAGCCTGGCAAAATGGCAAAATTCTCCTGGTTGTAGACACTAATGGCGATAAACGCATTGAAAAAGAGACCTTTGCCTTCATGATGGAAAGACAGGTTGAAGGAATCGTATATTCAACATGGGTGCATCACGCCGTTGAACCGCCAAAAGAACTTCGCCAGGTCAATTCCGTGCTGGTGAATTGTTTTGACCGGCGCAGACAATATCCCGCTGTGGTCCCTAACGAGATCCAGGGAGGTCGATCGGCAACCGAAATCCTATTGAAAGCCGGGCATCGCCGTATTGCCTTCGTCAATGATATCGATTCTTCTCCTGCTGCCATTGGAAGGCTGGAAGGATACCGGCAGGCTCTGTCGTCCTATGGAGTGCAATTTGATCCCTCAACAATAATAAGGGCTCCAAGCAATCAGGAGGGCGGATACCGCTCCATAGAGGCAGTGCTTGCCACTAAGGCCACCGCTGTCTTCTGCCACAATGATCGCATGGCAATGGGTCTTTATGACGCCTTACATGAGAGGGGGCTCAAAGTTCCGGACGACATATCTATCGTTGGTTTTGACAATCAGGAGGTTATTTCAGCGCATTTGCATCCTGCATTAACGACAGTTGCACTTCCTCAATATGACCTAGGCGTACTAGGCATCAGGACCCTGCTCGAGAGCACCGAGCAGGAAAAGGCACAAACCGATGAAACAAGCCAAACCAAGCGCAAGATTATTCGCGTCACTTGTCCAATCATTGTGCGCGATTCAGTCTTCCCCTACAATCAGGCAATTCATCACTAGAGCAAATAGCTCTCAAAAAAAAAAGACAACGCAGATATTCCCTATTTGACAGCGCTCGGGTTCTAACATAGGATTGCTGAAGCGCTTAAACATATAGAGTCACAGCGGAGTGAACATTTTAGGTACTCGTTCATATCCACGCTAGAAAGGAATTCATGAACAAGCTCTACTACCAGTTCCCCGGTACTTGGTTCGGAGACTGCATGCCCTTTGGAAAAGGAAACACATTCTTCCTTTTCCATCAGCGCGACACAAGACAGCCCGAGCCTTTCGGTCAGCCTTTTGGCTGGTCACTAGCCACTACTGAGGACTTTGTTCACTATCAGGATTGCGGCACTGCCATTCCCAGAGGTTCTGACGACGAACAGGATCAGTTCATCTATGCCGGAAGCGTGTTCCATGGGGAGGGGCAGTACCACGCCTTTTATACGGGCTATAACAAGGATTATCCAGCTGCAGGCAAAGCCTCCCAAGTGTTGATGCATGCCGTGAGCGATGATTTGTACCACTGGAGCAAAAGCCATGAGAGCCTCAAGCTATCCCCCCAGGAAGGGTACGACGCAGACGAGTGGCGCGATCCTATGGTTATTCGCGATGAAGACCATAAGCGCTATCTGTTAATTCTGGGAGCTCGAAAGAAAGGTCCAAAAACCGCACAGACAGGCCGGACCGTCAAATTCACATCAGACGATCTGGAACACTGGAAGTTCGAAGGTGATTTTTGGGCACCAGATCTGTTTACAATGCACGAAATGCCTGATCTGTTCAAAATGGGTGATTGGTGGTATCACATCGTAACCGAATACAGCAACAAGCACGGCATGATTTATCGAATGTCCAGAAGTCTTGATGGACCATGGCTGACACCCTACGACGATGCATTCGACGGTAGCGCATATTATGCCGGCCGGACTTTCTCTCTCAACGGTCACAGAGTGCTTTTTGGATGGGTTCCGACCAAAACCGATGATGACGATACTCATAACTACGAGTGGGGAGGAACTTTTGTCCCTCATGAACTCTATCAACGCTCTGATGGCAGCCTAGGCGCCAAACCACTGGATAGCATCCGCGATGCCTTCAACCCTGCTCAGAATATCAATGAAACATACCTTCGCGGGGATGGGAAGCGAGTTGCAAAGACACTCAGTCCGTCCTGTGGCGATATCTTTTCTTTTGAAACGGATGCAGAGTTTTCTGATGGCACCCGAACCTTTGGCTTCAGGCTATATGCCGATGAGGAGACCGGACAAAGCTATCAATTTGCTTTCCATGTACAACAGGACTTCCTGCGATTCGAAGCCAACCCGAATTACCCCTGGTTTAATTACATGAACATCGGCATGGAAAGGCCCTTGCGCCTGGAACCAAATGAGCACAATCATATTCAAATCATTGTGGACGACACCATAATGACCATTTACGTCAATGGCGTAGCGCTGAACGCTCGCGTCTACCGCCACTTTGGCGATTCACTCGAGGTGTTTGTGACTGACGGGGCGCTGAAGCTGTCAAGCACCCGAATAGCAAGAGGGCTTAAAAAGGAGCGCGATAATTAATAAACCATGTAATTTTAGATCCAATGAGATTATTCAACTATTTGCTTAAGCGCTTATCCTATCTCAGGATGACCACTTTATAACAACGAAGTTATGCCCAACAAATGGAGGGAATTATGAAAAAGAGCACAACCATATTGGCTCTCGTAATGGCGCTTGCTTTATCAGGCGGGACGCTATCGGCTTGTGGCAATGAATCCAAAGCTGATGCCTCGGGGAAAGGACATGTCTATTACCACAGCATGAAAGTCGAACAAGTTGGCCAGTACAAGCAGCTGGCCAAGCGCTTCACCAAGAAGACGGGAATAACAGTCGATATCACTTCCGCATCATCAGATCAGTATGAACAGTCGCTCAAGGGAGAGCTTGCCAAGTCGAAAGCACCGACATTATTCGACGTTGATAACAACAACTTCCCGAATTGGAGTAGCTATTACGATGACATGTCCGACACGAATCCGTATAAGGACCTTACCAAGAAGGAATTTGCGTTAAAGAGCGAGGGCAAGGTCAGCGCTGTCCCCTTCATCATGGAACGGTATGGGCTGATTTACAACAAAGCCCTGCTGAAAAAGTACTTTGACTCAAGCTGGTCAACAATCAAGTCGGTGGACAAGATCAACAACTTCAAAGCGCTAAAGACCGTCGCAGACGAAATTCAGGAACATAAGAACGACCTAGGCGTCTCAGGAGCCTTCACCTCCGCAGGTTTCGACCCCAGCTCCATGCATAGGTTCAGCGATCAAACGGCCCATATTCCCGTCTATTACGAATACAAAGATCAGAAGACCGACACCATTCCTGCAAAGATCTCCGGGAAGTATATGCCTAACTTCAAAAACATTTTCGACTTGTATTTGAAGGATGCAACCGTAGCTCCCACCCAATTGGCCGGTGCCACTATGGAGGACGCTTACTCTGACTTCAATCTCAAGAAGGCGGTTTTTATTCAAACAGGGACTTGGGCGTATAAACAGCTGCGTGGTCAGGGTGTCGCAGACGAGGATATGGGTGTACTCCCCATTTATATAGGCACCAAGGGCGAGGAAAAAGAAGGCCTCACCGTTAGCTTTGAGTACTGGGCTATGAATAAGAACGCATCCGACAAGGATAAGAAAGCCACCAAGGAATGGATGGATTACATCCTCAACGACAATGATGCACGTAAATATACATCGGAGGAAATGGGCTTCGAAACCCCGTTCAAGTCATATGCAAAGGCAGGGTTTAAAACAGCGAACCCTATTCATCGCGCCAACGATGCTTATGCAAAAGCCGGCAATTATGATGTTGTCATCTATCCTCTTCCGTCTCAGCAGTGGGTCAGCACCTTGGGAAACGCCATGCTTGAATATGCTCAGGGGACCAAAGACTGGGGCAATGTAAAGACTGCTTTTGTAGATGGCTGGTCATCTGAATACAAGATAACGCACTGATTTCAGCAGGCCCTGATATCTCCTTCGTGGGTTCCCCTAGTGCTGTCAGGAGCCGACGAAGGACATTATCAGGCCTTACTTACCGCTCCTCAAAGCGGCAATTTGCGTTGAAACTGTTTCGACATTGGAGTTTATATGCTTTCTATGGCTGGAAAATCAGTCCGCAAATGGTGGGCCCTGTTCGCTTTGCCAACTTTTGCGGCCTTTGTGATTGGATTCCTTGTTCCATTCGTCATGAGCATTATCCTGAGCTTCTGCCATTTTGCCACCGTGACGGATGCGAAGTTCATAGGAATTCATAATTATGCAGCTGCGCTCAGAGATCCAGAGTTCTGGCATGCTCTGGCATTTACTGTAGCCTTTACGGTGGTCACGACCTTGATCATCAATATCCTAGGCTTCGCCGTGGCATATTTGCTGACCACCAATATTCGTGGTGCCAACATCTTCCGTTCGGTCTTTTTTATGCCTAATCTGATTGGCGGCATCATTTTGGGATACATCTGGATGCTGCTGTTGAACGGCATTCTTGCGCATTGGGGTAGATCCATCACCTATTCCGGAGTCTACGGATTCTGGGGATTGGTGATCCTATATTGCTGGCAACAGATCGGCTATATGATGATCATCTACATCTCAGGTCTTCAGAGTTTGCCTGGTGATGTTATTGAGGCAGCCCAGGTCGATGGTGCCAATGGGCGGCAAACACTCTTTCACATCACCATCCCCCTGATGATGCCTTCTATTACCGTCTGCACCTTTCTCACAGTCACCAACGGATTCAAGCTGTTTGATCAGAACCTCGCTCTGACCAATGGCGCCCCATCCAATTCGTCCGAAATGCTGGCGCTCAATATTTATAGGACATTCTACGGGCGACCTGGGTTTGAGGGCGTCGGTCAAGCTAAGGCAGTCATATTTTTTGTCATCGTGGCTGCCATCGCGATCATCCAGAATCGCCTCACCACGAGTAAAGAGGTTACAGCATGAATGGAAAAGTCAGACATCCTGCAATCTGGACAGTGTTCTTCAGCCTCGTAAGTCTATTGTGGATCTTTCCGATAGCACTGGTTGTGGTGAATGCCTTCAAGCAACGCTCTTACATAACACACGACACATTTGCCCTACCAGCTGGCAAGCTATTCGCCGGTTTTGACAACTTCAGCCGAGGCATAGAACAGACTGATTTCCTGTCGAGTTTTACCTGGACGGTCGTTGTCACAGTTGGATCGGTGCTACTGATTCTATTGTGCACCTCCATGTGTGCATGGTGGATAGTGCGCGTACACAACTGGGCTGCGAAGATACTGTATTTGCTGTTTCTCTCGAATATGGCCGTACCCTTCCAATTGGTCATGTTCACCTTGTCCAAGATCTCAGACACCCTAGGGTTGAATTCGCCTTGGGGACTGTGGATAGTGTATCTAGGATTTGGCGCAGGCTTGGCTGTATTTATGTTCACGGGTGTGGTGAAGGGAATCCCTGTCGAGCTCGAGGAATCGGCAATGATAGACGGTGCCAGCGTGCCACGCATCTTCTTCGGCATCGTGGTACCGATAATGAGGCCCTCAATCATCTCAGTGGCCATCCTTGAGGCCATGTGGATATGGAATGATTTCCTTCTCCCCTACCTAACTTTGGATCTACGGAGGTTCAGAACCTTGAGCGTGGCGATCCAGCAACTGAAAGGAAGTTTCGGATCAGTGGATATGGGAGCGATGATGGCCTGTCTGGTTTTAGCTATCATTCCCATTGTGGTGTTTTACCTTATTTGTCAGAAGTACATTATCAAGGGTGTCCTTGCAGGGGCCGTAAAAGGTTGATCCCAACCCCCGCCTTTCTTCCGTGCAATAGCGCTGCGCGTATGGAAGGGGGGGGGGTTCTGTGCTTGACCGAGCAGCACCTAAACAGATATACAGCATTCGTTGAATGCTGGTTCGCAAGGTCCAGCAGACTGGAAGAATTCAAGATCAAGCTTAAATCATCACTTGGCAACTGAATCGGTCCTAGAGTCCTTTATCTATATAGACAAGAACCGGGTAGGGGAATTCGTCCCATGCCCGGTTCTTGTTTGTGCGGTTAAGGATAGATCAGAAATTCAACAGATCAGCCCTCGTCCGCAGCCACGCGGGAGTGGCTGTAGATCATCTTCATGGAGCAGATGAAGAGCACCATGCCCAGCAGAATGATCACGCCGCCGATCATGAAGACGTTGGCGTAGGTCGATGCAAGGCCCTGCTTGGTGCCAGCCAGGCTACCCGAACCCATGGAACCGTTGGCCATGAGCTGACCGAAGAGCGCCACGCCAATGGAACCGGTTATGGCCTGGAGAAGGTCGTTGAAGCCAAGCGCACGGCCGGACTCCTCAGGCTCCACGGTCAGAGTCGCCGTGTCAACGATGGGCTGGTAGAAGAAGGAGGTGCCGAAGTAGTAGATGCAGGGCGCCACAGCCAGGGCCCAGATCTTGCCGGCTGGGATCAGGAAGGCGATGGCGATCAGGCCGCCGCCCATGCAGGCCAGAGCCAAGATGACCGAAGCCTTGCGCCCGATCTTCTGGATGATCGGCCCGGCTGCGAATCCCATGATGCCGGCCAGGATGATGGACCAGACCAACAGGTTGGAGACCTTGGAGGAGTCGATGCCGTAGACGTTCAGACCAATGGCGTTGACGCCGGCGTTCAGGGTGTAGCTGAAGAAGTAGCCGACGAAGATGACGGTCATGGTCATAGCGAAGGCCGGATTGGTCAGCATCTTCGGAGTGATGAAGGGGTTGCTGGCCTTGTTGACATAGACCAGGAAGGCCACCAGGGTCACAATGCAGGCGATGCCCCAGCCCCAGTTGATATCTGTGAAGAACATGGTCACCGAAGCGGCGAACAGTCCGATCAGCGTGAAGCCGATTCCATCGATCTTGGCGCCAGCGGCATGCTGGTCAGGCAGGTTCTTGGCCAGAACGGGAATGAAGAAGACGGCCACGATGCCCACGCCGAAGAGCCAGCGCCAGTCAAGCAGGGTCATGTAGCCAGCCAGGAAGACTCCCAAGGCAGCGGCGAAGCGGAAGACTGCAACGAAGACGCCGTACCAGAGCACGCGCTTCTTTTTCTCCACGTACTTGGAGACCAGAACCAGGAAGATAGATCCGGAAACCTGCCAACCGGCAGACTGCACCACGCGGGCGGCAATGACGATCCAGATGCTGAAGGTGCCGAAGCACCCCAGAATCGACCCAAGCACGAAGACGATCGTGCCCAGGATCATCATCTTCTTCAGGGAAACGAAGTCGCCCAGGGATCCGTAGATGACGCAGACAATTCCCAGGATGATGCCTGGCAGAGAGGTGATCAGCGGCGCCAGGTTGGCCTGGTTGAGCTGCTTGCCGATGTTCACGTAGATCATGCCGAAGGCCTGCTGCTGGAGCACACCCAGGGTGAAGATGATTAGGACCACCGGGATGGCCACACGGGCCATCTTGTTCATTTTCGCGAACTCCGGTGTCCCCTCCTCGGGAACGGGTATGCCGTTCCTTTGCTCCTCGGAGACAGTTGACTCACTCATTATCTTTTAATTTCCTTTCATTTCTCTTTGGAAAGATTTATTTTCGCTGAACACGCGATATGCGGTCCACGAAGCTCTTGCGGAAACCGTCCACATCGACATCCACACAAACATCTGAGTTCTTTTCCTCGCTGAGGATACCGTCATAGTCAACGGCTGTCGCGCCCAAAGTTATTGGACTGGAGATTTCAACATCCACGAAGGCTGAACGCATCGTAAACAGTTCCGGCTCGATCAGGACCATAGCCGCCGAAGGGTCATACATCTTGATCCCCTCTTCGATGTGGCCGCCATCGTAAGAGCGGAAGAGGGAGCCGACCATCTTGCCGACTTCGCCTGCAGCTTCCAAATCATCGAGGTCATTGGGAATCAGGTGAGCCTTTCGGCCAATATCCAGACCGACCATAGTGATAGGAAGTCCACTGCGGAAAACCATTTTGGCTGCTTCTGGATCAACAGAGATGTTGAACTCGCCGTAGACTCCGATATTCCCTCGTTCTGTTGATCCGCCCATCGAGACGATGCGCTCGATATGGCTTTTGACCTCAGGGAAAGTCGCTAGAAGAAGGGCGATATTGGTCAGGGGTCCCAGTGTCAATATGGTGACGGGTTCGGTGCTCTCCATGAGCACCTTACGTTCCTCCAAAACTGCGTTATCTTCGGTCAGCAGACTGTCGTCGGGCTCGGGAAACTCAAAAGACCCCATACCCGATTTGCCGTGCGCTTCCGTAGCAAAACGGTTGTCTCTCATAAGCGGAGCAGCCGCACCACGGGCAACAGGGATCCTCCTGCCTAAGAAAGTCAGCAGTTTGAGAGCGTTGTTGGTTGTATGTCCGATACCCACATTGCCGGATACCGAGGCAATCAACTTGATGTCAAAAGCAGGCTCATCTACCAGCAAGGTAATTGCCGCAGCATCATCAATACCAGGATCTGTATCGATAATCAGAGGTTTAGCCATCAGTTCACTCCTTTTCTTTGATGTCTAATGGAAAGCTGGTCATAAGGAATCGACTCAGTACCGCTCGAACACCGGTTCCCTCATGCTCTTATTGCGCCTGAGGAGCAACAGTGTCGGCAGTTTCGCCATGGCCCAAAGCCATTTGGAAAATCGCCCTGCAGTCGTCGCGGTTCAGCCTGACTACGGAACCTATTGCCTGGTCAGGTCCATAGAAGTCGATATTGTCCAGCATCTGCTCGATGCCATCTTCAGGAATCGAGTAATCAGCAAAGGAGATCGGCATGTTCATCGAGGTGAAGAAGTTCTCGGTTGCTGTCACGCCGCGCAAGGCCAGATCCGTAACATCCATGGTTTCATCGTGAAGGCCGAATACTTCTTGGGCATACCGGGCGAAGCGCCGAGGAGACCTTTTGATGCAATACCTCATCCACGACCCCATGATGATGGAGAGAGTGGCACCATGAGGGGTGTCATAAAGGGCACTCAGTTCGTTGGCTATGGTGTGGGTTGACCAATCCTGTTCACGACCGACCCCTAGGGTGTTGTTCTGCGCTATCGTCGAGGCCCACATTATCTGCGCACGGTATTCATAGTTTTTCCCGTCTGCTACTGACTTAGGGCCGATGGCGACCAGGGTACGCAGAGCGCCTTCAGACATACGGTCTATGAGCCCGAAAGTGTCATCCTTGGTGAAGTAGCGCTCGCAGATATGCGAGAACATATCCACAACTCCGCAAGCGGTCGGGAAAGCTGGAAGAGACTCGGAAAGCAGCGGGTCCATAAAAGCCAAAGCCGGGCGAACAACGGGATTGCTCACCAGCAACTTGCGGTGCTCATCCTCATTGTTTATTACTGCCACCTGGCTCGACTCGCTACCGGCTGCAGGGCAGGTCAGGACTGCACCTACCGGAACCGTTGCCTGGGGCTCGGCAACGCCCGTGAAGTAGTCCCAGACATCGCGGTCACTCGCCAGGCCCAGACCAATAGCCTTGGCGGAATCGATACTGCTGCCGCCGCCGATGCCCAGAACGCCTTCCACGCCCTCGCGGCGGGCGAGTTCAATGCCCTCTCGCACCTTCTTCAACCTGGGATTAGGCTGCACGCCGCCTAGCTCGACATACTTGACACCAGCCTGGTCGCAGCTCTTTTTGATCGTGTCCAGAAGACCCGTGGTTTGCAGGTAGCTGCCGTCATCATGGTGGATGAGGATCTTATGCACCCCGAGTTTTGCAAATTCCTGGCCTACTTGTTCCTCAGCACCTCGTCCAAAAATGAATCTGGTGTTAATGCAGATAGTGAAATCTTGAAACATATCATACTTCTTTCTTCAGAATCGAAGCCAAATCAATTACCTCGTGAGCCACATAAGTCGGATTCGCTTCAAGTAGAAGCTCGGTATCACCGTCGCCATAGGTCACACCGACTGACCTGACTGCATGAGTTGCAGCAGCCCTAATATCTCCCTGGCTATCACCGATCAATAGGCAGTCCTGCGCAGATAGGTGCCATCGATCCAAAACATAAGAGACCATGGCTTCCTTGGTCATCTCTCGACCGGAAGCCACTTCAGGGGTAATCCATCCTTGGAACTTGTCCTCCCAGCCCTTGGTGGTCAGCAATCGTTCAAGAGCCGGCTTCGGCTTCATGGTGACGATTACGTTTCCTATGCCTTTGCATCTCAATTCTTCAAGAATGATTGCTATACCCGGATATAGCCGAGTAGAGGGGAAGTCATTTATGGTCCGGTAGTGGGTGTTCACGTTCTTTTCGAAAGTTTCCAGCCTGTTTGGGCTAGGGCGGGGATTCACATGGTTGAAAATGGTCCTCATAGGGGCGCTCAAATTACTATTGTCCTGCATGAATGCAGCTGGGAAGCCACCGCCTTCGAGACTTGCAGCATACACAAGCGAGCGCCATACATCGCTGCTGCTGTCTGCAAGGGTCCCATCGAAGTCCCACAGCACCATGTGAATACCCACCAAAAAACTCCTAATTCCTGTCGTTTAGTTTTCAGTCATACTGACGTAGCGTCTTGTACAGCAGATCCACAAAACCAGGGAAATCCAATTCAAGCGCTGCCTCCGCATTGGGTTGCTCCCCGCGGAAATCCATCTGCGGCGTACGTTCGATGTCGACAGCTGGATCAATGCCACGCAGGTGCCGGTAATCGCATACCGTCATTCCCCTGGTCAATTCACCCTTAAGCTCGATATCAATATGCATGGGAGCCGACTTGATGAGATCAGGATTGATGATCCAGGCCGCTGCGCAAGCATCGTGAATGGTGGCTCCTGTCAATTGCGTTTCATCTTCGCAGGTTTTCAGGAAGTACTCGGTCAAATCAGCAGCGAAGTTGGCAGCCTTGGTGCCAATATTCCGGAAATCTGCAATATGCTTCTCGGTCAGACAGCACTGCCTCGTCAGATTGATCCCTGTCATCTTGACATGAATTCCAGAATTAAAGACTCGATAAGCGGCCTCGGGATCAACATAAATATTGAATTCCGCAGTAGGAGTCCAATTGCCAAAAGTCACCGATCCGCCCATGATGCAAATCTCACGGACGCGGTCGACCATGCGCGGCTCGCGATTAAGGGCAGCAGCGATATTGGTCAACGGTCCCGTGGCAATGAGGGTCACGTCATCAGTGCTCATGACCGTATCAACAATAAAGTCGACGGCATGTTTGTCCTGCGGCGAATGGGTGGGCTCAGGCAGATCGGGACCATCCAGTCCGGTTTCCCCATGGAACTGAGGGGCAGTGACCAGAGGCATGACCGTTGGCCTGCTATGACCAGGGTAAACACCAATATTGTCAGCCTGGCCGATGACTTCCAAAACCTTGATGGCATTCCGCGTTACGTTTTCCAGGGTGCAGTTGCCACCGATCGTCGTAATGCCCAGCACATCCAGGTTTTGGACCGCCAGCATCATTGCGAAAGCGTCATCATGTCCAGGATCGCAGTCCAGGATTACTTTTTTCTTCATTATTCCTCCTTGAGTAATTCGTGATTGTTGAAAAAATCGTCAAGCTGTTGAATATTGGGACAGTGCCGAGCGCCCTTATGGCTGACCTCGTAACCCGATACAGCGTTTCCCTGTCTCAACGCCCCCACGAGTTCTTCGCCGGACAGAATGGCACTGATGAAACCCGCATTGTAGGTATCTCCAGCGCCGACGGTGTCTGCTACTTCGACCTTGAAAGCAGGAACATTAATCTCCGGGTTCCCCTGAGTAAATCCGATGGAACCCCGACTGCCATCACGCGCGACCACCACACGGCCATCGCAGGCAAGCTTCCTGGCGTTCTCCCTCCAGTTATCTCGACCCAGATAGGCAAATTCTTCGGGCCCTGAACCAAGCAAATAATCCACCTGAGGCAAGATCTCATTCAATGCGCCGGCAAAGTCGGGATCCAGTTCTCCATTGTCTACGCGAAGGTTCAGGTCCAGTGAAGTACGAATCCCTCGCTCACGAGCCCAAGCGAACAAGCGGATGATGCTGTCTCGTGAACCACCCGCATAGGTCAAGCACATGCCTGAACTGTGGATCCAGGAGACCTCGGCGAGCTTCTTCATAGGAAGCTTGTCCCAATCCAGTTCTTTGAAGGATTGATGGTCCCTCGGCCAGCCCCAGAGATACCGTTCGCCGGTCTCATCGATGAAGGCGAAAACACCGACAGTATTGACCTTTCGATCAACTATCAGACCGTCAACATCCACTCCCGCCGCTATCAAGTCCTTTTTGGTAAAGCGGCCGTAAGAATCATCACCCACAGTGCCAGCGAAGAGCACATCGCGGTCCAGCTTCGCAAGAGCCACCGCCGTGTTGGCACAAGTACCCCCTCCTACGACTTCTGGAGTCGGGTATTCGACCCTGGTCCTCTCCGGATTCAAAAAACGCGGAAAAGGAACAATGATGTCCACATTGGCATCGCCTACAACTGCTACTTCAGGCATCGCGCGCCGCCTGGACGAAAGCTATGACTTTCTGGGGATCTTTGCAGTGAAGACCATCACCTCGCTCATCGGAATAGTTGGTAAAGCTGAACGAATCGACTCCATATGGATCTGTCTGCGCTATTGCCTCAGCCACATTCTGCTCATCGAGTCCGCCGGCAATGATGCAAGGGACGTCAGTAGCCTCGATGATGGCCTTGTCGATGCTGCGATCATGAGTCAGACCGGTTGCACCAATATCTCCGGCCTCAGGCGTCTTGGTGTCGATGAGGAAGAAATCCGAAACTGGCTCGTATTCCTTGACATATTCCATGACTCTTTGCTCATCCAGCGGAACGCCGGCCAATACCGGGATGGCCTGCATGATTCGCAGAGACGGGAACCGCTTGCGGAGAACCCGTATCTGATCGGGTTCGATGGCATCGATGTCACCAGAAAGATGCAGGACATCAGGTAGGGCTTCGTTGAGGTTATCGCTGATTTCGTCAATATCTTCAGCAACGGTAAGCCCGACTTTGACAGCGTCGTTACCTATGGCATCAAATATCGCCTTGGCCTGTGCACAATCGAGCTGGCCTGGGGTGCGTTTGATGCTTCCGTAGGAGACGCCAAGGTGGTCACCCCCTGCATCGATGACCATTCGTGCATCCTCAACGCTTCTGATGCCGTAGATTTGGACGATGACCTTAGCCACGTTCTTTTCCTTTCTGTCCTGCTTGTCGAATGACTTCGGTAAATGCCGCAACAGTGAAAACTGGTTTGGCTATGCCAACTTCCTGTGCCACTCGCGTGATTGGAGGAGGCGTCACATAGGCCTTCTGAAGAATCTCTTGGCGCGAAAAGACCTCTTCCCTGCTTCCCGCCAAAAGAACTTGTCCTTTTCGCATAAGAACCACACGAGGAAAATTTCTGGCGACAAACTTCATATCATGTGAAATCGTGATACACAGCTTGCCCTGATCTTTCAGCCTTGAAATGATGGTCGCCAGGCGGTCATCCCCAAGCTTGTCCTGTCCGCAAGTCGGCTCATCAAACACCAAGGCTCCGGTATTCATCATGAGTACAGAACCGATAGCGCAGAATTTCTTCTCGGTGGGGCTTAAATCGAAGGGATGGCTGTCTAGCTTTTTCTCAAGCCCGACCAATTCGGCGATCTTGGCTATCCTGTGCTCTATCTCCTCCTGGCTCACACCTAGTTGATGAGGTCCAAATTCAAATTCCTTACGCACACTATCCAGAAACAGCTGGTCATCCGGATTCTGAAAGATATACCCTACCTTTCGGGCCCATTGAGCTGTTTGCGCAGTCGCGACATCAACCCCATCGATCAATACTCGACCAGAAGTGGGCTTGAGTATTCCATTCAGATGCTTGGCCAAGGTCGTCTTGCCGGCACCGTTCTGACCAATCAAGGCCACAGGCTGGTTACCCTCAAAAGTCAGGTTGACATCCTGTAGGGCACAATAGCCATTCGGATAGGCATGCTTCAGGTGTTCGACAACAATTTTCATAGCAAACCCCTGATCGTCTGAACAGCATGACTCTCATCAATAGGCAACTCAGCAAGATCAAAACCAGCAGACTGCAGGCCTCTGCCCAACTTGACATAGTCAGGCACATCAATGCCCCAATCCGACGTACGGGGGTCAGTGAATACTTCCCTTGGCGTTCCCAGAGCGACAACCTTGCCCATTCGCATTACCATGACTTGGTCGGCATACTGGGCGACGCGTTCCATGTCATGATCAACCATGACGACAGTCACCCCATTGGAATTAAGGTCTTTGACAATATTGAATATCTCTTCGCTTCCCAAGGGATCCAACTGAGCAGTACATTCGTCAAGCACCAAGATACTGGGCTCCATGATGAACGCAGAACCGAACGCCACTCGTTGAACCTGCCCGCCCGACAAGTCCAAGGGGTTTTTGTCGAGCAGTTCTTCCAGATGCATAAGGTGCGCCACCTGGAGCACTTTTTCATGCATGATCTCCCGTGGCACTCCATAGTTGCCAAGACCGAATGCAAGTTCCTCAGCCACTGTGCCGGCTGTATACGAAAGCTGATTGAATGGGTTCTGAAAAACCAAGCCAATAGTCTTCGACAATTCAGCTATGGTCGTCTTGGCAACATCGACACCCTCAATTTGAACCAGCCCTTTAGACTTGCCCACGAAATAGTGCGGGACCAATCCGACCAGTGCGTTACAGAGGGTTGATTTTCCAGCCCCATTGGCACCGATGATGCAGAAAAAGCTGCCTTTTTCAACTGCAAAACTGACGCGCTTCAAAGCACTTGACAAGGCATTTCGATAGCGGAACGAGAAATCCTTTACCTCAATTGCTTTTCTCATGCCCGACCTCCCCACTGAATGCCAAGGGGGACGATCCCCATGCCAGACAGGATGGAACCTGCCAGGACCAGCAAAAAAAGAAGCGTGATGCATGCAGTGAACAAGGTGTCTGCCCGTCTCCACTGGACCTCGATATAACTGGTCTGGCGAATTCCCTTGATACCAAACCCTCTGGTCTCCAATGTCATGCCTCTCTCTTGAGAGTCAGTCAGGGATGAAAGAACCACCGGCCCCAGCAGCGGTATGAAAGCTCTCGCTCTGGAAATAATGTTCCCGCCTGTTTCCAACCCACGAGAGTGCTGGGATTGCTCGATAACCGTTATTCGGCGTTGCATTTGAGGGACAACGTTCAAGCTCGCCAGTATCAGGTAACCAACTTTGGACGGAACTCCAACCTGGCTTAATGCGGCTACCAAACGGCCCATGTATGTGGTCTTGGTCGTCAGATAGAAAGACCCCAGGAAAACCATAAGGGTGACCACTATCTTGGCTGCGTAAAGACTGCCTTCCAGCCCCATCTTTGCAAATCCCAAATCAAGTATGGTCTTGGTGTTCTTTGGACTGTAGCAGCCTTGGATGAAGAGCAGCATGATCGTCACCGGTATGCCGAAACCAAGCATGATCTTGGCGAACGGCCTGAGCTCATGTGCTGTTGCAGCCGTCAAGAAAAGCACGAGGATAAAAAACAACCCAAGGGTAAAGTCCGGCCATGCTATCGTGGACAAACCAAGCGAACAAATCCCTACGATTTTCGCGATGGGATGCATTCGCGCTAAGGGCGAGTCAGGTATGGCAACGGAAGCAGGCCCGGACATCAGCGCGCTCCCTGATTTCTCGAGTCATTGCTTGTCTCATCATTGCCTTCGACGGATTTCGAAGGAGTGTCCTCAACGTGATCAGTCGCTGTCTCGGTAGACTTCACAGACATTTCAGACGAATCTTCAGCCGAATCATCGTCCTCATCGATGTCGTCCAATTCGTCGTCGTCAGTATCATCAAGAGCATACTGGCTCAAGAACCGCTTGGGGATACGGCGCACTATGACATAAGCGATGAATACGGTAATTCCCTTATCTACCAAGTTCTCCAGCATTGAAGAGGAAACGACGGAAATAACGATATTCTTCATAGCGACCACCAGGGCCGCCGTCAGTACGGAAGTGCCATTGACGCCAGTTGCACCTCCGTATACAAAAACCGTCACTAAAGAAGCAGTTATGGTATTGACCAGGGCGCAAGCCAACCAAACAAGTATTACGCCCCAGATCTTCTTGAACAGTCCAGCCTTGACCATGTAGCCAACTACCAGGCCGCACAGGACACTTGATAGCGCATAAGGCAGGTAAACAGGATTAGCGACCAAAGACAGAAAGACGTTGGTCAACAACCCACATAGAGCGGCCACCCAAGGACCGGATAAGCAGGCTATGACAGTAGTGCCGATCATGTCCAGAAAGAGCGGAAGCTTCAGTGTCGAGCTCAATGTGCCGCCGATAAGATTGATCCCCACTGCGATGGGAATCAGAACCAATGATTTCGTGGAAAACTGTGCAGCGATACCTTTCAAAAACGATTTTGACTTCATCCTCTGCGCCACCTTTGGTCCTTGACTACTTTCTTTCCAGGTAATCAATGTCTCAAGTCATCTAGCCTGCTTATCTTAGGAAATTATTTTCCTAAAATGTTTTCTCAGTCAGAGAGTATCAGCCACCAGAAGGTGTGTCAAATTCGGAAGGCGCAATCTTGAAGCAACCAGAAGCTAACCGATAAGCCTGCCAAGCAAGCTATCAACCGACTCGAGAAGAGGGAAATGATAAAACTGGTGCAAGTAGCCGAGTAAACTGAAAGTCCGTCCGGATAAGACAGTATTTGCAGGCAACAACCACGCAAGGCACAGGAATACAAGATTCGGCAAGGAGATCCATGAACATTAAGGACATTGCCAAACTTGCAGGCGTCTCCACTTCAACGGTTTCAAAAATCGTAAATCACAAAGACTCGAGTATCACAGAAGCAACACGGAGTAAGGTACTCGATTTAGTAAAAAAATATCACTATACTCCTTATGCCTCATCTAAGCCCAATACAACCAGCTGGCGCATCGGCGTGCTTCTGAGCTCCTCCATCTCCCTTGACTCAACTCTGGATGGCATCATTCAGCAAGCGCAGGCAAGCGGCTATGGAACACTGGTATTCAACAGCTACTCGAGTCAGGAGCAGGAAGAACAGAATATTCAGGCTGCGATCGAGCACCGTGTGGACGGGATAATCTGGGAACCGATTGATAAAAGCAGCCTAAAGCTCAATAAAACCATCACAGCGAAAAAAATTCCCGAGCTAATCATTGGCCCTCTGGGTGACGATCGATCTGCACTGCTTCCATATGAAGAAGCGGCATATAACCTAACGCAGGAACTCATAGATCGAAACCATAGCAACATCGCCTGCCTTCTATCTCCTGGCAGACGGACGCAAAGCTTTCTGAGGGGATACCGTCGCTGCCTTTTCGAGAACAACATTGCCTTCCACAACGATATGGTGTTCTACGATATTGACGACAACCTGACCACAGTCATGGAAAACCGCCACGTTACAGGTTTCGTCGCGTCACACTACCGCCACGCCGTGGAGCTGCAACAATATGCACAATCGCTGCATTACCGCCTTCCTCAGGATTTTTCACTTGTCACCCTCAGGAACGATTCCGATGAGCCTCTGCACTATCCCGGAATACCGGAAATATCCTCCTACAACATGAGGAACGCGGACTTTGGAACTCATCTGTGCTCCAGACTGATCGACGCAATCGAGCACAACAAAACCGAACAGACAGAATTTAAACACATTTTCATTCTGGATAATGAACACACCGTAAGCCAGCCGCCTAACATGCGACATAAGAAGATCGTCGTCATCGGCAGCATCAATGTTGACACATATCTTGCTACGCCGACGCTGCCTAAGCCTGGCATGACCGTCACGACGCGCAACTTCGCCTCAACGCCCGGAGGAAAAGCCACCAACCAAGCCGTGGGTGTGGCAAAGCTAGGGCATCATGTCTCTTTGATCGGCAACGTAGGCAGCGATACCTCAGCCGACTTCATCTACCAGGCCATGAATAGATTTCATGTTGACACCACGGGTGTAATGCGAATCAAAAGAACCGATACCGGCAAAGCCTATATCTTTGTCGACAACAATGGCGAATCGATGATTTCCCTGGTATCGGGAGCCAATAGCACCTTAGCGCCTGATGACATTGACGGAAGAGAGCATATCTTCAGCAATACGGCCTACTGCCTAGTACAAACCGAAATTCCACTTGAAACAGTGAAAGAAGCTTGCATAGTGGCAAGAAAACATCATGCAATCACAATTTTGAAACCGTCATCATGCCCCCATCTCCCTGATGACATTCTAAATTTAATAGATATTCTTGTTCCGAACCAAAATGAAATAGAGGCGCTGTTTCCGGAACCCGGTTCCATAGTTGATAAAGCACGATACTCCATATCAAAAGGCGTGGGAACAGTTATAGTAACGCTGGGTGATCAAGGCTGCGTTCTGGTTACAGAGAAAACCCATACGCTTTTCCCTGCAGGACAAGCCAGGGTCATTGATGACACAGGCGCGGGCGATGCTTTCATCAGTTGTCTTGCATCCAGCCTTTTGGAGAACCGCACACTGGAAGAAGCCGCGCGCATAGCTAACCTCGCCGCGGGTTTCAGCGTTGCTCACGAAGGTGCTATCCCATCTCTGATCAGCAGGCAACAGCTGAAGTCCCTATTAGCCTGAAAGCGCTACCGCCAAATATTTCTTTGCGGGCTTCCGGCACTAAAACAAGAGGCCGTATTCAACGACTCGATGTGACATATCAAAAAACATCTTCTTATATGCATCAAAACCGACTTCGAGAGCTCTATGAGCTCGAAAAGAAAAATCACTACCTCTGCACTTACACTGCAATCTCCTCTATAGAGGTGATGATCTAGGGAAATCCTCTGTTGGTTTCTACTCCGTGACGATGGAAGATCAGAGCATCAATAGATCGGAAGTCACCGTTCACAACAAAATACCCGGTTCTAACGATAATGCGCTTGCCGGTATGCGCGAGGAGTAGTGCCTGTTTCCATTTTGAAGCGTCGGTTGAAGTTGGCCGCATTCCTGAATCCGCTCATGGTCCTAATCTGCGCAATCGTCAGGTCTGTAGTGACCAAAAGAAGCGAGGCACGAGCTGTCCTCAAACGACAGACCATTTCTGAAAAATTGATACCTGCGGCTTTTTTGAAGAACCGGGAAAATGCTGACGGATCCATTGCCACCTGAGCTGCCACCTCTTCTAGGGTGACGCGGTCTCCGATATGGGCCTTTATATAAGCAAGGGCCTGGTTGACTCGTTTCGCCATCCCAGCCGAAGCCTCAGGCTGGTAGCCTGGGGTGACCACAGTTGTCCATTCCCCTCGTGGAGCCTGTACGAAGATGCGGAAGATCTCAAGAAGATCGATTAACCGATCCAAGTCGTGATGCGCGCCCATCGCAGTCAGGATAGAGGCCACTCTGCGCGCGGATTGACCATTAAGGACAATTGCCTGGTCACCCCGTCTCAGCAGAGTCATTATTTGCATGGCCTCGGGAAAAATCTGCGCTAGGGCTTGAATCCGGTTAGGAAGCACCTGACAAGCCACATCACGATTTGGTATGCTTGTTTTCTCATTCGGCCCCATCTCGGAAATCCAATTGTGGGGGACATTACTGCCTAAGAGCGATACCTGACCTGGGCCAAAGGGAACCATTCCATCACCGGCCATCATGGTTCCCATGCTCGTGCGAATCAGGTGGATCTCTATCTCAGGATGGTAATGCCACCTGGCCAAGGCTGATGGATACCCGTGCTCGAGCCATCGGATAGACTCATTTCCCTTGGGTACAACAATTTCCAGGGACCCTGGATCGATGACATTATGATTCATGCATTCAACCGCCTTCAGCACGTGCAGGAAGGCGACACTTCAACAGCCTGTGCACGGACGCAGAAAGAACTATTTCTCTCATTCTAACAGCAAAGAATCAAAATAGTATCAAAACTCGTTATCAGAGCACGCCTTCTTACCCTCGGGCGCCCTTAAGATGAAATCAAACAACTGGTTTCTTGGTATAGAGACCTTCAATCTGGCAAAGGAGCATGATTATGAAAGCTGTCGTCCTTGAGAAGAAAGGCGTCATCAATGTTCGAGAAGTGCCGGACCCTCCGGCCCCAGGTCCTGGCGAGCTCCTCATTTCGCCCCATACCGTGGGCATTTGCGGATCCGACGCGCACTATTACCTGAACGGACGCGTCGGAAAATACGTGGTGGAAAAACCCATGATTCTTGGGCATGAGGCCTCTGGCACAGTTCTAGAGGTAGGGCCGGGAGTCAAGGGGTTCCAGGTTGGCGATAGAGTAGCCATGGAACCAGGCATTCCTGATATGAACTCCAGGGCCGCAAAACTCGGTTTGTACAATATTGACCCTTCTGTTCGCTTCTTCGCCACTCCGCCTGTGGATGGGTGTCTGAGCGAGGAAGTCGTGCATCCGGCTGCCTTTACCTATAAACTGCCCGACAACCTCACCTACGAAGACGGGGCCCTGATGGAACCGCTATCAGTAGGGATGTGGGCTGCAACGAAAGCTGGCATCAAGCCCGGAGACATTGGGGCCGTAGCAGGTGCTGGAACAATTGGCCTCCTGACAGCAGCATCAGCTATAGCCGGCGGATGTGCTAAAGTGCTGATCTCCGATATTTCACAGGATAAATTAGAGCTGGCAGCCAGCATCCCGGGAGTCATTCCCGTTAACTTGAAAGAAGAATCCTTCCTCGACAGAGTCATGGAGGAAACTGATGGCTGGGGTGCAGACCGGGTTTTCGAAGCCTCAGGAAACCTCAAGTCGTACAATGATCTTTGGAGACTGGGAGCTCCCGGCAACACTACTGTCATCATCGGCATTCCTGCCGATGGAAAGATACCCGTGGACGTCACCGAAGTCCAAGCGCGCGAGACTAGAATCGAGAATGTATTCCGCTACGCCAACGTCTATCAGAAAGCAATAGATATGGTGGCTTCCGGCAAGATCGAGCTTAAGCCATTCGTTTCCCGGATCTATCCCATGGAGCAGGCCAAGGAAGCTTTCGACAGATTTGCCGAGGGCCACCCCGAAGACGTCAAAATCCAGATCGAAGTACCTCAGAAGCATTAAAGGGCAGCCAGGAGACCTACAGATAACTGTCAACGCATATTTTCAAGGAGCAATCCATGCAACCCATGTCATCATTCACTACAGATTTCCAGCACTCGGGCATGATCGCCAAGAATCTGGACGAAACAATTGATTTCTACACCAACAAACTCGGTTTCGAAATAGCAGGGATATTCCCCAATAAAGAGAACCGCTGCGCTTTTCTTCGGTACGGGCATCTGACCATCGAGACATGGGAAGGTGACGAAGCGCCGATGACTACGGGAGCCATCAACCACTGGGCCTTAGACACCCCGGACATCAACGCCGCCTATCAGAACGCGAAAGATTTAGGGCTGGAGATCAAAGAAGACAGCATTCAATCGATACCTACATTCTGGGACAAGGGCATCCGCTACTTCAACGTCTATGGACCCAACAGGGAGACAATCGAATTCTGCCAAATCTGCTGATCCGGCCTATGGCCATTCGGGTCGGCTGTAAATGTGAGGAACAATACAAAATTATCAGTGACCCAACCTGGAGCCAACAGCCAGTTTTGGCTAAAAACCGGCATTCTTCCGGGAAACCGCCAGATTCGTGAGAACAGCGCTGTATTAGGATTGAAGTACGTATCCGACGATGGATACCAATAATGAAAGAAGTTGCGCATGACAAATATTAAGCAAGTTACCGTCGCTGGTGGTGGCGTGCTAGGAAGCCAGATTGCCTATCAGACGGCTTTTAAGGGGAAGAAAGTCACCGTATACGACATTAACGACGATGCGGTGGCAGCTGCAGAGAAGCGCGTCAACGCTCTGCGGGATTCCTACAAGCGCGATATCCAAGCAACCGATGAACAATTCGATGCCGGACTGAAGAACCTGACCTTCACCTCAGATCTCAAAACGGCTGTCGCTGACGCCGATCTGGTTATTGAAGCAATTCCCGAGAAGCCATCGATCAAGCATGACTTCTATACCAGCCTGGCCAAAGTCGCTCCCGATAAGACAATCTTCGCCAGCAACTCCTCCACCTATGTACCCAGCACCTTCGCAGGAGACACTGGTCGCCCCGAGAAATTCCTCAACCTTCACTTCGCCAACCAAATCTGGCTGATGAACACTGCGGAAATCATGGGCAGCAGTCAGACTGATTCCGCCATATACGAGGAAATTGTCGAGTTCGCCAAAGAAATCGGCATGGTACCCATTGAGCTTCACAAGGAACAACCAGGCTACGTGCTCAATTCACTCCTGATGCCCTTCATGGGCGCCGGCGGCATGCTGTGGGCCCACGACATAGCCGATCCGGAAACCATCGACAAGACCTGGATGATCGCCATGGGATCCCCCAAGGGACCCTTTGCCATCTTCGACATGGTCGGACTGCGCACTGCCTACAACATCATCAGCCAGCGCCAAGGCGACAACCCTCAGGCAAAGCCCCTACTCGAGAAGCTCAAGGCCATGATCGACGAAGGCAAGCTGGGGCAAGAATCCGGACAAGGCTTCTACCACTATCCGAATCCCGAATTCCAGGATCCCAACTTCCTGAAGGCATGATTCAGCTGAGCTGACTCCAGACGCCATATAATCCGGCCTGGCTCATCGGGCAGATTGGCGGCTTGATCACAGCGAGAATCAATAAGGGTCCAGAGGACTCCATAATGGAGTCCTCTGGACCCCGCTGTCAATCAGACGAGCAATCGGCATACACTGTCATGGAATATAGGATTCCATGTCATCTTTTTAGCAAAGCTAACCTCCTATCCGTCAGAGGCTAAGCCAGTAATTCACATATATTCATACAATAGATTCCGCCATGCAAGCAGGGATATCACCTGACTTATTCGGGATAGCCTTATTCTTGCCGCCCTTCTTCTCAGGCCAGGCTTCTGCTCACCCTTGGCAATCAGATTCACGATGTGGCTATTCAAACGACCGGCATAAGCCGAGGTGCAGCATTATTCCGGCACAGGCAGTCGACCTACCCCCAAACTATCTGCAAATAACCGAAGTGTTATAATAGATGTTTATGACATTTTTCAAAGGACACCGGACAGGAGACCACTGAGACAAACAAAGACACTCGATACGCACAACGGCCTAGAGCCCGAGAAGGAATAATGGCACAAATCGACACAAGTTCAACTGACGGATACAGCACCGACGAGAAGCAGAAACAAAAGCAGGCCAAAAAGGCTAAAGCCGTAGCTAAGCGCAAGGCCAAGAAGCGCAACCCACGTCCACATCGGGGCTGGAGCGAGCGCCTGCATCTGACCGACATCAACGTGGTGGACAGGTCAACCCTCAAGCGGGCCATCGCCGGTACCGTGGTCGGCAACTTCATGGAATGGTACGACGTGGGGGTCTACGGCTACCTGGCGGTCACCATCGGCCGCGTCTTCCTGTCTGACGCATCCGATGCCGTACAGCGACTCTTCTCATTGGGTGTCTTCGCTGTCACCTTCATCGCCCGGCCTCTGGGTGGCGTGGTCCTGGGCCAGCTGGGCGACAAGGTCGGCCGCCAGCGCATCCTGGCCTTTACACTGCTGAGCATGTCTGCAGCCACCCTGTTGATCGGCCTCCTGCCCAGCTATGCGGCCGTCGGTCCCCTGGCACCTATCCTGCTCATCCTGCTCAAACTGATCCAAGGGTTCTCCACCGGCGGCGAATACGCAGGCGCCTCGACCATGGTCACCGAATATTCTCCTGACCGGCATCGCGGCTTCTTCGCATCCTTGTTGGACGTGGGATCCTACTTGGGCTATGCCTTCGGAGCAGCCTTGGTCTCCTTATTGGAGTTCTCCATCTCCCCGCAAGCCATGCTGGCCTGGGGCTGGCGCATCCCCTTCATCATCGCCCTGCCGCTGGCCGCCATCGCTGTTTACTTCCGGGCCAAGGTCCAGGACACCCCCGCCTTCCGTCAGGCCCAGGATGCAAGCGACGAGAAGACCAAGAGCCAGCACAAGAGCCTGCTGGACCTGATCCGGGGCTATTGGCGGGAGCTGCTCATGGCCTTCATTCTGGTGGCTGCGGCCAACACCCTGAGCTACACGCTGACCGCCTACATGCCCACCTACCTGTCGGGCACCCTGCACTACAACACAGCCCAGGCCAACCTGCTCTCCCTGCCGGTCCTGCTCATGGTGGCCTGCTGCATCCCCATCACTGGAGCCCTTTCCGACCGCTTTGGGCGCAAAAAGGTGCTGTTCATGGGAGCATTCACTGGACTCTGTCTGTCCCTGCCGGCCTTCCGACTGCTGGAGCACGAGACCACGGGCGCCGTTTTCGGCGGACTGGTCCTGCTGGCCATACCAGTCATCTTCTTCGTGGCCAACCTGGCCTCCACCCTGCCGGCCCTCTTCCCCACCGCTTCCCGTTACGGAGGCATGGGACTGTCTTACAACCTGGCCGTAGCCGTTTTCGGCGGAACCGCGCCTGTCATCATGGAGGGACTGGTAACTGCGACCGGCAAGTCCCTGGCACCTGCCTACTGGATTATGTTCACCTCGACCTGCGGTCTGATCACTGTGCTCTTCCTGGCAGAGACCGCCCGGCGTCCCATGCCCGGCACACTGCCCACCGTGCTCAACCGGCAGGAGGCACGCGACCTAGTGGCCACCCAGGATCACAACCCCGACCTGGACGTGAAGACTATCATCAAGGATGCGGAAGAGAGTGGGGTGCGTAAGACGCCGAAAAAGCTGGTTGCCGAGACGCGTAAACTTCTGGGCATTCCCCGTTCCGAAGCCAAGAACAAGAAATAACGACCTCTGTCAAACCGAATGGACCGGATGGTTCACCAAATCGCGCTCGATCCAGGCCATGACCAGCCTGGCCAGGGCATCCACCTCTGCATCGGTCAGAGCCCGGCCGCGCGGAATGTGATGCCAGCGCTCGATGCATCCCCGGCAGCAGGTGGCCGTGGCATGCTGGGCCGTGAAGACCGGATGCCCGCGGTAGGGGGTCTGCTTGCCGTCCTTCAAAGGGTGGGCAGGCCCCACGCGCTTGGCCAACATCTCATGGGCGTGGCGATCGATGGTATCCTTGCCCTTGGCGCGAGCGTAGGCCCGATCCTTGGCCGACAGGGAGAAACTGGCCCGGAAGCGCGAATGCCCCAATCTGGCAAGAGTGTCCTGAACCCAGGCCTCATCTGCCCCAACCGACGCTGATCCGCTGCTGGTCATTTCCTGCTCGCCTCCATGCTCAGCCTTACCAAAGAGTCTGTACCCAGGCAAGGTTTCCCATGCGGAATAATTCCCCGAACATAGGACCAACAGGGACCAGTGTCAGGGGTAGGGTGAAGACAGTACTTGTATCCACTAACTACCAGACCCGCCATGTTCGGTCATGTCGGGTCACACAAGGGGGCTTTATGGCCAAAAGCAAGATGACTGTAGCCGAGATGATCGGGCTCTTCCTCACCCCTGACGCGCCTGTGCAGGTGACCGCCTTTGACGGGTCGGTCTTCGGACAGGAGCAAGCGCCACTGCATCTGGAAGTCAAGAATTCCCGTGCCATGTACTACATCACGGAGAATCCCAACGACCTGGGTCTGGCCCGTGCCTACCTGCAGGGCGATCTGGATTCTCCTGAGCTGCTGCCAGGCAACCCCTATCAGGTTCTCAAGGATCTGATGGGTCTTAAGCACTTCGTCAAGCATCCCAGCAAGATGGAGCTGGCCCGAGCAGCTGCAGCCGTCTTCTCACACGGGGTGAGGGTACCCGAGCCACCGGCCATCGAGGGGCCTTCCCTGGCAAAGCGACTGACCGAGGGCATCCGTCCCCACACTCGCCGGGGCGACGCAGCCACCGTCAGTTACCACTATGACCAGTCCAACGACTTCTACCGGCTCTTCCTGGGCTCCTCCATGACCTACACCTGCGCCGTCTTCGAGAAGGCGGACGGCAGCCTGGAAGACGCTCAGTGGCACAAGCTCAACATGGTCCTGGACAAGATGCACCTGAACAAGGGCGACCGTCTGCTGGACGTGGGTTGCGGCTGGGGCTCCATGGAGATTGCGGCAGCCCGCCGCGGCATCCATGTCATCGGTGTGACTTTGGCTGAGGAGCAGGTCGAGTGGGCCCAGAACTGGATCCGCCAGGAGGGCCTGCAGGATCTGGCAGAGGTCAGGCTGATGGATTATCGTGACGTTCCCGAGTCCGGCTTTGATGGAATCTGCTCCATCGGCATGATGGAGCATGTGGGTTACAAGCAGTATCCCTCCTATTTCAAGGAGATGATGGACAAGCTGCGTCCGGGCGGCATCCTGCTCAACCACCAGATCACCCGCACCAACTCCCACGACCACAAGAGAGCAGGCGGATTCATCGACCGCTACATCTTCCCCGACGGCGAGCTGGCCAGCCCGGCCGAGATCGAACTGGCCATCCAGGACACCGGCTTCGAGGTCATCACCCAAGAGAACCTGCGTCAGCACTATGCGCTGACCCTCAAGCACTGGACCGAGAACCTCCAGGAGCATTGGGACCAGGCCAAACCCATGGTGGGCGAACCCAAGGCACGACTCTGGGGCCTGTACATGGCCGGCGCGCGGCTCAACTTCGAACTCGACAACATTCAGATACACCAGTTCCAGTGCATCAAGCCTAATCCCGAGACCGGCACGGACACCTATCCGCTGCGGCCCTGGTGGGACCGGTAGCATACAGGCCCGAAAAGGGGCGGGGAGTCAAATCCTCGCCCCTTTTTTGTTTCCGCCACCCGTAAAGCCTGCTACTCGTACGGCCCGGTTCTCAGGACGACCTGTCCGCCGAAGCCTCCAGCCGGGCCAAATCCAGGGCCTTGTTGAAGGCGTCCGAGGTCCAGCTGGCCCCAGCCACCTTGTCCACCTTGAGGTCCTTGAGCGGGCGTCCCTGGACTACACCAGGCACAGCCTTGGCGAAGCGTTCCATATGACCGCGCGAAATGGGCGAGTCCGAATGCCCCTGGACCTGGACCCGGGTCACCTGGCCTCCCGACAGGTCCAGATCCACATCGATGCTGTCAGCCCCGTCATGCCCGTACTTGCCCGTCAGGGCGTAAGTGCCATCGTGATAGTTGCCCGTGTCAGCCGGAGCGGTCGGCAGTCCATCACGGGAAACAGCCGTGGGCGTGCCCTCGCCCGCAGCACCGGCTCCCGACTCTGGAGCAGAGCTGGACTCCGCGCCCGATCCGGCGAACTCGTCGTCCATAGGCTTGGCCTGCTGGCTTCCGCAACCGCCTAGGAGCGAGCCGACCGCCACCAGAGTCGCCAATGTTGCCGAAGCAGTGGCCAGCCCACGAGACTTGCTTTTGGCCATCTCAGCGCCCTCCTTCTGATTCAGCGGCCGATCCCGGCAGAGACCCACCTGTCTTGGCCATCTTAGTAGGGTCATGGAAGCCCACGGGAATATCCTGGTCCCCGGTGTCGCCAGGAGCCCCACTGAAGGCCGGCCGACCTCCAGCTGCCAGGTAGGCCCGCTTGGCCTCCTCATCATTCCACTGCTCGCCAGCCAGCACCCCATGGTTGAGCATGATCTCCCGCTGGGCGCACGAGGCCACCAAGGCATCGTGCGTGACCACGATCAGGGAGGTCCCCTGATCATGCAATTGCCTAAAGAGGTCCAGCACAATCCGCTCATTGGCCTCGTCCAAGTTGCCAGTGGGCTCGTCAGCCAGGATCAGCTTGGGCTCGTTGATCAACGCCCGGGCCACGCAGACCCGCTGCTGCTCGCCGCCTGAAAGCTGGCTGGGCAGGTGCCGGGCCCGATCCGCCAAACCCACCCGGTTCAGAGCCTTCATGGCCTGATCCTCGTCCACCACCGAGTGGTAGTACTGCGCCACCATGACGTTCTCCAGGGCGGTCAGATGCGGGACCAGGTAGAACTTCTGGAAGACCAGGCCGATCACGTTCTTGCGCACATCGGCCAGCTGGGACTGGCTCAGGTCCTCCAGCGGCCGCCCCTGCAGACGGACCGAGCCCCGGCTGGGAGTGTCCATGCAGCCCAGAATGTTCATCAGCGTGGTCTTGCCTGAGCCGGAGGACCCCACCACAGCCAGCCACTGGCCCTGCGGGACGCTCAGGTTCAGATCGTCCAGGGCATGCAGATCGCCGTAGATTTTGGAAACATGGTCCAGATCCAGCAGCATGCCACCGCCCGACTGGAACTCGCTCGCCTTTGCCTGCATCATTGTCATTCCTCCCTCAAAACCAGGGCCGGGTCGATACGCGAAGCCCGGAGGACCGGCCGGATTGATGCGATCATGGATATGGCCACGCTCAGCAGGACCGTGCCCAGAGCCAGCCACCAGTTGAAGCCCAGCGGCCGCTGGAAGACGGACAGGCAGAGCAGCCGGGCGAAGCCATAGCCTAAGGCGGTACCGATCAGACCTCCAGCCAATCCGTAGCAGGCCGATTCCGCCAGAAACTCCATGGCTATCCCCCGCGAAGAGGCCCCCAGGGCCTTGCGCAGGCCGATCTCGCTGCGCCGTTGGGAAACGATGGAGGCCATGGTGGTCCCCACGCCCACGAAGGTCAGGACCAGCACCACCACCGAAACCAGCCAGAAGAGCGACTGGAGCATGGCGATGGTATGGCTGTCGCCTGCTGTGATCCTGGTGACCGGCCGGGCCTTGACCCCCATGGAGGTCATGTCGTTGATGCTGGCAGCAATGGTCTTCAGCCCCGAGGTCATGGTGTTGACCGAGTATTCGATGACATCGGTACCCCTCTTGGCCCCGGTCAGGAGCTCCAGATCGGACAAGTCGGCGTAGATGATCCGATCCTCGGGGCCGCCGGTATCGACGATGCCTCCCACTCGAAAGTCACGTCCCTGGCTTCCGGCCTTGTCTGTGACGGTGACCTTTCCAGCGGGATAACCAATAGTTATCTGCTTGCCGGTGGTCAGCCCCAGCGAATCTGCCAAGTCCCGCCCCACCATGACTGAACCGGGCTGCGGCCAAGCTCCCTCCACGCTCCAGTGGCGGTTGAGCTGGCGCACCTGGTCGGGGTGGATGCCGGCCATCACGCGGGCGCCAGCATTGACCTGCACCGTCTCATATCGATAGGTGGCGTACCGAGTCGGGGCCTTGGCGGTCACCATGTGGGTAGTGTGGTCCACCATGCCCTGTTCGATGCCGGATCCGGACCGGTTGCCCCCCTGAATGGGCGAAACGATCAAGTTGGCCCCGTAGGAACGCATCTCCTGGTTGATCTGTCTAGGGGCCTCGATGCAGACTGCCGCCAGGCAGAAGAGGGTGGCGGCACCCACCAGGGAGGCCACCACGGCCATGAGGGCCCGGCCTCGACGACGGAAAACAGCCCCGAAGAGCATGGTCAGGAACATGCGGGTATTGGTCATATGGCTCTTATGGCGATCAGCGGCCATGAAGCACCTCCGCCGGCCGAAGCCGCAGAATCGATCTGATGGACGAGATGGATGCCAGCAGCACGGTCAGGGCCAGCAGCACGAAGACCAACACGAAGACCATAGGCCTCATGGTGATGCCTGATCCAAAGACCACCCTGCCCACGATCTGAGCCACTCCAGAACCCAGCAGGGCGCCGACCAGAGCCCCGGCCAGGGCGATCAGGGCCGTCTCGGCCAACACCAATCGGGACACAGCCCCGTCGGTGGCGCCCAAGGCCTTGAGCAGGGCGAACTCCGAGGACCGCTCGCTTATGGAGGACGCCATCAGATTGGCCACGGCGATGGCCGCCGCCAGCAGGCTGAGCATGGTCATCAGGATCATGACCGCCTGGGTCTTCTGCAGAACGTCGCCCTGCAGGGCTGCCACCTGTCTGACCTGCTTGGCCATGGACCCGGGTATGGCCTCCTCGATCTGGTAGGCGATGGATGAGGGATAGGCCGTGCAATACCAGGTCTCCCATTCGTCCTGGGAGAGAGCAGCAGGGTTTCGTGCGGCCTTTCGGGCCAGGTCGTTCTCTGGCGTGGTCAGAGCCTTGACCTCCACCTGGTCGATCTGATCGGTCAGGCCGGACATCTCCTGCAACGGCCGAGTGGGCAGGTAGAGGGAGGCGGCATCAGCATCACCGGAGTCGAAGATGCCCACAATGGTGACAGTCTGCTGTTTACCATCCAGACCCACCTTGACCTGGTCACCAACCTGACGGCCGCCCAGTCGTGCAGCCAGTTCTTTGCCCATCATGGCTTCGGTCCGGCCGCCGGATCCAGTCTCATCCTTGGGCCAGCGGCCTTGAACCTTCCACCAGGGCCGAAGACCTTTGAGACCTGCGGTGCTACTTTCGCCGCTATCGACCTTGACGGTCCGGCCGAACCAGGTGCCCACCAGGGGGGCGCCGACCTGATCCACGGTGCCACGCAAATCCAGGCGGGGGGCGAAGTCGGTGATGTTGTAGGCCCAGAAGATGGTCTTGATCTTGGGCACCTGGGACTCCTTGAGGAAGGCGGTTGGTGTTGACTCGTCGCTTGAGGGACCGCCCTCCTGGTCGCCGTAGAGGTCGGAGACCACGGCATCCGCCTTGGCCTGGACCGTGATGTTGGATCCGTAGGTGGACAGTTCCGCGTTGAGCTTGTCGCCCACGTCGAAGACCACCCCCAGCATTGCCGTAGCCACGCAGGCAGACAGACAGACTGTGACGGCGATGAGCATTCTTCGCCCGAACTGGCGGCTGAATGACCGCAGCATCATTCGCATGAAGAACATACCAACCGCTCCTTCCCTTTTTCAGCTCTTGAAGTGCGAGGACAGAGCATCCAGGTCGGCGGTGCTGATCAGTATGGCGCCCCGGCCGGTTTTGTATGGCAGGGGTACGGGATTGCAGCCGCCCTTGAACCCGATGGTGGCCAGGTTGATGGCTACGTCGCACTTCTTGCAGATGATCTTGCCGTCTTTTTCGTAATAGCCCGCATCCCCGCAGTTCTCGCAGGCATCCAGCCCGACTCCGTAGGCTGCGCCATTCTTGCGGATTATAATGAAGCGCATTTCGGTGCCGTCCTTGGCCCGATAGCTGAATCGATGCAGGTGGCCATCCTCCACCTGGGAGAAACGGATGGTAGCCGTATCGGCAGTCAGGGAATATCGTTCCGGAGGCGAAAGCACGGGCACCTGATGGGCCTTGGCCGTCCCCACCGTCAGAGCCAGGGTGACGCCGATCATGGCCACCAGGCTCCAGACCGCTGACGCCAGGGCCCTTCGGCGGAAGGCACGATGGCTGCGATCATCGGCTGTGGAGGCTCCTGTCACCGGCATACGCCAGCCTGCAACTAGACAGGCCAGGACCGGAATGATGAAGACCAGCACCTGGGCAAGGACCAGGATCAGATCGGCGTTATAGCCCAGGGCCATGACCCGGAAGGCCCAGCCGTGCAGAAGAACCAGGCCGGTGGTCTGCATCAGGGCCACCAGGGCCACGCCGTGCCGGAGCAGCAGCAGGACCACCATGAGCAGAGCGGCCAGGCGGAAGGCTATCCGAGGGCAGGAGATATGCATGGTCCGCAGAATCGCGGCCACCGTAACAGCGGCGGCCAGACCCAGCAGGAAGCCCAGGGCCCGCAGAAGCATGGCCGAGGTCAGCACCGGCTCCCCCGGTTCAACAAAGGCCGTAAGCTGCAGGATCACATCGGGTAGGGCACGGAAGGTGGTCAGGGCTATGGCCAGGGCCGCCAGGGCGTTGGCCAGATCCATGACCCAGGGGCGGCGATGCCAGTCCGAAACCAGCCGGTCGGCGGCCAGCACCACTACGATGGCCGCCAGATCGGTCAGAACGCAGGCTACCAGGGTCGGGTAGTTGACCATGGTCCGGCGGTTGATGATCACGGTGGCGCGCAGGAGGGCGAAGACCAACGCCCCCAGCACGCCGACCCCCAGGCCAATCAGTCGCCAGGAGGAGGAACGGGGCCGATCGCGGCCCTCGCCAACCCCCAGAAGCACACTGAAAACCATGACCAGGAGGGCCGGGGCCAGTGTCCCCGGCAAGACCGTGACAAATTGCTCAAGCATGGTGCATAGCAGCTTACCACTGGTGGGGCGTGTAGTCCCAGTCCCAGCTGACCACGATGGGCTCGGTCCAGAAGTGTCCCTTCACGCCGGTCTCCGGGTCGACGTGCAGCATCCAACCCTTCTTCTCGGGAGAGTCGATGGAATAGGTCAGCTTGTAGGATCCGGCCTTCTCCATCTTGATGTTGGCTCCGTAATGCGGGCCATCCGAGGCGTTCATCTGCATGAAGGTGCCGGACTGCTTGTCGTTGGGGTCGTCCTTGTTCTGGATGGTGTAGTTGACGGTCAGATCCGGAACGAACTCGCCCTTGGCATAGCCCAGGTTGTTGTTGGGCAGGGCGTGGATATCAGCCTCCAGATGCAGGCTGGCATCCGCTGCCTTCAACCCCATGGAGGCGGGCTCCATGTCGATGGGCTGGAAGAAGACCGTGCCGATGTTCAGAGGGCCCTTCTGCTGATCGTCGGGCGGGATGGGGATCTCCTCGAACCCGGCCCCCTTGCCCGCCGAGGACTGGGAGGAGCCGGAAGCCTCAGGCGCGGGGGCCTCACGGGTACCCGATCCGCCGGAGCCGCACCCCGCCAGGGCCAGGGTGCCCGAGAGCACGATCGCGACCAGGGCGGTCAATTGTCTCTTCTTCATGATTGTCCTTCGCTTTTTGGTGTTTGCATGGATGCCGTGACCTCAGAGGGCACAGCCCCTTCGGCGGTCTGATCGGCTGCCGCCTGATGGACGGTTGCCGACGATGACCCGCCGGAGTCCTGATTCGACTGCGCCTGCTCCTGCTTGTGCAGGCGGTGGGTCGACACAATTGCCAGCACGACCACGACCAGGGCCGCCAGAACCTGGGCGCCGATGGTCTGCGTGTAGGGATACAGCCCTATCCAGTCGCTGGTGGGCACACCAGGCAGATAGGTGGCCGGCACCAGGTCGCCCTCGATCAAGGCATGGACGCCACCCCCGGCGAAGATGACCACCATGACAGCCATGAGCAGGCTGGTGATGATGAAGAAGGGCCGGATGGGAATTTTGACCGAGGTGAAGCGGATGAGCACGAAGACAATGACCAGGACCACGGCGGCAGCCGCAAAACCGGTCCAAATCTCCCGTCTGCCACCGGGAGCCATGGCGAAGATGGCCTGGTAGAACATGACCGTCTCAGCACCCTCCCGGAAGACCGCCAGGAAGGAGAGCAAGGCCAGGGAGATAACGCTGCCATTCGAGATGGCCGCCACCGTCCGGCTTTGAATGTAGTGGTTCCAGGATTCCACAGAGGACTTGGACAGCATCCAGTTGCTGGTGTAGAGCAACATGAGCATGGCTACCAGCGCCACCACGCCCTCCAGAATCTCCTGTTCGGGACCGTTCCCGTTGAAGAGCAGGGTGAAGAGCAGAGCCACCAGCCCGCTGGCTACGAGGCCCGCTGCAATGCCCCAGTAGATGTGCCGAACCTTGTCTTTATGGCCGGACTTGACCAGGTAGGCGATGATGGCCGCCACCACCAGGATGGCCTCCAACCCCTCCCTCAGCAGAACCACGAAGGCCTGGCCGAAGGCGGAGGTCAGGAAAGACGTCCACCCATTGACCTGGTCTGCGGCGCCGCCGTCCAGAATGGCTGCGTCCTCGACCAGCATGCTCTTCAGGTCGTTCACCAGGGTCTTGGCAGGCTTACCCGCCACCATGGCCATCCGGGTCTCCTTGAACTGGTATTCCACCTGAGAGACCCTGTTGCCGCTGATGGCATTCATGACGTTCTTCTCGAAGCCCAGCTTTTCGTAATACTGGTAATAGGCCTTGTTGACCAGGTCGGATCCTGCCTGGCCCTGTCCCTTGGATGCCTGCGCGAGCGCCTGATCCAGGATGGGCGTCATCTCGTGGGCCACCTGGGTCCAAGTCCGGTCGCCCTTACCGTTGTTCCGATGCTTTTTGGCCGCGTCCAACCGTCGACGGTCCGCCTTGATCTGCTCCTGCTGAGCCTTGGCATAGGCACGGGGATTGGCCAGCCCTTGGGTGGCATCCAGCTGGGTGGCCGTAGCCGCCAAATCAGCCTTGAGCTTTTCACTGCCCTGAGTCAGAGCCTGCCCGGCATCCGGGGCGTAGGCCTGGTTCTGCAGGGCCTGGAATTGCCCGTCCAGGGCATTGCGCTTATCCTGCCCTAAGGTCGACTCCACGACCGAGACGAACCCGGAGCCCACGTAGCCCACGTTGTAGGCCCCCATGAATTGCGAGGCAGCCCCGGCGCGATCCCCCCGGGCATAGTCCTCACACCCTCGATCCAGCTGATGGGATACGGAACCAGCCACCTGGGTCCAGCTGTCATAATCCGTGGCCCCGCTCGCCGCCATGGCCGACTGAGGGATCTGCAAGACCAGGAATATCAGAGCCAACAGCAGGCATGAGAGCAGGGAGCCAGCGGTCCTGGCCACTCGTGACCTGCTAACCTGTGCAACCATGGGCGATGATCTCCTCCGTAAGTCCCTCGTAATCGAACCTGCGAGAAACGAAGGTCGATTTGACAACTACCGAAAATCAATCTAGCCCAAGCGCAAATGGAAAAACAGACTTGTTTATAGCGTTTTCAGGCCATATAATGCGCCCACGCTCGCAGACGGTCAGTCGACCGACAACGGCTCACCCTTATGCTTCCACAGGCAGATGCCGCCGAATACCAGCAGCCAGACCAATCCCAGTATGGCTGGATACCTGGTGTCGGGGGCCAGGAAGAGCGAGAGGTAGATCAGGACGAAGAAGGCGATGGCAACGGCTCCAGTCACCCGGTAGGCCGGCATGATGAACCCATCAGGCATGAAGTCCGGGCTGGTCCGGTAGCGGCGGTGAGCAAGCAGAGTCAGGATGTAGATGAATATGATGACCGCGCTGGAGCAGGAGGTGAACAGGACGAAGGTGTCCTCAAAGCCGGGCAGCATATGCAGCACCGGAGATAAGAGGATCAGCACTCCGGACAGGATGATGGCCCGGGCGGGCACCTTGCCGCGGCGTGAGATTGTATGCAGGCTGCGCATCACAGGAGAGCGGCCAGCGGCGGCCAACTGGAAGAGGTTGCGGCCGGCGGAGTAGAGCAGGGAATTCAGCGAGGAGCTGGCTGCTGTGATGACCACGAAGAAGACCAATGCAGCCGCCCAGTCCACTCCGGCGTAACGGAAGACCATGACGAAGGGCGAGGTGAAGCTGCCGTCAGCGTTGGGGCGGAAGGAGCGCCAGGGCACAATCAGCATAATGGCGACCAGGGCACCCACGTAGAAAATCAGTACGCGCAGGATGATCTGATTGATGGCCTTGGGCAGGACCTTGCGGGGGTTCTGGGTCTCGGATACGGTCACCCCCACGAATTCGATCATCTCGTAGGCGAAGAAGACCATTTGGAAGCTCATGAAGAAGGCCATCCACCCGTTGGGCGCCAGGCTTAGTCCAGTGGTGATGTTGTCCAGGCCTGCATGGCCGGCCGGGCTGATCCGATCCTGTCCCGGCATGTGAACGGCAGGATAGTGGAATCCCATGATGACCATGACCACAGCTGTAGCAATCATGGCCAGGATCAGGGTGATCTTGATCATGGAGAACCAGAACTCGGTCTCCCCGAAAACCCTCACGGCAATCAGGTTGATGCACACCATGGCCGTCAGGAAGCAGAGCTCGATCAGACCCCGCCAGGCGCTCAGGTCAATGCCGAAAGTGCCGAAGAAAGTGACGAAGTAGGTGCCCACGGCAGTCAGCTCGGACATGCCGATCAGGATGAGCACGATCCAGTAGGACCAGCCGGCGAAAGACCCCCACCCCTGGCCCAGGTAGCGGCTGATGAAGGCGATGAAGGTGTGCTGGACGGGGCTGCGATACATGAGCTCGCCAATGGCCCGCATGAGCAGGTACATGATCAGCCCCACGCCGATGTAGACCAGAATGATGGAGGGACCGGTCAGGGCTATGGACTTGCCCGACCCCAGGAAGAGCCCGGTGCCGATGGTGCCGCCGATGGCGATGAACTGCACATGACGGTTGCTCAGACCGCGTTCCATACCGTCGCCTGCCGAGGCGCTGTCACCTTGATTCTGCTGCGCCAAAGGGCCCTTGCCCGTACGGTTCATGCGACTGCACCTCCTTGTCTTCACAACCCATTAATCATCGCCGTCCAGGAAGGGACATCCCCTCGAGGCCGGTAGGACAGCAATACCACAGAGGTGCCGATAACCGGGAACAGGCGGCAGGCACCGACGCCCATGGTAGGACCCAACGGTCACGATTCGGTGAATTTAACGTCTCATATGGCGGACGCCTATATTCCACAATGCAAAGGCATAGTCATTCTGCATGGGTCGTCTCCGATAGGGTTGGCCCTGTCAGCCGGCGGTATCCAGTTGACAACCATCACCACCTAAGGAATGGCATTCCCATGGATCAATCCAAGGAGTCGCAGGGTAAGAACCTGCGCAAAACCCTGAAGAACAGGCACATCCAGCTCATCTCGCTGGGCGGCGCCATCGGGACGGGACTCTTCTACGGGTCCGGGGAATCCATCTCATTGGCTGGACCGGCCATCATCATCGCCTACCTGATAGGCGGTCTGGCTATCTTCATGATCGTCAGGGCCATGAGCGAAATGAGCGTGGAAGACCCCAAGTCCGGCGCTTTCAGCTACTACGCCACCCGCTACTGGTCCAAGCGTGCGGGTTTCGTGTCGGGATGGAACTACTGGATGAACTACGTCCTGGTATCCATGGTCGAACTCTCCGTGGTGGGCACCTTCGTCAACTTCTGGTTCCCGGCAATCCCCGCCTGGGTATCTGCGGCCTTCTTCCTGGTGGTCATCACGGCCGCCAATCTGATGGGAGTCAGCAAGTTCGGCGAGTTCGAGTTCTGGTTCGCCATCATCAAGATCGCGGCCATCGTCGCCATGATCATCGGCGGACTGGCCGTCGTGGTCATGGCCCTGCCCACGGCCAACGGACTGCGGGCCTCCTTCGCCAATTGGTTCACCGTGGGCGGCGGATTCCTGCCCAACGGACTTATGCGTCACGGCGCCAACGGCCAGTGGACCGGTCTGCTTATGTCGCTGGCGGTGGTCATGTTCAGCTTCGGCGGCACCGAGCTGATCGGCATCACCGCCGGGGAGGCCTCCGATCCCCGTCGGACCATCCCCAAGGCCACCAACGCCATCATCTGGAGAATACTGGTCTTCTACATCCTGACACTTGGAGTGATCATGGCCGTGGTCCCCTGGAATGCCATCGGCAAGCCCAATGCCCAAGGTATGGTCGTTAGCCCCTTCGTCCAGATCTTCGACTCGGTTGGAGTTCACGCAGCCGCAGGCATCCTCAACTTCGTCTGCCTGACCGCAGTCATGAGCGTTTACAACTCGGCCCTCTACTCCAATTCCCGCATGCTCTTCTCCCTGGCCCGGCAGGGCAATGCCCCCAAGTACCTGGGACGGCTTTCCAGGGGAGGGGTACCCTACGCAGGAGTGCTGACCTCTGCTTGCATCATCGCCCTGGCCGTGGTCGTGGTCTTCCTCTGGCCCCAGTTCGCCTTCAACTACCTGATGAGCATCGCCACGATCTCGGCCATCATCAATTGGTCCATGATCATGGTGACCGAGATGCTCTTCCGGCGCGCCGTAGCCCGAGGCGAGGGCCCCGGCGACCTGGCGGGCAAGACCGGCGAAAGAGCTCTGAACGCCCTGCACTTCAAGCTGCCCTTTGCCCGGGTGACTCCCTGGGCGGTCCTGGCCTTCCTGGCCATGATCGTGGTGCTCATGTGCTTCTCGCCCAGCTACCGGGTGGCCGTCATCGCCGGGCCCATCTGGTTGATCGTCCTTCTAGTGGCCTACCAGCTGACCCAGCGACGAGCCTGAAATTAACGATTCAATATAAGCGCGACCGGCTGTTAAGGAAATTGACCATGCAACCCTTCCTTCTTGACTAAGGAATCTTTGACTAGAGACTGGTAATCCGCAGATTGTCGAGAACCAGATCCTGGTAGCCAGCCATGTTGGCCTCCGAGCCGCTGCTGCCTTCCAGATCTGGTTTTCTGTCAGTGGAGTAAATGCCGAACCAGGTATCGCCATTCGGATCGCCAGTCAGCTCGAACTCGCATCTGGCGGTGGCCCCTAGAGCCTTGTGCAAAGGATACAGGTTCAGGTCCTCACCGGGGTATTCGCCTCTACCTATTGCCAAGGCGTATATGCCGTCTGATCCGCACTGGTAGTCGAACGAGACCCTGTAGTGCCGGCCCGGCGCAAAGGGGACGTTCTGGGGAATGGTCTGGAAGAGGAGAGCGTACCTCCCCGTCAGTCCGTTCACTTTCAGGGACCAGTCACCCTGGAGGACATCGTCCATCCTTTTGACGTCCCACCCGGCCTGCGTGAAGGGCTCATGCAACTGAGCCAGGTGGATTCGGTTGTCTTCCACCCCTTCGGCCCCAGCAACCACAAAGGGCCAAATCCCCTGGACGTTATCCTCGAAGTCACAGGTAAGCTCAGCCAGATGACCGTCCTGGTCCAGGCTGATGCCGTCATAGTCGTTCTCGACCAGGCGAATGTCGTCAAGGTAGACGACACCACCCCCTTCATGAGCCAAGGCCAGACGGGTCTGCCCACCCTTGGGCGCTGTGAAGAAGAGGTAGGCATTCTGAAAGTAGCTGCTGCCGTCAGTCGTTGGGGCATCGGTGTTGTGGGCGTAGGCCTTGACATAGTTTTCGGCAATGCTCGGGCCGCTCATATTACGAGCCAGCTGCCCACCCTGGTCCGCCTCCACACTCAGTTCGACCCGACCGCCACGGTTGTCAAGCCCTAGATAGAGGGCATACCGTCTGCCTGGCACCAGGCTGGTCAAGGGTTGCACAGCACAGACCGAGCCCTCAAGCCTGAGCATGGGATTGGCGCACTGGCCCTTGGTGATCGAGGCACGCCCGGGCCCCTTCACGGACCAGACCGACTGGAACAGCCTTTCGCCACCGTTGAACCCTGCATCAACCAGATGCTCTCCCGACCAGTCCACCTGGACTCCCTGGCCCGCATGCCGACAGACCAGGTAGGGTGTTCTGGGCTTGGCATCCAGGGTGAGGCTCCCCTGCACCACCGGAATCTCCCTTGGCTCCGATCTGCCCTGGTCGGTCAGCCGGTAGACGATGACAGTAGAGGCATCGCGCCACGATTCCGGGAGCTCCCAGGTGGTTGAGCCGCCAGCAGTATTCCAGTGGTAGAGCTTCTGCTCATCCGGATCAAGTAGGTCCCCTGTATTGGCATCCCAGACCCAGGGCAGCAGATACGCCCCTGCGCCGGTTCCAGTTTCAAGTCCAGGCTTGTCGGCCTTGGGGTCATTGGCCTCCAGATCGCCGACAAGCACCACGCGACCATTCAGCCTCATCGTGCGCTCGCGGTAGGCGGGTGATGTCTGCTCATTGGAACCCCTGGAGATGATCAGCCTGTCACCTTGATCATTAACCAGCTCGACCTGTTCGTTCCCCTGATTCCTGGTCGAGTCATGGACGGAATCGACGTTGATGGGGTCGTTGTACCAGGCCATGATTCTGAAATGCTGGATGAACTTGGTCGAGAGGTCGCAGGTGTAGAGGTTATCCATATAGGCATCGAAGTCATTGCGCCCCTGCCATCCCTCGAAGTCCTTCATGCTGTAGCCGCCCAGGAGCGGGGCGTTGGCCGCGCCTCCGAAAGCTCGGTGATCACCTATCCAGCTATCCTTCTGATGGTTGCGCAGAAAGCGCATGACCTGGGAGTTCTCACCTTTGTCGTGGGGGGATCCATAGGTCAAATCCAGAGACCAGTGTTGGAAGGTGGCGTCATACTCATTGGCCGAAGCGTACTCCGTGCCAATCCCCCACCCGTTATCGGTCAGAATCTTCGAGAGCTTTCTGGTTTGCCAGGAATCCTCCTCCCCCGAGGTCCCATCGCCCCAGACATCCACGTACACGAAGTCCATCCTGTCGCCGACCTCACGGGCGAGGGCGGCAAAGCGTTCCCTCCTGGCGCCTGAGGCCAGGTCATAGATGCCATCGATACCCACGGTCTGATCCAGCCAGTTCCAGCCATAGCAGAGGCCGCCCTTGTCGTCCCTGCGAATCATGTTTTCAGAAAAGGCCTTGGCCTCGGGAAACATCTCGTCCACATTGACATGGACGCCGAACCGGGCACCATAGGCCTTGCCCCTGTCCATCAAGGTATTCAAGTCCTGGACTCCGCCCATTCGTCGACCGATGTCGTCGTAGTCCGGATGGCCGGAGTCGTGGCCCTCGTTGCCATATCCCTTGAGAAGGACGGACTGACCTAGGCCATCGGTAGCCAAGGCCACCCGCTTGACGTTATCCAAGGTTGTCATGAAGGGATTCTGGGCCTGAGAGCCGAAGTTCATAGCTATGCGTCGTGCCACCTGGTCCGGGATGTCATCAGAACCGTACGGATTGTTCATGATGTGCCTGAAGGCGATGGCGCCGTCCTGCCAGTTGACCACCCCGTCATCGTTCAGGTCTCCGGCCAGAGCCACTGCCATGGCGGGCTTGTCCGTCTCCTCAACCGTATAAGAGCGTCCGTGGGAATCCTGAACCACCCGGTTGTATATCCAAGGTGCACTGGTCAGGCCAAGGACGGTAACTCCGTCCACTTGGTCGCGAACCGTCATAACTCTGGTGTTCTGCGCGCCACCGGTTCCCGTTTTGCTGGCAGTGGTCCCATCGTGCTCGGAGTTGCTCCAGAGGCCGGCGCTGAGGCCATCCGCGGAGAGGAAGCCATACATGTAGTCCTGCCCAATAGGGTCCTCCTCCATCTGCTCGGTGACTGCCCGGTGCACATCACCGCTGATGGAGACATCCGCAGACATGCGAGCGCCGGTAAACTCCGCATCCGCCTGAGTACTGGTCACGGAAATCAGGCATTGACCAGGGAAGGCCACCGTCTGGACTGGATGATCGGGGCCGGACTGGTTCCTAATCGAAATCACCTTATAGCTCAGAGAGGCGTCCTCGACTGAGATACGGACCGCCAAAACCGCATTGATCCCCTGGCCTGCAGCGATCGCATGAAGTCGATAGACCAGACTGGTCTGATTCTCCCGCTCCAGCTCCACCTGGGCAGAACCCAGCTCAATCTCGACGCCGTTGATGGCCACCAGACGCATATCCCGGACCTGCCCAAGCATGGTCCTTCCAGCCTGAGGCGCCTTCAGCCGATAGTCAATCACTGAAGGAAAGTCAGGCCTGAGGCGCACTTCCATTACTTCGGTGCACAGAGTCTCCCAAGAGTCCGTGGCGCCCGCCCTCGTGATCGACTGGTTTCCATCCATGCTTGTTCTGCCCATCGGTCATCCCCTGTCATTGGTGTTATTCATATACGCCACCTACCGGCAACCCAGCCCCCGCAGGAACCCCTCGGTCTGTTCGGGCCGCTTAAAGACTGCGGTGTTGCCCAAGATCTGGGTGCAGACACTACCGATTTCACTCTTAAGGGCTCCATGGACCTTGTCCGGATCATGCGATCCCTGCAGAGTCTTGGTAATTTCGTCATACTCCAAGCTGAAGTCGGCTACTTGTTCGGGAAGCCCGGCACCTGCCACCATAGCCTCTTCCAGGCAGGAAAGCTGGCCGACCAGCCTTCCGGGCAGAACGAAGAGCCCCTGGGCCTCAATCAGGCCGATGGGTTCCTGCTTGACCGGATAGAACTCCGGGTGCACATGGAAGATGCCATCCGGAAACTCCGGACTGACACCGTTATTACGCAGGATCAGGCTCATCTCGTAGCCTCGGTTAGTCTTGACCAGGCTGGGCGAAAGGGCCGATTGCCGCCCTTCTGGTCCTTGGCTGGCGATGTCTAGGTCCGGATTGTCGTAATCCACCCAGGCCTGCCTGACAGTTTCGCTGACCTCGATAATCTCCTGCCGTGATGGCGAAACCACTCTCACCACGGTCCCCGGCCAGTCCAGAATCTCGATAGGGGTATCAGGGTGGCCTCCCAAGTGCAGGGTTCGCCAAGCACCGGCCTGATGCATGGGCAGGCGCTCTCCTCCGCCCTGATAGTGGTCATGAGCCAGAACGGATCCGCCAATACGAGGCAAGGCGGCGTTACATCCTAGGAAGTAATCGGGAAAACGGTCCACAAAATCCAGCAGGTTCCCGAAGGTGTCCCGGTCCACGTGCATGGGGGTGTGATCAGCGTTGACGCAGATGCCATGCTCGCGAAAGTACCCATAGGGCGAGAACTGCCAAAACCAGCCATGGCCGCCTAGAGTCAGGGGGATGGTCCTCAATGTGCGCTTGTCACGCCCGGCGAAGCCCTCATTTTCATGGCAGATGGTGCACTTGGGGTACCCTCCTGCGGTGCTGTTGCCCGCCGCAGCCTTCTTCATGTCCTTGAATTCCGGCTTGGCCAGGTTGATGGTGACCACCACGCCCCCGGAGGAGAAACGAGGGTTCCTGTCCAGACGGGACTTCTTGATGTAGGTGTTTTTGACGCAATAGTCGTAGAACCAGTGCATGGCTGCCATACCACCCTGAGCCCTCTCCACCTGCATGAAGCGCCGCTGCAGATGGGATGGCCTGGAGGACAGGATTCCCATAACCGTATCTGCCATGGAGGGGGCGTCATCCTGAGCCATAAGCCCGGCATCGACCAAGGCCTGCATAAACGATTCCAGAAGATCATCGACGCCACCGGAGGCGGAATCAGCAGATCCATCCCCGGAATCGTAGGAGTCCAAGGAGAAAAGCGCCAAGATCTGATTGCGAGCCCAGTCGACATCGGACGGATCCAGGTCCAGACAGGCACAGGCGTACCCGATCAGAGCATCGAGGCTCCGGTAAACCCGGTTCAGCATCAGCTCCTCACCTCTTCGACCACCTGAGCGGTCATCTCCTGCATTTGGGCATCGTCAGCCTCCATCTCCTCGACCAAGCGCATCTGGGTATGGGTCCGCACCAGATTGTGCTCCGGGTAGGCGGTGGCGAAATAGGTGTCGCCCTGAAGGTAGTCGGTCAGAAAGCGCATGCCACACTCCAGGGTCATAATCCTGCAGGAAGCCGGGAAGAGGCTCAGCTCCCGGTCCATGGCCTTGCCGGCCACGGCTCCCAGGAACCCTTGGGCATAGGCACGGTAAAGATCGGGGTTGAAATGGACTTTGTCCAGATCCCGCTCGTCTTCCAAGGCAGTCGAAGCGCCGAAACGGATGGAGTCGCCGAAATCGAAGAGCATGGATCCGGGCATGATCGTGTCCAGATCAATGATGGCCCTGGCCTTCCCGGTGGCGGCATCCATCAGGATGTTGTTGAGCTTGGTGTCGTTATGGGTGACCCTGAGTGGAATGGATCCATCGGCAAGCCCCTCCATGATGACCGGGTACTGGTCAGCACGTTCCATATACCAGTCGATCTCGGCCCGGCAGGTGGATGCCCTGCCTTTGATATCTTCCTGAACGGCCCGTTTGAAGGTCTCGAACCGTTTGGGGGTGTCATGGAAGTGAGCGATGGTCTCGGTTAGCTGAGAGGCATCGAAGAGCGCCAGAGAATTCTGGAAGCGTCCGAAAGCCTGGCCCGCCTCCTTGAAAACATCTGGGCTGGGGACCAGATCGTAGGAGATCGTGTTCTCGATGAAGGCATAGACCCGCCAGGCTCCGCTTGCCAGCTCACAGTAGGTATTGCCCTCTCCATTGCGGATAATGTCCAGGGTCTCCTGGCCCTGCGAGCGCAGAAATTCGGTCACCAACTCGATGTTGCGCATCAGGGAGGCCGTATCAGGGAAAACCGAGGTATTCATTCGCTGCAGAATGTAACGACGCTTGTCTGTTTGTATCAGATAAGTCTGATTGATGTGCCCGTTGCCATAAGGCGCAATGCTCTCCACACGCCCTTCGAGTGGGTAGCGGGCGGCAACCACAGCCAGCTCCTGATCCTGAACCGTCGTCATAATAGCCCCTTTCCTGCCGAACCTGCCCTTATGCCTGCTGCCAGACCATGGCGCTGGGTTCCAGGACAATGTCCCTGACCTGGCCGTCTGCCTGACGAACCCTGGTCTCCTGGGGCAAGTCGGTGTTGTTGACGACGCAGTAGACGCCCTCCTGTGGGAAGTAGGCCACCTCGCAATGAGGATTGGTGCAGCTCCAGTCCCTGTACCGGTCCTCCTGCCCACTGGCATAGAAAAGGATCCGTTCAAGAAGCCTGGCATTGACGGCCGAATAGGGCAGTCCGGACAGGTAGACCCCACGGCCCATGCCATACTGGTTGACCGCCAGCTGCACCTGACCCTGGTCGGCCCTTAGCAGGGTGACCTCCTCGTTGATGGGGTAGGTGTTTACCACTGGCTCTCCAAAGTTCGCTTTGCCGTCCTCGGGCAGATCGGCGGTGATGAAGTGCCCCTCGGCGACCTTCGGGAAGTATTTGTCTACCGAAAGAGTGTGGAAGCGCTCCTGATCAACGCCGAAAACATCGGCCAATTGGAAGAAGCGCCCCTCTCTTTCCAAAGCGGTCGGCTGGCCTATGCCGACCAGGGCCCCTCCCCCGTTGACCCAGGACCGCAGGATCTCCAGTAGGGCAGGATTCTTCCAGACCCCGCCACCGCTGAAGGCCGTATCGGCCGGACCACCGGTGATGATCACATCCAGGTCATGATCCACGCCGCGGGCCAGAATGTCGTCGAAGCTGATGAAACGGACGTTCACCCTCATGCCCGACAGTGCCTCCAGAACCCCGTAGTAGGAGTAGGTCTGCTTGTTGGGCAGGGCGTGCGCCACCGTGTAGGCCATCCAGGAACGCATGGCGCCCCAGGAATTCAGCACTGCCACATTGAGCTGTCCCTGGGCCGCCTTCCCATTGGTCCTGTCATGCAGATCCCGGAACTCGTCTGCGATGCGGGCCACGGTCTGAACGAATTTGGGGAACTTGGCCGCCAGGGATGGGTAGCCGCCGTAGCCCATGCGCGATATGGGGCTGCGCAGGATGGCCCTACGGGCCTTGCGCCAATTGTCCAACCCCTCGATGCTGGGATCGTTGCCCTCATGGAAGGTATCAGGGAAGAAGTATGGCAGAAAACGACCTTCGGTGTAACGAACCCCGGGAATATCGGAGATCATGCGCAGGGTGGTGCCGTCGCCCACGGATCCGACCACAGCATCCAGACCCAGCTTCTCGAAGCCCGGCTTGTAGGGCTCGGTCCCGATCCATTGGTCTCCCAGGAACATCATGGCTTCCTTGCCTGCCTGGTGAGTCATGTCGACCATGGTCTTCACGTTCTCCCGCACGAAGTCCGAGAGGAAATCGATCCAATCGCGCTGTGCCCTGCCAGGAATGCAGAAGGAGGAGTTGTAACTGCCCTTGTTGATGAAGTCCTCTGGACGCAGACGGTAACCGTACCGGGTCTCGAAGTCATCCAAGGCCTGGGGGGAGACTGTGCAGGCATATCCGAACCAGTCCACCAGCTTCTCCCGGTGGAGCTGGTCGAAGATCAGCGTGAACTGGTAGAAGAAGGTGGTGAACCGGACCACGTCGGTCGCCGGGTTCTCATCCAGCCACTGCCGATAGGCATCCATGACGAACTTTCGGGTGGCAGGATGGTAGATGTCCAGGGGAATCTCGTGCTCCTTGTCGCCCCAGTCGTTGGTCAGGTGGTTGTACATCTCGACCGGATCCCAGATGATGTAGGCCAAGAAGGATGCCGTGTACTCATGCATGGGGGTGGCCTCGGTCACGCGAACCAGGTCCTGATCCGGATCCAGGCTCCACTCCGACTGGTCCAGGACCCGCCCGGAGGTGCGGTCGATGACCTCCCAGTACCGATGGGGGTCGGCATCCCTGTTGGGCCTGAGCTGCTGGTCGAAATAGCGGTCCATCAAGGGAATCTGCACTTGATCTTCGTGGGCCAGTATGCGCTCAGACATCAGGTAGACCTGTGGGGTCTCGTCCATGTGCTTGCTGATCCACTCGTTGTGGGCGCGAGTAGGGAAGTAGGCGCTGTACACCTTCATCCCCAAGTTCAGCAGCTCCTGGTCCAAACGCGTGCCGTCCGAATTGCGAATGGCATCCGCACCCCAGAGCTTGGCCAGTTCCTTGGTCTTTTCGGCAAAGTTTTCTTCGCCCGGCAGGGTAAAGCGCCCGGTCGTGGTCATTGGATCAAATCTCCTTGGAATATCTCGTAACGGAATGACTGAAAAGCTGTGTACAGCCTTGGGCTCTTACTCCTTGACCGAACCGGCGGTCAGTCCAGCCTGCCAGAACCGCTGCAGGCAGAAGAAGAGGATGATCACCGGCAGAACACCCAGCAGGGACCCCATCATCAGCGCCCCTCGATCGGTAAAGACCGGCAGAGAGACCAGACCATAGAGGCCCAGGGTCACCGGGAAGAGGTTCTCGCTGGAGAGCATCATCAGGGGCAGGAGGAAGTTATTCCAGGTGGCCACGAAGAGGAAGAGGAAGATCGTGACCATGGCAGGCGCAAGAATCCTCAGCACGATCGTGAAGAAGATCCTCGCCTCGCCAGCACCGTCGATCCTGGCCGCCTCCAGAAGCTCGGTAGGGACCGAACTCTGGGCGTACACCCTTCCCAGGAAGAAACCGAAGGGCGAGACCGAGCAGGGGATGATCACTGCCAGCATGGTGTTGCTCAGATGGAGGGCGTTGAAGATGGAGTACTGGGGGATGGTCATCAGCGCCGAGGGCATCAGCAGGGCAGACATGGCGATGGTCATGACGACGCCCCTGCCTCGGAACTGGAACTTGGCTGTGCCATACCCGGCCATGACCGAAACCACTGTGCCGATCAGGGCGGAAACCCCTGAGTAAATCAAGGAATTGAAGACCCAGTGCCAGAACTGTGAATGTGTCCAGCCTAGGAGGATCGAGTAGTTAGTGGCCACCGCCTGGGGAATCTTCTTCAGGTCGACCGCAAACCAGAGGCCGTTGCTGCTGACCAGCTGGGAGGGCGACTTGGTAGAGGCGATGATGGCCCAATAAATGGGAAAGAGGAAGTAGATCAAGGCGAAGACCAGGACCACGATGGTGGTGATCTTGACCACCTTGGTGGGCCTCATGGAGCGGGGCAGCTCATCGGCCTTCTGCTTGAGGAGCTTGTCCTGCTTTTTTGCAAGGCGTGCGGGATTGGCCGAGGTCATGATTCGTTCACCTTCCTCTCGATGTATGCGTAGAGGGCGGCAAGAACCCCAGCAATCAGCGCCATGACAATTGCGATGGCCGAAGCCGGACCGTCACCCTTGGGGGTGAGGATGCCTCGCGATGTGTTCATGGCCATCATCATGGGGGTGTAGGAGTTCGATATGCCCTTGTCGACGGTCTGCATGACCTGGGGCTCGTTGAAGAGCTGGATGCTGCCGATGATGGACAGAAGCATGGCCAGGAGAGCGGCCCCCCTTACGTTGGGGAGTTTGATCCTCATGGCGATCTGGAAACCGTTGGCTCCGTCGATTCGGGCAGCCTCATAGAGATCACGAGGAATGGCCTGGAGGGCTGCTAGGAAGATCAGCATATTGTAGCCCGTGAAGGTCCAGGTGGTGATGTTGGCCATGGAGGCGATCAGAGCGTTGGATGCGAAGAAGTTGACGTGGATTCCTATGGCTGCCAGGCCCTTGACGATGGGCGAGAACTGGTCGTTGTAAAGGAATACCCAGATGATGGCCGCGATCGCGCCCGGGATGGCATAGGGCAGGAAGTAGCCCAGCCGATAGGGGGTGACGTGCTTGACAATGAAGGAATCCAGGAGCATGGCCAGGGCCAGTGCGGCGATGATCATGACCGGGACCTGGATGACCGTGTAGATCAGGACCCTGCCGATGCCGGTCCAGAAGGCTGCGGAGGTAACTGTAAATCGGAAGTTCTCCAACCCGACGAACTTATTGATCATCTCGCCCCCGCCGTAGGCGCCACCGCCCGAGGCCACCTGCTGGAAGAAGCTCATATAGACGGCATAGGCAATAGGGATGATGAAGACAATCGCAAAGAGGATGCAGAAAGGCATCATGAATGCCCAACCCGTCCGTTCGTTGCGTTTGACGATCTCGGATCTCCCCTTCTTCTGAGCCCCTGCCTCAGCTGTTGTTCGATGGCTCATGTGAATAACCATCCTCTCGGAACCTATAAGGCGGGCAACCTTCCCGCAGGCGGGGAACACGGGCCACAGACCCGGGTTCCCCAACCTGGTGAGATTGTCAGGGAAGGCCTCCCTGCTGTATCCGCCGAAGAGCGGTTACCGATCAATCCTTGGCGATCGGAAGGCCATAATCTTTCAGTGTGGCAAGGGATGTCTTCTGTGCCGCGTCGAAGGCATCGGAGACCTTGGCTTGACCCTTCCCGGCCTTGTCGGCAGCCTCGCCGACGGCGCTGCTCACCGCGGAGAATCCGGGCATGTAGTTGAAGGAGCCCATGTTGGCGTTGGCCTTGGCGAACTCCGCCATCACGTCCTGCCCGCCGAAGAATTCGGACCAGGACTGAGGGGTCTTGGCCTTCTCGGTGGAGGCCGCGACAATCAGACCCTGAGAGGTCAGATCAGGCACCTGGGTGTTGAACCAGTCCAGGAACTCCATGGCCTCTGCCTTGTGCTTGGTGCCTTTGATGGCTGCAACGCCCGAACCGCCGTTGGGCCCGGTCTTCTCGCCGTTCTTGAACCAGTCGCCGATCTGGGTGACCCTCCACTGGCCCTTGCCGGCATCACCGATCCAGTCCATCATGATCGGGGCGTTCCAGGCGGCGTCAATGGATCCGATGATGGAGCCGTCATGGAAGGCACCAGCGAAGGAGGGGTCGGTGCTGGGGGTCAGGTTCATCGCCTTGGCATCCAGCAGCTGCTGGTAGAAGTCGGCCGTGGCCTTGGAGCCGGGCGTATCAACGTTGACGACCCACTTGCCGTCCTTGATCTCGTACCAGGGAGATGATGCGCCGGACAGGGCGGAGAAGGCCATGCCTGCACCATCGGGCTGGTAGGTCATGATGTACTTGCCCTGAGCCGCTGCTTTCTTGGCCGATTCGATGAATTCCTCGGCCGTGGTGGGGACCTTAATGCCCAGCTTGTCGAATTCAGTCTTGTTGTAGTAGTAGACCATGGGGCCGGTATCCTGAGGCAGACCGAAGACCTTGCCGTCCACGCTCATAAGCTTGCTGGGACCCTCTGCAAAGTCTTTGGAGTACTTGCCTGCCTCTGCAGTGACATCCTCGACAATGCCCTTGGTATAGACCTCAGGCAGCTCAGCGTAGCCTACCTGAGCCAGATCGGGAGCATTCCCGGCCTTGACGTCGGTCTCCAGCTTCTTGATCAGGTCACCGGGGCTGCCATTGAACTTGGTGGCCTTGACCTGGATGTTCGGGTGATCCTTGTTCCACCTGGCCACAGTGTCCTTGACCATGGTCATGCCCTGCTTGTCGGGAAGACGATGCAGGTATGTCAGTTCGACCTTGCCGCCCGACTTGGTGTCACCGCCCTTGCTGGCATCGGATCCGCCGGAGGAACCGCACCCGGCCAATGCCATGCTTAAGGCCGCCACTGCAGCCATGGCCGTCATTATACGTTTGTTGCTGGTTCTCATCTTGACTCACCCCTTCATAAAAACAACATTGTCTTAACCTCGAAGTGCACATTCAGTATAGCAGTACTTATTTGCAAGGACAGTTTATTAATTCAATTATAAGAAATGTAGATTTAGCAAAGCAGTGCTAAACCACGGGATTTTCATTTGATTACCTTCGTTCACAATTGATATCGACCTATTGGATCCAATGCGTTCTAAGCGAGAGTGGCGATTTGCGGTAGCGGCGCTTTCGACGACTTCACCCTTTGCCCTATAGGCGAGCGATCCAACCTTGTCTGAGAATCCCTCTATGCTGTCCCGTAATTGCAAAACCACTGATGAGGTCGCCGAACCTATCAGTAACCGGGATCAGACAGTGCGGTGTCGTGCATTCCCGGCGAAAGGAGGTCCGGCCGAAACGGTCCGGATCCGCCCATCCGACCCGTTGGGCCCGGGTCGAACAGGTCCGGGACTGTCGCAACCCGATGTTGCGGAGCGCTATGTGCAGTGTCACAGACAGGCAAGGCGTCTGGATTCCGCCTGAGCGGAGCCTGTCGAAACCGTCGTCATAGGGCTCTCAGGTCAGTCCAAGGAAAAGAGCAGTTATGGCGACCAGGCAGGGCGGAAAGACCAGTTCCTCCGCATCCACCGACCGGGTCCAACGCAACCTCAAAACCCGGCACGTCACCATGATCGCCCTGGGCGGCTGCATCGGCACCGGCCTGTTCATGACCTCCGGCTCCACCATCGCCAAGGCCGGACCAGGAGGCGCACTGGTGGCCTACGCAGCCATGGGCCTTATGGTCTACTTCCTGATGACCAGCCTCGGCGAACTGGCCACACACCTGCCGGTATCAGGATCCTTCGCCGCCTACAGCGCCCGCTATGTGGATCCGGCCCTGGGATTCGCCATGGGCTGGAACTACTGGCTGAACTGGGCCATCACCGTGGCTGTGGACATCTCCACCGCCGCCCTGCTGATCCAGTACTGGCTGCCCCACACCCCAGGATGGATCTGGAGCCTACTGGTCCTAGTGGTCATCTTCCTGATCAACGCCCTGACCGTGTCGGCCTTTGGCGAGGCCGAGTTCTGGCTGGCACTGATCAAGGTGGTGACGGTGATCGTCTTCCTGGCCATCGGCTTGGCCATGATCTGCGGAATCATGTTCCGTCCAGCCGTGGGCCTGAGCAATTTCACCTATAAGGACGCTCCCTTCGTGGGCGGATTCCCCGCCATTCTCAACGTCTTTCTGATTGCAGGCTTCTCCTTCCAGGGCACTGAGCTGATCGGCGTCACGGCCGGCGAGTCCGAAAACCCCGGCAAGGCGGTCCCCAAGGCCATCAACGACGTCTTCTGGCGGATCCTGCTCTTCTATGTGCTGTCCATCTTCGTCATCGCCGCGCTGATTCCCTACACCAGCCCCAATCTGCTCAGCTCCGCCGAGGGGGACATCGCCATGTCACCCTTCACCTTGGTCTTCCAGCGAGCGGGCCTGGCCTCGGCAGCCAGCGTCATGAACGCCATCATCCTGACCTCGGTCCTCTCATCCGCCAATTCAGGTGTCTACGCCTCCACCCGAATGCTCTACTCCCTTGCCAAGGACCATTACGCCCCGTCCTTCTTCGGGCACACCACCCGTCACGGCATCCCCATGGCCTCGCTGGTCGCCACGCTCGTGGTCTCCCTGGCCACCTTCGCCGCCAGTATCTTCGGCCAGCGGATCTACATGTGGCTGGTGGCCGCTTCGGGTCTGACCGGATTCATCGTCTGGATCGGTATCGCCCTGAGCCACTACCGCTTCCGCCGCGCCTGGGTGGTCCAAGGCCACCGGGTTGAGGAGTTGCGCTACCATGCCAAGCTCTTCCCCCTGGGGCCCATCCTGGCTCTGATCCTATGCGTGGTCGTCATCGGCGGGCAGAACATCGAGGCTTTCGTCAACTGGAACTGGCAGGAGATCGGCGTCACCTACATAAGCGTGCCCCTGGTGCTTGCCCTCTACCTGGGCTACAAGATCCGGTACCGTACCCGTATCGTGCGCCTGGAGGAGATGGATTTGAGCGGGGATCCGGAATCGCTATGAAAGATTTGCCAGCTAACATGACACATTGTGGCCATGGGAGCCGGAAGGCCGCACCAATGGCATAGACTCCCTAAGCAATCGAGGACCGGCTCAAGGACCCGGCCATATGAACCTTTTCCGGCATCCAGCCGGTATATCAGGAATCGCAATTTCAGCACGACCCCGGACTCCCCGGTGCGTCGCCCAGCCAAAAGGAGGAGGATCATGACGCAGAACACCAGCAATGCAGCGTCGAACATCAATCAATCCGACCGGGCCGGGCAAGAGCATCATGGCTACGGCAGCGTCAAGCGCAACCTCAAGACCCGCCACATCTCCATGATCGCCCTGGGCGGCTGCATCGGCACAGGCCTGTTCATGACCTCCGGCTCCACGATCTCCACAGCCGGACCTGGCGGCGGGCTTCTAGCCTACATAGCCATGGGCGTCATGGTCTATTTCCTGATGACCAGTCTGGGCGAGCTGGCCACACACCTGCCGGTGTCAGGATCCTTCGCCGCCTACAGCGCCCGCTACGTGGATCCAGCACTGGGATTCGCCATGGGCTGGGACTACTGGCTGAACTGGACCATCTCGGGTGCCGTGGACATCTCCACCGCCGCCCTGCTGATCCAGTACTGGCTGCCCCACACCCCAGGATGGATCTGGAGCCTGCTGGTCCTGGTCATCGTCTTCCTGATCAACGCCCTGACAGTCTCCGCATTCGGGGAGACCGAGTTCTGGCTTTCCCTGATCAAGGTGGCCACCATCATCGTCTTTCTGATCATCGGCATGGCTATGATTTGCGGAATCATGTTCCAGCCGGCGGTCGGCCTGAAGAACTTCACCTACAAGGACGCCCCCTTCGTGGGAGGTTTCCCGGCCATCATGAGCGTCTTCCTGATCGCCGGCTACTCCTTCCAGGGAACCGAGGTTGTGGGCGTGACCGCCGGCGAGTCCGAAAACCCCGGCAAGGCGGTCCCCAAGGCCATCAACGACGTCTTCTGGCGGATCCTGCTCTTCTATGTGCTGTCCATCTTCGTCATCGCCGCGCTGATCCCCTACACCAGCCCTAACCTTTTGGGAGCCTCTGACGGAAACATCGCCATGTCACCCTTCACCCTCGTCTTCCAGCGAGCCGGCCTAGCCTCGGCGGCCAGCGTCATGAACGCTGTGGTGCTGACATCCATACTCTCGGCCGTCAATACCGGGGCCTACGCCTCCAGCCGCATGCTCTACGGACTGGCCAAGGATCACTATGCTCCGGCCATCTTCGCCAGGACCACCAAGAGGGGCATCCCCCTGGCAGCCCTGGTAGCCACGGTCTGCATGTCCCTGGCCACCTTCGCCTCCAGCATCTTCGGCCAGTCCTTCTACATGTGGCTGGTGACCGCTACTGGGTTGACCGGGTTCATCGCCTGGATCGGCATCGCCCTGAGCCACTTCCGCTTCCGGAGGGCCTTCAAGCTCCAGGGGCACGACCTGAGCGAGCTCAAGTACCACTCCAAGCTCTATCCGTTCGGCCCGGTTCTGGCCATGGTGCTCTGCGTCATCGTCATCGCAGGACAGGACATCCCCTCCCTGCTCAGCCTGAACTGGTCGCACATGGCCATGACCTACTTCAGCGTGGTGCTGGTCCTGGTCCTCTACCTGGGCTTTAAGTTCGTCAACCACACCAAAATCGTGCGCCTCAAAGACATGGACGTGTCCGGTGCCGAATCCGCGCGCTGAATCAGCAGGCGCAGGGACACCCCGTAAGTAGTTCAACGTCCTTATATAACCAAATGGTGCATATAACCAATGGTGCCCCGCAGGTGGTCGTTCCATCCGTGGGGCACCGCCGCATATCCTCTGGCATTGAATATTCCACACATCCATATGGCCAATCCGATCAACGAACAATCTGACCGCGCAACTGAAATATGAATGTCAGGGATAACTAAATGGCCGTTCCCTCATCGGCATTGCATCCGGATGAGGGAACGGCCATTTGCTGAATGTTCAGTCGGACCAAGCAGGGTCCTCCTGACAGAACCTAGAGGTCACTGCACCTGGGAACGGGCGATCTTGCCGGTGAAGGACTGGGCCTCATCGGCATCCTTGACGTCCTTGTTCCAAGAGAACATGGCGCGCAGCTTGGGACCGACCTCCTCGATCTTCTCGTGGGAGTACTTCTCCTGGAGCTCCTTGAACTTGGGGGCGCCGGCATCCTGGTCGTCAATGAACTCCTTGGCGAAGGAGCCGTCCTGAATGCGCTGCAGCTGGTGACGCATCCTGTCCTTGGTGGACTCGTCCACCACGGTGGAGGTGAAATCGCCGTACTGGGCGGTGTCGGAGCAGGACCAGCGGGCCTTGTTCAGACCACCCTCGTTCATCAGGTCGACCAGCATCTTGAGCTCGTGGCAGACCTCGAAGTAGGCGATCTCCGGCTGGTAGCCAGCCTCGGTCAGCACCTCGAAGCCAGCCTCGACCAGATGGTTGACGCCGCCCATGAGCACATCCTGCTCGCCGAAGAGGTCGGTCTCGGTCTCTTCCTTGAAGGTGGTCTTGATGGCGCCGGCGCGCAGGGCGCCCAGAGCCTTGGCATAGGCCAGGGTGATGTCCCAGGCGTCGCCGCGCGGATCCTGCTCCACGGCCACGACCACGGGCACGCCACGGCCAGCGACATACTCACGACGGACGATATGGCCCGGGCCCTTGGGGGCCACCATGAAGACCGGGTGGTCAGCGCTGGGCTTGATGTAGCCGTAATGGATGTTGAACCCGTGGGCGAAGGCGACTGCCGCACCCTCCTTGATGTTGGGCTCGATGTCATCCCGCCAGATGTTGCGCTGGTACTGGTCGGGGGCCAGGATCATAACGATGTCGGCCTCCTTGGTGGCCTCGGGCACGGTCTTGACCTCCAGACCCTGCTCCTTGGCGAAGGGCACCGACTTGGAGTTGGCGCGCAGGCCGACCACAACGTCCACACCAGAATCACGCAGGTTCAGCGCATGAGCATGTCCCTGAGAACCGTAGCCGATGATGGCCACCTTCTTGCCATCCAGAACCGAAAGGTCCCCATCCTTCTCATACCAGATCTGTGCTGCCATTATCTACACTCCTTTATGTGCGGTTACAACCGCTTCACGCATAATTGTTCTACGACTTGATTCCAGTCAGTGGATGCTATTCATCGATCCCAACGCAGGATTTTGTCCGTCTGCCGAAATCGAACTGCCTGATGCACCTTCTGTGCATTCAACCATACTCGTGACATGGCTGGCATAAGTTCCACGACTCATTGTTCGGACGAAAAGCGGCTACCAGCCGCTCCGATACGCGTCATCTCCTTTCCGACAATCAATTGGTCAACATTCACGACACGAACAGGTATGGCCTCATCAGCTAACTTGAATCTCGCCATCGGCAGGATGTTGAATCTTATTGTCGGAAAATCGCGATTACGGATCCTGCCTGCGCTGACAGGATCCGAGTCTGCGTCGAATCAGCTCATCAGCGAAGACGAGCTAATAATTCGCAGCAATACCAAGAAGCAATTGAACTGTGCAGTCATCGCTGAAAGCCTCCTCTCCATTTGTTTCGCATCAATCAGCTCCCCGCAGGAGCCAAGTACTGGCACCATATCGCCATTACAGAGCGGAGCGCCGGACGGGTTCACAATATGGACTATTCACTTTCGCTTGCGAGCAATTGGACAAAATGACGCACAATTTTCCGCACTACTTTTGACCATCAAGCAACTCCGGACCAACTGGGAATACGCCTACCTTGAAGCCGCTCTGACATAACGTGACGAAAAATCAATCTCAGCCCCCTCCCCATGCCAGGAAAAGGGCTAAAAGGATTACTCGCCCAGATCTGTCAACAAATCACGACATAGGTGCGAACCCTGAGCATCCGACCAGACCAAGGTGGCGAGAGAGGGATCGTCGCCTGACGATTGGGGGTTGACACTTTTGCCGTTTTTCCCTACTGTCTCCGTCCGGTCACGCAGAGCCGGGAAGGTGCCGACAGCGGCGGATGGGCAGAAGATCAGTTCAGCCTTACTGGTCTTCCCCTGCCAGACAAGATGAAGCACGCTAGGCGCCGCATCGATTTGATAAGAGAATGTGCCATTGAAGGCATCCAGCTTATTGCGCAATCGACAGAGAGCGTTCAAGGAGCGAACGACCGGCCTAGTCAGATTCCGCTTAATCTCCTCTTCGGTGTAATAGTGCCTATTGATATCTCGTCCATTGCGGGTTCTCGCTAGCAGATCCATGTCATTGGCGCCGGCCAGCGCCCCGACATAATAAACCTGAGGCACCCCCGGAAGGAAGAGCTGAACGGCTCTTGCAGCCAGGTAGGCCCTGTCATGGCAAGCCAATGCCGAGTAATAGGTCGTATTGATTTGATACAGGTCCAGGTTGCTGGCAGCAGCTCCAGTAGCAGCTTCCGATTGGCCGTGAGTGTTACAGTGAATTATCTGGACCAGTTGGTCCACGGCCGCATCATCCACGAGCCCTTTCAGGGAACGGTCCATCTGGTCAGCGCCGATATCTATCACTCCGATCCCATCATGGGTGTCCAGGACAGTGACCGCATTGATTGGTCTGACCTCGATCCAATGGACCAGTGCCGCGATATCTCCGGTGAAGATCGTATGCAGCAGCAGAGGCGGCAGGGCGAAATCGTAAACCCTGTCGACTTTAGAGGCTATATCAATCTGCTTGTGATAATTGGAGTGGACCTCAATCAAAGTCTCCAAACCCCGAGTGGCAGCTTCCTGCTTGATACGAGTGATGAGGTCGAAAGTCTTGGGCGTCATAAAACAACTGGTGCCCGCCTGCTTGGCTCCGTATCCGACGGCGTCCAAACGGATGTAGCTGACATTGCTGGCCGCCAAACGATCAAGTATAGATGTCAGATACGCCCATCCCTGGGACGAATCGGTATCGATGTCAACTTGCTGTGGAGTAAAAGTAGTCCAGACCAGCCGGGTTTCACCTGCCCAGGTATAGTGGGTGAAAGGCAGGCCCGGGCGCGGCCGATATATGCGTGCCAGATCTTCTTCGTCAGCCCCATCAGGAAAGACTGAAGACATGGTCAAGAACATCGAATAATACGGGCTCGCCTTCCCCTTGGCCATGACCTCCCGGAACTGCTCGGACTTCGAGGACATGTGATTGACAATAGCGTCAACCATAATTTTGTGCGATCGGCTCAGCTCCGCGATGTCGTCCCAAGTGCCCAGCCTTGGATCCACCTGACGATGGTCAATGGGATCGAAGCCTGCATCAGCACCATCATAGGGAGTGAAAAAAGGCAGAATATGGACTCCCTGATACACGCCATCAAAATACGTACGCAACACTCTGGTCAAGGAGGCCAGGGTATCGCCTCCAAACCTGTTTGCATATGTAATGAGTTGAACCTTGTTGTCCATCCGTCCTCCTGAGCTCGGCAACCAACAGTGTTACCTAATCGTTTAGATAAGCCTAATATAGTATGCGGTGAGTACTTTGCATCTCTGCTCCGGAAACGATCGTTGATTCTGGGACGAAGGTGGAAATAATATGCTTGCCATTTTCGCTCGGACTACTGGAGGATTCATGAGCAGACAAGCCACAATCAAGGATGTGGCTCGGGAAGCGGGCGTGTCGACCTTCACAGTATCCAAAGCCCTGCGTAATCAGCCTCATGTCGCCCCTGAAACCCGCAAAAGGGTGTTGAGGGCTGCGGCCAGGCTCAATTACTCAGCGTCGAAATCAGCTGCCGCACTGGTCAGCGGAAAGACCAAAAGAGTCGCCCTGCTGATAGGAGAACAGATAACCGGTTGGTTCAATGGGAACATTCAGGAAGGCGTCTATGATGTGCTGAGCACCCATGGCTACGATCTGCTCATCTACCGAGCCGGAACAAGTGAGGAGCGAGCCGCTTTCTTCAGGAATCTTCCCGCCAAGCGCAACGCCGATGCCATTATCGTGGTCTCTTTCACTCTGACGCAAAAGGAGACCAAGGCCCTTCAAGAATTGGACATGCCCATCGTCGCGATCCACTCAGGTGCCACATCGTTCAGTCAGGGATCCATCCGTATAGACGATTGCGAATCCGAAATTGAAGCAGTGCAACACTTGGCATCACTGGGCCATACAAGGTTCTGCTTTCTCGACAGATTCAACCCTTTGCCTGAGTACTCCTGGGGCGCCAACCAACGCATTATCGGTTACAAGAAAGCCATCGACCGCTACCACTTGGTAGACTGCGGAGTACTCACCATGGATCCGGACAGGGAGCATCCTGCCAGGACAGCAGCGGATCGGATCGCCTCCATGACACCAGCCCCCACGGCCATCTGCGCCTGGTCTGACGATTGCGCCTTGGCTCTTCTGTCTGAACTGCGCCAGGCTGAGATCAGGGTGCCCGACGTCGTCTCGATCATGGGATTTGACTCCTCGGATGTGGCCGCTCTGGCCGGCTTGTCTTCAGTAGCCCAGCCGGCCAGAGACATAGGAGCCGAGGCCGCCAGAAAGGCCCTGCAGCTCATCAACGGCTCACCCTTAACCGAACCGCACACACAGGTCAAGACTCATATCATCGACAGAGCCACCACCGGTCCGGCTCCTAGGGACGAGGGACGTTGAGCATACCTGTCCTGGCGACCTGACCTAGCCAAGTCAAAGAAGGCTTGGGAGTTCGCTTGAATGTCTTGCGGTCCACGCTGATAAGACCAAATGTTGGATCGTATGAACCCCACTCATAGTTGTCGAGCAATGACCAGTGAAGATAACCCAAAACATCAATCCCCAGGTCCATGGCTTTCTTGAGACCCAAAAGAGCATCGTGAGTGTAGTCGATCCTGCGGGCATCATTATCAGTGGCCAGACCATTCTCAGTCACGAAGACCGGAACGCCGCCAGTCAGATTCCAGGCAGTCTGCACGCCAATGCCTAAGGCGGGAGGAAAGTATTCCCACCCGTTCTTAGTCTTTTCAGCTTCTGCAGGGACCGGCAGCGGTCCATGTTTGCCGATGAATGTACGCAGATAGGCCTGCACACCGACCCAGTCATCTCCAGCCGCATGCTCGAAGAAAAAAGTCTCGCGCCAATAGGCGTAATCGCTCGTTTCCTGCTCACAGCCCGGCATGGCGTGAAAGGCCTGAGCAGCAACTGACCAGCCCACACGTTTGGATTTGTCCTGTCTGAGCAGAGCAGAAGCCTGAAGATGGGCCTGCAGAATGATACGCGCTATCTTCTCGCTCGGCTCCGGAAGGGAGGAAGCGGCCATATCCTCTCCGGTCTCCCCTCCCTGAGTCATGGCCACCATGTTGGGCTCATTGATAGTGCAGATCCAGGTGACTCCATCCAAGATCGGAAGAACAAAACGAACGTAACGAACGAATAGGTCCGGTGCGGAGGGATTGCTCCAACCACCCTTGGCGGCAAACCACCTTGGAACGGTGAAGTGGTGAAGGGTCACCATGGGCTCCACGTCGTGAGCCCTGCAAGATTCGAGCATCCGGGCATAGTGCATCAGCTCAGCTTGGGAAAAGCAGCCCTCCTCCGGCTCAATTCGAGCCCACTCAATGGAGAAGCGATACATCTGCAAACCCGAATTCGCCAAGAGTGATATATCTTCATCATACCGATGGTAGCTATCGCAGGCATCTCCTGACGGCTCTTTGATGTCAGTCCCATCAGTATGCTCGCGAACCCACCAATTACTGTTGATATTGTTTCCTTCGACCTGATGAGCGGCCGTGGAGGCTCCCCAGATAAAGTCTTCCGGAAATTGCATGGCATCTGTCATAGGCTGCTTTCCCTCTCTGTATCTGTGACAGGTAATTGACGTTTACTTGATGCCGCTCATGGTCACACCTTGGATAAAGTATTTCTGAAGGAAGACGAACAGCAGCAGGATAGGCGTGACCACAAGGACGGCTCCAGCCAGCAGAACACTGTAGTTGGTCGCATTTTGCCCCGTGGAATACAGAGACAGAGCAACGGGCAAGGTGTACATTTTGTTGGACTGGGCAGCAACCAAGGGCCATAGGAAGTTGTTCCAAGAAGATAGGAAAGTCAAGACGGCAAGCGTGGCCAAAGGCGGCTTGCACTGCGGCAAAACTATCTGGAAGAAGATCCGCAACTCACCCGCTCCGTCTATCCGACCAGCTTCCAAGAGGGCATCAGGGATACTCTGCATGAACTGACGCATCAGGAACACACCAATAGGCTGAGTCAGGAAAGGCAGAATGAGCGCGAAATAGCTATTGAGCATATGCAGGTTCGAAATGATCACGAACAAAGGTATAAAAGTAGCGACACTCGGTACCATGAGCGTAACCATGACCAGCAGGAAGAGCACGTTCTTGCCTGCAAAGTCGATCTTCGCCAGCGCATACCCGACCATGGAGCAAAAGACCAGGTTACCCAGCATCGTCACCACGGCTACTACAAGACTGTTAATAAAATAGTTGCCAAAATGAAGCTGAGTAAACCACTGCGTGAAATTGCCCAGGGTTGGGTTTTTAGGCAAGAGTGTAGGCGGTACCGCCATAATTTCACGCTGAGTCTTGAGCGACCCCAGAACCATCCAGAAAAAGGGAAAGACCCAGATTATGCCGACCAGAGAAAGAACTACATAGGTAATGCCATGGGCCTTTCGAAATCTCGTCCACAGACTCGGTTTGTTCTCTGATATTTCCGGCGACATCGTTACTGCAGCGGTTGACATATTCCCCTCCTAATCCTCAGATTTGAGAATTCTGAACTGGAGCAGACTCACCAAGGCGATGATGGCGAAGAGCACATAGCTTGCCGCCGACGACATACCATACTGCCCGAATCCAAACTTTTCATAGATGTAATAGGAAGCCGAAAGGGTTGAATCCAAAGGACCTCCCTGGGTCATGACAAAGGATTCTTCAAAGAACTGCAGGTAAAGCACCGATTGCAGGACGGCGCCAAGAAGAAGAGTGGGCCGAAGCAGAGGAAGGGTGATGCTGCGGAACTTGCGCCATTCCGATGCGCCATCCATCTCTGCGGCTTCGAGAACCTCTTCAGGTATGGCCTGCAGACCAGCTAAAAAGATGATCATCAGGGTACCCATGTTCCGCCATAGGGTCATGACCATCAAGGCCGGCAGGGCCGTCCTGGTATCATGCAGCCAGTCAGGGCCCTGGACTCCGATAATTGCAAGAAGGGTGTTCAGCAGACCATCTTTTTGCAGGATGTAGCGCCACACCACCGAGACTGCCACAGTGCTTGCAACCACGGGAGCATAGAACAAGGCACGGAAGAAAGCGTTGACATGCCTGAGCCCCTTATTGAGCGTAACTGCGAAGGCTAGGGCAACAACCATGGTCAGCGGAAGCCCGACAACCACGAATATGCCTGTAGTCCCCAGGGAATGCAAATACCTGGGATCCCGGAACAGCTTAAAGTAATTGCTCAGCCCCATGAAGTTGACGTTGAAGGGTGTTTGGATATCCCTGGCAGTGATGTCAGTAAACGACATCACCAGCGAAGTAGCCAAAGGAATCAGCATAAATATAGCAAAGACAATCACGAACGGCAGCGAGAACCCCCAGGCGACCAGAGTCCTTCTGCGGCGAGCGAGTTTCATCGACGACCCGCTCGCCTTCATGGATTGTCTTCGTTCTGCGCGGATGCGCGACGAAGAATTCATAGCAGAACTACATTCCTGTCCCTATGGAGTCAGCCTGTTGCTGCAATTCCTTAAGACCATCCTCGACGGATACGGTTCCCCTGTTCATTTTCTCATAGATGGTATCTGCGGTTTTGCCCATCTCGCCCCATGTGAAGGTGACTGGCATGGAGTGAACATGCTTGAGCTGCTCTTCGAATGCCTGCAGCTTGGCATTACCTGCAAGTTCCTTGTCTTTCCATGCTTTGCCTGAGGCGGGAAGATCGGCAGTAGCCTTATACCAATCAACCTGGGTCTGTGGCTGTGCAAACCACTGGATGAACTTCCAGGCTGACTGCTTGTTCTTCGATGTTTTGAAAACCGCCCAATTGCAACCCCCGACAAAAGAGGTTGACGACTTCTTGGCAGGCACCACAGCCGTGGCGTACTTGTCTGCGAAGCCTGGCCCGCCAAGCTCCTCAATCTGACCAGCAGCCGTTGGGCCCTCGATCATCATCGGTGTTGCACCTGAGACGAACTGCTGCATGTTGGAACCTGGGGTAACATCAGCATTCACATCCGCCAGCCCATCCTTGAAAAGGCTGGTCGTGTACTTCAGAGCGTCTTTCAATTCGGGAGTGTCGAAGGTATAAGCCTTATTGTCCTTGCTGACAAACTGGGCCCCATCCGAGAAGGCAAAAGGCGACATGCCTTGGAAGCTGTCAGTCCCTGTAGGGAACATGAAGAATCCGTACTTCACTCCATCGGCCTTCTTCAAATCGCTAGACATAGCCTTGAGCTCATCCCAGCTCTTTGGGGCATGATCCCAGCCTGCCTGTTTGGCAATGTCAGTACGGTAATACAGCACTCGGGTGTCAACATACATGGGCACTCCAAGCTGAGTCTTGCCGACCTTGCCACTGGCCTTAAGCCCGGCATTCAGATCGCTCATGTCCAGGTCAGCCGGCACCGCGGACAATGCTTTTGAGTAGGTAGCCATGTCAGTGTTGCCCATCATGGCTACATCCGGACCAGTACCTGCTGCTATGGCCGTTTGGAACTTGTCCTTGTAACTGGACCAAGGAATGGAAGTGACGGATATCTTTACATCGGGATTCTGCTGCTCGAACTTCTTTACGAAGCCGTTCATCTTCTCACCCTCGTTGCCCATGGCCCAAATGGTCAATTGACCACTGGCCTTGGAGTCACCGATATGAGATACTGCCGTGTTGTCCTTTTCTGCTCCAGAATCAGCTGTACGGCCACATGCAGCCAAGGAAACCATAGCAGCAATGCTCGTTATTCCGGCTACCACCATCGTCAACCGCGATCTCATCTGAACCTCCTTGCTCAGGTAGCTAAACGCTTAGATAGCTTGTTCAGTATAAACGATTAGGCATTACTATGTCAATCAAGACCAGGGTGGATCGCAGAAAAGATGGCGGCCTCTTAAGGCCGCCATCTTGTTGAGATTCCCATGAATCTTACAGGAGAAAACGAAAACTACTTGGTGAAGTCCACATCCTTGGTTTCGTGGCAGGTCAGCACTGCCACCAGGCAGCAGACCGCCATGACGGCCAGGTAGAGCCCGACCGAGCGCACTCCCCAGTGGGAGGAGAGCCAGGTGGCGATGGTAGGCACGAAGGCCGCGCCCACGATGGCCGCCAAGTTATAACCGATACCGGAACCCGAGTAGCGCACATTGGCGTCAAAGAGCTCCGGCAGGAAAGCGCCGATGGGCCCGAAGGCAATGCCCATCAGGGCGAACCCGACGCAGAGGAAGACCATGACCTGGAAGGTGTTGTGATGGGCCATGAGCAGGTAGGGGAAGACCAGGCTGAAGACCACCAGCATGACGGAGCTGCCGATCAGCACCCGGCGACGGCCGATGCGGTCCGCATAGACGCAAGCCAGCACGATGAAAAGGGCGAAGACCAGGATGGAGACCATGAGCATGAGCAAGTACTCCTGGTTGGTGAAGCCCAGTCCGCCGCCGCCCTGGGATTTGGGCTTGGTACCGTAGGCCAGGGACCAAGTAGCCAGGGTATAGAAGAGGGTGTAGGTGACCGCGACCAGGAAGGTGGCCTGGAGCACCTGGCGCCAGCTCTTGCGGAAGACCTCCAACAGCGGGGTCTTGACGACCTTCTGCTGATCCAGGGCCATCTGGAAGATAGGGGTCTCCTGCATGGAGACGCGCACGGCCAGTCCTACGACCACCAGGATGGCGGAGAGCAGGAAGGGCACACGCCAGCCCCAGCTCAGCATCTGCTCGGGGGTGCAGAACATCTCCAACAGGAAGTAGGTCCCGTTGGCCAGGAAGAAGCCGATGGGGGCGCCCAGCTCCGGGAAGGAGCCGTAGAGCGCCCTCTTGCCCTCCGGGGCGTTCTCGGTGGCCACCAGGGCTGCGCCAGACCACTCGCCGCCCAGGCCTATTCCTTGGACGAACCGGCAGAGGCAGAGGACCACCACAGCCCAGAGTCCCCAGGTGGCATAGGTGGGCAGGACGCCGATCAGAACTGTGGAACAGCCCATGGTCAACAGGGAGACCACCAGCGTGGTCTTGCGTCCCTGACGGTCCCCGAAGTGTCCGAAGATCAAGGATCCCAAGGGCCGCGCGATGAAAGCGATGGCGAAGGTCAGCAGGGATGCCAGCAGGGCCACAGTCGGATCTGTCTTCGGGAAGAAAAGCTTGGGGAAATAGTTGGCCGAAGCCGTCCCGTAAGCGTAGAAATCGTAGAACTCGATGGCCGTGCCGACCATGGAGGCCCCGATGACTGTGCGGACCGAGCTACGAGAGACTGCTGGTCTACTCGCCGCGCTCGGACTCTCCACTTCATTTGTGTGTTTCTCCATCACCATCATCTCTTTCTCTCCAGCCGATTTCTTTAACTGTCTAACCGGCATTTATGAAAAGATCCCGACATGAGCAGGATCCGATGAGATGAACTTGATCTACTTAGCGGCCCTGCCTTCCGGCGGGGTCGCGCAATCCGAAGATCGACGAATCAGTCCGCCTGCGAAGACGGGCTAATAATTCGAACTGACAGGGCACTAACACTTGCCGTACTATACTTCCACGTCATCGCAGCGAACCTCCTTCCATCGTCTTCCAGCAGATGAAACCACCATCCGCAATGTCTCTGACCATAAATCCGACTACCTGAATTGGTGCCTGATAGTCCAATATGCGAAACGGCAGATTCATCGCGACGCTATAGGATGACTATCCAAGTTGGTGAACACCTCACCAGGAAATGCGGATGAGACAATGAACCGTCGATCCGAACGAAGCACAGCGCAGGAATAATCCACATGAAGCGCCAGAACCGACGGATCCATCAGGAATAGGGCCGTCGCCAGTCCATCCGCAACTGCAACGGGAAAAGAGCCAGAACCGACAAGCGTCCATGTAGCAAGAACCTGCCGCACGGGCGTACCGTCAATTGCATTAAGAATATGGTGGAGACTGATAAGACCAGCTTCACCATCCCTTTCGTAGCGAGAGGTCCAATGCCTGCGACTGGGAGCCGAAGCACACAAAGCACCCGATGACAGCGAGACGACACCCACCGCATTTGCTTGATCATCGGGATCCTCCATGGCAACAGTGATCGGAATTGACGTCTGCACCCCCATATCGCCCCCCGCATCGATCACATACTCGCCAGCATCCGCCAAGAAGGCGCCCAACAGATCAACTAGAAAGCCCTTGCCTATGGCCCCGAAGTCCAGGTGGATCGGACCTGCCGTTATCAAGGTCGCTCCGTTTCGCCGAACATCATGAGCCCAGGTTGGACGACCATGTATGCGCCCCAATTTTCCCAAAGCGCCTGCCTGCATAACGAAACTCATATCCGGACCGTAACCAAGTGCCACCAGGTCAGCACCCACGGCAGGGTCAAGCCGCCCCTCAGTCAAGGCATAAAACCGGTCATACAATTCAAAAAGAGGACAGCAGTACGAAGGAAAAACAAATTCTCCGCCATTATCAGCCCTTGCCATGGAAGCGAGCAATGAATCGTTACGAAATCGGGAAAGCGCCGACTCATAATCCTCTATCAGATCCGCCATCCTCTTACGAAGCTCGGCTGGCACCAGTTTTGCCGTATTGATGATGATTCCTGTACCCAGGGCCTGGGGAAAGCTCAGAACATATGGCAGAGATTCCAGACCGCCCAAGGAACCAGAACCATGGTCTGCAGAAGACAAAACATGTGCCATACAGCGATTCTATTCTCCAGCAGTCTTCCTTCGCGTCAACGCGGCCATCGATCACGTGCTAAGGGAAGAGCAGGAAAATCGCCATGAGGTTCCAACTGGTACCAATAGGCTACTGTGGACACATCATCGCTTCGTTCAAAAGCGCCTTGGAACCCGGACCCAATTTGTTGCCAAGTGACGCGTAGATCTTGTTCGAATCGGATCGGATCTGGTATATGCCACCGATACAACCCCCGCATTGGAGGGCAATCATCATTGTGATAGGGATTGCGAATCGAGTAATCATGGTTGCTATAGAAGGGATACCCGCAGAAGGGCGCACAGTATGTCTGCTCACTGGTCCCTTCAGCGCTTGAAACGGCAAAACTCCAAGCTCCTCCAAAATAATCTTCAGTACCAGTGCTGCATATCGTTGGATATGCCTCGTCCCCATCGATATAGAATTTAAATTCACCTTCTCCCCACCAGTAGCGTTCAAGCACACTCAAGGCCAGATAGGTTCCAATGTACTGGCCTCTGCCCCGGACCCCGTCCAGAACGACGTAGTCCTGTCCAGGAACAGTTACTTTTTGCCTGCGCCATTGGGCATGGAAATACCCCGTACTCGCTGGCAGCGGATCGTCCTGCAACGAGTAATCGATCTGGTAGAACAAGGCAGGCACAACATTCACATGCTGGTTTCCCAAAACGAGACGGGCGTGTCTGCCAAACGGCATGGGGAAGTAGGCGTTCATCCCTCCTGTCGGCACCACTTGTATGGGCAGGGAGTTGACTCGACAGACCTGGCCAAAGCCACAGCAGAAGAAATCACCCAGGGGGCACTCAACCGAGGGAGTCTGCTCATCATCCCAGTAAATCCTCAGCACAAGATCACGCAGAACATATCGATCCGCATCACTGGTTCTATCCGCCACTGTGAACCACAGATGATTAATGACCCCTGTACCTTCAATATCAGCCAATACCACAGACGAACCTGGCTCCAGATTCCTGATGCAGGGGCTGCCCTTCCTGCCTGGGCCAAGCTCTCCTGCTGACATGGCTCCCCGACCTTTCTCGCCACGGGGATTTTCAGCATTAATCGACCTGCTTACGCTGGATTTGACGAGCGCCAGCCCCAATGGATCTCCTGCCAGCTGCGAACGCATACCCATCCTTTCTATGCCGACATCCGTCATCACGTATCTGTCACTCGCATATCTTTGTCGTATACCAGACCGTGGCATCAGGCGCGAGCCAAACCGCTCCATTTGCTGATTCAACGACACTGCTATTCAACAAACACTTGGCCGAGACCGGCAACCTCACCGACGACCTACCAAAATTAGTCATGCTCCTCAAGCCGGAAGCCAAGATTAGTTCTAAGGTGTGGGTCAGCCCGTCATCGACAACGTTAACCTTCACATTCATATCATCTTCGACCCACTTGCTGCGCAAAGCCAGAGCCGTTTTAATCAGGGAACGAGCCGACTTGTCCGATCGCATTTCAGACTCTACGGAGTAGTCATCAAACCAAGCAGGCTGCGGTAGCCATGGAGCAACACCCTTATTGAAGCCGAAGGATTTGTCATGCTCGCTCGTCCATGGAATCGGCACACGACATCCATCCCTCCCTTTGATTCGGTGCCCGGATCGTTCCCACTGAGGATCGCGGATATCTGTCGACTTAAGGTCGGTGACTTCCGGCAGCCCCAACTCATCGCCTTGATAGATGTATGCGGTTCCCGGCAGAGCCAGCATGATCATCGCGGCAGACCGTGCTCTCCGTAACCCGACCTCGCGATCAACGACGGGATCAGTTCCATTCGAAGCCACCCAAGCGAGTTCATCGGCACCCTTGGGCAGAGCCAACCGCGAAGCCAGCCTTGGGACATCATGATTGCCAAGGACCCAGCTGGGCGTGGCTCCGACTTTCTTGAAACCGCGGCATGTCCTGGTTATGGCTGACGCATACTCATCCAAATTCCAAGAAGCCTTTGCTAATGAGAAATCGAAGACCGATCCAAGCTCATCCGAGCGTGCATATGCAAAGACCCGGTCAGTGATAGGAGTCCAGGACTCCCCCACGGCCATGCGGGGAGGATCGTATTGGTTCAAGACCGTCCGCCACGATCTATAAATCTCATGGACTTCATCTCTGTCGAACAATGGATCGCTGCCGTCATCGCACATAGGCGCCATGACCTCCGGATCCGGTCTGTCACGAAGAGGATCATGAAGGTCCTTGGCCAACCCATGCGATACGTCCACACGGAAACCATCGACCCCTCTGTCGCTCCAGAATCGAAGAACCGAAAGGAATTCCTCCCGTACGCTTGGATTGTCCCAGTTGAAATCAGGCTGTTCCTTGGAAAACAAATGAAGGTAATACCAGCCGGATCCGCAGGGCTCCCAGGCGCTGCCGCCGAATTCAGAACGCCAATTGGTCGGCGGCAACTCGGCATGTCTCCCACGTCCTCGCCGAAAGACGAACCTGGACCTCATGGAAGATTCAGGTCCTTCTTCCAAGGCCTGCCTGAACCAGAGATGCTGGTTCGAGCAATGATTAGGCACGATATCGATGATGACCTTGATGCCGAGGGAATGAGCATGCTCCATCATCGAATCAAAATCCGCCAGCGTGCCCAGTTGGGGATCCACATCCCTATAGTCGGCTACATCATAACCACCGTCGACCATAGGAGAGGGGTAGAAGGGACTCAGCCAGATTGCATCCACACCAAGATCAGCCAGATACTCCAGCCCACTCTCAATGCCTTGCAGGTCCCCTATGCCGTCATTGTCGGAATCTCGGAAGGACCTAGGATAAATCTGGTAGACGACGGCAGACCTCCACCAGTCCGGATCATGCATGTTATCTATTGTCACGACTCTCAGCCCTTTACCGATCCATCCAGCATGGCCTTGATGAAGTATCTTTGCAGGAAAATGAACAGTATCATTGTCGGCGCCATGATCAACAGAGAGCCCGCATTCAAAAGGACCACATCAGTGGAATACTGACCAACGAAAGACTGCAACGCACCGGCCATAGTCCGCTTGGTTGGGTCGTCAATGAGGACGACGGCAAGAAGGAATTGGTTCCATGTAGCCAAGAAGGTCAGTATGCCCAATGAAGACAGGGCAGGAACGACCAAGGGTAATTGAATACTGCGGAAGATTCTGAAATGGTTAGCACCGTCGATGCTTGCCGCCTCAATCAGATCCTTGGGCATCTGCGAGAAATAGGCTTGCATCCAGACCATGCCAAATGGCATATTGAGCCCGATCATCGGCAAGATGAGCGCCCATCTAGTATTGAGCAGCCCCATGGATTGGATTTCATAGTAAAGAGGAGTAACGAGCACTTCGAAGGGCAGAGTCAGACCGACAAAGAGCAGGCCATAGGCGATCCATCCACCCTTCACATGGAGAGAACCCATGGCGTAACCGCCCATTGCCGAGCAAATGAGCACAACCGGCACTACAACGAGGACAAGGATTGCACTAGATATCAGCAAGGGGGTGATATTCGCTACCTTCCAGGCAGCTGCAAAGTTCTCCCAATGAGGGTGTGCCGTGAATTGGATCCCGTGCGGCATGGAACCCTGCGGTTGTACGGCTGCCGAGAACATGCTGACAAAGGGCAGTATTGAGAAGATGATAGTCACGGCCAGGGTGAGGTTCCCGAGCACACGCACAGAGAGTGACTGTTTCACGCTTCCTCCTTTCCCTGCACCAGTCGCTGGAGCGGGCCCACCACAAGCAGCACGAGCACCATAAGCACCAGGGCGAGCGCAGAAGCCAGACCGACCCGGTTCTGCGTAAAGGCCAGGCGATATACCATGACGCCAGGTACCATCGTGCTGTAGCCAGGACCTCCTTGAGTGGCCATGAAGACCACGTCAAAGCTGGCCAGAGCTGCCACAACCGTCATAGTCAGGCAGACAGCGATCTGTCCGCGCAACCCAGGCAGCGTTATATGCCAGAGCTGGCTCCACCAACCTGCTCCATCAATGCTGGCCGCTTCATATAAGGATTTATCGATGCCTCCGATGCCGGCCGATAGCAGCACGATGCAGAAGCCCAGCTGCAACCAGAAACCAATAACGCCGACTGACGTCAGCGCGGTGTGCTGGTTGCCCAACCATGAGGTGGCGTGCTCCCCCAGCCCCATTGCACTGAGCATCTGATTGACGATGCCGTCCTGTGCCAACATCCAGGTCCAAGCCACGGCCGCCGCCGCTCCAGGGATGACACGAGGCAAAAACAGACAGACCTGAGCAAAAGTGCTGACAGCTTTGGCACGAATATCACGGATCAAGGATGCGATGATCATTCCCAAAACAATGGGTATCAACGAGAAGAAGATAACCAGGTAGAACGAGTGCCCTATACTTCCCAGCAACACAGGATCAGTGAAGACCTTGACGAAATTCTTCACGCCCACCCAAGTGCTGGCATCAATTCCGTTCCAGTCATAGAAGGAATACCAGGCAGTCTGGATGATCGGCCAGAACACAAAGACCAGGTAGAAGGCCAGCCCGGGAAGCAGAAACAACCAACCTGCCAGGGTGGAGCTCAGACTCCTGCCACGAGCCGGGAGGGCATCGGCAGCCCGCGAGGCCGATACCGACCTCGCGCGCCGCCGATTTGTGAGATGCGTGCTCAATGCCGCACCTCTTGGCTATACTCCTGCTGGATCTTTTCCGTAAACTGCTGAGCGGTAAGACTGTTGTCGAGCAAGAGCTGGAAGTTGGGAATGAACCCACTTGACTGGATTCCAGCTGTGGCATTGTTGATGAAGTCAGTCGATCTGCCCGAATCGAAAACATCCTTGTAATAGTCAAACATGCTGCGCTGAAGAGCACTCTGCGCCTTGGGCAGGGATTGGCCCTCGACTGTCTTCGGGTAGTACCCGCTGACATTCGCTATGATCTGCCGGGCTTCATCACTCTGCGTGTAATTGAGGAAGCAGGCTGCTGCGTCTTTGTTTCGGGAGTTCTTAGGAATTCCGAAGAAGCTTCCCGCATTGGCTGCAATGCTTGGCTGCTCATTGGCAGAATTCGCCGGGAAGGGAATGAATTGCACATCGTCACCCATGGCTTTAGCCATCGTTGCCAAATTCCAGTTTCCACTGGGGAAGAACACACCCTCGCCGGCGGTGAATCTGCTTAAGGCGGTGGAAGCATCGATGGCATTGACCCCTTGTGGCAAATACCCCTCTTTATTCCAATCCTGAAGTTTTTGCGCCGCCTCCTTTGAACCCTTGGTCCTGAAATCAGCTTTTGGCTTTTGCAATATCCAGTCCTGCACCGACTGCACCGAGTCAGTGTTGGTCATCATCGCTTGGAAAGCGAATGATGTCCCGCCGTCCTTCGCATAGGTCATCATAGGAATGAGGCCTGCGTCCTTAGCTTTGCCCATATCCGATTCAAATTCATCCAAGGTGCGGGGAAGATCGGCAATTCCTGCCTTAGCCGTCAGCTTGGTATTGACATACACGCCTGAAACCGAATAGGAATTGGGCAGCGCATATAAGTCGCCATCACCGAGTCTGCCCTTGGCATCAGCCCTATACAGTTGCGTTTGGGACTTGGGGACCTTCCATCCGTATGCTTTTACATACGGTTCGAGGGATATCACATGGTGACCGCTGACCGCAGTGTTGACATCCGTCAGGCGCGCTATATCCGGAGCATCGGTGGAAGAGATGACACGCGGTCCATTTTGAGCCGAAACATTGTCCGGATCATAGTTTGCCTTGATATGCATGTTGGGGTATTTGCTCTGGAACCCCTTGATGAGCGCATCGTCTACTGTCTTGAGCCCTGCGCCGTCCCAGAGTTTAAGCTCATACGACTTCGAGCCCAAATCCGTACTGACTGAGGACGGCTCATTGCTACTCTCGGATGAGCCAGTGGAACCTGGCCCACACGCTGCAAGCGAAAGAATCATGCCTGTTGCAAGCAGGGCCACGCCACCTTGCTTAATCACTGATTTCATCATTGTTTCTACTCCTCAAATGTTCACAACACTGATGAACATGTAAAACCGATTTTATTCATGCCAAATAAACGATAAACTGTGACCTATCCTCCTAATATTGATAGATTTGTAATATCGGTTGCACACAGTGTATAAAACACTTCCTCACATGTCAAATCGATCCTCCTGGATGCTTGCCGATGACTCACCAACCACAACAATGACTGATTGCGGCACTGGCCGGCTCAATCGTCTCTGTTCATCAGAAGTTACCGTTGTAAAATCGGTTGTACTAACACTGCGACATACTGTGACACCAACCAAGGGGCGTAAGAGATGAGAGAGCCGACTATTTATGATGTAGCCAAGGAAGCTGGGGTGTCTGCATCAACGGTTTCCAGAGCGCTCCAAGGCAAGAACCGTGTCTCAGACAACACCAGAGCCAAAGTATTTGAAGCGAGCGCAAGGCTCGGATTCACCGCTTCAAAGGAAGCATCAAGGCTCCGCAGCGGTAAGACAGGCAGAATAGCGCTGATTGTCGGTAATCACCTTTCAGGATGGTACAGTTCCGAACTTGCTGAAGGAGTCTATTCAGCACTCTGCGAAGAAGGGTATGACCTGCTGTCTTATCGGGTAGCAGATAAAAAACAACGCGCTGAATTCTTCTCTTCGATGCCAGTCAAGCGCAACGCCGATGCCATGATCATCTCGTCCTTCGCCCTTACCGACCAAGAGGGGCAGACCTTGCGCAGCACCGGCATGCCCATCGTGGGTGTCAACACCATGCATTTGGATGACCGCTACAGTAATGCATCAATCGGAGTCGATGAAGTCACCACTACCAGGGATCTAATTCGCCGCCTGATCGCCATCGGTCATACCAACATCGCATATCTCAAACGGACACAATTCAACAAGGACTTCGTCTGGGATGCCGACCAGCGCATAACTGGCTACCACCTTGGACTTGAAGAGGGAGCCATTCCCAGAAGAGACGACTACGAGATTGCAATCCCCTACCAAGGAGACATCGGCAAGCTGGCAGCCAGTGCAATTCTGGCACTGGCCCCACGCCCGACAGCAGTATGCTGCATCAGCGACGAAGTGGCCATATGCCTGGTCCATGAACTCCGCCGTTTGGGAATCCGGGTACCGGATGACATATCAGTGGTGGGGTTTGACGACAGAGAACTGGCCGGCCCCCTAGGCATTTCAACAGTGCGTCACGAGCCAAACGCCTACGGCCGGACAGCTGCACAAATGGCTATTCGCTTGGCCAATGGAAATAAACTGCCCCACCGCCGTATTACTGCTAAAGCCACATTCATACTGAGGGAGACCATGGGGCCCGCACCTAAAATCAGCGGCCAGTGACTCACGCCGCTGAACCCGACTCTTGACCGCCCCGGGAAAGGCGGGCAGACAGGGCCAAACTCATGAATCTTCCTCAGTCGATCAGAGAATGGATCTGCACGATCTGGTCGCGGCCCGGGCCTGAACCCACAGCCGAGATGCGGCAGCCGGACAGATCCTCCAGGCGATGGATGTAGTCCTTGGCCTTGGTCGGAAACTCCTCGAAGCTCTTGGCACCGGAGATGTCCTCGCGCCAGCCCGGCAGCTCTTCGTATACCGGCTGGGCGGATTGGAACTCAGCCTGGTCCACGGGCATCTGATCCATCCTGACGCGGGCGCCATCGGACCGGGTGATGTCATAGCCCACGCAGACCGGAATGGTCTCCAGGCCAGAGAGGACATCCAACTTGGTCAGCACGATGTCGGTCAGGCCATTGATCTGCACCGCATACCTGCTGACCAGCGCATCGAACCAGCCGCAGCGGCGGGAGCGGCCGGTGGTCACCCCGTACTCGTGGCCCTGACGGCGCAGCCATTCGCCCTGCTCGTTGTCCAGCTCCGTGGGGAAGGGCCCCTCTCCCACGCGGGTCACATAGGCCTTGGCCACGCCGACCACCCGGTCGATCTTGGTCGGTCCCACGCCAGTGCCGGTGCAGGCGCCCCCGGCTGTGCAGTTGGATGAGGTGACAAAGGGGTAGGTGCCATGGTCCACGTCCAGCATGGTGGCCTGTCCCCCCTCGAAGAGGACGTTCTTGCCCTGCTCCAGAGCCTGGTTGAGCATCAACGAGGTATTGGCCACGTAGGGCTTGAGCCGCTCGGCGTATCCCGCCAGTTCTTCAACGGTGGCCTCCACCTCGATGGCCCGGCGGTTGTAGAGCTTGACCAGCATCTGGTTCTTCTGGTGCAGGCTTGCTTCCACCTTGTCGCGCAGGTGGTCGACATTGAACAGATCGTGCACACGAATGCCCACACGGTTGATCTTGTCAGCATAGGCCGGGCCGATCCCGCGGCCTGTTGTACCGATCTTGTGCTTGCCCAGGAAGCGCTCGGTCACCTTGTCCAAGGTCCGATGGTAGGGAGCGATGATGTGCGCGGACTCGCTGATCCTCAGCCGGCTGCAGTCCACGCCGCGGGACTGGAGCCCATCAATCTCCTCGAAGAGGGCGGCCGGGTCAACCACGACGCCATTGCCGATGACCGGGGTAATGGCCGGGTGAATGATCCCCGAAGGCAGAAGATGGAGGGCGTATTCCTGGTCGCCCACCACCACGGTATGGCCGGCATTGTTGCCCCCGTTGAACCTGGCGACGTAGTCCATATGCTCGCCGATCAGGTCCGTTGCCTTGCCCTTGCCCTCGTCGCCCCACTGGGCCCCGACGATCACGATTCCCGGCATACGATGCTCCTTATCCACTGGTCGCCATTCAAGGAAAACAAAGGCAGACCATCCATAGACGAGCCTAACCCCATGTATGGAGCTGGAGGTCTTTCAGGCCTTTCAAATCAGCATGGGCCGATCCAAAATTGGAAAAGACTGGTCAGGTCCTGGAGCCAATCATGGTGTCCCGGCCCCGGCAGAGCAGGAAGGCCGCACTGACGAGCAGCCCTAGGATGACCGGGATCAGGGATGCTTCGATGCCGAATGTTCCACCGGTCAGCAGGGTCGGTCCCTGAACCTTCATGACCATGAAGCCGTATATATTCTGGCCGGAGACCGGAATTCCCAACAGGGCCTCAGTAAGGTTCCACCCTATATGAAAGCCTATGCAAATCCAGAGATTATGCCTGGATACCATGATGGAGCCCAGCATAAGACCGGCTTCGATGGCTATGGCCAGACACGAGAAGAGGGTAGCCCCAGGGTTGAGAGCATGCATGAACCCGAAAAGAAGCGAAGTCAAAATCAGAGCAGGTACCCATCCCAGCCAGCGATCCAAAGCATGGAGAGCCACGCCCCGCATTATGAGTTCTTCAAAAACCGACGCGCAAGCCAGAACTCCTAAGGTCAGGATCTGGGAGACACCGAATGGGCGGAAACCATCCACCCTGTAAAACCCAAGGATTATGAGGATGAAAGCCGAAAGAGCCATCAATCCGAAGCCGATGCCCAGTCCGCCCAACGAGGAGACGAAGAAACCATGAGCCGTCAACTCGGTAGGCTGACGTTCAGCCCACCTCACCATGACAACCTTGGCATAAAACCAGATGCCGAAGCCCACGAGGAGGATGGCGACCAATAGCACCAGCCATTGGGCCCATAAGGGACGGCCGATCATCGGGGTCGTTGAGGAATCAAGCATCAGCAATACACCGAACCCAAGAAGTCCCCAAGCAGCAGTCTTGTGTATTCCCTGTCTGGGCTGGCGTGGTTTGGAACGCATATGCCGTTTCATCGCATGGCCCGTCCTGCACTGCCCAGCTGCTGGCAAGCCTGGACCACGCGCGCCGCCATCTCGTCCTCGGCCTGGCGTCCCCAAGAACGGGGGTCATACTCGCTCTTTTCGCCAACCTCCCCGTCCACCTTGAGGACCTTGTCGTAGTTAGTGAACATGTGCCCTGCCACGGCCCTGGTAAAGGCGTACTGAGTGTCAGTATCCACATTCATCTTGACCACACCATGAGCGACGGCCGAGGCGATCTCCTCCGGCTGCGAGCCAGAGCCCCCGTGGAAGACCAGCAGGAAGGGCTTGTTGGCAGGGGCGCTCGGAGCGGGGATACCGCTAACCTCCCCATCGGATATGGCTCTGGCCGTCCTGGCCTGGATCTGCCCCAGCAGATCGGGCCTTAGCTTGACCACACCGGGCTTGTAGGACCCGTGCACGTTGCCGAAAGTGAAAGCCACCATGTAGCGGCCGCGCTCACCCAGACCCAGGGCATCGACCACCCTGGGGCCATCCTCGGGCGAGGAATAGAGCCGTTGGTCGATAGCCGCCGAGTGACCGTCCTCCTCGCCGCCGACTGTTCCCACTTCGATCTCCAAAACGGTGTGGGCGGCGCGGGACTGCTCCAGCAGCTCTGCCGCCGTGGCCAAATTCTCCCGCAAGGGCAGGCCAGAACCGTCCCACATGTGCGACTGGAAGAGCGGTTCCTGACAGTGAGCCACCTGCTCCTTCTCGTAGGCCAGCAGGGGCCGTACCCACTCGTCAAGATATTGCGGGGCGCAGTGGTCCGTATGCAGGGCCACGGTGATGCTTGGATAGCGGGCGATCACTTCGTGGGCGAACTTGGCAAAGGCGATGGAGCCAGCCACCCGGTCGGCCAGGCGCTGTCCGGACAGGTAGGCGGCACCTCCCACGGAGACCTGGATGATTCCGTCGGACTGGGCTTCGTCCAGCCCCTGCAAGGCCGCATTCAGAGTCTGGCTGCTGGTCACATTGATGGCGGGATAGGCGTAGGACCCCCGTCTGGCCGCATCAAGCATCGCCACATACTGTTCAGGAGTCGCTAAAGTCATACCCTCATTATCGTCGACTGCACAGAAAAACAGCCGTCAACCCGCGAATGCATGATCACCGATAGATTTGCGGGTCTCTGCCCTGATGGCGAACACCCCCCGACGCGCTTTGACAAGCCTCCTCGCCACAGGTAGGTTAACTCCGTACAGTTTGATGAAACGTTACATCAAACAGGTTGTTTGTTTCACGGCAGTAACGAATCAGCCTAGGGAAGGCACGACATAGGTAAGCAGAAGGTTGGGGCCGCCCATCCTTCTGGGAAGGAGACCAACGTGTCAGCAAACAAGGAAACCGTCCGCAAGATCATCCTGGATCTGGACACTGGCATCGACGACACGCTGGCTCTGTCCTACGTTCTGGGATCCCCGGACGCCGAACTAATTGGAATCACCGGCACCTACGGCAACGTGGTGCTCGACCGGGGCGTCGACAACGATCTGCGGCTGCTGGCCATGTACGGTAGGGAGGACATCCCGGTTTTCAAGGGGATCGATCATCCCAGCACGGCCGACTCATTCAGCGTTCCGCCGGACTCCGAGATCTTCCACGGGGCCAACGGCACCGGCAACATCGAAATCCCCGCACAGACCGACCGACAGGCCAGCCAGCAGAGCTCGGTGGACTTCATCATCGACGCAGTCCGCCGCTATCCCAAGGGCGAGCTGGTCGTGGTGCCCACCGGCGCTCTGACCACCATCGCCGCCGCCCTGGAAAAGGCCCCCGACATCGTCGACCGCATCAGCATTGTCATGATGGGCGGCACCCTGACCCAGCCGGGCAACGTGGGCCCCTTCGCAGAAGCCAACATTAACCAGGATCCTGAGGCCGCCAACCGGGTCTTCGCCACCACCGCAGACATCACCATGGTTGGCCTGGACGTGACCACCCAAGCTCTGATGAGCCGCGAGGACACTGAGGCCCTGCGTGCCACAGGCACCAGCGCCGGCCGCTTCCTGGCAGACATGACCGACTACTACATCGACATCAGCGAAAAGGAGAGCGGGGTCTACCTGGGCGGCTGCAACCTGCACGACCCCCTAGCCGCCGCCGTGGCCATCGACCCCAGCCTGGTCACGACCTTCGCCACCAACCTGATGGTCGAGACCGAAGGACCGCAACGGGCCCGTACCATCGGCGACCCCAGCAGGCTCCTGGACACGGTCAAGAACACCAAGGTGGCCCTGTCTGTCGACACCGAGCGGTTCACCCGGCGCTTCATGGACAGGCTCCTGACCCTGGTGCACAAGACCGAGAGCGAACGATAGAAGGACGGCAGTCATGAGCGAATCCATCACCACAACGGCTACCGAAGCGACCGTGGAGGAAAACCGCCGCAGCACCAAGCGGGCCCTGCCCGCCCTGCTGACCATCTTCCTGCTGGGCACACTGATGATCCAGGCCTTCAACCTGGTCTTCCAGAACGTGGGCGACTCCCTGGGGATGTCCGCCAACGCCTCGCTGATCAGCACCCTGCCCGGCATCGTCCTGGGCGTGGTCTGCATGCTCTACGGAACCCTCTGCGACTACATCTCCCCCCGTAAGATGACCCTGTTCGGAGTGGGCGCCCTGATCGTCGGCAGCCTCCTGGGCTTCTTCGGCGCATCGAACTTCTGGGCCGTGGTCCTGGCCCGCATGATCCAGACCGCGGGCGGCCAGGTGGCCGGATCGGTCTTCCTGGTCATGGCCATGAAGTACCTGAGCGACAAGGAGCGTGCCTTCTACCTGGGCATCTTCAACGCCGTCTACTACGCATCCTCTGCTGTAGGCATTTTCGCCGGCGGACTGATCACCTCCATCGACTGGCGCTACCTCTTCCTGGTGCCGCTGGTCTCCATCCTGCTGATCCCCCCGGTGCTCAAGTACACACCTGACACCGGCATCAAGGGCGAGCGCATCGATGTCTTCGGCATCGCCCTGTTCGCACTGATCGCCGGATTCGTAGCCGTCTACTTCTCCTTCCCGGCCACCTGGATGCTGGGGGTGCTGGCCGTTCTGATCCTGATCTTCGCCGGCTACGTCTGGAAGGGCGCCAACCCCTTCCTGAGCCGCGGGTTCGTGACCAACGGCGCCTACATGGCTGTCCTGCTGGCCCTCTTCGTCTTCTACTTCTTCAACTTCGCCTGCGTGCCCATCTACAACGTGATCGGCGACCGCATCTACGGGATCTCCCTGAGCCAGGTCTCCCTCTGCCTGACCATCGTCTACATCGTGGCCACTCTGGTGGGCTGCCTGTCCGGAGCCATCATGAACGCCATGGGACGCCTGCCCATGCTGATCCTGTCCGCCCTGCTCATGATCGCCGGAGCTGCCGGCTCGGCCCTGATGCTCACCTCGGGCTTCTGGGTCCTGACCGCGCTGGCCTCGGTCTTCATCGCCGGCATCACCATGTCCTACACGCCCCTCTACGACTCCTTCTCGGCCACCCTACCGGTAGACCAGAACGGACGCGGCATCGGCATCGGGGATCTGATGATGAACACCTCGGCCTCCATCGGCATGGCTGTCTACAGCGGACTCATGGCCAATCCCCAATTCGGGTCGCATGCTCTGGCGGGTGTCAAGACCGGTATCCAGGCCCAGGTGGCCAACATGTTCTGGGTCATGGCGCTGGCCGCCCTGCTGGCCCTGATCATCGTGGCCGTCTTCCACAAAGCCATGTCAGCCAAGGCTCCCCAGGAGTAAGGCTGGTGTGACCCACACATACTTGGTCGGATGGCCGCTCTGCCTGGTCCACTCTTCCTGGCCTCGGGAATGAGTCAGGCCCAGCGCCGGCACCCGGCCGCGCGAACCGGGGAGGGAGCGGAGTTCGGACTGCTTTCGGCAATGTGATAGTCCCCCTCTTCCCTCAGCCGCCGAAGGCAAGAAGATCGCCGCCCCTCCCCACGGTGAAGAACCCCTGTCATAGCCATAACTGACGGGGGTTCTTCCATATCTTCAGTTCCTGTCTTTAAATTCTGTGCCTATGATTCAGGCCGTGCCTCGAAACACAACTTTTATACATACAGACGCCGGAGAAGAAGAATTTGAACCTGAGAATGCGGCTGCGCGGAACTTTCGATCCTGTTTTGGAGATTCGCCGAACTTGAGTCTCGGATCCAAAGGAGACAGAGGCTAAACGAGCAGATAACCGTCCCAGCCTGCATTAGGCGACTCATGGGTTGCACACGCCTGACCATCCTGTAGTAGGCCTTAATGAACTCAAGCGAGCCATTGGCCATGTGGTTTCACGTGAAACGTCGGCGTACCAAAAGCCCCTCAAAATGAAGAGAACCCGGCGGTGCGTAAACACCGCCGGGCGAGAGAGAAGAAAGGGAAATCAGTTGTCGGACGGAGGTCAACCGCCCGTTCGGTTTTTAAGCCGATATCTATAGTAAAGAACAGCTACCTTATGGGGACGATAGTGTTATCTGAGAATTCTCTGTGAATCCAGCCAGGTCAAAGGCGGGTATAGGGCCAGTTAGACTGGATTTCGGATGGTTTCCCGCCTGACGAGAGACCTCGACCAATGAACCTAAAGGAGATACCTCGGCATGTTGCTCAGCGACCATGACATTCTGGATGCCCACCAGGCAGGACACCTGAATCTGGACCCGTGGACGCCCGCCATGGTTCAGCCCTCCAGCGTGGACGTGCGCCTGGACCGGTACTTCCGGGTCTTCAACAACCATCAGTACACCTACGTGGATCCGGCGGAGGACCAGGGTGCACTGACCGAGCAGTTCGAGGTACCAAAGGACGAACCCTGGATCCTGCATCCAGGCGAGTTCGTTCTTGGATCCACCTGGGAGTACGTCAAGCTGGACTCGACACTAGCGGCGCGACTAGAGGGCAAGAGCTCCCTAGGCCGTCTGGGAATCCTGACTCACTCCACTGCCGGATTCGTCGATCCCGGCTTTGAGGGGCACATTACCCTGGAGCTGTCCAACGTGAGCACCCTGCCGGTCAAACTCTGGCCAGGCATGAAAATCGGCCAGATGTGCTTCTTCCAGCTCTCCTCGCCTGCACAGTACCCCTACGGGTCCAAACACAACGGCTCCCATTACCAGGGCCAGCGCGGCCCAACCCCTTCACGCTCCTATGTCAACTTTTACAAGGCCGACGTCTCGGACTGACTGCCAACAGTCGCCTCCGCCATCATCTTGACTTCGAGCGCACTCGAAGGGGTATAGCTGAATCTGCCGGAATGACCCGGCCAAGATAATGGCAAGGAGATCAACCCATGGCAATCAAACAGACGGCGGGCCACGACCAGCTCGGTCGGTTCGCACCACAATTCGCACAACTCAATGATGATGTGCTCTTTGGCCAGGTCTGGTCCCGCGAGGATGAACTTTCGGCTCGGGACCGCAGCATGATCACCTGCGCAGGCCTGATGAGCATGGGGCTCTTCCCCCAGTTGAAGAGCCATATGGCCATGGCCAAGGGCAATGGCGTCACCCGCACTGAAATGGTGGCGCTGATCACCCACCTGGCCTTCTACGCGGGATGGCCCAAGGCATGGTCGGCCTTCGACCTGGCCAAGGAGGTCTACGGTGAGGGCGATAACGAAGACGGGAGCCGGGACACCGCTGCACCTGCAACCCCATCTAAAGCCGGGACCGAGCCGGATTCGGGGCCCTATCCCTTGGGGGATCCGGCTGACGGCCCCAACTTCACCGGCCATGTCTGGCTGCACCCCCTGACCGGTCCGGACGCGGAATGCCCAGCCAGCAATGTGACCTTCGCACCCGGATGCGTCAACCGTTGGCACACCCACCCGCATGGCCAACTGCTCATCGTCACCGCCGGGCTGGGGTGGGAGCAGGAGGAGGGCCGTCAGCCCCGCAGACTGGAACCCGGCGATGTGGTCTTCTGCCCGGCAGGCGTCAGACACTGGCACGGGGCCTCGGGCCGGTCATCCATGGCCCACATCGCCGTCACCCCGGCATCGAAGGGACAGTCCCCGGTCGAGTGGATGGAGTTCCCCGATCCTGACCAGGTGGCCGCCCTGGGATGACCCGCACGGCCGATCCGCCCGGCCTGAACGATAAAGGTAGAGCGTGTCTTCGCCCTGCAGATATTGAGGCCGACCGATATCTGACCGGTTCCCGCCTGCCTTTACACTGAAGACATGGCTAACAAGAAAGGCCCGACCAAGGGTTCGGGCGGCAAGCACCGCAACAAACTGCGCGGCAGAGGGCCCACGCCCAAGGCCGAGGATCGCGTCTACCACAAGGCCTACAAGGCCCGGCAGGCGGCCCAGCGCAGGCAGGCGGCCGACCCACGCCTGGCGGCCCGCCGCCGGGCCGACCGGTTCACCTCCGATTCCGACGACCTGGTCATCGGCCGCAACGCCGTCCTGGAAGCCCTGCGCGTAGGAGTCCCGGCCAGCCAGCTCTATCTGGCCGCCCGGATTGAACACGATGACAGGACCAGGGAGATCGTGCGGCTGGCCGGGCAGGAAGGGCTCAACCTGCTAGAAGCCGACCGCCTGGAGATGAACCGCATCGCCCGATCCAGCAACCACCAGGGTGTGGTCCTCAAGGTGCAGCCCTACCAGTACGCCTCCCTGCAGAGCCTGGTCGACAGGGCCGAAAAGCACGCAGCCGCCCTAGACGGGGCCGACCAGGCGACTAAGGTTGTCGCCCGCCCGCTGTTCATCGCTCTGGATGGAGTGACCGATCCGCAGAATCTTGGAGCCGTGATCCGTTCAGCAGCAGCCTTTGGGGCCTCGGGGGTGGTCTTGCCCGAACGCCGCAGCGCCTCGGTCACAGCTGCGGCCTGGAAAGTGTCCGCCGGAGCCGCTGCCCATCTGCCCGTTGCCCGCGTGGTCAATCTGACCAAGGCCATTCAAGGGCTCAAGGAGCGCGGCTACTACGCGGTTGGCCTGGACGGTGCAGGCACCACCACAGTAGGCGAGACAGGCTTCGAGACCGATCCTCTGGTGGTGGTCTTGGGCTCCGAGGGCAAGGGGCTAAGCCGCCTGGTCCGTGAGAGCTGCGATGCCCTGGCCTCCATCCCCATCTCTAGCTCGGTGGAATCCCTGAATGCCTCGGTCGCGGCCGGCATCAGCCTCTACGCCGTAGCTATGGCACGCCGACGGTCCGCCAGCCAAGCCGAATAAACCCAGGCAGGCGCCAACAATCTGAACGCAGACAGACCAAGCGGCAACAGCCTGCGCTCCTCACCAGACCGCCGCCGCACTAACCAAAAAGTCAACTGGAGGCCCAGACCGCGTCATCCTGATCGTCCTGATCGGCAGCCGCATCCAGGCTGCCGGGGGCGTAGACCGATCTCAGCGAGCTTCGGCCGCCATTCATATCCTCAAAGGCTGGTTGTGACGGCACTTCCCCGCCTGCCCGATCACGGTCCGTCTGGGTGTCTGCTCTAGTCTGGCCTTCAGCATTGGTTTGGTCAGTCACCCCACTGTCAGTTGTGTCTTGGCCTCCCGCTTCATGGCCATTTGCATCCTTGTCGGTCCAATCGCGGCCGGCTTGCTCACCTTGACCGGCCCGGGCATGGGCGCCCTGCCAATTCATCTCGTCGTCGACCACCCCGGCATCGGCCTCTTCGTTGATGGTCTTCATATCCTCGGAGTCCAACCGGTACTCGGGCAGAGACTCGCTGATATAGCTTTGCACAGCCTCAGCCATGGGCACATCGTGTCCGGCCTTCTCGGCCATCAGCCAGCGGTGGGTCAGCACCTCATGGAAGAACTGGGCCGGTTCGATCTGCGAGCGGTATTCCGGCGGGATCATGCGCACAGTGGGCTCGAAAACCTCGCGCATCCAGTCGGTGGCCACAATCTCCAAGTCCTCGCCCTGACGCCAGGTGGAGGCACGATAGGCATCCAAATCGTTGAGCAGCCGCCGGGCCTGGTTTTCCTGTACGTCCAGGCCGGTCAGCCGCAGCAGCTTACGGGAGGCGTAGCCGGCATCGACCACCCTGGGCCGTACCAGCACTCGGTTGCCGTCCTCCTCGGTCTTCATCTCCAGCTCGTCGACATCAAAGCCCAGATCGTTGAGCCGGTTGACACGGCGCTCGATCTTCCACATCTCATCCGGGTCGAAGCTGTCCACATCCGTCAGAGCGCTCCAGAGGGAGTGATAGCGGTCCACAAGCCGGTTGCCCACGCCGACCTCGTCCACCTCGCCGGCCAGCAGATTGCCGGAATCCAGATCCATAAGCTCGCCGATGATGTTGGTCCTGGCCAGATCAATGTCGTACTCGCGCTGGCCGTCGGTCAGGCTGGGATGCAGATCGCCGGTCTCGGCATCGACCAGGAAGGCCGAGAAGGCATCGGCATCGCGCAGGAAGAGCACGTTGGACAGGGAAACGTCGCCCCAGTAAAAACCGGCCAGATGGAGCCTCACCAGAAGGACCGCCAGCGCATCGATCAGACGCTCGGCCGTGTCCGGGCGCAGATTGCGGGCGAATAGGGCACGGTAGGGCAGTGAGAATTTGAGGTGCTGGGTGACCAGCATGGCCTCAAGAGGCTCGCCCTCACGAGTGTGTCGACCGGTGACCACGGCGATGGGATTGACCGTAGGCAGCTCCAGTTTTTTCAGCTTGCGCAGAAGTTCGTACTCACGCTCGGCCACCCTCTGGGTGATCTCCTTCATGGCGTAGACATCGTCGCCCACGTGGACAAAGCGAACCACGTGCCGGGAGATCCCTCTGGGCAGGTTGGCCAACAGATCCCGGGGCCAGGTGGCCAGCGGCCGCTCCCAGGGCAGGGTAAACATCCTGGGGTTGGAGCTGGTGGCCGTGATATGCAGGGCAGCCGGCTCCTGCTCGGAGGAAGGATCGACCGTGGTCTTTATCGAGGTGGCTTTCAGGGCACGAGGGTCCAGAGAGGAGGCCGTCGCCCGGTTGATGTTCACGCTAGTCATGCTTCATCCATCCCATCGCCGCCCATCCTATACGGGAAGAGCCCCGCACGGATGCGCCGCGCGGGGCTCCTGGTCACCCGGTTAACAAGGAAAGGAGATGATATCAATGATCGATACGGGCCCTGCGGCTCGGCGGAAAACCGTGGCCGAACCACAGGGTCACAGGAACGCTCAGTTCAGCCGCAGCTCACTGGCCGGGGAGAAGAGGTGCATCTTTTCAGGATCGATGTGGATCTTGACCACGTCGCCCACCTTGGGCAGGTCGCGCGGGTTTACACGGATGGTGGTCAGCTTGTTCTGGTCGGACATGACGATGGCCTGCTCAGCCGCGCTGTTGTCGGTCAGAATGTTGCCGTAGATGTAACCGTCAGAGCCCAAATCCTCCACGTTGGCTACCTTCAGGGAGAAGGCATCCGGCTCGGAGGGACTGGCCAGAGAGGCATTCTCGGGACGGAAGCCGACTACGATCTTGCCCTGATCCTCGGGGGTCAGCTTGTCGACCGCCTCGCGCGGCAGGCTGATGGTGTCCTCACCGATCTTGGCCTGGCCGTTGACCACGGGGTGGATGTTGATGTTCATGGAAGGCGAGCCGATGAAGCCGGCCACGAAGACATTCTCGGGCCGATCATAAAGCTCGGTGGGCGCGCCCACCTGCTGCAGGACGCCCAACTTGATGACGGCGATCCTGTCGCCCATGGTCAGAGCCTCGGTCTGATCGTGGGTCACGTACAGGGTGGTGACGTTGAGCTGACGCTGCAGGGCGGCGATCTGGGTACGGGTCTGGACACGCAGCTTGGCGTCCAGGTTGGACAGAGGCTCATCCATCAGGAAGACCTTGGGCTGACGCACAATAGCGCGGCCCATGGCCACACGCTGACGCTGACCACCGGACAGAGCCTTGGGCTTGCGGTCCAGGTACTCGGTCAGATCCAGCACCTCTGCGGCCTTCTCCACCCGCTGGCGAATCTCGTCCTTGGGGGTGCCGGCAATCTTCAGGGCGAAGCCCATGTTGTCGGCCACGGTCATATGGGGGTAAAGGGCATAGTTCTGGAAGACCATGGCGATGTCACGGTCCTTGGGCTGCATGGTCGTCACGTCCTTGTCGCCAATCATGATGCGGCCCTTGTTGACCTCTTCAAGTCCGGCCAGCATGCGCAGGGTGGTGGACTTTCCGCAGCCGGAAGGCCCAACCAGAACAAGGAATTCACCGTCTTTGATGTCCAGACTAAGGTCACTGACCGAGGGCTCATCATTGCCCGGGTAGATACGAGTGACGTGGTCGAATACCACTTCTGCCATTGTTCATCCTTTCATCGGCAGGTACGTGCCGAACGATCCGTAGTGAAGGGTTGATTTTCACTGTGGTTTCCGTCCCGGGGTCAACACCTACATCGGCATGGCCATGCGACGGTCTTCTATTTTGCGGTTAAGAGAAACTCTCCCTTGAGCCAGTGCCCACTATACACCAAGATCTGAATTCGACGTGCGTGCCCTTGCCGACTCAATCCTTGGGCTTGTCGGAATCTTCAGAGCCGCGCTCGAAGACCGTCCTTGCCACGTTAATCGCATTGATGACCCGCGGGAATCCCACATATGGAGCACATTGGAGTATGGCTTCAACCACGGCCGCCTTGCTCAGCCCCACATTCAAGGCTCCCTGTATGTGAACGGCCAACTGCGGAGCTGTGTCACCCTGCGTCACCAGGCTGCCTATGGTGACCAGCTCACGCTGCTGAAGGTCGAGTCCTTTCCGGGTGTATATGTCGCCAAAAGCGAATTCGACAATCCAACGGCCAAGGTCCGGCGCTATATCCTGAAGAGAGTCGATGACAGCCTGGCCTCCCTTGCCATCGATGGCGGCCAAGGCCTCAGATCCCTTTTCAAAACGTGAAGCTTCCATGAAGCCCCTTCTTTCAGTTGTTTTGCATATTTTCCCGCAGATAATATCGTATCAACGCCTGTTTACGTATTATCCCACCGGCGGTCGAGCCACCTATGGCAGCGGACGCGACGAAACAGCAGAGGCCGCAATCAGGTGCTTTTCAACTAGTCGGGGCACAATGGAGATATGAGCGATCTTGAGGGTTTGGACCTAGGGCCGGGACGGCTGGTCGGGGGCTACACCCTGATCGAGCCCCTAGGCGGCGGCGCCATGGGGTCCGTCTGGCGCGCACGTGATGGCGGGGGCCAAGACTACGCCATGAAAATTCTGCGTGAATCCTTGGAGGAAGACCAGGTCTCGTCAGACAGTCCCGACGAACGGGAACGTGCCTCAGCCCGCGAGCGCCTGCGACGCGAGGCTCTGGCCCTACAACGGATCCGCCATCCAGGCGTCTGCCGGATCGTGGATATGGAACTTGATGATGCCCTGGCCTTTATCGTGACTGAACTGATCGAAGGGCGCAACCTTCGCGACGACGTGGCCGTCAACGGCCCCTATCAGGGCGACGATCTGGAGCGGCTGGCACGGAAGCTGACCGATGCCGTCGCAGCCGTCCACCAGGCGGGCATCGTCCACCGGGACATCAAGCCCACCAATGTCATGATCTCGGTCTCGGGGCCGGTGCTGGTGGACTTCGGCATCGCTATGGGCCAGGGGCAGAGCCATGTGACCCGTACCGGGCTGGTCATGGGGACCCCTGGCTTCATCGCCCCGGAGATCATCGACGGAGCCGAGGCCGACCAGGGAACCGACTGGTGGAGCACGGCCGCCGTTCTGGCTTATGCAGCCACCGGACGAGCGGTCTTCGGCGACAAACCCATGATGGCGGTACTGGAACGGGAGGCTTCGGGCAATGCTGATCTGTCCGGGCTGCCCATCGGTACCATGAGAGCCCTACGCTCGGCCCTCTCCCCCGACAGGGGTGCGCGTTGCACACCCCAGGAGCTCCTGGAGGCCATTAGCCGAGATGCCATGGATCCGCAGGCCTGGCAAGGAGAGCAAGACGACCAGGAATCCAGCAAGGACAATCAGGAGACGATGCGCCCTTTTGGCGGCGGCTCTTCGGAGGCTGAGGGGCAAGCCGACTCGCCCACCATGGTTGTTGAGCCGGCCACTATGCCCATGCCACCTATTACACAGGCTGATCCGGATAGTCCGCGGACAGCCTGGTCACAGCCCCCCGTAGACAACGAAGAAGATGAGCAAACGACCCTTCTGCCCGACTCAGAGCAGCCCACCAGCCTCTTGAATCCCTTTCCTGCAGCCCAGGAGCAGCAGGAGCAGACGCAGGTCTGGCGGGACCAACAACCCTTAGCCGATCGCCAAGATCTTCAGGCCACCACCGTTCAAGGTCCGTTGCCGCCGGCACAGCCCCTGCCCAGCGGATACCGCGATGAGGCGAACGCCCACTGGCTTGGAGACCAGCCCCCCGCCCAGATGCGACGTCTGCGCTACCTGAAGGCGGGAACTCCCTGCCTGGTCATGCTGGGAATGCTCCCTGCCCTGCTGACAGGTCTGGCTCCGGTCTCGGCTCTGGCGGCCGCGGGGATCCTCCTATGGGCCCTGAGCACCGCAGGATGGAGCATAAAAGCCCAGATAGAACGCGAGCTGCGCCGCGACGGCCCTCGGCGTGGCACCGATCGTCTGCTGAACGCAGCCGCCCTTCCCTGGCACCTGCTCAAGGGTCTAGCGGCCGCCCTGCTGCGCTTGCCGGGCATAATCCTTGTCCAGGTCCTAGTCGCCATGCTGCTGACCTGGTCGGGCGCTCTCACCACCGTTCGCGCAGGCCTGGCCCTGGGCGGGCACCTGCTGACCTTCCCCCTGCCGGCGGCCAGGCCCCTGTCCGCCGGCGGACTGGCCATGGCCCTGGCGACGCTGGCCGGCTGGCTGTTGACGACTCTGCCAACGCAGGACCACTCAGCCCCCAAAGCCAACAACGGCAATATGGTCCTTCGTCTGGCGGCAGGTCGCATCCCCATGGGCCGTCAGGATCCCGAGACGCCGGACAGCCCCCGCCGCAGGTGGATCCTGCTCCTGATCTGGCTGCTGATTATTGCCGTCCTCCTGGCCGGGCTGATCACCCAGCCCTCCATGGACTGGGCACCCATCCACCTCCTGCGTGCCTAAGGTCGCGCTTCACCCCTGGCGGCTACACTATGCTCAGTATGCCAAGGAAAGGATCCAGGTCATGTCCAAGGGCAAGCAGAACCATCAGGCCGCGCTCAAGGCCCAGGAAGAAGCCCGGCGGCTCCAGGAGGCCAAGGAGCGCCGCCAGCAGACCATGATCGGCATCATCGTCACCGTGGCAATCATCGCCCTGATCGCTCTGGGCGGATTCTTCTATTGGCGCAGCCATCACCCGGTCAAGACCCAGGACCTGGAGCAGGCCCGGCAGGCCGTCGCCCGGGTCAAGGAAAAACCCTCGGCCGCCAATGACCAGGGTGGCTTCCTGATCAGCTCCCAGGGGCTGGGCAAGCCGGTGGCCAAGGCACCGACCGTGGAGATATACATGGACTTCATGTGCCCGGGCTGCGGCGCCCTGCATCGCGGGCTGGACTCCACCCTGACCGGTCTGGTGGATGCCGGGCAGGTCAACCTGGTCATCTACCCCATGAGCTTCATGGACCGACTCTCCACGGACAACTACTCGACCAGGACGGGCACGGCCACCATCTATGTGGCCCAGCACGATCCGGACCACCTGCTTCCCTTCATAGCCAATCTCTACGCCAAGGACTTCCAGCCGGACGAATCCAACTACCAACCCGTCAGCAACGACAAAATCCGCCAGCAGGCCATCAAGGCCGGTGTTGATCCCAAGGTTGCTGACCAGGCGCTTAAGGGCCACTATCGGGACTGGATCAAGGCCATGGACACCTATACCCCCTTGCGCAAGGAGCTCTGGAATCCCTCAGGGTCCAACAAGGGACAGATGACCACGCCTACGGTCCGCATCAATGGCAATTACTGGGAGCTGGGCAACCTGTCCCAGGCTGGCTTGGACTACCGCTCGGGCCTGCTCAAGGCTTTGGGCCTGGACCAGTCCAAGGTGGGCGTCAAGGGTGCCATGCCGGCCATCGGCGCCTCTGGCCAACCTCGCTCGCTGAACTGAGCCGGGCAGGTCGAGAGAAATTTCACGCCCAGCGTCCCCTTGGGGGCATGGTGATGGTAGGATATCATTTCGTACCGCGGCCCGGAATGCTGTAATGGACCACCGGGACCGCCTCCTTAGCTCAGTTGGCCAGAGCAGCCGCCTTGTAAGCGGCAGGTCGTCAGTTCGACTCTGACAGGAGGCTCTACGCCAAGAACGAACTATTAAATCCAACTATTCATTTTTCTTCTTGGCAGGCTACAATAATGGACATTGCCTGGATAACTACAAATACTTCCCTCGAGTAAGTCATTTCGGAGGCTCGTCCTCCGAAGTACGAACGGAGCTTTTCCCCAACCATCTCCGTTCGTATTCGAGGACGGGATCATTCCCCTTCATTCCCGTCCTCTTGACGTTGACCCGCCGACCAGGACCCGGGTCTGGAAAAGCCGACTGACCGATGACGGCCAAGTCGGCTTTTTTATTGCCGTCCGTCTACTACAAATGTGGATATTTGCCCGACCTTGCGAATTGTGCGGCCTTGCTCAATGCCCACACGGCTAGAATTGCCGGGTACAGACAAGGCAGATACGGGGAGGCGAGCACATGGCCAGACGCTGGACACCGCGGCGTTTCGTCGTGCTCAGAAGAATCCGCGTGGCCTCCTGCGCCCTCCTAGTCGTTCTGGCCATGATCCTGACCTTCGGCATTACCGCGCGCAAGAGCGTGGCGTTGAGCGTCAATGGACAGACCAAAATGGTGACCACTTATGCCTACAGCGTGGACGGTCTGCTACGCCAGCAGGGGATCAAGGTCAAGACCCACGACCTGGTCGATTCCACCTCCGGAGGCCAGCTACGCAACCATGCGGCGGTCACTGTGCGCTCCGCCTATCAGACCACCATCGTCATTCAGGGCCAGCGGGTGCCCTTCTGGACCACGGCAACGAGCATGGACCAGCTGCTGGGATTCTTCGAGGAGAACCGCAAGCAGGCCATGAAGGTCACCGTGGATGTGGGCAACGTCTACAACCAACTCACCGGCGGTCTGGTCATCAACCAGGCAGGGCCAGTTACGGTCGTGGCTGACGGGAAGACCTCGGTGGCCCCTGACGGCAAGCTTCCAGCCGCCTCCATCCTGGACTCCAAGGGTATCGTGCTGGGCAAAGAGGACCGGGTCAGCGTGGAGCATGACCAGGGCACCACTATACTGCGGGTCCAACGGGTCACCCATGGAAATACCCAAAGGACGATCCCCATATCCTTCGCCACGAGGACCGTGGTCGACCCGAATCTGGCGCCCGGTCAGACCCAGGTGCGGCAGGCGGGCATAGCCGGTCAACGCCTGCAGACCATCCAGGTCACCTACGTGGATGGACAGGCTGAATCGGAGCAGGTGGTCAAGGAAGAGACCGTAGCCATGCCAGTGGATCAGGTGGTGGCCGTCGGTCCCGACAAGCCAGAGGAGGGACAGAACAGCGGGCAGCCGTCCAAGGACAACACAGGCAAGGACTCCCAACAGACGCAGACGACTCCCTCTCCGAGCCCTTCGCCTAGCCAGAATTCGCAGTCTGCAACAACACCGGCCCCTACGCCAACACAGACCACGCAGCCGACACAACCAAGCAAGCCAAGCAAACCGACCACTCCAAGCAAGCCCGAGAACAAACCAGCCCCATCCCCAGCGCCGAACCCATCTCCAGATGGTCTTTGGCACGCCAGCCCAGAATTGGCTCAGGCCTATGCCGGGGGCGCCGCCGCCCAACGCGGATGGACAGGTTCGGAGTTCACGGCTCTAGTGGAACTGTGGAACAGGGAATCAGGATGGCTCTGGTATGCCGAAAATAAAAATTCAGGCGCCTATGGCATTCCCCAGGCTTACCCCGCCTCTAAGATGGCACGATTTGGAGCCAACTGGCATGACGATGCCGCTGTCCAGATTGATTGGGGCCTCAACTACATTGCGCAGCAGTACGGAAGTCCCAGTGCGGCCCTGCAATACCAAAAACAACATAATTCATACTAATCCCCGACCACACCCGCCGAGCAGCAAACCGACATGAACACTAAAACCGAAATCGATCGCCTACTGGGAGCGGCCGATATCCGACGCATCGCCGACCAGATCGACATCCACCCCACCAAACGATTGGGGCAAAACTTTGTCATCGATCCAGGAACTGTCCGCAGGATCGTACGCTTGGCCGAGGTAACACCCAATCAACCCGTTCTGGAGGTGGGTCCTGGTCTGGGATCCCTGACTCTCGGCTTGCTGGAGGCGGGCTGCCTGGTGACCGCCGACGAAATCGATCCCGTCCTGGCCCGGCAGCTGCCGCAGACCGTCCGCGAGCGCATGCCGGAGAGCCTGGACCGGCTGACCGTGATCAACCGGGACGCCTTGACCCTGACCCCCCAGCTGGCAGGCGACGCGGGTACAGCCACCGACCTGGCTATGGTGGCCAACCTGCCCTACAACGTAGCCACTCCGATCATCCTGACCCTCCTGGCCCGGTTCGCTAATCTGGGCCGGTTTCTCGTCATGGTCCAAAAAGAGGTGGCGGACCGGCTGACGGCAGCCCCGGGCTCCAAGGTCTACGGCGCTCCCAGCCTGAAGCTGGCCTGGTATGGGCATGCCGCCCAAGTAGGCAGGATCGGGCGCCATGTCTTCTGGCCAGCCCCCAACGTGGACTCAGCCCTGGTCTCCTTCATCCAGGACAAGGATGGACGCGTGCGCGGGGACGAGGAGACAAGGACCGAGGTCTTCGCCCTGATCGATGCCGCATTCGGACAGCGCCGCAAGACCCTGCACGCCGCCCTGAAGGGTCTGGTGACCGCCGAAGCCTTCCAGGCAGCAGGCATTGACCCTGCACGCCGGGGGGAAACCATGACCATTGAGGAGTTTGTCGCCCTGGAACAAGCCCGCCGCGAGGTGGCCGCGTGAGCCCGGCAGCCAGAAGGGACGGCGTGGGCCTCTACTGTCCCGCCAAAATCAATCTAAGACTTCGCGTCGGTCCTACCCGAACCGACCTTGGAGGACGACACCGCCTGGACACCATTTACAGCGCCGTGGGAATCTGGGACCATGTGGAACTGCACCCGACAGAACCTGGCAGCGGCTTCCGCCTGAGCTTGGAGGGCGAGCACCTGGGCGACCTGAACCGCCGGGATGCCGATCCACGCGCCAACCTAGCCGTCAAGGCCCTCCTGGCCATGGCCCAAGCCACCGGGCACGAGCCTGATGTGGCCATCCACATCGTCAAACGGATACCGGTGGGCGCCGGCCTGGCCGGCGGATCGGCGGATGCTGCCGGAACCATGCTGGGTCTGAACCAGCTCTGGAATCTAGGGATGGCTGCCGCCGACCTGGATCGAATCGCCGCCAGTCTGGGTGCGGATCTACCCTTCTGCCTGCATGGAGGGCTCAGCAGAGGCACAGGTTTCGGCCAGATTCTGGAACCCCTGGATCCTAATGGCCCACAGGCCCAGCGGCTGTCCCGGGCTGGGCTGACCGGACACCTTTTGATCGGGGCCTACGAGAGCCAGCTGAGCACAGCCCAGGTCTACAAGGCCTTCGATCTGATCGGACCCGGCTCCCACGATCTGAACGACCTGCAGGAGACCGCCTGCACCCTGCATCCGCGCTCGCGCCAAGCTCTGGACCTTGCCCGATGGGCAGGCATCGGACCGGCCTTCGTCTCTGGATCCGGCCCCTCGGTGGTGGTCATGGCCTCTCGATCTGAGCAGGCAATCGCACTGATAAGGCTCTGGCGAGAGCAAAATGCCGTGGACAGGATCATCGAGGCTGACTCGCCAGTCCTGCCCAGGATGGTCCCCCTGCGAGTCACCCATGGACAGTAGAGTAGGCAACATGACGAATCCCGAACCACTCGACGAACGCGAGGCCCGCAGGCAGTTCGTACGACGGCGGCAGAAGATGGTTTTCACCATAGTCGTCAGCGCCCTAGTGGCCATCCTGATCATCTGCGGTCTGATCATCTTCGGGTCCATCGGGCATAACGCCAAACACACCAGCATCGCCAAGCCCAACTATGGGGTCGCCGTGCCCTGCCCGCCTGACAAGTCCAAGCTGGTCAACCACCCCGACATCCGCGTGCGGGTGCTCAACGGAACCAACAAGTCCGGTCTGGCCACTGCCCTGGCCTCGGCCCTGCGCAATCGGGGATTCAACATGCAGGATGTGGCGGACTATCCGGGCAAGACCGAGACTGCCCGCACCGAGATACGCTTCGGGGCCTCGGCCATTGACCGTGGCTACACAGTGGGATCCCAATTCAACGATGCCGTGCTGATCATGGACGACCGCAGCGACGATCTGATTGACGTGGTCGTAGGGGCCACCTTCACCGATCTGAACGACGAGGACAGCGCTTCCGTCGTAGGCCGCAAGATCGAAGCCATCAAGGGATGCCAGGCCGACCCCTCCTCCATGAAGAACCTGCCCAAGGCTCCCAAGGCCTGACGCCGCAGCAATGTTGCCGGCCTGGCATCCCTCCCGGGAGCGCGGACCCGGCTGTTGCAGAGCCCTCAACCGGAGGCGTTTACGCGCATGGTATAGTAGCGAGTACAACATCCTTGGGTCGTGGGTGTTTGCGCGCTTGGTACAGTTTCTTAGTATAGCTTTTTAGTACAGTTTTGAGTGTTGATGTCCGGGGGGATGCTGTAGCAGGCTCTGCGAAGAGGGGAGTCAACTCATCATGCGTCAGCGTTCGGGCATGGCAGTCGCCGCCCTGGTCTTTCTCCTAGCTCTGTCCTGCACATCCGCTTTGGCCGGGAGCAACAGCAGCCCATCCGGAGCAGCCACGCCCACCACCTTAGACCAACAGCAGGAGGGAGGGGGGCTGGAGAACCCCTACGGGGATGATAGCCCGCAGGCCGCATCGCCGTCCTTCCCCCTGCCAACGTCCTCGCCCCTGAGCCACACGACTCCGACGCCTGCCTCACCCACGCGCGACACTGCCGGCGATGCTGCCGGCGTCCAGGACCGGTCTTCCGCAGCCTGGACGGTCAGCTTCGACACGGCAGGCGGCGGCAGCGTCGACAGGCAGACCATCCCCGACGGGGGCCAGGCCAGTCGGCCCAGCCCCGACCCCGCCAGGAACGGATACCTGTTCGACGGCTGGTTCCAAGGTGACGTCGCCTACGACTTCACCCAGCCCGTCACCGGCAGCATCACCCTCACCGCCCACTGGACCAAGGGAGACGGCCATTGGGCCATCAGCCCCAGCCAAGGGCCCATAGCCGGGGGCGCCAAGGTCACCCTCACACCGCCCGCGCAGCGCGGCATCAGATTCAGCCAGCTCAGCATGGGCGGCCTTCATTCCGCGGCCATCAGCTCGGACGGCAACCTCTACACATGGGGAGAAAACGGCAGCGGCGAGCTGGGCGACGGCACCAACACCAACCAGAACACGCCAGTCCAAGTCAAAAAGCCCCAAAACACGCCAGAAGGATTCACCTGGAAGCAGGTCAGCATAGGTTGGTCCCATTCTGCGGCGTTCGGCTCGGACGGCAACCTCTACACATGGGGAGAAAACGGCCGCGGCCAGCTGGGCAACGGCACCAACACCAACCAGAAAACGCCAATCCCGGTCAACAAGCCCCAAAACACGCCAGAAGGATTCACCTGGAAACAATTCACCCTAGGCGACTTGAATACCGCAGCATTCGGTTCGGACGGCAACCTCTACATCTGGGGAAACAACCAGTACGGGCAGCTGGGCAACGGCACCACCACCAACCAGAACACGCCAATCCTGGTCAACAAGCCCCAAAACACGCCAGAAGGATTCACCTGGAAACAGGTCAGCCTTAGCTGCAACCATTCCGGAGCTATAGGATCGGACGGCAACCTCTACACCTGGGGATGGAACTACACCGGCCAGCTGGGCGACGGCACCAGCACCGACCGGCACACGCCAACCCTAGTCAACAAACCCCAAGGCGCACCCGTTGGGTTCACCTGGAAGCAGGTCAGCATAGGCTGGCAACATTCCGCGGCCATCGGCTCGGACGGCAACCTCTACACCTGGGGGCAGAACTACAGAACCCAGCTGGGCGACGGCTCCAACACCGACCGGTACACGCCGACCCTGGTCAGCAAACCCCAAGGCGCACCCGTTGGGTTCACCTGGAAGCAGGTCAGCCTGGGCGACTGGCATTCCGAGGCGCTCGGCTCGGACGGCAACTTCTACATCTGGGGATGGAACATCAACGGCCAGCTGGGCGACGGCACCAACACCGACCGGAGCAGACCAATCCCGGTCAGCAAGCCCCAAGGAGCGCCCGTTGGGTTCACCTGGAAATACGCGATCCCAGGCTGTAACCATTCCGCAGCAATCGGCTCGGACGGCAACCTGTACACCTGGGGAGTTAACAGCAATGGCCAGCTGGGCAACGGCACCACCACCAACCAGAACACGCCCACCCTGGTCAACTTCCCCGGCGCCGCCGCACCCACCAGCGTCCTGTTCGGCCAGGCCAAGGCCACAGGGATTACGGCCAACCAAGACGGCACCTGGCAGGCATCCACGCCCAAGCATGAGCCGGGGGGCGTGGACGTGACAGTCGGTTGGAGCCGGAACGGGTCCCAGCCGGACGATCACCTGCAATACACGTACATCGCCCCCGAATATCAAGTCGGCTTCACTTCCAAAAACGATTCCTGCCCCGCCCCCACGGGCATGCCCCCCAGCCAGTCCGTCACCCAGGACGGGCAGGCGGAACGCCCCTACCCGGACCCGAGGGCCGAAGGCTGCCTGTTCGACGGCTGGTTCCAAGGCGACGTCGCCTACGACTTCAGCCAGCCAGTCACCCATGACACCATCCTGACCGCCCACTGGACCAGGGAGGACACGCAGCACTGGTCCATCAGCCCGAACCATGGGCCCGAGACCGGCGGCACCGAGGTGACCCTGACTCCGCCCGCACAGCGAGGCATCAGATTCAGCCAGATCAGACTGGGCTACAACTATTCCGCAGCCATCGGCTCAGACGGCAACCTGTACACCTGGGGAGGCAACGACGACGGCCAGCTGGGCAACGGCACCACCACCAACCAGAACAGGCCAGCCCAAATCGACAAGCCCCAAGGAGCACCAGAAGGATTCACCTGGAAACAGGTCATCCTCGGCGGCTGGCATTCCGCGGCAATCGGCTCGGACGGCAACCTCTACACCTGGGGGGATGACGGCAGCGGCCAACTGGGCGACGGCACCAACACCAACCAGAAAACGCCAACCCTGGTCAACAAACCCCAAGGCACGCCAGAAGGATTCACCTGGAAACAGGTCAGCCTAGGCGGTTTTCATTCCGCGGCAATCGGCTCGGACGGCAACCTGTACACCTGGGGATACAACAAGTACGGGCAGCTGGGCAACGGCACCACCACCAACCAGAACAGGCCAGCGCAAATCGACAAGCCCCAAGGAGCACCAGAAGGATTCGCCTGGAAACAGGTCATCCTCGGCGGCTGGCATTCCGCGGCAATCGGCTCGGACGGCAACCTGTACACCTGGGGAAGAAACGACGACGGACAGCTGGGCAACGGCACCACCACCAACCAGAACAGGCCAGCGCAAATCGACAAGCCCCAAGGAGCACCAGAAGGATTCACCTGGAAACTAGCCAGCCTAGGCGAACATCATTCCGCGGCAATCGGCTCGGACGGCAACCTGTACACCTGGGGAAACAACCAGTACGGGCAGCTGGGCAACGGCACCACCACCAACCAGAACACGCCAATCCTGGTCAACAAACCCCAAGGAGCACCAGAAGGGTTCACCTGGACACAAGCCAGCCTAGGAGACGGGGATTCTGCAGCTTTCGGATCCGATGGGAACCTGTACGTCTGGGGATGGAACAAATACGGCGAGCTGGGCGATGACACCACCACCGACCGGTACACGCCGACCCTGGTGGGCAAGCCCCAAGGAGCGCCCGACGGGTTCACCTGGACGCAAGCCAGCCTGGGATGGTATCATTCCGCAGCAATCGGCTCCGACGGCCAGCTCTACACCTGGGGAAGCAACAGCAACGGCCAGCTGGGGCGCGACCCCTCCAACGCCTGGCCGTCCAGCCGGCCGGGCCCGGTCGGTTTCCCCGGAAAGCCGCAGACCACCAGCGTATGCTTCGGCCAGAATCAGGAGCAGGGCACGTGCCTCGCCGCGGGCAAGGACCTCAAGCCCAGCCCCGACGGCACCTGGAAGGTGACCACTCCCCCTTACACGCCGGGGCTGGCGCCCGTGGCCATCGACTGGACCCAGGACGGCAAACAGCAGGAAACCGACAAGGGTAACACCTATCGGTACCTGTCCATCGCCAGCCTGCCCCTGACCGGAGGCGACGGCATGCTCCTCCTGCTCGCCACAGGACTACTCACCGCAGGAGCTGCCACAGCCGCCAAAAGCCGCCAAAAGCAGGCCCGCACGAGACAGACAGCATGAACACTTCACACGAGTAAGCAACAGCCCGGGCCCATAGGCGGGACCGCCATCGCACCCTCCAACCCCGAAAGCCAGAACCAAACGGCATCCGAACCCCCAGAATGCAGACCAGGAACGCTCAGCTAGGACTAGAGCCAGGCCTGACCTAGCCCTAGCCCTGGCTTTGCCACCAGTCCCGCAGCTCCTGCTCGGCTGTCTGCTGGTCGACAGGGCCCTGATCCAGGCGATAGTCCAGCATGTGCCGGTAAGCACGTCCTACCTGCGGTCCGGGCTTGAGGCCCAGAATCTGCATAATCTGTCGTCCATCCAAGTCGGGCCGGATGGCATCCAAGTCCTCCTGCTGGCGCAATTGAGCCACCCTGTCCTCCAGCTCGTCCATAGCGGAGGAGAAGACCTGAGCCTTGCGCTTGTTGCGGGTGGTGGCATCGGCCCGGGTCAGGCGATTGAGCCGCTCATAAAGCGGACCGGTCTCCCGGGCATAACGGCGGACGGCCGCATCGGTCCACCGCTCATCCACATAGCCGTGGAAACGCAGGTGCATGGAGATCAGGTCGCAGACGTCGGCAATCAGGTGGTGGTCGAAGCGCAGGGCCTTGAGGCGCTTGCGGGCCAACCTGGCTCCGACTGCATCATGATGATGGAAGCTGACCTTGCCACCGGGCTCAAAGCGTCTGGTGGCGGGCTTGCCGATGTCGTGCAGCAGGGCGGCCAGGCGCAGGGTCAGATCCGGGGCGGGCACAGGTCCGTCAGGTCCGGTCTCCAGGGCGATGGCCCGGTCCACCACCATCAGGGTGTGTTCAAAGACATCCTTGTGCCGGTGATGCTCGTCTATCTCCAGCTGCAGGGCGGGTACCTCGGGCAGAACGATGTCAGCCAGGCCGGACTGCACCAGGGCCTCGATGCCCTGGACGGGGTGGTCGGCCAGCATGAGCTTGGTAAGCTCGTCGCGAATCCGCTCGGCCGAGACAATGCTGATTCGATCGGTCATGTGGGTGATGGCCTCTGCGGTCTCCGGGGCGATGGTGAATCCCAGCTGGGCCACGAACCGCACGGCCCGCATCATCCGCAGGGGATCGTCGTCGAAGGACTGGCGGGGATCCACCGGGGTCCGCAGCACCTGCTTGGCCAGGTCGTTGGCCCCCCGGTAGGGGTCCACGAAGATCAGGTCGGGAACCCGCAGGGCCATGGCATTGACGGTGAAGTCGCGCCGTGAAAGATCGCCCTCGAGGCTGTCCCCATAGTTCACCTCGGGCTTGCGGGAGTCGGGATCGTAGGTGTCTCGCCGGTAGGTGGTCACCTCCACCTTGACCTCGGTGCCGTCAGGACGCCGCCGCAGCGCGCCCAGGGTGCCGAATTTACGCCCCATGTCCCAAAAGCCCGACCCCCAGTGACGCAGAATGGGCTCGAACTGCTCGGGTCGGGCCGAGGTGCAAAAGTCCAGGTCGTGAGAGGGCCGGTGCAGGAGCAGATCGCGTACAGGACCCCCTACCAACGCCAGTTCATATCCCTGCTCGGCGAAGAGGCGCCCGAGCTCAATGGCCTCCGGCCAGACTTGGAAATCCACGCTCACCCTTTCCTACGGAGTTGATGCGCCTACTAGCATACCGTTACCCCACCTGCACATTACCTTACGTAAAGTTGGAGTATGATTACGCCCGCGGACATGGCGCGCATGCTTGCACATAGCGCCGACTCTGCGGACACCCATGCCCGCGGCCAGCAGAGGCAGGACCATCTTGTGGAAACCGTAAGCGAACGTCTGGATCCGCAGGTCCGCGAGCGCATACAGACAGAGGATGACGCTCCCACGCCTGCCCTCATGCCCCGGCATAAGCACGCACCAGGACCTTCAACCTTTGCCTCCCTGGATGCCCAGGAGCTGCCCGTGGTACGTGAGTATTCGGCGGGCGGACTGATCTTCGACCGGCATGACCGGGTGGCCATCATCGCCCGGCACTCCCGCTCGGGCCATCTGGAATGGTGCCTGCCCAAGGGCCATATCGAGAAGGGGGAAACACCCGAGCAGACGGCGGTGCGCGAGGTTCACGAAGAGACTGGGATACTGGGCCGGGTGACCGATTCCATCGCCACCATCGACTACTGGTTCACCGGAACCAACCAGCGGGTCCACAAGCTGGTCCATCATTTCGTCCTGCGGATGATCGGCGGCTCCCTGAGTGTGGAAGGCGACCCCGATCATGAGGCCGAAGATGCCATCTGGGTGGACTTCTCCGACCTGACCTCGGTGCTCAGTTACCCCAATGAGCGTAAAATAGCCTGGCTCTACGCGAGGAAGTACAAAAAACAGCCATGATCCAGACCCCCCTGCGCCCGAGCGGGCGCACCAGCCAGCGCACCCATGCCTTCAATCGATGGACCCAGTGGGCTCGAATCCTGCTAACGATCGTCCTTCTGCTGGTCTTGGTGATAGCCCCTTGGCATCCGGCACCAGCCCTGGCTGCCACCAATCAGCAGAGCTCTGCTGAGGTGGCCCTGCGCTGGTCTACGCCAGTGGTGACCGACAAGTCCGGCTATGCTCTGCGCGCTGCGGTGACCAACACCGCCAACCAGCCCATGGAGAATGCCCATCTGAGCGTGTCCACCAGCGCCCTCTACTCTTTCAGCTCCCGAACCGACATGCAGACCTGGTCTGAAGGCCACGCCCGCATCCCCACCCCGGATCTGCTGGGCACACAGACCGTACCGACAATCCCAGCAGGGCAGAGCATCGAAGTTGCAGTCAACGTGCCGGCTGATCAGGACGCAATCAAGAAAATGGCCAGCTGGGGGCCCAAACCCGTCCGGCTTTCCCTGAGCGACGATCAGGGCCGGATCCTGGGCGACGTTTTCACTTTTCTGACCCGGACCTGGGATGGCCTGCCCACCGCAGGCACCCCCGCCCTGTCCCTGACCATGGTCCTGCCGCTGACCTCCTCGGACTGGAACATTGACGACAAAGCCATGACAGCGCTGATGACCCAGTCAGGTTCGGGCAACGATAAAAACCGGAGTGTGACGCTAACCCGCCAAGGGGCCCGCCGCCAGGAGGACCAGAGCCAGCTGCTGTCCAAACATGGGTCCCTGCAGACCTTGGGCGATCCGGTCTATCTGTCCGCCTTCGTCAATCGTCCCCAGATCCAGGGGCTGATTCAGCCAGCCGACTTCGACATCACTGGGTATGCCTCCCAGAATCAGGACCGCTATGCCCAGGCTGGGGTCACTCCCGAATCCTGGAGCGCCCAGACCGCGGCCAAGCTCTATGCCGACAGCGCGCCTGACACATACGCCTGGCAGGGTAGACGGGAGTGGACCATGGAATCCATTACCACCGCCCGTCGTGCCGGCTATCAGACGGTCATCGCCCCCCAAGGCTTTGAGGTCGGTGCCGACACCTCCGCCCACACCGGCAAATACACCATCGAAACCAAAGCTGGAAAGGTGACCGTCCTGTCGGCCCAGCGGGAGCTCAGTAACCTGGCCAGAGGCCACCCCAGCTCCACACGCGCCACCGGGGAGCAGACACAGGCCGGGCAGACGGCCCGCTTCATAGCCCAGAGCGCTTTCTATCAGATGGAACAGCCCTACGCCGAACGCTCTCTCCTGGTCTGCTTCGATACCGATGAGGACACCCAGCAGGCAGACCGGATCATGACCGAACTGGAGCATGCCCCATGGATCAGCCTTAAGTCCATGGACAACCTGATGCAGGCGCCCGACTTCACTGGCGGGTCGTCGAGTCTGCTCAAGGCCCTGGAACTCGACAGCACCAAGAGCAGCACCAAACATGGCGATGGTTCGATAGGCACCCTGGACTCCCTGACCGCCAGCCGGGCTGAGATCGACCGGTTCGCCACCACCATCCTGGCTGACGGCAAGCAGGATTCCCAACCCACTGCCAGCGCCACGGCAGGCAAGACCGACAGCCAGGCCCTGGCTCGCCAAGATGCCAACACCACTGCCCGACAACCTAAGGATCCGCATCAGTGGTTGAACCAGCTGACTGTCGCCCACGACGACCTGGCTCTGAAGTCACTGGGTGGAACCGCAGCCGCCGCTGGTTTGGCCGATCAGGCTGAGGCCATATCCCATCGACTCCTGGACGGGGTCAGCATCACGCCCAGCGAGTCTCTGAACGTCGTCAGCGAGACTGCCTCCATGCCCGTGACCGTCAGCAACAGCCACCCCTACCCTGTCCACGCCCGCATCAGCGCGCGAACCGACTCCATGGAGATCGTCACCTCACGTATGGCGGAGGCGGTCATTCCCGCCCGATCAGAAGCCCAGGTGACTTTCAAGGTCAGGGTGGCAGCAGCCGGCAGAGCCAATGTGGATATCGGCCTGCTGGACCGCCAGGGCAGACCCTTCGGCCAGGTGCGCCAGGCTCAGATCACCAGCAATCTACGGCTGAGCGACATGAGCGGCATGGTCATCATTGTCATCGCCGTGCTCCTGGGACTTTTGGGGCTCTGGCGGCAGTTCCACCGTACGAAGGACCCGGACGAATGAGTTCCGTAGGGCGCAATTCCGCCATCATGGCCACGGGCACCGCGGCCTCCCGTGTGACCGGGCAGATCCGCACCATACTGTTGGCAGCCGCCATAGGCACCACCGGAATCGCGGCTGACGCCTACCAGACCGGTGCCATGATTCCTCAGGTCATGTTCACTCTGATCTCGGGCGGCATCTTCAACGCCGTCCTGGTCCCACAGATTGTGCGCACCCTCAAGGAGCGGGACGCAGCAGACCGGCTGAACAAGCTGATCACGGTCGCCATGGTCCTCCTGGCCCTGCTGACGCTGCTGCTGATGCTGGGCACTCCGGTGCTGACCACCGTCTATCTGAACTCCAAGTGGAACCCCGCGCAGCGGGCGCTGGCCAACTCCTTTACTCTCTGGTGCATGCCCCAAGTCTTCTTCTACGGGCTCTACACGGTCCTGGGACAGATCCTGGCCGCCAAGGGCCGGTTCACCGCATACGCCTGGAGCTCGGTGGGTGCCAACGTTATCAGCTGCCTGGGCTTCCTGGTCTTCATCTTCTTGTTCGGCAACGCCCGCAATCAGCCGGTCGGCTTCTGGGACAACGGCAAGGTGGCCCTGACAGCTGGAGCCTGGACCGCGGGGGTGGCCTTCCAGGCGCTGGTCCTCTTCATCCCCCTGATCATGAGCGGTTTCCGCTATCGTCCTCGCTGGGGCCTGCGAGGAATCGGCCTGCGATCCATGGGCTCGGTGGCGGCCTGGAGCATGTGCGTGGTCATCATCAACCAGCTGGCCAACGTGGTCAATGCCCGCATCAACAACGGCGCCCCCCTGGAGGGCAACCCATTCGACATTGCCGGCAACGGCTCCTATCAGAACGCCTACACCATCTTCATACTGCCCTACTCACTGGTAGCCGTCTCAGTCAGCACGGCCCTCTTCCCCAAGCTGTCCAAGGCGGTTTCTGACGGCCGCATAGGGGATGCCCGCAATGATCTGAGCCAGGCCCTGCGCAATGTCGGACTGGTGATGTTCTTCTTCGCCGCAGTCCTCCTGGCAATTCCGGTGCCCATTACCCGAGCCCTGCTGCCCTCGGTAAGCGTCCATGAGTCTGTCCTTATCTCAGGACCGCTGATAACCCTGTCCCTAGGGCTGGTTCCCACGAGCGCCTTCCTGCTCATTCAGCGCACCTTCTACGCCTTCGAGGATGGCCGGCATCCTTTCATCTTCGCGGCCGTCTCCAACACCATCCAAGTAGCACTGGTTTTGGTATCCATACGCTTGTTACCTCCCCGTTACTGGGCGGCGATGGTAGGGCTGAGCTTGTCCCTGAGCAATCTCCTCAGCTTCCCTGTTCTGGCTCACATGCTGCGCAGCCCCTTCCAGGGGAATCTGGACGAGCGGCGGATTCTGATCACCTACGCCAAGGCTTTCCTGGCTGCAGGATTGGCCCTGGCAGCCGCCCTGACGGTCAAAACTCCAGTGACCCATCTTGTCGGTGCCTGGATTCAGGGCCAGCAGGGTCACATGAGCTGGGTGCAGGCGCTCCTCATCTGCATAGTCATTACCCTGCTGACGGCAATTATCTATACCGTGACCCTGGTAGCCCTGCGCACGGAAGAATTTATCCAGCTTCTGCTCGACCTGGCCCGTCGGCTGGGCAGGACAGCCAGGCACCCCGTCCGCAGCCTGGACGCTCTGCAAGGACGACCCTCCCGATTGGCCGACCGCTCGGTCAGGGTGGTGCACTCCTCCTCCCCCGATTCCGCCCTGCCCGGCATAGACGCAGCATTGGAGAACCTTGAGGAGGCCCCTGAGTTCGATACTGATGGAGAATCCGCGATAGCCGGACCTCCGCCGGCCCCTCCGACCCCGCAACCCGTTAGGATTGTACCTAGGAACAGCAAGGTCCACCACGGTGTCGTCGACTACAGGCGACGCCCCACTTCTGATGAGAGCTCGGCAACCATGAACGCGCATATCGGAGACACCATCCTCGGCAGATATACCCTGGTCACCCTGCTCCGCCGCGCGAACGGTCTGAGCGCCTGGCGGGCCAAGGACAAGGTCCTGGATAGGGACTGCCAGCTCTTCATCGCCGGGGATTCCACCTGCATGGACCGGATCAACGTCAACGCCTCCAGCCTGGCGCTGAGCAAAGACCGCCGTTTCACCCCGGTCTACCAACTGCACACTCGTGACAAGGTCTCCCTGATCGTCACCGCCCCCGATGCTGGCATGTCCCTGAGGGACTACATGCACGGACCCGCCGGGGAAACGCTCAGCGACCGGGCCATCGGCACCATCATGGGAGAGGTCACCGAGGCCATGCGCACCCTGCATGCCGCCGGCATGGTCGATTATGCGGTCTCCACGAGCACCATCAGGCTGGCTCCAGCCTCGATCACCCTGGCCGATGCCCCCATATCGCCCATGCTTGAACACCCGTCGGTCTCAACTGAGATGGGACTGACGGACGAGGAATATGCCATACGTGAGCTGGCCGGTGTGCTCTATGCCATGCTGACCAGACGGGCCGATCAGGACGGGCGGCAGCCCAGTCTGCAGAAACTGCCCAAGCAGACCCCGGAAGAGTTCAGAATCATCTGCATGCGTGGATTGGGGCTGGCTAATGAGCAGGGAGCCGTACCGGTCCCACTGGTCACCCTGGCGGAGCTTTCGGCCCTGCTCAGCCCCTGGGTTCCGCCTGAGGAACTGACCGACAGCGATCTGATCTGGCCCGAGCTGGACGGCCGTGCCTCCATCGAGGCTGTGGCCCTGCGCCCGGTGGATCCCAAGAACGTACTCCCGCTTCCCGCAGGTCTAACCTCCTCGGCCCTGCCTGCCGCGCAAACCGTGTCTTACCATGAGCCGCATTGGAAGACCAACCAACTGCTCTTCCCCGGCCGTAGCGAGATCGAGATGCTCAATCCAGAGGATACGGATACCGATCTCTTCTCGCTCTTTGATGAACGCCAGCGGCTGCGCTCGCTGAACAGCTCCTCCCGCAAGACGGAGGCCATGGATGTGAGCGCACTCAGGGCGACAACGGCCAGGCCCGCAGCCATGTATGAGGAAGAGTCCAAGGCTGTGACCGGACGAGTGCCGACCGTCAAAGGCAATCAGCGTAAACCCTCCGAGGCTCTCAGCGGCAACGGTGTGACTGCCAACAATCCCGTGGAACGGGGCTTCTCCCAGTGGGACTTCCACAAGTCCAGCAGCGGGGAGAACGGTCCGGCAGTCGGCAGCAACCAGGCCAAGGCAACCTCCAACCTGAACGCTTCACAGGACAGCAGAGGTTCACATACGCGCCAAACAGACGCTGCGGCCGCCAAATCTCATGTCGAAAGTGAAGGAGAACCCGCAGCCCGGAGTGAACACCCTCGCTCCTCCGCTACTTCTGAAAAGACCAAGGCCCCTACCCAGGCAGCCCGCTCCTCCAAGAACACTGATTTCGATGAGGAGGAGCAGCAGACCACAGTCATGGAGCCCCTGCCCCCCAGCTTCACACCTGAAATCCACTCCATGCCCGTGCCGGTGACTTACTCGGTACTTCCTGACGATGAGCAGGATAAGGATCTGAATGATGATACCGATATGGCTGACACCCGCCTGTTCGGTCGCTTCACAACTCGCTCAGTGGTTATTGCCATAGCGGCGGTAATCGTTGTGGTGGCCCTGGTCTGGGCCCTCTCGACCATTACTGGGTCACGATCCAAAGTCGGCAAAAGTGAGGGCGGCTGGCCGGTCATGTCTAACGTGCCCTTCCCAGGCAAGACCAATGAGAGCGAGGAAGCAACTCCCTCCAGCAATGACAACGGCGATGATCAGGCTCAGGCTGGCGCAGATGCTGATACCGATAAGGTCAGCCACGCTGATAAGGAGGCAGGAAAGGTTCCCGATCCGCCCAAGCCCAAGAACACCACGGCATATCAGACCAGTCGCCAGCTCTTCCTCAACAAGCCTGCCGGCCTTCAGGGTTATGGATGGTATATGCATCTGACCCAGCCAGAAGAGGTCTCTCGCCTGACCATCGTCGCGCCTCAGAGTGGCGGCCACGCCCAAATCTATGCGAATTCCACGGCAGCTCAGCCCAACCAGGGACAGCCGCTGGCCGACTTCAGCTTCGATGCCTCAGGAACCACCCAGGTCACCCTACGCGAGCCGGTGACGACTCAGGACCTGGTCGTCTGGGTGCCCATGGACGGCATGCCAGGAAACACCCTGCGCTTCACTTCCGTCCAAGCCTTCTGAGCATGACTATGGGTCGGCGGCAACAAGGCGAATCACCCCGACGTCGACTCACAGACCACCTGTCAACCACAATTGCCTGCAAGCTCCTTGAACCCCATCGGCCAGACATGACTGCCCACCCATCCATATGCCGATATCATGGGGTGTACCGAAATGGTAATGTGTTGGATTTTTCCTCCTACATAACGCCCGCAGGTAATACAGTTTCCTTAGACAACGGCGGCAGGAAGGCGGAAGTCAGTTATGGCGGATGATCCCAATATTGCGTCCAAGGTTATCAAGAACGATCCTTGGTATAGCTCCTATGCAACACGAGCCGAGCAGATGCGCGCATCCGAGATTCGTGCCCTCTTCGCCGTGGCCAATCGGCCTGAGGTGGTCTCACTGGCTGGCGGGATGCCCTACCTGGGCCGGATGCCCTTTGATAAGTTGGCCGACCAGCTCGGCGACATGCTGCGGAGCAAGGGCCAGGTGGCCTGGCAGTATGGGTCAGCGCAGGGCGATCCCCATCTGCGCGAAGACGTGCTGCCCATTATGGAGCTGGAAGGCATCAAGGACGCCCAGCCGGATGATGTGGTTATCGTCAACGGTTCCCAGTCTGGACTGGACCTGATTACCAGGATCATGTGCGACCCCGGCGATGTGGTGCTGGCTGAGGCGCCCAACTATGTGGGCGCTCTGGGTGTCTTCCAATCCTTCCAGGTCGATGTTGTCAACGTGGCCATGGACGGAGACGGGCTGATTCCCGAGGCTCTGGAGGAAACCATTCTGGAGCAACGCCACCAGGGCAAGGCAGTCAAGTTCCTCTACACCGTACCTAACTTCCACAATCCTGCCGGCGCCACTATGAGCGTCGAGCGGCGGCCACGAGTCATCGAGATCGCTAAAAAATACCATGTGCTCATAGTGGAGGACAATCCCTATGGACTGCTGGCCTTCGACGGCAAGACCTATCCGGCCCTGCGCTCTTACGACTCCGAGGGCATTGTCTACCTGAGCAGCTTCTCCAAGATTATCGCTCCGGGCATGCGCGTGGCCTGGATGGTTGCACCTCCCGGCATCCGACAGAAGCTGGTTTTGGCCAACGAGTCAGCCATTCTCTGCCCCTCCAACATGAGCCAGATGACCATCACCACCTATCTGGACAACTTTGACTGGAAATCGCAGATCAACGACTACCGGGGAATGTACAAGGAACGCTGCGATGCCATGGATAAGGCCTTGAAGGAATATCTGCCCTACTGTTCGTGGCTGAAGCCCAAGGGCGGCTTCTACATCTGGCTGCAGATACCCCAAGGGCTCAACGCCAAGGACATGCTGCCCAGGGCGATTACCGCCAAGGTGGCTTACGTGTCAGGCACAGCCTTCTACGATAACGGGGAGGGCGCGGACCATATGCGCCTGTCTTTCTGCTACCCCACTCCCGATCGGATCCGAGAGGGAATACGCAGACTGTCAACGGTCATCGAGAATGAACTCGCCACCGTCCGGCTGTTCGAGCCCGACAGCGGCAAGGAAAGGGGCTGAATCATGGCGGCCAAGCACAGCAAGACACCACGGCAGCAGACCGGCGGCAAAACTCCGGCAGCCGGCAAGGCCAAGACAACTGCGAGCGCGATGACAACCGCAGTCGCCAGCCCGGCCAACACCGCAACCACCACTGCGGCCACGGCTGCTGGCGAACCGGCCAAAAGAGCCAGGCGGACCTCGCATCGCTCCACTCGTGAGGCCACGCCGTTCACCATGGACGATGTCCTCTCCCTAGCGAGCAAGGCCACCAAGCGTGCCGATAAGTCCCTCCTGGTTATCTGCGGTGGCCTCAGCCATGAGCGCGATGTCTCAATCAGCTCGGGGCATCGAGTCCAGGGATTCCTGGAAGAGGCCGGATGGACGGTCCACGTCCACGACATGGACGGCTCGCTCCTGCCCTACCTGACCGATGAGTCGACCCGCCCTGATCTGGTCTGGCCTCTGCTGCACGGTGCCAACGGCGAAGACGGCTCCATCCGTGATGTCTTAGAGATGGCGGAACTGCCCTACATTGGATCCCGGGCCAAGGCCTCCCGGACCGCCTGGAGCAAACCCATCGCCAAGAATGTTGTCCGCATGGCCGGGTTGCAGACGCCACATTCCGTGACCTTGCCCGAGTCCATGTTCCGCGAGCTGGGAGTCGAACCCGTTATCGATATGCTTCTAGGTTCGCTGGGACTCCCGCTCTTCATCAAGCCCACCATGGGTGGCTCAGCCATGGGTTGCACCATGGTGACTGAACAGAGCCAGCTCACTCAGGCGTTGATCAACTGCTTCGCCTACGGTGATGTGGCTCTAATCGAACAGGCTGTCACGGGCACTGAAGTCTCCGTCTCCATCCTCGAATTCGACGGACATCCCTTGGTTCTGCCTCCGCTCGAAATCTGGACTCCTTCAGGCACCTACGACTTCGAGGCTCGTTCCACCCCCGGCCCAACGGAGTTTTATGTTCCAGCCCGACTGGACGCCAAGACCACACAGGCTGTGAGCGATGCTGCACTGACTGCCCACCAGGCTTTGGGACTCCGCGATATCTCACGCACCGACTTCATTGTTGATGCCCAAGGTCAGCCGCAATTCCTGGAGTCCAACGTGGCGCCCGGCATGACGGACACCTCGCTTCTGCCCCAATCAGCCCAGGCGGCCGGCTACAACTTGCCAGAGCTATACACGGCATTGGTTCAATCAGTTTTGAATCAAAAACGAACCGACTGAAATCCCAAAGCCTATCTGGTTCTGCCTACCATTCGGTTAGCATGAGGAAAGTCCGCATGATGCATGGTGTGTAAATTGCGCAATATGCATCACGCGGACTTGCAATATACGTAGCCTGCGAATACAGGCAGGGCAGATAGTGCGCAAGATGAGCACACTACACGGACTAACAGTTTGTACTCATTGAGCACGATGCTCTATTCTGCGTTCATTATTCTCATCATCATTCTCCTCTGGCCACCAAACGTCAGTTGTTCACCAGTCACCACTCATCGTCGGTTATTCCACTCCCTCTATCTGTTAATCTTGACCCCCACTTCTCCTTCACTGCTCAGTCAAAGCTAACACTGACTGAAAGGTCTGCTCAACCTAGTCTCGGTTTTTATATTGTCGACTAGGCTGACCTGCAGAAGAGAGGCGGTCTAATAAATAGCCGATGCCAGAATGGCCGGTCATTCTCCGGAACTCAACTCACAGTAAACTGCTGTATCGCTCCACACCCATGCATGCAATCGTGGTCGATATCGAATGTTTCACGTGAAACATTCTGGGATGATCGACTTATTTCACGGCACAACGCCTATGACCGGCAGCGAATCCCGCCAGTTAAAAGTGCGAGTCTAATAAAGCAATGGGTCAGATAAAAATGAATACAACCTTTCTAGGACAGCAATCATAGGGAGTTCTGCACCAATCGGCACGGAATGGTTTTACCAAGATGTTTATCAAGCTGACTTGACTACATATAAGGTGTAGACATCACTGCTTTTCTGCCTTCGAGAATCGAGTCATCGCTACTATGGCATCAAGAACTTCGAACGAAAGCTAAGTCCGCACCAGTAAATCGCAATTCCGTCACTGGCATTGTTGCGTCAATTCATTAACCGTAATTTGTTGGTCCTCATCGCTGAGAACACGATCTTCCTATCTGAATTCATCTTTCGCGTCATATCGCTTACGACCGGTTCGCTCCCCCGCGACCGCTCCAAAGCCATCAATAAGAGCCCATAGAGACCTTGCAGATCAGTGGATACATATTACAGGCGCATCCGTCTTTGTTGAAGGACCATACTTTCGTAAGATCAAACAAACAATTGAAACAGTACCCCACCATGATTGAGCTGCCTACGGCCTAGCTAGATATTCCTTACTTGTTTCTTTTGCTTTCCTCGCTCTTGTTTGAAGCGCGCGAAGAACTTTCAACAGTTTCTTCCTGAGTTGATGATGAACACCGGCCGGCACTCCTAGCAGTCATATCTTCATCAGCCCCAAGGCTTTTGTCTGTTGTCAGAGAATCGGCGCCCAACTCGTCGTTGTTGTCATCAGGGCTTGGAGGATTCCAAAAACGCCAGCTATGCCAGCTGTCATCCTCGCTCTTATCATCTGTTTGATGGCTGGGATGCTCCCGCAGCAATCGATCAACTCGGAGCATAAACCAGATCAGCACCAGAATCGTCCCAAGATTGGTTAGGATGGCGACTATCACAGTTTTCTCCATGGTTCAAGAATAGCCTGCCCCTGTCAGAACCGAGCTTACTGTGAGCTAACAAGCGCTCTTTTTCGCCCACCGCATGTGACTCAGTCATCCTGAATAGATACAGTAGCGTTATGAAGCAAACTGTTCATGATGCGATTGTTATAGGGTCCGGACCAGCAGGTTACACCGCTGCCATTTATCTTAGCAGGGCTGGATATGCTCCACTCGTTATTGCAGGAGCCCTAACACCTGGCGGTCAGCTTATGAACACGACGGAAGTAGAGAACTTCCCTGGATTCCCTAAAGCAGTGCTCGGCCCCGATCTTATGGATCAGATGCGTGATCAGGCCGAACATTTTGGTGCTCAGATTGAATACGATGATGTCGTCTCAGTTGACTTGAGCGGAGACGTCAAACGGATCACCACCGATGGCGGCGAAGAATATCAAGCTCGAGTCGTCGTCATCACCACTGGCTCGCAATATCGTAAATTGGATATTCCCGGCGAGCGTGAGTTCTCAGGACGAGGAGTATCCTACTGCGCCACATGCGACGGCTTCTTCTTCAAGGACAAGCCCATTGTAGTGGTTGGTGGAGGCGACTCTGCCATGGGTGACGCGGACTTCCTGACCCGTTTTGGCTCTTCTGTTACACTGATCCATCGTCGCCAGGGCTTCCGCGCTTCAAAAATCATGGTGGACCGTGCCAAGGCAAATGACAAAATCAACTTCCTTCTTGATTCGGTCGTCACTCGGATCAACGGCGACGATAGCGGCGTAACCTCTTTGGATGTCCGCAATACTGCCACTGACCAGCAGTCCACTATTCCAGCTAATGGAGTCTTCGTAGCCATTGGATTCACTCCTCAGACTGCTTTCCTTAATGGCCAAATTGATCTGGATCAGGACGGCTATATCCTGGTCGAAGGTGGGTCAACGAAGACTTCTACACCTGGGGTCTTTGCCGCTGGTGATGTCACCGACAAGATCTATCGTCAGGCCATTTCCGCTGCTGGCATGGGTTGCCGTGCTGCTTTAGATGCTCAGGAGTATCTTACGAATTTGGATAACCGATAGGGCTTGATACGCGCCTCGGCAAACAAGAATTTACGTGCCTGGCAGTTTACAATTGCCAGGCACTTCGTTTATCGATTATGCGCAGCTGCCTATACTTAGTTTCCTTTTGTTCTCCATTAATATCCACCGGACACCCTACTCAACAGGAACATTCCCTACCCTACAGCTGCTCACATTATCCTCTGCTGACACAAGCTACTTTCCACTGATGCAACTTGCCACAACAGAGGTCACCTCCTTCTAACGCCACAACTGAAAATTCTTAAGGTTGCGCTGCACGAATCTGTCACCTCATCTCAACGGCTAAGGCCAACCTCTGTAAAAAGCCGCACAAAAGCAAGGGCTTATTACCTACCAGATGACAAACGCACAAACAACAATTCCATCATGGCCGAATAGGTGGCTTGCCAACAACGACTAACTGCATATCTTTCGATTGAATGTACCCATCACACTACTGACAAGTATGAAGGCGAGAGACCGATACGACTAGATATAGCTACCCGACAAAATGACCTGAGTAACCAGGTCTGTAGCGATTCACAATCCAACTGCCTGCCGGCTGGCTATTTTCCAGCTTCATGCTGATTAATCGAACTTTTCAGCACTGATATATCTGATCAGTGAATGGAACATACCTATGATGCCCAATCATTCTGGTCCTAAGACAAATTCAGCGATTGCTCATCAGCTCAAACTAAACTCGATTGGGTTACGAACCAATCGCTCACTTTGACGGCAAAGTTTGGATAAGCAAATCCTGAAGTCTCACTTTCAGAATGGAATCAAATCCAGCCTCTATCACCTGAATGACTGTCATTGCTGGCAGATTGATTCTTTTCCAAAAGAATGGCAACGATTCGGTCCATGTCTTCAGGCGAAGAAAATACGATTTCTATTTTCCCGTGGTTTTTAGTGCCCTTAATGGCCACCTTGGTATCAAAGTGACTTTCCAGATCCTGGCGTACAGGACTATCAGCCCAGGCGTTTACCCTAGGCTTCTTTGCGCTCTTCTTCGCCTGCCCAGTCTGCAAGGCGACAAGTTCCTCAGTAGATCTTACCGACAGACCTTCAGCAATAATCTTGTCCGCCAGAGCAGTCATAGACTTTTCATCCGGCAAAGTAAGCAAGGCTCGGGCATGCCCAGCTGACAATACGCCTGAGCTTACTTTTTTCTGCACGCTCGGGGGCAACTTCAACAATCGGAGCGTGTTCGTGATCTGAGGTCTGGACTTGGAGATCGACTTAGACAAACCGTCCTGTGTCAAGCCGAACTCATCAATCATTTGCTGATAAGCGGCTGCTTCTTCCAACGGATTAAGAGCCACTCTATGGAGATTCTCAAGCAAGGCATCGCGCAACATGGTGTCGTCGCCCGTTGTTTTCACAATTGCAGGTATGGTATCCAGCCCAGCCAATCGTGTAGCACGCCAACGACGCTCACCCATTATGATTTCATAATGAGTTGTTTGTTTCGGACCCGTTTCGCCCTGATTTGAAAGCTGACTAGATTGTTCCTCACCGGTCTTACTATCAAATGCCGTGGATTTGCTTCTCGCGCCGTCAACTGAGATTGTCTTATTCTCGATAGTTCTTGGACCGTCTACAAGAGGTGATCTTCGCACCACTATGGGCTGCAATACACCAACTTCCTTGATTGAACGGGAAAGCTCCAACAGTTCATCTTCATCGAAGATTTGTCTCGGCTGCTGAGCATTTGGCCTAATATCGTCCACCTGCACCTCGGCCAAGTACCCACCTTGGACGGGTTTCAGCTCCTCTTGGCTATTGCCCTTTGTCGCATTAGTCGGCTCAGTATTATTCCCAACAATAGGTGTGCGGTTAACGCTTTGCTGAGTCTTTCTTGTCCGAGGATCGACAGCCTTACTTGATTCCATCATCGGCAATGTTTCACGTGAAACATTTGTCGTCGTAGGGCCGAAGAATAGATCACTTGGGTGTTCCAGGCTGCTGATGGACGGGACTGACCGACGCTTGGTAGTCCTCTTCGAAGCAGATGTTTCACGTGAAACATCTACGTTGAGCGACTCGGAAATGCTGACACGCTTTTGTCCCATGGTGGAACGTGTACGACCGCTCTCAGAAGACTTTACCGAAGCTGCTTGTTGAGAGCTTGCACGGCCCGAATGCGTTGTACTGCGTTCTCCTTTGGCTCCATCTTTTTCCGAGACGTCCGTCTCTGTGCGATGATGTCCGTCTGGTTCTGCACCCAAGCCTTGAAGAGTGGGCTGCTTGTTGCCGGAATTCGGTACTTTGTTATCTTGTTGCTGACCTTTGTCGGCATTGGTTTCGTCTTCTTCACCTGGCAGGGCGGGAAACAGAGCCCCCAAGCCCTTGCCTAACCGTGAACGGCTTGTCATGTCCTCACTCCCCCTGTCTTCTATTGGCAATATGTTCCAGTACTTGCTCGGATCTCTGGGCGATTTCTAACGCCGCCTCTTCATAAGCGATAGCACCAGCTCCTTTAGGGTCGTAGGTAACAACGCTTTGCTGGAAGCTGGGAGCTTCAGAGATCTTGACGGAACGCGGGATGGTCGTGTTAAGCACAATCTCTGGATAATGTTCCTTGACTTGATCAAACACTTCTTTGCTGAGCAACGTCCGCCTGTCGTACATAGTCAACAACATGGTTGAGATTACGAGATAAGGATTATAGCTTTGCTGAACAAGTCCTATGGTATGCAGCAATTGTTGCAGTCCTTCAAGAGCATAGTACTCAGCTTGCACAGGGATCAATACCTCATTAACTGAACACATGGCATTCAGAACTAATAATCCGAGACTAGGAGGGCAATCAACCAGAACATAGTCATAATGCTGGTGGCAGATTTTAAGATAGTCGGCAACCGCTTTCTTCATGAGCTGATTGCGGTTGGGCATATCCGCAACTTCCAGCTCAGCACCACTTAGATCAATAGAAGACGGGACAACCTCAAGGTTGGGGAATCCAGGGGAAACCACCTTAACGTCGTCAATACCGAGACGCCCTTCGAGCACATCATATGTTGATGGAGTCCCGGATTCATGAGCTACCCCCAATGCGGTAGAAGCGTTACCTTGTGGATCCATATCGATTACCAATACACGTTCGTTGAACTCAGCAAATGCACATGCCAAATTGACAGTTGTCGTGGTTTTCCCTACACCACCTTTTTGATTTGCAACTGCAATGAAGCGTGTTTTTGAAGGGTGAGGGAATTCAGCCTGGCGTAAGGCCTGATAGCGCGCAGAAAGATCTGCCATCTCCGCACCAGACACCGAGCCAGTCCCGTCAGCGAATATGCGAGTCAGGATATCCGTTGCCGACTCCATACCTGATGCGTTCGGCTTGGACTTCTCACCGACATCCGGGGTATTTCTAGAAACGGGTTTCACCTTCTTCGATGCGGTCACGAACCTTCCTCCTTTTGATAACCATTCAATTTTCCCGTCCTAGTTGGACATGTCAAAATAGCTGATAGTTATACACGGTCACTGTTCATAACTGTGGATAAGTGTGGATAGATCCAATCAAGTCACAGCAGCTGACCTTTCTCCTAGATTATTAGATTTACCTTGTGATCATTGACAAGTCTGACGCTTCACATCCCATGCCATCGTCTACAAACGACGATGTGGATAATTCAACCGTCAAGTCAAAATTGTGCATAACTTACTAGCAGCAAATTGATAAATGAACTACGTCACCAAATTAAACAGCACCATTCATGGCTATAGTCAATGATTTGATCCACCTGTTGGATAGCTATTATAAATGCTGCTGTAACTCTCAAATTAAACCTTTGAACTACAAACCTCATACAACTGTGCGGCAATATGCTGTTTCACGTGAAACATCTATATTGTCTGGAAGTATCGTTACCCCGTTAATTGTCGACTGACGTAATTGGGCGACTTGGTTTTGTCTATTTTATTTTCGTAGTCTGGTTCGCCTACCAGCGATAACTGCTGACGGATCAACAGAACAGAACCTAATATTCAATTTTAAGAATTAGTTTTTATGTTGTTAAACAAAAGGCTTCAATATATCAATCAGCACTATATTTACTTCGTGTGATTATGGTTGAAGAAAAGGATCTAAGAAGTAGAGCCCTTGACAACCTTTCTCTAAAGAAGATATATAAGACATTACAACATCCTTTTGCCTTAACTTCAATAACACTAATCCTGATTGCTTCATTCTGAGCTGACCGCTTCACGTGAAACATTACGATCTATCTCTACATATAAAGCATCCAATGAAAGCGCAGGCTGAATATTGTAATATTCAGAGATGCCTTAGAAGTAGTAGTTACAGATGGACGTATGTTCCTGTATAACGTACTCACAGCAGTCTACTAGGTCTTTGGGATCAGTCACATCTGCAATCAAAGAAGTCTGGTTTCATTGTTGCTGATCAAAATAAACCTACATTTTATAATGTTTCACGTGAAACATCCTTTCGTGGACACATCTGAAATTGGTGACTAGCTCTCCTATAGCTCGATCCCTTTACCTCTTTACCCCACACAGCAGAGGTATTGCCGCTCTCAGGACTATTTTAAAGACTTAGTCTTAGCTGATTAATCGATAAATCATGCAAGCTTCATGCATACGCAAGAATCTGTCATACCTCTACTAATATTAATAAGAAACCGCAAAAGTCGTCACGTAGGATAGACACAATAAACCCCTTTGGAGTAAGGGTAATACATAAATGAGTACAGCAAGAAATGCATAGTTACGACGATCTAGTACATGAAGCATATAAGCGCATGGATCCTGCAGCTTCCAAAATACAACATCTCCTGAGACGGTTAATCCAACAATAGAAAGATGGCGGTATACCTAATTCTGAGATAAAACATCCTACGAACAGTCTAATACTGCTTGGACAACAAAATCAGGATGCAATGATATCTCCGGCCCAACAAAACTAAAGAGGCAAAGTGACGTGCATAATATTCACAACGCAGGATATCTTCATTTCAAATAATATAATGAGATATACTCTATTCTATCTGTTATCTATTGCACTGTTTTAAATCTTAAGTATCAAAAAACTAGAAAGTTTCGAGCTGGAAGCACACCTAGGCAAACAATATAAATCACCAACGTGCTTGCTTCCCCCTTAGCCCAACATTCCATTCATGTCGACTGATCATCAGCTAAGCTGCTGTCTGGAAAAGACCTACTAAATCTGGTAGAGCTTAATCAGTCATCTTTACTCATGCTTTCAAGAAGGCTCTATGTTAAATACTGATGATTTATTATCTTATTTAGCCTATTCATATCTTCTGATTGGGTCGTATCTCAGACACCAAAGTTATTTAATAAAGCTATCAGCGTCGTACTTTAGTGCTTGTCCACGAGAACCACGTGAGTATCCTCAAGGCCGGGTGCGACTGGAGCTAGGCAAACCCGTGGATTCTCTCCATGACATTTTTTTATCTCTTTGGCTGCCTTATCGAGCTCCGCTTGCGCCGAACGACCCTTAAGCGCAATAAGCTGACCTCTCGATCGTAAAAGAGGTAGGGTCCATCCGGCGAGCTTAGTCATGGGGGCTACAGCTCGGCATGTCACGACATCAAAAGTCTGTGGAATTGAAAGATTGGATTGGGGGTCCGCTAAACCTGCTTCACCCGTCACCGTTGAAGAGTCATGGGCATTTACATCTTGTTGGCTGTCAGCATTCCTGGCTACGGCCGAGGTTAAAGAACCGCCACGGCTGTTATCGGAAACAGGCTGTTCCTCGATTCGACGACGACCGTGACGGCGACTCTGTAGACCCTTTTTGTTGTGCCTCATCGAAGCCTTGAAGGATTGTGGAATCAGATCCTCTGCACGCTTGCGAAGCACAACCGTATTAGTCAGGTGCAACTCATCAATGACTTCCTGCAGCCAAATTACACGCCGCTCCATTGGTTCGACAAGAACAACATTGCACTGCGGAAGGCAGGCAGCCAGCACAATACCTGGGAAGCCCCCACCAGAACCTATATCCGCCACAGTTGCCGTGTGACTGTCAGTGTTCAATCGCTCTTGCACGAAAGGCACAATAGCCGCTGAATTAAGTATGTGCCGCTCCCAAATAATGTCTTCATCGCGAGGGCCGATAATGCCCTTCTCCACACCTTCGCGTAAGAGCTTGTCGTGAAAACGCTGCATGGGTACCAGAGCATCACCGAGCACTTGCCTCAAGAGGGGACTATCATTCAGTTCATCATCCACAACGGCCATTTCAACTCCTCACGTTCACTTTCCACGTCTAGTCAGTCAAAACCAAAGTCAACGACAGATGCAGTCTCATATCCATCGGGATTTCACCATGCCAGAATCGAAAACAGCTGCATTTCTAAGACCGTTACCACCTTATAGTTTTCAACCGCAAAAGAGCGTCGAGAGTCATACACCTGTATCCTAGCGAAACAGCATGAGGGGTAGTCTCTGATAGAGAATCATCAACCAAGAGCAATTCGAATTAAGCAGCATGACAAACTAAGCACCATCATCAGCCAGACAACACTACACACCTGCCAAAAAACAAAGCACTGGAAGATAGCACAATAGATTTCGACAGTCTGACCGCGCCAGACAGTGGACCAATCCAAAAGGCCAACGTCATAAATACTTCATCGACGCATAACCCTGTGTGGCTTCCCAGTCACTTCCTATCAGCATCCGCAGGATCGTCATCAGCCTCGTAGTCAACCGAATCGTCGACCTGATCAGTTTCATCCACGTCCAGCGGAGCATCATACCCGACTGGCTCGTCCACAACATCGTCAGGCAGGTCTTCATCTTCGCTCTTGGCTTTCAGGTAGATGGTGACGTAACGGTGGGGTTCCTCACCATGGGAGCGTGACTTCAGCCCCTCCTCGCGAACCATGTCATGAACGATTTTGCGCTCAAAGGAGTTCATAGGCTTCATATTGACTGGATCGCCGGTCTCTCGAACCTCGTCAATCACATCCAGGGCCTGCTCGCGAAGATGTTCGCGCTTGCGCCGCAGGAAGCCGTCTACATCCACGATCAGATGGGAGCGCTCCCCTATCTTCTGTTGGACGGCCAAGCGTGTCAGCTGTTGAAGAGCATCGACCACCTCGCCATCCTTGCCGATCAGATGCTTAATGTCCGTATCGTCGTCAGCCACAATCTGCACGGTTGGACGGTGGTTGCGCACCCCCATCTCGATATCGCCCTCGTAATCGACGATGTCCAGCAACCCCTCCAGATAGTCGGCGGCGACATCCGCTTCCTCATTGAGTTGCTCGATGGTCTTTCCCTGGTCCAGAGACTGAGACATCTATGCTCTCCTTACACGCGTTTACATCCGATTCATAACCTCAGGTCCACTGGATTCCTGGTCACCAATCGAGTGTCCAGTATTGAGGATACACGGACGTGATGATTGCAGATTACTCCAGTATTCGCCCGACCGAAAGCCGGATCACCACGCCGGCCGCCACTGCCAGTAGCCGCATCAACGGCCGCGACGTTTGCGATGGGGCTGGGAACGCTGGTGGGAGATGTTCTTGTTGTTGCGGGCTTCCTCTTCCAACCTCTTGGCCTCCATCAACTGCTCCTCCTCCAACGAGGGCAGCCCCTGGCGCTTGCGGCGGGCATTCTCATGGCGGTGATCTCGCTCTTCCTTGCTCTCTGCGGCCGGCGAACCAGGAGTGGGCATATGGCGGACCTGGAAGAGGGTTCGGCCCAGATTCCAAAGATTGTTGGTCAGCCAGTAGATCAGCACGGCGAAGGGGAAGTAGATGCCGGAAAAAATGTACATGACCGGGAAGATGAAGGCCATCATCTGCTGCATCTTGTATTGCTGCCCCTGCATGGCCGATCTAGGCATGTTCCGCCGGACGTTGTGGAACTGTGAATAGAACATGGCCAGGCACATGAGCACGATAAAGACCACAATGACTATGCGGCCCGCACCCTGGGCGGACATGAAGTTGTCCGAAATCCGCAGCCCGAAAAAGGTGGTCTCTTCGAATTCTCGCGCCACCTGTCGATTGAAGGCTCCAAGGGGTGCCCGCTTACCCCGGGCGATGAAGGGCACAGCCGAAAGCACGTAGAACATGGTCATGAAGACCGGCCCCTGGACCAGCATTGGCAGACAGGACCCCATGGGGTTGGCATGATTATCCTGGTAGACCTTCATTGTTTCCCGGCTCATAGCCTCTCGGCTGGCTGGATCCTTCTTGTTGCGGTACTTGTTCTGGATCTTCATCAGCTTGGGCTGCAGAGCCTGCATCTTTTGCATGGATCGCAGCTGCTTGATGAAGAGCGGCAGCACGCACAGGTTGACGACAAGCACCAGCATCACTACCGAGAGCGCCCAGGCCACGCCGGGACCCTTATGGAACCCGATCAGGGTCAGGAACTTGTGGCAGTAGGTCATGATGTAGGTCATGAGCCATTCGATCGGGTACAGGATCTTGTAGAAGAAGCCGTATATGCCCGTATCGAAAGTGAAAGTGTCGTTGTTTTGGAACATTGTCAGGCCGTCTCCTTGTCTGGGGCCATGGGGGTCAGCCGGGCCTCCTCATGAGCCTTGGACCACGAGAACCGATAGAAGATGGAAAACCTTTGGGGCACGTCATCGATTCCGCCGTTGTTAAAGGGCGTGCAACGCAATAACCGCAGGACGGCCAGGATGGTTCCACGCAAGGCCCCGAACCGCCTCAGAGCGGTCAAAGCGTACTGGGAACAAGTCGGGTAGTAGCGGCACATCGGCGGCGACAAGGGTGAAATGTGGTGCTGATACCAGCGGACTGCATTCTGCAGAGCCCGGGAAGCCAGGCCGCTCATGCTCGGCATCCTTCTGTAACTTCCGGCCCTTGAACCGGTTGACGCTTGGACCCGGTGGACTGCGGATCTGACTGTCCCTGTATATAGAGACCGCTGGCAGTCTTTCCGGTCTTGAGCATAAGGTCACGGAAGAGCCTGTCCACTTGCTCCTCCAACTGCTTGTAGGTGGCTTTAGCAGCGCTGGGTTTGGCACGCATGACCAAATCACAAGAGGATGGCAGCAGGTCCTCCTTGGATCCGGCAAGTTGCCTGAATCTGCGCTTGACCTTGTTCCTGGTCACGGCCTTGCCCACATTTTTGGATACAGCGAGCCCCATGCGGCGTCTGCCTGTAGGCAGGATGTCATGCCGCCCTTCGCTCGCAGCCGATGTCGCCGACAGTGAGGTCACCGTCCGGTCAGATCCGGGTACCAAATAATGTATGACCAGATCCCGGCTGCTGACCCGATGGCGTCGCCTGAGCACCGCCGTGAACTCCCGGTGGCTCCTCAGCCGTTCCATCTTCTGAAAAGGAATTAGGATCCGATTCAGGCGGAGAGAGTCCGACGGCCCTTGGCCCGACGGCGGTTGATCAGGGCGCGACCGGAGCGGGTGCGCATGCGAGCGCGGAATCCGTGCTTCATGTGACGACGGCGATTGTTGGGCTGGAATGTCCTCTTCATAATTCGTTGCTCCCGTGTGTAGACATACTCGAGTACGGCTCGTTATGAGTCAAGCTATATCACGGTACACATGAGCCGGGACGGAGTCAAACGAGCCCCCGCCATCCAGCTGGCGAGAACCGCTCCATACCCTGTGCAAACCCTGTCATAGAGGGAGAAAGAGCATCTTTACTTATCCACAAATTACATCACTGTTATTCACATTCGGCGCAGATACAACACGCTATCCTGTGGATAACCGCGCAAAGTCGGTGTAACAATGGGCTACTGTCTACTTTGAGAGAAGCAGGAAGACCGGGAAATCCGTCGTCGAGAAGAGAGGAGCACACTG
>NZ_QGLK01000006.1 GCF_003202755.1 Bifidobacterium asteroides
CTATAGGAACTAAACGCGTTGTTTTAGGTTCTGTGTGTGGGTTTGGTTGTGTGTTGGTCAGAGTGTGGTGTTGGGGTATCTGACTGGTGTGTGGAACTCGTTCCAGTTGATGGCGGTGCCGTAGTGTTCGGGCTCGTCCTGTTCCTGTCTGGTTTCCCGTTTGGGTGCTGGTTGTGGCTGCTGGTGTTCGTCCCTGATCAGGCTGGCGGGGTCGGGGTTGTCGGTTTTCGTGTAGCAGTGCCGTTCGCAGGCGCGTCCCATGTGGCTCTCGGGTAGGCCGTGGTGTTGCAGGAGGGTGCGTTTGATGGGTGGGTTGACTCCTCCTTCCAGCCGGTTGGTGGTGCGTTCCACTGGCCCGCCGGCGGTGAGTTCGGGTTCCGGGAAGGCGAAGAGCTGCCTGTCTTGGAAGAGGTGTTCGGGCCTGCGGTAGCAGCGGCGGAGTTCCTGGTGGGTCCACCACCAGGATTGGTGGCTGGCTTTGGGGTTGGCTGGGTCGTCCTTGGCCATGGTGCGTTCGTCGATGAGGGTTTTCCATCTTTCGTGCCAGGCGTTCAAGGCCTCACCCCAACGCACCGCTTCCTCGATGGTATGGACCCGGGTGAGCTGGTCGGAGAGTCGCTTGAGTTCCTTGCCGGCCTGAAGTCGTGGTTTGAGTGTCAGGTCGGTTTTGGTGTTGCGTTGCACGTGCACCAGGCAGCGTTGGATGCGCGTGCCCGGCCAGCAAGGCATGGCAGGCTTTCTGCACGCCGCGAAGGCCGTCGGTGATGAGCACGTCGGGCCCGGGGATGCGGGAGGACAGGGCCGTGTAGGCCGCCGTGTTCTCCTGATGGCACCACTGCCGGTCGATGACCTGGCCCGTCTGCCCGTCGATCGCTATCAGGAGGCACCAGCCGTGTGCCATATACGTGCCGTCGGCCATGAGCGTGTGATGGACCACCCCGTCCGGTGTGATTGCCGGCTTGATGTTCCAGCACCAGCCGACCCGTTTACGCCAGGCCCTGGCGCCCATGGCCCCCATCTGTTCCCGGGTCCTGCCCGTCAGCGGCCAGTCCGGGAACTCCCTCAACTGCGCGGCGCGGGCCCGGTCCTGCCTGCGCGCGGTGGACGTGATCGAGCAGGACGGACGCATCCAGCGCTGCGTGCCTGATCTGTTGCGCCCATGCTTGCGCATCCGCCCATGGCATATGGGGCAATGCCTGGCCCTCTTCGATCTGGTTCTCATTCCCCAATCGAACAGGAACGGGCACCCCTGCAAGACCCCTATTAACAACCCGACCTATTAACAACCACCCAACACGCTTACAGCCACAAGGCCAAACCCCCAACATAAACAACGCGTTTAGTTCCTATAGCCC
>NZ_QGLK01000007.1 GCF_003202755.1 Bifidobacterium asteroides
ACACTACGGCACCGCCATCAACTGGAACGAGTTCCACACACCAGTCAGATACCCCAACACCACACTCTGACCAACACACAACCAAACCCACACACAGAACCTAAAACAACGCGTTTAGTTCCTATAGGCCGGATTGCTGTCAATACAGCGCCAAGAATGAACAGTATTCCCAATTGCACCGCGATTAATACGATTGCTTTGTGTTGTTGCACGCCGTCTATGAGGGCTCCGCTGAGCTGTGGTTGCAGCAGGACGACCGCTTGTGCGAGGATTCCCAGCAGAAGGCTTGCCGTGTATGCAAGAATGTGCCCCGGCATGTATTTCCTGACGACGTGGATAAAGTTCATGGTTGGCCTGGCCTCTAGTGTTTTGTGGGTTGGTTCTTGTGGGTGAGGCGTGTGCAGAGGATGGTGGTGGCTATGGCGACGGCCAGGAGCAGGAGGGACATGGGTAGGAAGATGTCTGCGATGATGGGTGTGTGTTGTATGCCGACCCCGTCCCGGACGAAGCTTATCGCCACGGATGCCTCGGTGATGGCCACGGCGACGAGGGAGAGGATGATGCCGGCGGTGACGTCGAGTGTGGTCTCGATGGCCGCTGACCAGGCGAGGGCGCCGCGGGTGACGCCCATCTGGTTGAGGCGCCGGTTCTGCATGCGTCGTTCGCTGATTCCTATGGCTATAGATTGGACGAGGAATATCAGGGCCAGGATGGTGCCGCCGGCTATCATGAGCGGTGTTCCCTGCTGCTCCTTGATGCTGGTCTTGATGTAGTCGTCGATGAAGTCCTGCCTGTTCAAGGCGGTGATCTTGTGGGTGGTGTCCCTTATCTGTTGGGCTATGTCGTCGGCCTGGGTGTGGTCGCGGGCGGTGATGTAGGCGTACAGTCGGCCGTTCTCGCCCTCCCTGGGCAGGCCATCCTCGGTCGTGAGCATGTCCATGTTCACGTGGGGGGTGGTCTTGGGCGGCTCGATGACGGCCACGACCTGGACCTGGTGTCTTTTGTCGTGGCGGTCGATGAGGGTGATCGTGTCGCCCGGCTTGCGCTGGTTGTCGTATGCTCTGCTTATGGCCACCTTGCCGGCGCCCAGGTCGGCCAGGCTGCCCTGGAGCACCTTGGGGGCGGTGTCCTTGTGGCTGGGGTCGGCCAGGTCACGGGCCTGGGCCCAGGTGACCTGGGGGAAGGTGTCCATCTGGATGTTTCCGTGCTTGTCGGTCAGGACCCATTGCTGGGTCTGGTAGATGTCGGCTGTGCCGACCTCCCGTCCGAGCCCCTGCAGCGTGCGCGAGATCCTGCCGGCCTGGGACAGGTCGTCCGAGGAGGCCACCACGTCGGCCTTCATGGGCTCGATGCTGAGCACCACCGAGCTCATGCGGCCCGCCTGCATGATGAGGATGAAGGAGACCAGAATGGTCAGCGCCATCATGGCCGGCAACGCTATGGCCGTGGCGCCTGCCCTGCCCCTGCGGACCCGTTGCCGGGCCAGCAGGCCCGGTCCGGCCGCGGTTTTTTCGGCCAGCAGGCCCAGCAGGGATGCTACCGGGGGGACCAGCAGGGGGGCGGCCACGTACACGGTGATTATCAGTAGGACGATCAAGCCCAGCAGCCGGTCGTAGAACTCCGAGCGGTCGACCGGCATGAAGGCGACCGTGATAGAGGCTAGGAACAGGGCCAGGGAGCATACGATCCGCAACCGGCTGGCCTTTTTGTCCTTGACGGCCGGTTGTGTCATCAGCTTCAGGGAGGTCTCGGCCCCGAACCTGCGCGTGGCCAGCCACACGCCCAGCAGGCAGACCGCCATCATCAGGGCGAAGGCCACGGCCGCCACCCACAGGCGGGCCCTGGGGTGGAAGAGCAGGTCGATGTCCGTGGTGCCCATGGCCCTTATGAAGGCCATGCCCACAGGAACGGTCAGCAGGGATCCGGCCAGGCATCCCGCGGCGTCGGCCAGGGCCAGGGGCAGGGAGAACTCTCGCAGGGCCATGGCCACGACCTGTTTGCCCGAGGCGCCGTTGAGCCGCATCAGGCCGTATTCCCGGCGCCTTTCCTGGACCAGGAAGGACACCGATGACAGGACCAGGAACACCGTCACCAGCAGGCAGAACACCAGCGCGATCAGCGACACAGTGTTCAATGCCAGGTCGTAGTAGGCCTTGGTCAGAATGCGGTGGTAGGCGTTCAGGCCCTCCAGGCCGTGCAGGCCGTCGTAGGCCAGGCCCGCCTGACGTGCCTGCAGGGTCGCGCAGGACAGGGTCGTGGCGGCGAACACGGCCAGGCACATGATCCAGTAGGAGGAGCGGTGGGCCCTGACCAGGGAGAAGGACAGGCTGGCCCTTGTTGGCCGCTTGCGCCAGGGTCGGCTCGCCTGCTGGGCCGGGGAGGCCATGCCCGCGCTCACCGGTCGGCCCCGCTCAACGTGGTCTCGGCCAGGTGCATGGCCAGCTGCTCGGCCGTGCAGCCCGACCACACCGAGTGGATGCGGCCGTCGACCAGGAACACGGTGCTGCCAGCACGGGCCGCCACATCCGGGTCGTGGGTCACCATCAGCACCGTGGACCCCCGCGCTGCCACCTGGCCGAAGGCGTCCAGCACCAGCTGGGAGCCGGCGGTGTCCAGGGCGCCCGTCGGCTCGTCGGCAAAGACGACCGAGGGCCTCGAGGCCAAAGCCCTGGCCACCGCCACACGCTGCCGCTGCCCGCCCGACATGTCCGAGGGATAGACGTCGGCGAAACCATCCAGACCCACCGCCTGCAGGGCCCGCACGGCGTCGTCGACCTCGATGCGCGGCCCGCCGAAGAGGAAGGACAGCATCACGTTCTGCAGGCATGTGAACGCTTCGACGAGGTTGTAGTCCTGAAACACGAACCCGATCAGGTCACGCCTGACACGTGTCAGGTCGGCCTCTCCCATCCGGGCCAGGTCATGCTGCCCGATGTGCACCAAGCCCTGGTCGACCGGCAGCAGGCCCGAGGCGCAATTCAGCAGGGTCGACTTGCCTGCGCCCGAGGGCCCCATGATCGCCGTCCACGACCCAGGCGGGCATTGCAGGGACACGTCGGTGATGCCGGCCCCGCCCGAACCGTAATGATAGGAGACACCCTCAAGGGACAGAAACTCACCAGCCATACCCAACCCCAATCCACAGCCCGACGAAACCCCGAGCACCATACGAATCCACAACGCGAAAAGCTACAGCGAACTTTACACTGAGACGCAATACAAGTATTGCTTGCGTGACGGTTAAAAGTCTTCCATAAATTATTGACAAAAGATGCAATAAGTCAAAAGTTATTGTAAAGTACGATTCGTATGCGCTAAGGGCATACCTAGGCCTATAGGAACTAAACGCGTTGTTTTAGGTTCTGTGTGTGGGTTTGGTTGTGTGTTGGTCAGAGTGTGGTGTTGGGGTATCTGACTGGTGTGTGGAACTCGTTCCAGTTGATGGCGGTGCCGTAGTGT